>CAVTXF010000005.1:0-978804 GCA_963738595.1 uncultured Alphaproteobacteria bacterium
CACGGTCGTACCATGTTGGGCATGGGTCTGACGGGCAAAATGGCACCCTATAAAATCGGGTTGGGGCCATTTCCGGGGGATATCTTCCATGTGCCATTTCCCTCGCACGGTGTATCAGTGGCGCAGGCGCTCGGCGCGGTTCGACAGCTTTTTGTCACCTCAGTTGAGGCAATCCGCGTTGCGGCAATTATTGTCGAACCTGTCCAGGGGGAGGGCGGATTCAATCCCGCACCGACTGATTTTCTGCAAGGGTTGCGGACAATTTGCGATGCCCATGGAATCATCTTGATTGCAGATGAAATTCAATCAGGCATGGGCAGGACCGGTCGCTGGTTTGCCATTGAAAACAGTGGCGTGAAGCCCGACCTGATCGTCACTGCCAAAAGTCTGGCGGCTGGCTATCCGCTTTCGGGGCTGATAGGGCGGGCCGAAGTCATGGATGCTCCCGTTCCTGGGTCAATGGGGGGCACCTATGCAGGCAATGCGACAGCGATTGCGGCGGCCACCACCGTGTTGGAAGTGATCGAAGACGAAAAGCTGCTGGACCGCTCGATGCAGCTTGGCAAAGTGCTGATGGCTCGCATGACCAAGCTGCAAGCTACGATCTCTGGCATCGCAGATGTTCGCGGGCTTGGCAGCATGATCGCCGTAGAGCTTTGCGTGCCCGGCAAAGGCCCCTTC
This sequence comes from uncultured Alphaproteobacteria bacterium, assembly GCA_963738595.1. GTDB lineage: Bacteria > Pseudomonadota > Alphaproteobacteria > Rhizobiales > Aestuariivirgaceae > Aestuariivirga. The sequence continues at coordinate 682 of CAVTXF010000005.1, forward strand.
GAATTTGATTCTGACCGCGCCAAGAAAGTGCAGGCCATGGCCCTTACCCGCGGCTTGATCCTGTTGCTTTGCGGCCCCGGCGGAAGTGCCATTCGCTTCCTGTATCCCCTGACCATTCAGGATGAAGTCTTTGCCGAGGGCATTGACATTCTTGAATCCTGTTTGCGTGAAACCGCATGATCACCGCGAATTGCAAGGGCGAAATTGCGAAATGAAGACTTACACGAACTACATCAACGCTGAATGGGTTCCTGCTGCATCAGGGCAACAACTGGAGTCCGACAACCCCTATTCGGGTGAAATCTGGGCGAAAATCGCCCGGTCTGACGCGCGAGATGTAGACGCTGCCGTACAAGCCGCAGATGCGGCATTCAACGGTGAATGGGGAAGCATGCGCCCAACGCAACGTGGCAAGTTGCTATGTCGTCTGGCTGAATTGATCGAACGCGACAGTGCCCATCTGGGCACCATTGAAACCCGCGACAATGGCAAGCTTTATGCCGAGATGTCTGCCCAAACAAAATATATGGCTGAGTGGTATCGCTATTACGGCGGCCTCGCAGACAAGGTCGAGGGCTCTGTCATTCCATCAGATAAACCCGGCATGTTCAACTTTACACGCTATGAGCCATTGGGCGTGATTGCCATGGTCACTCCGTGGAATTCGCCTTTGCTGCTTTTGACATGGAAACTTGCAGCTGCCCTTGCCGCCGGAAACACGGCCGTGATCAAACCGTCAGAATTCACCTCGGCCTCGACACTGGAATTTGTTCGGTTGTTTGAGGAGGCGGGCTTTCCCAAAGGTGTGGTCAATGTGGTGACAGGATTGGGCGCTGAAGCTGGTGCGCCGTTGGTGAACCATCCGAAAGTCGCGAAAATTGCCTTTACGGGGTCGAATGTCGGAGGGCGCAAAATCTATGAAGACGCTGCCAGACAGATGAAACATGTTTCTCTGGAGTTGGGCGGAAAATCCCCGAATATTGTCTTCGAAGATGCCGATTTGGAAGCCGCCGTCATGGGGGCGATCTCCGGCATTTTCGCGGCAACGGGTCAGACCTGCATTGCCGGTTCGCGGCTATTGCTGCAGCGGAGCATCCACGACACGTTTGTGAAGCGTTTGGTAGAAGTTGCAGAGCGCGCCAAAATCGGTGATCCGATGCGGCCTGAAACCAATGTCGGCCCGATTACCACCCAGCCGCAGTTTGAAAAAGTCTTGTCCTATATTGAAGTGGCAAAAGGCGAAGGTGCCGAGTGCGTTTTGGGCGGCAGGGTTCGCAACGTCGATGGCAGCGGCGGTGGCCGATTTATTGAACCGACAATCTTTACTGGTGTACGCAACGAAATGCGGATTGCTCAGGAAGAAGTATTTGGACCTGTCCTGGCAATCATCCCGTTTGAAGATGAAGAAGAGGCTGTCCGCATTGCCAATGATGTTCCCTTCGGATTGGCAGCGGGTGTATGGACCAAGGACATGGGGCGTTCGCTTCGGATGTCTGAAAAACTGCGTGTTGGCACAGTGTGGGTAAACACATATCGCGCCGTCAGTTTCATGAGCCCGTTTGGCGGCTACAAGCAGAGCGGGCTTGGCCGTGAAAGTGGTGCCGAGTCCATCAAGGAATACATGCAGGTGAAGTGCGTCTGGATTGCCACCTCCAGCAGCACTGCTGATCCGTTTCTGCTTCGATGAATCGGCATTTCGCAGAGTTTGGCCGATGGGCTGCGGAAACTCTGGTTCAAGTGCTTTATCAGCCGATTACTCAAGTGACATTGGAAGGTCTCACCCATGCGTACAGAAGTTCTGGAAAACCTGACCAAACTCGCTCTGTTGCCGAAAGTATCGCTCCCCTCCAGCGCAAGGCAGATGGCCCTGTTTTCTTTGTTTGACTGGCTAGTAGTGGGATGGGCGGGGCGAAACGAGCCGGTGGCGTGTATTCTGCGAAGTTATTTCGCCAGCGAGGGCGGCCGCGAAGTCGCATCTGTGTTTGGGGGCGGTAAGGTACCCGCGCGCGCCGCAGCGTTGGTGAACGGAACGATTAGCCACGCTTTGGATTATGACGATACCCATTTTGCACATATTGGCCATTTGTCCGTCGGCATACTGCCTGCGGCCCTTGCCGTGGCAGAGGAGACCGGTGCTTCTGCAGCGAATGTCGCCGATGCTTTTCTTGTGGGCGCCGAGGCTTCGGTACGCTTGGGCATGGTTTTCGGGCGCAAGCATTATCTGCGTGGCTTTCATCAAACCGCAACGGCAGGTGCCTTTGGCGCCACCATTGCCGCCGGCCGCCTCTATGGGCTGGATGAAGCGCAAATGCGCAACGCGCTCAGCTTGGTTGCCACGCGCGCATCGGGGTTGAAGTCGCAATTCGGGACCATGGGCAAGCCCTACAATGCAGGCCTTTCGGCGGCCAACGGCGTTGAATGTGCCGGCTTGGCAAAACTTGGTTTCATGTCATGTGATGATGGCATCGCAGGTTCGCAAGGTTTTATTGACACTCATTCAGACGAGCCAGATTTTGCCGTTTGGTGGCAAAATCCACCACCGGAAACGTTTTTGTTTGAAGACATCAAATACAAGCTTCACGCCTGCTGCCACGGCACCCATGCCATGATCGAGGCGTTTACAGCGCTTCTAGCAAGCAACAAGATCAGCCCAGATAGGGTAAAAAGGATCAATTTGCGTGTTAATCCCCGGTGGTTGGGTGTTTGCGATATCAAAAAGCCCCGCACAGGGCTGGAAGTGAAATTCAGTTATGTCTGGCTGGCCGGGATGGTTTTTCATGGGATCGATACTTCTGCGGATGCATCCTACATTGATGGCCTTTGCGCGAACTTGGGCCTTGTCGATTTTGCGAATAAGATCACAATCGAGGGCGATAGTACAGTGAGCGATACAGCAACCCATGGCGTTTTGGAAACGACAGATGGTCAGAATCTGTTTCCCACATTCGATATCTCAGCTCGTCTCAACTCAACGGTTGTCGAAACCGGACTGCGAAAGAAGGCCCGCGGTCTGATCGGAGAAAATATTGCGGATAGATATTGGTCGACGGTGAGCAATCTCGACCGCATTGGTGCGGATGCTCTTGCTTCTATGATAAGGGAATAGCTGGTGATGTTCGGTAGTGACTGGCTCTCATAATAAGGTTCATCTCCGTCTCTGGTTCATGCAACCCAACTGTTGCAAATGTGCTGACAGAAGCCCCTCCAGTTTTTTCCGGGAAATTCCAATACTTCGTCTCTGCTGGCTTTCGGTATTTCAGACTCACTGAGGGCAATTCTGAGCGCGCGCTAATGACATGTCGGCAATCGCTCGTGCGAAGCGGCATCGCCGTTGTAATAGGGATGGAGCTACTGCCGGTTTCACGGACGGTTGCTTAAGAAACTTCCGATCTCCTTTCGAATTCAATAGGGCTTAAGTATCCAATTGTCGAATGCCGACGCTTGGAATTGTAGAAGCGCTCAATGAAGTCGAAGACATCGGCACGAGCCTGGTCGCGTAAGATGTATGTTTTCGCGCCGTGCGTTCGGTTTTGAGTGTGAAGAAAAAACTCTCCATCACCACATTGTCCCAGACGTTGCCGGAGCGGCTCATCGAACAAGTCACGCCATTTCCTTCCATCAATGTCCGGAACTGCTCGGACGTGTATTGGCTGCCGCGATCAGAATGATGCAGCAGGGCATCCGGTCTGCCATGCCGCCAGGTGGCCATGAGAAGCGACTGGCTCAATCGCAAGCCTGCCAGAAGGACTCTGGAGGATGAGACCGTGCTGGTTCTCATCCGCCGGAGCTTCCTTGAGAGTGACCGAACTTATGGTGCACGGCGAGTGTGGAAGGATGTTCTGGCGGAAGGCTTGTCTTGCGGCCTGCACCGCATTGAGCGGCTGATGCATGAAAACGCATCCAGCGCTTTGCAAACCCATGCCACCGGCCAAACTGAGCGGTGCATCGCGACGAAGGCGAACTTCATATCGCATCCCTCGCGAAGTAGGCTGCGGCCTTTTTTAGGATGTCACGTTCGGCCTTCAACCAGGTCACTTCCTTGCGCAGCCTGTCAATCTCCAATTGCTCAGGCTTCATCTGCCCGAGGCCATGGAACGCATGATTGGGATCACCATCATGCTCTTTCAGCCAGCGCCTGAGCATATTGTGGTTGAGATCAAGCTCACACGCCGCTTGCACAATCGCACCGCCACGTTCTCTCACCAAGTTCACCGCCTCAAGCCTGGATCGAAGACCGCGGCTATGACTGCGGATATCGCACATAAGCAAAGCGCTGTGAATCCGGGGCCCATGAGGTGACGTTGATCGTGCCTTGACCGCCATTGAATTGATCAATGTCCCTGATGCCGGTACCATCAGGGTTCATTGTGCGGATGATCACATGCTTGTCGGCAGGATGCCCCAGCGTGCCCGTGGGGAAAGAGATATATGAAAAAATTGTTCCGTCTGGTGCGGGATGGGGGAACCAGTTCACTCTTTCATCGTGGGTCAGTTGCTGTTGGCAAGTGCCGTCGCGTTGCATGCGGAAAATCTGGGCATGGCCGGGTTTGGTGGCTGCCGCTTCCGAATTGAAATATATCCATTGTCCGTCCACGGAATATTCCGGGCCGTCAACAGGGCAGGACCCATCCGTCAATATCTCGTCAGCACCACCCGCAGACGGTATCGTACAAATGCGTGTCATGTTCTTGTCGGCCAGGCGCTCAAGGCCGACATACGCAAGCGTCTTGGCATCAGGTGATATGCCATGAAGATAATATCTGAAGTGCAAGGCCGGGTCATGATCATTGGAAATCTTCACTGGCACGCCGCCAGTAATCGCACAGCGGTAGAGGTGACCATCATTGGCGCTGAGGTACAGCCACTGGCCATCGGGTGAGATGACGTGATCATTGTTGAGGTTCTCAACTGGCGCTGTGTTGATGCGGTGCGGGCCATCTTGTCCATCCGGCGAGATCCGAAACAGCCGCCCGTCGGCATTGTAAATCAACCAATGTCCGTCAGGTGTCCAATTCGGAGCTTCAATCAGCTCAGAAGTTTCATAGATGACAATGGGAGCACTGCCGTTTCTGCCGGCAATGACGAGTTCGCAAATCTGGGTCGGTAGAAGGCGGCGGGCTTCGGTCGGTCGCATGGTGGCATTGTCTCCAATCGGGTTATTCGTTGGATTAGCGCCACTATCGGCAATTGCAACAGAGACGCGTCAGGCGCAGGCCGCGTGGGATGAATAGACGTCATGCCTCGGGTGACAAGGGGACTAAACGGGTGTGCTGGCATGGTGATGATTGACCACTGGGTTGCTGCTGAATACGCTGCCTTCTGCAAACAATATATTGCAGACCCATCGCCAAACACGCTTGTGGGCGTCGGCTTCATTTCGCAAGGTTTTGAATCCGCACGCCCCTATCGCCGCATGCCAGATTCATGGCACCGTCGCGCCAACTGGATGTTCAAAGGCATTGAAGGCGAAATCTTTGGTGATTTTGGTTTGGCCCACGAAGGTGCTGCAGGCATTGAGATTGACCGCTACGACCTCAACCTTGGCACACCGCCCCAAACATTGATTGTTGCTTCATCAATGCGTTTTCAAAATCCGGAAAACTTCCTGGCTGGGCTTGGACGGTGGAGGAAAAGCAATGGCGATAGCAATCTTGCATCCGCGCGGGCAGGCAAAAGCAAGAGTTTCCCTTTGAGGCAATAGACGTTAGACTACGGATTGCTCCGGTGCTTATCGAGTTTTGTTTTTCATGCTCTGGCGTGTCAAGGAGAATCCGCTTCAAGATTCAGCCATGCCACTTGGCCGGGGCCGAGAGTCAGTCCGAGTGCAGGCAATGTTGAGGCGATTTCGCCAGGGCTGCGAGGGCCAACCAATGCCAGAGACGGGAAACTCTGCGTGAGGACCCAAGCCGTGGCGATATTGTGCGTGGAGACACCAAGTTGTTTTGCCAGTTTGTCGGCGCGATTGCGGCGTTCTGCGTTGGCGGGGCTACCGAAACAGGTTTCGGGGCTGGTATCTGCAGGCAAGCGGTTGCGCAAGGCTTCTGGCAGAAAATAACCACGTGCTTGTGACGACCAGCTGACATGGGTTGTCTTGTTTTGGCGCAAGAAGGCGAGGGTGTCCGTATTGTTGGACGTGATGCAGCCGGCCCAAACTGGCTTTTCCATCACTGCCAGCGACAGGTTGTTGTTGAGAATTGTCAGCGGCTTGAGGCCATTGGTCTTCGCATATGCATTGGCTTCCTTGAAACGCGCTACTGACCAATTTGACCCACCGAATGCGCCAATGCGACCCAACTTGTGCAAGCGATTGAGTGCATCGACGAACTCTCCCACTGGCACATCCAGATTGTCGCGATGCATAACATAAACTGGCGCGCGGTCCAGTCCGAGGCGTTCCAGCGAGATGTCAAGTTGGGCTTCGATGGCGCGCGGTGTGCAGTAGGGCGTGTGGGCGCCCTTGACGATTGTGACTACGTCATCTGCGACACCACGATTTGCCATCCACTGTCCGAGTACCTTTTCGTGGTGTCCACCGCCATAGACAAAGCCAGTGTCGAAGGCATTGCCGCCAGCTTCCATCCATGCGTCCCAGACCAGGGCACCTGCAGCGACGTCGTCCTTGTTGTCGCAGCCGATGACCAGCTTGCTGATCGGTCTATCGAGATCGGCAATAGCAATTTTTGGAATTTGGGGCAGGCCCTTGGGCGCCACACCCGGAGTCTTGCGATTGAGTTTGGGATCCTCGCTGAAGGTGACATAACCGAGTTCGGCACGCCAACGATCCGTGGTCGTGCTGTTGCCGATGCTATCTGCCCATGTCATTGCAGGATGGGGTGCCTGCATGCGGCCGTCAAGAATGGCGCGGCTGGCAAGTTCGGCTTCGAACGAAAAGAGCTGATTTGGGTTGGTGATATTCTCGTTGCGGATGTTGCTTCCCACTGTCACGATGATTTTGGAATCTGACGGGCCAATGTTTCGGCCTGGCACCCAGGGGTCGGGCAATTCCAATGTCCCCTTGTCGCCGGTAATTGTCGCGCGGTTGTCCATCGCGCGCGTGACTGCACATGCAATTTCAGCGATGAACCCATTGCTGAATGTGAGCAGGGCATGTGCAACTTCATCCACACCGCTCTTGCCTAGAATTCCCGCCCCCTTGACTGCAACGGGTTCGGCGAAAGCTTGACCGATGCTTGCGCCTGCGACCAGGCGGGCGAGGGACGTTGTGTAGCCACCGACGTCAAGAATTCCGCCGCCACCGAGATTGCGATCAAAAAGGCGCGAGCCTGCGCTGAAGGGTGCCGCGAAACCGAAATTTGCCTTGAGGTGGCGCAATGTTCCAATTTCGCCTGTTGCGATGATTTCCAGCATGCGTGAAATTTGCGGATGGCAACGGTACATGTAGGCTTCCATAAAGAAGGTTCCACACTGCAAAGCCACCTCGGTTACGGCGATTACTTCTGCCGCATTCATCCCGGCAGGCTTTTCAACCAATACAGCCTTGCCCGCGCGCATTGCCTTGATCGCCCATTCGGCGTGCCAGGGATGGGGTGTGGAAATGTAGATGGCTTCAACGTTCCTGTCATTTACAAGCGCGTCATAACTGGCGTGGCGATTTCCAGGCGCTACCTTGTTGCGGTCGCCGAAACTGTCGCGCCGCTCTTGCGATGTGCTGCCTATGGCGGTCAGCACCCCAGATTGCGACTGAGCCAAACCATCCGCGAAATTCTGGGCGATGCTGCCTGGACCCAGTATTCCCCAGCGAATTTTTTTCATGCGATTCTCCGTCTTTCAACTCGCTTATTCTGCGTTTTGTGGCATCAAAGAGCAATGCTTTGTCGGTGTCCATGCCAGTTTCAATGTGCCAAACAATTGATGCCCTCTTGCCATGTAACCTCAGCTGCCCCTATGGTTCTCATCTGGAATTGTACCAAAAGTTGAGCGGATGGCATCGGTCGAAATCAAGAATGCACGAAAATCCTATGGCAGCCAGGAGGTCATCCACGGCGTTTCTGTTGCCATTACCGACGGGGAGTTTGTCGTTCTCGTGGGGCCATCTGGTTGCGGCAAGTCGACATTGTTGCGCATGATTGCTGGCCTTGAACCGATTACATCTGGTGACATTGAAATCGGCGGCAAGGTCGTGAACAACCTGCCACCGAAGGATCGTGACATCGCCATGGTTTTTCAAACCTATGCGCTTTATCCGCACAAGACCGTTGCGCAAAACATGGGCTTTGCCTTGCAGCTTCGGCACGCGCCCAAATCAGAAATCGACGAGCGCGTGAAGCGTGCGGCAGAAATCCTCGATCTCGTGCCATATCTCAGCCGTTATCCTCGTCAGCTTTCCGGTGGGCAACGTCAGCGCGTGGCCATGGGCCGGGCGATCGTGCGCAATCCGGCAGTGTTTCTGTTTGATGAACCCCTGTCTAACCTCGATGCGAAACTGCGCGTGCAGATGCGCGCCGAAATCAAGGAATTGCACCAGCGCCTGAAAGTCACCACAGTCTATGTCACGCATGACCAGGTTGAAGCCATGACCATGGCGGATCGTATTGTCGTGATGAATGCGGGTGTGGTTGAGCAGGTGGGTACGCCGCTGGAGCTTTACGACAATCCTGCAAACGTCTTCGTGGCCAGTTTCATAGGCTCGCCATCCATGAATTTGCTCAAGGGCAAGGTGTCTGCTGGAGCAAAGCCGAGTTTTACGACGACTGATGGGTTCGTCCTGCCCTTGAAGAAGGTACCGAAGGCCGCAGATGGCAAGGAGGCCGTCTATGGAATTCGGCCAGAACATCTGGAGATCAACAAGGGCGGCGCGACAGCAGAAGTCACCGTCGTCGAGCCGCTGGGCTCGGAAACACAGGTCTTTGCAAAACTCGGCGAGCAGAAAATCGTCGGTTTGTTTCGGCAACGATTGCGGGCAGTGCCGGGGCAGGCAATATCGCTGTTGCCCGACCCCGCAGCAGCGCATCTTTTCGATGCCCAATCCGGACTGAGAATTTAATGAGCCAGCGTTTCAAAAAAATATTCGGAAACACCAAGCCAGTGATTGCCATGGTGCATTTCGGGGCATTGCCTGGTGCACCGCTGCACGATGCAGATGCTGGTCTCGAAGGCCTTATCGCCGGTTGCCGCAAGGATCTGAAAGCCTTGCAAGATGCGGGCGTTGATGCCGTGATGTTCGGCAATGAAAACGACCGGCCTTACGAGTTCAAGGTTGACACAGCGTCCACTGCCACCATGGGTTATGTGATCGGCGTTCTGCGCCACGAAATGAAAGTGCCCTTTGGCGTGAATGTGTTGTGGGACGGAATGGCCAGCGTGGCGCTTGCAGCCGCCACGGGTGCAAGTTTTGTCCGGGAAATCTACACTGGTCTCTACGCCTCCGATATGGGCCTCTGGCAAACCAATGCCGGCGAAGCGCAACGCTACCGCCAACGCTTGAACCGTGGCGATCTTGGAATGTTTTATAATGTTTCGGCAGAGTTTGCTTCGTCACTCGATCCGCGTTCACTGCCAGATCGCGCGCGCAGTGCGGTTTTCTCATCTGTTCCGGATGCCATCCTGGTGTCCGGTGCCATCACCGGCGAAGCACCCGCAATGTCTGATCTTGGTGCTGTTAAGAAGGTGCTGCCTGATACGCCTGTTCTGGCCAACACTGGCGTCAAAAAGGAAACCATCGGCGAAGTGATGAAACTTGCCGACGGCTGTATAGTTGGGTCTTCATTGAAAGTGGATGGCAACACCTGGAACGCCGTCGATCCCGCACGGGCTGCAGCTTTCATGGATGCCGCCCGCAAGGCGCGAGGCCACTGAAATGCGTCAGCGTCTCGTCGGTCTGACCCAGGAACTGATGCTGTTGCCGGGATTGTCTGGATACGAAACGCGGGTGCGCAAGCGGCTGGCCGCTGAAATGGCGGCTCTCGGTTTTGAAACCACAACAGACCGGCTTGGCAATCTTATCTGCACCTTGTCGGGAGATGCAAAAGCACCTTCGGTGATGCTGTTTGCACATATGGATCAGCTCGGCTTTGTGGTGCGCAAGATTGAAGCGAATGGCTGGATCAGGCTAGAACGTCTCGGTGGTGTTCCGGAACGCGCGTTGGCGTCTCAAGAAGTTCTTATATGTGTGGGCGAGGGCAGGGACATACCTGGCATTATTGCCAACAAGAGTCACCATGCCACAACGCCGGAAGAAAAATACAAGGTTTTGCCTTACGCTGAAGTTTACGTTGATGCTGGCTTTGCCAATGCCGATGCGGCATTGGCCGCGGGAGTGAATGTTGGCAGTCCGGTGGTTTATGCGCCACGCGCTTTTTTGATGGCGGGTGGATTGCTGGCGGGCACGAGTGTTGACGATCGCGCAGCCTGTGCGGTGATGGTGGAAGTGGCGCGCGCCCTGAAGTCAAATGCCATACATCCTACGGTGCATTTTGTGTTTTCGGTCTTGGAAGAGTTCAACCTGCGCGGCGCAGTGACAGCGGCGCAAGTTCTGAAACCTGATATCGCCATACAGCTGGATTTGATCCTGGCCACTGACACGCCCGACATGGGGCATCGTGGGGACGTTCGCATTGGGGCGGGCCCTGCGATGAGCATGTTCTCGTTCCATGGTCGCGGCACGTTGAACGGCACGATTCCCCATCCGGCGCTGGTCAAATTGTTCGATGTTGCAGCTTCAGGGCTCAACATGAATTTGCAACGCAGCGCACATATCGGTGCGCTCACCGATTCTTCCTATGTGCAGTTGGTGGGCGGCGGTGTGGCTTCAATCGATGTGGGTTTTCCGTGTCGCTATACCCATTCCTCGCTGGAGGTGTGCGATCCCGGTGATCTCGAGCAACTGACCCATTTGCTTGTCGCCGGACTGGCCCGCATTGATGCAAAGTTTTCGTTGAACCGCGACCACTACGACACATGAAATTTTACCTCGGCATTGACATTGGCACCTTTGAATCAAAGGCTGCACTTGTCGACGGCGAGGGCAATATTGTTGCCAGTGCGGCACATCCTCACAAGATGTCAGTGCCACAACCAGGCTGGGCCGAACATGACGCGGAAGCAAACTGGTGGGGCGAATTCGCGCTACTCTCCCAACAGGTCATCGCGCAAAGCAAGGTGAACCCGCAAGACATTCGCGCCGTCGGAACATCCGCGATTGGCCCTTGCATGTTGCCGGTGGACCGCGATGGAAATCCGCTGATGAACGGCGTGCTCTATGGCGTGGACACACGCGCGGCAAAGGAAATTGACCAGATCACGAAAGAATATGGTGCGGACCGGATCCTGCGTGACACTGGCAATGCCCTCACTTCGCAGTCAGTCGGGCCGAAGATCAAGTGGCTCTTGAACAATCACCCACAACTCCATGACAAGGCGCATAAATTTGTAACCTCCACAACTTTTATCGTGCATCGCCTGACAGGCCGGTATGTCATTGATCATTATTCGGCGGGCAGTTGGGGCCCGCTCTATCTGCCTTCCGAGCAGGGCTGGAGCGAGCGCTACGCAAGTGGCGTCACGCCACTTGAAAAGCTTGCTGATATTTGCTGGACCACGGATATTGCGGGGCACGTGACGGCGCGCGCTGCAGAGGATACTGGCCTTGCCGTTGGCACACCAGTGATTACCGGAACGATTGATGCGGCTTCAGAAGCCGTCAGCGTGGGCGTGATTGCGCCTGGCCAGATGATGATGATGTATGGCTCCACGATCTTCATCATTCTTGTCGCACCCAAGCGCGTTGAAGATGGCAGGCTGTGGTATGCGCCTTGGCTATTTCCGGGTGAGCATGCCTCCATGGCGGGGCTTTCCACCAGCGGCACGCTGACACATTGGTTCCGCGACAACTTCGCGCGTGAATTCGTGGATTCCAAAGCGGCGGCCGTCGCCTTGGCCAACGAAGCCGCAAGTTCGCCGCCGGGTGCCAACGGCCTTGTGATGCTGCCCTATTTTTCCGGTGAACGCACACCAATCCATGATCCTTCGGCCAAGGGCATTATCTTTGGCCTCGACCTGACGCACACGCGCGCCGACATTTATCGCGCCTTGCTGGAGGGCATTGCGCTTGGCACGCGTCATGTGACGGATACTTTCAGGGGAGCTGGCATTCCCCCGGTCCATGTGGAAGCAGTGGGAGGCGGTACCAACAATGCTGTCTGGCTGCAGGCCACCAGTGATGCCACGGGACTTACCCAAAATCTGCGTAAAATAACGATGGGCGCCAGCTATGGCGACGCTTTTCTTGCGGCATTGGGCGTGAATGATGTGAAGAAGGACGATATTTTGAATTGGAATCCGGCTGACAGGACGGTTCATTCGATCAAGGCAAACGAGGGTGTTTATCGCAAGTCATATGAAACTTTTCGCCAGCTCTATGATCGTAACAGAGACCTGATGCGACGCCCGTGAAGTGGTAACGATTGACAGTTTCCAAGCCACGGGCATAGTCTCGCCAGACAAGGCCTTATTGACCCCGAGTCCAAGAGCTTTGCAAAAATCAATGGGAGGAACCTATGAGAATTGATCAATACAACATGCTGATGAGCCGCCGCTCGGTGTTGAAGGGCTCAACGGCACTGGCTGCTGCTGTCACCATGGGTGCTGGCATGCCACGCTTAGCCACGGCGCAAGCCAATAATCGTGCTGCCATTCTCGCCATTCCAGGCGTTGGCAAAGGCCAGCCGACAGATGCCGACTGGCAAAAAGTCGGTGCCATGTGCCTTGAACCCACCAAGGCCAATGTCAAGGAAGGCGAATTCAAGGGCGTTGAACTCTCGTTCATGGGCCTCAACAACCAAAACGTCCACAACGTCCTGTTCCGCGGCCTGTCAAAGGCCTGGGCGGACTATACCGGTGCCAAGATCAACTGGATCGACCTTGCGCAGGCCGACTACAATGCCCGTCTGCAGCAATCGATTGCCACTGGTACTGTGGACTTCGACGTCATTGAAATGGGCGCCCCCTTCGAAGGCGATGTCTGCGGCAAGGGTCTCGCATCCGTCATGCCGGATTGGGTCAAGACCCAGATCGACATGGACGACTATGTTGGTTATCTCAAAGCACCGGTCGGCACATGGGAAGGCAAGACCTATCGCATCTCGTGCGACGGTGACTGCCATAACTTCAACTATCGCTCGGATGTCTTCGCCGATGCCGGACTCGCTGCCGAATGGAAAACCGCAGGCGGCGCAGGTGACTGGGGCGTGCCGAAAACCTGGCAGCAGGTCAATGCCGCAACCAAGTTTCTCAAGGGCAAGAAGCTCGACGGCCAGGATCTCTATGGCTATCTCGACCCAACCAAGGGCTGGGGTGGGTTCGCCTTCTACTTCCTGGGCTCGCGCGCTACAGCCTATGCCAAGCATCCTGATGACAGGGCTTTCCTGTTCGACGCTGACACCATGAAGCCTCGGGTCAACAACCCGGCCTGGGTGCGTGCCATTCAGGACGTGCTGGATTCGCTGCCATCAGAACCTGCTGACCAACTCAACGCCGATCCGGGCACCACGGGCTTCCAGCAATTCCTTGCTGGCACTGGCACCATGCTCTCTTGGTGGGGTGACATCGGTTCCAACGTCAACACCAATGACTCGTCCGTCATTCAGGGCAAGACAGCTTTCGACATCCTTCCAGGGTCGGATGACGTCTACAACTCGAAGACTGGTGCATGGGAAAAGCTCGCATCCGGTCCGAACTACGCACCAAACATGGCCTATATCGGCTGGGGCATTTACGTGATGGCACGTGTTGATGCTGATCCTGTGAAGCAAAAGGCAGCCTGGTCGCTTGCAGCGCACTTGGGTGGCAAGGATATCTCCCTGTGGTGTGCAGCTTATCCATCTGGCTTCCAGCCCTATCGTCAGAGCCACTTTGATGTGAAGGAATGGGTCGGCGCAGGCTATGATGAGGCCTTCATCAAGAGCTTCCTCGATTCTCAGGCCAATTCCTACAACCATCCTAATGCTGCCATCGAACCGCGTATTCCCGGTATCTTCCAGTATTATTCATTGGCGGAAGACGAGCTGGCGAAAATCTATGCGGGTCAGGCCACGGCGCAAGCCGGTGCCGACGCGATTGCTGCGGCATGGGAAAAACTTACGGACCAGTTGGGCCGTGACAACCAGATCAAGCTCTACAAGGCTTCGCTGGGCGCATAATGTGAATGGGGCGGCGGTGGTTCAGCCGCCGCCCCAACACAATGACATGACATGAGTGTAACCGACGTTTCTACGGGCCGCGATGCAGTATCGGCCCTCGTATCGGAACAGCGCCAGCGGCAGGGAACCTTATTGGTTCGTGCTGCAAGTGCTGTGGTGGTGTTGCTGACGCTTGTTCAAATTTTCTACAAGCTGGATTGGCTGTCCTTCGGTTTTGAAAATTGGCGACCGATTTTGATTGCCTATAGCCTGTGGAGTGTGGCGCTCTGTGTCGGCAATGTTCTGCGCTATGGCGAAGCGGGGTGGCGCTCGCTTTTTGTTTTACCTGCCATTCTTTTCACACTTGCATTTGCAATTTTTCCGACGGCTTTCGGGATTTACATCGCGCTCACCGACTGGAACCTGCAATCGGCATCGGGGCGCACGTTCAATGGTCTTGCCAATTTCTGGCAATTGATGGGTGATCCATATTTCTGGAACGCCCTTGGCAACATGGTGTTCTACACTGCATCTGTACTGGTGCAGTATGTGATAGCCTTTGGCCTCGCATTGCTGCTCAATGCCGATATCAAGGGCCAGAAATTCTTCCGCGTCGCGTTTCTTCTGCCCTTCATGCTGTCGCCTGTCGCTGTCGGCTGGATGATTGGCAAGTCGATGCTTGAATTTCGTTTTGGCCCTGTGACCAAACTCTTGCGGATTCTCGGCTGGGAAAGTCCTTCGTTGCTTACAACCCCTTGGCTGGCCAAGACCACAATTGCCATCATGGATGCGTGGGTCTGGATACCCTTCATGATGATCCTGTTGTTGGCAGGACTCCAAGCCTTGTCCAAAGAAGTGCAGGAAGCCGCAAAAGTTGATGGTGCCACTGGCTGGCAAGGCTTTTGGCAGGTGACATTTCCCTTGATGCTGCCCGTGAGCATTACCACCATTGTCTTGCGTATCATTTTTCAATTGAAACTCGCAGACATCGTCATCACTACCACATCAGGCGGGCCTGGCGGAGCCACTGATACAGTGTCGAGTTTCATTTTCCGCGAATACAAGGACCGTTCCAATGTCGGCTATGGCACCATGATCGCGGAAGTTTATCTTCTCATCATCATTGTGTTCCTGGCGCTCCTGCTGTGGGCAACCAGCAAATACATGCAAAGGTATCGCGATGCCTGAGGGTTTGAAAAAACCGCTGATCTACGCCGCGTTGCTGCTTTGGACAGTAATTGCGTTGTTTCCGATCTTCTGGACATTCTCCACAACCTTCAAGGTGGCGAAGGATGTGCAGATGGGAAACATTATTCCTTGGGTGCAGTATACGCCGAACTGGCTTGGCCTGCGTGCCATTGGTCTTTCGCCTGATACGATCTTCACTGAATCCACACCGCGCGAAGAATTTCTCAAACGCTTCTGGAATTCCATCCAGGTGTCAATTGGTGGTGCGTCGCTGGCCTTGGTGCTTGGTGCGACAGCTGCCTATGGACTTAGTCGCTTTCAGTATCGCTGGAAGATATGGAAAAACAACGATATCTCGTTCTTCTTCATTTCGCAGCTTATCCTCCCGCCCGTCGTGCTCGCCATGCCATTTCTTGTTCTCTACAAGGAATTGGCGCTGCTCGATTCCATGGTTGGTCTGATCCTTGTTTACGCACTCAGCGTTCTGCCGATTGTCATCTGGATCATGAAGGACCAGTTCGACAATATACCGACTGAACTGGAACAGGCAGCCCTTGTCGATGGCTGTTCTTCATGGGGTGCTTTCCTGCGCATCATTCTGCCGATTGCCTTGCCCGGCATGGTGGCGGCATTCATTCTCGCCTTTGTTTTGTGTTGGAATGAATATTTCTTCGCTGCACTTCTCACCAGCACCAATGCCAAAACACTTCCTGCCATGGTAGCCAGCCAAACAGGTTCGCAAGGCATCAACTGGTGGTCCATGGCGGCCCTGTCATCGGCTGCAATTCTGCCGCTGATCGTGATCGGCATTTTCCTTGAACGCTACATCGTCAAAGGCCTCACAGCTGGTGCTGTGAAATAATAAGGATTGATCATGCCACAATGGACCAAACGTTTTTCACTTGAAGGACGACGCGCCTTTGTGACAGGGGCCACCAAAGGCATCGGCTTTGAAACCTGTCGTGTGCTGGCCGATGCCGGTGCCGATATTTTCGCTGTGGGTCGTGACAAGAAGGGCCTCGCCGACGTCAAAATGGAAGTCGAGGCGTTGGGCCGAAAATGCATCACAATGGAAGCTGACCTTGCAACGGTGGAAGGTCCGCAACATGCAGCCCGTGAAGCACTCAAAACATTCGGCACGATTGACATACTTGTCAACAATGCCGGCGTCACCACGATCAAGTCGATCATCGATACGCCAGTTGCCGATTGGGACTGGGTCAATGCAGTCAATCTGCGTGCTCCCTACTTGCTGGCGCAGGCGCTGGTGCCCAATATGATCAAACAGAAAATGGGAAAGATCATCAACATCTCTTCGCAGTCAGGTGTCGTGGCTCTGGATGACCACAGCGCCTATGGTGCGTCGAAGGGTGGCCTCAATATGCTGACCAAGGTGATGACAGTTGAGTGGGCCAAGCACAATATTCAGTCCAACACGGTTTGCCCCACTGTGATCCTGACACCGATGGGAGAAATGGTATGGGGCGACCCTGCAAAGGGCGACCCCATGAAAGCGAAAATTCCTGCAGGGCGTTTTGGCCGCACCACGGAAGTGGCCGACCTCATCCTGTTTCTCGCATCATCAGCATCAGATATGATCTGCGGCCAGGATATCCTGATTGATGGCGGTTTTACCGCACAATAGCCTGTTTGCTGCTTCTCGGTTCGGCCTAGCACCTGTGCAATCCAGTCCCTGAACATTTGCGACGCGATGGACAGGCCACCTTTTACCATCTCACCACCGGGCAAGTTCGCATCGTTATTGTAACGATAGGCGAAGTCTTTCGTAAGACGCGATAGGGTATACTTTACAATTGCAACATGCTGTTGTCTGTTTTTACACGCCGAAACCGAAAGCGTGAAATGCCGGAATGGGGACCATGTCTACAAAGCATGAAATCATTGGAGAGGAATGGGTGGCGCGGGCACCAGAGCTCGCAGAGTGGGCCATGCAGAAGCTTGTCAACCGCAAGGACGTGTGGGGTCAATATACGGTTCTGACGCCCGCAGAACGCCGCCGCGAAGGCAAGAGTTACAAGGCGATGACTTTGCCGCGTCCTGAAATGCGCGGGCATGACATGGTGACACTGGACAAGCTGACACGCCACTTTGCAAGTCGCCATCATCGCAAGCCACAGATCATCGGTCTTCATACGACGAGCAAGGAAGGCACCTGCAAATGGTTCGGTATTGATGTCGACATGCACGATGAATCCAAGTCGGATGCCGAGGATCATGCGCGGCGCAATCTGAATGGTGCGATCAACTGGCAACGACAATTGCAGGCAAAGGGATATGACCCGCTGTTGTTCGATACAAACGGGCAGGGTGGTTATCACTTGTGGGTGCTGTTTGCAGAACCTGCGCCAGCCATTGATGTCTATGCGATGGTCAAAGAGATCGCCGAGAGCTGGGGAAACAATGGTCTTTCCGAAGAGCCGGAAACGTTTCCGAAACAACCGCGCGAAGATTCGATCGGAGCGTGGTTTCGTTTGCCGGGCTTGCATCACACGAATTATCACTACGCGACGGTCTATTCCGGTGATGAGTGGCTGGAGGATGCATGGCTTGCCGGCAATGCTGCCATTGATGTGATGCTGGCGGCGACTGCCGGTCCACCGCCGCCGCCTGCCGACAGAGACAAGTATGGTGCAGATCACCGTTCCCGCGTGACATTGCGCACGGCGGAACGGGTGCTCGATGCGCAGGACAATGTGCCGAGTGCCGCCCAACGCAAGCGGCGGTTTGAACGGGCGGGAAAAGCACGCGTCTGTGTTGATCTTGATGGTGTGCTGGTGCAGCGTTCGGCGGGAAGCAGAAAAACGAGCTTCGGCGCGCCCATTGATGGCGCTGCGGATTTCATGAAAGATCTTTCGGAAAAGGCTGAAATTGTCATCTTCACATCACGTTTAAGTGTCGACGGTGAAGCGGAAAAGACCGAGATCAAAGATCTGATTGCATCCTGGCTGCGGGAGAATAATATTCCCTTTGATGACATCCACACGGGTGCAGGCAAGCCTTTGGCTGTTGCTTTCGTCGATGACCGTGGGGTTTCGTGCAGACCGGAAGAAGATGGCGTTCAGGCTTTCAAGTCTGCAATGTCGGGAATTGAGAAATTGCTGTGAGTAACGTGTGATGCCGAGAAGTTTGAACTTTGAATTCCAGAACAAGGCATTCAGCCTCGACCTTCTTAAGGTGGACCGAAACAAGCTCTATGGTGATGTGGAACTCGAGACGTTTGATGACGGTGGTAAAAAGTGCGAACTCGTCACTTTGGCACGCGATGGCAGGACGATTATTTCCACAGGTGGCACGGCCACTGGTTACCTGTCTGAGGATGGCGAGTGGGTGGAGCGTGAGGAGCTGACTGCGGTTGATGCCAAGGGTGAGAAACTGCCCGTAGTGCCATCGACATTCGACCTTACAACGCAGCTGACGCAGGAAGTGACTGCCGACGATTATCTCAATTTTGCGATCCGGCTGGCATATTTGCTTGAGCCAGCGGAAAGCGAATTGCCCCCGGAGTTTCAGAAGGCTGTTGCTGACGGAAAAATATTTCGTATCGATTTTTCCTATCGGGGTGGAAGTTTTGCTGATCCGGCATTCATTCTCGGTGGTGATGCGGGTACGATCTGGCTGATGATTGGCGAGCCTGGTGATGTTGAATTTGTGGGTTTCTCCCAGGCTGCAATCTGCGCCGCCAACGCACAGGCCGAAACGGATGGCGGTGACGACGAAGAAGAATTCGATTTCGACATGCTGTGAGAGTTGCCCAATGCCAAACATAAATATATCTGATGCCAGGGGCCGCGACGCCATTGTGAAAGGCGAGAGTACGCGGAGTTTTCGGAGTGTGCGTTACAGCGCGCCCGGCGGCAAGAATGCCTATACGCGGCGGATGCTGAATTCCACTGTTGATCACGATCTCGATACTTTGATGGAGAAGTTCAAGTCGGCGGAAGGTGTTGCCGAAGCGTTGTTGAAAGGTGATCCCGAGATCGACATGGAGCGCGAAGGCATGTTCCTGTGGGATATGCAGCGCGTCTACATCAATCCTGAAGAACAGCTGGTGTTTCACATTCGGCAGGAGGAGGTGGTGCGCACGCCGGAAGGGGAGGTGCGCGAGCGCCGACCGAAGCGCGAATTGGAAGCCAATGTTGAAGGCGAGATTCCGTTGACGTGGACGGGCAAGACCATTCCGAAAGCCGAGGCCATCCGCAAATATGTGTTCCGTGCCAAACTTCAAATCGTGCACATCAACGGCCTCACCTACGATTTTCTTTATGAAATGGCAAAAGAACTGCACATGCAGCAGGCGCTGATGATTGTCGGTGCCGGGCCCAAGGGACGGCAGCCTTTGATTTTCCGGCGCAGGTCAGTGCCTTATCGCGCGTTTCTCGAGGGGCGGATTGATGGCGACAAGTATATTCTGCTGCTGCACCTTTCCAACATGGAAATGCTGAAACCCAAGGACTCTGGTGCACCTGCCGCCGAGGAGGCAGCAACATGAGCGGACTCTACAACAAAGATGCCATGAAGGTGTTGGCAGGAGGCTATCTGGTCGGTGACCATGAAGCTCTTGCTGATACAAGCTACATCACCATTGCGAGAACGCGGCGGCGGCAGGCGGGACAGATGACGGTGGCACTCGATAAGGGCTCCGTTACCAAACGCATGCCGAAGGCAGAGTATTTTGTTTCGCGCAAGATCGATGGCGAGTTCACCCTGCTGATCTATCGTGACGGCGAAGTGGTGACGCTGAATCCCGGCGGCACGCTGCGGGCGGAAGCACCATTTATGAAAGAAGCGGCGGAGGCCTTGAAGAAGGCGGGAATCAAGAAGGCTGTTCTGGGTGGCGAACTTTATGTGCAGCGGCCTGACAAGAAGCGAGCCCGGGTGCATGACGTGGTGCGCGTGGCGCGGGCTCCTGAAAGCGCCGATGACGTGGCCCAACTCGCGATGGGGTTCTTCAACATCTATGATATGGACGGGACAGATGTCTCGATGCGCGCGGCGGATGTGGTGCAGAAGCTTGGGGAGATTTTCACGGGTGGCAAGCGTGCGCATGCTGTCGAGACTGTCAAGGTTGACGACACTGCGTCTGTCGTCAAGCAGTATCAAAAGTGGGTGGAAGAGGAAGGCGAAGAGGGTATTGTTGCGCGCTCTGACGCTACGGGAATGTTCAAAGTCAAACCGCTGCATTCACTTGATCTTGCAGTTGTCGGATTTACAGAGTCGATCAATGAGCGCGAAGGTTTGCTGCATGACATGTTGCTTGCCGTGGTGCGTGATGACGGGACGTTTCAGATCATCAGCCGGGTTGGGGGAGGTTTCAGCGAAGATCAGCGCAGTGAGTATCTGAAGAAGCTGAAAACCATGGTGGTGGAAAGCGATTTCCGTGAAGTGAATTCAGACCGCGTGGCCTATCAGATGATACGGCCTGAGCTAGTTTGCGAGATCGAATGCATTGACCTTGTTTCACGCACATCGCGGGACAATACGATCGACCGGATGGTGCTGACATGGAACGACAAGGAGACACGGTGGGAAGGTTTGAGGTCGATGCCTCTGTGCTCAATCCTGTCACCGCAATTCATCCGCTTCCGTGACGACAAGAAGCCTACGGCGCAGGACGTGCGCATGAGCCAGATTTCTGACATCGTCGAAATTCCGGACACCAACCGGGCGGCGGAAGAACTGACATTGCCAAAAAGCGAATTGATTAAGCGGGCTGTCGCCGTGAAAGAGGCCAAGGGAGCGAAGATGGTTCGCAAAGTGGTGTTGTGGAAAACCAACAAGCAAGATGTGTCGCGGGATTTTCCGGCCTATGTCATCCATGTCACCAACTATTCTGCCAACCGCAAGGACCCGCTGGAGTATGATCTGCGCGTGACCAGCTCCATTTCGCAAGCTGAAGAGATGTTCGGAAAGCTGAAGAAAGAGCTTTTTGTTTCCGGCTGGAAAGAAGCGTAAGCGCATAACGTGCCCAAAATCCTTTCGTGGAATATTTTACAGGGTGGTGGCACGCGCGCGGCGGAGATTGCCAATGCCATCGTGCTGCACAGGCCAGACATTGTGACATTGCAGGAGTTTCGCAATGGGTCTGGTGCAAAAATCATTTTGAAGGCGCTGCGGTCATGCGGGTTGCGGCATATTCACATTGAAGACACTCATTCAGCGCAAGAGCATGCCATCCTGATTGCGTCTCGCCACGGATTTGATGCGGGGCCCTTCATGCCGGAAGGTAGCGATCAGGATTCCATCCTGGAAGCCAGCTTCAAGGAAGGGAGCCTTGGTTTTCCATTAACCTTGCTTGCGGTCCACTTTCCTCAAAAGGAACCGCAAGTCCCGTTGTTTCGGCAGCTGATCAAGGATACGCCGTCACTGCTTGACGGGGATACCCTGCTGATTGGCGATCTCAATTGCGGCATTCCGTTTGCTGATTCGATGACCAAGACGTTTTTTGCAACCGAGTATTTCCAAGACCTACTGGCGCGGGGCTGGATTGATACGTGGCGGAAACGTCATCCTGCGGATACTGAATACACCTGGATATCGTCGGTCAAAAAGCACGGATTCCGCTACGATCATGCCCTTGCATCTTCTTCTTTCAATGCCAGGATTACGTCTGTGACGTATGATCATTCCGTGCGGGAGCAGGGCGCTTCCGACCATTCGGCCATGATCCTCACTTTTGAGTGAGGCGCGTTACTCCGCAGCAATCGCCGGACGCCACGTCTCGGCGGTATCGTAACGTGCCGGACAAAGCGAGCGTACCAGACATGTCAAGTGCTGCTGTCTCGTGCTTTCCGTCTTGGCGAGGAGCGACTTGATGCGTTGCCGCACGGTCGAAATGGCAACATTCGATTTCGCCGCAATTTCATCCGGAGACTGGCCGGTTGCAATTGCGATCAAGTCTCGGCTTTCCGACGGAGACAGTTTGAGGGCTTCTGCAACGGCTTCGAAACATACAGGGTCTGGCTGGTAGCCGCATTCGGTAAATTCCAGAACTGCGGGTGTGAAGTCCTTGTCGCTGTGGCTTCCGGCAACCATTTCGGCTTCGTCGCGGTCAAGAATGCGGAGAATGGCCAGAGTCCATCCACCTTTCGAATTGCGCATTGTAAATGCCGTGCTCCGTCGCCCTGTGGCAATGGCCAAATGGGTTTTCGCCTGAAATTCCTTGCGCTCGTAACATTGGTCGAAGACCAGACTACCGTTTGACATTTTCAGGGAGAAATCATTTTTGAAGAGACCGATGCAGTTGCGATTGGCATAGGCAATGCGGAGCGTTGAACAGTCCAAGACCAATGAAGGGCCGCGCCAATCAGGACACAGGAGTTTGCAGGCCTTCAGGTTCAACGCTTCCGGAGTATGCTGGCTTATCGGCTTCGCAATGGTCGCGAGCATCACCTTGGGAGGGAGCTCGCTAGCGGTCATGCTTGACCAGGGTGCCATCTTGTGGCTGCGGATCGAAATCATGGTTTCACACCTTTTGACGTTCTGGAGCCGCGTGGCTGGGGGACGGCCACGCTCGGCTCTTTCGTAGATTGAGAGTGCGCCTGGTCGCGTGAAACCAGCGTGAGCGGTGCGTAAGAGTTTGTGTGAAATTCGGCGGCATCCGTGAAAGTTGCCGATTTGCCAAATCATGACATAACCCCAGCGAATTCCAGCAAGTCCATGATATTATTGACTGGTTTCTCCTTGACGCGAATTCGGCCGCGCCGCGCAGGGGTCCATCCGCCTGGAATGTTAAGGATTGAATCTGGGTTTTTCTTGAGTGCACCCACGAATGTTTCAGCGATGATAAGGCTGGCGGCGGGACCGAGTTTTTCACCATTTCCAAAGTGCCGGGCCTCGCACAGGAAATAAAGCCAGGCGGGAGTATGGTTGGCAAGGTCAAGGTCCTTTGCCAGGTCAGTCATGTTGGCGGGCAACATGTCGGCGATTTCATTTGCCGGGACGATTTTGACTCGCATTTTCCGCGCCAGTTCCTGGCCAAAGGGAATGCGGCGATGATAACCTCGCAAAATGTTGCGGAAGAAGATCGAAGCGTGGTGCAAATTGTCGCCGTGAGCCATCTTGTTCAGCATGCCATCCGCCAGCGCGAGGTCAATCTTGTCGGCTCCACTGAGCTTGTTTGCCGATGTTCGCGTGAGGCGCTTCCAATCTGCAATCCAATGATTGGGTAGCTGGTCGCCTTTGCCAATGCCTTTCCCCATTCCGCCGCGCGATGTGAAAGTGAACAACTGAATCAGTGATGCTGAATCATCAAGCCTGCCGCCGATGCCGAAGTTGTCATTGAAATCATAAGTGTCGCTGACCATAGAATGGCCGAAGCGGAAGGCTGCAGTGGTGAACTCCATCGGAATTCCCAATGTTGCCCCTGGTCTTGGACCTTGGGAGAGGACTTCGTCCAATGTATCCTCCCACAAGAGATGCGGCAGGTAGTCGTGCAGGGTAATCCACTGATAATGCAGCGTCAGCTCCTTGCGGGCCTCGGCGAATAATTGTTTCCGGTCGGAAAATTGCTGTCGCAAGGCTTTCGCAATGTTGTTGTGACACAAGAGCAGGGCCAGGTGCAGCTGGCTGATGATCAGGTTTTCATCGTTACGGAGGTCGGCGATCAAGGGGACTTGCTGTTTCCGGACGAGATCTGGTGCACCAGCTATGCGGATTACTTTTGAGGCGTCAATTGCCACTGATTGCAATTTATCATCATCAATCTCTACTGATTCACCTACGCGGAATGTTACACCATCGCCTTCGTATAAATTTCGAATTTCGTCGTCGTCGCTGTCGGGTCCATCGCCATAAAGGCTGTCGAGTGACAAAGGGTTTGGCTGCTCGTTCTTGATGGCTTCCAGGATTGGCGCGACGCTGGCGGGCCGGGTCTGCTTGTCGAGGTCTGGAGCAGGGCCAGTGTTGCCGATCTGGTCAACGGGCGGAATGGTTGCAGCTTCTGTGGCGATATTGCCGACGGGCGCCGACAGATCGTGATTAATGAATTGGCCAAAGTAAGTATAAACCGGCGGAAGCTTCATCCGGACAGGTTCTGGCCGTTCTTCCATGAAGAGCGCTTCAAGGTCTTTCAGGGCGACGAGCGTTTGTTTCGAGGTTTTGCCCGGAAACAGCGATGCATTGTCGTCGTCGGCCAATTCAGGGAACAGATACGTGAAGTCGGAGCGTGACGAGTCTTGCATTCCATTGTCCGCGGGCCACTGCATTGCGCCGACTGTTGGAAACCGATGTTCACCCTTGATTATCTTCATGGCCCGATCACCTTCTAAAATGGTTCCAGTGTTTCCAGTTCCCGTGCAGAATTGTTTTTCTTGTCGTGCTGGCGAATGCGCTCGGCGTTGATCTGGCGCTGCATTGCGCAAAGGCCAGGTGTGATGACGCGCGCTGTGTGCAGCGGATCACCGTCCAGCGTTAATTCAATGACAAGAGCGCGCAATCCGAGCGTTGCCATGCGGTACAGGATTGATTTCATGTCATTTTCGGGCTGCTGGGGAAAGCCGTTTGCGGGATCTGGGAAAAATTGCAGCTGCTTGTTGGTGGACGCCTGGCTATGCCACTCGAGCGCCACATTGTCTCCTGCCGAGAGAGCTTGAGCAAGTGCATGCTCGGTTTGCAGCATTTCAGTTACGGCCGCCAATGCTGCATCCTGCATCAAGGGCTTTGCTGCGGTGCCAATTGCAATCGTATGACCATTGGCATCGTTTGAGACAGCGGCCACGACAGGAACGCCGAGATTGCTGGTAATATCAATGAGGCGCGTTTCCGGTTTTCTGCTTTCCAGCCACCAGGTGAGGCGTGGCTGGGTGAGATCGAGAATTTCAGGCGACAAATGCGGGCGCGACTGTTTGCCGTACCACCAGATGGCCATGGCATCGCGCTCGATGCATTCAAGAAGGGCAGTACAAGTTGCGGTGTCGAATGTTTCACCCGCAGCGCACCCTGTGCTGTCGGCGTCGTGAAAAAGTGGTTCGTTGGTTGCTCTTGCGAAGTCCAAAAAAACTCGCTGGGCGGGAACCGCTACGCGTTCACCTGAATGCAAGTCAGTCGCAAAGACCATCTTGCGCTTTTGCGATGTGAACAGCTCGTGATGGGCACGGGACACATTTGTTGCAAGGCTGGCACGCATTTCCAGTGCTTCTGCTGCTGCCGCAAAATTTGCCTGTTGCTGTGACATGCCGCGCCCCGCGGGAAGGCGCGGTTTGAAGCCGGATGCGGCTTTCGTCGTTGGTATTGCTGCTGAAAAGAACACTTGCCCCTCGCCATGTTCTACTGAAACCAGTTCGAATTCATCGGCCATTGCCGCCTTGATGTCATCGAAGAGTTTAAACTCACCTGTCATTGTGCCGTGCATTAGCTAGTCCATGCGGGAGAACAATCAAGCGCAGTTTTATGCAGCGACCGTTGATTTCACGCTGGGTTCACGAAGGCGGTAGGATAGTGGGGCCGTCATAACAAACGGAGGAATTCCATGGGTTTTTTCAAACTCAAGTCAGACTCTCAAGCGGAACAGCAGAAGACCGGAAAGGCAATCGTCAAGATCAGCAAATCGGTGTTCAAGCCCAACTCTGAATGGGCCAAATTCGACAAGGACACCCGCAAATGGCTTTTCGACAATGGCTATCGCTACGATGGTACAAAGGACGGCAAGATCCCGGCAAATATCGAAATCGTGCCGGTTTATGACACGCCAACAAAAATGCATGTGCGTATTCCGTGGCATGGCGACCTGAAATTCCCGAAGGGGCAACCCAAGGAAGATGTCTATGGCGATCACAACGTGCTGCTGGCGAAATATTTCATGCGGCGTTGCCGCTAATCTGGAGGGGATGCAATAAATGAGCGTGCGAGATGGACGCCACTCTCAAAATTCTGCTTCCCTTCTTCCCATACGAACGGTGTTGAGCTGAGCAACCAGCTCATCAAGTCTGCCTCTGCAAGAGGTGTCTCTCCCTCCCACCTTGAGGCCGTCAACTTACGGAATTCGCTGTAAGCCTTGGCGGCCTCTTCCTTTTTCCCAAGTCTTGCGTAAGAGGCGGCAGACCAAACGAGCAGATCGGGGAAAATATCCGGACTTTTCTCGACAGTTGCGATTGCGCCCTTGTAATTGTCCGACAAATAGCAAATGCCTGCGATGTAACCGTAGAAGTACTCTGGGTGTACCGGATTCAGTTGAACGGCAAGGGCCGACCATTCATTGGCTTCTTTCAGGTGGCCAAGCAACGCCATGCCCAATGCAGCGGCAATCAGCGTTTCTGAGTCATAGGGATTCAGTTCGACTGCCAATCGGAAGTGGGAGTGCGCGCGTTCCGGAGAACGCATGATGAGCCAGCTCCAGGCGAGATTTATGTGATTGCGCGAGTCGAAAGGATCGAGTGAAACGGCGTTTTGTGCAAATTTGAACGCTGTATCGCGATCCTTGTTCTGCTCCTTGTAACCGGGCCGAACAATGGTTCTGGTGTTGAGGATTGACGCCAGGCTGGCGTAACTGCAGGCGAGGCCTGGGTCCATTTCAATTGCCTGTGTAAAGAGTTTTTCTGCTGTTTCGTCGGCATTGGCGTCCCAAAGGCGCGACAATTGGTGGCCCTTCAGCCAGAGATCATAGGCTGCGGCATTGCCTGGCACCGAACGGGCGTAACGCAAGAGTGAAATGTGGTTGACTTGCGAAGCCAGGTTTGATGCGACAGCACCTGCAACTGTGTCACCCATATCCTGTAGCTGGCTTTCAGCCACCTGATAGATCTTGGACCAGACCTGGCTGCCGTCGCGACAATCGATAAGTGTAGCGAAAAGCTTTCCTGCGGGCGCGCGCCAATCAAACACTGTATCGATGACAAAATCTGCGTCGATAGTACGTGCCAGATCCGCGTAATCGACAGTGGTTTCGGATTCATATCCCTTGCTGGGCCATGGAATGACAATCCAGCAGCGGAAGCGAGACAAGCAGACCTTGGCAAGATCGGCAAACCCTTCTGCGAGGTAGTCCTTGGATTGATCCTTGAAGCGGGTGAGGGGCGGACGGATGGTGATTTTGGGCGGGCCCTGCCGCAGTGGTTTTACGGGTGCAAGTTGTACAGGACCTTCTGATCGTGTGCCTTTGACGCCGATATCGCCGCGCTTGATCGCGACGAGCAAATCCGTTGACTGTCTGCTGGGTTCGCTATCCAGCTCCTCTGCAAGCACGCGGTCCAGCATCGCATATTGGCGAAGGGCCGCTGCCTGGTCACCGCGGGCAGCATGAAAGCGCATCAGGCACTGGTGAGCCAGTTCGTGGCTTGGTTCAATGCGCAACAGTTCGTCGGCGATATGATTATCGGAGTAATCATTGGCGGCGATTTGAACTTCCAGATAGTTTGTGAGGGTCGTTGTGATGATTGTGCGCAGTCGTGATCTTTCGATCTGTACCCAGGCTTCGAAGACCGGGGCATTTGGCAGGGCGGAACCGAACAGTTCTCCTTGCCACAAGGTGGAAGCCTGTAACGCCGCCTTGCGGTCTTGCTGGCCCCTGGCATTGAGTCCCAGAAATTCCTGTGCGTCACAAGCAATAGCCTCTTGGTTAAGACCAATATCGAGACGATCAGAATGTAGAATTTTCTCGGCATCTTCGCCCAAAATCTCGCGGATCTCCTTGAGACATTGGCGCAGGCTGGCGCGGGCCTGTTCTTCCGGTGCCGGGTCCCACAAAAAAGATGCCAGTTGTTCTCGATTCAATGTGAGGGAGGGGCTCATCGCGAGGATGCCAAGCAAACACTTTGCCTTCCGGGTCCGGAAGTCAATCTCACGCCCGTGCCTGACATGATGGACGCGGCACGTTCCCAATAGCTCTATCCGGCAGAGCGGACCCATTCGACACCAAATTGTTCTTGTTCACATTGCACTGGAGATTGTCATGTTGCAATCCGTAACTCGGCCCTACTTTTGTAGGATCGGCCTTCACCGACTGCCAGAAACAGTTTATCCATACACGAAGCATTTTGAAGGAACACTGTGACATGACGCAATTCATCAATGAAAAAGAACAGCTGGTTGTTGACGCGCTCGATGGATTGTTGCGAAGTTCAGGCGGTGCAAATCTGGCGCGGCTTGATGGCTATCCGGGGATCAAGGTCATCTTGCGCACGGATCATAACCCACGTCATGTTGCCATTGTTGCAGGCGGCGGGTCTGGCCATGAACCAGCGCATGCGGGGTTTGTGGGGCCGGGCATGTTAACGGCGGCGGTTTGCGGTGAGGTGTTTTCCAGTCCCAGTGTCGATGCGGTTTTTGCTGCGATCATGGCTGTGACTGGCAAGGCCGGATGCCTGCTGATTTTCAAGAATTACACTGGTGACCGCTTGAATTTTGGACTGGCTGCGGAAAAAGCCAAAGCGCTGGGCAAGAAGGTCGAGATCGTCATCGTGAAAGACGACATTGCGCTGCCTGACATTGCGCAGCCGCGCGGCATTGCGGGCGTCATGTTTGTTGAAAAAATAGCCGGACATTATGCCGCCAAAGGTTGGCCGCTGCAAAAGGTTGCCGTTGTTGCACAAAAGGTCGCAGATGGACTCGTTTCGCTCGGGATTGCGCTCACGTCGTGCACCTTGCCCGGCATTGGCCGCGAGGACCGGGTTCCGAAAGGGCAGGCGGAGCTCGGGCTTGGCATTCATGGCGAGCCAGGTATCGATCTTGTTGGTTTTGAAGATGCCAAGGCTTCGGCGTCGATGCTTGCCGACCGTCTTTTCAAGAAAGTGAAGCCAGCGCGGGCATATGCTTTGTTGGTCAACAATCTTGGATCAACTACGCCACTTGAAATGAACCTGTTGGCCAATGAGGTACTGAAAGGTCGGCATGGCAAGAAAATCAAGCTGGTCTGCGGGCCTGCCAATCTGGTGACGTCGCTTGACATGCATGGGTTTTCCCTGAGTTTTTTGCCTTTGACGCCGGAGTTCGAAACCGCACTCAAATCTCCTTCTTCGCCGCTGGTTTGGCCCGGCGTGAAAAGCCATGTGAAACCGAGGCTTGTTAAGCTTCCCTCAAGCATGACATCAAAGCCATTCAAAGCCAGCAAGAATCCCGACCTGGCGGCGCTCGCATTGCGGGCCTGCACCATTCTGGAAACTGCGGAATCGCGGCTCAATGCACTGGACGCAAAAGTAGGCGATGGCGATACAGGTTCGACGATTGCTGCGGCGGCGCGGCATATCAAAGGTAATCTTTCAAGAATGCCTCTGGCAAAGCAGGACCAGTTCTTTGCGGCGGTGAGTGATGCAATGACGCGTACCATGGGCGGATCGAGTGGCGTGTTGTTGGCCATTTTCTTTGCTGCGGCCTCTACTGCTTCAGCAGAGGGCAAGAATTGGCCCGCTGCCTTGCAGGCGGGGCTTGATAAAATGATGGCTTATGGTGGGGCCGGCCCAGGTGACCGCACGATGATTGATGCGCTGATGCCGGTGCTGAAGGTGTTTTCGTCATCAGGAAGCATAGACGATGCAGCAAGGGCAGCGCGCAAAGGCGCTGATTCGACGGCTGGCATGACACGGGCGCGGGCGGGACGCTCTACATATGTTTCTGCTGATCGACTGAAAGGAGTCAACGATCCCGGCGCAGAGGCAGTGGCTATGCTCCTAGACGGTCTGGCAAAATCTTAGGCGTGGAGTCAGACTTGCGTCTGGCGTTGGCATCAAGAACATGTGCCGCATTGTAGAATGAAACCTCCAGATGGCGCGCCATCTGCTGTCTTGCCTTGTCCGGGTCACCAGTCAGCAGGGCGCGAATGATCTTGCGGTGATGCACAAGGGTCTTTTCACCTGCTCCCGGCCGCGGGAGCATCATGTGGCGGCAGCGGTCGAGCTGGCCTTTGCATATCTCTACAGCCCTCCACAGACGCGGCAGATTGCTTATTTCGGCAATGTAGCGGTGAAACTCGTCATCTTGCGCGATGGCGTCGGTGAATTTGCGCTCTTCCAAAGCGTGGGCGTGGGCCTTCAAAATCATGTTCAACCGCGTGGCATGTGCCTGTGTCATTCGGGTTGCGGCCTGCGCTGCAGATTCTGTTTCCAGCGCGCGGCGAATGAGAAATGCCTGTTCGACCTCATGCCGATCGATTTGGGCGGCCCGGGTGCCGGATTGCGCGATGATGTCGATCAGATGTTCATCACTCAATTTCTTGAGGGCCTCGCGCACCGGAGTTCGCGAAATTTGCAGGTTTGAAGCAATGCGTTTTTCATCAACAACCTCGCCGGGAGCGATGATGTTGCTGAGGATCAACTGGCGGATCAGGGTATAAGCCTGATCGCGCAGCGGTCGCTTGCGGTCCAGCCTTACATTCGTCAAGTCAAGTGGCATAACTGGGATACTAATATATCAGTTATAGACAGCAACAAGAAGTTTGCATAGATTGTCAAAAAAAGAGTCTCAGGAGAAAGACAATGCCCGGCAACGTGTTTCCAAAATTGCACAATGCAATGTGGCCTGGGCTGGTTGGGAAAGGCCCCGATTCAGAACCTGCCATTGACCTGGACACCATGATTGCTTTGACAATCAAGGCAGAAGTCAATGGTGTCAGGTTTGACGGTATCGACATTTTTCATGCCGCTCCGCACATCAAGATTGATTTCACCGACGATGAAGTCCGGCGCCTTGCCGACAAGATGCAAGAGAACAACCTGGCCATCGGCTCTATTGTGGCACCTGTTTGGGAGCCTGTCGGAGGCGGGTCGGCGATGGGGACTGCTGATGACCGCAAGCGGTTTGTCGGTAATGTCGAGAAATCGTGCAAGCTGGGCAAAAGACTTCGCGACCTTGGCGTTCGGCCCTCCGGCGTGGTGCGCATTGATTCAGCCGCAGGGCCAGGGGAGTGGGCCAAGGATCCGGTTGGCAATACTAAATTGATTGCGCAAACATTCCGGGAGGCCTGTGATATTGCTGCCGGATATGGCGAGCGACTTGCAGCAGAAGGCGAGATCTGCTGGGGCGGCATGCATTCATGGAAAGCCATGATTGACACGCTGGAACAGACTGATCGCCCCAATGTGATCGGCTTTCAGGCGGACATGGCGCATACGTTGTTGTACACGATGGGCTACAATGCGCCCGATGCAGCATTGTTGCCCGCTGACTTTGACTGGAAAGACAAATCCGTTCTCGATGCTGCACTGCGCGAGATGACAGACAAACTGCGTCCCTGGACGATTGATTTTCATGTCGCGCAGAATGACGGCACAGTGAAAGGAATGGGCTATCATGACAAGACCGGAAGGCACTGTCTGGTCAATGATCCGAATGGAAAACTTGACGTGCCTTATCATGCCGGTTTCTGGCTGCGCGAGAACAATGGCCAATTGACCAAGGCCTTTCAGCATATTTGCTGGGATGGTTGCATGTTCCCGAACAGCGTGATGTTGCAGCAGAAAACGTGGAACGACATTCTCGCCACGATGATCAAAGTCCGTGAACAGCACGGCTGGGCAGGCTGAGCCATGAAAAAGAAACCAATCAATGTCGGCATGGTCGGATATGGTTTCATGGGCCGGGCGCATTCCAATGCGTTTTCGCAAGTGGGCCACTTTTTCGATTTGAAGCATCAGCCTGTTCTCAAAGCGGCGTGTGCTCGTGATGCTGGCAAGCTGCAGGCGTTCGCAGGGCAATGGGGTTATGAAAGCACCGAAACCGATTGGCGCAAGTTGGTGGAGCGCAAGGACATCGACCTGATCGATATTGCAGCGCCCAATGACATGCATCTGGATATTGCGCTTGCGGCTGCAGCCAGTGGCAAGATGGTGATGTGTGAAAAGCCATTGGGACGCACTGCAGCTGAATCGAAAAAGATGGTTGATGCCGTCGAAAAGGCGGGTGTGCCGAACATGGTTTGGTACAACTACCGCCGGATACCGGCTGTTACATTAGCAAAACAATTGATTGATGAAGGCCGTCTCGGAAAAATCTTCCATTACCGGGCCAAGTTCCTCCAAGACTGGACCATCTCTGCAGACCTACCACAGGGTGGGCAGGGCCTGTGGCGACTTGATGTCGGCGTTGCCGGCAGCGGCGTCACAGGAGATCTTCTGGCGCATTGCATCGACACCGCCATGTGGCTCAATGGCGGCATTGAGAAAGTGACTGCTCTCACCGAAACCTTCGTCAAGGAACGCCATCATAATATTTCCGGCAAGGTAGAAAAAGTCGGCATTGATGATGCCAGTCTTTTCCTCGCCAAGTTCGACAATGGCTCGCTCGCCAATTTTGAGGCGACACGATATGCGCGCGGGCACAAGGCGCTATACACGCTGGAGATCAATGGCGAGAAGGCGTCGATAAGCTGGGACCTGCATGACCTGCATCGCCTGCAATATTTTGATCACGGCGATGAAGGGCGATTGCGCGGCTGGCGCTCGATCCACATTACCGATGGCGATCATCCTTATATGGCGAAGTGGTGGGTGCCTGGGCTGCAAATTGGCTATGAGCACAGTTTCATCCATCAGGTCGCGGACTTTTTCGACGGCGTGGAAACTGGCAAATCAGCTGCACCGACTTTCCGCGAGGCAATGGCAACAGATATTGTGACAGATGCTGTTCTCGAGTCTGCGGGTTCTGGCCAATGGGTTGGCGCGAAATGAATTTTTGCGTCTTGAAATAATTTACCAGCTGGATAGTCTGTATTCGCAAGCTGGAATGACCGATCAGGAATTCGATGACTGAAGCGAAAACGAGTGTATTGCGACTTTCCGGGGTTTCCAAATCCTACGGGCAAGTGCGCGCACTTGATGAGCTTTCACTCGATGTTGCCGAAGGGAAGTTCTTCGTGTTGTTCGGCCCCAGTTCGGTTGGCAAGACAACAACATTGCGGACGATTTCTGGGTTGGTCCGGCCAGATGTGGGTCGTGTGGAAATTTACGGCAAAGATGTAACGGAAGCTCCCATTGCCGGACGCGGCGTGTCGATGGTGTTTCAGTCTTTTGCGCTTTATCCGCACCTCACCGTGTTCGAGAATTTTGCCTATCCCCTGAGGGAAGAAGGTGTTGGGCGCGAAGATATCGCCAAGCGCGTGAAAGAAACGGCGGCGATGCTGAAACTCTCGCATCGGCTCGAGCGCAAGCCCAATACATTGTCAGGAGGCGAGCAGCAGCGCGTGGCGCTGGGTCGTTCGTTGATCCGGCGGCCAAAGATTCTGTTGCTCGATGAACCGTTGACAAATCTCGACGCCAAGCTGCGCCACGACATGCGCGCGGAATTGAAACGCCTGCATCGGCAATTCGGAATGACTGTCATCTATGCTACACCGGATGAACTTGAGGCGCTGTCGATGGGCGAGGAAATTGCCGTGATGCGTGATGGTGCGGTGGTGCAGCGTGGAACGCCGGACGACCTTTATGACAATCCGGCGGATACATATGTCGCAGGCAAGATCGGCTCGCCGCACATGAACATGATCAAGGCGAAGACTGCGAGGGACAAGTCGACATTTGAAACCTCGCTCGGTTCGATCAGCGCGCATCGGAAGGTGACTACTGCCGAAACCGGAGAAGCAGCACTGCTCGGCATCCGGCCGAGTGACATCAGAATTGCAGCAAAAGGCGAGGATTCCATCGACAGCACCGTACAGTTGCTTGAGCCATTGGGTGATGTGACCATTGTTTCCGTTGCTGCGGGCAATGAAACCTTGCGTATCGTGTTGCCGGAGTCCAGCGCAATTGCGCTGCGGCCTGGCCAGCAATTGCCGATCCATCTTGATCCGAACAAATTCCACATCTTCCGCGCTTCCAGTGGCCAGGTATTGGCATGAGGAAGCAAGAAGCCAAGACGTTCATAACAGGAGGAAACTGAAAATGAGCTATATGTCCAAAGTCAAAGGTGTGGTGGCAGGCGTTGCCTTCGCCGCCACACTGTCAGTCAGCGGGGCTATCAACGCCTTTGCAGAAGACGTCGTGTTGACGATGGCGGTGCCGGATTGGCCACCGACGCGCATCATGAAGAAGTTCTTTGACGAGTCTTACAAACCGAAGTCAGGCAACACTGTGAAGCTTGAAGTCGACTTCATTCCGTGGCCCGATTTCTACACCCGCGTCAATGCTTCGCTGACATCGGGCGAACAGAAGTACAATTTCATTGTGTCGGATTCGCAGTGGCTGGGTGCTTTTGTCGAAGGTGGCTATTTCCGCAAGATCAATGATCTTCTGGAAGCCGATCCTGAATTCATGGCAACGTTCAAGACGATCCATCCAAATCCCTTGAATGCCTACTCCACCTATCCCCACAAGTCGGAAAACTACTATGGCTTCCCGCAGTTCCCAGACGTTCTGGTGAATTTCGCGCGTTCTGACATCATCTGCCATGAGGAAGAGCAGAAGAACTTCCAGGCGAAGTACAGCAAGAAGCTGCCATGCACCGGTGAAGAGCTGGATGCGATGACATGGGACGACTTCAAGAACGTTGGTGAATTCTTCCAGCGCAAGAAGGGTGACATGCTCGCTGGCAAGCCTGCCGAAGATGATTTCTACGGCATCGCTTATCAGGCAGGCAAAGGTTACGACTTCTCGTCGATGCAGATCAATGGCTTGATCTGGCAGATGGGTGGAGACACTTGGGATGAAACCAAGGCACCCAAAGGCCAGGCTGAAGGTGTTGTGAATTCGCCGCAAGCGATTGCAGCGCTCGAAAAATATCTCGGCATGATCCAGTATATGCCACCGGTTGCCAAGACCGGCACCATGGATATCTTTGTTTCGGACCAGTTGTTCCGTGAAGGCAAGGTGGCCATGAACATCGACTGGATCGGTTTGGGCGAAGCTTCACTTGATCCGAAGTCGTCCAAGGTTTCCGACAAGCTGGTGTTCGGCCAGATGCCAGGCACGATGGGCGCTGACGGCAAGATGAGCCGCTGGTCCAACATCGGTGGGCAACCCTTCGTCCTCACAACATGGACGACGGATGCACAGATCAAGGAAGCTGTCGAATTCGTGAAGTGGTGGCTGTCAAACGACATCCAGCACAAGTTCGCAGCCGGCGGCGGTCAGTCTGCGGTCAAGGCCGTGTACGAAGATCCGAAGTATGTCACCTACCGTCCGTGGAATCGCGCCTGGGCACCGCAGCTCGAATGGCAGAAGGACGTGTGGCACGTGCCGCAGTTCTTTGAATTGCTGACACAGCAGCAGGACCAGTTCGACCTTGCCATCACCGGCAAGCAGGACGCAAAGACCACGCTCGACAATGTCGCCAAGTTCCAGCAGGACAAGCTGAAGGAAGTTGGTCTGATCGAGTAGTTGCCAAAACATTTGCGCAGATCGAATGGCCTGCGCAAATTTCAACCATACGCCGTCATCCCGGCGAAGGCCGGGACCCAGTTTTTCCTCTCGCGCGGAAATTTAACTGGGCCCCGGCTTTCGCCGGGGTGACGGATGATGGGGAGTTACATCCGTATCAGATGCAAAGAAAACCAAATTGATATCCACCAACTCCTTGCCTGCTCACTCAACGCTCACGCCTGTGGCCCACAACTGGAAACTGGCGATAATCGCTGGTCTGGTCGTTTCCATCATTGCCTTACTCGCGTTGCCCGCCAAGGCTTCCTTCTGGATCGTTGCCGCCATGGCAGCCCTTGTTGCTGCGGCTTTCGTCGTCAATGCCTATCGCCGCAAATATTATGGCGGATTGCTGGTTGCGCCAGCCATTGCCGTATTGTTCGTGATGAATATATTTCCCTTGCTGTGGTCGCTGGGGCTTTCGTTCTTTGCCTTTCAGTCGAACCAGCAATCCATTCGCTTTGTTGGCCTCAACAACTACATCAAGGTTCTCACCAACGATATTGCTGCCCCTGCCAATTGGGACGCGCTGATCAATACCGGCCTGTTTGTGGCCTGCACGGTGGCGGCACAGATGATCGTGGGATTTCTGTTGGCCATGTTGTTTGCGAAGCAGTTTCCGCTGCGGAAATACCTGCTGATCCTGGTGCTGACGCCGATGATGCTGTCCGTTGTCGCGTCAGGGGTTTTCTTCTCATATTATTTTGATCCGACGTTCGGCATTCTGAGCTATGCGATTGGCGAGATGACAGGCCAACAGTTCATCCTCATGGACAGCAAACTTGGTGCGATGACTGGCATTGTATTTGCCGATGCATGGATGTGGTCGCCGTTCGTGATGCTGCTGGTGCTGGCCGGACTCGTGTCGGTTCCGAAGTACCTTTATGAAGCTGCGGCCATCGACCGAGTTTCCAAATGGCGGCAGTTCTGGACCATCACATTTCCCTATATCCGCAGCCTGTTGATGCTCGCGCTGCTATTTCGCACAATCGAAGCCTTCAAGATCTATGACCTTGTCTACATTCTGATCCGTGGTGGCCAGGATACGAAGACGATTGCCTATCTCATCACCGAGATTGCCAATGAGCAGAACAAGACCAGTGAAGGGGCGACACTCTCCTATATCATCCTGTTCATGGTGATCGTGTTGACCAATCTCTACCTTTATCTCGCCAATCGGCGCAGCCAGGAAGCGTAACCATGTCTCATTCATTGCCATTCCTCGAGCGCATCGGATTTTTCAAGCGTGGTGCCGGTGTTGGCACCGCCGGCTGGGGCCGAACGCTGGGTGTGGCTGTCGTCAGCTTCATTTATTTTCTTCCCGTCCTGATGATCATCTTCACAGCGTTGAAACCTTCCGATCTTGCACTGTCGGTACCGCCGACACTTTCGCCAACGTCGCTGTTCGGTCTTATCCCAGACCATTTTGTGTTTTCGCCGACATTGGAGAATTTCACGTCGGTGTTTGACCGGGTGATGACGCCGGGCGGGCAGCCGGAATCGACTGGCTTCAAGCTTTACTTCTTCAATTCGATCATGATTGCCACTGTGTCGGTTTTGCTGGCGCTCATTATCGGAACACTCGCGGCCTATGGTTTTTCGCGCTATCCGCTGAAGGGCAATGACACTTATCTTTTCATCATTCTGACGACACGCATGTTGCCGGCAATCGTTGTGATCATTCCGGTGATCCTGATGTTCAGGGCTGCCGGGCTGTCAGGCTCCTATATCGGCATCATCCTGCTTTACACGGCGTTCAACCTGGCTTTCACCATCTGGATGATGAAAAGCTTCTTCGATGAACTTTCAACTGACGTCGAGGATGCGGCGCGGATTGACGGCTCATCGGAATCGAAAGTCTTCTGGAAGATCAGCTTGCCGCAGGTGATCGCGGGGCTTGCAGCCACATTTGTGTTCGGCCTCATTCTCACATGGAACGAGTTCCTGTTCGCGCTGCTTTTGTCCGGCAAGGAAACGCGCACTGTTCCTGTTGCCATGAACCAGGCGGTCTCCTCTGGTGGGCGCGGCACCGACTGGACCCTGCTGGCGTCGATTGAAACGCTGTTTCTCATTCCTGTTTTTCTCGTCACCTTTTTCCTGCAGGACCATCTATTGCGGGGCGTCACGTTCGGGACGGTGAAGAAATAATGTCGACCATTGAAATCAGAAAAATAACCAAGAGGTTCGGTGATTTCACCGCGGTGAAGGACGCTGACCTTTCGGTGAAGGCGGGAGAGGTTGTTTGCCTGCTCGGGCCATCTGGATGCGGCAAGACGACGACGTTGCGCATGATTGCGGGCCTCGAACGCGTGACGTCTGGTGATGTGATCATTGCCGGGCAGAACATGAATGCATTGCCTCCAGAGAAGCGCGACATTGCCATGGTGTTCCAGTTCTATGCGCTTTATCCGGCGCTCTCCATTGGCCAGAACATTGCGATGCCGTTGCATCACGAAAACATCAGCAAGGCGGAGATGGAGGCGCGCGTCCATGCGGTTGCCGACATTCTGCATTTGCGCAATGTGCTGGACCGTTTGCCGGGCCAAGTGTCAGAAGGCGAGAAGCAACGCATTGCGGTGGCGCGCGCCATTGTGCGTGACCCCAATTGTTTCCTGTTCGATGAACCGCTGTCGCGACTCGACGTCGAGTTGCGGCATTCCATGCGCGGGCAAATCAAGCAGGTGCTGGCCAATCTGTCCAAGGCGACGGTCATCGTTACGCATGACCAGCTGGAAGCACTGACCATGGCAGACCGGATTGCGATCATGAAAGATGGCGTCATCGAGCAAGTAGGCAGCCCGCATGAAGTCTTTGCCAGGCCAGCAAATGTCTTTGTCGGGAGTTTCATCGGAACGCCGCAAATGAACCTGATCGAGGCAGACTACACAGGGTTCAAGAACGGGAAGGCAAGCATGTCGTTTGCCGGCCAGAGTGTGGATATAGGCGTCAATGCGGCTGTTTCGCAGCATAAGCCGGGCAAAGTGACAATTGGCATAAGACCACGCGCCTTCAGCGTCACCGGTAAAGACACGAAAGATACAATTGATGCGATGGCGGAACTGATCGAGCCGATGGGGGCTGAAACCCTGGTGCATGCACGTACGCAAACAGGTGGTGACATCCGGGTTGTTGTGCCGCGTGAGAAGCGTGTGAAAGTTGGCGAGGCCCTGCATCTGGTGCCTGATCCGGCGCAAACGCATGTGTTCAGCGATGACGGGAAGGCGGTGCGGGCATGAACCGGGACGCAGCCTTGCGGCTTGAATATTCCATCATCGGGTTTGGCATTCTGGCGCTGCTGATGATTTTTCAGCCGTTCAGCCTCACGCTGTTTACAATAGGCTGTATCATGGTGGTGCTGGCGGGGCTTATCAACAATTTGTTGCCGATGGCGCAGTCCGGTGTTCCTGTGCGCAGCCTCGTCACGGTTGCGATGGTGGTGGCGATGATCTTTTGCATCACATTGCTGGTGTCCATCGTTGCAGCGCATTTGTTTGGCGTATTCTTCCTCAAGCCGCCTGATCCCAACACAGTGACAGGCAAGGCCATGCTGAATGCGCCGAAATTCTGGGCGCATCCCTTCACGCAAAGTGTTGCGGTTGTCGCGGCAGTACTTGCGGGGCTGATCTGGATGAGGGGGCGCAAGTCATGAGGTTCGCAGGGCGCAGGGCTGTGGTGACAGGCGGGCTTTCCGGCATCGGCGAGGCTATCGCAAAGCGGATTGCGGCCGAGGGTGGCAGGGTTGCCATCTGGGACATGAATGGCGGCATCAAGACCGACATTGCCGATTGGGAGTCGGTGCAAAGTGCTGCTGCGCAAACCATGAAACAACTTGGCGGCATTGACATACTGGTCAACAGTGCCGGCATTGCCGGGCCGACCGCGACGGTCATCGAGGTTCCGATGGACCAGTGGCACAAGACGATTGCGATCAATCTCAATGGCACGTTCTATACAAACCGTGCGGTGCTGCCGCACATGGTGGCGCAGAACTACGGGCGGATTGTCAACATTGCTTCGATTGCAGGCAAGGAGGGGAACCCCAATGCCTCGGCTTATTCCGCCTCCAAGGCCGGCGTGATCGGGTTCACCAAGTCGCTGGCGAAGGAATATGCGAAGTACAATATCACCGCCAATACAGTTACACCTGCTGCCGTCTCGACGCCGATCCTCAATCAACTACCGCAGAGCCATATTGACTTCATGCTCTCGAAAATCCCCAAAGGGCGGCTTGGAACCGTGGATGAAATTGCCAGTTTGTGCTGCTGGCTGGCGAGCGAGGAGTGTTCGTTCTCAACCGGTGCGGTATTTGATGCCTCCGGTGGGCGCGCTACCTACTGAATTTTAAACGTGTTTTAGGCAAAAGACGCTGGCCGGGGCTCGGGCCCGAAAATAATTCCGGAATAGCTTGCAAGTTGCGAAAGGTGCGCCTACATAGCTTTATTCGTGTTTCGGCCATTTGGCTCGGCCCCCGCCCCCCTAACAAGGTGCTCCAGCCTCTCCATATACTCCAGAACATCGACAAGCGGTGCCATTCACGGAAGTGGCTGGTGCCAAAACACACTAAATATCTATAAGGCATACACGTAATGGCAACAGGCACAGTCAAGTGGTTCAACGCTCAAAAAGGCTTCGGATTTATCCAGCCGGAAGCGGGCGGCCCAGACGTATTCGTTCACATCAGCGCAGTTGAACGCGCAGGCATGAACGGGCTCAACGAAGGTCAGAAAGTTTCCTTCGAAATCGCCAAGGACAAGCGTTCTGGCAAGTCCTCGGCTGATCAGCTGAAAGCACTCTAATAAATTTCGCAGCGTAGCCTTCGGGCAGCGCTGCGACACATCGGGCATTCTTTTCCGGCCGTAACCCACGGATGTACTGGGGACGGCAGAGCGAAGTCGAGTGCCTTTTGCGAGCCGCGTTCAATAACCCGAACGCGGCTTTAGTTTTTTGCATCTTGGAGAAAATTCCCGCATGAAAATCATGGTCCGTGACAATAACGTCGAGCAGGCTTTGCGCGTTCTCAAGAAGCGCATGCAGCGCGAAGGTATTTTCCGGCAATTGAAACAAGCGGAATTCTTCGAAAAACCATCCGAAAAGCGGGTGCGCGAACACGCAGAAGCCATTCGCCGCTCCAAGAAGATGGACCGCAAGAAGGCGCAACGCGAAGGCCTGCTGCCGATGCCAAAAGGCAAACCAAAGCGCCCGGTGCGTCCAAACCCATTCCAATCATTGTCGACAGCCATGCCCAAGGCTTCCGAGAGCCAGGGCGGCAAGTAAGGTGTTAAATCTCTTCCATCCTGCGCCATCCGTGGGTTGCCGATTTTGAGATTGTGTCGATGACGAAGAAATTTCCGCCACCTGCGGGCTGATCATTCTGGCGCGTTATTGGTCGGCCACTGGTGTTGCAGAATAGCAGGGTGCCTACGCCCCCGTGGCCAGTTACAATAATGTCACCGATTGGTGCTCCGGCGATGATCTTTTCCACGCCTTCCACGATTCTCTTCTGCGCGTCGACGGCGCGTTCCCAGCCACGAATGCTTTCGTACGGGTTGGCGAAGAAGGCATTGGCGAGGTCTTCAAACTCCTGTGGAGGCACGAAGCCTGTGGCGCTGCGGTTGTTCTCATGGATGCCGTCGCGGATGACAATTTCCAAGTTC
This sequence comes from uncultured Alphaproteobacteria bacterium, assembly GCA_963738595.1. GTDB lineage: Bacteria > Pseudomonadota > Alphaproteobacteria > Rhizobiales > Aestuariivirgaceae > Aestuariivirga. The sequence continues at coordinate 41,953 of CAVTXF010000005.1, forward strand.
AATTCGTGCGCAAAAATATCCGCTGTTTCGATTGCCTTGCGTTCGGTGGATGAATAGAGCGACCTGACATATGCAAGGTTTGGGGATCTCGCTGCCGTTTGCGCGCGCGATTGGCCGAATTCAGAGAGGCTCCACTCCGGAACCGCAATAGCGGGGTCGATTTTGACTTGTGGGTGAGAGATGTAGAACAACCTGCTCATACAGCTGTGTAACCGCCGTCGATCAAGATGTCCTGGCCGTTGATCAGGTCTGAGGCCGACGAGGCGAGGAACAGGACCAGATCAGCAACTTCGATGGGTTTGCCGAAGCGGGCGGCGGGGATCTTGGCTTTCATGGGATCGCCTTTTTCAGGTTGGCCCCAGACCTGTTCCCCCATTGGTGTGAGAATCACTGTCGGGCAGACGGAATTGACCTGGATATTGTGCATTGCCCATTCGACCGTCATGACTTTTGTCAGCATGTTGAGGCCGCCTTTGGATGCCGCATAGGCGCCATGGCCTTCGAGGCCGACGACCCCTGCCTGGGACGAAATGTTGATGATCTTGCCCTGCTTGCGTTTGATCATTCCAGGCACGACTTCGCGCGCCAGAAGAAAGGGCGCGCGCAGGTTTACGGCCATGGTCATGTCCCAGTCTTCAGCTGTCGCCTTGAGGAGCGGATCAATCAAGGCGATTCCGGCGTTATTGACCAGAATGTCGATCTGGCCGAGACCTGCGATCCCCTCTTTCGCAGTTCGTGCAATGTCTTCAATTTTTGCCATATCAGCTTGAATAGACACGCATTTTCTGCCTGCCTTGGCAATTGCGGCGGCTACTTCCTTGAGGCCTTGTACGTCGCGGCCGACGGCTGCAATATCGGCACCGGCATCAGCCAGCACCTTGCAGGTTTCGAGACCAATGCCTTTGGTGGCGCCTGTCACCAGCGCGCGCTTGCCAGCCAGGCTAAATCGTGAGTTCCATTCGGTCATTGCAGCCTCCTCTATTTTCAGGAATTATTCCTCCAACAAAACGGAGAAGGCAATGAAAAGAATGTGCCGGGTCATCAGCATCAAGCCGGAAATCATTGACGAGTACAAGCGCATGCATGCGGCGGTGTGGCCGGAAATCCTTGCGGCGATTGCCGAGAGCAATGTAAAAAATTACAGCATCTTTTTGAAAGAGCCAGAGAACCTGCTCATTTCATACTGGGAATATCACGGCACGGATTATGCGCGCGACATGGAAGAGATCAAATCTGCGCCGCGCATGCAGGAGTGGTGGGACATCACCGATCCGATGCAGGTGCCGCTTGCAACACGCAAGGTGGGCGAATGGTGGGCGGACGTGCCTGAAGTGTTTCACACGGATTGATCCTTGCACTACTTCCCGCGCTTCTTGATCAGCGTTTCCAATTCGGCGAAACCTCGTTGATAGACATTCTGTTCGGTGCGGGGGATGAGTATGAGATCGTCCTGCCGACTGGCGTCCCAGTCGCCGGTCCAAGATCCGAAGGTGGTGTTGGTCGCGGTGACAGGCCAGAGGCGGGGGCCTGATACATAGTTGAGCCAGGGGATTTCGCAGTCGGTGATGCGATATGAAAACGAGCGCGTGATGTCGCACATATGCAACAGCTCTTCGTTCAGATGGCCATCGCCGAAATAGAAATCACGCGTCCCTGATACCTTGTCGGGCCGTGCACGTTTCAGCATGTGCATCTTGGTGATGTCGCCGTGCCATGCCCCCATGCCGGCGAAATTGCGCATGGTGCTCCACACGTCATCAACAGGCACTTTCATGTGACGCGATGTCCACACCTTATTGGGTTGACCGCCTTTCCAAAGTGGCGCTTCGGCGGCTGGAAGCTTTTTTGCGGCGATGAGTTTGGAGATGTTGGACAGGTTCTTAGTGAAGACGTCTTGCGAAATGTGTTTCTCATATTTCCCTTCGTCGCCTGCGGCTTCATCGAATGTCGCACTCCATTGCGCGAAGGTTTCGTTGGTGTGTGTCACCGGAAGGAGGCGCAGCGTGGCGATGTAGTTTCTTACCGGGAATGCAGGTTTTTCGAAATTGTAGATGATGATGCGGCGCGCATCGTCGAGGCGCAACAGGCGCTCGCGGATGTGGGTTCCATCATGGGTATGAAATGATCGTATGCAGCCGACGACATCGGCATCAAGGCCACCTTCGATTTTTGATTTGGCAATAGCCGGTGCCCATTTTGGCAGGCCATTGAAGTCGCGGATGTAGGCCCAGACGGTCTGCACCGGGGCTTTCAGGATGATGCTGGCGTAGGCTTTGGCCATTTTTTACTCCTAGAACGCGATCGATTTAAAGGCTTTGGTCTGGTTGGTCAGGGCGATTTCGCTGGGCAGGCGTTCCATGGAACTTGCGCCGTAAAATCCATTGATGCCCTTGGCATTCTTCAACACATATTCAGCGTCAGTTGGTGATGATATCGGGCCACCGTGGCAGAGAACGATCACGTCCTTGCGTACCTTGCGCGCGGCTTCGGCCCAAGCATCGATGATGGCCGGACAGTCTTGCAGTTTGACAGCGGTCTCCGCGCCGATGGCACCTCCGGTGGTGAGGCCCATATGGGCGACGATGATGTCAGCGCCAGCTTTCGTCATGGCTGCGGCTTCATCGGCAGAGAAGACATAGGGCGTTGTCAGCATGTCTTTTTCGTTGGCGGCTTTTACGAGATCGATTTCCAGTCCGTAGCCCATTCCGGTTTCTTCGAGATTGCTGCGGAACACGCCATCGAATAGGCCGACCGTCGGGAAATTCTGGATGCCAGAGAAGCCCAGCGCCTTCAATTGATCGAGAAAGTGATCGCGGATCATGAAGGGGTCAGTGCCATTTACGCCAGCCAGAACGGGGGTGCGTTTTACCACTGGTAAAACCTCGTGTGCCATTTCGAGAACGATATCGTTGGCATTGCCGTAAGCGAGGAGGCCCGCAAGGGAACCGCGTCCTGCCATGCGATAGCGGCCGGAATTGTAAATCACAATGAGGTCGATGCCGCCAGCCTCTTCGCATTTCGCGGAAAGGCCGGTGCCCGCGCCACCACCCACGATGGGCTGGCGGTGCTCAATCATGCGTTGGAATTTTGCGAGGAGCGTCTTGCGATCAATGCGGGGCATATCTCATCCTGTGATGGCGTTGAATTCTTGAGTGACAGCTTTTGCAAAAAGCTCGTCGTTGATATGGGCGTCGACCTCGACAAGTTTGCGATTGGCAGCACTCTTCCAGCCAACCCGGATTGCAGCGAATAATGCCTCGTCTGCTTCCGCATCATGGAAAGGTTGCCCGGCTGCATCAACTGCGGACACACCATCTAATGGCAGCAGGAATCGTACCGGGCCTTGCATCTGGTTCAGGCGGTCGACAATCCACGTGCCAATGGCGCGGTTTTCTTCCGGCGTTGTGCGCATCAAGGTGACAACCGGGTTGTGGATGTAGAGGTTTCGTTGGTCATGCTTCGGGGGAACTGTGGCGCGGGGGCCGAAGTTGACCATGTCAAGCGCGCCGACAGAGCCGACATAGGGAATCTTCTGGCGGATGATCGATCCAAAACGATCAGCGGTGCAGGGCAGGGTACCGCCGAACAGGTAATCGGCCACTTCGGTTGTGGTCAGGTCGATGGCGGCTTTGAGAAAACCTGAATCGATCAGTTTTTCGAAGCACTGCCCGCCTGTTCCCGTGGCGTGGAACACGAAACATTCATTGTCGGCGTCAAGCAATTGCCTTATGTGTGTGACGGCTTGTGTGGTGACGCCGAACATGGTGAGGCCGATGGGGCGCTTGGTCGAGGGTTCGCGCGGCACCTGGTTCGATGCCATACCGGCGGCAGCATGAGCGGCGTTGCCGATCACGATGCGGGTAATGTCGTTGAGGCCCGCGATATCAGCAACAGAATGCATCATCATGATGTCGCTTGGGCCGACGAAGGGAGCGACATTGCCAGAGGCTAGGGTCGATACCATGATCTTGGGTATGCCGACGGGCAAGGCACGCAACGCTGCGGTGACGATTGATGTGTTGCCTGATCCGCCAAGGCCAAGGACGGCGCCGATGTCACGTCGTTGCAGGAGGTAATGGGTAAGTGCTTCTGCCATGCCTGTTACAGCTTTGCCGCGGTCATTCACGCCCAATACCGCACCCTCCCCTGCGGGATGACAACGCGCGATTTCAGCAGCGGTTACATCAACTTTCGCCGTGCTTGGTGTGGTCGAAATATCCAAGGTGATTGCGGTTGCGCCAGCGCGGCGCACCATTGACGCGGCATAGACGAGCTCGGCGGCTTTGGTGTCGAAAGTGCCGATGACGTAGACGGGCTTCATTTCGCCCTGGCCCAGCCTTGCTTCATGTTCCTGACACCTTCGCGATAGACCTGTTCACGGTTGGGGAAAAAGTCGCGCCAGACCCTTGTGGCGGCGGCGAGGGCGGGCAAGGCGCGGCCAAAGGCTTCGATGGTCATCCAGCCATCGTATTTGGCAGCCTTCAAGGCTTTGTAGGTTGCATCCCAAGGCACGTGGCCCCGGCCCGGCGTGCCGCGGTCACTTTCAGATATGTGGACGTGGATCATGTGGCGATGGATGGTCTTGATCGCGGCGACTGGGTCCTTCTCCTCGATGTTGGCGTGAAATGTGTCGTACATTGCCTTGATCGCGGGGTGATCCACTTCGTCCAGATAATCGGCCAATTGTTCCATGGTATTTACCAGATAGCATTCAAAGCGGTTCAAGGCCTCGATGGCGAAACGTATATTCTTCTTGCGCTGCATAGTCGCCTGCCTTGCGGTGAAATGAAATGGCTCTGTTGCGTTCTTGTTTGGTTGCGCCGCTGCCGGTGAACGCGCCGATTTCGGAATGCATGGGACCGCCAATGATGGAAGAACCGAGGGCCGCATTGCAATCGATGACCCATTTGGCGCGGTCGAGAGCTGCTTTCTGCTGGGCCTTGTCGGAAGACAGCGGGTTATGGCCGGGCCCAAGCACACTGACCGTCGTGCAAGCGAGTCCGAGCTTGTCCAGTTCCTCGCCGAGCCAGGCGTAATGCGCGGGGATGCCCTCAAAAACCGGAATTTCGACACCGTCGTATCCGGCCTGCTTGAGCGCCCTGATTATGGGCAGGTGCCTGCGGGTGATGTGGGATGACCACAAAAGCATATTGAAACCGTATTTCATGAGGAATACCTTCGGGCAATGTTTTGTGTAGACGACGCGCTGTAAAACTGGGACATTAAATGCAGCAAATTCAACCGTGAGCAAGGGGAATTGAGATGAACAAGCCGGTTTCTTCCAGCGCTGCCAGTGAAGCCATCCTGCACCGCATGCAGCAATTCATGTCGGCTTCGCCGGTTCCGTCAATTTCGACCGAACTTCTGGCGACTGCCGATGGTCAATTGAACCGGGAATTGCACCACTTTCTTTTCGACCCTCCCTCCAATCCCGAATTGCTCAAGGGCAAGAAGGTGGCAATCTGCTGCACCAATGGGGTTGAAGAGGTCGAGATCGTCGGGTCGATGAACTGGCTGCGCGAGCATGGAGCAATTGTGCATATTGTTGCACCACGCGTCGGAGAGTTTCCGGCAACGCTGGGCTTGCGGTTTCCACCGATGGCAAAGACACATGTGCTGGCCATAAGGCTGATGGAAAATGCAGGGTGGCTGCCGATTGATTGCTATCTCGATGAGGCGAAGGTTTCTGACTACGATGCGGTGATCTTGCCGGGTGGCTGCTGGAACCCGGACTTCCTGCGTGCGGACAAGGATGCACAAAGCTTCACGCGCGACATGCATGCGGCGGGAAAACCGACTTGTGGAATTTGTCACGGGCCGTGGGTGATGGTGTCGGCCAAAATGCTCAAGGGCAAAAAAGCGACTGCCGTGTGGAACATCCAGATCGATCTGGAGAATGCGGGGGCCACCGTGATCGATGAGCCTTGCGTTGTCGATGGCAATTTGATTACGGCGCGGTTCCCATATGATTTGCCGCGCATGATTGACGCATTGGTGAAGCAACTTGTTGCGGCGTAGAAGCTGATCCATGCTGGAAATTCTGAACAAGCTTGAAGCAAAGCGAGCGGAAGCGCGGCTTGGTGGCGGTGAAAAACGTATTGCAGCACAACATGCCAAGGGCAAACTGACGGCGCGCGAGCGGCTGGAGGTTTTGCTCGACGAAGGATCGTTTGAAGAATTCGACATGTTCGTCACGCATCGTGCCACCGAGTTCGGCATGGACCAGCAAAAGGTTCCGGGTGACGGCGTGGTCACCGGCTGGGGCACGATCAATGGCCGCATGGTCTATGTATTTTCTCAAGACTTCACAGTGCTTGGCGGGTCACTTTCAGAGACACATGCGAAGAAGATCTGCAAGATCATGGATCTTGCAGTGAAGGCTGGCGCTCCGGTGATCGGCCTCAATGACTCCGGAGGTGCCCGCATCCAGGAAGGGGTCGATTCTCTTGCGGGCTATGCGGATGTGTTCAAACGCAATGTGCAGGCGTCCGGCGTGGTGCCGCAGATTTCGGTCATCATGGGACCATGCGCAGGGGGTGCTGTCTATTCTCCGGCAATGACAGATTTCATTTTCATGGTGCGCGACACATCCTACATGTTCGTCACGGGCCCCGATGTCTTGAAGACAGTGACACATGAAATCGTGACGGCGGAAGAGCTCGGCGGTGCTGATACGCATACCAAGAAATCATCGGTTGCAGATTGCGCCTTTGACAATGACGTGGAGACTCTGGAAGAGGTGCGGCGGCTGTTTGATTTTCTGCCGCTGAACAATCACGATGGTGTTCCGGTGCGGCCATTTCATGATGATCCAGAACGACTGGACTATGCTCTCGACACACTCATTCCGGATTCTCCGACGAAGCCTTACAACATCAAAGAACTGATCGAGTCTATCGCGGATGAAGGTGATGTGTTTGAGGTGCAGCCTGACTTCGCACGCAACATCATTACGAGTTACATTCGCATCGAAGGGCAGACGATTGGCGTTGTGGCCAACCAGCCAATGGTTCTGGCCGGCGTTCTTGATATTGACTCGTCGCGCAAGGCGGCGCGCTTCGTGCGGTTCTGCGATGCATTCAACATTCCGATTCTGACACTGGTTGATGTGCCGGGCTTTCTTCCGGGTGTTGCGCAGGAGCACAACGGCGTCATCAAGCATGGCGCAAAACTCCTGTTCGCCTATTCGCAAGCGACTGTACCGATGGTGACACTGATCACGCGCAAGGCCTATGGGGGTGCCTATGACGTGATGGCGTCAAAACATATCGGCGCTGATGTCAATTATGCCTGGCCCACTGCCGAAATTGCGGTGATGGGTGCGAAGGGTGCGACCGAAATCCTCTATCGCAACGAACTTGGCAATCCGGAGAAAATCGCGGCACGCACAAAAGACTATACTGACCGCTTTGCCAATCCGTTTGTCGCGGCTGAACGCGGGTTCATTGATGATGTGATCATGCCGCATTCATCACGCAAAAGAATTGCACGCGCCTTTGCTGCGTTGCGCAAGAAACATGTGGAGACACCGTGGAAGAAACACGACACGATGCCGCTGTAGAAATTCCTCTCCCGCTTGCGGGAGAGGTGCCGAGCCTTTGCGAGGCAGAGCGGGCAAGTTTTGTGCAGGCCCTCACCGTCACTGCTTTGCAGTGCCACTTCCCCCCGCAAGCGGGGCAGGAAATAGGCGTGCGCCATGTTTAAGAAAATCCTCATTGCAAACCGCGGCGAGATTGCCTGCCGAGTCATGAAAACAGCAAAGCGGATGGGTATTGCCACCGTCGCCGTCTATTCAGATGCGGATCGCGATGCCTTGCACGTGCGCATAGCGGATGAAGCAGTGCGGATTGGGCCAGCGGCGTCTCGCGAATCCTATCTCAATATCGACAATGTGGTTGCCGCGATCAAGCAAACTGGTGCAGACGCTGTGCATCCGGGCTATGGTTTCCTATCAGAAAATGCAGCGTTCGCCGAAGCTCTTGCGGAGAACGGCGTTGCGTTCATTGGGCCGCCCGTTGGTGCGATTGCCGCGATGGGTGACAAGATTGAATCGAAGAAGCTTGCCGCCAGGGCCAAGGTCAATACTGTGCCAGGCAACAACGACCTGATCACGGATGCAGAGCATGCGTCCAGGATTTCGGAAGCAATTGGGTTTCCTGTGATGATCAAGGCCTCCGCTGGTGGTGGGGGCAAGGGCATGCGCGTTGCCTATGACGCGGCGCAGGCACGCGAGGGATTTACGCTTGCGCAAAGCGAGGCACGATCATCGTTTGGCGATGATCGCATTTTCATCGAAAAGTTCATTGAACAGCCGCGCCACATTGAAATCCAGGTGATGGGTGACCAGCATGGGACCTTATTGTATCTCGGTGAACGCGAGTGCTCCATCCAGCGGCGCAACCAGAAAGTCATCGAGGAAGCACCGTCACCGTTTCTTGACGAAGAAACCCGCAAGGCCATGGGAGAGCAAGCCGTGGCGCTGGCCAAGGCTGTTGGATATTTTTCCGCAGGCACTGTCGAATTCATCGTCGATGGAAAGCGCAACTTTTATTTTCTCGAAATGAATACGCGGTTGCAGGTTGAGCATCCGGTGACTGAGTTGATCACCGGGCTTGATCTTGTTGAACTGATGATCCGCGTGGCGGCTGGCGAGAAGCTGCCGTTGCAGCAGAAGGATGTGAAGCGCAATGGCTGGGCGATTGAATCTCGGCTCTATGCGGAAGATCCTTATCGCAACTTCCTGCCCTCGGTTGGGCGATTGACGCGATATCGTCCGCCTGCGGAACAAGGCAATGACATTGCCATTCGCAATGATACCGGTGTGGTGGAGGGCGGTGACATATCGATCCATTATGACCCGATGATTGCTAAACTTTGCACGTGGGGCAAAAGCCGCGATGCTGCCATCGATGCCATGGCTGAAGCGCTTGACGTGTTCGAAGTGGAAGGGGTTGGCCATAATTTGCCGTTTGTTGCGGCCGTCATGGAGATGGAGCGGTTTCGCCGTGGTGATCTTTCCACGGCCTTCATTGCGGATGAATTTCCAAATGGATTCAGCGGGGTAACGCCGGAAGATGATGCATTTCATCAATTGGCGGTGATTGCCGCTTTCATTCATGTGAAGCGTACTGTGCGCGGGGCAGACATCAGTGGAACGATGGAAAACCACAAGCGCATCATTTCCGAGGAGTGGATCGTCTCGACGAATGGGCGCGCGGTGCCGGTGAAGGTCGTGCGCGAGAATGGCGGCATGGGCATTTCAGTTGCCGGGCAGGGGCCAACTTTTGTTGACAGTGGCTGGACACCGGGAGCGTCGCTTGGCACTTTCCGCATTGGGGCATTGGAGGTCACAGCGAAGATAAATCTCGTGGGATCGGCCATTCGCCTGCGGCGACGCGGGATGGACGTCTTGCTGAATGTGCGAAGCCCACGGGTTGCGGAACTTTCCAAGCTGATGCCGAAAAAAATTCCGAAGGACATGTCGCGGTTCCTCTTGTGTCCGATGCCAGGTGTGGTGCGTTCGATTTCGGTTTTGGCCGGGGACATGGTTGAGGCCGGGCAAACGCTTGCTGTTGTTGAAGCGATGAAAATGGAAAATGTGCTGCGTGCGGAACGTTCAGCCAAGGTGAAGCGTGTAGCAGCTGCGGTGGGTGCGAGCCTTGCCGTGGATGAATTGATCATGGAGTTCGAATGAGCGACCCGGCTTATGCAGACTGGTTCAAGCGGGCCGAGGCAGAATTAAAGCGGTCGCCTGAAACCTTGGTGTGGGAGACAGTTGAAGGCATATGGGTGAAGCCGCTCTATACATCGGCTGATGTCACCAAACTTGCGCATCTGAATTCGATGCCAGGATTCGCCCCCTTTGTGCGGGGCCCACGCGCGACGATGTATGCAGGCCGACCGTGGACGATACGGCAATATGCAGGTTTTTCGACAGCGGAAGAAACCAACGCCTTCTTCAAAAAGGGGTTGGCTGCCGGACAGCGCGGATTGTCGGTGGCGTTTGATCTTGCGACACATCGGGGATTTGATTCTGATCATCTTCGTGTTGAAGGCGATGTGGGCAAGGCTGGCGTGGCCATTGACACAGTTGAAGACATGAAGATCCTGTTCCGGGATATTCCCTTGCAAGACATGTCCGTGTCGATGACGATGAATGGTGCGGTCATTCCGGTTCTTGCGGCATTCATTGTTGCCGGTGAAGAGCAGGGTGTTTCGTGCGCTGCACTTTCGGGCACGATCCAGAATGACATTCTCAAGGAATTCATGGTGCGCAACACATACATATATCCGCCCGAACCATCGATGCGGATTGTTGCTGACATCATCGATTACACGTCGCGCGAAATGCCCAAGTTCAATTCGATCTCGATCTCAGGCTATCACATTCACGAGGCAGGTGCGACGCTGGTGCAGGAGCTGGCGTTCACATTGGCTGACGGGCGCGAATATGTACGCTCTGCCATCGCGCGCGGACTTGATGTCGATAATTTTGCGGGACGGCTGTCATTCTTCTTTGCGATTGGCATGAACTTCTTCATGGAAGCGGCGAAGCTTAGGGCTGCGCGTTTGCTGTGGTCGCGGGTGATGGCGGAGTTCAAGCCCAAGAAGCCAGAGTCGAGCATGCTGCGCACGCATTGCCAAACGTCCGGCGTGTCGCTGCAGGAACAGGATCCTTACACCAATATCATCCGGACGTCGTTCGAAGCGATGGCGGCGGTGCTTGGCGGCACCCAGTCGCTGCATACAAATTCATTTGATGAAGCGATTGCACTGCCAACTGAAATCGCGGCGCGGCTGGCGCGGAACACGCAGCTGGTGCTGGAGCATGAGACCGGCATCACCAAAGTCATCGATCCGCTGGCGGGGTCTTATTATGTCGAGAGCCTGACCAATGACCTGGTTGATGCGGCCTGGAACCTGATGGAGCAGGTTGAGTCCAAGGGTGGCATGACCAAGGCTGTTGCAGATGGTTGGCCGAAACGGATGATCGAGGAAGCTGCAACGCGACGGCAGGCGATGATTGAACGCGGTGACACGGTGATTGTTGGCGTCAACAAATTCCAGCTGGACGACGAAGTGCCAATCACAACACGCGAAATCGACAATGCAGCGGTGCGGAAATCGCAGATCAAGCGCCTGCAACAGGTCAAGCGCGACAGGAATGATGACAAGGTTACCGCTGCATTGCAGGCGCTGGAAATTGCAGCGCACGGGAGTGGAAATCTGCTTGCCGCAGCGGTTGAGTGCATGCGGGTGCGTGCGACTGTCGGGGAAGTGTCGGATGCGATGCGCAGGGTGTTCAATGATCACGCTGCCGTGCCGGAAGTTGTCACCGAAATCTATGATGCGGTTTTGCGTGATGAGCCTGAATACAAGGCGTTGAAGGCCAGGATCCGCGCATTGAAAGTGCGACCGCGCGTGCTGATTGCCAAGCTGGGGCAAGATGGCCATGACCGCGGTTCAAAAGTCGTGGCTTCGGCATTTCTTGATGCTGGTTTTGAAGTGGTTGCAGGGCCCTTGTTCCAGATGCCGGATGAAGCTGCGGCGTTGGCTGTTGATGAAAAGGTTCAGGTTGTTGGCGTTTCGTCGCTGGCTGCGGGACACAAGACATTGTTGCCACAGCTGGTAGATGCATTGCGGGCGAAAGGTGCAACGCATATCATTGTCGTTTGTGGTGGCGTTGTTCCACGGGCTGATTACGACTATCTTATGGAGCGTGGTGTGTCGGCGGTTTTTGGGCCGGGAACGCCAGTGACAAGTGCAGCGGGGACAATACTGGACCTGCTGGAAGGAAAGTTGCGTAACAGATGAACCTTCATGATCAATCAAACATGACGCGTAATGCGGGTGTGAAGCTTACGCCCGAGTGGTTTGAAGGGCATCAGGTGAATACATCCGCTGCGGAGCGCCGTGCTGCCACGCTGACAACGCGGCGCAGCGTGAAGAAGGAATATCAGGCGGCGTGGCTGGTAAAGGCGCTGACCTGCATCGATCTGACAACGCTTGCCGGGGATGACACGCCGGGCCGTGTGCATCGTCTCTGTGCCAAGGCGCGCATGCCATTGCGTGAGGACATTGCTGTATCACTTGGTCTTGCTGCGATGCCGAGAGTTGGCGCGGTTTGTGTCTATCCTTCGATGGTGCCGCATGCGGTGAAGGCGCTGCGTGGTTCGGGCATTCCTGTTGCATCCGTTGCCACGGGCTTTCCGGCGGGGCTGACACCACTTGCCATTCGTCTCTCTGAAATCAAGTGGGCTGTGGAGCAGGGCGCTGAGGAGATCGACATCGTCATTCATCGCGCGCAGGTGCTGACGCAGGACTGGCCCGCTCTTTATGAAGAAATTGCGGCGATGCGCGAGGCTTGCGGGTCGGCACATCTGAAAGCCATTCTTGCCACTGGTGATCTCAAGACGTTGCGCAATGTTTACAAGGCATCAATGGTGGCGATGCAGGCAGGAGCGGATTTCATCAAGACGTCGACGGGCAAGGAAGATGTGAATGCCACGCTTCCGGTGTCTCTGACAATGGTCCGTGCACTGAGGGATTATGGTGAGTTCACCGGTTTCAAGATCGGGTTCAAACCTGCCGGCGGTTTGAAATCCGCAAAGGATGCGATGGCCTGGCAGATATTGATGAAGGAAGAATTGGGACGGCGCTGGCTGGAGCCAGACCTGTTCCGTTTTGGAGCGTCTTCCATGCTGGCCGATATCGAACGCCAGCTCGAACATTTTGTCACCGGGCGCTATGCGGCGCTGTCACATCACCCTGTCGCCTGAGGATAACCCATGCCAAGTGTTACTGACGTTTTGGAAACGATGGATTATGGCACGGCACCGGAATCCAATTCGCATGTGAAGGAGTGGCTGGCCGCGCACAAGGATGGCTTCGGGCATTTCATTGGTGGGCACTATAATCAATACAAAACGGCAAAATGGATTGACGTGAGCAATCCTGCAACCGGTGATGTGATGGGGCGCGTGGTGCAGGGCACTGCAGGGGACGTCGATGCTGCTGTGGCTGCGGCGCGCAGGGCTTTCAAGAGCTGGTCCAAGCTTTCGGGGCATCAACGCGCGAAACATCTTTATGCCGTGGCGCGGACTATCCAGAAGCGTGAACGGTTTCTCGCGGTGCTTGAAACGATGGACAATGGCAAGACCATCCGCGAGAGCCGCGACATTGATATTCCCCTGGTGGCCCGACATTTTTATCATCACGCTGGCTGGGCACAGCTGTTGGATACCGAATTCAAAGGCTACGGACCTGTCGGTGTGTGCGGGCAGATCATTCCGTGGAATTTTCCCTTGCTGATGCTGGCGTGGAAGATTGCACCGGCCCTTGCGGCTGGAAACACCGTTGTGTTGAAGCCTGCCGAGTTTACGCCGCTCACAGCCCTTGCCTTTGCCGAGATCTGTTCGGAAGCCGGATTGCCGCCTGGTGTCGTCAACATTGTTACAGGTGATGGTGATACGGGTGCAGCGCTTGTGGCGCACAAGGGTGTTGACAAGATCGCATTCACCGGATCGACCGAGGTTGGCAGATTGATCCGTGTACAGACGGCTGGCACTGGCAAGAAGCTTTCTCTGGAACTTGGCGGCAAGTCGCCGTTCATCGTCTTTGATGATGCGGATATCGACGGTGCGGTCGAAGGTGTTGTCGATGCCGTGTGGTTCAACCAGGGCCAGGTGTGTTGTGCCGGCACGCGGCTTCTGGTGCAGGAAGGTGTTTACGACCGCTTCATCGCCAAGCTCTCTGCACGGATGAACATGCTGCGGATTGGCGACCCGCTCGACAAATCGATCGACATGGGGCCGCTGGTTGATCCGGTGCAGCTGCGGCGCGTCACCGGGCTGGTGAAGAAAGGCGAGGCTGAAGGCGGCACGCTGGTGCAGTCCAATTGTGCGTTGCCTACCAAGGGCAATTATTTTGCGCCGTCACTGTTCACCAATGTCGAACCGTCATCCACTGTCATGCAACAGGAGATATTCGGACCGGTGGTTGCGGCGATGACATTCCGCACGCCGGATGAGGCGGCGATGTTGGCGAACCATACGCGCTACGGACTGGCCGCGTCGATCTGGTCAGAGAATATCAATGTGGCACTCGAAGCTGCGGTGCGGGTGAAGGCAGGCGTGGTGTGGATCAATTCCACAAATGTGTTTGATGCTGCTGCGGGCTTTGGTGGTTACAAGGAGAGCGGCTTTGGCCGCGAAGGCGGGCGTGAAGGATTGTATGAATATCTGGCACCCACCTGGTTGAAGGACTTGCCGGAGGCGAAGAAGTCAAGTTTGCATGCTCCGCTCGCCAGCCCAACCAGTGAACTCAAACATGACTTGCAGGATCTCGTGGACCGTACGGCCAAGCTTTACATTGGCGGCAAGCAGGCGCGACCTGACTCGGGCTATTCTTATGAAGTTGTGACAGGGAAGGGCAGGGGACTTGGTCTTGCCGGACTGGGAAACCGCAAGGACATTCGCAACGCCGTTGAAGCTGCGGTGAAAGCTTCGGCCTGGTCAGCGGCCACGGCTCATAATCGTGCGCAGGTGTTGTACTTTATTGCTGAAAATCTGGCGGCGCGGGCGGAGGAATTTGCGAAGCGACTTGTGCAATTTGGCGCATCGGCGAAGGCTGCGAGGGCTGAGGTTGATGCATCGCTTGAGCGCATCTTCTTCTATGCCGCACATGCCGACAAGTATGATGGCCGTGTGCATTCCACCAATGCCAAACGGCAAACAACACTGGCGATGAATGAGCCTTTTGGTGTGATGGGCGTCGTTGCACCAGATGTGTCACCATTGCTCGGCATGGTGTCGCTGATCATGCCGGTCTTGGCGATGGGCAATCGCGTGGTGTTGGTGCCGTCGCAGTTGCAGCCGTTCAGTGCGACGGATTTTTACCAGATCCTCGATACGTCAGATGTGCCGGATGGTGCCGTCAACATCGTGACGGGTTCGCGTGACGAGTTGGCAAAGACACTGGCCGAACATGATGAAGTTGCTGCACTCTGGTATCATGGGGATGTTGCGGGGTGCACGATGGTGGAAAAGGCATCGGCCGGAAACCTGAAATATGTGTGGAGTTGTGATCGCCAGATCGACTGGGCCAGTGCCGAACAGGGGCAGGGGCACGAATATCTGCGCCGTGCCTGCCAGGTGAAGAATATCTGGATTCCTTACGGGGAGTGAGGGCGCTTCATCGCCCGGTGTGAAGACCCAGCAGGTTCAGCACGTGGATTCCTGCCAGCACACCAACAAGTACGCATACATAAAGAACCGGGGTTGTGGGAATGAGACTCGGGCGCAGGTCGGTTTTTGGACGGCGCTCTTGCAGGATCATTGCGCCGCCTAGAATTATTGCTGCGCAAAACATTGAAACTGTTAGATAAAATTCGAAATTGTTGGACATTTAAGGCTGGTTGGTGCAATGGTTGACAGCTTGGAACTGCCTCACTATGTTCCGGCGAAATTTGAACGGGCTTCATAGCCCATACAGGTGCTTATATGAAAGTCCGCAATTCACTCAAGGGTTTGATGAAGCGTCATCGGGCCAACAAACTGATCCGCCGCAAGGGCCGGGTCTATATCATCAACAAGGTCAATCCGCGCTTCAAGGCCCGTCAGGGCTGAGACTTTGCGGTGCAGGTTGCGCCGTGATTTTTGCACGATTTGGCGATATGGTGGCTGCATGAAACGAATTCTTGCAGCCCTTTTGTCTTGTCGGTTTGCCGTATAGCGCTGTTGCACAGGAGCAAGCGGAAGACCAAGCCACAGTCGTGGTGCCGTTGGACAAGCGTGCGCCCGCCGAAATCCGCGCGGAAGAGCTCGACAAGTTGTTCGGAACCTTGCGGGCAGGGGATGTAGAAGCCGCGAAGCTGACCGAAGAGCGAATCTGGTCGCTGTGGATGAAAACCGATTCGCCGACTGCGGATCTGCTTTTGGGCCAGGCAACGGCAGCGATGATCGATGACGAGTTCGATGCGTCGCAGAAAATTCTGGATCATCTTGTCACGACGTCTGCGACTTATGCCGAAGCTTATTACAAGCGTGCGTCTTTGTATTTCAGAATGCGTCGCTACCAGCAGGCATTTGATGATCTCGACAAGGTGCTGGACCTTGAACCGCGCCATTTCGGTGCCTATGCGGCACGCGGCATCATTTTCCGGGAGCAGAAAAAGCGCAGTGAGGCGCTCTTGGCGTTCAATCAGGCGCTTGCCATTCACCCGAACTTCGCCAGCATCATGCAGATGGTCAAAGAGATGAAGGCGGAACAGCCGGATATTTAGGCTTGGTCTGTACGACGACTATACAACCGCGAAATCGTCGAAACTCAAAACCGTTCCCGCTTTCAGTGTTGCGAACTGGATCATTCCGCCACTTGCTGACGCGTTGCTGTCATATGATAGCGCACCGGTTGCCTTGTTGTAGACGATGAAGTCGTTGCCATCCACGGCCTTGATGCCGATGCGCAGTTCCGATGATGACACCGAGGTTCCCAGCTTGCGAAATATTGCATCTGAAAGTGCAATCTCGTCGGTGCCGTGACTGAAATCGCTAATGCGATCGACATTCTTTGTGGCGTTCAAGGCAGTCGAGAAAACGAACTGGTCGATGCCTGATCCGCCGAGGAGATAGTCGTTTCCGCCTTTTCCATAGAGAGTGTCGCTGCCTGATCCGCCGTTCAACGTGTTCTTCGATGCGTTGCCGAACAACCGGTCATTGCCCCCCAACCCATAAAGCAGGCCAGTGACGTCGACTGTTGCGACATCATTGCCTGCAGTCGCAACGCCGTAGAATTTTGCACCGATACCGTCGTGCTCGAAGTCGACGAACTCAGACATGTAGGTTACAACGAAGCCACCAGTTGGGAGGGCCTTGATATCAATTTCTTCGCTATCGTAACCATCATGTGCGGCAATGACGAAGCGGTTGGTGAGAGGCGCGGCCTGACGCATCGTAAATGCGGCCCTGGATTTCCTCGCTCGGATAATATCGTTCCGGCGTGTTCCAGATCACGACGATTTCGCCAGTTGCCAGTTGCGTCACATCCATGCCGTAGATGATTCCGCGCGTTGCGGCGTGGACGGTGATTTCAGGCGAGGTTGCTGCGCCAAGCTCGTTATAGAGCTTCAGTTTCACATCGTAGGTGAAGTCGAGGCCTTTTGGATTTTCAGTTTCGTAGCGCACGATGGCAAAGCCGCCATTGTTCAGCGCGCAAATGTTGAAGGGGTCTATGCCATCACCCGCGCCGCCTTGCGCGATGCCGACGTGAAAGTCGGATTTGATGATCGCTCCGGTCTTTGAGAAGAGGGTCGCGCGGAATTCGTTCTGTCCATTATAGGTATTGTCGCTGATCGTTGCTTCGCTGTGCCAGAGGACGAGCGCGTTGCCATTTTTCAGTTGTGCCACTTCGGCAATGTTCTGGTCGAAGTCGCGCTCTCTTGTATTGAGGAGGAAATTGGTGCCGATCCTGTTGCCGTTTCGGTCATAGCGTTGGGCGTAGATGTCGTCCTGCGTGGCGCGGGCTTCATCCGAGTCGTAGAAGACGATGAAACCGCCATTGTCGAGGGCGGCGGCGTTGGCATTGATTGATTGGAAATCAGAAATTGTGTCGACGCGGAAGGAGTCTTTGCGCACCGTGAAATCGGCGTTGTAGATCTTGGCGTAAACCTGATCCTGGTCGAGCAGTCCGTCCGGCGAAAAGGCGAAGGTGACGACGAAGCCGCCGTCTTTCAGGAGCGTGATGTTTGAAACTTCCGAGGCGCTGCCCTCAATGAAATCCACATAGAATTCGCCACCGGTCATGTTGCCATAGCGGTCGAAGCGTTGCGCGCCAATGTAATAGGTATCAGTATCGAAATGGAACGAGCGCCACATGATGACGGAAGTGCCATCGCGGAAAGCCAGCACCTTTGGTTGGTCCTGCCAGTCATTTTCGTAGGTATTGACGCGAATTTCGGTCGGCATGCTGTGCTCCGGTATAAGAGCACAGCTATATTCACACTTTTATGTAACTGCAAGCTGCTGATTTATCGTGGTAAATCGGGCAGGTTGCGTCAGATTCCCTTGCCGTCCTCGCCGATGGTGATGATGCGGAGGAGGTTGGTTGTGCCCAATGTGCCGATCGGGACACCTGCGGTGATCAGCACCTTGTCCCCCACCTTGGCAAATTCCTCGCTGCAAGCGATTTCGCCTGCCTTGGAGAACATTTCATCGAGGCTTTGGGCGTCTTCGCACAGCACGCAATGCATGCCCCAGGCCAGTGAGAGGCGGCGTGCCGTCTGTTCAATTGGCGTCAATGCGATGATCGGCATGCTGGGCCGTTCGCGTGAAACGCGGAGACCGGTCTGGCCGGATCCTGTATAACAGACGATGGCTGGCACCTTGATGGTTTCGGCTATGGTTCGTGCTGCGGCCGAGATTGCATCAGCGACTGTTGCTTCCGGGTCGGTGCGCTGGGCGTGGACGATGCCCTGGTAGTAAGTGTCATTTTCGACATTTTGTGCAACGCGGTCCATGGTGAGGACGGCCTTTTCCGGCCATTTGCCGGTGGCGCTTTCGGCTGACAACATGACAGCGTCAGCCCCTTCATAGACTGCCGTTGCGACGTCGGAAACTTCGGCGCGGGTTGGCACTGGCTCTTCAACCATTGATTCCAGCATCTGGGTTGCGACGACAACTGGCCTGCCGAAGCGGCGGGCGGCGCGGGTGATCTGTTTCTGGCTTGCGGGCACGGCTTCGACGGGAAGTTCCACGCCAAGGTCGCCGCGCGCGACCATGATGGCGTCTGAAACGCGGAGAATGTCGTCGAGCACGGTGATGGCAGACGGCTTTTCGATTTTCGCCATGACGCCGGCGCGCTTGCGCACCAGTCTCTGGGCTTCGATCACGTCTTCGGCGCGCTGCACGAAGGAAAGCGCAATCCAGTCCACGCCGAGGCTTGCGGCTGCTTCCAGGTCGGCGCGGTCCTTTTCGGTGAGGGCAGGGATGGGGAGAACCGTGTCAGGCAGGTTCACACCCTTTCGGGCCGAGAGATTGCCACCATAGATGACGCGGGTTTCCAGCCGGTTCTTTTCCGCCTTGGTGATTTCAACACGCAAGCGGCCGTCGTTCAGGAGAAGGCAATCGCGTTCTTTTGCGGCTGCAAAAATTTCGGGGTGCGGAAGGTAGACGCGGGATTCATCGCCCGGTTTTTCATTTGTGTCGAAGACAAAGGTTTCGCCCGCCTTGATCGTCACTTCCTTTGCCGCAAAAGTGCCGATGCGGATTTTCGGACCCTGCAAGTCTGCGAGTATGCCGATGGGGCGCTTGCGCCTTGCCTCAACGGTGCGAATGCGGCCGTGCAGCTCACGCAGATGTTCATGCGTTGTATGGCTCATGTTGATGCGGAACACATCCACACCGGCCACAAACAAGCGTTCAATCATCTCTTCGCTGGAAGATGCAGGTCCCAGCGTTGCCAGGATCTTTACTTTGCGTTTACGGCGCACTTTTACCTACTTATTGTTGAGGTTGCGATTGGGTTGTCTTTTCGCCGGACAGCGAAACGGTCCAATCCGATTCTTCGTTGGTATCAACTTCGAAGAACCCGACTTTTTGGTATCCACGATCAACACAGTCCTGGTATCCGCGGATGGTGAATATCTTGTCCCTTGTGCAGAAGTTTGATTTGCCGCCCCAGGAGCCGCCTTTTTCATAATCGAGAGCAAAGACGTAATAGTAGCGGGCGATGAGTGCACCCTTGATGAGGGGCAGGCACTTGTTCGACTCTATGGTCCACCAGCCTTCGCTGGCCCAACCCTTCTTGTCCTTGTAGCCAATGGCAACGCCAACCCTGCTCAGGGTGTTGTTGCACAATTTCAAATCGGCTTTGGCAGGCAAAGCACCTTTACCCAAAGCCATTCCGGCGATTGCAAGAGCCATCACCCATTTACGCATGCCAACTCCTCCGGCATCAAAACCCAATGGCGCGAAGCCAGTTTGGCCAAATCGCGCATGACTGTCGTTTCCCATAACTCGGGGCTGAGGGCAAGAACAAGGCAACGAGCCCGAAAATCAGATTTTGACCCCTGGCGATGACTGTGGAAAGCATGACAGTGCTTGTTGATTGTCGCACCGAGTTCCTATGTAAGGCTGGTGATGACCGATGACCGGACACAAATAGAACTTGAAGCCGCAGTGTTTCGCCGCCTGGTTGCGCATTTGCGTGAACGAACTGATGTGCAAAACATCGATATGATGAATCTTGCGGGCTTCTGCCGCAATTGCCTTGGCAACTGGATGGCCGATGCCGCAAAGGAGCGCGGTATTGATTTGTCGCGCGAAGATGCACGTACCCAGGTTTATGGAATGCCATATGCCGAATGGAAGGCAAAATACCAGGCGGAAGCGTCAGCTGAAAAACAAGCTGAATTCAAAAGCAAAACACCTCACCAAATTTCATAATCAGTAGAACGGAGCTTCATCATCATGGCTGAATCAGCAAAGACGACATTCGCGCACGGACAGATTCGTTCGATCGTCGAACGCATCGAGCGACTGGAAGAAGAGAAGAAGACAATCGCTGCCGATATCAAGGAAGTTTATGCCGAGGCGAAAGGCAACGGGTTTGACATCAAAATCCTGCGCAAGGTAATTTCACTGCGCAAGAAAGACGCTGGCGACCGGCAGGAAGAGGAAGCGATGATCGACCTCTATCTCGCAGCACTTGGCATGGGCGGCGAGGCCCTGCAAGCGGCGGAATAGGGCTTACTTCACCTGATCACAAATTGCTTGCAGGCTTTTCCACTCTGCTTCTGTGAGGGACGGAAGTGGCTTAATGCCTGTCGGAAGCGGGGCAATGGCGTCGATGCGGGCACGGGTGTCGGGATGGGTTGAAAAGACATTGCCAATCTGGTCGAGCGCTGAAGGCGTGCTGCTGCTTGACGATGTGCCTTCCATTTTCAAAAGCTTTTCGAAGAAGCGTTTGAAGGCCAGCGTGTCGATTGCCGTTTTCTGCAGCGTGTCTCGGGCGAAGGCATCGGCCTCGCGTTCAGCATCGCGGGAATAGCGCAGAATGGCTGCGACTGCCGCGACATTTCCAAGCACGTCACTGCCACCGCTGAAAGCGCTCATCAGAATCTGCATACCTGCGACGCGGATCAATTGTTGTTCTGGATGAAAATGCGCAACATGGCCCAGTTCATGTGCCAGCACCGAGGCAATTTCATCCGGCGAGTCTGCCTTCTTGAGAATTTCCTTGGTGAAGATAACGCGGGCACCAGGAGCAGCAAAGGCATTCAGCAGGTTCATGTCATAGACAGTGACTTTCACATTGGAAAGTTCGGGATGGTCTTTGGTGAAGCGTTGCAGCATCTTGGCAAAAGCGGCAACACCTGCTGGTGCAATGCAAGTCTTTGCTCCTGCAATGACGCTGGTTTCGACCTGTTCGCCTGCACGACTGCGCCATGCATCTGGCAGATAGGGAGCGGCGTAATGCGGCAGGGTCGAGAATATCACATAGCCAAGGATTGCCAGGCTGGCAAAACCGCCAATCGTCCACTTGGCGACTTGCATGAAATGACTGCCGGCCAGATAACCTTTGGATAAATGTGGTGCCTGGTGAAGCAAATGGTTGATGAAAGCCTGGTCATTGATGATCAGGCGAGCGCCAGGATGTTTGACATGCGTGATACGGAATGGCTTGCCAGTTGCCGGCGGATCGATGGGGTGGAGTCCCGAGATTGTCCATGAAAGTTCTGCAACTGTGTTGCCTGAAATTACAAGTGCGTTGTCTTCAATACTTACTGTTACCGCGTGGTCGCGTGCCGTCTCGCCATCAAAGTATACCGCGCTTTGCATCTAGAAGCCTCCGACATCGAAGGCGTCGGCAAGTCCTTCACCGCGCGATTCCAGCGGTACCTGCGATTGCCGGATTCGGTCTATGTCGATTGCGCCTTCGAGTTCGAGGCGGTCAATGACAAATTTCACGAGACGACGCTGCACAAATGGCGTGCCAATTCCCACTGTAAGAAGGATAATGATCAGGTTGACAATGGTGAGCCAAATGAGGCTGCCGGCTGTCACGTTGAGTTTGAACTGGCTGCCGTCAAATCGGGTGAAACTGGCGAATGTCCGCAGTTCCTTGGCGCTATAAACCGCCCACAGCATCGGGATGACAATCATGTAGACGAGGAAAACGGTAGAAGCTGCAATCATCAGTTTGCCAAAGGCTTCATATACGGCAGATTCCTGGGCAACTGTCGGGTCGTAGAAGACCTTCATGGCGGGCCACAATTGCTCACCGACCCATTGGGAAATGGCAATGCCTCCTGCGATCAAGGCGATCACCGACAGAAACCAGCAGATGGCGTAAGTGGGATAAAGTTTTGATGACTGTCCCTTGAATTTGAACGCGGCATCGCCAAAGCGCATGTCGCTGACGATCTGCTCCTGCAAAATAGTGTTCATGACGGGTGTTGCCCAACCGAGTGACAGCAACTTGGCAATCAGTGCGCCAAAATATGTGAAGCTGTATGTCATTGCAGAACCCGCCAGCGTGCCTCTAATGCCGCGCCAGTTGGTGCGTTGCAGCTGGAATTTTCGCGCCTTGTAGATGGCAAAACCCATGAAGACATAGAGAAACAGGATGAGGACAGGCTGAATGAAGCGCAGCAACACCGAGTCCGGTCCGAGAACCAGCACAATGCCAGCTGTGATGATCGCAACCGGGAGACCGAACAACAGCAACACCATCAGGAATCCCTTGAAGAGTTCCAATCCTGTTCCGGTATATTCCAGCGGTTCATCGTTCAGGTGAACTGACGACCATATGTGTTTGCGAACATTGGTTTTTGCCCAGAACCGGTAGATGCCGAGTGTAACAATCCCGAGCAGAAAATTGACGATAGCCAGTTTGAGTAGTCCTGGTCTGCGGACGAATTCGAAGCGCAGAGTTTCGGAGGAGCCTGGTTCGTGCGGTGCTGGAAACATAATCAAATCGCGCTAGGATTGAAGTGTTACTCTACTTGATCAATCAAAATATGTGTAAAAAATGATGAAACATCTTTAATGATTTGCTCTGCCTGGAATAGGCGGTGGGGTAGGCACGAAGGGACCTCTCTTCCCACGCTGTCGCGTGGGCCTCTTCTCTCCATAGGAGAGTGGAAGTAGCTGAGTCACTCTTTTCTCTTCAATTCCTCAAGCTTGATCAGTATCGTTTCGCAGACACCGTCGATATTGGTGTAGACGTCGTGATTGTTGGCGCGCAAAACGTGAAGTCCGCGTGAGATCAGGTAGGCCGTGCGACGATGGTCGTGGGCCAGTTCATGTACTTCCGCGTGTGTTGCGCCGTCCACTTCGATGACCAAACCAAACTGTTGATTAATGAAATCTACGATGTAGGGCCCCACTGGCACTTGGCGGTAAAACTTGAATCCGTTCAATCGGTTGCCGCGCAAAAGATACCACATGCGACGTTCGGCTTCGGTCATTTCACGGCGCATGTGTTTGGCGCGGGCGTATGTGAGTGGGGAAGATGTCATGTGTATTGGACGGTTCAACCACCAAAATCCGTCGCGAAAGGGACCTCTCCTTCCCATCATGCTGCCGCATGACAGGCCCCTGCCTCCCCAAAGGGGAGGCGAAGTGTTTCTTCCTCTCTCCTTTGGAGAGAAGGGGCCCACGCAAAAGCGTGGGAAGAGAGGTCCCTTTGGTTGTCGTCGGTACACAAACTCCCCGCTTGAGCCACGTAGGTGATCCTGCTTAATAACCACCAACCGACAACCCTAATGATTTGCGAGCAGCACCATGAATGCCAGAGTATTCGACAAGAGCAAACTTCCCAGCCGCTACACCACGGTGGGCCCGGCGCGGGCGCCGCACCGGTCTTATCTCTATGCGATGGGCTTGAATGCCGAGCAGATTGCGCAGCCGCTTGTTGGTGTGGCGAGTTGCTGGAATGAAGCGGCCCCTTGCAACATTGCACTGATGCGCCAGGCGCAGGTGGTGAAGAAGGGTGTTGCTGCGGCAAATGGAACACCGCGCGAGTTTTGCACCATTACCGTGACCGATGGCATTGCGATGGGCCATCAGGGCATGAAAGCTTCATTGGTTTCGCGCGAAGTGATTGCCGATTCGGTTGAACTCACCATGCGCGGCCACTGCTACGATGCTCTTGTCGGCCTTGCCGGTTGCGACAAATCGCTGCCTGGCATGATGATGGCGATGGTGCGGCTCAATGTGCCCTCGGTGTTCATTTATGGCGGCTCGATCCTTCCGGGCAATTTTCGGGGCAAGCAGGTGACTGTGCAGGACGTGTTTGAAGCCGTAGGCCGGCATTCTGTCGGCGATATGTCGGATGCGGATTTGCAGGAGCTGGAAGAGGTGGCTTGCCCATCCTCCGGTTCATGCGGAGCCCAATTCACGGCGAATACGATGGCGACTGTTGCTGAAGCAATTGGCCTGGCGTTGCCCTATTCCTGTGGTGCGCCTGCGCCTTATGAACTTCGCGACAAGTTCTGCTTTGCGTCGGGCGAAATCGTGATGGAATTGCTGGCGCGCAATATCCGTCCGCGCGATATTGTGACACTCAAGGCGTTGGAAAATGCTGCCGCAGTCATTGCTGCATCGGGTGGCTCAACCAATGGGGCGCTGCATCTGCCAGCCATCGCGCATGAAGCGGGCATCAAGTTTGACCTGTTCGATGTTGCTGAAATTTTCCGCAAGACACCTTACATCGCGGACCTGAAACCAGGTGGCAAATATGTGGCGAAAGACATGTTTGAAGTCGGCGGTATTCCGCTGCTGATGAAGACGCTGCTTGACCATGGTTATCTGCATGGCGACTGCATGACCGTGACAGGCCGCACGATTGCCGAGAACATGGCATCGGTGAAATGGAACCCGGATCAGGACGTGGTTTATCCGGCGAACAAGCCGATTTCGACAACCGGCGGCGTTGTCGGCCTCAAGGGCAATCTTGCGCCAGAAGGTGCGATTGTCAAAATCGCAGGGATGAAGAACCTGAGTTTCTCCGGCCCGGCGCGTTGCTTTGATTCGGAAGAGCTGTGCTTCGAGGCCGTGACCAAAAAGGGTTACAAAGAGGGCGAAGTGCTGGTCATTCGGTATGAAGGCCCCAAGGGCGGACCCGGCATGCGGGAAATGCTGTCTACAACTGCAGCACTTTATGGCCAGGGCATGGGCGACAAGGTGGCCTTGATCACGGATGGCCGTTTTTCAGGCGCAACACGCGGTTTCTGCATCGGCCATGTTGGTCCCGAAGCACAGGTTGGTGGGCCTATCGGGCTGCTGCGTGATGGTGATTTGATAACCATTGATGCGGAAAAAGGCACTATTGATGTCGCAGTGAGTGATTCCGAGTTTGCAAATCGCAAAAAAGCCTGGAAGCCGCGCGATCATGGCTATGGGTCAGGCGCACTCTGGAAATACGCCCAGACGGTTGGCTCCGCAGTCGATGGTGCTGTGACGCATCCGGGAGGTTCCAAAGAAGGTGTCTGCTACGCCGACATTTAGTGGCGAAGATATAACCCGCAAGGGCAAGGTGTTTTTCCGCCTTGCCCTGGGGGCGCTGGCTGTGATGTTCTTCTGCCTGCGGGCAATCGCAGCTGAACCGGAAGAACCGAGCACCGGTTTTTTCTCATATTTTCCCGCGCCACCTGAGCTTTCACTGCCGAAATTCGATGTCGTTCCCTTCTGGACGAGTGACCTGAAGGTTGCGCGCAAGGCCTATCGCAATGGAAATTATGCGCGGGCGCTGTCATATTTCCGCAAGGCATCGGATGATGGCAGCCCAACGGCTGACTGGTATCTTGGCCATATGTACCGTCTGGGTCGCGGCGTGCCTGTCGATCATTCGGTTGCCTATACTTATTACGGTCGCGCGGCTGAAGCTTATGATTCTGACGAGCCGGACAAGAACCGGCTGCGCATTGCCATCGACAGCCAATTGTGGCTGGCGCAATACCAGCGGGTTGGCGTGAAGGATGCGGGGATTCCGCCTGACGCGGCGCGGGCTGCCCGAACATTCCTTCGGCTTGCGTCGAATTACGGTCACCCCATGGCAATGTATGCGCTTGGCGAAATGAACCTCGCCGGAGAAGGCGTGCAGAAGAATCCGCAACAGGGGTTGAAGTGGCTGATGGCCGCAGCGCGCAAGCGCAATCCGGATGCCGAAGCCATGCTCGGCGATATTTATGAAAAAGGTGAAATCGTGCGGGCGGATGAGACGCGCTCGTTGATGTGGTATTTGCTGGCAACAGAGAATGCGTCGGAGAGTGAACATCAGGACCTGATTGCACGGGCCCGCCAGAAGAAGCTGGATGCATCTGATGACGTCAGGCTTGAGGCGGACGCGCGGGCGCGGGTGTGGGCCGAGCAGTTCCCCACGCCCAAGGCGGAGTAGCTATGGTTTCGACGATGGTCGCGTGAGGATGTATGCGCCGACGCCCAGCATTGTTGCGCCGAGGCCCGCGAGTACAAACACCGGAAGTGCGGTGAAGAAGAGCATTCCGCCAAAGGAAAATGACATTGCAACGACGGCCAGCGCTTTGGCCCGTGCCGGAATGATGCCGTGGGTCTCCCAGTCAACAATAAACGGACCGATGGTCGGGTTGTCGCGGATCAGCTTGGCGATGCGCGGTGAAGAGCGGCTGAAGGCCCAGACAGCTACAATAAGAAATGGAGTTGTCGGCAAGATGGGCAAGATCACGCCGATAATGCCTAGTCCGACGCACAACCAGCCAAGTGCCAAATAAAAAGGTTTTGTCAGACGTTTCATACTGTGGTTGAAGGCACCCGATAGGCGATTAGACGTGCAACGATGAGCGATTCCGAACAACTACCGACAGATTCCGGCGTGTCATTCCTAGGAAGGATCAGGAGATACTTCTTTACCGGATTGGTTATCATCGCACCAGCAGCGATTACCGTGTGGGCAACGATCTGGTTCATTTCGTTCTTCGACGCATGGATCAAGCCACTGCTTCCGTTCAAATATAATCCGGATCATTACCTGCCATTCAAGTTGCCGGGAACCGGATTGGTGTTCGCCTTTATCGCAATCACCCTGGTTGGCTTCCTCGCCGCCAATCTGGTCGGTCGCACGATCATAGGGCTGTGGGACAAAATGATGAATCGCACGCCCGTGGTGCGGTCGATCTACAAGGGATCGAAGCAAATCTTCGAGACGATCTTTTCGGAGAAAGGTACCAGCTTCCGCTATGTTTGCCTGGTTGAATGGCCGCGGCGAGATGCCTGGTCGGTCGCCTTCATCTCGCGCGAACTGGATGGCGCGGAGGTAGGGCTCGAGGCGGGGCGTGCCATGTATGCGGTTTATGTTTCGACGACACCCAACCCGACATCCGGCTATGTGTTTTTTGCCGACAAGTCGGATGTGAAAATTCTCGACATGTCGATTGAAGATGGATTGAAACTGGTGATTTCGATGGGGCTGGTATTTCCCGAAAAACCACTCACCCCGAAGCATGAAAAAGCGCTGGCTAACCTGCGTCCAAAAGCCTGACGGCTTCATCGCGTTCGAACAGATAGAGCAGGTGGCGAAGGGCTTCGCCGCGCGATGAGCGCAAATCGGGATCGCGGTCGAGTATCAACTGTGCGTCGTGAGAAGCGGCGACGAGCAGATTGGCATGCTGAACGGGATCGGCCAGACGAAATGCGGGCAGGCCCGATTGTTGCGTGCCCAGGACTTCGCCAGCACCACGCAAGCGCAAGTCTTCCTCGGCGATGCGGAAGCCATCGTCGGTTTCGCGCATGATGGTAAGGCGGGCGCGGGCCATTTCGCCTGCGGGTTCCTGGTACAGCAAAATGCAGTGTGACTGTGCGTCACTGCGGCCGACGCGGCCACGCAGCTGGTGCAGTTGCGACAGGCCGAAGCGTTCGGCATTTTCAATGACCATCACCGTGGCATGTGGCACATCGACACCGACTTCAACGACTGTTGTGGCGACGAGGATGTCGATCTCTCCTTTGCGGAAGTATTCGATGACTTGGTCCTTTTCGATATTTTTCAAACGGCCATGAACGATGCCGACCCGGCCTGGGAAGGCTTGTTGCAAATCTTCGAAGCGTTTTTCGGCGTAGGTCACGTCGAGGAATTCGCTTTCCTCGATCAGGGGGCAGACCCAATAGACGCGGTCACCTTGTTTGATCTTGCGGGCGATGCCTGCGACCACATCGGCAAGTCGGCTCATGGGGATTGTGCTGGTTTCGATGGCTTTGCGGCCAGCGGGTTTTTCGTCGAGTTTCGAAATATCCATGTCACCATACAAGGTGAGGGCCAGCGTGCGAGGAATGGGGGTCGCGGTCATGGCGAGAATATCGACAGCGTGATCGGCCTTGGCCTGCAAGGCGAGGCGCTGGTGCACGCCGAAACGGTGTTGTTCGTCGATCACCGCAAGGCCGAGCTTGTGGAAGCTCACGTTGTCTTGGAAGAGGGCGTGGGTGCCGACGAGAATGTCAATTTCGCCCGTCTGCAGTCGGGTTTCGATTGCGGTGCGGGTGTTGCCTTTCTCGCGTCCGGTGAGAAGAGCTATCCGAAGGCCAGCGGGTTCGCCAAAACGTTTGAGAGTCTCGAAATGCTGGCGTGCGAGGATTTCCGTGGGGGCCATAAGTGCCCCCTGAAAGCCGGCCTCAACTGCTGCAGCAATCGCAAGAAGTGCCACGATGGTCTTGCCCGAACCGACATCGCCTTGCAGGAGGCGCAGCATGCGGAGCGGGGCTGCCATGTCGGCGAGGATGTCTTCAATTGAACGGGTTTGGGCACCGGTCAGCGCGAAGGGCAGTGAAGCGATGATTTTCTGGCGGAGGTTGCCAGTGCCTTTTACCGATGCGCCCTTGGCGCGCTTGAGGAAGCGACGGACCATGAGCAAAGCCAGCTGACTGGCGAGTAGTTCATCGAAAGCGAGGCGCTGGCGTTCGGGACTGTTTTCACTGAAAGCGTTCATGTCCGTAGGGGCGTGGAAGCGGCGAAGTGCCTCGTTGAAACCGGGCCATTCCATTTTGGTGAGCCAAGCGGTGTCTTGCCATTCGGGCAGGGGCGGCAGCTTCTGTATGGCCAGGGTGATGGCCTTGCGCATGGCCTTGGGCGAGAGCCCTGATGTGAGCGGATAGATGGGTTCCAGCAACGGGAGCTGGTCGGCAGCTTCAACGGGAATCACATAATCCGGATGCGGCATTTGCGGCGTTGCGTTGAACCAGTCGATATCGCCCGAGATCAGGCGTTGCTGGCCCACAGGCAGCAGGCGGAGCAGACTGTCGCCATAGGTTTTGAAATAGGAGAGTTCCATCGTGCCAGTTTCGTCGCTGACGAGTACACGATAGGGCATGCCCTTGCGCTTGGCGGCACGGTGTTCATCGACGGTTACTTCAACCGTTACTGTACCTTGCACCGGCAGCTGGTTGATTTTGCAGACGTAACGGCGGTCAACCAAGCGGTTTGGCAGGGTCAGGATGAGATCGGCAATGATGGCCTTGTCGCGCTGGGCGGATTTCGGGCGGACAACGGTCGTAATGATGGCGGAAAGCTTTGCGCCAATGCCGGGCAGCATTTCAATATCGGCGAAGAGAGGTTGCAGGATGATGGGGCGCATTGACCATAGCTACTGCCCTTCGCGATTGCGGTGCAAGCGGTCTTGCGGCTAAGACCCACGGATGAGCGAGGATTTGGAAACGACGCGCAAGAAATTGCTGTATCGCGCGACATATCGCGGGACGCGGGAGCTTGACCTGATCGTGGGTGGTTTTGCCAAGGCGCAGGTGCCAGGGTTTTCGGCAGCTGAATGCGGTGCATTGGAAGCCATTCTGGAGATGCCGGAGACCAGTCTTGCTGCCTGGCTTCTCGGGCAGGAAGTAGTGCCGGATCATGCCATGTCGCCAATGTTGGCTCGGTTGATTGCTTTCAGGCCAATCATGGACCCGGGCACTGCATGAAGGACGCAATCGAAAGGATTATCCGCGGCATCACGTTACCGGGTCGCCGTTGGCTTACCGGATTGCCGGGCGGCATGGACAGCCTGGCTTTGGCAGAGATTGCTGGGGCAAGCGGACAGCCTGTGCTGCTTGTCTGTCCGGATGACCAGCAACTTGCCTTGCAAGCTGAGCAAATCCAGTTTTTTGCGCCAACGCTCGAGCAGATTCGCTATCCGGCCTGGGACTGCCTGCCTTATGACCGGGTTTCGCCATCGGCGGATGTGTCGGGTGCGCGCATGCAGGCGCTGGCGCGGTTCGCGGCATTGCCAATGAAGGCATTGCTGATCCTGACGACGGTCAATGCGCTGATGCAGCGGACTGTGCCATTGCAGACGGTTGCCAAATCAACAAAGCGCCTGGTGCCTGGGCAGGTTGTCGATACCGACAAGTTGATGGCGTTCCTTTCAGCCAATGGCTATTCGCGCACGGGGACAGTGGTCGAAGTTGGTGACTTCGCTGTGCGCGGCGGCCTGATTGACCTTTATCCGCCCAATTCCAGCGGACCTATCCGGCTCGATTTCTTTGGAGACCAGCTGGAGACGATCCGGACGTTTGATCCGGACACACAACGTACGACTGAGCAGATTCGCGAGCTTGTGCTGTTCCAGGCAGGCGAGGTGGCGCTGAACGAGCAATCGATTTCTGCGTTCCGAAAATCCTACGCACTGTCCTTTGGCGGCATTGATACGTCTGATCCGCTTTACGAGTCAGTGACTGCGGGGCGCATGTATCAGGGCATGGAGCACTGGCTGCCGCTGTTTCATGACCCATTGCCGAGCCTGCTCGAGGTTCTGCCAGATGTGCCAGTGTGTTATTCGCCTTCGGTCGATGAAGCGATTGCCGCGCGGCATGAACAGATACTGGAATTTCACGATGCCAGGGTGGATTCGGCTCAGAAGAACACATTTGGGTCAGCCCCATACAAACCACTGAAACCATCGGCGCTTTATGTTTCCCCAGACGAATTGAATGAGCAGTTGTCGGCGCGCACCTTGCTGGCAGTGACGCCGTTTGAGCGACCCGATGCTTCGGCAATTTCGTTTGATGCCCGACAGGCCAGGTCATTCGCGGCAGAGCGTGCAGACCAAAGCAAGAATCTTTATGATGCGGTCAAGGCGCATGCGGAGAAACAACGCGAGAGTGGAAAACGCGTGGTGATTTCGGCGTGGACCGAAGGCGCGCGCGAGCGGCTTGTCGGTATCATGCGTGACCATGAGATTCAGCCGCTGGCGATGATTGATCAGTGGTCGGATGTTTCCAACCTTGATCCATCGATCATTACCGCGATTGTCTTTCCGCAGGAGAGCGGATTTGAAACACGCGATCTGAGTTTTATTGCCGAGCAAGACATTCTTGGCGAAAGGCTGGTGCGGCGCGCGCGGAAAGCCAAGAAGGCTTCTGATGTCTTTTCGGAACTGTCTTCGCTGTCGCCAGGCGATTACATGGTCCATGTCGATCACGGTATTGGGCGGTTTGAGGGGTTGCGCACCATCGAGGTACAAGGTGCGCCGCATGATTGCCTGTTGCTGATTTATGCCGGCAATGACCGGCTGTTCATTCCGGTTGAGAACATTGAGCTGCTGTCGCGCTATGGTTCGGAAACCGAAGGCGTGCAGCTTGACAAGCTGGGTGGCGGAGCGTGGCAGGCGAAGAAGGCGCGCCTCAAGGAACGCATCCGTGAAATTGCCAATGACCTGATCAAGACAGCAGCGGCGCGGGAACTCAAAGCGGGCGAGGTATTGTCGCCACCGGAAGGCGCGTTTGATGAATTTTGTGCACGGTTTCCTTACGAAGAAACCGAGGACCAGCTTTCTGCCATTGAAGCCGTTGTTGAGGATCTGCAAAAGGGGCGGCCGATGGACCGACTGGTCTGCGGCGATGTTGGCTTTGGCAAGACCGAGGTTGCATTGCGTGCCGCCTTTATCGCGGCATATGCGGGAAAGCAGGTGGCCATTGTGGTGCCGACGACACTCTTGTGTCGCCAGCATTTCCGCACATTCACCGAACGCTTCAAGGGATTGCCCTTGCGCATTGCGCAAGCCTCGCGACTGGTCGGGCGCAAGGAGGTTGAAGAGGTCAAGAAGCAGTTGGCAGATGGATCGATCGATATTGTTGTCGGCACGCACGCATTGCTGACCGACACGATCAAGTTCCGTGATCTTGGGCTTCTGATCATCGATGAAGAGCAACATTTTGGCGTGAAGCACAAGGAGAAGCTGAAAGAGATCCGGCACAACGTGCATGTTTTGACGCTGACGGCAACACCGATACCGCGCACTTTGCAGATCGCCTTATCGGGATTGCGCGAAATGTCGCTGATTACAACACCGCCGCTCGACCGGCTCGCCGTGCGAACTTACATCTCGCCTTTTGACGCTGTTGTCATACGGGAGCATTTGCTGCGAGAGCATTTCCGGGGCGGGCAGAGCTTTTATGTTGTCCCGCGCATCACAGACCTTGATGATGTTGCCGGGTTCTTGCGCGAAAGTGTTCCCGAAGTGAAATTCCGTGTGGCGCATGGGCGCATGCCGCCAACCGAACTGGAAGACATCATGAACGGGTTTTATGACCGGGCATTTGATGTGCTGGTGTCGACGACAATCGTTGAATCGGGACTTGATATTCCGACGGCGAATACCTTGGTCATTCACCGGGCTGACATGTTTGGGCTGGCGCAGCTTTACCAGTTGCGCGGGCGCGTGGGGCGATCAAAGCAACGGGCTTATGCATTGCTGACTACTCCAGTGCAGAAGAAACTGACGGACACCGCCGCGCGACGATTGAAGGTGTTGCAGTCTCTTGATTCGCTGGGTGCGGGATTTTCTCTTGCGAGCCATGATCTTGATATTCGCGGTGGCGGAAACCTGCTTGGTGAAGAGCAATCGGGCAATATTCGTGAAGTGGGCTTTGAGCTTTACCAGACGATGCTGGAAGAAGCGGTTGCAGCGATGCGTTCCGGCGACATGACAATCGAAGAGGGTGCCTGGTCGCCTTCGATCAACATCGGCACTTCGGTCTTGATTCCAGAGGACTACGTGGCGGATTTGCAGGTGCGGCTGGGATTGTATCGCCGACTTGCCGATTTCAAGGAGCAGGTTGATCTCGATGCATTCGGTGCGGAGTTGCACGACCGCTTCGGGCGACCGCCGGAAGAAGTTCAGCATCTGCTTGACATCGTTTCGATCAAGCTTCTGTGCCGGGTTGCCAATGTGCAATCGGTTGATGCCGGGCCGAAGGGGGCGACGATTGTGTTCCGCAACGGCATTTTCCCGCAGCCTGCCAAACTTGTCGGCTGGATCAGCGAGCAGGGGACGCGGGCCAAATTGCGCCCCGACATGAAACTGGTGATGATCCGCGATTGGGACACGCCGCAGGCCAGGCTCAAGGGCACGCGGTTGCTGATGCAAACACTGGTGAAGCTGGCGACGGGGGCTTGATCCTGCTTTGGCGCGGGGCCATTTCTGGTTGACCTGCATCTTTACGAGGAGATTTCCAATGACCGCTATCTCGCGACGTGCTGCTTTGGTTGCGCTGATTGTTATAGGTGGACGTGTGCTTTCGCCTGCTTCCGCGATGGATATTTCAAGTGAAATCGAGGCTGAAAGTGCGATCCGAGGAGCGGGGAAGGCTGCCGCACGGATCGGGCGGATTCGGGAGGTTCCGAGTGTCGGGGTGATCAACCTCAATTTTCCAGGCGGGTCACTTTTGGTTGACCGCGACTACATGGATTCGGCTGATTTCCAGGCCTTGGCTGGAAGATATGCAGCTGGCGTGACGCGGATGCGGCGGGCTTTGCGGGCCAATCCTGCGACGCGGGCTGCTTTATCCAGGCATCATGTTGATGTTACAGATGTTATCGGCGTGAGGGTATCGTCAAGTGGATCTTTGAGGCTGTTCGTCCTGCGGTAAAATGGGTGAAACTAGGAGTTTGTGCCCCGTATAGGGGCCATAGCGGCTGTTTTAGGTGGTCTACAGGGGGCAAATTCGGTTGAAGGTACCAATATGCCAAAGGAGCGTCTTGTTGCCCTGATGGGGTAAATTGAGCCGGGGCGCAGAAAATATGGTTAACGGCACGTTTCAGGCAATCGCCCGTCTGATGCCGTCGGCGAGGAGTTCGGGGCTTTGGGCGCCGGAAACGCCGAATTTCTGTGCGAGAATGAAGGTGGGAACGCCCTGAATGCCCATGGATTGGGCTTGCTGGACCTCGGTGAAGATTTCGAGCTTGTCCTTGTCTGTTGCAAGGTCCTTGCGGACCTGTTTCATGCCTTTGGATTCAGCGATAGCGGCCAATGTTGCTGTATCACCGACGTCCTTGCCTTCGCTCCAATATGCCATGAACAGGGCTTCTACGATCCCGGCCTGTTTGCCTGCGGCAGCTGACCAATAAATCAAGCGGTGGGCGTTCAACGTGTTGGGCGTGCGGGTGATCTGGTCGAATGCATAAGGCACGCCATCTTCACGGCCGGCGGCGATCAGTGGATCATGAATTGTTTTCAGCCGCTCCGCACCGAATTTCTTGGTCATGTAATCGTGACGGCTAATGCCATCAGCAGGAATCGTTGGGTCGAGGAAATAGGGGTGCCAGCGGACTTGAACCTCTGCTTCGGGAACCATGGCTATCGCTTTGTCCAGTCTTCGTTTTCCGAGAAAACACCAAGGGCAGATGACATCGGAGACGACGTCAATGGTAAGTGTTTTTGTCATGCTGACTCACTGAATGCGCCACAAGGTTGTTGCTTCAAAACCTGGCAAGGGTTGTTGTTCAGGCCGACCGATGTAGTTCCATCGTGCAACCCATTGGCCACCGAGATCGTAAAACGGCACATAGTAATTGCCTGCAACAATCAAGCGGTCGATGGCGCGGGCAGCGGCGGCGAGATCCTCCCGGGTTGTGGCTTTGAGCAAAGCTTCGATCGCTGCGTCTATGGCAGGATCGGCAATGCCCGGATAATTGCGCGTTCCTTCAGTGGTCTTGCCAGCGGAACCGTAATAGAGCTTCTGTTCGTTGCCTGGAGACAGCGAGTTGACCCACTGCATCGGGATCATGTCGTAGTCGTAGGTCTTTTGAAGGGATGCAAACTGTGCGGCATCTACGGTTCTGACTTCAGCCTTGATGCCGATTGCTTCCAGTGTGCGCTGATAATGGAGCGCGATTTTTTCCTGGTCCTTGTTTTGCACAGTGATGGTGAAAGCAAAGGGGTCGCCAGCGGCATTGGTCATGCCGTTGTCGCCGACTTTCCATCCGGATTCGCCCAGAATGTTCACTGCGTTACGGAGCATTTTGCGGTCACGCCCCGAGCCATCATTGACCGGCAATTTGTATGACCCATCTGTCGGCACACGGTTGATTGCTTCGCCCAGAATCTTCTTTTCTGCATCATCAGCAGGCTTTCCTTCCGAACTCAATTCGGAATGAGCGAATACGCCATAGGTACGCTTGAACTTGCTGGAGAAGAGGTTGGCGTTGGCCCATTCGAAATCGAAGGCGATGATCAAGGCTTCGCGGACCTTGGCATTCTCGAAAATCTTGCGGCGTGTGTTGAAGGCAAAACCGGTTGCGAGCGCTGGTGATCTCTGTTCGATCAATTCAAGCGTCACCTTGCCATCCTTCACTGCGGGGAAATCGTAGCCGGTGGTCCAGCGGACGGGATCGCTTTCCGTGCGCACGTCGGCATCGCCTTTCTTGAAGGCTTCGAATGCTGCGTTGGTGTCCTTGTAATAATCAAAGCGAACAGTTTCGAAATTCCACAAGCCCTTTCCGATGCCGAGATCCTTGCCCCAGTAGCCTGGATTCTTTTTGTAGGTTATGGCCTCTCCCGGCTTGGCATCTGCGATAATGTAAGGGCCTGACCCGAGGATTGGATCGAGAGTCGTTTCATCAAAGGTGCGGCTCTCCCAAAACTTTTTTGAGATAACCGGCATCAGTCCGAGGATGAGGGGCAATTCACGGTCACCGGCTTCCTGCTTGAAAATCACGGTCTTTTCGTCCGGCGCTTCGACAGATTTGATTTTCCCGTACTGATTTTTGAAATTGGGGCGGCCCTTGTCGCGCAATGTTTCCATTGAGAAGACGACGTCGGCAGCGGTGACGGCTGATCCATCGGAAAATCTTGCTTCCGGGCGGAGTTTGAACGTGAAGGTTTGGCGGTCGTCTGATACGTCGATTGATTTCAGCCAGCAAACCATAGAGCGAAAACGGTTCGGCCCAGTTGCGGCCCAGCATGCTTTCAATGACGTATGTGCGGATGCCGTTTGCAGCGGTTCCCTTGACGATGAACGGATTGAGGCTGTCGAAGGTGCCGGTGATGGCCTGGCGCAGTGCGCCTCCTTGGGGGGCGTCGGGATTGGCATAGGGGAGGTTCTTGAAATCCGGCGGCAGCGCCGGATCGCCGTGCATGGCGATGCCGTGTTTCGGGGTGGCTGTTGCGAAGGTTGCAAAAGCTGCAAGCGTTGCAGTTGCAAGGAGAGCAGTGAGGGGGCGAATCGTGATCATAGCTGCATGCTACTCCCTGGGTGGGTTAGGGCGAAAGGCATCTGAAATGGCATGACATTCAAGGCAAAATCGGGGCAAGATGTGTGTTGAAATAAACGGAGGCTTGGGATGAGGCGCGTGCGCGGCAGCGAAGCTGGCACTTTTGCACAGGTGACTGACAGCGGACACCGGCTTCTGGCATTGCTTGCGAGTCACGTTGACAAACACTTGCTGGAGCAGATCGCTGCGTCAGATGATGCAGTTGAACAGACGCGCCACCTGGTTGCTCTGGTGAAGATATGGAAGACGGGAACAATTGTTGCGCCGTTGCAAAAATATCCGCGTGACGTTCTGGATATTGTTCGTGGCGGCAAACTTGGGAATCTGGCCAGCGCGTTTTCGTGTGCGGTATTGTTGAGCGACGCTTGCAGCGGAGATGGTGCTGGTGCGCCATTTGCCTTTGCAGATGTCACGGCGCAACTCATCCTGAGCCTGAAAGAATTGCCTTTTGATGCGAACGATGCGGCGCAAGAGTTACTCGAATCTTTGCCCACAACAAGCCTGACGGCTGCTGAATGTGTACTTCTTGAGAGCGGAATATTGTGGTTTGCGTTGCGCAACGAAGCGGGTGGCGTTGCCAGGGCCATGGTGAGGATTGCCGGGGTGGTGCGCGGACATTTCGAAGCGATGTCGTCAAATTGGGGTCTTGTGGCTGAAGAGCTGGCGCTGCCTGATATGACCGTTCTCGATATGAACAGGGGTCCTTGGCTACAGATTGCAGAACTCATGTGTGACATGGACTTCGGCCAACTGGACCGCAGCCTTGCCGGCAAGGTGGGGGTTCACGTGGAATTGTTGCGACGAGGTCTGACCTAGGCGACCGAGTTCAGTGCCGACTGTTGGCGCGCATCTTGTAGGCTTTTGATTTTACGTCATATCCAGTAAAGTAATCCCTTACGCTGGGGTGACGCACCGGGTCCTGGGTGTCGTCTACCAGGAGATTTTGTTCTGATACGTAAGCCACGTATTCCATCTCATCGTTTTCGGCGAGCAAATGGTAAAACGGCTGGTCCTTGCGCGGGCGCACTTCGGCTGGGATGGCATTGTACCATTCCTCGGTGTTGTTGAAGACGGGATCGACATCGTAAATCACGCCACGAAACGAAAAAAGACGGTGGCGGACGATTTGTCCGATCTGGAATTTCGCTGTCGGCAAAAGATGGTTATCGTGCATCCCACGATTTTGCCTAGGCTTCCAGGGGAATGCAAGCCGAAGGATTAACAGTTCAGCCTGGACCGATTATGCCTCAATATTCTTACGGTATTCTGGTTTTTCTGGTTGCGGAACTTCCTGGAGTTTGCGTTCCCAATCCCCGATTGCCTTGGCATATCTCGAGCCAAGCCTTTGCATTGGTACTTCGAAGTATTTGTAAGATACATAGCTGCAAGCAAAAGTAATGACAGAAACAAAAAAGAAAAACGGCACTACCATATGATTGCCGAGCGGCAAGCCAGCCGCTCTCCACAAGATAAATCCAGTTGCAATAGTCGCCATTTGCAAGAGATAGATCGAGAACGAAGCGTCACCTACCCATTTGAGAATGGCGATGTTCGGAACACTATATCGTGCGTCAATTTCGCAGACTGCCCAAACGGCCAACCCCGCGACTATGCCAAAGGTCAGTTGGAGGCTGATTTGCGGTATCAGGTCAGCGTATATGCCTACGGCAACAATGACTGCGACAGCAGCAACATTCAACCAAACCTGCAACGATATGCGCCCCAGTTTTTCGATCAAGGCTGCAATGGCTATCCCGTAGGCAAATTCGAGGATGATTTCGTTGGTGTAGAATTTTGTATAGAGGCCCTGAGGCAGAAAAACTTCTCCGAGAGCCACAAGGCCAACAATGGTTGCTATTACAGTCGGCAAGCGGGCTACTGCTGGCAAGGCCAGACATGACGCGAAGATCATGTAAAAGAACATTTCATAGTTGAGAGTCCAGCCTGGAATGACAACGGGAAAAATTTCTCCGGTCTTGGGGAGGGGGCTGGGCATGAACATCAACGAATCGATAAGGTGATGCAGGTCGAATACGGTTGTTCGAAGCAATTGTGGGGAGACCAAGGCCACCAGTGCGACCACTACTGTCATTGAATAGTAAAGTGGCGCTATCCGGAAGAAGCGGCGGGTATAGAATTCCATCGGGGTCAAGTTGCGGCCGCTGGTGCTATTCCACATGACGAAACCGCTGATGACGAAGAAGATATCAACTCCAAGATTCGCAAGAATATCATAACCGCAGGTTATGCCACACATGTTGGTCAAGCTGTGAAAGGCAAGCACCATCATGGCCGCCAAGCCACGAAGGTAGTGTAGGAGTGTAAAGTGTTTGGTCATGATGCCGCCAGTATTCGGATTCAACCGTAGATGCATGACAAAATATAGACAACATCAATTCAAAAAAAGAAGCAACAATCCCCATGTTTACTTTAATTTTTTACGTAATTCACGAATAACCGATGGAAATGTGGGATATTGTTCCTGATTGTAGACTGGTGGCTGTTGGTTGGGAAGCAAGTTTGCGAAGGTGCTGCTTCCGGGTCGGGCAATTTGGCTGCATTGACATTGACGGGTGAATGATATGAGTGCCTGCAACACTCAATTTTGAACCATTAAATGTCACAGCTTCTCTTCAATCTCAAAGACATTCACCTGACTTTTGGCGGCAAACCGGTGCTGGAAGGTGCCGAATTGATGTTGCACGATGACGACCGCATGTGTCTGGTCGGACGCAATGGTTCGGGCAAATCGACACTGCTAAAGATTGTTGCCGGCATTGTTGAAGTTGATACCGGTGAACGGTTTGTGCAGCCCGGTGTCACGTGGCGCTACTTGCCACAGGAACCGGATTTTTCCGGTTTCGACACGGTCCGGGAATATGTGGAAGCGGGACTTGGACCAGTTGATGACCATTACCGGGTTCAACACTACCTGAATGAACTTGGCCTTACGGGTGATGAGGATCCTTCGCAACTCTCTGGCGGAGAAACACGGCGCGCGGCATTGGCACGTACCTTGGCACCTAACCCCGATGTATTGCTGCTCGACGAGCCAACGAACCACCTCGATCTTCCGGCAATTGAATGGCTGGAAGCCGAACTCAAATCGACACGTGCCGCCATGATCATCATCAGCCATGATCGGCGGTTTCTTGAATCGCTGTCGAATTGTGTCACCTGGCTGGACCGTGGTGCTTCGCGGCGGATGGACAGAGGGTTCACAGCTTTTGAGGCGTGGCGCGACCAGGTTCTGGAAGAAGAGGAAATCGCGCAAGCAAAGCTGGCGCAACGTATTGCCACGGAAGAACACTGGATGCGTTATGGCGTGACGGCGCGGCGCAAGCGCAACATGCGGCGTGTTGAATTGCTTGGCTCACTGCGCAAGGAGCGGCGCGAACATGTTGGCCGTTTGGGCACGGTGAAGCTGGAAGCCTCCACGGGAGAATCGTCGGGCAAGCTTGTGGCCGAAGCCAAGTTAGTGTCGAAGACGTTTGGTGACAGATCAATTGTCGCGGGACTCAATCTTACCATTTTGCGCGGCGACAGGCTGGCTATTGTCGGGCCAAATGGAGCTGGCAAGACAACGCTGATCAAGATCATAACCGGGGACCTTGAACCTGATTCCGGATCGGTGCGGCTTGGGACAAACCTGGAAGTTGTTACTCTTGACCAGTCGCGTGCCAGTCTTGTGGCAAGTGACATGTTGCAGGATGTGATCACAGGTGGACGCGGATCGTCGGTCACGATCAATGGTGAGACCAAGCATGTGGTGACTTACATGCAGGATTTCCTGTTCCGTCCGGAACAGGCAAGGACACCTGTTTCGGTTCTTTCGGGAGGTGAAAGGGCGCGTTTGATTCTGGCGCGGGAGTTGGCGAAAGATTCGAATTTTCTGGTGCTTGACGAGCCCACGAATGACCTTGATCTTGAGACGCTCGACTTGTTGCAGGAAATGCTGGCGGATTACCAGGGTACGATCCTGCTTGTGAGCCACGACCGCGATTTTCTCGATCGCATAGCCACGTCCGTTTTGATGCATGAGGGTGAGGGCAGGTGGGTCGAATATGCTGGTGGCTACGCTGACATGGTGGCGCAGCGAGGGGCAGGGGTTGCAGCGCGGAAAATTCCAAAAGAGCAGAAAATGAAAGTC
Source organism: uncultured Alphaproteobacteria bacterium (assembly GCA_963738595.1). GTDB lineage: Bacteria > Pseudomonadota > Alphaproteobacteria > Rhizobiales > Aestuariivirgaceae > Aestuariivirga. Next base: position 82,616 of record CAVTXF010000005.1, read on the forward strand.
GCTGCGGCACCTGTAGCGGCTTCAGCCAGACGGCGACTGTCGTTCAAGGACAAGCATGCGTTGGAAACGTTGCCTGCGCATATTGATCAGTTGACGGACGAATTGGCCGGGCTTGATGACTTACTGGCGGACCCAGGTCTATTTGCTCGTGACGAAAAGGCATTTCATGCGGCTTCAAGAAGACACACCGCAGCGAGTGCCGAGAAAGCTGATGCCGAAACGAAATGGCTTGAGCTGGAAATGCTGCGCGAAGAGCTGGAAGCCTGAAACTATCCGGCGCGCATTGCAAACGGGATATTTTGGGACGGCGTCAAACCCTGTTTCATAACGAACTTGCGCAGCGGCGGAATTTTGGAGGCCATTGTCAAAGCTGCGACCCGTGCCAATGTTGACGACGAGAGTTCTGACAGCAGACTTGCATTCATCATTGATATGGCAGTGACACGAGGACTGACGTCCGCCTGACGCAGGCGGTTGTACTCTGACATTGTTGTGTCACTTCCGGGGTCTTCTGCGTGCAGGATGAGGTCTGCTGCGTGAGCAGCATCGCGCATTGACATGTTGAGGCCTTGCGCACCGATCGGTGGAAACTGGTGTGCGGCTTCCCCAACGAGCATGACACGATTGGCCGCGAAGGAATTGGCGCGCTGGCTGCGCATGGCGAACACGGCCCTTGGACCAACGCCGGAAATGCGGCCGAGGAAGCCTTTGGTTTCGAGCTGAATTTCCACGGCCAGATCAGCATCCGACAGTGATTTCAATTGATTGATGCGATCGGGACGATCCATCCAGACCAGACTCGAACGATTGCCGGGGAGGGGCACTGTGGTGAAGGGGCCTGCTGACTTGTGAAATTCGGCTGATATGAATTGGTGTGGTGCTGAATGGATAAAACTTGTGGTGAGGGCCGACTGGTCAAACTGCGTGGATTCAACTTTAAACCCGGCTGCGCTGCGGATCGTGGAATTTGCACCATCGGCAGCCAGGATGACAGCAGCTTCATATGTCTCGCCATCCGACGTGGTGATGCGCGCGACGTCGTTCAGGTTTTCAAAAGTTTCGGCGGTCGCATTGACAAAGGTGACGCCGAGTTCGACTGCCCTGGCTTTCAATGCCGGGACAAGTTTGGCAAGCGGGACGTTATAACCAAAAGCATCGAGACCAAGTTCGGTTGCGGCGAATTCGATTTTCGGTGCAGTAATGGTGTTTCCGGTGTCGTCACTGATGTGAAGGTGTTTGAGCGGTGCACAATGTTCGGCAATGTTCCCGGGCCAAATGCCGATGTATTTCAGCATGCGAATGGCCGGGTCCATCAAGGCGGTGGTGCGATGGTCTACATCGGGCACTGGTGCAACGACGGCTGTCTTGATGTTGTCGTGGGCGAGCAGGCATGCGGCTGCTAGACCTGCGGGCCCTGATCCGACAACAACCGCCTTGAAGGTCATGCGAGTGGCCACGCTGCCATGCTGTCGCGCGTGGCGAAAGACTTGTGCCATTGTGCAGTCTTGGGCTTGCCTTCGCGCCAGTTCAATGCATCATGGCGGAAGTCGATGTAGCCGAGCACACAAGCAAGAGCGATGGTCCCGGCATTCACATTGGCGAGCTGGTCCTGCCAATTGTTTTCAACATCATCAAGTCCGGCCTTGATACGCTGGATGGTGCGGGTCATCCACTCCGGCCATTGCTTTCCCTCAGGGCGTTGGGCTTGCTCGTAGCGCAGTGCCACGGCGGCATCGCCCATGCCCTGAGCGAGCGCCAGCAACGTCAAGACCCGAAAGCGCTTCACGCCATCATCCGGAATCAACGTGCTGTTGCCGCCAATATGGGCGAGATATTCCATGATCACGCGACTGTCATAAAGCGCGTGATGGTGATCGGTTTCGAGGACGGGAATTTTTCCGATGGGGTTCAATTTTTCGAGAGCAGTGTTCACTTCAGTCGGCTTGGCGCTTGCCTTCTCAAGTTTTACTTTGTCTTTCAGGCCTGCTTCATGGGCCGTGACCAGGCACATGCGCACGAATGGGGAAATGACGTCACCGTAAATTTTCATTGTTGGTTCTCCGTAGTGCCGGGATTGAAAGTCATTGACGGGTCCATGTCAAAGAAAAATGAAGGGCGCAAGGTTACCTCGTGCCAGAAGGTTGGGAGGATGGGGAAATCCTCGGGACGAGTGATATGCCGGAAGCCCATGGTATACCAAAGGACGATGTCTTTGTTGGTCAAAGTTTCGCTGTTGGAAACGAAATCCGGCAGGCCCAAGTTTTTCTTCGACTGGTTTGGATAGTCACCGGCGGCCCACAACTCTTTTTCGTTATATGCTGTTGCCCACATGGTTGCGGAGGAAAAATCCGCGCGCTTTTGTGCCCAATCATCCTTGTCCAATATGGATGTGGCCTGGTGATGTGATGTCACGAGATATGATGGGACTTGCTTGAGTTGATTTCTGGTGTTGGGATTGGCAATGCGGATGATTTCGCTGTGCGAGTGAATTGCTGTTTCGGCTGGAAGTGTCTCGGTTTTCAGCCGCCAAATGCTTTTGCGAGGTGGGGGTATCGCATGTGCTTCAAAACTATCGCGCAGCAGGACGTTCTGGGTGCCGTCGACATCAAGATCGATGCGGAAGTTGATGTAGTGATCGTGAAAAGGTGCGACAGTGTATGGTGCAACGAGGGAGCCAAATTGCGTGTCTTTTGCAGCAGTAGGGTCGTCCATGTTTGCTGCGGCAGTTGATTTTACTGCATCGTAACCTGTGGCGCCGACACGCAATGTGATGTTGCCTTGTGGTGTGAATACATAGTCGATCAGATAATCGTAGTTGCCAACTGTTGCGATGGAGCGGACGACGAGTTCGACTTGCGGAATGCCGGAGGTTTTTTTCTGGCTGCTGGAGTAGTGACGCCAGGCCGGGTCTCCTGTGGCCCGTTCAAACAGGCAAATGCCACGCGGCAAGACGTAAGCCTCGCCTGTGTCGGATGGCAAAGTTGCGTCGGCATAAAGTGCGGTATCAGGGCAGTCGATGCCAGGTTCCAAAGGTGACATGAGGTAGCCCAGGCCAAATTCGCCGGCGTCAAGGAAAACGCGCGTGGACCAAGCCGGATCCGGGTCCATGTAGGGGACAAACATTTCGGACACGTTCATCTGGTAAGCAATGCTGCGCAGCTTGTTTCCATCCAAAAAACCTATCTGCGAGAGAATGATGCCAGCGCGGCGGTCGGCCCTGACGTGAAAGCGCCAGCGGGCCCATTCAACCTCAAGATTGTTCCGTACACGGATGTTCGGGCCTTGCGGGGCGTCGATGATGACTGGATTTTGGGGTGCTTCGGGTTTGGCGAGATCTGCGCCATAATGGGGAGGCGGTGCAGGCATGGCGACTGCCGTGCCGAGATTGAGTGCGAGAACCTCAAGTGTTTCGGCATCGACAATGCCTTGCACGCCTTCGATGGGGCGGGCGATGAGTGGGTGAAGCTTGTTGCTGCGGTCGAAGCATGGAATGCGGAAAATCCTGCGGCCTTCGTAGGCCGATTCTCCAAAATAGCCTGCGGGATTGGGGGTGCAGAACACATTTTTCAGGTTTGCGTAACCACGTTTATGCAAGGCAGCGATAAAACGTGGATCGCGGGTGAGTGCATCACGTGCGGCGCGCCATTCCTTGTCGAGGATGGATGCTTCGACACCTTCCTGCCTTTCGAAGGACAGGACCTTCTTGCTGGTAAGATCAATGCGGGCTTCGAAGGTTTGGCTGGACTGGCGAATGACAGCGAGGGCGGCACGCGGAATGGGGGCGCCCGGTTTCCACTGCAACACGTCGGTCTTAGGCGGTTCGGCGAGAGTCAAATTCGTGAATTCAGACGTCTCGTCAATCAAAGCCTGCTTCGTCAGCAGGGACTTCGCGGCGCTGATTTCGTCAGCTGTCAGCGCATCAAGCGGGTGGCGAGGTAAGTAAGCGTCTTCACCGCGCGCCTGAGTGGTGAGCAAAAGCGCAAGCCAAACGACTATGCTGAAAAGGCGCATTCATTTCTTACCGCATCAGGATGTTGGTGAACTGCCACGGATCGCGCTTGTCGCGCGGGGCATCGAACAGGTTGATCTGGCTGTCGAGTGGTGTCCATTTTGTATAGGTGCCAACAAGCCGGCCGAGGTAGCGAGACTGGATTTCGAGGCAGCGCTCATAGTCCATCTCGTCAGCTTCAACGATGCCTGCTTCGGGATTTTCTATGGCCCAGATCATGCCAGCGAGGACCGCCGATGTGACCTGCAGGCCAGTCGCGTTCTGGTAAGGTGCAAGCTCGCGCGCCGTTTGAATATCGAGCTGTGAGCCAAACCAGTAAGCATTTTTCTTGTGGCCGTAGAGGAGTACGCCGAGTTCATCCATGCCGTCGGCGATTTCGTGTTCTGTCAGAACATGCTTCACAGCCTGATGCTTGCCGCCAGTTCCGAGCAGTTCGTGCCAGGACAGTAGCGCATCGTTGCACGGATGGTAAGCATAGTGCGCAGTTGGCCGGTAGATGACTTTGCTGCCTTTGCGGACGGTATAATAATCTGAAATGGAAATCGCTTCATTGTGCGTGACGAGATAGCCGAATTGCGCGCCGGAATTTGGTGTCCAGGTGAGAACGCGTGTATCGGCGCCCGGACGCTCCAGGTATATCGCGGCCTTGCTGCCTCTTTTGTATTTGCGGCCTTCTGGCGGCATTTTTTTCTCATGCGTGCCCCAGCCGAGTTCTGCTGGTTGCAGGCCTTCGGATATGAATCCCTCAACGGACCAGGTATTGAGAAAGGTGCCAAACGGTTTTGGCTTTTTCGTGCGTTGGGTGTCGCGCTCGGCAACGTGTACGCCCTTGACACCGAGGCGTTGCATCAGAGAGGCCCAGTCTTCGCGGGTTACAGGTTTGGTGAACTTGGTTTTGGTGGCGTGGGCGATGTCAATCAACGCCTTTTTCACGAACCACGAGACCATGCCAGGATTAGCACCGCAGCAAGAGACGGCGGTTGGGCCGGGGCCGAGCTTGCGCTTCAATTCAACCAATTCCTCGCGCATGGCGTAGTTGGTGCGTGCGGCATTGTTGATTTTCTCGTTGTAATAGAAGCCGGGCCAAGGTTCGATGACGGTATCAATGTAGAGTGCATTGTGCTGGCGCGCGACGCGCATGATGTCGAGGCTGCCGACATCCACCGACAAATTGACGACGAGGGTTCTTTCCTTCGACAGGATTGGAGTGAGCAATTTCCTGAAATTGGTGCGCGTGAAGCCCTGCTTCACAAACTTGATGCTGTGTGTGTCGGCAATTGACTTCGATTCATCGGACGGATCCATGATCGTTATTTTGCCTGGATCGCACTTTATATGACGGAGGATAAGGGGGAGCGTGCCGCGGCCAATAGAGCCAAAGCCGATCATCAATATAGGGCCATCCCAGCTCGCGAGAGTTTTGGATTCAGCCATTTTATTCCCCTTCCCGGAAATGTTCGAACGTCGTGAGTGTTCTTAATGTGTGCTTGCAGCGTTGCAAGGGGAAAAGTTGCGGCGTCAATATTGAGAGGTCGGATTGCAGGGGTGGTATAAGACCAACTGATTCGGAAATTGGTGAGATTTTGAAACATGGCGAAAGCTGCGAAGGCTAAAGGTACCGAGGATTTGTTTGGCAGTGCGCCGGCAGCGCGTGGCAGCGCCAAGCAACGTGGCGAAGAAAGCTATACGGCGGCCGACATTGAAGTTCTCGAAGGGCTTGAACCGGTGCGGCGCAGGCCCGGCATGTATATTGGCGGGACCGACGAAAAGGCGCTGCACCACTTGTTTGCCGAGGTGCTGGACAACTCCATGGACGAGGCCGTGGCTGGTCATGCAACGCGGATTGAAGTTGATTATCTCGCTGATGGCTATCTTTCCGTTACCGATAATGGACGCGGCATTCCGGTTGATCCGCATCCGAAATTCAAATCCCAGTCAGCGCTGGAAGTGATCATGACGACGCTGCATGCGGGTGGCAAGTTTGATTCCAAGGTTTATGACACGTCGGGTGGTTTGCACGGTGTCGGTGTTTCGGTGGTAAATGCGCTGTCAGAACATTTGATCGTGGAAGTGGCGCGGGGACAGCAGTTGTACCGGCAGGAATTCAGGCGGGGCAAATCCACCGGGCCTGTAAAAAATCTTGGCAAGGTCTCGGGGCGGCGCGGAACACTGGTAAAGTTCCTGCCTGACCCGGAAATCTTCGGGAAGGGCAACACGGAATTCAAGGCGGCGCGCCTGTGCCGAATGGCGCGGTCCAAATCATACCTGTTTGGCGGCGTTGAAATTCGCTGGCACTGCGACAAGTCCCATATCAAGGATGATACCCCGGAAGAGGCGGTGTTTCACTTCCCCGGCGGATTGAAAGACTTTTTGCTGGAACGGCTGGAAGGCAAGACGCGGGTTGTCGAAGATGTGTTTGCCGGCAAGATTGAAAAAGAAGGTGGTCATGGCAGCGTCGAATGGGCGGTCGCCTGGTTTGGCGATGATGACGGATTTGTTTCGTCATACTGCAACACCGTGCCTACGCCGGATGGCGGTACGCACGAGCAAGGGTTTCGCTCGGCGCTTACACGATCGCTGCGGAACTATGCTGAATTGGCGGGTAACAAGCGGGCTTCGGTCATCACGTCGGACGACGTGATGGTGCAATCGGGCGCTCTGTTGTCGCTGTTCATTCGCGAGCCGGAGTTTCAGGGACAGACAAAGGACAAGCTGGCGACGGCGGAAGCCGCCCGCATTGTGGACAATGCGGTACGTGACCATTTTGACCACTGGCTGACCGGACATCCGGCGCAAGCCGACAGGCTTTTGAACTGGATCATTGAGCGGGCCGATGAGCGTATCAAGCGGCGGCAGGAAAAGGAAGTTGGCCGGAAGACTGCAGTGCGCAAGTTGCGCTTGCCGGGAAAACTGGCGGATTGCGCGGCGAACCAGACACAGGGTTCGGAACTCTTTATCGTGGAAGGTGACTCGGCAGGTGGTTCGGCCAAGCAGGCGCGAAATCGCGAAAACCAGGCAATTCTGCCATTGCGCGGAAAAATCCTGAACGTTGCAAATGCCGGCAAGGACAAGGTCCAATCAAACCAGCAGCTTTCTGACCTGTTGCAGGCTTTGGGTGCCGGAACTTTGGCGTCTTATCGCGAAGAAGATCTGCGTTATGAAAAAGTCATCATCATGACTGACGCTGACGTTGACGGGGCCCACATCGCCTCGCTGTTGATCACGTTCTTTTATCGCCAGATGCCGGAGATGATTGACCAAGGACACCTCTATCTCGCTGTGCCGCCGCTTTACAAGCTGTCGCAAGGTTCGAAAGTGGCTTATGCGCGCGATGAAAAACATCGTGAAGAATTGCGCAAGACGGAACTGACCGGCAACGGGAAAATCGAAGTATCCCGCTTCAAGGGTCTTGGCGAGATGCTGCCGTCTCAATTGAAGGAAACAACCATGGATCCCTCAAAGCGGACGCTGTTGCAGATCACGCTTTCGGACGCCGAACGGGCATCCACCGCGAAGGTTATCGAGCAGCTGATGGGCAGCAAGGCGGAAGAACGCTTTAACTTTATTTCAGCACGGGCTGCCTTTGTGGAAGATACCGGGTTGGACATCTAACTGTAACATCATATATTGGCCCCATGAGCGAAAAGAAACCCGACCAGGACGGAAAAGGCGGCAACGGCACGCAAGTCTTGACCCGGACAAAAACCAAGACGCAAAAGCCGTCGCTATACAAGGTGTTGCTGCTTAACGACGATTACACACCAATGGAATTTGTGGTCGAGGTGTTGCGGCACTTCTTCAACAAGAATTCAGATGACGCATACACAATCATGCTGCACGTGCACCAGAAAGGTGTCGGGGTTTGTGGCATTTATACGTTTGAAGTGGCTGAGACCAAGGTGACGCAGGTGATGGATTTTGCGCGCAAGAACGGGCATCCGCTGCAATGTACGCTGGAAAAGGCGTAGAATTGAACCGGCACTGGTAAACGGGCGTTAATTACCTATATGATGTAGTCTTTGGAGTTGAGGAGTACGCCCTTGCCGACATTTTCCCGCAGCCTAGAAAAAGTCCTGCACAAGGCGCTTGCGAGCGCTGCCCAGCGCAAGCAGGAATATGCGACACTGGAACACCTGTTGCTGGCGCTGCTCGATGATGCGGATGCAGCGGCGGTGCTGAGGGCTTGTGGCGTTGATCATGAAGTGTTGCGCAATGACTTGCTCGACTACATTGACGGCGAGCTTGAAAACCTGATTGTGCAAAATCCGTCAGAAGCCAAACCAACCGCCGGTTTCCAGCGCGTCATACAGCGCGCCGTCATTCATGTGCAGTCATCAGGGCGCGAGGAAGTGACTGGTGCCAATGTTCTCGTGGCGATTTTTGCCGAACGCGAAAGCCATGCTGCATTCTTCCTGCAAGAGCAGGATATGACACGCTATGATGCGGTCAATTACATCTCACATGGCATTGCCAAACGTCCTGGCCAGTCTGAGAATCGCGCTGTGCGTGGTGTGGAAGGTCCGGACATGTCACATGAAGATGACGGCGGGCCGGCACAGCAGGGAAAAAGCAGCAAGAAGGCAGAGCAGAGTGCAATCGAAGCCTATTGCGTAGACCTGAACAAGAAAGCGATGGAGGGCAAGATTGATCCACTGATCGGGCGCATGACGGAAGTCAATCGCACGATCCAGATCCTGTGCCGCCGCACCAAGAACAATCCGCTGTTTGTGGGTGACCCCGGTGTTGGCAAGACGGCCATTGCAGAAGGCCTTGCGCGCAAGATTGTGAACAACGAGGTGCCGGAAGTATTGCACGGTGCTGTTGTTTATCAGCTCGACATGGGCACACTGCTTGCGGGAACGCGGTATCGCGGTGATTTTGAGGAACGCCTGAAGGCGATCATGAAAGAGATTGAGGCCAAGAAAGGTTCCATTCTTTTCATCGACGAAATCCATACCGTCATTGGTGCCGGAGCAACGTCGGGCGGGTCGATGGATGCATCGAACCTGTTGAAGCCGGCGCTGGCGAGTGGTGCCATCCGCTGCATCGGTTCTACGACCTACAAGGAATACCGCCAGCATTTCGAAAAGGACCGCGCCCTGGTGCGGCGTTTCCAGAAGATCGATGTGAACGAGCCGTCCATTCCGGATACGATTGAGATTCTGAAGGGGTTGAAACCCTATTATGAAGAATATCACAAGGTCACATATACCAATGAAGCCATTGAGACTGCGGTGCAGCTTTCGGCGCGCTACATGAGTGACAGGAAATTGCCGGACAAGGCGATTGATGTGATTGATGAAACCGGTGCTTCACTGATGTTGGTGCCGGAAGACAAGCGCAAGAAGGTCATTGACGTTGCCGATGTGGAAGCAACGATTGCGACGATGGCGCGAATTCCGGCGAAGACCGTGTCACGCGATGATGCGACCGTGCTGAAGAATCTCGAGTCAGAATTGAAGCGGCTGGTGTTTGGCCAGGACAAGGCAATTGACAGCCTTACCTCGGCGATCAAGCTGGCACGGGCGGGACTGCGCGAACCTGAAAAACCCATCGGCAATTACATTTTCTCCGGTCCTACCGGGGTTGGCAAGACCGAGGTTGCAAAGCGGCTTGCCGAAGTGCTGGGAATCAAACTTTTGCGCTTTGACATGTCGGAATACATGGAACGGCATTCAGTATCGCGGTTATTGGGGGCACCTCCAGGATATGTCGGTTTTGACCAGGGCGGACTGCTGACGGATGGTATCGACCAACACCCATATTCAGTTCTGTTGCTGGATGAAATCGAGAAGGCGCATCCGGATGTGTTCAACATCCTTCTTCAGGTGATGGACCACGGCAAGCTGACGGATCACAACGGCAAGTCGGTGGACTTCCGCAATGTCATCATCATCATGACGACGAATGCTGGAGCATCCGAGCTTGCGAAATCGGAGTTTGGTTTCACGCGTTCCACGCGCGAAGGCGAAGATACCGAGGCAATCAACCGCTTGTTCACGCCTGAGTTCCGCAACCGGCTGGATGCGATCATCGCGTTCACACAGCTGCCGCCAGAGGTGGTCAAGAAAGTCGTTGAGAAGTTCGTGTTGCAGCTCGAAGCCCAGTTGAGCGAACGGCAGATCAATATCGAGATTTCAGCGCAGGCTGCTGCCTGGCTTGCCGAGAAGGGTTATGACAAGTTGATGGGCGCGCGGCCTCTTGCGCGGCTCATTCAGGAAAAAGTCAAGAAGCCGCTAGCGGAAGAAGTGTTGTTCGGAAAGCTGAAGGATGGCGGGACAGTGCGCATTCTGCTTGAGGGCGACGATCTGGCTTTCAAGTACATGGGACGCGATGAAGAACGTTCACTGCCAAAGCCGGTGGAACGCAAGGCACTGCCGCGTGCGACTGCTGCTGCAAAAAAGAAGAAGCCGAAGTCGAAGTCGAAGGTGAAGTAGGGCGCTGTTGAAGTTTACAGCGCTGCCCTGATACGATCTGCATGCTGCCTAAGCAACGTTGCATCTGCCATTTTTCCGGTGTGGGGCTTCAGCGTGTCGCCTTCGCGCATCGGCAAAATGTGGAAGTGCAGGTGGAAGACTGTCTGACCGGCGGCGGGTTCGTTGTATTGGCGAATCTGGACGCCATCGGCGTTGAACGCCTTGATGGCGGCCTTTGCGACTTTCTGGGTGGCAGAAATAGTTCTGGCGAGAACTGCCGGGTCGGCATCGAGCAAGTTGCGATAGCCCTTTTTGGGAACAACGAGGCAATGGCCATCGATCTGCGGCATGACATCCATGAAAGCCAGCACGTCATCGTCTTCATAGATTTTGCTGCTGGGGATTTCGCCCCGGATAATCCGGGCAAAGATGTTGCTGGTGTCATAGTGCATTGGTCAATCCTCTTCGTGGCGGAATGGTGCGTGCTCTGTGAGCAGTTGCTGATCGTGATCAACAGCGCGGCGCTCGTGTTCGAGAAAATCTTCAATCGCGTTGCGCAGGCCTTGATGCTTCACATAATGCAGGCTGCGAGTTCTGACCGGGAGATAACCGCGGGCGAGCTTGTGTTCGCCTTGTGCGCCAGCTTCGACACGTTTCAATCCGCGTGTGATGGCGAAGTCGATGGCCTGGTAGTAACAGGTTTCAAAATGCAGGAAGGGGTGCGTTTCAAGACAGCCCCAGTTGCGGCCATATAGGGTATCGCTGCCGATGAAGTTCAAGGCTCCCGCAATGTATTGAGTGTTGCGCTTGGCCAAGACGAGCGCCACCTTGTCCGGCATGCGCTGGTGGATCAATTCGAAGAATTTCCTGTTGAGATAGGGACTGCCCCATTTGCGCGAGCCGGTGTCCATGTAGAAGGCATAAAAGCAATCCCAGTGTTTTGGTGTCAATTCATTGCCGGTCAGGGTTTCAAATGTGATGTTGCGTTCTTCAAAGGCTGCGCGCTCCTTGCGGATGTTCTTTCGTTTCGACGAGGAGAGCACGGCGAGGAAATCGGCGAATGTCTTGTAGTTGTCATTTTCCCAGTGGAACTGCACATCTTCGCGCAAGAGCCAGTGGCGTGCTGTGAATATTTCGGTATCGTCGTCAGAGACAAAAGTTGCATGGACGGATGAGGCTGTTGAGCAGGCAACTTCCAGAGCCTCTGCCAGGGCCAGTTTGATTTTTGGATCTCGCGTCAAAAGCCTTGGGCCGGTCGCCGGTGTGAATGGAATTGCGACTTGCAGCTTGGGATAATAGTGGCCACCGGCGCGCTGAAAGGCTTCGGCCCATCCGTGATCAAACACATACTCGCCCATGGAATGGGATTTGCGGTAACAAATTGCTGCGCCAACCAGCTTGCTGCCCTCGCGCAAAAAGATGTGATTTGGCTGCCAGCCGGTTTTTGCGATGGTGCAGCCGCTGTCTTCCAATGATGACAGAAAGGCGTGTGTTACAAATGGGTTGCTGCCATCTGTCAACGCATCCCATTCTGACGGCGATACATCATTCAAGGTTGTCGCGACTGCAATTGTCTGGCTCATTCTGGGTGGAAGTTTTCGAAGGTAATCTGGTCGGAATAGCGGCGGGAACGGCTTGCCTGTTCCCTTGAGGTGATGGTCCAGGTGATGACCGGCAGGCCTTCTGCGCGGAGATACTGAACAGGGGCGAATGGCAGGGCGTTGCAGTCGAAAGAAATGAAATGCGGACGACTTTGCGTCAGATGCGATAGCGTGCGCATTTGCACGCGGCGGGCAATGGAGAGGGCATCATAATAGGAATCGTGGACCCGATCCGATACAATGCCACGGATGTACGACGGTGCTGCGTGGGCGAGAAGACTTACGATTTGCGGGTCGAACGACATAAGTGCGACTGGCCCCGCATATGACTTGCACACCTGCATGGCGCGCTCGGTGAGGTCGGGATCGCCATTCCAGTGTGACTTTATTTCGATAATGAGTGGCACCTTGCCACCGACCTGGTCGAGGAGTTCGCCCAAGGTTTGCATGCGGTCCGAAGAGTGGCGGTACTGCAGGTTCCTGAGTTCGGTGACGGATTTGCCGCGCACCGCGCCTGTTGCTTGGGTCACCCTGTCGAGGGTTTCGTCGTGGAAGACCATGGCTTCGCCGTCTGCTGACAGCTGAATGTCACACTCAATGGCATAGTTCCCGGCCATGGCGGCGGCAAATGCGCTCTCGGTGTTTTCGACGATTTGGCGCTTCAGTTCATGCAAACCGCGGTGGGCGATAGGACGGTCAAACAAGCCATCAAGCTGGCGCAGATGTTGGGTAAATCGCATCAGTGAAATTCTGCGACCGCTTCGATTTCAACACATGCATTCAAGGGCAGGGCGATGACACCAACTGCGGAACGCGCGTGTTTGCCGCGTTCGCCAAACGCCTCTACCATAAGATCCGATGCTGCGTTGATGACTTTAGGTTGGTCTGCAAATCCCGGTACGCTGGCTACAAAGCCTGTGAGTTTGACAATGCGCTTGATTCGCTCGAGGTCGCCATTGCACGCCGCCATGAGTTGGGCGATGACATTGATGGCGCATTGGCGCGCGGCGGCGCGTGCCAACTCTAGTGAGACATCGCCTCCGACCAATCCGGGATGCAATAGCTTGCCCTCGGCCAAGGCCAGTTGACCTGCCGTGAAAATCAGGTTTCCGCTGGTAACCCAGCCAACATAGTTGGCAACGGGTGCAGCGGGAGTTGGAATGACGATGCCTAGTGTGGCCAGTCTGGATTCAACGCTTGTCATTCGCAGGGTCTCCGTGATTGCTGATTTGCTGCATCTTTAACTGAAAGTTTTTCGTAGTTTGCGAGGTTTACATTCTTTGTGCAACATACCACATTGTCCGTGCCGACCCTTGTTCTGTCAATCAGCATTGAAAGTCCAAATGACCGTTTCCAATATCCTTTTGTCCACCTTGTTTGCAATCTGGTGCGCCAGCAGCGCCGGGGCAGAAATTGCACCACACCGGGCGCTCTATGACCTCACCGGCATCAACCTCGAGAAGAAAAGCGGCATGACAGCCGTTTCCGGGAAACTGGCATATGAAGTCATGGGTAGCAATTGTGATGGCTGGTCGACGACATATCGAATTGCGAACCGGTACCAAAAAACAGAAGGCGGAATGCAATTGTCGGATACACGGCTGACAGCCTGGGAGGCGGGTGATGGCAGTGAATTTACAATCAACCAGAAGAACTATCTCGACCAGTTCCTGAGTGAAGAGACCAGTTTATCGGCGCGCAAGATTGCCAATGTTGAAGGGACCGTCCTGCAAACGCGGCCCTCAGAAACCACTTTCAAGATTCCTGCGGATGCGATGTTTCCGATCGCAGAACTCAAGAAACTGCTGGCAAGCGCTGCCAGCGGGAAAGGACGCGATTCAAGCACTCTTTTTGACGGTTCGGACAAGGAATCATCTTTCCAAGCGGTCAGTCTGATCGGCACATCGCAATCAGGCAAAACCAAGGGTACACCTGCCGAAAAAGTGCCAGAAATGGCAAACATGCCGTCTTGGCCGGTAACCACGGGTTACTACAAGATTCCAGACCAGAATTCCGAGGTGCCGGACTACCAATCGAGTTATGTGGTTTTTGAAAATGGAGTTTCGACAGATTTGTTGTTTGACTATGGCACTTACCAATTACGTGGTGTGCTGGTGAAGCTCGACATGTTGCCAGTTGGCAAGTGTCCGCAATAGGCTAGCAGCAATGGGTTTTGTAACAGGTTTGGCGGTAGTGGTCATTGGCTGGTTGCTGATCCGTGCCTTTGCCAAAGCTTCGCCCCAACAGGCGCGGGCGCTTACCTCTCAGCTGGGTGGGTATGTCGTGCTTGCTTTTGCAGCGTTAATGGCCATCCGGGGACATTTTGACTATGCCGTACCGCTTGGCGTGGTGGCGCTTGGCATGCTCGGGTATGAGCAGATGCTGGGAAAATTCAAGGACACTTTCAGAGGCGGTGGCAGTGCTGAGCCGCGACCAGGTGGCAGCCAGCAGCAACAGGCACCCCCGGCACGCGGGCGTGTACGCATGAGCCAGGACGAAGCCTTGCGGGTTTTGGGGCTGAAAACGGGTGCCAGCGCTGATGATGTCAAGGCGGCGCATCGCAGGCTGCTTAAGGATTTCCATCCGGACAAAGGCGGCACGGACTATCTCGCGGCAAAGATCAACGAAGCAAAAGACGTGCTAACAGGTGGTTAGGAGCGAGGTGCCAAAGCCAAGCAGGGTGAACCCAACTGTTCCAAAGTCTTACAGGCGGCAGCTGCCTCATCCTTGTCGAAGCCCAGGAACTTGGCGCGGTAGTAGCGGCGTTTTTTTGATGACACGAGCACCGCTTCGCCTGGTCTGCCACTGAACTGTTTCAATTTCTGGCGCAATTTTTCCAGTTCCTTATCGGCAGCTTTCTTGTTGGCAAAGGTGCCGATCTGAACGTTCCAGTCGCCACCGTCGGATTCGCTGCCGATGTCGCCCGTCACGGGAACTCCGCCGTCGTTCGACGCATTGGACTTGACGGCGAATGGCAGTTTGGCCGGTTTGTTGTCGAGGCGTGCTTCAACCACTTGCGGCGTGCCATTGCTAGCCTTTGCCAACGCCGCGAGCTCTTCGGTATCGGTTTCGCCTGCATCTTCATCAGCTGCTGCTGCTACTTCTTCTGACGTATCTGCTACAACTGATTGGGCAAGCTTGCCAACCTGCTCTGACTGTTGCTCAGTCGGAGCAACCGGCTCGCTGGCCACTGTGCTGGCGCTTGCCATTGCAATCGGATCAACAGCACCCCTGGACGATCCGGCAAGGGCAGCAATGGTGTTTCCTTCTTTGGCCTTGGCAAACTGTTGGGTGAGCATCTGCATCATGTAGGTGTTGCGGCGACCAGCTGAGGTTGATCCCAGGACAACGCCCACGAGACGCTTGTCGCCGCGGCGTGTCGAGGTTGCGAGGTTGTAACCTGAAGCGCCGATATAACCCGTCTTGAGGCCGTCAGTTCCGGGGAAACGGCCGACAAGGCGGTTATGGGTGCGGATGGTGCGACCGTTGAATGTGAAGCCCTGCAGGCGGAAATAGGGATAGTATTGCGGAAAGTCGCGCATGATACGGAGGCTGAGTGTTGCCTGATCGCGCGCTGTGGTGACCTGACCGGGATTGGGAAGACCGGAAGCGTTTCGATAGACAGTGCGGCTCATGCCAATGTCGCGTGCGGTGCTGGTCATGCGCAGTGCGAAATTACTTTCACTGCCGCCCAGATTTTCACTGACAACTGAAGCAACATCATTGGCGGACTTGATGATGAGCGACTTTATGGCTTGTTCTACGGTAATTGTTGTGCCGGGCTTTAGACCCATTTTTGATGGTGCCATGCGCGAGGCGCGGGCAGAGACTGTGAGCGGTGTCGACAGTTTTATGCGGCCCGCTTTCAACTCTTGAAAAGTGATATAGAGAGTCATCATCTTGGTCAGGGACGCTGGATAGCGCTGGGCATCCGGGCTATCAGAATAGAGTACAGCGCCGGTCCGGGCATCGACGGTGATCGCCGAGAACCTGGAATTTCGCTTTGCGGCTTCTGCTGGCAAAACAGCTGTAAAAATCACCAGCACCAACATACTCAATAACCGTCGAAAATTCATGCGCCACCCGGGTGAGGCCAATCACGATCAATGTGATGGCGTGTCCAATCTACCAAAACCAGTTGAATGCTAACAGTCCGTTACCAAATTCCTCCCCATGATTCTTGGGCAACGACAAGAATCGAACAGTCAATTAATGGTATCATACACTTACGCCGACTTATATTGCAATGCAAAAATATGCTTGACTTCTTTGTTGCAGTGCACATATAAGGTCTACATCGACTTACAGGAGACGCACATGTTCAAGTTTGAAGACTACCAAGGCTACAACAAGGATGGTTACAACGCAGTGATCGCAGCGACCAATGCTTGGACCAAGGGCTATCAGGCCATTGCTCAGGAAGTTGCCGATTTTTCGCGCAAATCCTTTGAAAAGAGCAGCGAAGTTGCAGGCAAGGCACTTGCCGTGAAGTCTATCGATCAGGCTCTCGAAGTTCAGCAGGGCTTTGCCCGTGAACAATATGATTCATTGGTTGGCGAAATGAAGAAGATCAACGATCTTTACGTTGCTACTGCCAAAGAAGCTTACAAGCCATTCGAAACCAGCTTTGCTGCTTTCGGTGTCAAGGTTCCGAACTAAGATTTACGACAAGACACAGGCGCTTTAATTAGGCCAAGCCCGTGGGTGTACCAGCACCTCCGGGCTTTTTTGTTGCCCTCACTCCAGCGGCGCGGACCTTGCCTACTACTTCAACTTGCTCAGCTTGAAGGTCATCCGCGGCATGTGGCCCTTGCCTTCGCGGTTGACGGTCTGCTCGCCTGCAACATCTGGCAAAACTGACTCAGTCGGCAAGACCGTAGTTTCGGCGCGGTCAAGAATGGGGGGTGCGCCGTTGCGGCGAAGGGTTGCTTCATTGCTGACGATGAGACTGTCCCACAGCTCTCCCATATCAGGGGTGAGGCTGGCATTCATGATTGGCCGGATCAGGGGTACACGATCAGTCTTGAAGTCACGCAGTTCAGCTGCAAAATCAGCCTTTCCGTCCCGGTTGACGATTTGACCGGTCTCTTCGGGCGTCAGGTTTGCCGTATCAAAGGCGTGGTCTTCCGGAAGTATGACGTCTTCGGCTGCATCCAGTGCTGGTCTTGATTCCTCGGCTTCCCGGGCAAACAAGCTTGCAAGTTTCTTGCGATCATCCTTGTTAGGCTTGATCATTGCAGTCTCGGGTGGCGCTGACGCTGGAATGATCTTCACATCCGCAGCCGCAAGCATCATGATTTCAATTGGCTTCAGGCGTGGGCGCGGAACGGGATAGCCTTTCGCCAAGACGACTTTTTCTGCCGTTTCGCCAGCGTTCTGGCTTGCCAGTTCACTGAGGTTCGAGGAGTCGGTTGGCGAAATGGTTGCAGCGGTCTTGACCTTCTCGGCTTCGGCAACGACATCACTGGCCAAATCAGACAGGTCGTCGTCATAACCTTCATAGTTGGCTTCGGTGTAAGAGGGTGCCGACTGCTCCGGTTTGGCGGCAGCCACTACAACGGCGGCATTGGTCGATTTCTTCGGTTTTCCGGTGAACCAATCAACGATCGAGTAACCTGATTTCTTGGGCGACTGCTGGTCAGCCGCGGCTACCTGGGTGTCGTCGTCATTGGTGCGAGTCATTCGCCGTCCGGTCACCCTGCGGCCTTCCGAGAGCGCCGCAACCATCTGGGTGCGGCTGATGGCCGGGCCCCAATGCCTGATTTTGCCAGAGTCGACATGCAGAAAGCCGGAAGGTCCGCCTGAGCTGCGGTAGAAGCCTACTCCGCCAACCTTGCGGTAAAGTGCTGCATTGCGAATTTTCTTGGTGTCGACGTCCGGGAAGTAGAAATCGATCGCCTTGCCTTTGACGTGCTGGCTTTCCCTTGCCACGTTACGACCTATGCGGCGCAGGAACGCATTGGTCTTGTTTGAGCGGAAACCGCAAACGATATGGATCGGGCGTTTGGACCCGAGATCTGCATGGAGTTCCCACATCAGATCGAGTGTTTTGGGGTCGATGGTGACAACCTGGTCGCGGCGCCAGTCGCGCATCAGGTAATTGATTTTTTTCATTGCAGACGGAACGTAACGGCCGTTCTGCATGTAGGTGACGTTGATGTTTTCCTTGGTGTGGACATGATAGAGGGAAATGGTGCGGGTTTCGCCACCGGCTTCGCTGTCTGACACCAGCAGGTTTCCGCCCAGGAGGAGCGAAGACGCAAGCGCAACAGATAGGAGAAGTTTTCCAATAGATTTTTGCAAAGTATTGATACGTCCGACGTTTTTGGAATCCATACCCATACTCTACTCACCTACCGGACAACAGTCCGGCCCTTTATCTCGTTGGATCCTCATCCAGTTCCCAGGCCCGTATCCGCTCTATAGCCTCTGGAGCGTCACCTCACAAGCGTTCATGACTGTTGGCAATGAGTGACAGCTCCCGGCTTATCTTCAACATGATTAATGGCAGATTAAGCGGTCACATATTCTTATTGCGGGATGATGTCGGAGCTGACGGTTTCGGTACCGGCCAGGCGCTGTTGGAGCCGCGATTCAAACGCTGCCGACATGGTATCGAAGGCTGCGATCAAAGTCTTGTCTCTCTCATAAATATCTGAATAGTATAATATTTTTCCTGCTTCGTCGGGCCATGCGGCAAAATAGGCGAGGTGCACCTTGGTCTTCTGGGGGATTTTTTCAGAATAGCTTTCGCCTGCCTCGACCTGGGCCGAAACGTGGTCTCGGTCCCAGCCTAAAAGGATGCTGGCAAATTGCCTTGGATCTTCGACACGTACGCAACCATGGCTGAAGGCACGGTTACTTTCCTTGAACAGCTTCCGGGTCGGAGTGTCGTGCATGTATATGGCGTGTTCGTTGGGGAACAGGAACTTCAATTCTCCCAAGGCGTTGTCGTTGCCGGGCGGCTGCTGAACGCTGAAAGGCACTTCGTTGCCGTAGGCCCACCAATCAACATTGCGAGATGATACCGGCTGGCCGCCCTGGTTCGTTACCTTGTAGCCAATGCGGTCAAGATACCCTGGGTCACGACGAAGTTTAGGTAAATATTCGTTGACTATAATGGATTGCGGAACGCCCCATGACGGGTTGAATACGACCGTTTCGAATTCGTCATGGAACGCCGCAGTTTGTGTCATTGGCCTGCCGACAATGACTTTGGTTGTCCAGATCGTCTTGTTATTTTCGACAACCTTGGCTTGGTAAGACGCCTGATTCACGAAAACATGGCGGGTACCGAGATCCCTTGGCAACCACCGGACCCGTTCGAGACTGGCGATGACCTTGTTGCGCTTGTCACGGGTCGGATCTTCATTGAGTTTGGTGACCAGCGCCGCGTCAAGTTGGCCGGAAACCTTGATGCCATTTGCAGTCTGATAACCCTTGATGGCTTTGGAAAGTGCCTTGTCGAGAATGTCGCGTTTGTCTTCGGCAACCAACATATCACCTGCTTCGAGGAAACCGAAGTCAGCCATGCGACTGCGAAGCTCGGGAATGCGCTCGTCTGCCTGGCCCAGCTTGACCAACTTGCGACCAGATGGAAATGGTGCTGCGGCACTGGTAGAGGCTTCGGCGTCGAGCGATGCGAGTTCCGATTTCAGAAGTGCGTAGGCTGGATGTTTCGGGGTCAGGCCTGCAAGGTATTCGTTGACGTAAGGTGAATAGGCAACAACGCGCAGGATATCTTCAGGTTTCAGTGCCGTGATGGCAATGTCGTTATATTGTGACAGTCTTGCAGGTTCGAACTGTCCGGTGCTGATGTTTTGGGCATAACGCAGCACGGCGGCGGTGAGCGAAATGTCAAACAGCACGATGTCCTCGGGTGAGAGGTTGGATGCGTCGGCATAGGCCGAGGACCAAGCGTTGAGGCCATATGGCAGGTAGGCCAAGGGCTCCAGGCCATCCTGGCTTGCGGCAGCGAGCTTCTGCAACAGTGCTTCGGCTCGCGGAGTGGGCTTGTTGTCGGCGATCCAGATTGGTGCGAAATTGCGCGACTTGTAAGCCTCGAGAATGGCTTTGCGATGCGGCACGGTCGTCCTGATGGGCGAGCGCTTGTCGGCCAGTGAAGTGCGGATCAATTCAGCTTGGCCAAACTGCGACTGTAACTTGGCGTAAGCCGCGTCGTAAACGGGTACCTGCAGCGGTGGGGCATATTCGAGATTGCCCATGCCAATCATCGGGAAGGGCTCAGGATCTATGCTGCGGACCCTTTCGCTGTCTCCTCCATAAATGACGTCGACATCGGAATTGCGCTGGCGGTCCGCATTCAAAAAGTCAAACAGGGTTCTGCGGCGTTTGGTTTCAGCTTTTGGCTTGGGCCTCGGCTTGGATTCGAACATGCGTTCGAAGAACGATTTCTTGCGGGTCTGCTGTTCAGCCCCGAAAGACAAATCCGAGGTTACAAGCAAGCTGACTGCAGCAAAGCAGAGTAACAGTTTCGATTTTGACGCCATAATTGGTCCAACCATCCCAGACCAATATGGTAGCTATGCGGCGGGGTCAACGCAATCTGAGGTCAGTTAATTCTTACAGGTGTGGTTGAAGATCGCTTAACCAGCGGCTTCTTCGAGGCCCAAGTCACGCATTTTCCGGTAAAGTGTTGATCTGCCGATGCCCAGTTTTCGGGCAACTTCAGACATTTGCCCGCGATAGCGCAGCAGGGCCATGCGAATCATCTCGCCTTCTACCTCTTCCAGCGTCCGAATGTGCCCACCTTCGGTCACAATCGGTATTCCGAGGGCGGACCCATCGCTGACTTCACCGGGGGTGGTCGCAGCGGGTTTTGCGGTGGTAGCGGCAACTGGTGCAGCCGGAATTTCAACTTCGTAACCTTCCACCAAAGAGGCGATCTGGGGGAAGTCCTGGACCGTCAGCTGGTCGCTTTCGCAAAGTACGATCGCCCGGAAAATTGTGTTCTCCAATTGTCGAACGTTGCCGGGCCATGAATATCCGCGCAGCATGTCGAGAGCCTGACGTGAGATGCCGTGCACGCGCCGACCTTCTTCAGCCGACAGCCTGGTGATAAAATGGTTGGTCAGAGCCTCGATATCGTCTTTGCGCTCCCGCAGCGGTGGGACCATGATCGGAAAAACATTGAGGCGATAATAGAGGTCTTCGCGGAATTGTCCGGCCTTTACCATCTCGATCATGTTGCGGTTGGTGGCGGAGACGAGACGGATGTTGACCTTGACGGGCTTTCTTGAACCGACCGGATCGATCTCGCCTTCCTGGATGGCGCGCAGCAGCTTCACCTGGATATCCAGCGGCAGTTCTGCGACCTCGTCGAGGAACAATGTGCCCCCATCGGCTTCCTGAAATTTTCCGAGGTGCTTGTTGGTGGCACCGGTGAAAGAACCCTTTTCGTGGCCGAACAGAATGGATTCAACGAGGTTTTCCGGAATTGCGCCGCAGTTGACGGCGACGAAAGGTTTTCCGCTGCGGTCACTTTCACCCTGGATGGCGCGGGCAACCATCTCTTTGCCGACGCCAGATTCTCCTTCAATAAGGATCGGGATGTTGGACGCAGCGCCACGGCGACCGAGGCGAATGACATTCATCATCGTTGGGCCGGCGACAAGATCGTCGAAGCGCAATGAGCCCTTTATCTTCTTGTTGAGGCGTTTCACCTCCTCGGTAAGGGCTGTCACCTTCAGCAAGTTCTGGATTGAAATACGCAGACGTTCTGGAGAAACCGGTTTGACGACGAAATCATCGGCACCGGCCCGCATGGCCTTGATGACGGTTTCGATTGAACCCTGCGATGTCTGAACGATTGCGGGAAGATTGCCGCGAATGGCCTGCATGCGTTCAAGGAATTCGAGACCGTCCATGCCTGGCATCATCAAGTCGAGAATGATCAGTTCGACCGACGCACCGGCTTGGGACGAGAGCACTTCCAGCCCGCGAAAGCCAGTTTCGGCAGTAAGTGCGTCGAAACCGAATCGCTTGACCATTTCCTCGAGAATGCGGCGTTGTGCGGGTTCGTCTTCAACGATCAATACGCGTGCAGTCATGTGCTCACAAACAACTTTCTTTGTTTTGGTGCCTCAGACAGTCTGCAGTTCCCCGGACCGCTGCATCCTGTTTTGGCACACAATGGCGCGCAAGGGTAAAGGCAGGATTAATTTGCTTTGTTATTTGGGGACAGATTGGTGTCAATTTTTTTGCGTAATCCCGCCCCAATGGTAAAATCCTGCTGTGTGTGTCACCATGGCTGTGAATTTGGTTTCAGATTGAAGGACGAATTGAATGAACGGAGAAGCAACGATGCTGGGATTGCCGGAATGGGATCTGACTGATCTTTATTCCACTCCTGATTCCAAAGCATTTGCCGCTGACATGGCGAAGGCAGCAGCCGATTCGAAAGCATTTGCCGCGAAATGGCGGGGGAAGCTTGGGACTGCTGACGGATCGGCGCTGGCAAGAGCCTTGGTAGACTATGAGGCACTTTCGGATCTGCTGGGCCGTGTCGGGTCGTTTGCGCAGCTTCATTATGTTGGGAATACCACGGATCCTGCGCGTGCCAAATTCTATGGCGATGTGAATTCAAAACTCACCGAAATGTCGACGGACCTCTTGTTCTTTGAACTGGAACTGAATCGCATTGATGATGCAACGCTTGAAACTGCGATGAAGGTTCCGGCGCTGGCGCACTACCGGCCGTGGATCGATAATCTCCGCAAGGAAAAACCGTATCAACTCGAAGACAAGATTGAGCAGTTGTTCCTGGAAAAATCGCAGACGGGGGCGGGCGCACTCAACCGGCTGTTTGACGAGACGATGGCGTCGTTGCGGTTTCACGTCGAAGGCGAAGAGCTGACGCTTGAGCCGACACTGAACCTAATGCAGTCACCAGATGAGGCAAAGCGCAAGGCAGGTTCGGATGCGTTGGCAAAAGTGTTTGGCGAAAATCTGCGGCTTGTTTACGCTGATCACCAATACGCTGGCCAAGGACAAGGATATTTCTGACACATGGCGTGGCTTCAAAGACATTGCTGATGCGCGGCATCTTTCAAACCGGGTTGAGCCGGAGGTTGTTGCTGCGTTGGTTGAAGCGGTGCGGGCGGCTTATCCGAAATTGTCGCATCGTTATTACAAGATGAAGGCGAAGTGGCTCGGCAAGGACAAGCTGATGCATTGGGATCGCAATGCGCCATTGCCTGCGGAAGATACGCGAGAGATTCCTTGGGCCGAGGCGCGGGAAACGGTGCTTTCAGCCTATGGCGAGTTTGCGCCGGAGATGGCTGACCATTGCCAAGGACTTTTTCGACAAGAAATGGATTGATGCGCCGTCGCGGCCGGGGAAATCACCTGGCGCGTTTGCGCATCCGACAGTGCCATCGGCGCATCCTTATGTGCTGCTCAATTATCTTGGCAAGCCGCGCGATGTGATGACGCTGGCGCATGAGTTGGGCCATGGCGTGCATCAAGTGCTGGCGGCAAAGCAGGGGGCGTTGATGGCATCGACACCTTTGACACTGGCTGAAACTGCATCAGTGTTTGGCGAGATGCTGACGTTTCAACGGTTGCTCAAGAACGAGAAAGACAAGAAGAAGCGCAAGGCGTTGCTGGCGTCAAAAGTCGAAGACATGATCAACACTGTGGTGCGGCAGATTGCGTTCTACACGTTTGAGCGCAAGGTTCATGCTGCACGCAAGGAAGGTGAGCTAACGCCCGAAAATCTGAATCAATTCTGGCTTGAGGTGCAACAGGAAAGTCTGGGCGATTCAATCGGCATTGGGCCGGGCTACGAAGTGTTCTGGACCTATATTCCGCATTTCATCCACTCTCCATTTTATGTTTATGCCTATGCGTTCGGTGATTGCCTGGTGAATTCACTTTACGCGCGGTACCAGGAAAGCCCTGCCGGTTTTCAGGACAAGTACTTTGAGATGTTGAAGGCCGGCGGTACGAAGCATCATTCGGAATTGCTGAAGCCGTTTGGACTTGGATGCGACTGATCCGAAGTTTTGGCAGAAGGGGTTGAGCGTGATTTCCGGGATGATTGATGAGTTGGAGGGGATGGAGTGATCACGTACCGTCGGCCCGCAATGAATGACGCTACAGCGTTGGCCTGCTTTTCATTTGCAATGCTGGCGAGAGGCTTATCGCGACATCATGCCGTCTGAGCTTATTTGAGAAATGTCACTGTCGAGAAGCGGTTGAAAATGCGCAGATATTCTTTGTCGAAGAGCGGGTCGTTCATGCGGCATTTGAATGATGGTAGCCATATAGGGTTTGTCAGTTGCGGGTGAAGCCGATTGATCCCGAGTCAAGGACATTGATGGGCAGTCTGGCTGCCGCTTATGTTGCTGCCAGTCAATCTACCGACACAGGCATTGGACGCAAGCTGGTGGTGCTCGCTGCACGCGAATGGTTGGCTCGAGGAGGTTAGACCTTCGCCATCAATGTACTTGCCGCGAATGCGGGCGCGCGCACTTTTTATGAGGTATTGGTGCGACGTTTGCAGGGTATCAGCAGCTGGGAGGGAACTCCAATATCGGATTTAGATGCCAATGCATAAGCGTTGGACGTAACATGCAAAGATTTGACAAACTTTGCCAAGGTGATAAGTAAGTTCAAAGGAGTTTCACCATGGCCACGATGAATATTTCCTTGCCGGATGAGATGAAAGAATGGGTTGAAAACCAGGTGGGACGGCGAAGTTCGGCAAACTAGTGACTATCATGCGTGACCTTATGCGCAAGGAGCAGGAGCGTGCAAGAATACATCGCTGAAGTTCAGCAAGGCCGTAGATGAAGCGGAGGCCAGCGGATTTATTCAGTATGATCGCAAGGAGATTGAAGAGCGCTTTGAGGTATGCAGAGCAGCGTTTCAGAAGAATTGCTGCTTGAGATGTCATCCAAGCAGACAACTGGCCGACATTCAGAGGCGTCAATCAGTTTCGGCGTGGTGCAAAGGATTCGGATACCTTGCGAGCCGACGATGAAGTGATTGAATGCTTCTTGATGTGTTCGACGATCATTACATCGCAGGCCCAGCTTGCGGCATGAGTGCAGACGATATTCTCGATGGACTACGGTGCATCCGTATCAAGTCCCACCTGATCTTCTTTACAGATCGAAGTTGAAAGGGTTGTAATATTGCGGGTGCTTCACGGAAGCACAACATTGGCGCTGAGCGACTCTGATTTTCTCACCCCATATTCCACCCATGGCTCACGGTAATTGACTGACCCGTGAGCGCGTTGGTGGGGAAGCTGGCAAACATCAGCGCCACTTCGGCGACGTCTTCGAGTGTGGTGAATTCGCCATCGACTGTTTGGCCGAGCATTACCTTCTTCACGACTTCCTCTTCCGAGATGCCGAGGGTTTTGGCCTGTTCGGGGATTTGTTTTTCAACAAGCGGGGTGCGGACGAAGCCAGGGCAAATCACGTTGGAGCGTACGCCGTACTTTCCTCCTTCCTTGGCGATGGACTTGTTCAGGCCCATCAACCCATGTTTCGCGGTGACATAGGCCGCCTTCAGCGGCGAGGCTTCCTTGGAATGGACCGAGCCCATGAGAATGATGCTGCCGGATTTTTGTTTGTACATGTGCGGCAAGCAGGCCTTGGTGGTGAGGAAGGCGCCATCCAGATGGATTGCGAGCAGCTTCTTCCATTCGGCAAAAGGGAATTCCTCGATTGGATGGACGATTTGCACGCCGGCATTGGATACGAGAATATCTACCGTGCCCCAGTTCTTGACGACAGCGGCTACCCCATCATTGACAGCTTGTTCGCTGGTTACGTCCATGACAATGCCGATGGCTTTGCCCGGTCCTTTTTCCGTGAGTTCTGAGGCTGTGGCATTTGCAGCATCCAAGCCGAGATCGGCGATGGCGACGTTGGCACCTTCACTTACAAATCGTTCGGCGATTTTCTTGCCGATGCCTGATGCCGCGCCGGTTATGATTGCGGTCTTTTTGTCGAGTTTCATGTGCGGGTTTCCTTGACTGGAGTTGTGATCGTTTTTTCGTCTTTGAGCAGGTGGCCGTGGGCAAAAGTGATCATGCCGTGGACTGGAACCTTGCGGTTGCGCCAGTCGTTGCTGCCCAGCGATACCTCGGTGTCACGTTTGCCATTCGCCCAATGTTCATTGACGCTCAGGCGTGAGAATTCGTAGTCCTTTGACTGCGTGTCGTATTCCGAGGCACGGTTGATGAGATGCATCAAGGTGATGGCATTGTCACGTGCAGCTTCGGCCAGAAGGCGTGCTTCGTCGCCGTTGCGCAATTCTTCGGGAAGTTTTTCCAGCAATTTGCGCATTGAAGCGCGGAGGTTTTGTTGGGCCTGAACTGCATCGGTCACCATGCGGGTGCGGCTCGAAAAACGGATTTCCTTTTCGCGTTCGGCCACTTCCATGATCGTGCGTGGAATGTTGCCACGTGCGGAGAAAAGGTCGACCTGAAAGATGCAGTGGTTGCGGGTGCGGTCTGCGGCTTCGATCACATATTGCAGCGGCGTGTTGGATACGAGGCCACCGTCCCAGTAATAATCGTGTCCAATACGTATTGGAGGAAAGCCGGGCGGCAGCGCACCACTGGCCATTATGTGATCCGGTGTAATCGTCTCCTCGGCGGAATCGAAATAGTGGAAATTGCCGGTCTTGATGTTCACCGCACCAACACTGACGCGCGTATCGCCGTTGTTGAGACGCTTGAAGTCCACGAGTTCAAGCAGCGATTTCCGCAAGGGTGTCGTGTCATAGTAACTGATTGCCTCATCGCTGCCGGGAGGTGCGACAAGAGGCGACGCCGGGCGCGGGGAGAAGAAACCGGGAATGCCCCAGAGCATGGAAAGCCAGCTGCTGATTTCATTGAAGGCCACGCGGCCTTGCTGTTGCGGCAGGAGCAACGGGCCTTGCAGGCCCGAAGAGAGCCGGTTCCAGAACTCTCGCAAGCGCGGCAGACGATCATCGGGCTTGTTGCCAGCAATCAGGGCGACATTGATTGCGCCGATTGAAATGCCTGCTACCCATTCCGGGGTATATCCAGCGGCTGCAAGACTTTCAAACGCTCCTGCCTGATAGGCCCCGAGTGCGCCACCACCTTGCAGGACGAGCACGGTTTTCTCTTGTTGCATTGCAGCAATATAGTGTTTTGCGCCGCGCAAAAGACGACTCAAATAATTGTAATGTCGTCCATCGTTGCGATGCGACCATAATTTGCTTGTCGCCTGTGTCGGGGGCCGTGCCAATTTGCCCAGCTTGCGACTTTATCCGGGCTTCGCTACAAGCCTAGCAGAGATCATCCAGGAAATTGAGAACATGGCGAACAATATGAATCCACACCAGCAGCCGCAGGGCATGCAGGCCCACAATTCGGTTTACGAAGGGTTTATCAAGGGATCGGTGGCGATTTCCATCATTTGCGGATTTGTACTTGTGGCCTTGGTAGCCGCGCGTTTCATGGACTGGCTCAACGTGTTCACTTGTTTTGCAGGGCTCATCGTTGGCATTGTCGCAGTGATGATCGATGCCAAAGCAAACAAGAGCTGGTACCTTTCCGGCGGTTTGCTGGTGCTTTACGGTATCTTTGTTGCAATCAATCTCTGATACAGCCACATGAAAATCGCGATCCCTGCTGAAGCAACTCGAGGCGAGGCCCGCGTTGCGGCTTCGCCGGATACAGTCAAGGCTTATATTAAAAAAGGTGTCAAGGTAGCGGTACAAGCGGGGGCTGGTGCCGGGTCGAATATTTCCGATGCTGATTACAAAGCCGCTGGTGCGGAAATTATAGCAGGTGACGCGGTGGTCAAAGACGCCGACCTTGTGCTTGCCGTACGTCGGCCCTCAGAAAAGCTTGTAAAGGCGATGAAGGCTGATGCGATTGTTGTCGGCGGGCTTGAGCCATATGGTGATCGCAAAGCTGTTGAAGCGTTTGCAAAGTCAGGTGTTACGGCATTCGCGATGGAATTGATGCCGCGCATCTCGCGCGCGCAGTCGATGGATATTCTGTCGTCGCAGGCAAATCTTGCCGGTTACAAGGCTGTGATTGATGCTGCTGCGGAGTATGGCCGGGCCATTCCGATGATGATGACAGCGGCCGGAACTGTGCCGCCTGCGAAAATTTTCATCATGGGCGTTGGTGTTGCGGGGCTGCAGGCAATTGCTACAGCACGCCGTCTGGGTGGGATTGTTTCGGCCACCGACGTTCGCAAGGCAACTGAAGAGCAGGTGAAGTCACTTGGTGCCAAGTTCGTCTATGTCGATTTGGCAGAGGCCGCGACGGCTGCTGGTTATGCGCGCGAGTTGACGGCGGAAGAGAAAGCCAAGCAGGCGGAACTGGTTGCGGGGCACGTGAAATCGCAGGACATTGTTATTACCACTGCGCTCATTCCGGGTCGGCCCGCGCCAGTGTTGATCACCAAGGAAATGGTCGAGTCGATGAAGCCGGGGTCGGTGATCGTTGATCTCGCGGTGGAGCGTGGCGGGAATTGCCCGTTGTCAAAAGTTGATGAAATTGTCGTGCACAATGGCGTGAAGATCGTGGGCACCGTGAATCTTGCCGGCAAGCTCGCAGGCAACGCGACGCCGTTGTTTTCCAAGAACATAGCGAACTTTCTTGACTTGATGATTCAGAAGGATGGAACGCTGAAAATAGATGAAGCAGATGAGTGCATCACGGGCACGATGATCGCCAAAGGTGGCAAGCTGGTGCACAAGATTTATGGGAGTGCCTGATGGAACATATGGCGATTGATCCCTTCATTTCACTGCTCGGCATCTTCGTGCTGGCAGTGTTCGTTGGATACTATGTTGTGTGGAACGTCACGCCGGCGCTGCACACGCCTTTGATGTCCGTCACCAATGCGATTTCATCGGTGATCGTGGTTGGCGCGTTGCTGGCCGTCGGGGCAGGGGCGATAGCTTCTGGCTCCACTGTTGCAATGGTCTTCGGGTTCCTTGCACTGGTCCTTGCGTCAATCAATATTTTCGGTGGCTTCATGGTCACTTCTCGCATGCTTGCGATGTACAAGAAGAAAGATAAGTGAGATGAGCGCCAATCTCGCAGCAGTTCTCTACCTCGTCGCCGGATCACTTTTCATCATGGCGTTGCGCGGGTTGTCGTCACCTGCGACGTCACGAACTGGAAACATGTATGGCATGGTGGGCATGGCAATTGCCGTGCTCACGACACTGGCGCTGGCGAAACCTGTCGGCATTTTGCCGTGGCTGTCTGATCGTTGCCGGGCTTGGCATTGGCGCGGTCATTGGTGGCATCACTGCGAAGCGCATTCCGATGACGGCGATGCCTCAGTTGGTGGCGGCGTTTCACTCGCTCGTTGGTTTGGCTGCGGTATTTGTCGCTGCGGCGGCGTTTTATGCGCCGGATGCATTTGGGATTTCCAGCAATGGCATCATTCACGCGCAAAGTTTGATCGAGATGGGACTTGGTGCTGCCATTGGTGCAATTACCTTCACGGGTTCCATCATTGCGTTTTTGAAACTTGATGGCCGCATGTCTGGTTCGCCGATCATGTTGCCGGGGCGGCACTTGATCAACATCGCGCTGGCTTTGGCTCTGGTCTATTTCATGTACAATTTCTACATGGGGCAGAGTGCTGTCAGCTTCTGGCTCATCGTGGCGATCAGCTTCGCGCTTGGCTTTTTGCTGATTGTCCCGATTGGTGGTGCGGACATGCCTGTCGTTGTGTCGATGCTCAATTCCTATTCGGGGTGGGCGGCGGCGGGCATTGGGTTTACGCTGGCGAATACAGCGCTTATCATCACTGGTGCTCTGGTGGGTTCTTCGGGTGCCATTCTCTCCTACATCATGTGCAAGGGCATGAACCGCTCGTTTATCTCCGTGATTCTCGGTGGCTTTGGTGGTGAGAGTGCGGGGCCTGCTGCCAAGGGCGAGACGAAGCCTGTCAAACAGGGTTCCGCTGAAGACGCCGCCTTCATGATGAAGAATGCAGGTTCAGTGATTATCGTGCCTGGCTATGGTATGGCGGTGGCGCAGGCGCAGCATGCATTGCGTGAGATGGCTGATCATCTGAAAGCATCGGGCGTCACTGTGAAATATGCCATTCACCCGGTGGCGGGCCGCATGCCCGGCCACATGAACGTGCTGTTGGCTGAGGCGAACGTGCCTTATGACGAAGTGTTCGAGCTGGAAGACATCAATTCAGAATTCGCGCAAGCCGACATCGCCTTTGTCATCGGTGCCAATGACGTGACCAACCCTTCCGCCAAGGACGATCCGAAGTCGCCGATCTATGGCATGCCGGTTCTGGAAGTGTGGAAAGCCAAGACCGTGATGTTCATCAAGCGCGGCATGGCGAGCGGCTATGCCGGCGTCGACAATCCGCTGTTCTGGCGCGACAACACGCTGATGCTGTTTGGTGATGCGAAGAAGATGACGGAAGAGATCAACAAGGGGATGGGGTGATGCATCCAGCGATCTCCCAACACAGCAAGTTAATTGCCGAAATTTGTGCCAGATACCATGTGCATAAACTCGAAGTATTTGGGTCTGCGGCACGTGGCACAGATTTTGACCCGGAACAAAGTGATGCTGATTTTCTGGTGGAGTTCGGGGGGCGAGGCAAGTTCGGGGCGCTTGAACAGTATTTCGGACTGCGAGAAGCGCTTTCATCGACAATAGGCCGGGCAAGTAGATCTCGTCGAAGCAAAGGCCGTGCGCAATCCCTATGTTTTAATGCAGATCGAGCAAGATCGGGAACTTGTCTTCAATGCCTGATCCCCGTGGTTACTTGTGGGATGTTTTGGACGCTGCGACGGCAATTGTGGGGTTTGTTGAAAACGTCGACGCTGAGACGTATGAGTCCTCTGATGTTGTCCACTCAGCTGTCGAAAGGAAATTTGAAATCATAGGCGAAGCGCTGAATTTGCTCGCCAAGGCCGACCCTGGTTTGGCGGCAAGAATTTCAGGTTTCCAACGAATGATTGCCTTCCGCAATTTGCTTATTCATGGCTATGCGAGCGTGGATCATCGCAGGGTATGGTCAATAATCAAAGACGACCTGCCGGAGTTGATGGATATTGTTGGAAAGCTATTGGAAGAGTTGGATCGTAAATAGTTCGGTCTGGCGCGACAACACGTTAATGCTGTTTGGTGATGCAGAGAAGATGACGGAAGAGAATCAACAGGGGGATGGGGTAGGGGGTTCGCAATTGATTTCGCGCCGGAAGCGGGGGCTAGATGATGCAACCAAACGAAATCCGCATGCTTGATAGACCATCTGCGCTGCTGTGTTGTCAGGATGAGTTCCAACAGTGATGTAGCTGCAACCTTGTCTAAGTGATTCATTGACTGCGGCGTCAATCAGGCGGGAGCCGATTCCTCGTTTTCGGAATGTGTCTTTGACGAAGAGGTGATGCACATCCATGCCCTTCTTTCCCCACTGTAATTGGATCAAGGGGCAAAGTGCGGCGTAGCCTGCAATTTGATTTTCGAATTCAGCAACAATCAGGGTGATCCAAGGTTGATCTGAAAATGCGAGAGTTGTGAGTTCATCGCTTGAGAGCTCTGCATGATCGCCATGGTGTGCAGCAAGTGCTGAGACCATTTCCAACAGAGTGGGAATGTCCGAGACGTCCGCCCTTCGCGTATTGATATTGCCACTCATTATTTTGCTCCTCCCCGTCCTGCCGTGGGCGGATTCCCACGGCAGGCCTGTGTTGTGTTAGTCCTTGAACGGATCGAACTCGTTTTCACCAGCCATGATCACGCCGAAGGGGCGTAACGTGTGGACGATGTCGATCGTTCCGGCGTGGGCTTTCAGCACGTCCGGCAGGCGGCGATAGGCCTGCGGGGCTTCGTCTACCCCACCGCCCAACAGCATCACGCCCTTGTCAGCGATCCACTGTTTCCAGTCGCCGTGGCGGATCGCACCTTGCTGGCGTTCGCGGATTTTCCGCATCGTGCCAGTCGGGTGTGTCGGGCACAGCGTGAACTGTGCGCCCTGCTTCAGGCCTGCATCGGCCCGCTGCTTTTCAAATTCCACGTAAGGAATCTGGAAGCTGCAACCATGCTCCGTACACTGAGCAATAGTTGAGGTTCGCCCAAATGCAGCAGAACGCGACATCACGCGGCCGGCGCCATGCACAGTGGAATAGAGCGAGGCTTTGGACGCTTCGCTTTCGACACCACGCAGGATCACCGCATCATCGCCCATCGATCCGCCGACGAAGCCATACTGGCCCGGGAAGGCCGGTGTGGCTCCCTTGCGCACCACCCACATATCGACCCCTCTATGGTTTTCGTGCCAGACGAAGTTGTGGTGGTTGTGCACTGAGAAAGTCACAGCTCCGCCGATGATTGATCGCACTTTCTCGACGACCCATTCACGTCCGGCATAAGCATAGAGCCCGCCAAGCTCGACACCGGCAAGGTAGCCGCGGCCGAGATCGGAATTCGCATCCAGCAGAGCCGGAGCGATTTCCATACCATCTTTGGCGTCAGCGGCCTTCAGGTATTTGGTTGTGGTCTTGTGACCCAAACCGCGAGAACCGAAGTGCACGCCGATCCACACGAAGCCGTTTTCATCTTCGAACAGGTCCACGTAGTGGTTGCCGGAGCCAACAGTTCCCAGCTGGTTCTGCGCCATTGCCTTGAGGTCAGCCACGTCAGCGGCGTCCCACAGGTTGCTGTCGAACAGGTCATGATCGACCCTTTCTGCGTTCTTGCGGCCAATGCCGAAGCTCACATGCTTTGCGATATCGTGCAGGATCATGCTCGTCCGATCCTTGATATCGGAGTAACGCGTGTCGAGCCGCACCGCCATGTTTCCGCAAGCAATGTCATAGCCGACACCGCTGATCGAGATGTGATCTGTGTAACCGACCACGCCGCCAATCGGATGGGCATAACCCAGATGACCATCAGCGCAGAGCACGCCAGCGGCAGCCGAGCCCGTGGCCAGGCAGCGATCCAGCTGGGCGAGGGTGCGATCATCGTGATCGCCGTAGATTTTCCTGTGAGTCATGATGAGACTCCTTTCGGTTTGAATTTTTCCATTGAGGTAACTGGTCCACCGTCATGCCAGCGCGCCAGGGGGGAAGAGCGCGTGTTGGCATCCCGTTTCTCTGGCCGGGGCAAGGCGCAAAGGAACGGGGCTCGCGTATTCTCGCGAGCGACGGTGAAACGGGTAGAGATTTGATTAAGGTAGGCCATTTGAGTTCCTCTCGTTTGTGGCGAGAGGAAGAGGCCTCAGCGCCGGCTAGATCTGAAAGAGTCCGGGATAATTGGGAGCTGGCATCGTGCTGCCAAAGCAAACAAGCGCGCACGCGAGCCACGATACGGTCTCGGTCAAGTCTCGCGCTTTTGGTGCGCTATGGGCGAATTGCTTGTTCATGGTTTTAAGCTTTGTTCAAGGAGCGGGCTGATACAGCAAAAATGTTTTTGCGCAAGTGTTTTTTTTGAAGCTCGGTTCCAAGTGACAAACGAATTCCCATTGGCCTTTTACAAACCCCACTTACCCAAGCCTTTATCCTGTTTGCCCGCAATCATTTGCAATCGCGCATAGAAAGATGGGGTAGCGTGATCAGGGCGCGCGCATTGTCGCTTTGGCGGCGGATGGGGACTGCAATGAAAGTTACTGCCTGGATTCATTTTACTCTCGTTTGTGTGTTGGCAGCCTGCGGCAGGGCGGCGCAGCGAACACTGATTTTGAACTCCCTCTGGCAAGCTATGACAGGCCCGCAGTTGAAATCGGTGGCGGCATTTCAAATGATGGCGCGTCCCACGCAGTTGTCGCTGATTCAAATCGTGATTTCCGCAACACATTGCGAGGTTGAGATGACGGGAACGAGCTCATCGTCATCGGCGAGCTTGTAGGGTCGGTTGGATCTGAAAACACCATAGATGCATGCTTTTGATATCAGGCAGTATTTGCGCAGCAAACATGCAACAGTTCGCGTCAAACTTTAGCCTCTCCCCTTGCGCCACTTTATCGTCTAGATAAGTTGGCAGGGGATAGTTGGGGCCGAGGCAGCCCCCTGTGGGAGGCACGATGGCACAGCAAATGGATATGATAACGCTGGAAAAGCCGGGTGTGCACATTGTGCATATGCTGGTTTTCACCCTGGTGGTGGGCGTGCTGGCGGCGATCCTTTATCCCAACCTTAAAAACGCCTTCATGGCCAACCCCGGTCTCAATGGCTTTATTCTGGCCACGCTGCTGGCGGGCGTGTTGTACTCATACCGCATGGTGTGGCGGCTGTTTCCCGAAGTGAATTGGGTCAATGGCTTCCGGCTCGGTGAGCCGACAGTGCAGCCCATGCCAGCGCTGCTCGCGCCAATGGCGACGATCCTGGGTGATGCAACGCGACGCACGGTGCTGTCGCCGCAAACGATGCGCAGCCTGCTTGATTCATTGGCCTCGCGGCTGGATGAATCACGAGATTTCCTGCGCTATCTCGTTGGTCTTCTGATTTTTCTCGGCCTTCTCGGCACGTTTTACGGCTTGCTTGATACGGTGACGTCGATCAGTGGTGCCATCAACGGGCTTGATGTCACCTCCACGCAGTCGCAAAGCGTTTTCGAAGAGTTGAAGAACGGATTGCGCGGGCCGCTCGCAGGCATGGCCGTGTCGTTCTCGTCGTCGCTTTTCGGCCTCGGCGGATCGCTGATCCTGGGCTTTATGGACCTCAAGGCAGCGCAGGCGCAGAACCGCTTCTATCACAATCTTGAAGACTGGTTGTCGACGATCACCGATATTCGCGCGGGCGAGGGCGGCTCGTCTGCCGGCATGCCATCAATGCTGAAAATCGAAATGCAGAATTTGCAGAAATCGGTTGAGCGCGTCAGCACGCAGGTTGAACAGAACCGTGCGCAGGCAGCGTCGGCACCGAAGAGCAGTGGTGCATCTGCTGACACAATAGAAGAACTGGCGGATGCCGTTGCCAATCTGGTGACGCAGATGCGTGACGAACAAAAAATGGTGCGACAGTGGATACAGTCGCAACAGGTGCAACAGAATGAATTGCAGCGGCTTGTCATGCGTGGCGGCCGTGGCACAGGCGGGCGGGAATAAGCATGGCACAGTCGCTATCCCGGCGGCGGCGCAACGAGGATGCGCCATACTGGCCAGGCTTTGTCGATGCCATGGCGCAGCTGTTGCTGGTCATCACATTCCTGCTTTCTGTGTTCATGATGGCGCAATTCCTGTTGGCGCGGCAGATATCGGGTCAGGATTCAGCGTTGGGGCAATTGCGGTCGCAGATTGCCGAGCTTACGGAATTGCTGTCGCTTGAAAAATCGGCCAAGGCCGAGCTTGAAGCCAATATCCTTTCGATCACAGACGATCTCAATGCGGAGAAAGCCAAGAATGCTTCTCTGGTGACGAGCCTTGAAAACGAAAGTCAGAAGAATTTGAGTGCAGGTGTTGCAACTGGTGGCTTGCAAACGCTGCTCGACAAGGAAAAGACAATTTCGAACGAGGCGTTGGCCAAGGTCGAATTGCTCAACCAGCAGATTGCCGCCATGCGGCGGCAGTTGTCGCAGCTCAATTCATTGCTGGATGATTCCGAGGCGCGCAACAAGGAGTCGGAAGCGCAGGTTGCCGATCTCGGCAAACGGCTGAATTCGGCTTTGGCGCAAAAAGTGCAGGAACTCTCCAAATATCGTTCGGAATTTTTCGGGCGGTTGCGGCAAATCCTGTCGCAACGATCAGACATTCTTGTGGTCGGTGACCGCTTCGTATTTCAGGCTGAAGTCCTTTTTCCCAAGGGCCGTTCAGATTTGAATGAAGCAGGGCAGGCGGAGATGCTGAAGCTTGCGGATGCGTTGAAGCAGCTTGAACGTGAAATTCCTGTTGATATATCGTGGGTGTTGCGCGTTGATGGTCATACCGATGCTGATCCCATTCTGTCAGCGTCGTTCAAGTCGAACTGGGACCTTTCAGCAGCGCGTGCAATATCGGTGGTGAATTACCTGATCTCGCAAGGCGTGCAGCCGCAGCATCTTGTAGCGGCTGGGTTTGGCGAGTTCCAACCATTGGTGCCGGGCGATAGCGAAGAGGCCAAATCCGAAAACCGCCGCATCGAGTTGAAGCTGACGGAGCGTTGAGCTTGACAGTAAGGTAAAATTGCCTTACTTTGTGAGTATGCCCAAACTTACCATTACATCCAAAGGACAAGTCACGTTGCGCAAGGATTTCCTTGAGCACCTCGGTGCGCATCCTGGTGACAAGTTGACAGTCGAGAAGCGGCCCGATGGGCGGATTGAAGTTTATGCGGAGCGCATGGGGAAACCGATTTCTGACCTTTTCGGAATAATGAGGCCGAAGGACGGTGTGTCGCTAAGTCTTGAAGAGATAAATCGGGCGATTGAAGACGGTTGGGCCGGGAAACGGTGAGAATAAGTTTCGACACCAACGTGATCCTGCGTGCGCTTGTTAAAGATCATGCTGAGCAGGCTGAAATTGCCGAACGTGAACTCCTTCAAGCTGACACTGTTATCGTCACCCTGCCGGTATTTTGTGAACTCGTGTGGGTTCTGCGGTCTGCCTACCGCTTTTCGGCAGTTGAGGTCGCTGCCATGCTTCGAAAACTGGTCGAAACGGAATCGATAGAATCAGACAGGCCGGCAGTTTCTTTGGGCATCAAATCACTAGAGGCAGGTGGAGACTTTGCTGATGCCGTCATCGCTTATGAAGGAAGATTAAGGGGGGCTCAGGAATTTGTCTCATTTGACCGCGAAGCAGTGAAGATTCTCACCTCACTGGCAGTGCCGTCACGACCACTTGTCTGAGAGACGGTACTTCACTCACTGAACTGCAGCTTGGCCAGTCTTGCATAGAGCGGGCTTTTTTTCAGCAGTTGCGCGTGGGTGCCTTGCGCTGCGATGGAGCCCTTGTCCATCACGATGATGCGATCGGCATTGCGCACCGTTGCGAGGCGGTGCGCGATGACAAGCGTTGTGCGGTTTTTCGTTACGCCTTCCAAAGCCTGTTGGATAAGTGCTTCGCTCTCGGCATCGAGTGCGCTGGTCGCTTCGTCCAGCAGCAGGATTGGAGCATCGCGCAGAATTGCGCGGGCGATGGCCACACGTTGGCGCTGACCACCTGAGAGCGTGACACCGCGCTCGCCGAGGCGCGTGTCATACGTTTTCGGCATGCGTTCTGCGAATTCGTCGACGCGGGCATTGTGTGCGGCGGCAAGTACTTCTTCCTTGGTTGCCTCGGGTCTCGCAAAGCGGATGTTCTCGAAAATGCTGCCCGAGAAAATCGTAGGGTCTTGCGGCACCATGGCGATGTTGCGGCGCAGGGATTCGAGATCGAGGCTGCGCAGTGGCGCGCCATCAACCGAGATTGTGCCGTTTGATGGATCGAAGAAGCGTTCCAGCAAGCTGAAGATTGTTGATTTGCCGGCTCCGGATGGTCCGACCAGAGCTATGGTTTCGCCGGATTTTACGGCGAAGGTTACCTCTTGCAGAACCGGCATTTCCGGTCGCAAGGGATAAGCGAAGCTCACATGGTCAAAGGCGATTGCACCCTTGTATCGCCCTGACGGGGCGACGCTGTTCGGGGACGAGGCAATGGCCGGTTCCTCGTCGAGCAACTCTGAAATTCGTTCAGCAGCGCCTGCGGCGAGTTGCACATCGCCCCAGACTTCCGACAATTGCCCGAGTGAACTTGCTGCGAAGACGGCATAGAGGACGAACTGACTCAGCATGCCTGCTGACATGGTGCCTGCCACCACGCGATGAGCGCCGTACCACAACAGCACGACGATGGCTCCGGTTGAAACGAGAATGACAGCGAAGGTGAGAATGGCGCGGGCAAATGTGCGTTTGCGCGCGGCTTCGAATGCTTCACGTGTTGCGGTGGCGAATGTGGTGTTGATTTGTGGTTCCTGGGTGTTCGCTTGAACCGTGGCAATGGCGGCCAGTCTTTCCTGGGCGAAGGCAGCGGATTCGGCCAGCATGTCCTGGGCCTTGCGCGACAGTTTGCGCACGCGGCGGCCATAGGTGACGAGTGGCAAAACAATTGCGGGAATGGCGAGTGCCGCGAGGCCAGAAAGTGTCGGGCTGGTCACGATCATCATGGCAACAGCGCCGGTGAATGTGATGACGTTGCGCAACGCTACCGATGCAGTTGAAGAAAATGCCGACTTGATCTGGGTTGTATCTGCGGTGAGGCGGGAGACGACTTCGCCCGTCTGCTGGCGTTCATAGAATGACGGCGTGAGTTTTGTAAGATGGCGGAACAAGGCATCGCGCACATCGGCCACAATGCGCTCGCCCAACCACATCACCATGTAGAAGCGCAATGACGAACTTACGGCCAGAACCGCGACTGCCGCCAGCATGGCTGCGAAATACTGGTCCATCAGGCCGGTCGATTGCGCAGTGAATCCATGGTCAAGTACGCGGCGCACCGCGACTGGAATAATCAGGGTGGTTCCGGCTGCCACAAGCAATGCGAGGATCGCCAGGATGGCCTGTGCCCGGTACTGTACCAGATAGGGCAAGAGCCGCCCCAAAGGACGCAAGTTATTGGATTTAGGTCGGTTTCTTGATTCTCTGTGATGGGACATGAAGATTGTGTCAGGTGGGTTGCGGTGCTTTCGAACATCCTATATAGGACGCCGCAATCCCAATCACGCAGTGTTCTTCGGAATGCGCATTTTTCGAGTTGAAAATAATGAAATCCGGTATCCATCCAGACTATCACCCGATCACCATCGTCATGACCGACGGCACGAAGTTTGTGACGCGTTCAACCTATGGCAAGCCAGGCGATACGATGAACCTCGACATTGATCCGAAGTCGCATCCGGCATGGACCGGTGGCCAGCAGACAGTTCTCGACCGCGGTGGGCGCGTATCGCGCTTCAACCAGAAATTCAGTTTCCTGAAAAAATAATAATATCGATCCTAATCGACCCTTAAAGCCCGGCTGCTGCCGGGCTTTTGTTTTTCGTGGAGGCTATCGCGTTTCGATGAGGTCCCACTTGTTACCATACAGGTCGACGAAGACTGCCACGGTGCCATAGGTTTCGTGACGTGGGACTTCAAGGAACTCAACGCCATGCGCCCGCATCCGGGCATATTCCGATTTGAAATCGTCGGTGTTCAGAAAGAACGCCACGCGACTACCTGCGGCTTTGCCAATACCTGCGCGTTGTTCGTCGGTGTCGGCTTTTGCCAAGACCAGGCATGTTGACGCATTTGATGGGGCCATGCGGACCCAACGCCTTTTGTCAGAGAGTTCAGTGTCCTCGAGCAATTCGAAACCCAATTTGTCGCGGAACCAAGCGATGGACTCATCATAGTCCCTTACAAGATAGGCAATGGCTGAAAGCCTCATCACGTCCTCCCAAACAGCCGTTCGATGTCAGCCAGTGACAGCTTGATGAATGTTGGCCTTCCGTGATTGCATTCGCCGGCATTGGGTGTTTGCTCCATCTGGCGGAGGAGGGCATTCATTTCTTCATGACGCAGCTGGCGACCGGAGCGCACTGAATGATGACAGGCCATGGTCGCGAGGAGATGGTTGATCTTCTGGGCAACAGGCTGAGCGGAATCGAGAGCGTCTTCGACAACGGCTTGCAAAACCTCGCTGATGTCAGCGCGGGCCAGGGCTGCCGGGATTTCGCGCACGATGACAGCTGATGCGCCAAAGGCTTCGACAGCGAGACCTGTTTCTTTCAGCATTTCCTGCGCGGCCTCGATTGCGGCCACCGAGGCCGGATCGAAATCAATGACCTGTGGCACCAGAAGAGGCTGCACGGCAATTGCCTTTGCGGCGTGTTCGGATTTCAGGCGTTCGTATACAATGCGCTCGTGGGCTGCATGCTGGTCGACCAATATCATGCCGTCAACGGTTTGTGCCAAAATGTAATTGTCGTGAAGTTGGGCGCGTGCAATGCCGAGGGGATAGTCCGCGAGTTGCTCTTGCGCGGCATCAGTGGAGCGGCCCTCGACCGGCATTTGCATTTCGAATGCGGCTTGTGCGGATTCAGCGAATCCTTGCCCATAGGAACTGCCTTGTCCGTAAGAATAGATCGGACGAAATGCATTGACCGTTGCG
Organism: uncultured Alphaproteobacteria bacterium; assembly: GCA_963738595.1. GTDB lineage: Bacteria > Pseudomonadota > Alphaproteobacteria > Rhizobiales > Aestuariivirgaceae > Aestuariivirga. The sequence goes on from CAVTXF010000005.1 coordinate 122,703, forward strand.
GATGCCTTCGTTGTGTCAGGCGTGATGGTGCGTGTGCCGAGGCTACGCCTGATGGCAGAAACAATCAGTCCACGGATGAATGCAGAGTCACGGAAACGGATTTCGGTTTTGGCGGGATGGACGTTGACGTCGATGCGGTCAGCGGGGCAAGTGATGAAGAGCGCTATCGCCGGATAGCGACCAGATGGCAGCACGTCTGCATAGGCGCCCCTGATTGCTCCGGTGATGAGCTTGTCGCGCACGGGCCTGCCGTTGACGAAAGCGAATTGAGATGTCGTGACACCTTTGGCCGCCGTGGGCAGTCCGGCAAAGCCTTCGATTGAAATGTCATTGCGCAGATCAGAAACGGGCACGGCGTTGTCGACAAAGTCCTGGCCCATGATGCGGGCGATGCGCTGGATTCGGGTTTCGCCCGAAGGGCAATCAAGCCAGCGCTTTTCTTCAGTGGCAAAGGAAAACCCGATGGCCGGGTGTGCCAGGGACAATCGCCGTACAATATCAATTGCTTCAGCGGTTTCGCTGCGATCTGACTTCAGGAACTTGAGCCGGGCTGGTGTGGCGTAGAACAGGTCGCGGACTTCGACATCGGTGCCGCGCTGGCGGGTTGCAGGGACAATGCCACCATTGCGTCCGGCATCGATGGTGAGTTCATGGGCATCGCTTGTAGCGCGAGATACCAGCGACAGGCGCGCGACGCTGGCGATTGAGGGCAATGCCTCGCCACGAAATCCGAGGGTTGAAATGTTGATCAGGGCGTCATCGGAAAGTTTGGATGTTGCGTGGCGTTCGATGGCCAGTTGCAGGTCGTCTGCTTCCATACCCGAGCCATTGTCGCTGATGCGGATCAGGGTCTTGCCGCCTCCGCGAAAGGCCACATCAATTTGTGTTGCGCCTGCGTCAATGGCATTTTCGACCAGTTCCTTGACGGCGCTGGCGGGACGCTCGACGACTTCGCCCGCTGCGATGCGGTTGATTGTGCCTTCTGAAAGTTTACGGATTCGCATGGCGGCATTATGCCATGCTGTCCGTCATTCGCCGGAGAAAATGTTGCCGATGTTGAAAACGGTGCCGTAGTTCGGGTTGGCCCGGCGCTTTTCGGCCTTGATGGCCAGTCTCAATTCGTTGTTTATCTCGGCTGCGGTCTTTGCAGTGCCATCAGGCTTGGTCCTGGATATGTTGTAATAGGCCAAGGTTTCATCCAGCGTGCCGCCCTTGCGCTTGGCTGTCATGGTGCCAGCGTTGCCAGAATAAAGTTCGCCACTTTCAACTGGTGCAGCTGAAGCAACGGGGCCGTTCGGCTGGTAGGCATCTACTGTTTGGCGCGGGGCAGCGAGAGCAAGGTCAGGCGGCAAGGCCAGCTGATTGCCCACGGGAACACTGGCCGCCTGCGGTGTTGGTGCCGAGCCGCCATTCAAAAGGCTGGCGGCGCTGCTGCAGCCAGCAAGGATGGCAGCCACAGCAGTGGTCAAGGCAAAACGGGACAGGCGTGTGGTCAAAAGAAATCTCCAGCGCATGCAATTAGACTAAAAATCGGGCGAACCCAAGGCGCTCATGTCGGAGGCTGGTTTTGGGACTTTATGGTGAATGATTCGTAAATCAGCGCGACCACACCAAGGGTAATAAACACGTCAGCAAAGTTGAAGATGTACCAATTCCACGCGCCAATGTGGAAATCGAGGAAATCTGCCACGGCACCGTGCCAGGCCCGGTCGAAGACATTGCCCAAGGCACCACCGATGATCAGGCCCAGGCCAGCGGCTTTCAGCTTGTTTTCGGCGGATGCGGTCCAGGTCCAGAGCATGGCTGTGACGGCGAGGCTGATGGCGATCAGCAGACCCTGATTATAGCTGGCGAAGAGCGAATAGGAGATGCCCTCGTTCCAAGCCATGGTGAGGGAGAAGAACGGTGCCACATACCAGGTGCCGGCGTCATCGAGATCGACTAGCGCGACGAGAAACCATTTCGTGGCCTGATCAATAAGGAAAGCGGCCATGGCCCACAGCATTGCGGTGCGGGACAAGGGGCCCCAGACGTGGGTTTTCACTCGGCCCCTCATCCGGCGCTTCGCGCCACCTTCTCCCCGGAGGGAGAAGGGTAAATGACCCCTCGCCCTTCAGGGAGAGGGTGCCCCGAAGGGGCGGGTGAGGGGCCGAGATAGCCTATCACACTGTCCTCTTGAATCGTGTCTGCCATTCGCGCACGGCTTCGGCGTCTCTTGGGGTGATGTCGGGGAAGTCCTTGTCAGAGCCGATATCCTTCGAGATTTTCCAGGACCTGGCGCATTTTGCGCCTTCGGCTTTCTGGAAGACGACGGCGACGTTTTTCACGTTGTCGATTTTGAATGCAATGGCAGGGGCTGCGCCTTCAATGATCTGGATCGACGATGTGATGCAGACCTCGGCGAAGTCATTATCGCGGAGTGCATTGATTTCCTCGGCGGGGAGAGAAACATAAACCTGAGGCGCGGCTTCCAGTGACGAACCGATAGTCTTGTTGGCGCGTTGCAGTTCCAGTGCACCGGTGACAACACTGCGGACATCGCGGATCTTGTCCCACTTTGCGGCCAGCGCATCATCGCGCCAATCGTCCGGCGTCTTTGCAAAGGGCATCAAGTGCACCGACGACATTTCGCCGGGAAAACGCTGCAGCCAGACTTCTTCCATGGTGAAGACGAGGATCGGGGCCCACCACGTGGTGAGGCAATGGAACAGCTGGTCGATCACAGCGCGGCAGGAGCGACGCTTCACGCTCGACCACGGATCGCAATAGAGCGCGTCCTTGCGGATATCAAAATAGAACGCCGACAAGTCTGTGTTCATGAATTGCGTGAGGGCCGCGAAGATCTTCTTGTAGTCGTAGACCTTGTAGGCGGCCTGGACCGTTTGATCGAGCTCCCACAGCTTGTGCAGGATATAGCGCTCCAGTTCGGGACGGTCAGCGAGTTTGATGCTGCCGAGTTGTTCCCAATCGTGCAGGCCTTCGAGCGCGCCCAGCATGTAGCGGAAGGTGTTGCGCAGTTTGCGATAGGCTTCGACGTTTGACTTGATGATTTCGGGGCCGATGCGCATGTCGTCGGAATAATCCGATGAGGCCACCCACAGCCGCAGAATATCCGCGCCTGCGTTTTTGATCACGTCCTGTGGCGCTGTCACGTTGCCGAGAGACTTGGACATCTTGTGTCCGTCCTCGCCCATGATGAAGCCGTGGGTGAGCACCTGGTTGTAGGGTGCACGACCGCGCGTGCCGCAGCTTTCGAGTAGCGACGAATGGAACCAGCCGCGATGCTGGTCTGAACCTTCGAGATAGAGGTCGGCCGGCCACTTCATGTCAGGCCGGTCTTCGAGCGTGAAGGCGTGGGTGCAGCCGGAATCGAACCAGACATCGAGAATGTCGCGGACTTGTTCGAAATCCTGTGAATTATAGTCGGGTGCGAGGAAGCGTGTTGGTGCGCCATCGGCGAACCAGGCGTCAGCACCTTCTTTACAAAATGCATCATAAATGCGCTGGTTCACCTTGGGATCATTGAGGATTTTGCCAGTGGATTTTTCCACGAAGACGGCAATCGGAACACCCCACGCCCGCTGGCGCGAGATGACCCAATCCGGCCGGTCCTGAATCATGCCACGCAGGCGGTTCTTGCCAGCGGCGGGGAAAAATTCGGTGGCTTCGATGGCGGCAAGGGCCTTGTCGCGCAGCGAGTTTGGCTTGCCGTCGCCCATGGAGATGAACCACTGCGGCGTGTTGCGGAAAATGATCGGCTTCTTGGAGCGCCACGAATGCGGATATTGATGATTAAGCCGCTCGCGTGCAACAAGCATACCTGCATCTTTCAGGGCACTGATGACTGCTTCGTTGGCATCACCCTTCTCACCCTTGTCGGTGATGACCCGCTTGCCTTCAAAACCGGGCGCATCCTTGGTGAAGAAACCATCGGCATCGACTGTCGTCGGGATATGCGTATCAATGCCGCGTTCCTTCAGTTGCTTCTGGTTCGCAATCCAGACATTGTAGTCGTCTGCGCCATGACTTGGTGCCGTGTGCACAAAACCAGTGCCAGCATCATCCGTAACGTGATCGCCATCCAAGCAATGGAACGTGGAAAGTCGTAGCCCAACATTGTCAAGTGGATGGTCGCATACGAGTGCCCTGAGTTCGTGTAGTGCGATTGTCATACAATCGCTCGTAACCGATACTTTCGCGACTTTGCAAAGACTTGCTTCAGCCAAGCTTGTCGGCAAGCAATGAATGTTTCACCTGGCTTTCAGCCCAGTTGCCTTCTGGTGCAGCGAGTGACTTCGAAACAGTCCATAGTTAATTCTTTGATGAAAACTAATTGCTCGATTTCCTGGAATTGTCCAAGGTGTAGTTGTCCAAATGACGACTAAATGATCTTGCAAGGCAGATCAATTGGCTTCGTGCAGATTTCCAATCTGAGTCCGCCAATGTGGTCATGCGCACTGTGGCCACGACACCGGAAACTTCACATAAATCGCATCACTCACATAATCCTGATACTCAACCTCGGCCTCCGCCAGTGCGGTCTTCTCCACCACACTCCACATCACCGGCTTTGAGCCGCGATAGAGTTGTCCTGTCTCGGCGAACTTCATCAGCTCGCGCGCGATCACCGCTTCGCTTTCGAATTTCATTGTGGTGTAGGGGTTGTCCCATTCGCCTTCCACGCCCAGGCGCTTGAATTCCTCGCGCTGCACGTTGATCCAGCCTGCTGCGAATTCGCGGCATTCCTTGCGGAATTCGTTGATGGGGATCGCGTCCTTGTTCTTGCCCTTGGCGCGATACTGCTCCTCGATCTTCCATTCGATCGGCAGGCCGTGGCAATCCCAGCCCGGCACATAATGCGAGTCAAAGCCTGCCATCTGGCGCGAGCGCACCACGAGGTCTTTCAGAATCTTGTTGAGCGCATGGCCGATGTGAATGTTGCCGTTGGCGTAAGGCGGGCCATCATGGAGAATGAATTTCTCGCGCTCCACTGATTGCTCGCGCATCCGCCGGAACAGGCCCATATCCGCCCAGCGCTTCAGAAGCTCCGGTTCTTTCACGCGGCAAACCCGCTTTCATCGGGAAATCGGTCTTCGGCAGGAAAACGGTGTCGCGGTAGCGGTCGGTTTTCTTTTCGGGCTTTTTCGGTGCGTCGGTCATGGTGCGGGCTTGTAACAGACTGGATTCGGCGGGGGAAGGGCGGTATGCAAGCCCATGACCCGCCATCTCATCCCCGCCCGTTCCGGCATTGCCCATCGCCTCGCCAAAGGCCAATCTGTCAAGGTCATCAACACCCATGGCAATCAAGTTGTGGATTTCTGGGCGTTCAATGCGTTTGATCCGCGCGAATACATGGGCATGGAACATTGCCGCGCGTTTTGGACAAGGCTGTTTCCCATCGCTGGCGACAAGATGATCACCAATCACCGTCGTGCCATTCTTACCATGACGGAAGACAACTCGCCGGGGCGGCATGACACGCTCATTGCACCTTGCGACAACGAGCGCTACGGCCTGTTGGGATGCACACACTATCACGAAAATTGCCGCGATAACCTGCATGCGGGTCTCGCTGCATTGGGCATTCAGATTGGCTTCACGCCGGACTCGCTCAACCTGTTCATGAACATTCCGTGGCGGCAGGATGGCTCACTCGAATGGGGCAACTGCCTGTGCAAACCGGGTGACTCCGCCTCATTCCGCGCCGAGATGGATTGCATTGTGGCGTTTTCGGCCTGCCCGCAAGACATGCTGCCGATCAACAATGGCATCACCACCGAGGCGCATTACGAGGTAGAAGGATAAAATGAATTATCCTTCGCCGACCTCAAAACCATCATGCGCCAATTCAGCCAGTGGAAGCATTTTTTCTTTGGGCTGTTCGCCTGCAAGGGCATAGACAAGATCTGGTTCGGTCCAGAAACAGGTCATCAACTTGTCGCGATACTGAATTCGCATTGGCGTGTTGTCCAAACTATCATTCTTGGCGAAATATATCGACAGACGCTGCTTGGTCTTCGCATCCTCGTACATAAGCAGGCCTGCAGGCTTGTCGCCCTCTGCCAACAAGCGACCACCGATCAGCGCGTAGCCTTTTGACGTCAGATCAGGAATGCCAAACTGCGCGCCAACCCGCTTTTCCAGCCAAGTCCGCAACTGGACGGGATTATCGGCACCAACTTCCACTGCATGGCTGAAGTCACTGGCAAATACGATATGTGCATCCAGCGCCCGGTCAGGGAAGGCATCGGCCACACTTTGAGACAAGCGCTCGTTGATATTCCAATTCGCGCCATACCAGCCGCCAGCGCCGCCCATGAGGAGTGCTGCAACTGTTGCTGCAACTGCCCACCGTGAAAAACCATTCGCTGGTTGGTTGTTTTCTTGCACTGCGTTGAGCAGCGATGCTGGTACAGGTTCATCAAGCACGCTGTCATAGGCAGATTTCATCGCATACTTCTGGCGTTGAATGCCTTCAAGCACGCGGCGGGCGTCGGAATCGCTTTCAAGAAGTCGTTCAACATTGGCGCGCTCCACGGGATCGAGTTCGCCGTCGGCAAATGCGTTGATGGCCCAGTTTTCCAAACCATTTGTCATCTTACTTCACCCGCCGGAGAACTGGCGTTCCACGGTCCTCAAGAATTTGCTGCAACAATTGCCGGGCGCGCGACAGGCGCGACATGACTGTACCAATTGGTACGCCGACGATTTCCGCTGCTTCGCGGTAACTCATTTCCTCCAAGCTTACCAAGACCAGAATTTCGCGTTGTTGTTCCGGCAACCGGTCCAGCGCCTGGGTGATCAGATTGATTGAAATATTGGTTTCCTGTTCGGGCCGCACTGCGTCTTCGCCATCGTGCAAGTCGTCGACGTTCTTGACCACCTGGAGGCGTGAGCCCTTGCGCAAGCCACTGATAAAGATATTGCGCAGGATGGCGAAGAGCCAAGCCCGCAGTGGGCGCGCAGGGTCGTAGAGATGCGAGCGGCTCAAGGCACGTTCGGCGCAATCCTGGACCAGATCGTCAGCCAGTGCTGCGTCGCCGCACAGAGCGCGTGCGAAGCGACGAAGATAGGGTAATTCACCCGTAAGTTGCTGGCGAAATTCTGTATTCATATCAGTTTTAATACGTTCACCGGGGGTGTTTATTCCCTCTTCCATTGGGAAACTCAGGCCTTTTGTTGAACTTCAGCCTGATTGGTAAGCGTTTTGTTACCTGTCGGCAACTCGCGATATGCGCGCTTCCCACCAACTCGCCAATTTGCCGCATATTGGCCAAAGAGTGAGGACGATTGCCCAACCCATGTATGCATCTACGGCGTAATGCCAACCGAAGTGGATGGACCCCAGGAAGATCAGGATTGCATGGCCCCACACCAGGCTGCGGACGAAACGCGAGGCGCTTTGCGCGGCAAGCACAAAGATCAATACCGTCGCATTGTGCATGCTGGGCATGGCGCTGATGCCACCGGTGAGATTTTCGGAGCCGTGAAACTTCCAGAGCAACTCCTGGGTCTCAATGGCGAAGAGAGGTATTTGCTGGTTGGCGGCGTGGAGATAAGTCATCAAGCCAGCGTAAGGATCAGGTGACAGGCCGATACGGCCGTAGAAACAGGGACCAGCAGAAGAAAGAAGCGAGGCCATAAGGCCACCGCCAATCATCCAGACAAGGCCGAATGTGAGGAAGAAGCGGGTGCGCTCAATGCCTTTCGGTGCCAACACCATGAAATAGGCCCAGTAGGCAATCAGCACGAGCAGCCAGGCGTTGTAGTTCAAATTGACCAAAAATGAGACATACGGATAACCCATGATGGGTTGCAGAAGTTCCCAGGGGCGATAGCCGAAGTGCAGGGCTGCGTCCCAGTGGTCGAATGTGCGGTCCCATGAGAAAGGGTTGAATCGTTCAATGTTGCTCTTCGCTGCGGTGAAGAAAAATGTGAAGGCGATCAGAAATGTCCAAGTGGGGATGATCTGCGCGAGTTTTGACTTGGCAAAGATGTCTGTTTTGATCCGGCCCCACAAGCCCCGCAGCGGGCTCTCGGGCTTTTCATAGACGATCAGAGCATAGGCCCACATGATCAGCAAGACGGTGAAAAGCAGTGTGCCCTGCAGGACGATGATGGCGAGTGGAATGTCCCAGCTAAACTTTATGCCTTCGCCAAAACGGATGATGAGCGCCGCCTGCAATGCGACACCAAAAACGAGCGGAATTGCCATCAGCAGCGCATGGTCTTGAAAGCTGCGTGTCAGCAAGCGCATGAAGCCCGGCGTTTCGATTGCGCCAGTTTCTGTTGCTGTTGTTGATGCGGCTGGGGACATCATGTACTCCGGTTGGGCCGAAGGGATACCCCTTCAGGGCTGATATTGGGTTAAGGCGGAGCGTTAAGGCACCCTCACCGTGACGTGTTCAATTTGCTGCTTCACAGTACGGGCCCGGTTCTCTAACAGGTGCGTTTTGACGGCGTTGATCAATCGATGACAATTTTACCCAATGCGGCCCGCTGGGCGGTTTTCGCGACTTTCACTCTGCATGGTGTGCTTCTCGGGTCCTGGGCACCTCATATTGCACTTGCCAAGGAAAGGCTGGAGGCAGGGGCGGGCCTGTTCGGGCTGGCGCTTTTGTCGATGCCATGTGGTGCTGTCATCGCAATGCCAATCGCCGGGGCATTGATCAACAAATATGGCAGTGCCGCCTTGACGCTGGTCGGCGGAATCCTGTTTTGCATCACTCTGTTGGGGCCTGCAATGGCACCGACATTGGTGACATTTGTTGTCGCGGGCATCCTGCTGGGAGCGTCCATCGGTTCGATGGATGTTGCCATGAATGCGCACGGGCTGGCAGCGGAGCGCAATTTAAAGAAGCCGATCATGTCGGTATTGCATGGCGGGTTCAGCCTGGGTGCCATCATGGGTGCTTTCGCTGCCGCTCCATTGATCACACAACTTGGTCCCAAATTGCAGCTCATGTTCACCTGCCTTGCTTGTTTTGTTGGGTTGCTTGTCGCGTCGCGATTCTATTTGCCTGCAGCGGCGGACAAAGGATTGTCGGGTTCTCATTTTGCCTGGCCTACAGCGGCAACGCTTGGTCTCGGAGCCATGTGTTTTCTTGCACTGATGATTGAAGGTTCCATTCTTGATTGGGGTGCGATTTATTTGCGCGAGAATTTCATCATTGATGCAGCTTATGCCGCGTTCGGGTTTGGTGCCTATCAGGGCGGCATGGCGCTTTCGCGATTTACAGGTGATTATCTTAGGGTCAGGACAGGTGCGGTGAAGCTTGTGTTCTTCAGTGCATTGCTGACAGCCGTTGGAACATTTATCGCTCTGCTGTCACCGTCGCTCGTAGGTGCCATGATTGCCTTTGCACTTGCGGGTGTAGGCATCGGCAATGTTGCACCGGTGCTGTTTGCCGGTGGCGGCAGGCTGGAACCTGATGCGCCGGGCAGGGGCATCGCAGCTGTTACGACATTGGGCTATTCCGGATTTCTGGCGGGGCCGCCTCTCATCGGTTTCGCGGCGGAACTTTCTACATTGCAAATCGGGCTTGGCTTGACAGTGATCGCGGCTTTGATCATCGCAGTCTTTTCACGGCTGGTGCAGGCAGCAGACATTTATTGAGGATTGACCATGAAACTGAAAGACCGGATTGCAATTGTTACAGGCGCGGCGCGCGGGATCGGGCTTGCGATTGCCGAGGAGTTTCGCAAGCAGGGTGCCCACGTTGTGATGGCAGATGTGATGGACGGCACTGCGGAGGCAAAGCGTCTGGATGCCACTTTCATGAATTGTGACGTTTCGAAATCTGCTGACATCGCAGCCTGTGTTGCAGCGACCGTGAAGCAGCATGGTGCCATCGACATCCTTGTCAACAATGCGGGTATCTCAGTCGTCAAGGATTTCTTCGACGTGACGGAAGAGGATTTTGACCGCATCATCGACATCAACCTCAAGGGTTCATTCCTGATGTTGCAAGCTTGTGCGCGGCACATGGTGAAACAGGTCGAAGCGGGGCGCAAGGCCGGGGCCATCGTCAACATGTCATCGGTCAACGACACATTGGCAATCCCGACAATTGCGCCTTACACGATGTCGAAAGGCGGAGTGCGACAGCTGACGAAGGTTGCCGCACTTGCCCTCGCGCCGCACGGCATTCGCGTCAACGCCATTGGTCCTGGTTCAATCATGACCGACATGCTGAAAGGCGTGATGAATGACAAGGCAGCTATGAATCGCATCCTGTCGCGGACACCACTTGGCCGCATCGGCGAAGCATCGGAAATGGCTAGCATTGCTGCATTTCTTGCCAGCGACGAAGCGAGTTATGTCTCAGGTCAGGTCATCTATGCCGACGGTGCCCGGATGCCGTTGAACTATACCGTGGCGGTAAAGGAGTAGGGGTTCCTACGACGCGAAGACGCCACCAAATGCCGGATCGTAGGTTTGTTTTTGACCGGTGGATTTTCTCTCTGGCCTCGATTCGGGAATTTCGGTTTCCGGCGTTCCGCTGATCAAGTGCTGCGCCCAGGCGAAGATTGTCCCTGCCATCATCCCAAGCAGGGCTGATGCCAGTATCAGCAGCAGCGGCCTTGGTCCGGACGGAAATGACGATGGCTCCGCGCGCGAAACGGATTGCACTGTGTCCGACGGAAAGTCCTGCTCGGTCCTGGCCTGAATTATGCGCTCGCTTACAGTCCGCAGATTCTCCCTATAAATTTCGATCTGAAACTGGATTTCGTTCAACTTGATTTCGCGGAGAAGGGCAGCCGGGCTGGCATTCCCGGAGGTGCTGCCGAGATTTTCGGAACTTGAGCGAAACTCAAGAAGCTGCGCATTGGCCCTATCATACTCAGTGCGGAGCATTACCAGCTGCTTGTCCAGCGCGTGCAGGTTTTCCAGAACGCGATTGCGGAATTTCTCATTCTTGGTCTGGATGTAGGCAGCGATGACGGCGTTTGCGACATTGGCCGCTTCGTCGCGATCCGGAGATGTGAATGTGACATCATAGATATAGGTGTTGCCGACCCGGTCAATTCGCAAATTCGACTGTAATCGCTCGACCGCTGAATCCAAATCCGAGGGTGTGGGCAAACGTGCTGCTCGCGGACCACGCTCAATCCACGGAATGACCTGGCGGAGGTTGGCCATCAAAAAATTTCCGGCGGACATTTTCCTGTCCAGCTCCACGGCCGAGGCGACCTTGGACAGCAACTCCCGTGAATCAAGTATCCTGGCCTGGCTATCGAGCATCAAGATGTCGCCGCCCAAAGACGAGGTGCCCATGCCGGTTTGGGCCACCTCGTGCTCCAGTACCTGTCTCGGGCGCGGGTCAATCAAAATTCTCGCGGTCGCAGAGTACTTCGGCTGCACGGTCCAATAGGCAAGCACTGTCAACAGAACGGGAACTACAGCGATGCTCAGAATGATTCGCCAGCGGGATGTGAGCGCCCGCACAACCGCTCTCAGCGCCAATTCGGTTTCCATCTTGATGTCGCCGTTATAGTAAAAGTGATTTTTCACGAGTTCTCGATTCCGGGAATGTGTTGCGGACAAGACTAACACTGCTGACAAGTGTCAGATTTGACTTAGGTCAATATTATGGAAAAAACGCCAATCAGGCATACACACATCGGTCGCTTGGCACTGCTTGCGAGCAAATATAGCGAAGCAATTTGTGTAAGTGATTTGACTACTCTTGAACAGAGTCGTCATTGTGCGGCAGGCGGAGAATTCACCACTGTGACAATCTTGCTACATACTTTCGTTTGATCGCTATTGGCAGATGAACTTGTTGCGGTTCCTCGCGATCCGTCTGTTCGTTTTTACGCCATCAGAAAATCAGCGAATGTGAGTGTCAGGCCCTTGTCCAGAATTGCAAATGTGGTTGTTCCGCCTGATGCATCGCCATTCGTATCGTAGATCAATGCGCCGGTGGCCTTGTTGTATATGATGTGATCACTGGAATCATGTGCGCCGCTGCCAACGAAAAATTCGTCACGCGAGACGGTTGCACCGAGCGCCTTGAAGATGCTTTTGCCCAGCATGATTGTATCATCGGCGGCCTTGTAACCCGCGATCTTGTCAGTGTTGTTGGCGATCAATGCTTCCCTGAAGTAGAACTTGTCCTTGCCGATGCCGCCGTTCAAGGTGTCCTTGCCTGCTCCACCATAGAGCAAGTCATCGCCTGCATCGCCAAAAAGCTTGTCGGCGCCTGATTCGCCGAAAATGGTATCCTTGCCTGCTCCGCCACGCGCGGTGTCGTTGCCAATTCCCGCTGCGACACGATCATTGCCAATGCCTCCGTCGAGCAGGTCATTGCCCTGGCCGCCGCGCACATCGTCATTGCCATTCATGCCGTAGATTTTTTCGTTCACATCGGAGCCATAAAGGCGATCATTGAAGTTTGTGCCGACCAGTTTTTCGATACCGCGAATTGTATCAAATCCACCAGCGTTCGTGGCTTGGCCGTTGGTGATCGACAAATCCACTGCCACATAGAATGGCAATTCGATGTAAGTCAGCGTATCTGTTTCGGTGTTGTGCGATGACGAGCCGTCGCCGTTGATGAAATCGTCGCCATCGTCGCCATAGATTGTGTCGCTGCCTTCATCGCCGTACAGATTATCATTGCCGAGGCCGCCGCGCATCGTGTCATTGCCCAAGCCACCGCGCAGGTTTGTGTCGCTGTCAATGCCGCCGTCGATGTAGTCATTGCCGCCGCCGCCATAGATCCAGTCATTGCCAGCAAAGCCGTAGAGCTTGTCCGCGCCGTCAGCAGCAGTGCCGGTGCCACTGGTTTCAAGATCGCCATAGAGATAATCACCTGAGGTGCCGCCACCGCCATAAATCGTGTCCTTGCCAAGGCCGCCGACGAGCTTGTTGCCACCGCTGACATAGACGTCGGTTTTAAAGTTGGGATCTTCGGGACCTGTATCGCCGTAGATCGTGTCGTTGCCGTCTTCACCGTACAAATTGTCGTAGCCGACATTCTGGGCATTGGTATCATAACGATCACCGATGATGACGTCATTGCCTGACTTGCCATAAATCGTGTCGCCCGCGTTGTAGATGAAATCGTAAACGAAATTGTCCGGGCTATTGAGCGTGGTCGTGCCGTTGTAGTCCGTCGTCATTTTGCCGCGCACCACATCGTCGCCAAATGTGGTCGGGTCTGCATTGAAAACTTGCGCCATCGTCGTTCTCCGGAAGCGCCCCCACCGTACGTGACCATGCCTGTGGCCGGAAGTCACTCCCCATTTTGGGGGCGGCACCAATATTTTTGTTCAGTTGGTCAGATTCTCTTACCCCGCTTTCACGCCCAATGCTGCCGTAACAACCAGGAAGAGCGGCACCGGCGAAACGGCAATTGCTGCGGTGAGCAGGAATGCCGGGAAGCGCATCAGGCCACTCATGCCGGTTGCCATGGCGATGCCGCCGCCGCCACCAAGAAGGGCGCTGCCCGGCAAGTTGAACAGGAGCGCAAGCGCGATGTGGCGATGGCGCAGAAGCCACGGAACATACTTGTTGGGCGCTTTTGCCATCAGGAGGCTGACGCGCGCGGTGCTGTCGAAGGGTGCCAATTCATCGACCATGTGGGCGGCCTTTGACAGGCCGAGCCAGCGGAATGAATGTGCCAACCAGCGTTCCGGCACCAGCATGCCCGAGAAATACGCGAGCAGCAGGGCTGCAATCGTTGCCCCATAGACTACAGGCACAATCCGCACGCCAAATGCCAGTATCAATGCGAGGCCCAGTTCTATGCCGGGGACGAAGGGAATCGCCGTGAGGATGATGTAGAGCAGTATGCCGGAAACGATCATGGTGTTGACCATGGGTTCGGTGTGCGGCCAGATGGTGATGTCGAATCCTTCGGACAGGTTCTTGCCGAACATGCCGCCGCTGATGATCAGTGCTGCATAGAGGGCCGCGACGATCGCGATTTTCGCCAGTGCGCCAAACCTGGCAGACGTGTTGGTCATTTCAGAAAGACCGGCAGGTCGTCATCGGGCCCCGCAAGCCTGCCCTTGAACCAGGCACCGACATTGACCGTCCAGTACCAGCGGGCTTGCGCCCAATCGGAATGTGCAACCAGCTGATCGCCTTCGACATAGCCTGAGAAAATATTGGTGCCCTGCAGTTTGCTCACCATTTCGGAGCGGAAGTAAATGCGGTTGCCTTCGGCGCGGATGAAATAGGGAGCAGGCTCAAATCCGAACCTGATGCAGAGTTCCGTCGACATCTTGCCGTTGGCGAATTTCACCACGTCGCGGCCCGCTTCGTCCTTGTTGTCCTGGCCGAAACTCGCAGCGTAGGTCCGGCCATCGAAGGCAGACGCGATGGCGCGTTCGATTTCGTAAGCGGGTCTGGCTACATCCTCCGCCCGCGCTGCCAGCGTGAGAAGCAGGGTTGCAGTGAGGATACGTAATGCAGTTCGTGTTCGTCTCATGGCACCCCAAGTATGTGAAGCGCCCCCTCGGGCGCGAGGTTAGCGGAAAGCAGGGTGCAAGGGGAGGGGGATGTTTGGGGAACACCGCGCAGTCTCGTTAATACCTATCACATTTGCGCCGCTTCCCAAGATGGGGCGTGCCGGGCAAGGCAGTTCGTGCTACATCTGAAAACAGAGAGGGCAGCGTGAGTCCGGCGCTCATCCGACTATACCAATGAGGTATATCATGAAAAAGCTGCTTTATACTGCGACGACGATCCTTGGCTTGGCTTTTCTTGGCAACGCGGCGCAAGCTGATCCTGGGCGCGGTGCGAACATCTTGTGCTATGTCTGGGCCAACAATGCATCGCCTGCGCTCAACGTTGCTTATACGCCCAGCACAACATACTCCTACAATGCCGATGGAAGGGCACCCGCCAATTCGGTACGGCGAACAGCGGTTGGCACCTATCAGGTCGCATGCCGCGGAATTGGCGGTGGCGCGGCATGGGGTTCTGGTGGACATGTGCAGGTTACCGCATATGGATCATCGGCATCCTATTGCAAAGTCGGCAGCTGGGGTTCAGCTGGGGCTGATGTAACGGTCAACGTTCGCTGCTACATCGGTACATCGTTACGTGACAGCCAGTTTGACATGTTGTTTGCCTGGTAAGGAATAGCGATCCCCCGGTTCGTCTGACGGGCCGGGGTTTTTGTTGCATAGTCTTCGCACCAAATGTTGCTGTTGCGAGCATAAATCCTGGGCCGCAGTAAGCTGTTTTTGCCTTGTTTTCATGAAAGTGATTTCGACGGAGTTGTTGAACGCTGCAGGGGAAGAGTTTTCAATACGGCGCGCAGCGCTTCGCACGCTCTTGTGGGCAAAGCCCGCAAGAGCGTGCGACCCGCCGTGGTTTCCTTACCGACTTCGCAGTGGTAAGCTTATACTGTCGATAGCAGCCAGTTCAGCAGCTGCGCCGTGGTTTCCTTACCGACTTCGCAGTGGTAAGCTAACTCAGTGCATCGACTTCGCAGTGGTAATCCGAGTCGATGCGCCGTGGTTTCCTTACCGACTTCGCAGTGGTAAGCTCGTCCTCCAACTCCGCGCACGCGGGCGCGATGGCCGTGGTTTCCTTACCGACTTCGCAGTGGTAAGCTCGGCTCGGATCAAGATACTGAAAAGGCTCTGATATTGCTTTCTTTTAGGAACAGTATCAGAGCAGAACCAGTTGGTTTGCGGCCACTTTTTCACGCTTTTTTGATTCGCCCACGAGCAGTTTCATCCGGGCGTATTGACGCTCGGTCACCTGCAATGTGCGCACGCTGCCCTTGGAGGGCAAGCGTTTTGTGACTCGACCCATGTGTTTTTCCACCGCCTCCTCGCCCCGGCAGACGCGGGCGTAGACGGAAAATTGCAGCATCATGTAGCCATCGTCTTTCAGGAAGTTGCGAAAGCGGCTGGCGGTGCGGCGCTCTTCCTTTGTGCCCACGGGCAAATCGAAAAACACGAACACCCACATGTAACGCACCTCACTGGCTTTCATTCCGCACTCACTTAAAGCGGGGTAAAACCAGCAGTGCCGGGCTTGCTCCTTCCATGGCGCGGACAAGGGAAACAGCCGCGCGTTCGGTGGCAATCAGTGTACTGACGGTTTCATCTCCAAACCTGATGTCGTCATGCAAAATGCCTGCCAGAGTGCGGCGGTCTTCAACTGTCAATTTGCCCTCACGCATTGTCCCGTTTTCAGACAGTTTGAAGACTTCGGCGTCGACGATCGGCCGGAATGGTTCAAACAGATCGTCGGCCAGATTGAAGGCATTGGCCGCACTGTCATGGAAAATGCCAAAGCACGGCAACAGCCCAGTGGCGACAAGGGCGCGCGCGATGGCAGACCGGACAATCGAATAACCATAATTCAGCATGGCGTTGCGCAGGTCTGTTTCATCGCTACGGATGAAATCCGCAAACAAGGTCGACCAGTATGCGCGTGCTGCGCGGGCTTCGGTGTTGCCGGGATCGCCGGAGACGACCAACTTCGCCATGGCCGAGACCGCCATTCCATCGCGACCACATCGTTTCAGACACGCTGCCTGATTTTCAATCTTTGACACAACAAGCGCCTGCCACAAGCGCTTCTTCAACGGTTGAGAAAGACCCATTTGCATCTGAGCAACCGCTGCCTGGCGATGATGCGTGTGAAAGGGCAGGGTGATGCCATTGGGCGTATGGCGTTCATCCGTGAAGATGACAGCCACACCTTCCGCCATGCAAGCCGACATCAACGAAGCAGTGAGCGTGCAGTGTTGCGAGTCCAGCACGATCCACGCCACATCTTCCAGCGGCATGGCCACATCGCCGTCATCCTGCGCCACGCAGAGCTGCTTGTCTTTCCACGAAAGACGCGCAGGCCTGCTTATGTGCACACCTTTCCACGCCATGTACGCTGCTCGCTTTTGACCTCATGTAGCTTGCCTAACCGATCAACATTGAACTTTTTCAATGCGCTCAGCGTTTTCGTTCCTATCTTCGAAGAATAATTTGCGTTGTTGTCGTGTGAAGAAACCCGAACACCTGCATCGTTCCTATTAACGTCACGGTAGTAGCCCGAAATAATTTCACCATCCGATTTGATCATCTCAATGAAACACATTGGTTCAATTGCAAACGCGAACTCATATGTTTCGTCTATCACAGGCCATTTTTCTTCATCTTCATGAGCTTGCATTGCACACATTGGTGGGGATTGTTCGGATGCAATTTGATGTGGATAAACTGGGACCAGAAAGTTTTTGAACGTGCCTTTCTTGTCCTTCTTCCTAAACACATCCACCCGCGCCATCTCGCCGCGATCAACGGCACCTTCACGCACGATTACATCCGGTTTTTTGTTAGTGAGCAGGGTGACCTTAGATATTGGATCACCTTTGGGTGACAGGGGCGGTGCGTCTTCTTTCTTGCCCGCCTCAATCCATTTTCGAAGGCTCTCGACTACAGCGGCATTGCGTTCGGGATTCTTGACCTTGTCGAGATCGGTGAGTTTCAGATCATCAATGCGCTTTCTCTCAAACACGCGATTTTCACCGTCCACTTCGGAAATCGAGCGAATGGTTGCGGCATGTGCTTCGCCTCTGGCGCGACGACGTTCTGCGCGTGATACAAAGACATTCTCAGTTGCCGTGATTGCTTCTTCCCGGAATCCCTTCCACGGCTGGTCCAACGCCCTGAAATCACGCGGGCTGCCGTTGGCTTCCTCTTTCTGAAAGGCGCGGGTCAGACTTTGCATCATGCTTTCAGTGGTTGCCGCCGTGATGATGGCGTCGAGTGCGTGGTGGCGGTCATCGGGAATGCGGACACCTTTTTCATCCTTCTTGATCCACTGCACGCCCCAGCCGCGCCGCATGCGGTCTGTCAGTGCTCCGGGCCTCGTGAACACTTTGCGGTCACGGCTGTTTTGCGGATAGAGCTGCTTCAGGCATTCCGCCAACAGGCGGCAGGTCCAGCGCGTGTCGTTCAGATTGCGGGAGCGGAATTTTTCTTCAACGCTTGCCGCATCCTTGATCGTGTAGTTGCGGCGCTTGAATCCTTTGAGACCGGGCAATGATTGAACACGAGCCACATAGAGTTCCCATTCCGCTTCATTCCTTCCCAACCATTCAAACGGTGTGCGGCCCTTTTTCTCCTGATTGGCTTTGGCGGTGCACAGCGTCTTGTTGTTGAAACTGTCATCGCCAAAACGGCTCCAGGGCAGGATGTGATCGACTTGCACGGAGTTGTCAGTTGCCACCAATTGGCGCGGGCTGATTGCCGCATCAGAATAGACACATTTGCCGTTTTGCTGTTTCCACAGTTCAAAGCGCATCAATTCATCAGCTGAGGAACAGGCCTGTCCCACGATTTCGGCAAACTCCAGCCTAAGTTTATCTTTCTCCTTGTTGCGCTTCTCGATACCGTTTTCAATTTCACGTCGTTCATCAATGCCCTTGCCCACATCGCGGGCCAATTCAATGTGGATCGTATCGGGTATGCCATGCACTTCGACAATGGCTTTTACTTGCTTGACTGCCTCAATCAGCGCCTTCCGAGCAATTGGGCTTCCCACGAGGTTGCGGTCGATTACGGTCCCGGACAATATTTTCTTCAATGCTGCTTTGCCCGTAACACCAACATTGAATGCGTTGCGTTCGCGGCTGGCCGTATGGTCGTAGTTCACGGCTCTTGCGGCATCGGAATAGACCAGTCCCTGTGCCAGATGCGGGATCATATTGCGGCATGCGAGTGAGGAAATGTGACCCGCGCCGGCAAATTGATTGAACGTGCTGGATTGTACTTCGTCCATCAGTTTTTCGAGGATGACGGGTTCCAGTCCAATTTCATCCAAGTCCTACGCGGATGCGAGCCAAGTCCTTCGCGGAACGAAATCACTTCTGCAATCCGGTCAAGCTTCTCGGGCGTTTTGACGAGTGAGTCCCATGCGGCTCCCTCAAGTAGCTTGTAAAGCGTTCCCGAACCTTCGGCTGCTGAACCATGGCGGGAAATGGCATCAAGTTTTTCATCATCGGTTCGCACATTGGCGAAAAGCGGCTTCATCTGGAAGTTTCCATAACTTTCGCAACGCTTTGTAAGTAATCTTCTTTATCGATCCGAAGTTTTTTGTGGCAATTGCCAGTTCGTCCTTCGTCACACGGCGGATTTCGCGTCCCTCGCGGATTTCAAACGTGTTGAGCGCGAGATAAAAAGCGGAACAGTTCAAACGAATAGGCACGCTTTGACGTTCGCTTGTGTTTTGACTCGAATGCACAATCAGCCAGCAGCTTTTCGCTATCCTGCAATCCACGCTGGAAAAATGCCTTGTCGATGAATGCTGTTTCCAACTCGTGACTGGCGATCTTGTTTTGCATTCGGCGTTGCGCCTTGAAGATCGCGCGCACTTCTGCAGCAAGGTCATCGCGCTGCGGTGTTCTGCGAAAAATCACCTTCCTTGTTGCGTTTACGGCCTGCAAAATCTGCATCGGTGGCGAGGGTTTGGCCAAATGTTCGGCCCGCAAATTTCTCCTGCGTCTCCGCCATGGCCTTTTTCATCTTCGAATTTTCGACGTCATTGGCTCCCGTCGATTTAGCATTCGATTTGAAGCCGCGATGCCGCGCGATATGGCCAAGCGCAATGGCCAGTTCATTGGGCTTGAGATAATTCTCCGTGCGCCTTGCCACGCACGTCCCACGGATTGGTGCCATCGAAAGCCAGCGCATTGGATTTTGAGCTTTCAAGTAATCCGTGTTCATGGAGCAGCTTGCGCACTGCATTCATGCGCTGCCTGCGGCGCCGAATGATCCGCCTCTGGCCTCGCTTTTCGCGGCGAATTTCTGACTTTGGCCGACGTTCCTTGTCAGTCTCTGGTGTGTCGAACATGCGGGTCCCACACGCAACAATCCTTCCGTTGAGATAGTCATCCGCAAATTCCAGCACCGCCCAGCCCACGCTGGCAATGCCGCAGTCCAGTCCGAGTACTTTTGTCATGGTTGTCCCCAGCCGCTTCTACAACTGTTGACGGTAGCAAATTTTATGCCTAGCGTAAGGGGGCGAAGTCGGTTGGGAAACCACGGCAAAGTGGTTTTACCACTGAAGGATTACCCCTGTTCGGGAAACCGGGCAGGGGGATTCCCCTCCCGCATTTGTTTTGAAAATCGACGGAGTTCTTGAACGCGCCATGTTGCGGCCGGGCGAGTTTAGCTCGCCCGTTTTGCTCTCACCCACTGCTGTCGAATGTAGGGATATATAGCCTACCCAGCGTACGCTGTCAAGGGCTATTTTCCGGTTGTGGATTAAAATCCCTTATTACTCTTCCGTCTTCAAACCCTTGAGTTTGGCGAAGACTGAATCGGCGTCGTAGGTTTCCTCGACCTGTTTCGGGGCGGGCCTTGCGAGTTCGGCTTCCTTTTCGGCGGCGCGGGATTCGGCGGCGGCCTGGGCTGCTTCGTGGGCGCGCGTGCCTTCGATTTCGGCGGCGGTGATCAGGGTGCGGACTTCCTCGGCGTCGGGCAGGCGCTTGCCGCCGCGGCCACGGTTGGCGGCCTTTTGCACGGCGAGATCGAGTTCGAGCTGGCTGCAGATGCCGAGCGAGACGGGATCAACAGGCTTCAGGTTCTGCGCATTCCAGTGGCTGCGGTCGCGCACAGCGTTGATGGTGTGCTTGGTGGTGCCGACGAGTTTCATCACGGCGGCGTCTGGCAATTCGGGGTGATAGCGCAGCAGCCAGGCGATGGCGTCCGGGCGGTCGCCACGGCGGGAGACCGGGGTATAGCGAGGCCCAGCGGTTGATTTCTTCACCTGCATGTTGACCTTGGATTCCACCAGCGTCAGGTGATGATCGTTATTGGCCTCAGCCTTGGCGATGTCTTCGCGGGTGAGCTGGCCGTTTGAAACCGGGTCCATGCCCTTGATGCCCTGGGCCACGTCGCCGTCGGCAATGCCCTTGATCTCAAGTTCATGCAGATGGCAGAAATCGGCGATCTGCTTGAAGGTCAGCGTGGTGTTTTCCACCAGCCAGACAGCGGTCGATTTGGGCATGAGGGGTGCGTTGGACATAATTTTTCGCTCCTTCGAGGCCTTCGTGAGGGCCCCAATCCTGGTGACAGAAATTGTCGGGAATGAGGGCGATATAGGCGGGGCGGGGGTGATTTGCAAGGGTTATGGAATGAGGATGATCTTGCCGGTGTGTTCGCTGGATTCCATCAAGCGGTGGGCGTCGATGACGTCGGCGAGAGGGAACGTCTTGTAGATCATGGGTCGGCACTGGCCCTTGGCGAGGAGGGGCCAGACGTGCTGTTCGAGGTCGCGTGCGATTGCGGCCTTTTCGGAAATCGTCCGTGGACGGAGCGTTGAGCCGGTAAGCGTCAGCCGCTTGAGCATGAGGTGCATGAGATCAACCTCGACTTTCGAGCCTTGCTGAAATGCGATCTGCACAATGCGCGCGTCGCGGTTGGCAATCTGGATATTGCGCTGGATGTAGGTGCCGCCGACCATGTCGAGAATGACGTCTGGCTTGATCTCTCGCGATTGAAGTTCGGTGACGAAATCCTTTTCCCGATAATTTATTGCGAGATCGGCACCGAGTTTGCGACAAGCATCGCATTTTTCTTCCGTGCCCGCGGTGGTGATGACTTTTGCACCAAAGGCTTTGGCGAGTTGAATTGCAGTTGTGCCAATGCCGCTGGATCCGCCATGGACGAGAAATGTTTCACCGGGCTGCAAGCGGCCACGCTGAAAGACATTGGTCCATACAGTGAAATAGGTTTCAGGAAGGCCTGCGGCTTCGGTCAAGGTCATGCCGGCAGGAACTGGAAGCGTGTTGATTTCAGCAGCGACACAGTATTCAGCATAACCGCCACCGGGGACGAGTGCACAGACCGCGTCTCCTGATTTGTAACGGGTGACACCTGCACCAAGGGAAACGATTTCGCCTGCTACCTCAAGCCCGGGAGTGAGCGATGCACCCGGAGGTGGCGCGTAGTTGCCTTGGCGCTGCAAAATGTCGGGGCGGTTGACGCCGGCGGCTTTCACCTTGATCAGCACCTGTCCCGTTTCGGCACGCGGCCTTTCCGCCTCCGCCAATTGCAGGACTTCCGGTCCGCCGGGCTGTATGATTTTGACGGCCTGCATTTTTTCCATGTGAATTTGTCCTGGGCAGTTG
Organism: uncultured Alphaproteobacteria bacterium; assembly: GCA_963738595.1. GTDB lineage: Bacteria > Pseudomonadota > Alphaproteobacteria > Rhizobiales > Aestuariivirgaceae > Aestuariivirga. The sequence goes on from CAVTXF010000005.1 coordinate 144,809, forward strand.
AGATCGAAATTTGTCTGTTGCAGTCTAGGCGCAGATGCCAGGAGATGCACTCATGGAACTTGATGACCTTCCCAAACCGAAACCGGTCATGGTTATCGGTGAGAACCTTGACGCGGCAAGTGTTGCAGAACTCACACAGCGCATTAAGGATTTGGAAACCGAAATTGTCCGCGTCAGGGCCGAATTAACCAAGAAAGAAGCCAGCAGGGTTGCAGCTAACTCATTTTTCAAAACATGAGGTTTCAAAGCGGGCAGTTTTTTCATTCAACTTGTTCGCGTTTTTAACATCTTGGTAAGCCTCCGGGTTTACCATGAATGTCGATCCGGAGTGATCCGGGTCTCTCTGAGTGGACTTTCCACTCTGTTTGACGCCTCCCTGTTAACACTTTAAGCCGCGTTTCGACGCGGCTTTTTTTTGCTGCATTTTTACTGCTTTTATTCTTGGCCTCAATCTTGCTCATAAGTCCTGTGTCTGCTCGTGGCAGCCATTGACCATTTATTGGTCTGGCAGCATCATGAAAGTGGGCGTAGAGAGTTTTAGTGAAGTGAGTCAGGGGTTGTTTACCATGGGCGTTAAAAGCATTGTGCCGCAGATGACAGTTGAGTTCATCCACAGGTTCACCAACTCCGAACAATTTACCAAAGTTTTCCAGGAAGGCATGGGGCTGGTTGAAGAGACAGCCAATTACCTTGATGGCCCGGGCCGCATGGATTCGCGTTTGCTCGACCGCCAAGGTGCGATTGCCTATGCTACCGAGAGCATGCGTCTGACAACGCGGCTCATGCAGCTTGCTTCGTGGCTTTTGCTTCACCGCGCGATTGTTGCCGGCGAGATGGGCAAGGAAGAAGCGTCGAAAGAAAAGAACCGTATCAGCCTGTCCGAGATCGGGCCGGGGAATGACATCGACGGCCGCGAGCAATTGCCGGAAGGCCTGCTTGCGCTGGTCGAACGCTCGCTGCGCCTTCTTGAGCGCATCCGTACCATTGACGTGATGATGCAAAAGCAGCGGACTTCTGAAACTGTCCAAGCTGTTGACAGTCCCGTGTCGTTGCAGATGGATCAATTGCAACGCGCTTTTGGCGGACGCTAAGCCTATTTTGGTATCTCACTTTCAAGTGAGGCAAGTTTAGATTGCAAGTCCTTTTCACCCCCAATTTCGCGTAAAAAGTGATTCGGCCCGGGCAAGCGAGCTTGCCGGGCTGGTTTCGCCAATTTGTGGAAAAAAACTCAACCTTCCCTTCGCATTACGAAGGGCAGATCGAACCTCTGACTTAAATCGTGGTGGATCAGGCGGCTTCGGCGCTGGTTCGTTCGTGGAAAGCGATCTCGTCCTTCAATTTCAGCTTCATACGCTTGATAGCGGCAATTTCCTCATCCGTTGTGGCCGGATGAGCAATGGCTTCGGCGAGTTCTTTTTCCAAAGCATTGTGTTTTGCAAGAAGTTGGGTGAGGTCTAGATCAAGGGCCATTCTTAAGCCTCCATTGTTCGGACTAACCACTTATGGTTCATTTTGCGAACCGCGTTCATAGTGACACAAAAATGAGCACTTGTCGAATACTGGCTGCCGCATTAGTGCATTCGGCGAGCTGTTTTTTGGACGTCATCAACTGGCATGGTAAACGCACTGGATTCTTTACAGGAAGTGCAGTTGCGCGCAAAGCTGCGGGCGCTGGAGCAGGAGCACCGTGATCTTGACCAACAAATTGCGTTGCTGGAATCAAATGGAAGCAGCGACCAGTTGCAATTGCGCCGCTTGAAGAAGATGAAACTTTCGCTGAAAGACCAGATTTCCATGGTCGAGGGCCAAATCATTCCGGACATCATCGCGTGAGCAAAGCTGTCGCCATCATCATGGGGTCGCAATCAGATTGGGCGACGATGAAGTTTGCCGCTGATACGCTAGGCGCACTCAAGATCGCGTTTGAAGCGAAAATCATTTCTGCGCATCGTACACCAGACCGACTTTATGAATTTTCGAAGTCGGCAAAACCCCTCGGCTTCAAAGTGATCATTGCCGGGGCCGGCGGTGCTGCGCATTTGCCGGGCATGACGGCGGCGATGACACCGCTCCCGGTGTTTGGCGTTCCAGTGGAATCGAAAGCCCTTTCGGGTCAGGATTCACTTCTTTCCATCGTGCAGATGCCGGCAGGCATTCCGGTTGGAACATTGGCCATCGGCAAGGCCGGTGCCATCAATGCGGCACTCTTGGCTGCGAGTGTGCTGGCCCTGAATGACGAGGCGCTGGCGGAGCGGCTCGATTCCTGGCGCAAAAAACAAACAGATGCGGTGACACTTACTCCGAGGGACGAAACATAGATGTCATCAGTAAAAAGGCTCGCACCCGGCGCCACAATCGGCATCCTGGGAGGTGGGCAGTTGGGGCGCATGCTGGCCGTTGCGGCAGCACAGCTTGGATTCAAGTGTCACATTTTTGCGCCCGAGGCCGCCAGCCCGGCGTTTGATGTGGCGGGTTTTCACACGGTTGCCGACTATCGCGACGAGGCGGCGCTGACGAAATTCGCGCAGTCGGTTCATGTGGTGACATATGAGTTCGAGAATGTGCCTGTCGAGACGGTGCACTTCATTGATGACCTTGTACCGGTGCGGCCCAATGCCTTCGCGCTGGAAACCGCGCAGGACCGGGTCAAGGAGAAAACCCTGGCGCGCAAAATAGGGGTGCTCACGGCCGAGTTCGCCGAGGTCAATTCGCTGGCGGAACTGAAAGATGCGATCGGCAGAATCGGCACGCCTGCGGTGCTGAAGACGACGCGCTTCGGCTATGACGGGAAAGGTCAGGCGAAGATTTTTGCGCCTGCCGATGCGGGTGCGGCTTGGGCCGCAGTCGCAGGCAAGCCTTCCGTGCTTGAACGCTTCGTTGATTTTGATTCAGAAATATCGGTGATCGCGGCGCGCGGCATTGATGGTGCATTTGCGGCCTATGACGTGGTTGAGAACAAGCACAAGAACCACATCCTGCATACATCAACTGTACCTGCATCAATCGACACGGATTTGCAGCACGAGGCCGTTTTCGTGGCGCGGCGCATTCTGGACATGCTGGAATATACCGGCGTCATGGGCGTGGAATTCTTTGCAGCTGGCGACATTCTGCTGGTCAACGAAATTGCCCCGCGGGTTCATAATTCCGGGCACTGGACCATGGATGCTTGCCTGGTTTCGCAGTTTGAACAGCATATCCGTGCCGTAGCTGGCTGGCCGCTAGGGTCGGTGTTGCGCCATTCGGATGTGGTAATGACCAACTTGATCGGGTCCGAGGTTGACGCCTGGGCCGGGCTTGCTGCCGAAGAATCCACCGCTGTCCATATTTACGGCAAGGGGGAGGCGCGGGCAGGGCGCAAGATGGGGCATGTGAACCGGCTGTTAAAGTCTGCTTAACCGTTACTTTTTCCTCTCGACTCCGGTTTGCAGCTGGTGTATTGGCTCGCGCCAACGGGCCTAAAAAGGCCCTTGTTTTCATTAAACCCTAGTTTTTGAGGTATCCGCTTGCAAGTCGTCGTACGTGACAACAATGTTGATCAGGCCCTGAAAGTTCTCAAGAAAAAGATGCAGCGTGAAGGCATCTTCCGCGAAATGAAGCTGCGCGATCACTTCGAAAAGCCATCGGTGAAGAAGGCTCGGGAACAGGCAGAAGCCGCACGTCGTGCCCGCAAGCTGGCCCGCAAGAAATTGCAGCGCGAAGGTTTGCTTCCCGCTCCCAAGAAGATCGAGCGTCCACGTCGACCGGGCATGGGTGGCGGTATGAATGGTGGAATGGGTGGGGGCATGGGAGCCGGTGGCAGCATGGGCCGCGGCTAATTTCCTGTTCCATTAGGAATGTTCAAAGGCCGGTGTTTTCCGGCCTTTTTGTTTTTTGGGACTTTGATCATTTTGCCTTGCCGGAATTCTCACAATGGCGTGGAGCGCAGCCGAAGGGCGTTGGCGATAACGCTGACTGAGGACAAGGACATTGCTGCTGCGGCAATCATTGGCGACAGCAGGATACCAAAAAAGGGATACAGTGCACCTGCTGCAATCGGCACGCCAGCTGCATTGTAGATGAATGCGAAAAACAGGTTCTGGCGAATATTGCTCATGGTGGCGCGGGACAAGGTCATGGCTTTTGCCAATCCTGCGAGATCGCCGTGCAGCAATGTGATGCCAGCGCTTTCCATCGCAACATCGGTGCCAGTCCCCATGGCAATGCCGACATCGGCGGCGGCAAGAGCTGGGGCATCATTGATGCCATCGCCGACCATGGCGACGATCCTGCCTTTGGACTTCAGATCGGCGACGACAGCGGCTTTCTGATCGGGCAAGACGTCGGCTTCGATATTTGTTATGCCTAGCTTGTGCGCGATGGCTTCAGCTGTTGCCCTGTTGTCGCCGGTGAGCATGATGATATCAAGGCCGGCTTGCCGCAGCGCTGCGATTGCGCCCGGTGTTGACGGCTTAATGGGATCGGCAATAGCGATGATACCAGCCGCCTTGCCATTGATTGCGATGAAAACAGTGGTCGCGCCTTCCTTGCGAAAGGCTTGTGCCTGCGATTCAAGTGCGTCCGTTGCGATAGACAGTTCGAGCAGGAATTTCGCATTGCCGATGGCGAGGCGCTTGCGTTCCACCATGCCGATCGCCCCCTTGCCGGCGGGCGAATCGAAACCCATGACTTTTGCTGTTTCGAGTCCGCGCGCCTTTGCAGCGGCAACGATGGCTGTTGCGAGGGGATGTTCGCTCGCTGCTTCGACACTGGCGGCGAGACGCAGCACGTCTTGTTCCTCAAAACCTTCTGCTGTGACGATTGCCGTGACGGCGGGCTTGCCTAGCGTCAGGGTGCCGGTCTTGTCTATGACGAGCGTATTCACTTTCTCCAGGCGCTCAAGGGCTTCAGCATTCTTGATCAAGATGCCGTCCTGCGCGCCGCGACCCACGCCAACCATGATGGACATTGGGGTTGCCAATCCCAAGGCGCAGGGGCAGGCGATGATGAGTACGGCTACAGCAGCAACGAGGGCGTAAGCGAAGCGCGGTTCCGGCCCCCATATAGACCACGCCGCGAAGGCGAGAAGTGATGCAAGCATTACGAGGGGAACGAACCAGCCTGCGACCTGATCTGCGAGGCGCTGGATGGGGGCGCGGCTGCGCTGTGCGGTGGCAACCATTTGCACAATACGCGAGAGCATCGTATCGCGGCCCACCTTTTCAGCGCGCATGATAAAGCCACCGGACTGGTTCATGGCGCCGCCAATTACCTTGGCGCCCGGTCCCTTGCTCACCGGCAAGGATTCTCCGGTCAGCATCGATTCGTCGACGGTCGTCGCACCTTCGGTCACCTCACCATCGACTGGCACTTTCTCGCCAGGGCGCACGCGCAGCAACATTCCGGTTGTGACAAGATCCAGCGAGATGTCGTCTTCGCTGCCATCATCGCGGACGACGCGTCCGGTACGCGGCGCGAGATCAAGCAAGTTTCGAATTGCTCCAGAGGTTCGTTCACGGGCGCGCAGTTCAAGCACTTGTCCGAGGAGGACCAGAACGGTGATTACTGCTGCTGCCTCAAAGTAAACTGCGACGGAACCATCAAGCCTACGAAATGCTGGTGGGAAGACAGAGGGCAGCAGCGTTGCAACAATACTGTAGGCCCATGCGATGCCGGTGCCCAATGCGATGAGTGTGAACATGTTGAGATGGCGCGACAGGAGCGATTGCCAACCCCGCACAAAAAATGGCCATCCGGCCCACAGGACGACAGGTGTGGCAAGTGCCAGCTGAACCCAGTTCGACGTTGCGCCGTGAAACAGATGCCAACCGAACAGATGGCTGCCCATTTCAATCACGAAGACCGGAAGGGTTAGGGCGAGGCCAATCCACAGGCGGCGCGTCATATCGATGAGTTCGGAGTTCGGAACGTCGTCGCGCGTTACCATTTCGGGCTCAAGCGCCATGCCGCAAATGGGGCATGCACCGGGTCCCTCCTGGCGGATTTCCGGATCCATCGGGCAGGTGTAGATGGTGCCTGATGGCACGGGCTCTTCTGCCTGCTGTTGCGGGCTCAGATATTTTTCAGGATTGCCAGTGAATTTGGTGCGGCACGACAGACCACAAAAATAATAGGTGTGGCCTTTGTGATCGGCCTTCAGCTGTGAGGTGTGTGGATCAACCTCCATGCCGCAGACGGGATCTATAGCCATGAGATGGTTCGGCTCGTGCATGGTGCCCATATGGGGAGCCTAGGCGTGTTTTACAGCTTCCGCCATGGAGCTAAATCTGCGCTGCTTCAGCCAATGCTGCCTGCATTTGTGGCAACAAGTCTGCGTTGGTGGCAATGTAGCCTCCAGAGTTGAGCGGATCGGCTTCGCCTTTGAGGCCACGGGCAAAGCCGCCAGCTTCGCGGACGAACAGAAGGCCTGCCGCCATGTCCCAGTTCTTGAGTTCATGGGTCCAGGTGGCGTCGAATCGGCCCATGGCGATGTAGGCAAGATCGAGAGCCGCAGAGCCCAGAGCGCGAACGCCGCCAGACTTGGCTTGCAGCACGGCGATCTCGTTGCGTTGTCTGACATGCAAGCCTGGTTGGCCGCGGTGGGGGATGTTGGTGACGACCAAAGCATCATGCAAATACTTGCGAGCGCCGACGCGCATGCGGCGGTTGTTCATGAAGGCGCCAGTGCCTTTTTCGGCATGGAAGAGTTCGTCCTTGATGGGATCATAAGTGACGCCGGCCACGATTTCGCCCTTGCGCTCCAGCGCCACAGTGACGGCGAAATAAGGGAAGGCGTGCATGAAATTATGGGTGCCATCGATCGGGTCGATGATGAAGCGATGGTCTGGGTCCTTGCCCGGTGTTTCGCCCTCTTCCTCGCCGATGAAGCCATAATCAGGGCGGGCCTTGGACAGTTCAATGCGAAGCGCCTTTTCGGCGCGCTTGTCGGCCGCAGTGACAAAATCGCCCGGGCCTTTCATCGAAACCTGGAGGTTGGCGAGTTCGCCGAAGTCGCGCTGGACTCCTCGGGCCGCCTTGCGGACGGCGGCGATCATGACGGTCATTATCGGGGTGTGGGCCAAGGGATGTCTTTCACTCAAAAAAGTGTTGCGGAGATAGCAACTTCGGCAGGGATAGGGAAGGGCAGGTCATCGCTTCACAGGAAGGAAGGCTGCGGCGATGTCTCTCGCCTTCTTCTGCTGGTCGGGCGATAGTTTGACAAAAGCCGAGTCGAGTTCAGGATCGCCCCGGCCGCCAGCCTTGGCCAGAATGTTCCAGCGGGCGGCTTCAACCTCGTCCTTGGGGAAGCCGCGGCCCGAGGCATAGATGCGGGCGAGGCGATTCTGGGCTACGGCGTTGCCGCGGTTGGCGGCAACCTTCAACCATTTGGCACCGATTGCCTCGTCCTTCTGTACGCCTTCGCCGCGATAGACCATGACGCCATATTCAAGCGCTGCTTCCGGCAAGCCCTGCAATGCAGCCTTTGAAAAAAAGTTGGCGGCGGAGACAATATCTTTTTCCACGCCTTTGCCGTCGAGATAGAGCAGCGCCAGATTGTATTGTGCTTCGGCGTAGTTCTGCTGGGATGCGATGGTGAACCAGTTGGCGGCGAGTTTCCAATCCGGCGGCGTGCCGTAGACACCAGTGTAAAGTATGCCAAGATTATATTGCGCCTGGGCGTTGCCGCCGGTTGCGGATTTTTCCAGCCAGGTTGCCGCCTCGTCGGCATCCTGTTGCCCTAACGCGCCGTCGAGATACATCATGGCGAGCGAGAGCTGTGCGCCGGGATGGTTCAGGTTGGCGGCCTTGATAAACCAGTCTCTGGCGGTTTCCGGGTTGGCTGGCACGCCAAGGCCCCTGAGATAAATCGCACCGAGCATGGCCATGGCGCGGGCATCGCTTGCTGCGGCGTGTTCTTCGGCGATGGTGCGGGCTTCGGTGTAGTTCTTGTCCTCGAACAATGAGACAGCTTCATCGAAGGTGGCAGCGGCCAAGGCCATGCTGGCTGTAAGAAGGAGTGCGGCGATGGCTGGCCTGAATTTCATTGACCCATTTTTCGCGTCAACCCGGCGATGATACTGGTGGCGCTGGCTGCGTCCGTCCACATCGCATCGGAGGGGCGGATAAAGTCCGGGTTCTGCGGCAGGAGTGTGGCGAGGTCTTCAGGTTCCACCGGATCGAAGGCGACAGACGGGATTTCAAATATGTCCTGCCACCACTGGATGAGGGGTTCGCCCGCGGCCTGTGACTTCTGGGCGAAGGCGATGTAGTCGGCTCCTGCCTCGGCTGCTTCCATGGCGATGTGGCGCGAGGTTGCGGCGAAGACGCCGATATTTTCGTTCTTGAATGTTAGCGCGCAAGGTTTTGACCGGGGCAGCGCGGGTAATCTGAATGCCGTCGGCTTTCAGGTGATGGACAAGGCGCGGTTCGCAATCTCGGATTATGACCGCGAGGCCAAGCGTCTGGAGGCCAGCCACGCCCTCAGCGGTGATGGTATCGGGCACGAGGATGGAGGCGCAGTCACCGGCCTTGCTGGCCGCTTCTGTGCAGGCCTTGAGGTTTTCGCCCGGGAGTACATCGGGGACGACGAGGAAGAAACGGGGATTTGTCATGTTGATTCGCAGCATTAATGGGTGCGCGGCGCGGGAGCAAACGGGAAAAGTTAACGGGAAACCTTCAGGCGATCTCGACCAGTTTGTTCCTGCTGGTTGCGCCGCGAATGACGGTGAGGCGAGACGGCGGAACACCAAGGTGTTTGGAAAGCAGCCGCAGCATCGCCTCGTTGGCCTTGCCATTTTCGGGAACGGCGGTGACATAGACGGCAAGCTGTTCTGATCCGTCTGGCATCTGGCGCGTGTCACCGATGCGATCACTCGAGGCTTTGGGCGTGAGCTTGATGGCGATGGTCTTGGCCATAATTCAATCAGCGTGGAAAATGTGCAGCATGCGGTGAAAGACAGGAGCAAGCACAAGCCCTGCGATGCCGATCAGCAAAATACCGCAGATGATGGCGTAAACGCCTGCGAAGATCTTTGCGGCATCGTTGGGCAAATCTCCGACAGGCCCCATGCCGGACAGGATCATCGCTGCATTCAGAAAGGCATCCACCACGGTCATATCGGCAAAATAAACATAGCCCGCCATGCCGACCAGGATTGCAACAGCGATGATGATGATCGCAAACACGGCGTGTTTGGCCAGGCGCATCTTGAAGACATGCTGTGGCGCGGGCTTGTGATGTTTTTTCTCGAAACCGAACATGCAGGGATCAGCTTAGCATAGGGAAACGCTGTCAATTCAAGCTTTGCGATGATCTGGAAGGAACATGGCCAGAATACCCAATGCAGGCAGGAAGCTACAAATCCTGAAGACATATTCAATGCTGGTGGCATCGCCCAGTTTACCCAATGCCACAGCACCCAAGCCAGCCATGCCGAAGGCCAGACCAAAGAACATGCCGGAGATCATTCCAACGCGGCCCGGCAGCAGCTCCTGCGCATAGACGACCATCGCGGAAAATGCCGACGAGAGAACGAGGCCAATCGGAATGGTCATGAGGATTGTGCCGGTGAGGTTCAAATAGGGCAAGGCGAGCGAAAAAGGCAGCGTGCCGAGGATTGAAAACCAGATCACCTTCTTGGTGCCGATCCTGTCACCAATCGGTCCGCCAGCAAATGTGCCGACGGCAATCGCGGCCAGCAGGATGAAGAGATAGATTTGCGCATCGGCGTTCTGCACGCCGAAATGGTCGATGAGGTAAAATGTATAAAAGCTGTGCAGGCTTGATGTGTAGACGAATTTGGAGAACATCAATGCCACGAGCACAGTGATGGCAAGTGCGACCTGGTTTTGCGAATGCGGTGACACGAAAGCAGTTTTCGGCGCTGCCGCCCTGGCCACAAGATGATCGCGATACCAGCGTGCAACAAAACTCAAAATGATCATGGCGGCGGCAGCGAGGAGGCCGAACCAGGCGACGGCTCCCTGGCCACGGGGCAGCACGATGGCTGCAGCGAGAAGCGGGCCGATGGCGGTGCCCATATTGCCGCCGACCTGAAATGTTGATTGCGCAAAGCCATAGCGGCCACCCGACGACAGACGCGCGACGCGGGAGGCATCGGGATGGAAGACGGCGGAGCCGACGCCAATGGTCATCGCGGCGAGCAAGATTACTGGATACGAAGTCGCGTTGGCCAGCAGCAACAGACCCGCGAGCGTGCATGTGGGGGCGAGCGGCATGATGAAGGGCAGAGGGCGCTTGTCGGTGAAATGGCCAATCAGGGGCTGCAAGACTGACGCAAGCACCTGAAACACCATGGTAATGAGGCCGATTTGCGTGAAGGTGAGGGCATAGGAGTCGCGCAGCAGCGGATAGACCGAATAAAGCACGGCCTGCATGGTGTCGTTGATGAGATGGCAGCCTGCCGTTGCGAAGAGAACAGCGTAAACAGTGGTGTCGGTGCGGGGTGCGGTGAGGGCGGTCATGCGAGATAACTAGCAGGAAATCCGGGCGCAGTACCACTGCGCCAGATGCGGGGGTGGCCTGCTCGTTTTCGTGGCCAGGAGGGATGCGGGTGAGAGTTCAACATGCATTCAATTGCGCGACCGACGTTCCCCGCCTCCGGCACTTCGTGCCACCCCCGCCTTCGCGGGAGCAGCCTCTCCTCCCCTTCGAAGCGGCGGGTTGGAAGGTGGGTGACTCGGCGTGGTGTTCGACGACAAAACGGTACGTGATTGCAGGCCAGGCGGGGTCGTCGTCGGGGATGATGACAGTGGGCCAGCTGGATCGCCTCGATTTTCTTTGGCGGACTGGCGTGGCTGGGGTTTAACGAGCGGCGGTGAGACTATCTTCTCGATAACGGTGCCTAGACTTGACCGGGAAATCGCTCACCGAGGGGAGCGTGATCGATATCCATTGCTTCATGGAGTATTCGCGCGATGCCAACCCCGATGCTTGTTTCAACGAAAATGATCACGTGACTGCGCGCGACAAAACTCCGGATGCCTTGCCTGATTTCAGGACGCAGCCGCGCCATTGCTGGACGCCGCGCCAGCAGATCAAATATTCGGAACAGGTTTTCGATGTACTCGGCAGCGCGTTCATCGCCCCAGTTTTCGGCTGTGTAGAGGTAGATGTCCTGAAGATCGTCGTCTGCCTCTTTGGATAGGATGTATGTCTTCAAGCCTTCTTCCGCGCCTTGGCACGTGCGATCACATCGTCTGCGTTGGTTTTCACGGTGCGACCAGTTTTCAGTGACACCAAGCCCTTGTCGATTTCGCGGCGCAGGGCCTCAAGTTTCAGAAGTTGTTCCTGCTGACGCCGCAATGCATCACGGACGACTTCGCTGGCGTTGTTGAACTCTCCGGAGCTGACGCGCAGCTCAACGTATTCTTCCCAAGTCTTCCCGAGTGAGACATTCATAGTCTTGATCCTAACATTAGATGTCAATAGATAGCAGCAATGCTGCGAGATTGCAAGTCGACGGCCATCTTGTACCATCACAGTCCGCGTTCCCCACCTCCTCCCCGCCGAAGTGCAGGTCGGAGGTTCGGTGCTGCTTCACTCCACAATAATTACCTGGCCCGACAGTGCGCCCTCCACACTCTTCGCATAGGCCAACCCAACACGTGCGGATGATACTGGTTGGTGGCCGGGGAAGTAGCCTTCGTATTTTGTTGCCGACTCCTCGAGGAGGCCCGGGCTTACGGTGTTGATGCGGATGTTTCTTGGCATTTCTATGCTCGCGGATTTCACGAAGGCATCGAGGGCGCCGTTGACGGCGGCGGCGTTGGCGCCCTTGCGGATGACGTCGCGGTTGGTGACGCCGGTGGTGAGGGTGATGGAGCCATTGTCATTGACATGATGCTGGCCGATGAGGGCCACCATGATCTGGCCCATGAGCTTGTCATCGATGCCCTTGCGGAATTGTTCTGCTGTCATGTCGGCGAGCGGGCCGAAATGGGTGTGGCCGGTGGTGGCGACGACGGCGTCAATCTTTCCTGCTACGGCAAACATCTTGCGGATCGAAGCTTCGTCCATCAGGTCGACCTTGATGTCGCCGGAGTTGCGCCCCGCAATTATCAATTCGTGTTTCTTGAGGCCGCTGGCTGCGGCGCTGCCAACTGTTCCGCTGCCGCCGATGAGAAGGATGCGCATGGGGATTCTCCGTTAAAAGTTCATTGGCTTCATCACGTCCGGTTCCACAACGTTCACGCCGGGGAGGGCCGTTTTCAATTCGTTGGCATTTTGGGCGAGCAGGGGGAAGGTTCGGTAGTGTGACGGGATGACGGTTTTGAATATGAAGAATTTGTTGCACGCGAATGCGGCGCGTTTCATGTCCATCGTGTAGTGACCGCCGCAGTTGAGAATGCCGATGTCGGGGCTGTGCAGTTCTGCCCATAATCCCATGTCCGAGGTGATGTCGGTATCGCCTGAGACATAAATCACGTGGCCATCGCCTGCGATCATGTAGCCGCACTCGGACCCTGCGGGAATCATCTTGCCGGAGAAATCATGCGTCGAGGAATGGATGGCGTTGACCATGGTTACCGCGATGGCACCCAACTTGATGGTGCCGCCCTTGTTGAAGCCGACGGTCTTGCAACCGGCCATTTCCCAGATGTCGCCAAGCTCGGCGATGCAGGCAATCGGGATGTTGCATTCCTTGGCGATGGTTTCGGCCTCGCTGGCGTGGTCGCCATGGGCGTGGGTGATCAGGATGGCGGTTGCACCTTGCAAGGCCGCAGCGCGATCATGGCCCTTGAAGGACGGATTGTTGGCGAGCCAGGGATCGACAAGCAAAACCTGATCGGCAATTTCAATCCGCCAGCTCGCATGCCCCAACCATGTGATGTTCATTTTAACCTCGTTCGTTGGGGATTTTATAGCATCATGCTGGTGAGGAGTGAAATATTTGTGGGCAACGCGGTTTGTGGCAAGGCCCTCATCCGCCCCTTCGGGGCACCTTCTCCCTGGAGGGGGAAGGGAAGAAAGAAAATGACTTCTCCATTCAGAAAGAGAGAAGGGTGGTTACGGAGCGACTCGGAAACCACTAGTGTCAGGCCATGCAGACTTTCGTTGCCCTGTTGCTCATAGTTTTCGTGACAAATGCGCCAGCACCCGCTTTTGCGGAACGTGTCGAGGTTGATCTGGCGCTGGTGCTTGCGGTTGATGCATCGGGCAGTGTTGATGCGCGGGAGTTCAGGTTGCAACTTGACGGGATTGCCCATGCGGTGACGTCTGACGATGTTGTTGCCGCAGCATTGTCCGGGCCACGGCGCAAGATTGCGGTGAACTTCATGACGTGGGGCGATCCGGATGAACAAAAATTCCAGACCGGTTGGCGGGTTATCGCGAATGCTGCGGATGCAGAAAATTTTGCGGCCGAAGTCCGCGTGGGATTGCCGCGGCAGGGTGGTGGCACGGGACTGGGCATTGCCATCGGGTATGGTTTGGCACTGCTGCGCAATTCCGGCTTGCGGGCGGCGCGCTCGGTTATCGATGTTTCGGGTGACGGGACGGAAAGCTGGGAATTGCGCGAGCCGCGTTTCAAACTTCCGCAAGCGCATTCCGTGCGCGAGCGTGATGGGGTTACTGTGAACGGCCTCGCCATTCTGACGGACCGCAAGGATCTGGTTGGCTATTACCATGCCAATGTGATCGGTGGAGCTGGGAGTTTCGTCGTTGCGGCTGACAACTATGAAGATTTTGCAGAGGCCATGCGGCGCAAGCTGCTGCGCGAGATTTTGCCGCCGCTTTCGAAATTGCAATAATCCTGCGGCTGATGTACGCCCCTCACACAAAATCACAGGAGCCACCCATGCCAGCTTTCCGCACCCTGAATGACGTTGACGTGAAGGACAAGCGTGTCGTCATCCGCCTTGATCTCAATGTGCCCATCGAAAATGGCGTGGTCACTGACACGACGCGCATTGACCGTGTTGTGCCGACGCTGAGGGAATTGCTCGACAAGGGGGCGGCAGTGATTGTGCTGGCGCATTTCGACCGGCCGAAAGGCAAGGTTGTGCCTGAAATGTCGCTAAAGCCCGTGGCACCGGCGCTGGAAAAGGCATTGGGACACAAGGTGCAGTTCGTTTTCACTGACTGGCAATCAGCGCCTGCGGTGGATGCGAAACCTGGCGACGTGGTCCTGATGGAGAATACGCGTTACCATGGTGGCGAGGAAAAGAACGATGCCGGTTTTGCCAAGATGCTCGGCGGGCTTGGTGATATTTTCGTGAATGATGCTTTCTCTGCCGCACACCGCGCGCATTCGTCGACTGAAGGCATCGCGCATGTGATCCCGGCCTATGCGGGCCGCGCCATGGAAGCGGAACTTTCGGCCTTGCAGAAGGCGCTGGAGAAACCGGAGCGCCCCGTCGTTGCTGTTGTTGGGGGTGCGAAAGTGTCGACCAAGCTTGATCTTCTCGGAAATCTTGTTGGCTTGACCGACACGATTGTGATTGGCGGCGGCATGGCCAATACATTTCTTGCGGCGCAAGGCTTCAAGGTGGGCAAATCGCTGTGCGAACATGACCTGATCCCCACGGCGCAAGACATTCTCGCAAAAGCCAAGGCGAAGGGCTGTACGCTGTTGTTGCCGGTTGATGCCGTTGTCGCCAGGGAATTCAAGGCTGGTGCAGCCTCGCGCGTGGTGGGGCTTGACGATGTTGCCGCCGATGAGATGATTTTGGATGTGGGGCCGAAGTCGATTGCCGCAGTTGCTGCCTGCTTCGATGTGGCAAAGACAGTGGTGTGGAACGGGCCCATGGGAGCGTTTGAAATTTCGCCCTTTGATGCGGCGACCAATGCCGTTGCGCAGCACGCGGCGAAGCTCACCAAGGCCGGGAAGCTGGTGACGGTGGCGGGTGGTGGCGATACTGTTTCGGCCTTGAACCATGCCGGTGCTGCCGATGACTTCACCTATATTTCCACGGCGGGCGGGGCTTTCCTCGAATGGCTTGAGGGGAAGGAATTGCCAGGGGTCAAGGCGTTGTCCGTGTAACTGCGGCAGATGAATGATGTTGTGAGCCTTGAAACACGGGCTGGCTTGCCGGAGGCGATGCGGGTTCTGCTGGCGGAGTATCCGCGCGAGGCGTGGGAGGCTGACCCCAATTTTTCCGGCCTGGTCGCGTTCTGGCTGCAGATGCATCAGGGATTTCGACGCGAGCTGGACGTGATGCGCAGCGATACCGAATTGCTGCTGGATGGCAAGCTTGAGGCGGTGCGGTTTGCACCGCGGCTGGCGCAGATCGGCAGGCAGTTTGTGGAGCATTTGCACGGGCACCACCACATCGAGGATAATCATTATTTTCCGTTGCTGGTGGCGCGCGAGCGACGGCTGGAGCACGGGTTTCAGATTCTGGATTCAGATCATCAGGCGCTCGACACGCATATTGCCGCTTTCGTGGGTCACGCCAATGGCGTGTTGCAAGGTGGCGAGGCAGGGGCTTTCCATGCGCATCTGTTGCAGCTCGAGAGTTTCATCGACCGGCATCTCACGGATGAGGAAGATTTGATCGTGCCGGTGATCCTGCGGCATGGCGAACGGGGGATTGGGGGATGAGGTGTGGACGTCACTCTTCCACCTGACCTGCTTGACGGATCGTAAGGATAAGAAATATTCAACCAGGTAGTTGACTAATTTTCTGGAATCGCTGTATTCAACTACATGGTTGAATATCTTGCACCCGAACTTGACACCGTTTTCCACGCTCTCGGCGATGCCACGCGACGGCAGATGTTGCGACGTCTTGCCAAGGGCGAGCGAACCGTAACCGAGTTGGCCGAACCCTTCGAGATGTCGCTGGCTGCGGCATCGAAACATATCAAGGTTCTTGAAGCCGCTGGCCTCATTGCCCGCGAGGTGCAGGGGCGAACGCATACGTGCCATCTGAACGCCGCTCCGCTGGCCAGCGTGCAGGAGTGGCTGAACTTCTATGAGAAATTCTGGAGCAACCGCCTTGATGTCCTTGAAGGGCTGCTCAAGGCCGAAGATGCCGCCAAAGAACCCGCCACGTCTTACCGCAAACCCAAAGCAAAACCAGGAGCAAGAAAATGAGCACCGCCAGCGAAGAACACTATGGAAAAATCACCGCCCCGCGCACGCTTGAAATGCAGCGCCTCTTGCCCGGCCCCATCGAGCGCGTGTGGAGCTATCTCACCCAGAGCAACTTGCGCCAACAGTGGCTGGCTTCGGGCGACATGGACCTGAAGGTGGGTGCTGAATGCGAACTGGTGTGGCATCACGATCAAACCACCACGCCGCCCGGCAAGCGGCCGGACAGCATGAATGCGGAATCGCATTTGCCATCGCGCATCACCATTTGTGAACCGCCGCGCAAACTCGGCTTCATGTTCTGGAGCGACAGTGAAGTGATTTTCGAATTGAAACCCGCAGGTGCACGCGTTCTGCTCACCCTCACACACCGTGCCTTGCCAAGCCGCAGCATGATGGTGGGCGTCAGCACCGGCTGGCATGCGCATCTCGACGTTCTGGCAGCGCGCCTTGCAGACGAGAAGGCCGAAAATTTCTGGGATCACTGGCGCGCTTACAAAGACATCTATGAAACGCGCATTCCGGCGGATGCGTAGAGTGGTTGCGGGTGGAGTTGAATTACACCGCTCAATGGAAGTCCGCTCATTAGCACGTTGTGCCAGAGAGGAAGGACACTCTATGGAACCATTTCCGGCGTTGAGGAGGCAGGTTGCGCACTTGAGTAAAGCAAATGGAAAAATTGCAGAGTTTCTACATCCAATACGATTGCGGCGTTGAAAGGGAGTGCGGGGGCTTATTGGGAGGAGGGGTGGTGAGTGGGTGGTGCTGTCTCGACACTGCCACGAAAGCTTAGGCAAGTTGATGAGAAGGGCAAGAAAAAAGGAAGTTTCCTCATTCTTCATATTGAAATTTCGGTGAAGGCCGTCGTTTGTTCTACAGGACGCCACTTGCCGTGAGTAAGCCCACTCCTGTCCGCGTTTGCAATTTCGCTCCAGAGATCGCGGCTTCCGAACGTGACATATGTCAGCGGCTTCAATGCACTCCCAACAGTGGTGCAACGATCGAGCAGATATAGAAATTGACCTAAATCGATCCAAAACACGTGAACTAGATATTCAACCAGGTCAATGGGCTTGTCTTTTGATTTCAGGAATCAGCGGTAGGACACTCTCCAATGCCTTAAACAGCGCTTTATTGAATGCGTGAAGTTTCTTCTGTTGAGTTGAATCTGCAACGTCGGAACCGAGTTTACGGTTGACCAGGGCGGATAGCCATTGGGTCGCCAACAGCTTGTCGCTGATCGGCCCAAAACTCAATGGTGAAATAGCAACTTTCAAGATGCTTCGCTTATCAATCTGATTTTCAATTTGGTGAAGTCCTGTGAGTTTCTTTTTCAAATGGGTTTCGTTCCGAGCGAGTTGGCCCAGCATTGCAAGAAAGCTTTTTGATAAATCGTCTGACAAGCTGAAAAAATCCCCTGATCGAGACGTTGTGGTAATTGACTTAGCTTTGGCCTCGATCAACAGGATGTCTGTATGATCCGCGGCAACTATATCCATTTCAAAATGCTCTGCATCAACAGTGTATTCGTGATTCCGAACCAGGCTGGAAGCCTTGGGTGAGCAGTTTTTATGAATGGCGAGTTCAATGGTAGATTTGAGAATTTCTGGTGCTCTTGAGGGCAAGAGATCCCAGATTTTTTTGAAGAGCCAATGGCAAACCGAAGAGCACAAGAGTGATGTGGGAAGTAGGACTATGTTGCTATCACTTGTCGCGAGAAAAATAGTGTAGTCATGATCTCTGATTCCTAATGTGAGCGGATCACCATAATTGATATTTACATTCTTCCGTGGTCCGCCGGAGTGAGTAAAAAGTAATGGAAATGCTGGAGCCGCGACTGACAAGTTTACCGATACAAACCGGTCACACTTCGTGTTGATAGCAAGATGCTTAATTTCTCTGCTGACCTGAGCAATTGAGAACCCGATTGCTTGCTGATCTTCTTCGGACAAGATTTCCCTTAATACGTCAAGTATTTTGGAGAGTGACTGTCGGGGGACTTGCGGCAACGTGAAGAATTCTCTCCACAGTATTGAGTTCTGAAAAATGTCGACGAGGTTTGTTGAATCGATGAAGACCTCGTCGAATTGGTCATATCGTTGACAATCATGCACAGCTGCGAAGTCAGTACAAAGATTAACGAGCGTCTTCCATGCGATTTCGGGTTTTCGTGCATTGCCAACGGTGCCAAATTCAGAAAGCGCTAGTGAGAAAAGCCAACCGAATGGGGGGAGCGGTATTTTCGGATCAGTTATCGCCAAGTTCGAGTTACCAAATAGCCAAAGTCCGTCATGAATTTGGTTTGTTTCACGAAGTATTCGTAAGACTTGGTCTGCTACTTTGATGCCGCCAAGTAGTCTGATATAGCCTTTGATACATCTAACAATTTCCAATCGGGAATTTTCCGAAATTGAAGGTTTTCCTCTTGAATCTTTCTCAATCGCGTAGCCAAGCTTGGAAAGCCGATGCGCAGCTTCCTGAACTAGTAGCGCTCTCCTAGTTGTCGAGGTTCTATCCACGTCGCTGTGCCTTTTGCGCTTGGCGCACTTAACTAGTACCTGTATCTTGCTGCTATCGTTTCTAACACCGCCTAGCATTCCAGCCAACTGGGCGCGAACTGGTGCCCTGTACTGTCGCACCGAGCATGTGGCAGCCAAAGCGGGTTCCGGATAAAGGGCTTCCGTTTTGCTGGCGCAAAACACGCCCTTTTCCGGAATGACGGGGGTGGGGGAGAGAGCGCTTATGGGGAGTGCGTTTGTGGCTGACATCCGCCCCGTCTGCGCTTGCAACGCATCCACCCGGCCCTCGAAGGGCGGGGAGCTATTTGGTGATGGCTTTTGAAACGCTGAACTCCTCTCACGCCTCCAACTTCTCCCTCGCGGCACTTGCGATGTAGGCGGAGCGGGTGATGCCGGCGCGGTGGGCGGCGGTGTCGACGGCTTCGAGGAGACCTGCGTCCAACGTGAGGTTGGCGCGGACGGTGCGGCCGGAATCGAGGACCACGGGAATGATGACCGTGCTTTCACCTTTGCCCAGTTTTTCGCGCTTCAGGATATCAGCAATGGGCGACGCCTTCGGGAAGGTGACACCATTGCTTTGCTTGTGCGCCAGAACATCGCGCAGTGCGCGGGTGACATCAGCTATGGCCGCTTCGGGAGTAGCGCCGCCGCCGACACAGCCATCAATGTCGGGGATGCGCACGCCCCATACCTTGCCGCTGCCATCCAGAATGCCGATATAGTTTTTGGGTTTGATCAATTCCATTGCTAACTCCTGTTACTGCCAGCCAGCCGCCTTGGCTATTGATCGCGCCGTGCCCGGCGTCAGCTCCCGGTGGCGCGGAACCGTAATCATAAGTCCCGGTTTGTCCGTGTGTACAAAGCGGTCGTGGCTGCCTCCGCCAATGTTCTGCCAACCCTCTGAATGAAGGCGTGCGATGATTTTTCGCGTGTTGGTTTCAGGGTTTGGCATTGTTGAATTCGTGCATTATAATGCACAATGCGGAATTTGTCAATGTGCTGTCAAGCGCGGTCCTTCGCGGATTGACGAGGGGAGTGATGAATGCGGGACCGAGATTACGCCGCGCTCGCCAACATGCGCTTCACGATGCCGGGGTCTTTGTCGACGATGGCGAGCAGCACGCGGGCGGGGCCTTCGGGCGCGCGTTTGTGTTCTGGCGCGTACAAGAAATTTTCCGCCATGGATTGTTGAGGATGTCAGGAACCTTGGCGCGATAAAGTTGATAGGCGTCCATGTCTGTCAGCGTTGATGTGGGCGATCCAGTAGCCTTTGGGCATGTGTGCGGTCCTTTCTTTTCTCCTTATGTAGACCGAGAGTTCTGGCCGATCCAGCCGTTGATAATGAAGGCCTGGAAGAAGCGGGTGGGTGTTGCGATGCCGGTTTGGCCGGTTGGGTTGGAGGGTGAGACCAAGCACGATCGTGCAAATTGCAGGTTCCCTGTTCAACTGGTGCGTTTTACAGATAGACTGAGTGGTCTGGCTTGCGAAAAGGAAGGGAACACTGAAACATGAATCACCCTAAAAACTCGAAATACACTCGTGGCCGCCATGCGGCTCGCATCGTGGAACTGCTTGGAGCGGTCATCATATTTATCGCGCTTGTTGTAGCGCTCATTGGGGCTGTTATCCTCGCGTATACAATTGCGAAAAGCGGCCTATCAAACAAGTTTGGCCTCATCGGCGGAGTAAGCTTTCTGTTCTATTCTGTTTCCGGCTTCGTTACCGGCCTGCTCTTGTTTCTCGCGGGCCGCACGTCGGTTGCCGTCATGGACAATGCCGATTCCACGCGACAGATGTTGCAGATCATGCAGCGCGGTTAGTGCTGATGGCGATGGGGATTCGGGCACACGCCTTCGCCACGCTTCCATGCAATGCACTATCCCGGCCCCGTCCTCACTCACTGTTGCTAGGGGCGGGGAGATGTTTGGGCTACTTTGTCGCCGCTTTCACAACCGCTGCTGCCGTAATACCGAAGTGTTTGTAGAGCTGTTCGGCTGGGGCCGATGCTCCGAAGCCGGTCATGCCGATGAATTTTCCATCTGAGCCGATGAATTGGTCCCAGCCGGTGCGCACACCGGCTTCGATGGCGATGCGGGTTTTTTCTGATCCCCATGACTTTGGCTTTGGTGGCTTTGGACTGGCGGTTGAAGAGTTCCATTGATCGGCACCGAGACGACGCGGGTGGGAATGCCTTTTTTGTCCAGCATCGCTTTGGCTTCAATCGCGATTTCGACTTCGCTGCCTGACGCGAAGATCACCGCTTTGGATTTCTTTGCGGAGCTCGCCACTTCGTAGGCACCTTGGGCGCAGAGGTTTTTTGCCGCGTAAGTGAGGCGGGCGGGTTTCAGTTTCTGGCGGGTGAGGACGAGAATGCTGGGTGTGGTTTTGCTCTCCAGTGCGATCTGCCAACATTCAGCGGCTTCCACGGCATCACAGGGGCGCATCACCAAGACGTTGGGGATGACGCGGCAGGCGGCGAGGTGTTCGACGGGTTGATGGGTGGGGCCGTCTTCGCCCAAGCCGATTGAGTCATGCGTCATCACGAAAATGCTGCGGATGCCCATCAATGCGGCGAGGCGGATGGAGGGCCTGCAATAATCGGTGAAGCAGAAGAAGGTGCCGCCATAGGGGATCACACCGCCGTGCAGTGCCATGCCATTCAGGGCCGCTGCCATGCCATGTTCGCGGATGCCGAAGTATACGTAGGAACCGCCGTAGTTCGTGGCGCTGAAGGCTTTCTGTTCTTTTGACTTTGTGTTGTTGGAGCCGGTGAGATCAGCTGATCCGCCGATGGTTTCGGGCACTGCGGCGTTGATGACATCCAGCGTGTTCTGGGAAGAATTGCGGGTGGCGATGTGCGGCGGGTTTTTTGCGAGTTCGCGTTTGAAGTTGGCCATCGTCTCGGCGAAGGAAGCGGGGAGATCGCCCTTCATGATGCGGGTGAATTCGGCTTTGTGGGCTGAGGCAGCGAGGCGCTTTTCCCAGGCGAAACGCGTTTCCTTCGCGCGCACACCTGCAGCGCGCCAGGGGATGAGAATGTCTTGCGGGACGACGAAAGGTTCTGCGGTCCAGCCCAGTTCCTTGCGGGTGGCAGCTATTTCTTCGGCACCCAAGGGTGAGCCGTGGACGGCGTGGCTGTCTTTCTTGTTCGGTGCGCCCTTGCCGATGATGGTCTTGCAGGCGATGAGAGTTGGCTTATCCGCAGATTGCGTTGATGTGAGAGCGGCGCGGATGGAGTCGACATCATGGCCATCGCAGCGCAGTGTGTTCCAGCCGGAGGCTGCGAAGCGGGCGAGCTGGTCGGTGGAATCAGACATCGAGACGCGACCGTCGATGGTGATGTTGTTGTCGTCCCACAGGACGACGAGGTTTTTCAATTTCAGGTGGCCTGCGAGGGCCAAGGCTTCCTGGCTGATGCCTTCCATGAGGCAACCGTCGCCTGCGAGGACATACGTCTTGTGGTTGACCAGGTCGTCGCCGTATTTGGCGTTCAAGTGGCGTTCGGCAATGGCGAAGCCGACGGCATTGGAAATGCCCTGGCCCAGTGGCCCGGTTGTGGTTTCAATGCCTGACGCGTGGCCGTATTCCGGGTGGCCTGCGGTTTTGGATCCCAATTGGCGGAAGTTTTTCAGCTGGTCCATGGTCATGTCGGCGTAACCGGTGAGATGCAGCAATGAATACAACAACATGGAACCGTGGCCGGCGCTGAGAATGAAGCGGTCGCGGTCTGGCCAATGGGGTTCTGAGGCATCGAATTTCAGGAATTCGGTGAACAGCACGGTTGCTACATCGGCAGCCCCCATGGGCAGGCCCGGATGACCGGAATTTGCTTTCTGAACACCATCCATGGAAAGGACGCGGATTGCATTGGCCATTTTCTGAAGATCGGTCGGCATTGGGGCACCTCTTGTTTAACGTGAGTTTTGCCCCAGATATCATCCGACGGACGCTTGTCAAAGGCGGCTTTTTGCGGTTGTACTTCGCGTTTCGAATCATATACCCTTTACAAAGATTTGATCGGGCTGGCAAATCTCTGTAAATTGCGGACGGCGTCTTAGGGGGACAGAGACTGGAATGACTGAGACGAGCAGGATAGATTCTGCACTCGCCCGCTTCGATCAAGCACTCTTGAAGCTTGAAACAGAAGCGGCGCGCAAAAACAATGACTATGGCAAGCTCGTTGCTTTGGCGCGGGATGCCGAGGTTATGGGTGCAGAGCGGCAGAGATTGGCGCGCGACCTGGAGCTGCTCAAATCGAAAGCCATGGAGCTGGTCGATACGAGCAAGCAGGCGTCGGGCAAGATTGACCAGGCGATGTCGCGCATTCGTGCTGTGCTTCATTCCAACAGCGCGGGAGCCTAGCCCAGCATGTCGAATGTCATCGTTTCCATTGCCGGCCGTCCCTACACGATGCAATGCCCTGACGGGGAAGAGGATCATCTCAAGCAGCTTGCAAAACTGCTTGATGAAGAGGTCAACCGCATCAAGCAAAGCGTTGGTGCCATCGGCGATATTCGCCTGCTGGTGATGGCGGGGTTGATGGTGGCGGACCGCCTGTCCGAGGCAACGCGCAAGATTGGCGCGCTGGAAGAACAGGCGCAGGCGCTGAAGGACTCGCGCAACAATGCGCTGGCGCAGGTCAGGTCGATGGAAGACATGATGGTGAAAAAGCTTGAAGATGCAGCAGACAAGCTGGAGCGCGTGACAGGATGAGATGCTGCGCGGAATTGGAGCGCCCGAAGAGCTGACATGCTCGCAGTCTCCGGCGCTGCAAAGCTGGGGTGTCTGCCAAAATGTGTTGGAGAAATCTTGGCGTGATGGGTATAGGGCTTGGAAATTCCGGCGAGATTGAGGAACCACGGTGTTAAGGCGCGAAATCAACAAGATCTATTATTATCTGCTTGCAGCCACGGGGCGAGGGGAAGTCAAAAACGTCATCTTCGAAAATCAAAAACTGCTTCCGGAAGAGTGGTTGGGGGAAGGCGTCGATCCTGAAGCTTTTCGGGTTTTCAATCCATCAATCATGGATATGCAGGATGGATACATCCTTTGCTATCGGGTTGTTGATCCGTCTGGAAACTGGCGTCGTTTGGCCACGTGTCAGCTTGACAAAGAATTCAACCCGATTGCGGGAAGTGTGACCGCCCTATCTGATCTTGTTGAATTTGCGGCCCCTCATACGCTCGATGAACGCGCAAGAACCTGGCATGCTGATCCCAGACTTTTCCGGCTTGCCGGCAAGATTTATGTGAGCTGGAATGACGGCAACAACAAACCGATAAATCATCAATTCCTGCTTGAACTGACTAAGGACGGCCTGAGGCCCGCTGGCAAGGCGCGTGAAATTATCGTCAGGCCGCGACGGAATCAAATTGAAAAGAACTGGGCCTTCATCGAAGATGCCGGTCAAATCTGGTGCATCTACTCGATGTCTCCTTTGGTCATGGCCCAAGTTGACATGAGCGGTGAAACACAAATCGTTTGTGATCGCATTATCCAGGAGGGCTGGGGAAATTCTTATGAAGGCCGATTTGGCCAGATCAGAAATGGCGGTCAACCTTCCCTTGTGAACGGGAAATTCCTTGCGATTTGCCATTCAAGCCACAAGAGTTTGAATGGCCGGGTTTATGAAGTCTGCGCTACCGAGCTTTCCGCGTCACCTGGTTTCAGCGTCGAAACTTTCACAAAGCGACCGATACGTGTGCTTGACCATGCGCGGTCAGCATTCAAGCTTGAGAAGCTCAATGCCAATGTCGCTTCTGTGGTTTATCCTTCAGGCAATCTGGTTGAAGGTCAAAAGTTGATCATTTCATATGGCATCAATGATGAGCGTGCAGCTGTTTCAATCATGCCGCTGTCGTATGTTTACCGCCAGCTCAAGGATGCCCAAAAGGGTAATTCCGCAGTCGAGGTGCAGGTCGCGCCAAAGAAAGATCTGCCCATACTGGGCCAACCGGAAGTTCCTAAGATCGCGCTTTTTTGGTGGCAATCCCACGGAAAGAAATTTGACGGACCTGAAGGGGACCGGAAGTTCAAGATTGGAAACTTCGGCGATATTGCGTCGCGCGACCTGGTGGACAGGATTGCTCCCTACAAAACACGGACTGCGGTGGCGAAAGAAAAGAAGATACTGGCAGTTGGTTCGGTCCTCCATCTTGCAAAAAATGGTGACGTCGTTTGGGGGTCCGGGTTCAAGGGTACCAAATTGTCTTTGGCCGCAGGTGTTCATGACATTGATGTACGTGCCGTCAGGGGGCCCAAGACGCTTGAAGTTCTGCGAAATCACAATATCAACACGTCAAAGGTCAACAGGTTTTTTGATCCTGGTTGCCTGATGCCATACTTGTTCAAAGATGAAATCGCTGAAATCAAACAGAAGAAGGACTATGTTGAGCGCGACGTTTGTATCATTCCCCACTACCGGGATGATTTGTTGCTGCACAGAAATTACCCTGATCTCGCCAGCAGGATGGTTTCGGTCGACTGCACACCCATTGACATGATCAGGAACATCATTGGTTCCGGGCGGGTCATTTCCAGTTCACTGCACGGGATCATATTTGCTGAAGCCTTGGGCATTCCTGCGCAATGGTTGCAGGAAACTGGCGGCGAAGACGATTTCAAGTATTTCGACTATTATTTTGGAACGGACCGGTTTGAGGTCAAGAAATTCGAGGACTTGCGCAAGGCCATGTCTGGAACGCCGATGCAGTTGCCCAAATTCGAATTTGAGGCGATCGTAGCGACTTTTCCCCACGATGTCCTGGGACGCTACAGCAACGCCGGATTTCCGGTAAACTCGTCGGTCAAAACAAAGCTTGCGAATTATGATGTTTTTTCGGGCTGGTTGACAAGTTCGAGCCCACTCAAACATACCAAGAAGGGTGCCTGGCTAACGGAAACGGCCAGTGCCATACGGCTGGAATTGCCCATTGGCTCGCCGGCCATTGAGTTCTGTGAAGTTAACGATCAGACCATTCAATCCAGTTGCACTCTCCAGTTCGCAAGAATGTACAGTATATGTTGACGGTGCCAAGCCAATCAAAATTTCGTGGATGCCGGGACGGCATAAGTCAGTCGAGACGGTCATACCCGTACCCAAGACACATGACAGCAGAGCTATCACTTTGTTCATCGACGCCAAGCACAGGTCCTCTCCCTGGCAAATCCTGGGAGTTCCAATTGGTGAAGAAGTCAGCATGTGTATTGAGGGAATTGAATTGCTCAGTTCCCGCAAACGCGTGGCATGAGGCAACTGAAGCAACAGGATACACGGCCTATTGCGGATGAAAATTCGCAAGAGGTCCTGAAGGAAATTGCGCTTTCGGCTGTGCAGCAGAAAGACTACAAGCGGGCGGGCAAGCTGATAGCCCGTGCCCGTGAAGCATCGCCACTTGATGAAAAACTCTACCAAAAAGAGCTGGACGCGATGGCGCGCGCGGGCCGCCTGAGCCGTGTCAAAAAGCTAGTTGAATTTGGCAAATCGCAACCGGAGCTTCGGGAGGCGGCATTTATCTGGGATTTTGAGAGATACGCGATGTTGGGCCTTTATGGAAAGGCTGAAAGGTTGCTTAGAGACGCCAGACAACGCAATGAAACGGCGGTTGTCGACGCACTTCGATCAAGGCATTACATATTCTGGTTGAACAAAAGGGCGCGCAATGCGTCTACTCTTCTGAAAATCATCAAACGCAAATCCCCCCGCGTGAGACTGTGGTGGTGGCAACGCCCTTTTCCGGGAAATTGGGGTGATATACTTAACCCATACCTCATTGAAAAACTCACCGGCATTCCACCAAAATTCAAGACAGGTGGAACCCGCTTGCTGGCCATAGGATCTATCATCGGCAAATGTGATGCCCAGACGACAGTATGGGGCAGTGGCAGCGCCAAGGGAGATCAGGTCATCAATCCCAAAGCCAGGTTCTATGCCGTGCGGGGGCCAATCACGCGGGATCTTGTGCTGAAGGCGGGTGGCAAATGCCCGGAAATCTATGGTGATCCGGCGTTGCTACTGCCCTATATCTTCAAGCCCAAGGCCGATCCGGCATTGCCAAAGGCCAAGCTTGGACTCATTTTGCATCACAACCATTTGCCTCGTCATCTGAAAATCGATGCGTCGGTGCGGGTCATCAACATTCATCGTATCGGATATGATGAAATCGAGATGTTCATCGATGAAGTTTGCTCATGCGAACATATCATGTCGTCGTCACTTCACGGACTGATCGTTTCGCATGCCTACGGAATTCCGACGCGCTGGATCGATATTGTTGACGGGGAAAGCGGGCAGGTGCCAGGAGATGGCATGAAGTTCCGTGATTACTTCCAGTCAGTTGACATTTACAACGTTGATGAACCCTGCATATTCAAGAAAGAGTGCTGATATTTCGCCTGAATTGATCAAAAATTGCACTGAGTTGCCCAAGGCAGAGCGAATTGTCCAACTTGGACGCGGGCTGCTGGCGAATGCGCCGTTTGTGCTTTTGCCCAAGTTCCGGAAGTTGAGACATGACTGAAATGAACGCAACCAACCAAACCGAAAGGCGCTGCGAAATGGCGCGCCCAAAGGTCTGTTGTCAGTTTCAGTGGACGGCACGATTTCCTTTTCAAGGACATTGCAAAGGCATTGAAATTCCTTGGGATCGGCAAACCAAGAATTATTTTTTGGCTGTTCGTCGGGTTTTGAGCCTATCGACCTCAAACGACACATCCCTGATGCCACGGTCTTTGGATGCGATGTGGACCGCCATGTTCTGGAAGAAGCGAAGAGCAGGGGCGAGCCACTCGGCATTGAAATATTCGCCAGTACGGCGGAGGCCATCGCTGAGCGGGGGCCGTTTGATGTCATTACAATTCTCAATGTCCTTACCAATTATCCGAAAATCCGCGGATTGGACGACATCAGCAAGGTCTATCCCTTCGAGCAATTCAACAAGACCATCTGGCACACGGCGTCGACTGTTTCTCGTGGCGGCTTTGTTGCGCTCTACAACAGCTGCTATCTGTTCGAAGAGACGCGGGCCGCTTACAATTTTGTGCCGATGAAGAAATCACACAGCAAACCAAATGGATGGACTGACAAGTACAACAAGTCAGGAAAACGTGTCGCTGTCGCAGAATATTCTCATGAAGGAAAAAGCATCACCCCGCTTGAATGGGCCAAGGCCGTCAAGGAAAACCCGGAACGCCATGGCACATCGTTCAGCCCGGAAGTTTTAGAACACCGGCTTCATCCCGTGCCGGGCGTCCTACCGTCACCTGATCTAGAAACGATCATGTGGCGCCGCAAGCCGGGTAAAAAATGAGCTGAGGCGAGATTGTCGTTGGACCCAAAGCTCAGCATCATCGTTCCGGTTTTCAACGTCGAGAAATATCTCGCAGCGTGCCTCAATTCCGTTTTGGCGCAGGACTATTCGAACTTCGAGCTGATCCTGGTCAATGATGGGTCCACTGACCGTTCGGGTGAAATTGCTGATCACTTTGCACGTGCCGACAGCAGGCTGACTGTGTTGCATCAAGACAACCGGGGCAACGGGCAGGCCAGAAACCGCGCGGTGTTGCAGTCTACTGGCGAGTTCATCGCTTTTGTGGATGCTGATGACCTCGTGGTTCGCAATGGTTTCAGACAGATGATTTCGCAGTTGCGGACATCAGGATCGGTGTTCTGCGCGGGTGGGGTCATGCGGGTTGATGATCACGGAAAGCGCAGTCCGAGCAATATTCACCGCGGGTTGTTTGAAGCAGATGCTGTCGCCACAAACATACGGCACATGCCGGGACTGTTCCGCGACTCAACGCTTTGGAACAAGGTTTACAAGCGAACGTTTGTGTTGTCTTTCCTTTTGCCCATTCCCGAGGGCACCTTGTATGAGGATTTACATGCATTGACGCGCGCCTATATCCATGCACCGTCGGTCGATTTGCTGAAGGAGACTGTTTATCTTTGGCGAAAACGCGGTGACCAGACCTCGATCACCCAAACAATGTCAGAGATGCGCACATTGAAGGATAGGCTCGCAATACTTGCCCGCAGCAAGAAGCTTGTGGGTGAGGATGCGCCAGACCTGGTGCCGGCACTGATTGCAAAATATTTCGCCGTAGATTTTCCGATCATTCTCAAGAACATGAAGTCCGATGAAGCGGGGTACCAGAAAGTGGCCTGGGATGGAATGACTGCGCTGATACGCGATCTTCCGGCAACGGGAACAGACTTCGACTTGCGAATTGTCAAAGTGTTGGGATATCTGGAACAACAGAACTATGCGGCACTTACATCGGATCTGAATAACGTGGACAAGCCGAATGTGAACCGATTGGACTTCCGGTCGAGATTCAAAGAGTGGTATGAGGCTGCGGGACAAAGAATGGGATTTGGAGGGGGCAAGTAAGACTGTGACGGTTGTGCTCACATACGGGACGTATGACCTGCTGCACTACGGGCACATCAAGTTGCTGGCGCGGGCGCGGGAACTGGGCGACGCACTTTATGTCGGATTGTCGTCGGATTCGTTCAATGCCTTGAAGAACAAGACTGCATTCATGTCATATCAGGAACGTGAGGAGTTGCTGATGGCATTGCGGTTTGTGGACAAGGTTTTTCCGGAGAATACGTGGGAGCAAAAGGCAGATGACATTGTCACGTATAACGCAAGCATTCTCGTCATGGGCGATGACTGGGCTGGCAAATTCGACCACTTTTCGCACCTGTGCAAGGTGGAATATCTCCAGCGGACGCCGCTTATTTCCTCAACACTGTTGAGAGACAAGCTCGGCAGTTACACGGCCGGCTGATCGAGAACTATTTTCTTTGCTTCTTCTTGCAGGTTCAGAGTTGGCACCAGGCCCTTTCTAAGGGTTGCAAGGATACGGCGATTGATTTGCGCGACGCGGTCCGGCCGCTGCAACTTGATCATCAGCTGCTTGCGTTCCAAAAGATAAACCAGCGACGGCCATGAAAAGATGTTCTCGGCATTTGGACAATCGATCGAATTCTCGAATTCCTTTACCTCGGTTTTGTAGTCGCCATAGTTTTCGGCAAGGTGGCGGTCCATGTCCTTCGGAATGGTGAAGGTGTTGCTGCCAAATGTGCGCTTGTGGATGTCGAAGGCCGAGTTGCACCACACAGTGTTGCGCGAGGCATGGGCTATGCGGTCCTGATAGTCAAAATGCAGGAAGATATCGACCTTCACGCTTTTTTCCTGGCTGCCGGTTCCGACCTTGATGCCCGCCTTGTAGCGCAGGATGCCATCTTCGATCATATGGAAATCGGGATTCTGGATACGGGTCTTCCAGCTGATTGTTTGTGGCTTGCACTGCGTTGCAAATCCACTGTTTGCGAATTCGGCAACGAAGAGTCTTGCTTTTGGATCGTCGCAAAAGATGCCGATGTCGAGGTCGTTGTCATGAGGCAGCGGTTTTCCCAGTCGCGCAAGGCCAAGCAGCGTGCCGGAGAGCCAGAATACCTTGGCGCCTGTATTTGCAGCGATAGTTTCCAGCACGTTCATTGCTTCCAGCGCCACAGTGGCGTCGGGGATGACGCGTTCGGTGTAGCGGCGGGTCGGGCGCCAGTGGGCAGGATACCAAGAGGAATGATAGAAGACGTTGGCCACGAGCGCATGCAAAGCCACCACACCTGCCATGAAAGCTGTTTCCAGCAAGGTCAATGGGTAGATCAAAATACAGAGCAGTGAGTTCAGGCGTTGTGTCATCATTGTGGTATCAAGCTTGGTAAATTGCTGCATCGTAAAGGCCGAATCAAGGCAAACTGTACCTTATTCTCTTAATCATAGCCAACCATGCCAGTTTATGTTAACCGCACCAAGGCACTGCTGCCCGGTTGGTGAAGGAACTCTTATTCCCAGGGCCTATAAACGATTCTTCAGGGAGCTGTCCCTGCGCCGGACCGTGGTCTGGTGTAAACGGCACCCACCTACGCGAGTAGGGACCCGGGATCGCAAGTTCCCACGGCTTATGGTGGCGTGCCACTTTTTTTGTTGAACTATGGATCTGGCGCAAGAAAAGAAAATACTCAGGGCGAAGGCTGCGGAACGGCGCGCCGAGGCTCATCTGGAATCGACAGATTTTGCGCCAACTCGTTTGATATTACTTGATTTTCCCTGTTCACCGAAAACCGGACAGTCCGTGGTGTCGGGGTTTTATCCTTATGAAAGTGAAATCGATGTGCGACCCCTGCTGGGAAAACTCGGCGGCGAGGGGTGGACGCCGTCTTTACCGGTGATCATGGGGAAGGATCTGCCCTTGGCGTTCCGGCGGTGGTATCCTGGCGAGCCCACTGTGCCAGGACGATGGAACATTCCGCGACCACTTGAGGATGCGCCCGTTGTCTCGCCCGATGTTCTGCTGGTCCCGATGCTGGCGTTTGACCGGGCGGGGTATCGGCTCGGTTATGGTGGCGGGTTTTATGACCGGACTTTGGCAGACCTGAAACCGCGCAAACCCGTTGTTGCCATAGGGGTTGCCTATGCCGCGCAGGAAGTTGATTTTGTGCCGCGCGGGCCGCATGACGTGCCGCTGGATTTCATCATGACAGACATGGAGGTCATTCGTTGCGGCTGATGTTTTTGGGAGATGTCGTGGGGCGGAGCGGACGCGATGCGGTGCGCGCGCACTTGCCGGTGTTGCGGCAGCGTTACGCGCCCGATCTTGTCGTGGTGAATGGCGAGAATGCAGCACATGGTTTCGGAATAACCGAAGACATCTACAACGTCTTGCGCGAAGCGGGTGCTGATGTGATTACGCTGGGCAATCACGCATTCGACCAGCGCGAAGCCCTGGTCTTCATCGCGCGCGAAGACCGGTTGGTGCGGCCGCTGAACTGGCCTGCCGGTTGCCCTGGCGGCGGAATGGCACTGGTAGAGACGGCAAACGGGCGACGTGTTCTCGTCATCAATGCAATGGGCCGCGTGATGATCGAACCGCAGCTGGACGATCCGTTTGTTGCCATTGATGGTGCATTGGAGAGTTGCAGGCTCGGGCGAGAGTGTGATGCCGTGCTCATTGATTTTCATGCCGAGGCCAGTTCCGAGAAAATGGCGATGGGGCATTTTGTCGATGGGCGTGCGAGCCTGGTTGTCGGGACGCATACGCATGTTCCAACGGCGGATCACCAGATCCTGTCAGGCGGGACGGCGTTTCTATCGGATGCAGGAATGTGCGGTGACTACGATTCAGTGATCGGGATGGACAAGGCAGAACCCTTGCAGAGGTTTCTGCGCAAGTTGCCTATTGAACGCATGCGCCCGGCGGAGGGCGAAGCTACGGTGTGTGGCGTCGCTGTCGAAACGGACGACACTACCGGACTGGCATTGCAGGTTGCGCCGCTGCGCATCGGCGGGCGCCTGTCGCAGGCTGAAATTCCGTTCTGGTGACCTTGCGGTTAGTGGCGGCGGCGAATGAAGGCCGGAAGCTCGGTCGGCATTTCGGCGCCAAGTGTTTCCTTCAATCGCTTGGCGAGGCGCATGCCACGGTGCAGATGGCTTTCCGATGCTTCCTGTTCAAGCTTCAATGCTGCAAGACTTGCGGCTTCAAATTCCATGGCCGCCTGGCCGCCGATGTCGGTCAACGTCGCGATTGCCGCAAAGAGTCGCGGTTGCGGGGCAAGTTCGGAAAGTGACTTGATCTTGCGCAGCGCTGCGACAGCACTGCCGCCGACGACTTCGCCATCAAAAGAAAATGTTTCTATTGCCGCCTTGACTGCCGCCATAACGCAAACTCCCGGTACAAACACACTGGGGTCGAGCTTGACCGGTCCGCGTTAATTCGTGGTTAATCGCGCTTGTCGCAGCAGCTTCAGGGCCGCTATAAGGCACCAAAACCATTCTTCA
Organism: uncultured Alphaproteobacteria bacterium; assembly: GCA_963738595.1. Lineage (GTDB taxonomy): Bacteria > Pseudomonadota > Alphaproteobacteria > Rhizobiales > Aestuariivirgaceae > Aestuariivirga. Next base: position 177,212 of record CAVTXF010000005.1, read on the forward strand.
GAGGGCACCATGGCGGGACATTCCCAATTCAAAAACATCATGTTCCGCAAGGGAAAGCAGGACAAGATCCGGTCCAAGATGTTCTCTAAACTGTCGCGAGAAATCACTGTGGCGGCAAAGGCGGGATTGCCCGACCCCAACGCCAATGCGCGGTTGCGGCTTGCCATCCAGAATGCGCGCGCCGAAAACCTGCCGAAGGACAATATCGAACGCGCCATCAAGAAGGCAGCGGGTGCTGATGGTGAAAACTATGACTATGTGCGCTACGAAGGCTATGGTCCGGGCGGGGTCGCCGTCATCGTCGAGGCCCTGACGGACAATCGCAACCGGACTGCATCGAATGTGCGCGCGATTTTCACGAAATTCGGCAACATGGGTGAAACCGGCTCGGTTTCGTTCATGTTCACGCGGGTTGGCGAGATCGTCTATCCAGCAGCGAAAGCTTCTGCCGACGCGATGATGGAGGCGGCCATCGATGCGGGCGCTGATGATGTGACATCCAGCGATGAAGGACATGGCGTAACCTGCGCTTTCGAAAATATCGGCGACGTCTCGGCGTCGCTTGCGGCGAAGTTTGGTGACGCAGAGTCGGTCAAAATCATCTGGAAGCCTGGAGTGATGACGCCGGTTGATTTCGAGAAAGCCGAGAGCCTGATGAAGATGGTCGATGCCCTGGACGAAGACGACGATGTGCAGGTGGTGTTTTCGAACGCTGATATTCCTGCTGATGTGATGGAAAAACTAAATGCGGCGTGATCCGCCAGAATGGTAACAGATGGGCAAAGTTAAAACTTTGTTGTTCCCGTTTTGACGACTCCTTAATCTTGCGCAGCACTTCAAGCTGTTTGCACGCAAGTCAAAACAAAAATTAAAGCAGACGTTAGTGAGGCGTGTCGTACGACTGTGCTGCAAGTTGGAGTAGCAAAATTGTTTTGCGGCGGATTGTTGAAATGGTTGCGGAAGTTCAGGCTGGATGAGGCCGGGAACATTGCAGTCATTTTTGCCGTAGCGCTGCCGGTCGTTGTCGGAAGCACGACTGCTGCAATTGATGTTACGTCTTACAACATGAAAAAATCGCAGCTACAGGCTGCGGCGGATGCTGCTGCCATTGCCGGAGCCAGAGAGCTTGCTGTTGCAGGCTCGACAAAAACTTCCATTGAAGCTGCTGCCAAGGCATTTGCCGTGCAGGAATTGGGTGGCGATGAGGCGTACGAAATATCCGTTACGTCCAGCAAGGATGACAACAAGGTTAGTGTCAACATCACCGAGGACTGGTCGCCGATTGTGGGCAAGAGTTTGGGCGATGCCCTTACGCCAGTTCAAAGCGATGCGACTGCCGGACTTGCCGGGGCGACAAACCTGTGTGTTCTGGCTCTTGATGCAGGCGGATCAGGGGCGGTGAAACTGGGCACGCGGGCCAAGATGTTGGGCCCGTCCTGTGCGGTCTATGCCGATTCAATTGCTTCGGACGGTGTCATTGTCGACAATAGTGCAAGCATCGCGGCTGATCTCGTTTGTTCGGCAGGTGGCGTCAAGTATTCACCGGGATCAATTACGCCGGAGCCGACCACCGATTGCAAAGCGATTGCCGACCCGCTTGCTTCGCGGCCAAACCCAGAGTTCGCGGGCTGCACGTTTACCGACATGCGTGTTGGTGTTGGTATCGTCACGCTGCAACCTGGCGTCTATTGCGGCGGACTTGAAATTATCGGGCCGGCCGTCGTCACGTTTTCTGCCGGCGAATACATCATCAAGGATGGCCCCTTCAAGATTTCCGGACTTGCATTTGCGCGCGGCAAAAACATTGGTTTTTTCTTGACCGGCGACAATTCTGTCATTGATTTCACGGGTGGTGCCCTGGTCGAATTTGCAGGTCGCGAGGCCGGTGACATGGCGGGACTGCTGTTTTTTGAAGACCGCAATGATCGTGCGGGCAGGCAACACCGCATCAATACACTGATCACCAAAGAGCTTACGGGAACGATTTACCTGCCCAACGGCAATCTCATCATCGATCCCACAGCCCGCATTGGCGACAAGTCGGCCTATACGGCAATCATCGTCAATCAGCTTGAACTGCGGGAAGGTCCGGAGCTGGTTTTGAACACCAATTATGGTGCGACGAAAGTTCCGGTTCCTTCGGGCATCAGGACCATGGCCGATGCCGTTCTCGAAAAATAAGATCGGGACGCGCTGCTTCTTCCAACATAGTTGAGTACAAGCCAGTCCGGGTGCGGTATGGACGCTGCTCGTTTGGTGGTTTTTGGGAGGGGAGATGGTTCGGATTGTCGGGCTTGATCCGGGATTGCGGAATACGGGCTGGGGGGTGATCGAAAGTGAGGGATCGCGGCTCATCTACGTTGCCGATGGGTCGGTCCATTCGGATGCGGACATGCCGCTGGCGGAGCGTCTTTTGCAAATCCATGAACAGATCATCCGTGTACTGAAAGACTTTGAACCGGACGAGGCGGCGATTGAAGAGACTTTCGTCAACAAGGATGCGCGCGCAACGCTGAAGCTGGGGCAGGCACGCGGCGTGGTGATGCTGGCACCTGCATCACTCAAGATTCCGGTGTCGGAATATGCGCCGAATGTGATCAAGAAATCGGTTGTTGGGGCAGGGCATGCAGAGAAGGACCAGGTGAAGCACATGGTGCGTTTGCTGCTGCCCAAAGCGACGATGAAGTCGAAGGATTCGGTGGATGCCTTGGCGATTGCGATTTGTCACGCGCATCATCGGGGCGTTCGTTCTTGACCTGTTCGGTTATTTGTAACAGTATTACTTCTGAGGTATTACTTTATGAGCCGCATGACATCCAAAGGGCAAGTGACGATCCCGAAGCTGATCCGGGAAAAGCTCGGACTTGCGCCCGGTGACGAGGTGGGCTTCCGTGAAGAGGGCGGACAAATGCTTTTGTATAATGAAGAAGGGGAACATCCCAAAGACAGTGCCAAGTCCGTCGCCGAACGTTTGGCAGAGTTTGGCGAGCAAATGCGCAAGGAAGGCAAAATGAAGCCATTGGGCATGAGCGTCGATGAATACATGGAACTCGTCAGAGGTTACAGTGAAGATGCCGACGATCCTGGATTCAAACGTCGTTCTTGATGTCCTTGGTGACAAGGAAGATTGGAAACCTTGGTCCATGAAATGGATCAACCAGTGCAAGCAGGATGGACTGCTGGTTCTGAATATCATCACTTTTGCTGAAGTGGCCGCCGAATTTGAGAGTTATCGGTCTGCCGAAGCATTGTTCAAGGTTATTGGTCTGGTCTACGAACAAATGCCTTTGCAATCAGCTTTTCATGCTGGGAATGCTCATCAGGCTTATCGTTTGTCCGGGGGAAAGCGCGAACGTGTCTTGCCTGATTTTCTGATCGGGAGCCATGCCATGGTCAACAACTATCGTATTCTTACGCGCGATGCCGCTCGTTATCGAACGTACTTTCCGTCAATCGACATCATCGCACCGGACACGCATCCATGAGAGCTTCTGCATGATCGGAAAACTCAAAGGCCGCATCGATTCCACCGGACCTGACTGGGCGATGGTGGATGTGGGTGGGGTTTGCTATTTCGTGTCGTGTTCATCGCGGTCGCTCGCCACGTTTGTGGTTGGCGAGTTTGCAGAGGTGTATACGGAGATGCTGGTGAGCCAGGACAATATCCGTCTGGTTGGCTTTGCCTCCACCATGGAGAAAGAGTGGTTCAAGTTGTTGCAAACGGTGCAGGGTGTGGGAGCGCGCGTGGCGCTGGCGATCCTGTCGGTTTTGTCGCCTGGTGAAGTGGCGTCAGCGATTGCGTTGCAGGACAAGGCAATGATCGGACGGGCCAATGGGGTTGGCAAGAAGCTGGCGGAACGCATTGTGCTGGAGCTGAAGGACAAGGCTCCGGCCTATACTGCGGCGGAAATTGGATTGGGTCAGATGGCGGCGGAGCTGGCGGCTGATCGACCCACAGCAGTGACGGATGCTGTTTCTGCACTGGTGAATTTGGGTTATGGGCAGAGCCAGGCGGCGATGGCGGTGAGTGCGGCGATGAAGAAAAGCGGAGATGATCAGCCCACGGAGAAATTGATCCGCGCCGCGCTGAAGGAGCTGGCGCTGGGATGAGCGATGAAAATGAAATTTGGAGAGCCTGTGCCAAGAACCGAGATAGATCGGTCCTTCGGCATCGTCGTTTTGCACGTGTTGATCGGCCCGATAGTCGGACTAATTCTTTTGCCGATAGCAGCTGGACTAAAGAATTGGATTTGGTCCTCCAGTTTTGTGGGGTTCAGTCTTTGAAATTCTCGGAGGCTATGGTCATTGCGTCACCATTTTCCTATTTCCTCGGAGGCGTTCAGGCTCTGACTGTGGGTATCTGATGTATGCACGCTGGCATGCGAAGTTCGGCGAGGTAAGTTTATGGATACCGTTGATAGGCTTCATTAATCCGGGAACGGAATTGGGCAGCGTTTTACTTGTTGTATGCGCCGCGCATCTGCAAGTGAAGTAGTTAATGTATTTTTGTCCCTTACAAGTATCTCACTTGTTTCAGCTTACACTTGCTGGCTGTCGATGAATTTGATTCTGAATATCGACGATGACCCGCACCATCCTTGACCATTCCCCCAAACCCGAGGACGCGCTCGACACACATCTGCGGCCGCAGAAGCTTGATGAGTTTGTCGGGCAGTCCAAGCAGAAGCAGAATTTGCGCGTCTTCATTGCGGCGGCGAAATCGCGCAATGAGGCGCTGGATCATGTGTTGTTTGCGGGGCCGCCGGGGCTTGGCAAGACGACTTTGGCGCAGATCATGGCGCGGGAGCTTGGTGTGAATTTCCGGGCGACGTCTGGTCCTGTCATTGCCAAGGCTGGTGATCTGGCAGCGCTTGCTCACCAATCTGGAAGACCGCGATGTGTTGTTCATTGATGAAATCCACCGGCTTAATCCGGCAGTGGAAGAAGTGCTCTATCCGGCGATGGAGGATTTTCAGCTTGATCTGATCATTGGTGAAGGCCCCGCCGCAAGGTCGGTGCGGATTGATCTGGCGCGGTTCACGCTGATTGGGGCGACGACGCGGACGGGGCTGCTGACGACCCCGCTGCGTGACCGCTTTGGCATTCCGATCCGGCTGGAGTTTTACACCGAAGAAGAATTGCTCGACATTGTGAAGCGCGGGTCGCGGATCATGCAGATGCCTGTCACCGAAGATGGGGCACGGGAAATTGCGCGGCGGTCACGTGGCACGCCACGCATTGCCGGGCGGTTGCTGCGCCGCGTGCGCGACTTTGCCAGTGTGGCCGGTGCTTCGCAGATTGATGCAAAGGCAGCAGATAAAGCCTTGAAAGCATTGGATGTTGATGATGCAGGGCTCGATGCGCTGGACCACCGCTATCTCAAATGCATCGCGCTGAATTTTGGTGGCGGGCCGGTTGGCATTGATACCATTGCCGCGTCGCTGTCGGAAGCACGCGATGGCATCGAGGATGTGGTTGAACCTTATCTGTTGCAGCTTGGATTTCTCAACCGGTCACCGCGCGGGCGCATCTTGACGCATCATGCGTTCAAGCATCTGGGGTTGGCTGTGCCGAACCGGGCGGAGATCACGCAGGGGGTTTTGCCTTTGGAGGAGGGAGAGTGACGCGCCTTTTCAATCCTTCCCCCATGTGGGGAAAGTGCCGAGCGGAGCGAGGCGGATGGGGAACTTTTCCACCGGTAACTCCCCCCTCCGTCATCCGCCTTCGCCAAGGCTCCGGCGGATGCCACCTCCCCCGCGCCTATACTGCGGCGGGGAGGATAGTGGTTCTGCACGCAATAGCCATGGCGAAGGGAGAGGGGTGAAATAAATGCTCTCAGGCCACCTGCAAAATGGCAAGCATGTTTTCGACCTTCGCGTCTATTACGAGGACACGGATTTTTCCGGGTTGGTCTATCATGCCAACTATCTCAAATTCTGCGAGCGGGCGCGGTCTGACTGGTTGCGGGTTGTTGGTGTTGATCAGTTGGCCATGTCGGGCGGAAGCACGCATTTTGTGGTGCGGCGCATGGTGTGTGAGTTTTTGAAACCGGCCAAATTCGATGAGGTTCTGACGATTGAATCCCGTGCCGTCGAATCTGAAGGGTGCCCGCTTCGAGATGGCCCAGCGGATTCTGCGTGGCGATGACGTTTTGTTTGCAGCCGATGTGACGGTTGCGATTATTGATGGCCGTGGGCGACCGCAGCGGGTCTCGGCGGACATGGCAGAAAAGTTTCTGGGCAGGTAAATCGCTGCGGATTTTCGCTAAAGCTCGACGACTTTGGTTCCTGCCAAACGATCGTACAATGCACGACCCTTGTTGCTCCACGGAAACAAGATTGACCAAACGAAGATGAAGTTTGCTATGCCAACTGCAATCATGATTGAAAATGTAGGCAGGAACTCTTCAAAGAATTTTTCAGGAAACACGACGGTGTTTTGGGGTGTTAAAGTTTGTCCAGCAAGGTCCATTGCTGAAGGATTGAACAGCAGAAATAATGGGATCGGAACCAAAATTAAATATTTGAGTGCATTCCGAATGGTGGCTCGTCCTAAGCCAGGTGGTGCGCCGAATTCGTTGATCACTTTCAGCCCAAGGAATTTCTTTCCGGGTGTGAAGCCTGCCAAACCCTCCAGAGCTATGGTAGCTGCCACGAAGACCAACCAGTAGAAGTCGGACAAATCAGTTTTGTTGGTGATCCAGCTCTTTTCATCAATTGGGAAAGTTACCTGCTGGGTATAGGTACTACTTCCATTCTGCGACTGGTTGACGAATGTGCCAGTTCTGTACGAGAACAGAAAATCTCTGACATGGTCGCAAATGACGATTTTTTGCCAACCCTGCATCGAGATGGGCTTGCCTTCCTGCGAATATATCGCAGTGCCGTCCTCGCAGCTATGCCAATTTGCAACTCCAAGACCGCCAATGAAACGCGAGCTTTTGCCTGATGCAAACGGGAAGGAGATTACCGCTGCCACCAAAGCAAAAATCACACAATCGATCAACAACGCAAAAAAGCGTGCCCAAAGCCGTTGTACGTGTTGGTAGTTCATGTCGAGTCTTATCGAGGGGGTTACATGAATGTCGCGTTAAGCTGAAGAATTTATGCCGTAACCTCCCGTTAACCATCCCTATTCATTCAAGTTAACGCTGGAGCGGATTGTCGCCCCAGTTTCGACAGAATCCGCCTGTTTGTGCGATTTAGAGGGAATGACCGTTTAGATCATGGATCCAATTACCACCGCGCCAGTTTCGCAAGGCGCACAAATTTCACTGATGCATCTGGTATTTCAGGCGTCGTGGCCAGTGTTCCTGGTCATGATCGGGCTTGCTGCCGCTTCCGTGTGGTGCTGGGCGATCATTTTCGAGAAATGGTTCTCCTATCGGCGGATCAATGGTGCCAATGACCGATTTGAAGAGACCTTCTGGTCGGGGAAATCGCTGGACGATCTCTACAGCACTCTGAATGCGCGGCCATCACTTGGCATGTCGTCGATCTTTCTGGCTGCCATGCAGGAGTGGAAGCGGAGCCAGGGGGCAGCGATGCGGGCTGGTTTTGCGGGGGTGCAGAAGCGCATCGAGAAAGTGATGGATGTGGCGATCCAGAAGGAGATGGGGGCGCTGGAATCACGGTTGCTGTTCCTTGCTACCATTGGTTCGGCAGCACCCTTTATCGGGCTGTTTGGCACGGTGTGGGGAATCATGACGTCGTTCCAGGGGATCGCCAATTCTGGGCAAACCAACCTTGCTGTTGTGGCACCCGGCATTGCAGAAGCGCTGTTTGCGACTGCCATCGGCCTTGTGGCTGCCATACCGGCGACAATTTTCTATAACATGTATTCCAGTGACGCGGCGAAGATCGGCACCAGGCTCGAGAATTTCGCCGATGAATTTTCCGCGATCATCTCGCGGCAATTGGACGAAAGGGTGCAATAAATGGGAGCCAGCTCAGGCGGGGCCCGTGGTTATTCGCGGCGCAATTCGCGCAGGCGCGGTGGAGCAGCAGCCATTTCCGAGATCAATGTCACGCCATTGGTCGACGTGATGCTGGTGTTGCTCATTGTATTCATGGTGGCCGCGCCGTTGATGACAGTCGGTGTTCCCATTGAGTTGCCAAAGACCGAAGCCAAGCAGATGAATACATCGACCGAGCCGCTGACGATCACGGTTCAGGCGGACCGCAAGCTGTATCTGCAGGAAACGGAAATCGGCTTGCCGGAGCTTTCCGCAAAGCTGAAGGCGATTGCCAAGAACGGATTTGAAGAACAGCTGTTCGTGCGCGCTGATACTGCCGTGAGCTATGGCGCCGTCATGGAAGTGATGGGGATGCTCAATGGTGCCGGCTACAAGAAGATAGGACTGGTCACCATCGCGAAAGACAAGGCGGTCCCGGCCAAGTGACATGAAGAAGAGCGTCCTGCTTTCGACGGTTTTTCACGGTGCCATTCTGGCGCTGGCGCTGTTCAGCATTCCGGCGAGCAATGCGTTGAAGGCACCGCCGGTCAATGCGATTGAGGTTGATATCAGCCAGATCAGCGATGACTCGAAGCGGCTTGCCGCGACGACGGACGATGTGCCGGAGACGGCGAAGCCTGCGCCAAAGAAAATGGATGTGGTGAAAGAAACCCCACCTGCGCCCAAAGTTGCGGAGGAGATCAAGACAGCGATGAAGGAGCCGGTTGCGCCGGAACCGCCAAAGCCGCCCGAACCCAAAAAAGAAGAACCGAAGAAAGAGCAACCGAAAAAGGAAGAGCCCAAGAAGGTTGAAGAGAAGCCGCTGGATTCCGATCCCTTGAAGGAACTTATCGCCCTGCAGGAAGCCGAGAAAAAGAAGGAAGAAGAAAAGAAGAAGGTGGAAGAGCAGAAGAAGGCCGAGGAAAAGAAAAAGGCTGACGAGAAAAAGAAGGCCGAAGAGAAAAAGAAGCTGGCCGAGAAGAAGAAAGAACTGAAGCTGGATGATATCGCGGCCTTTTTGAACAAGGAAGATGGCGAGCGCACCACCCAGGTCAATTCCAAGGAAGCTGGCTCGCCGAAGAAGGCCGAGAAGGCGATGGCGGGCGCTGATGCCAGCGTTTCAGCAACGCTGATTGAAGCACTGGTGAGCCGGGTGAAGCAGTGCTTTACGGTGCCGCCAGCTGCGCGTGACGCCGATATTTCCGTGCCTATCAGTTTTGCCCTTGCCGAAGATGGCAGTGTGACTTCCGTTCAACCCGAACAAACCTATTCCGATCCGATTTATGCAGCAACCGCTGCGGCGGGTGTCGCCGCGGTCAAAGGCTGCGAGCCCTATGAACTTCCACCGGACAAATATGATCTGTGGAAAACTGTCGTTCTTGATTTCAACCCCAACATGATGTCGCGCTGATGAAGATTGTTACTATGGAAAAACTGCTTGGAACTCACGCTTCCCCCTCAGGGGGAAGGTGGCGCGGAGCGCCGGATGAGGGTCTTTACCCGGGCAAGTTTGACAAAGATTCAAAAACCCGCATTTGGGCAAGGCCCTCATCCGCCCCTGCGGGGCATCTTCTCCCAACGGGAGAAGGGTGGATATCAGGGCTGAGAGGACTCGTTGGGGTGATTGTTGCACTGGTTTTTCTTGTTGCGTTTGCAGTTGCCGCCCAGGCCCAGCTCAAAGGCACTGTGCAAGGTGGGCAGATTGATCCTTTGCCGGTTGCCATTGCGCCATTTATTGCGGATGGCGAGGCGGGGGATGTGGCGCGGACCGTTGCTGATGTGATTGCCAATGATCTTGGCAGCACAGGTTATTTTGCGCCGGTATCGCCCGATTCCTTCATCGAACAGATTGCGAATTTCGAGCAGGAGCCGCGCTATTCCGACTGGCGGCAGATCCAGGCCAAGGCGCTGGTTGTTGGCCAGGCTGTGGCGGTAGGTGGCAAGATACAGGTGTCGTTCAAGCTTTATGACGTCAATGCGCAGAGCATGCGCAGCGGGCAGACTTTTGCGGCCAGCCCGAAGAATGCGCGGCGCATTGCACATCGCATTTCCGACATGATCTACAAGGAGCTGACGGGGTACGAAGGCTACTTCGACACGCGCATTGTGTTCATCAATGAGTCTGGACCGAAGGACAAGCGCGAGAAGAAGCTCGCAATCATGGACCAGGATGGGTTCAATCCGCGCACACTGCCGGTGAGCGGCGACCTGTTGCTGACACCGCGTTTTTCGCCGACATCACTTGAACTCACCTTCATGTCGTTCGGCAGCGGAGTGCCGCGGGTTTACATATACAACATTGAGACGCAGCAGAAAGAAATTGTCGGCGATTTTCCGAACATGAGTTTCGCCCCGCGCTATTCGCCAGACGGGCAAAGCGTGGTGATGAGCCTGCAAAGTGATGACGGGCGCAACTCCAATATCTTCGAACTTGATTTACGCTCGCGACAGCTGCGGCAGTTGACGGATACGCCGGCGATTAATACCGCGCCGAGTTTCTCGCCGGACGGCGCGCAGGTTGCCTTCGAGTCGGATCGCGGTGGGGCACAACAAATTTATGTCATGAATGCGGATGGTTCGGGCCAGAACCGGATCAGTTTTGGCAATGGCCGCTATTCAACGCCTGTGTGGTCACCGGATGGAAAGTGGATTGCCTTCACGAAACAAGCTGGCGGAAAGTTTGCCATTGGCGTGATGGCGCCAGATGGTTCGGGCGAGCGGATCCTCACAGAAGGCTTCCACAATGAGGGGCCGACCTGGTCGCCCAATAGCCGGGTGGTGATGTTTTTCCGTGACAATGGGGGGGCCACTGGAGGGCCACAACTCTATAGCGTCGACATTTCCGGTTATAACGAGCGCAAGATTGAAACGCCGGGATTTGCATCAGATCCGGCTTGGTCACCTCGTCTTAACTAAGTTTCATCATAATCCGTTTACCGTGTTTGAAGTTTCGTGGGTGTTTGGCATGCCGCACCAGCCACAAATTTGCCCCCAAGGGCGGGCTAGGAGCTTCGAATACATGCGAATCCGGGGCAATTCGGCCTGGATGCGAACAAGTTGAGTAAAATTTGGCTCGGCGAAGCCAAGCGAGTGAAGGAGTTTACCTATGACAATTCATGCAGCTGGTCATGCAACAGGCCGTTCGACGAGCTTCAAGTTCGTTGCCGCGTTGACGTGTGTTCTGGCGCTGGCAGCGTGCTCGAAGAAGAACACGCCGGACCTTGGTGCTGATGCCGGACCGGGTGTTGGGGCTGCCGCTCCTGGCTCCAAGCAACAGTTTGAGACGGAAATCGGCGACCGCGTCTATTTCATCGTTGACCAGTCAAACCTCACGCCGGAAGCACAGGATACGCTGACAAAGCAGGCGCAGTGGCTGCAGCAATACACAAATGTCACCGTTCAGGTTGAGGGCCATGCCGACGAACGCGGCACGCGCGAGTACAATATTTCCCTGTCGGCGCGGCGCGCCACGGCGGCACGCGAATTCCTGATCCAGCAGGGTGTTTCAGGCAAGCGGATTTCCTCGATTGCCTATGGCAAGGAACGTCCGGCAGCGTTGTGCGATGCTGAGCAGTGCTTCAACCAGAACCGCCGTGCGGTGACTGTCATCACCGGCGGAACCAATTAACCGCACCGATGTGGCGCGTTTGCAACAGCGCGCCGCATTTCTTTTTCAGCCATGGACTCGTCTTATTTTCTGCGCCTTTGCCGCGCACTAGAGCAGCCATAGTGAAACTTTAAGCAGGTTTTCGAAATGTTTCATCGTCGCGTATTCACAGCAGCGCTGCTTGTCGGCGCAGTGTTTGTAACTCCGAGTTTTGCGCAAGATGCAGGTCGCGTTGACCAGTTAGAACAGCAGGTTCGCGAGTTGACCGGGCAGGTGGAAGAACTGACCTATCAGATGAAGCAGCTGCGCAAGCAGACAGCAGCTGCGGACGTGCCGCAAATGGTCGAGCCAATGCAGCAGGCGGAAGCGCCTCTCGCAAAACCACCGAGGAAGATTGTCTCGCTCGATCAAAACACAGTGGATGATGGCGGCATCGAAATTGTCGGCGGATTGTCAAAGCCCGCTGATGTTCAGGCGTCCATTTATGGTGATGAACCACAGGCTCAACCCGGCGCTGGCGAGCAGGCGCTTGCCTTGGCACCAGCACCATCGGGTATCGCGCGCAAGAAATTGGCGCAGCCTGGCGAATTTGAAGGCGTCATGGTTGATCAAGGTGGAGAGCCGGTTGCACCTTCTGCGGCCATTGCCGACAATGGCGTGGGCAACGAAGGTATTGAGCAAGTGGCCCTGACGGAAGAAACGCCGGAGAGCCTTTACAAGAAATCGGACGAAGCGCTGTTGCGCCGCCAGTTTGACATTGCGAGCAATGGTTTCCGCACATTCCTGCAGACTTACCCCGATCACAGCCTCGCCGGCAGTGCGCAATATTGGCTTGGTGAAAGTTATTTCTCGCAAGGTGATTATCGCACAGCTGCACAGAATTACCTGGTGGGCTACCAGAAATATCCAAAGAGCCGTCGTGCGCCTGATAGCCTGTTGAAGCTTGGCATGACACTTAACAAGCTTGGGCAGAAGGATCAGGGTTGTGCGGCGCTCACCAATGTCGGCACTGAATATCCAAAGGCCGTAGAAGCCAAGAAGCGGGCGCAAGTCGAGTTCCGCCGTGCTGGCTGCTGAGGCAGCAGAAGCAGAATTCCACCGTTTTGATCTGAACAGCACGTTTGCTTCCGCTGATGGCGCGCAGCATGTGGCGGTTGCCGTCTCAGGCGGATCCGACTCCATGGCATTGTTGCATCTTGCGAAGGCGTGGGGTGATCTGGCTGGTGTGAAGGTGAGTGCCGTCACCGTAGACCATGGATTGCGGACAGGGTCGGTTGAGGAATCGGTGCAAGTTGCGCGTTGGACAGCCGAGATCGGCGTGCCGCACGTGATCCTTCACTGGATTGGTGAAAAACCGCGGACCGGCATCCAGGCGGCGGCGCGCAAGGCGCGGTATGATCTGATGACGCAATGGGCGAGCACGATTGGTGTTGATTGTCTGCTGACCGGGCACACGTTGAACGATCAGGCAGAAACTGTGGCGATGCGGCGCAAGCGCACCGACAGTGTTGCCAGCATTGCCGGGATCCGGCCCGAGATCATTTGGAATCATGTCAGGGTGTTACGTCCGCTTTTGCATGTGAAGCGCGAGGCGCTGCGGCACTTTTTGAGCGTGCTTGGGCAAGGCTGGATCGATGATCCGAGCAATGACAATCCGGCTTTCGAGCGGGTGCGGATTCGCCAAGAGTTGGGAGAAGATGTCGACACTTTGGCCTTGCAGGCAGGCGATGCGCAAATTTGCCTGGCAGTAGCAGAAATGGAAGCGCGGCAGTTTGCGATGCGCCATGTTGCGGTGCACGCGATGGGGTATTTTTCAGTGGCCCGGGAAAACCTGCTGGCACTGTCTGCAGACGCGGCAGACCAACTATTGCGGCAGTTGATGCAGTCGCTCGGTGGCGCGGAGGCTTTGCTCGCTGAACGGCAACGGCTTTGGACATGGATCAAGGGCGGGAATAGCCGTCGCCGCACACTTGGTGGTATTGTTATTGCCCAGCGGCTTCATGAAATCTTGTTTATGCGCGAACCGGGACAAATCAGCACAGTTGAATGTCAGGTACCAGACAGCGGTATCTTGGTGTGGGATGGCCGGTTTGAAATTGTTGCTCCTGCGGGCAGCCGCGTTGTTCATGCCGGGACAATCGAGAATTTGCAGCCAATTCAGGGGCTTCCCAGGACGGTCTTTGATGGTTTACCAATTGTGGTGACGGCAGTGGATTTCCAGGTTGCAGCCCTTGGCGCGCCACATTCAGGGCTTTCATTACCGCTGCGGTTTCTTGGGCTGCGTTAGCCTTTGCTTTCGGGTAGGGCTTGGAATAGTGACCCATGCAACATATGTTAAGGTCTCTTTTGTAAAGCACTATTCCCCAGTTTGGCTGGCGGCGAAAGGTTTAATCGGATGAACAGTAACCAGTTCCGCAATATTGCAGTATGGGGCGTTATCGCTGTCCTGCTGTTTGCACTGTTCAGCCTGTTCCAAAGTCAGAGCCTGCGCGCGCCGTCAACAGAGATCAGTTATTCCGACCTGATGAAAAAGGTTGAAAGTGGCGATATCAAATCGCTGACGTTCAATGGCAGTTCAATTCAGGCCAAGGATTCATCTGGCAAGGTCAGCGAGTCGGTTGGCCCGATCCTTGAGGAAGACCTCAAGCTGATGCGCGGCAAAGGCGTGAACGTGGATTTCAAACCGCAGCAAGGCAAATCCTTCTGGGGGGGTGCGCTGATGACCTGGTTGCCGATGTTGTTGCTGGTTGGCGTGTGGATTTTCTTTATCCGCCAAATGCAGCAGGGCTCTGGCAAGGCCATGGGTTTTGGCAAGTCGAAGGCGAAGCTGCTTACCGAGAAGCAGGGTCGCGTGACATTTGACGATGTGGCTGGCGTTGACGAGGCCAAGGAAGACCTTGTTGAAGTGGTCGATTTCTTGCGTGATCCGCACAAGTTCCAGCGTCTGGGCGGAAAAATTCCGAAGGGTGCGTTGCTTGTCGGTCCTCCGGGCACGGGTAAAACGCTCATTGCGCGTGCCGTTGCAGGCGAAGCCAATGTTCCTTTCTTCACTATTTCGGGCTCTGACTTTGTCGAAATGTTTGTTGGTGTCGGTGCCTCGCGGGTGCGCGACATGTTTGAACAGGCCAAGAAGAATGCACCGTGCATCATCTTCATCGACGAAATCGACGCCGTTGGCCGCCATCGTGGTGCGGGCCTTGGCGGCGGCAATGATGAACGCGAACAAACACTCAACCAGTTGCTGGTCGAGATGGATGGCTTTGAGGCCAATGAAGGAGTGATCATCATTGCGGCGACAAACCGCCCTGATGTTCTTGACCCAGCCTTGTTGCGTCCGGGCCGCTTTGACCGGCAAATCACGGTTGGCAATCCTGATGTGAAGGGCCGTGAACAAATTCTCAAAGTGCACATGAAGAATGTGCCCTTGGCACCGGATGTTGAGCCGAAGATCATTGCCCGTGGTACGCCCGGTTTCTCGGGTGCCGATCTCGCAAACCTGGTCAACGAAGCGGCATTGCTTGCTGCGCGGCGCAACAAGCGCATCGTCACGCAGGCTGAATTCGAAGATGCAAAAGACAAGGTCATGATGGGCCCGGAGCGCCGTTCGCTCGTGATGAGCGAAGAAGAGCGACGCAACACTGCCTATCACGAAGGTGGTCACGCCATTGTCGGGCTCAATGTTGCCTATGATCCGTTGCACAAGGTGACGATCATTCCACGTGGTCGCGCCTTGGGCGTGACGATGAACCTGCCGGAAGGTGATCGTTACAGTCGCACCCGCGAATGGTGCGAGGCACGGCTTGCTGTGCTGTTTGGCGGTCGCGAGGCCGAGCTGATTCTCGGTGGCGAGAAGAATGTCACGGGTGGAGCTTCAGGTGACATCATGATGGCTACCCAGCTGGCGCGCCAGATGGTTACGGAATGGGGCATGTCCGAGAAATTGGGGCGGGTGCGCTACAGTGCCAATGAGCAGGAAGTGTTCCTTGGGCACAGCGTCACGCAGTCGAAGAATGTTTCGGAAAGCACATCAGAGATCATTGACCTTGAAGTGCGGCGGTTGATCCAGGAAGGCGAAGCGCAAGCGAAATCGATCCTGAAGAAGAAGCGTGCCGACCTGCATACGCTTGCAAATGCTTTGCTTGAATATGAAACATTGTCGGGCGAAGAAGTGGCTATGGTGCTCAAAGGCCAGAAGCCTGACCGTGACGACAAGCCCAACAAAAAGCGGACGGAAACGTCTTCGGGTGTTCCTCGCGCCGGTGCGAAACGTGGCTCGTCAGGTACAGGTGGTTTGGAGCCACAACCGACATCGTAACCAGCAAGTGTCGCCATGGTTTGCCGGAACAGGTCCGGCGACAGCGAGGAGTGCCATGCCGCGTCAGACATATTTCCGTCCATTGTCCCTGGTGTTTGGTCCTGATGCCCGTGCAATGATCGGGGAGGGAGATGCAGGTGCACTTGGTGGATCAGGTCACATCGGGTTTGCCGCCGTTGAAGTGATTGAGCGCGACGGCAAAAGCGTGAAGCGCAAAATCCGCAACTATCGCGCTGTTGCCGATGATCCGCTGATTGCGAAAATCACGCGTGTGCGGTCGCCGTTTGCAGGCTTTGACTTGTTCATGCCGCGCATCATGGGTGTGGTGAATGTGACGCCGGACAGCTTTTCCGATGGCGGCAAGCACGCGCAAAGTGATGCAGCGATCGCCCATGGCAAGAAGCTAGTGGAAGAGGGCGCGGATATTCTGGACATTGGCGGCGAGTCTACACGACCGGGATCGGAGACGGTCGAGGTCGACGAAGAATTGCAGCGAGTCATACCGGTTGTCGAAGGGCTATCTGCGAAACATGTCGTATCGGTTGATACGCGCAAGGCTCTGGTGATGGAGAGCGCGGCACGTGCCGGGGCAAAGATCGTCAACGATGTGTCGGCGCTTGGTTTTGATCCCGACAGCGCATCGACAGCAGTGCGAAACGGACTCCCGGTCATCCTGATGCATGCGCAGGGTGAGCCAAAGACAATGCAGCTTGCACCAAAATACGACGATGTAGTTCTTGATGTTTATGATTTTCTTGCCAGCAGGATCGTGGCTGCGAAGGCAGCGCGCATTCCGGACGAAATGATATGCATCGATCCTGGCATCGGGTTTGGCAAATCGTTTGAACACAATCTTGCGCTGATGCAGGCGCTGACGATTTTTCACGGGCTTGGTGTGCCGCTTTTGGTTGGGGTGTCGCGCAAGAACTTGATCGGTGTGCTGACAGGCGAAAAGGTGCCTGCAAACCGCGTGGCTGGATCCGTCGGCGGGGCCGTGCATGCGGCGCTGATGGGCGCGCAGATTTTGCGGGTGCATGACGTGGCAACGACAGTGCAAGCCCTCAAGGTGTTAACAGTGTCGCAAGATGCTGGTTTAGCCGGATTTTAGGAACTGCTATCCTAGGGTGCGACGACAATAATCGGGATGGTGAAGCATGACACGCAAGTATTTTGGCACTGATGGGGTGCGCGGACGCGCCAATTTCGGTGCAATGTCGCCAGAAGTCGTCATGCGGCTGGGGCTGGCGGTTGGTCAGTTGTATCGCCGTGGCGGACATCGTCATCGGGTGGTCATCGGCAAGGATACCCGACTTTCTGGATATATGATTGAGCAGGCGTTAACGGCGGGCCTGCTTTCGGCTGGCATGGATGTGTTCGTTTTTGGTCCGGTGCCAACGCCTGCTGTTGCCATGTTGACGCGGTCCATGCGGGCCGACCTTGGTGTCATGATTTCTGCTTCGCACAATCCTTTCTATGACAATGGCATCAAACTGTTTGGTCCTGATGGCTACAAACTTTCTGACGAACAGGAGCTGAAGATTGAGGCCCTGATCGACAATCCTGACTCGTTGCATGTGGCCGAGCCCACGGAAATTGGCCGTGCAAAGCGGGTTGAAGATTCCGGTGCGCGTTACATCGAGTTTGCCAAGCGAACCTATCCGGGTGAAAGCAATCTGGATGGATTGCGGATCGTCATCGATACGGCGAATGGGGCGAGTTACAAGACTGCTGCACCAGCGCTGTGGGAGCTTGGGGCAGAGATCATTCACATTGGCAATGAGCCAAACGGCGTCAACATCAATGACAAGTGTGGGTCGACTCATCCTGAGGTGATGGCGGCACGTGTGCGCGAAACGCGCGCTGATATCGGCATCGCGCTGGATGGTGATGCAGACCGGGTGATCATTGCGGATGAGCGCGGCCGTGTGATCGATGGTGACCAGATCATGGCGCTGATCACGACATCATGGGCCAATCGCGGCCTGCTCAAGGGTGGTGGTTTGGTTGCGACAATCATGTCGAACCTCGGCCTGGAGCGCTATCTGGAAGACAATAAACTGAAACTGGCGCGCACCAAAGTTGGCGACCGTTATGTGGTGGAACACATGCGCGCGCATGGCTTCAATGTTGGCGGCGAACAATCGGGCCACATTGTGCTGTCAGACTATGCAACGACGGGCGACGGTTTGATGGCCGCCCTCCAAGTGTTGGCCGAAGTCGTACGACAGGGCAAGCCAGTGAGTGAAGTGTGCAACCTGTTCACGCCTCTGCCGCAAGTGTTGAAGAACGTGAAATTCAAAGGTGGCAATCCGCTTGGGGACAATGTCGTGCAATCGGCAATCAAGGACGTGGAGGCCATGCTTGGCGCTCACGGTCGCCTGGTGATCCGGCCATCGGGCACAGAACCACTTATCCGTGTGATGGCAGAAGGCGATGACGGTTCGCTGGTTGAGAAGGTTGTCAATGACCTGTGCAGCGTGATTGCAAAGGCTGCGGCGTAACACTTCTCTCACCCGCGCTGCGCGCTGGTGTTCCGGTTCGATACAGTTTTATGTGTCCTTCGGGCAACATCCAGAAATAGCCACTTTTCTGACGCTTTGCAGGCTGTGTTTGGCCGCAGGTGATCACCATATAGGAGTTACGCCACGGGATGGCGCACTTGAATAAAGGTGAGTGATCATGAAACACGTTCGAATTCTTCTTCTGGCTGCTGCTGCAGCTTTGCCTTTTGCTGCCGTAGCGCAAGCGGCTGACCCGATTGAGGAACAGCCCGTCATGGAGCCGGCGCCTGCCTCTGACCTCGGGCTCTATTTCCGCGGAGATGTTGGTTATTCCATGCTTGAATGGAATGGTGGTGATGACGACCACGGCTGGGTGATCGGCGGTGGTGTTGGTTATCGCATTACAGATTATTTTCGCACAGACCTGACGCTGGACTGGTCGGGCGACTATGACGTCGGCACTGGCAATGATCTGTCGGCTACCACTGTTATGGGCAATGCCTATTTTGATCTCGCAAATGATACGGCCTTCACGCCCTATATCGGCGCGGGAGCGGGTTACAGCTGGGTCGACAACAATCCGAACGGTGTCACACTTGGCTTGGCAGCAGGTGTAGCTGTTGATCTCAGCGACAATATTGCACTCGATGTTGGCTACAGGCTGCGTGACGTCATGGCGTCGGGTCCTGATCCGGTCGAACATCAGTTTGCGGCGGGCATGCGGTTCTCGTTCTAAGCTATTCTTAACGCGGGGTCGTCTTGCGATGGTCCCGCGTTAAGGTTTATGAATTTTACTTATCCTTAGTTGCATTTGATTTCATCCTTGCGCGCAGGCAGCAATTGTTGCATTTGGACTGCGGGCTAGCTCTCCCCACCGGGAGCCAGTCCATCTGTAAGGATGGAGATCATATGACGATGCAGAAACCGGCCGTGCGGCCGCAAAACGCACAATTTTCTTCTGGCCCCTGTGCAAAGTTCCCGGGCTGGAACGCTTCCAAACTCAATTCCGCGCTGACAGGCCGCTCGCACCGTTCTGGTGAAGGCAAGGCTCGTTTGAAGCGCGCCATCACGCTGACGCGTGAGGTGCTCAATGTTCCCGCCGGCTACAAGATCGGTATCGTACCTGCTTCAGATACGGGTGCTGTCGAAATGGCGCTGTGGTCGATGCTGGGTGCGCGTGGTGTTGACATGCTGGCGTGGGAGTCTTTCGGCGAAGGCTGGGTGACTGATGTCGTCAAGCAGCTCAAACTTGCCGACGTGCGCAAGATGATCGCGCCCTATGGCGAATTGCCCGATCTTTCAAAAGTCGATTTCAACCGCGATGTCGTGTTCACGTGGAATGGCACGACGTCTGGTGTGCGCGTGCCAAACGCTGACTGGATCCCTGCTGATCGTGAAGGCTTGACGATTTGCGATGCTACGTCTGCCGCCTTTGCGCAGAACCTGGATTTCGCAAAGCTCGATGTTGTTACTTTTTCCTGGCAGAAAGTTCTGGGCGGGGAAGGGGCGCATGGCGTCATCATCCTCAGTCCACGCGCTGTGAAGCGTCTCGAAACCTATACTCCGGCCTGGCCGATGCCGAAGATTTTCATCATGGCCAAGGGTGGCAAGCTCATTGACGGTATCTTCGAAGGCGAGACGATCAATACGCCATCGATGCTGTGCGTTGAAGACTACATCCTGGCGCTGGAATGGGCGCATTCGGTTGGCGGATTGAAGGGCTTGATGGCGCGGGCTGATGCAAATGCCGCTGTCATTGACCAGTGGATCAACGCCACGCCTTATGCCCATCAGCTTGCCAAGGTTCCGGCCACGCAGTCCAACACATCAGTATGTCTCACGCTTGATGGCAGCGAGGATGTTCCAAAGGCTATCGTGAAGCTGCTCGAAAAAGAGGGCGTGGCTTTTGATATCGGGGCTTATCGCGATGCTCCGCCGGGGCTTCGCATCTGGTGCGGTGCCACTGTCGAAACGGCGGATGTCAAAGCGCTCGTGCCGTGGCTCGACTGGGCCTACGCGCAGGTTGCGCAGAAGGCTGCTGCTTAGTTCATCCTGACCCTTCTCCCTTCAGGGAGAAGGTTGCCCCGAAGGGGCGGATGAGGGCCCTCACCCGGCGCGTTCGCGCCACCCTCTCCCGAAATGGAGAGGGATAGACCAACAAACAGGAAATCCCATGAAACCCCGCGTTCTCGTATCCGACAAACTCTCTGAATCCGCTGTCCAGATTTTCCGCGACCGCGGTGTGGACGTTGACTACAAGCCCGACCTTGGCAAAGACAAGGATGCGCTGCTTGCGGCCATTGTTGACTATGACGGGTTGGCGATCCGCTCGGCGTCGAAAGTCACGCCGAAAATCATCAGTGCTGCGCCTCGCCTGAAAGTCATCGGCCGGGCTGGGATTGGCGTGGACAATGTTGATATTCCAGCTGCCACGGCGCGCGGCATCGTGGTGATGAACACGCCTTTCGGCAATGCCATCACGACGGCTGAACATGCCATTTCGATGATGATGGCGCTGGCGCGACAAATTCCCGAGGCAAATGCATCAACGCATGCCGGCAAGTGGGAGAAGAACCGCTTCATGGGTGTCGAGCTTTACAACAAGACGCTCGGGGTCATCGGGTGCGGCAACATTGGTTCGATTGTCGCTGATCGCGGCGTTGGCCTGAAGATGAAAGTGCTGGCTTTCGATCCGTTCCTTTCGGCTGATCGCGCCATGGAGTTGGGTGTCGAGAAAGTCGAGCTCGACGAGATTTTCAAACGGGCGGATTTCATCACGCTGCATACGCCGCTGACCGACAAGACGCGCAACATTGTCAATGCCGAGTCGCTGGCGCGTTGCAAGAAGGGTGTGCGGATCATCAACTGTGCGCGTGGCGGGTTGGTGAACGAAGACGCGCTTTATGACGCGCTGGTCGCCAAGCATGTTGCCGGTGCGGCTCTTGATGTGTTTGAGACAGAACCTGCAACAACCCACAAGTTGTTCGGCATGGACAATGTGGTGTGTACGCCGCACCTCGGTGCCTCGACGAATGAAGCGCAGGAGAATGTTGCCCTGCAGGTCGCCGAGCAAATGTCGGACTTCCTGGTCAAGGGTGCGGTTTCGAACGCGCTCAACATGCCATCGATTTCGGCTGTTGAAGCGCCACGCCTCACGCCATTTGTGCGCCTGGCTGAAAAGCTCGGGAGTTTTGCCGGGCAGCTGACAGATGACGCGATCAGCGGCATTGTCATTGAGTATGCGGGTGACGTCGGCGAAATGAATACGCGCGCATTGACGTCGGCAGCGCTGTCCGGCGTTTTGTCGGCGCAGCTTGGCACTGTCAACATGGTGTCGGCACCGGTTGCCGCCAAGGAGCGCGGCATCAAGGTTGACGAGGTGAAGCAGACGCAACGTGGTGCCTACGAAACCTATATCCGGCTGACGATCAAGACCGACAAATATGACCGATCGGTTGCGGGCACGGTGTTTGCTGATGGCAAGCCGCGCGTGATCCAGATCAAGGGCATTGAAATGGAATCCGATTTCGGTCCGAACATGCTGTATATCACCAACACTGACAAGCCTGGCTTCATCGGCGCGCTGGGCACGATATTCGGCAATGCCAATGTCAATCTTGCATCGTTCCATCTGGGGCGCGAAAGTGCGGGTGGAAACGCGATCTGTCTCGTCGAAGTGGACGGCGTGCCGCCGGATTCATTGCTCTGGGCCGTGAGCAAGATTCCCCAGGTGCAGCAGGTGAAGGCGTTGAAGTTCTGAGCAAGAAAAAGGGGACTGCCAAAAGCAGTCCCCACGTTTCGCCCCATGCAGAACTGAATTAGTCCTTGAAGAGATCCATGAGCGTGCGCTTCTTGCGCTTTTCTGTTGATCCGGCGGTGCGGGACTTTGAGCTACGCGACCGGGTGCGGCTGCTCGATGAATTCGAACGGCTCGAGTTGTCATCCGAGTCATCACTTGAATCATCGCTCGAGTTTGATCCTCGGCTTCCACCGTGATCGTCGCTGCTGTCGTCGTCAGAGTCGTCCGAGCCGCCGCGACCCGAGTCATCCGAGCTGTCATCGCTTGAATCGTCCGAACTGTCGTTGTCCGAGTCGTCCGAACCGCCACGATCAGAGTCATCCGAACCGCCACGATCAAAGTCGTCCGAACCGCCACCATCCGAGTCGTCCGAACCGCCGCGATCAGAGTCGTTCGAGTCGTCGTCGCCGCCACGGTCGTCATCGGCCCTGACTGATGTGATTGAAGCTGCAAGTGGCAGAACGAAAGCTGCCGCAGCGAAGCCGGAAAGCTTGAGAAGGGCCAGTCGGCGTGAAATGATTGAGTCGTCCGTCATAGGTTTTCTCCATGTTTAAGGACAATGGCGTCCCGATGCATGGAGATTTGGCATAATCTTCCTGACAAACGACAACCAATTCCTGTCAACTGAAAGTCAGCGATATTTACGGTTTCGATCGCGTTAAGAAGCAAGCAAATAGGTCAGCCTTGTTTACACTTTCACGGTGCACCCATTTTGGTTACGTCGATGCCATTCACCAGGACGCCGCCTTGCGCAGTGCTTTCGAGGTTCCAGACCAAAAGATCGCCTTCCTGCTTGCTGAAGCCCTTGGCGGCCATCATTGGGCCAATGACCTGGTTAATGCTTGGGTCGGATGCGGCTGCCTGTTGCAAGGCCTGAAGAGTCTGGTCGAAGCCTTTCATTTTGAGAGCGCCCTTGCCGGATGGAGGACCGCCCAGCGATACATTGAGGGTACCATCATAGATAATTTCATAAGTCGCAGCCTTGATAGACCCTGGATTGAGGGCAACCTGGAATGTGCCCTTGGGCAGTGCCATGCCAAGAAGCTGCATTTCCATTCCCTGCTTCAATGGTGGTTTGGTGTTCAAATCCATATTGTCGATGATCATACCGATTGGATCAGCGGCATTGAAGCCGGAGACAACGAAATCGAGAGAGGCGTCTGTTGGAAGCAGGGGCTTTGACCACGGTGGCAAGATGCCATCGGGCAAGGTGATGCCACTGATTTTGAAGGCTTCGCGGATTTTGCCGTCAGTGGTCAGGCCGTTCATGTCGACGGCAAGATCAACACCGGCAAGGCTGCCATTGCCATAAGTTGTGGTGATATCCACTTTGCCAGCCTTGATGCTGGCCTGGACGTTGTCAAACATCGGCAGGGCAGATTTGACGAGCGTGCGAAGCTCGGACTGATCTTTCTTGATGGCTTCGGGTGAAGGCCGGGCAACGAACCAGGCCATGAGCGCAAGGATTTCGCGCTGGCGGAGATTCGTGCCGGAATAATCAGACGTATTGGAAACAGCCGTATACGCAAATTTGAATGGACCAGATGCCGTATCAATCGTTGATTCTGAGTTCGTTGAGCCAGATGAATAAGTGCCCTTGAAATCAACTCCGCCCTTGGCATTCAACGTAGATGCCTGTTCGCCTTTGAACCCTGCCGCTTTGGTTTTTGTGAGCTGCTTGGTGTTGTTCGTTGGGTCGGTGATCGTCTGGTCCGATTCGAAATTGGAAAAATCCATGGTCGTTGTGGCAAAGCCCGACAGCGCTTCGTCCCAAAGCCCGGACAGCTTTGCTGCTCCAATCTTGTAACTCAGGTCAAATGCCGGTCCGGCCTGTAGCGAAAATTCAAATGGCTGGTTCTGGTCGACTTGCCATTTGCCACCACCCTGAGGGCTTATGCGGTAGGTGAGCTTCGACATCTTTCCTGCGAATCCCGGTTCCTTGATCTTCGCTGCAAAGGGATTGAAGTCGAGAGTTACGTCATAGGCGTCGCCGACGACCGCAACTGAGACCACGCCGGGTTCTGCGGTCAGGTATTTCTCGAATGAAGCCTTGATCTGATTGGCCTCGTCCTGGCTTGCCGCGAATGCGGTGTTGGAAAGGGCGAACAGACTTGCGGCGGCGAGAAGCAGGGGGCGGAGGCGCATATTAACCTTGTCCTTTTGGTTGAGAATATGTGCAAGCTAGCCATCGCGGTGGTGCCGTCAACAAAAATGATTTCGCCACAATCCCGCCAGAGGTCGGGCTTGATCCGGTCGTCAATCCGCCAATCAATGTGATGATGTTCCTGCCCAGCGGGTTTGGTTTTTTTGGAGGAACGTCATGAAGTTTCTATATTTGTCTTTGCTTGCGTCAACGACATTGGCGCATGCGGCTCTTGCCGATGAGTACAAGCCGGTATCGCAGATTGATGCGGTCACGGTTTTTCCTACCGGTGCGGATGTGATGCGACAGGCTGAAGTTCAGATGACCGCTGGCGAACACCAATTGGTCCTCGAAAATCTGCCTGGTGATATTGATGCAAAGTCGATCCGTGTTGCGGGTGGAGGTGGAGCTGGAATCGAAATCGGATCAGTTGATTCGAAGGTCATCCCTTTGAAATCTGAGCAGGTTGACCGGCAACGCAAGCAACTTGAAAAGCAGATCGAGAGCCTGCTCGATGAACGTGTGGCACTTGACCAAAACGTTGCCGACGCCGAAACTCAGCGACAGTTCCTGATCGGGTTGGTCAACAAGCAAGTGACGCCAGCATCGGTTACCGAAAACTCCAAGGCTATTGATCCGGCGGCCCTTGGCGGGTTGCTGGATGTGATGGGCACGCGGCTTGCAGCACTTGCGAAAGTCACGCAGGGTGCGCGCGTGAGGCAGAAGGAAATTGATCAGCGTACGGATGAGATTAACCAGCAGATTGTGGGGCTCGCGCCACAAGGTGAATATCGCACACAGGTGACGGTGCATCTTGCCTCTGCCAATGCGGTGACAGGAGTGTTCAAGATCAGTTACCGCATCAATAATGCAGGCTGGCAGCCCTATTACGACGCGAAGCTTGCTGTGCCCAAGGATGGCGCCGCAACGAAGATGGAACTCGTGCGCCGCGCGGAGGTCATTCAATCCACGACCGAGAACTGGGACAATGTGGCGTTGACATTGTCCACGGCGCGACCTGCAGGTGCGAGCGCTGCCCCGGATATTTTCGAAGAAGAGTTGCTGGCGCGCGAGGGTGAGTATGACGGGCGTTCAAAACTGAAAAGCCGGATTGATGCATCATCTGTTGCAAAAGCAGCCGCTCCGGCCATGGAGCAGTTGGCCCAGGATGCTGGCGGCACCGCGGAGCCGAAGGGAGATACCGCTGCCGTGCAGCGGCAGGCCTTTGTTGAAGCTGTCGGGTTCCAGGCGAATTACAAGATCGCCGGGCGGGTCAGCATTGATAATTCCGGAACGTCGAAGCGGGTGAGAATTTCGGGCGATGATATTGACAGCAAGCTCAGTGTGATCTCGGTTCCGCGGTTTGACAGCAATGCCTATCTCTCTGCGGCGTTTGTTGCGAAGGGCGACGGTCCGATGTTGCCCGGAATGGTCAATCTCTATCGCGATGGTGTTTATGTGGGGCAGGGAGCCTTGCCTTTGCTTGCTGTTGGCGAAGACGCCAAACTTGGTTTTGGCGTGGATGACATGGTCAAGGTGACGCGCAAGGAGATCAAACGGCGCACCGGCGAAGAAGGATTCATCTCGTCATCCAATGTGGAAGAGCGGGCTTGGGACATCACTGTCAAGAATCTGCATGGTTTTGCCGTGCCGGTAACAGTCATGGACCGGGTACCGTTTGTGACGCTGGATGGTGTTGCGGTGGAGATGCTGCCCGGCACGGCACCGACGGAAAAAGACGTCGAGAAAAGGCGCGGCGTGATGGCGTGGCGACTGACGGCAGAACCAGCGCAGGAACAGGTAATCAAGTTCGGTTACAAGGTGACATCGCCCAAGGCGGTGCAGGTGGGGATGGTGGATTGAGTTTCTTGCCTCCGTCCATAATTCCTGTATGACCTTTCCACGGCTCCGGAGACTCATGTTTTCGGGGCCGTTTCTGTGAGGATTTTCATATGGCGAATGTAGCAGTTGTCGGCGCACAGTGGGGCGACGAGGGCAAAGGCAAGATTGTGGACTGGCTGTCGGAGCGTGCCGACACGGTGGTGCGCTACCAAGGCGGGCACAATGCCGGCCATACGCTGGTGATTGATGGCGTGACCTACAAGTTGTCGCTTTTGCCATCTGGCATCTTGCGGCCGGGCAAGCTGGCGGTGATCGGCAATGGCGTGGTGATTGACCCTTGGGCGCTGCTCAACGAGATTGAGAAGATTTCGGCAGAAGGGGTTAAAATCTCTGCGGGAAAATCTGCGCATTGCGTCCAACGCCACACTCATTTTGCCGCTGCATCGCGAACTGGACCAATTGCGCGAAGCCGCTGCCGGTGCTGGCAAGATTGGCACCACGGGCCGCGGCATCGGGCCTGCTTATGAAGACAAGGTCGGGCGGCGCGCCATTCGTGTCAATGATCTCGCCGACCTTGCCAATATCGGGCACAAGATCGACCGCATGCTGGCACATCACAATGCGTTGCGGCGCGGCTTGGGCCAGCCGCAGATTTCAGCTGCGGCAGTTCTCCAGGACCTGAAGGAGATAGCTCCGAAGATTCTTCCCTATGCCGATGCTGTGTGGGCTTTGCTGGATGAACAACGGCGGGCGGGCAAGCGTATTCTGTTTGAAGGCGCGCAGGGTTCACTTCTCGATATTGATCATGGCACCTATCCTTATGTGACCTCATCAAACACGGTGGCGGGTCAGGCGGCGGCGGGATCGGGGCTTGGGCCGTCGGCGATTTCCTATGTGCTCGGCATCTGCAAGGCCTACACGACGCGGGTGGGTGAAGGACCTTTCCCGACTGAACAGAAAAATGACATCGGCGAATTGATCGGCCAGCGCGGCAAGGAATTCGGCACGGTTACCGGGCGCAAGCGCCGGGTGGGGTGGTTTGATGCCGTTCTGGTGCGCCAGGCCATTCGCACGTCGGGCATTCAAGGCATTGCGCTGACCAAGCTCGATGTTCTCGACGGGCTTGACGAAATCAAAGTGAGTGTCGGTTACATGCTCGATGGCAAACGCGTGGACATGTATCCGGCGGGAGAAGAAGCGCAAAAACGCGTTGAGCCGATATACGAATCTTTTCAGGGCTGGAAAGAAACGACTGCCGGTGCGCGCTCCTGGTCACAGCTCAATGCACATGCGGTGCATTATGTGAAGCAGCTGGAAGAATTGATCGATTGTCCGGTTGCGATGCTGTCCACATCACCGGCGCGGGAAGATACGATATTGATGACGGATCCTTTTGAGGATTGAGGTGTTTCGACCTTGTCAGAACTCGCGTCCCTCGACAAAAAATCCGTAAGCTGCGGTCACGGCGCTGACGGAGACCAGTGTGGTGAAGAGACTGACTGGCAGTGTGATGATTGGCACCAGGATTGCGAGCCAGGGTTCGGGCAGCAAGGTTAGCGGAGCGGACAGTGCCAGCGAAGCGGCAAGACCTGCGATGACGGTGGCGAAATTCAGAATCGCAAATCCCAGCATGTTGATTTCGTTGCCACGCACCAGACGCAGCGTGTTCGTCAGGCTGATTGCCGGGCGGTCAAGTGCCAGGGGCGGCAGGCTCAAGGAAAAGATGATTGTGAAAATATATGCGACGATGACGGTGGGTACGACCAACATTTCATTTCTTGACGTGAACATTGAAAACAGCAGCAGCGGTATTGCCGCGAGGCCAGCACTTGCAAATGTACATATGACGATGCGGAAGAAGTATCTGCGCATCCGCCCGTCGATGCGGAGTTGGAGACCTTGCGGGGCTTCATCGAGCAATACGAAACGGTGCCAGCCGACGGCAATCGCAGACACAGAGAAAAGGACGAATCCAATGGTTGCAATATCCAATGGCAAGCGAGCATTCAATTGATCAGGAATGTTGATGAAAGATGTCATGATCTGCCACAAGGTCAGCAGTACCATCCAGGGCAATGCGATGCGCAGTCCCACAGGAAAGTATCTGGTGACAGACTTGATGGCGTGCTGCATTGCCTTCAACGGCGGGAACGGTCTCATGTTCCTTGCTGTCTTAGCCCTTCGCGCCAACGGCTTTCAATGGTGTTGGCAATGCTGTTGGCAATGGTGTTGCCAATTCCCGCTGGTTTGCGTGCGGGCCGGTTTTTGCAATCTGGTCGGAGAAATTCCTGAGGATGATCGCAGCGAGGTCGCTCTGGCTGGCGGGTTTGCCACAGAGGTAGCCTTGGATGTAATCGCAACCAAAACTCTTCACGAGTTCGGCCTGGCTTTCGGTCTCGACGCCTTCTGCGGTTACAGTGAGGCCAAGATTGCGACTGAGGTCGATGATGGAGCGCAGCATGCCCTTGACGATCGATGTCGTGTCGAGTGCCTGGATGAAAGAGCGGTCGATCTTGAGTTTGGAGAATGCGAACTTCCACAGATAACTCAGGCTGGAATAGCCGGTGCCAAAATCGTCGAGCACGATGGCGCAGCCCATTTCGCGCAGCGCATTGAGCTGCGACAGGACAACTTCGGAGTCCTTCAGCATGGTGCTTTCGGTGATCTCGATCTCGAGACGGTAAGCCGGCAGGCTGGAAAGTTCCAGCGCATGGTGAACATCGGTCAGCAGCGTGCCGTTGTAGAATTGCTCCGGTGAAACATTGACTGCCACTGTGATGTGATCCGGCCAGGACATGGCGGTGCGGCAGGCTTCAGCGAGAGACCAGGCACCGAGTTTGGAGACGAGGCCCACTTCCTCGGCAATTGGTATGAAATCGGCAGGCGGAATGAATCCCAGGGTCGGATGAGTCATGCGCAACAGCGATTCAAAACTGGTGAGTTCGCCGGTGGCCATGGAGAAGACCGGCTGATATTGCAGCATGAGATATTTGTTCTCTACCGACTCTTCGATGGCGGCGATGATATCCATGCGGCGGCGGCTTGCTTCGGCCAGTGCAGGATTGAAAAAGCTGTAACTCGGGCCAGACCGGTCAGACGCCTGGCGCAAGGCGAGGCTGGCGTTTTGCAGAAGAGTCAGGGAGTCGTTGTCGGTGATGTTCGACATGGCGACGCCTGCGGTTGCTTCAAGCGTGATCTTGCGGTCAATCCAGTCGACTGGCGTCTTCAGTGTTTCGATCATGTGCTTGGCGATCGACAGCGCCTGCATCGCGTCGGTGACGTTCGGCACGAACAAGGCAAAATTTGAATAATCCAAGCGGCCGGAGATGCAGGTGCGAATTTCGGAATATTGGTTGATGCGGGCAGCGAGAGCGGAGATCACATAGTCACTGGCGTGGCGGCCGAGGTTGCCTGCGATGCGGGGCAAGCCGCTGACCGCGACTTCAATCATGACGGATTGCTTTTCGAGCGGGTTGAGTTTTTGCAATTCGCGCTCAGCCAAGCCGAGGAATGCCGCCCGGTTGAGGAGCCCGGTCAACTGATCGTGCTTGAGCAAATGCGTGACATCGCGCTCAAGCTGTGCGTTTTGCTCACGCAGCTGCTGCAGTTCTATGGCGATGTCGGCTTCGGCCATGGTAAGGATGTTCGCTCCGTATTTCATCAAGTTGTGGCATATCGGTGTAAATAGAGTGTTGTTGGTCAGGCAAAAATGTTGCAATCAGGGTGGATTTTCTAGTGAAAATTACAATCTTATCGCGTGGTTGGTTGTTTCTTTTGGTGTTGGCTGCAAGCTTGGCGGGCATGCCTGCTGAAGCCCGCGAAACGTATCGAGACTTTGCGCAAAGGTTAACAACGCAGGAGAGGGCGGGTGCCCGGTTCCGGCCAGACCTTGAAGCCTTTCTGCGCGAGGCTGCCAACAGCTATCGTGGTGGCAAAGGAAGGTCGGCGCTGGCGCAAAACAGCGCCTTTCTGACTGCCGCCAGGGCCCATGCCATGGACATGGCGCTCACTGATTTTGTTGGGCACGTTTCCAGCAGCGGCCAGGATTTTGAAAGCCGCGTCAGGTCTTTCCGCCCGGGTGAGCTGTTCCTGCCCTCAATGGGTGAGAATGCAGCGCGGGTTTCATCGGGAGAGGCCGTCAGTACGGCGAAGGCCGCCAAGCTGATGCAGCAATGGATCAAGAGCACAGCACACCGCAAGGTTTTGTCGAGCCGCAACTACACAAGTGTTGCTACCGGCGTGGTTCAGAAGGGCAACAAGCTTTACGCGGTGCAGATATTCTCGGGACCCGAGGTCAAGACGAATGGGCGCAGTCCCAGGAGAGCGGATGGCAGCTTGTACTGACTTTAGCGCGCAATCGCTTTTGATCAGGTCACCTCTCACGCATAAGCTGTTCCGCAAGCGGGGCCATCGCAAATGGCACCATGGGTCGCTGGAATCACACCGCACTGGTGAGTTGCGGCGTCTGGGAGGTCTTTGGTCCCAACACCTTTTGCGCCGCATTGCGAACAGCCTTCTGCAGTTTGTCGAAAGCCCGGACCTCGATCTGGCGGATGCGCTCGCGGCTGACGTTGAACTCCTGAGACAGGTCCTCCAAGGTCGCGGGTTCGTCCTGAAGCTTGCGGGCTTCGATGACGCGACGCTCGCGCGGGTCGAGCTTGGTCAGGGCTTCGCGCAGCATGGAATTGCGCATGCCCGCTTCTTCATTGCCAGCCAGCACTTCTTCCTGGTTTTCGCTGCTGTCGACCAGCCAGTCCTGCCACTCGCCGTCGCCATCACCATCGGTGCGCAGTGGCGCGTTCAAAGATGTGTCGCCGCCGAGGCGGCGGTTCATTGATATGACATCGGATTCTTCGACGCCAAGTGTCTTGGCTATCAGCTTTACCTGATCCGGCTTGAGATCACCTTCCTCAAGGGCGGAAATCTTGCTTTTCATGCGGCGAAGATTGAAGAAAAGCTTCTTCTGATTTGCGGTGGTGCCCATTTTGACGAGTGACCACGAGCGCAGCACGAACTCCTGGATCGATGCCTTGATCCACCACATGGCGTAAGTCGCCAGGCGGAAGCCCTTGTCGGGCTCGAACTTCTTCACGGCCTGCATGAGGCCGATATTGCCTTCAGAAATGACTTCACCGATGGGCAGACCGTAGCCGCGATAACCCATGGCAATCTTGGCGACGAGCCGCAAATGGCTTGTAATCAGGCGATGCGCTGCTTCCTTGTCGCCATGTTCCTTGTAACGCTTTCCGAACATGTATTCTTCTTCCGGCGTCAACATCGGAAACTGGCGGATCTCCTGCATGTATTTCTGCAGGCTGCCTTCGCCGTTCATGACGACTGGAAGATAAGATGTCTTGGCCATTTTTCCCTCGCTCACGTGCCCAACCGGAATTGGGCGACCGCACTTATATGGTGATGGTTTCAGCTGTTTAAAGTAACTGCCGTTCACACTTATTTGACGCGAAACGGGTGCGATTCCGTCGCTGGTGGGGAAGATAAAGCTTCATATAGGCGTTTCAGGGGCAGGGGTAAGGGGCTCTCGAAACGCAACTTGCGGTGGGTGCGGGGGTGCTCAAAGCCGAGTGTAGTGGCATGAAGAGCCTGTCCTTTCAACTGTTTAAGGGCGTTACTTGCAGCTGTTTCGAGGCGTTTTTCGGCTGATTTGAAGCCCGATCCGTAAGCCGTGTCCCCCATTACCGGATGGCTGATATGCGCCATGTGCACCCTGATCTGGTGGGTGCGACCGGTTTCCAGCCGACAACGTACGAGGCTGGCAATGGGTGGCTTGCCGAAGGATTCCACGACTTCAAAATGCGTTATGGCTTCTTTGGCGCTGGCTGATTGCGATACAGCCATCTTCTGGCGATTGGTGTTGGAACGGGCTAGGCCCGTTGTGATCGTGCCGGTCGGGCGGTGGGGCAGGCCCCAGACAAAGGCCAGATATTCGCGCTCCATTCTGCCGTCGCGGCCGTGGCTGGCAAATTGTTCCGACAGGTTCTGGTGGGCGAGATCGTTCTTGGCGACGACCAATAGTCCGCTGGTTTCCTTGTCGATGCGGTGGACGATTCCAGGTCGTTTGACCCCGCCAATACCTGAAAGGCTGTCGCCACAATGGGCGAGCAGGGCGTTGACCATGGTGCCGGTTTCGTTGCCTGCACCCGGATGTACGACGAGTCCTGCCGGCTTATTGATCACCAGCAAATCCCTGTCTTCAAACACCACATCCAGCGGGATATCTTCGGACAGCGGTGTTGCGGGCTCTGACGGCGGAATATTCAGCGTAACCAGCTGCCCCGACGTGATCTTGTGGTTGGCATCAGCTACGGCCTGGCCCGCGATGGTCACTTGCCCTTCGGCGATGAGTTTCTGGAGCCGTGACCTGCTCATGTCGACAAAGTGGTGGCGTAACACGTGGTCTAGCCTGCCGCCGATGGCAGCGGAGATTTCGTGGAGGCCCGTGGCGGGTTCGGTATTCATGCGTCAAATTTGCAATCCATTGTGATTGCGTTATAGGGGGATCACGCTCCCTTCGTCTATCGGTTAGGACGGCAGCCTCTCACGTTGCAAAGACGGGTTCGATTCCCGTAGGGAGCGCCAGCGGTGGCTACTTCAGCGTTTTCGAGACTTTTTCGTCGGATTTGGCCTGCAGGGCGCGGAGGCGCTTTGCCAGGGATATAACGCCTTGTGTTGGGCCCGATTGTACCGCGTCGCCTGCGGGATTTGCCCTGGCGAGGTCGATAAGATCACGGCGTGCTTCGAGCAGAACTTCCTTTATGTCAGGCTGCCGGACTGGTGGCGGGACCGGGCGCGCCATGCGGATCGATGCCGGCTTGTCAAAATTATAACGGCCGACGCTGCGAGATGCTGATTCAGGTTCGGGCGTTTCGACACGCATTTGCACATTAGCTGCTGGAATTGCTGGTTGTTCGAACGGGTTTACACTCTCATCTGCTGTATCGGATTCAAATGTATGCCCATGTTCAGGTGCACGTTCTGGTGCAGGGCGTGGATAACGCGCCGAGAGCGAGACGGCCACGGCCATTTCCTGCTTCAATGCTGCAGTTTCGGAACGGGCGTCCTCCAATTGTGCAATCAAGCGGTCGACATCAGTCTTGCTGTCGCTGATTTCCAGCCTCAATGCACCCAATTCGCTTTCAAGCTGTTTGATGGTCGCTTCTTTTTCGGCATTGTCGGCAGTCAATTCGCGAGAAGCACGTTGCTGCAGTTCGAGCGTTTCGCCCAAATCCTGTAGCTGGACCTTCAAGTCATCGGCAAGGTCGATCTTGGTGTGGAGTTCTGCGGATTTTTCGTTGATGTCCTCGGTGAGGCCTACAACGCGGTTCCGGTGGCGGGCTACTTCGGCGGTCTGGCTGGCGATGGAAGCCTTGGCATTTTCGCTCACGACTTCGAGCTTGCTCGCCATGGCGGCATTTTCTGCCCGCAAGCGGTCGCGGTCTGCCTCGAGGCTCAGCATGGCGGCCGGCAAGTCACGATTGCGCTGGCGCTTTGCGAAATTGTTCGAAAGCGACCAAACACCGCGGCCAAAGGCCATTACCAATAAAAGGGCCAGAACGAATCCCAGCCCTATCAACATCAAAGCTTCTGTCTGCGCCATTATCTTCCTCTATGCGCGGCGCCCCATACCCGCCAGCAAGTTAAGCGGAAGACCTGGCAAGTTGCAAGATGCGTTGCAATTCAACGCAATCTAAACATGCAGAAATGGCGAGTTTTATTTGATTATGTTTAAAATGGGTTCCAGGACGGCGAGCTGGAATACTTCAAGTATCCGACATTTGCTCCCAGCCTTGCACCAACGCCCGTGCGGATGGGGGCGAGGACGATATCCTTGCGCTTTTGAAAGTTGACGCTGAGGCCACCAATCAAATAGGCCGAACCTTCGACGCCGCCGAACCTGCCATAGAGGTCTTCCGGCGCATTCGAGTTATAGACCAACACCATGGTGCGAGATCCGTTGGCGCCAAAATCAAACCCCAGCGAAGGGCCTTGCCAGTAAATTTTTTCGTTGCGACCATCCTTGTAATAGATCGTGCCCTCGCCAAAGCGCAGGCCGCCAACGAAAGCGCCAGAACCTTCTTCACCGACGATATAAGCTGTGGGTTCGCCCTGGCTGCTGAAAATCTGCTCGATGGCCTGACCGAAGCCGCGGCTTGCCTTGCCAAAGAACTGGTGGCCGGTTGCCAGTATTTCTTCCGTGTTGAAAGTAGATCTACCAGTCTGTTCCTGCTTGGAAATACTGCCGGTTGTTTGCGCAATCACCGGGCTGGAGAAAACAGTGAGCCCCAATAAAAGTGATGTGAAAAGTGTTCGGCGATACTTGATGTTCATGTTCGGTTTCCTTGGCTTACTGCCTTCAGCTGGCGAAATACTTGCAGGCCTCGCGCTGGCGGCAGTGGTGTGCTGGGGAAATATTAGTCGCCGTGGCTTTCAGGATGGTTAACAAACTGCCAATTTGGCAATGCTCGAGCTGACGCAATGAAAGCCGGGTTTTCAAAGTCCTGTGCAATCTTGCCGTATAGAAGCGTTTTGCCGTCGAGGCCATTCACCTGCCCACCAGCAGCGGACAGAATGGCGTGACCGGCAGCTGTGTCCCATTCCATGGTTCGTCCGAAGCGGGGATAAATGTCGGCCTTGCCTTGCGCAATCAGACAGAATTTCAGCGATGAGCCAATGCTGGTGACTTGGGACAGTTTGTTTGAAACGAGAAATTCCTCGGTTTTCTGATCGCGATGCGAACGGCTTGCAATTGCCACGTGCTCGCCGTTTGGCTGCGCCCTGACCTGGCAGCGCTGCCAGACCATCGTTGCAATTGTGTTGCCCAATTCAATCTCGCTGAATCCTGCGCCCAGTCCGGCTTTGCCCCACCACATTTTGCGCAAGGCTGGGGCATAAATCACGCCTTCAACAGGCTGGTCGCCTGAGATGCGGGCGATGTTGACGGTGAACTCGCCGTTATGTGCAATGAATTCGCGCGTGCCATCGAGTGGGTCTACCAGGAAAAATTCACGTGCCAGTTTTGGGGCGCGCTGCTGAGACATGGATTCTTCGGCGACAATCGGCACATTTGGCCAGTGCTTTCGCAAGCCGTCGAGGATCACGCGCTCGGCCCGCAGATCGGCATCCGTCACCGGTGACAGATCCGGTTTGCTTCTGATATTCTGGACGTTGTCGTAGACGTCCATGATCTCGCGGCCTGCCTCAACCGCCAATTCGGCGAGTTGGCGAATTTCGTCTGGAATTTGAATATGCTGCATGCGGCACTGTTTGGAACTCTGGTGATTGATCGTCAATATTGAAGAAAATCTTGTTGAAGAAAAAATGGGCGAATTCCTGCTTTTGATTTGTTAGAACAGGACTCCGAATCACTTCAGGGTGCCATACATGAAGCTCTCCGACCTCGATCTTGCTGCTCTTTTGTGTTCACGCGTCTGCCATGACATCATTTCGCCGGTTGGGGCCATTGCCAACGGGCTTGAGTTGATGGACGACAAGGAGACTGATGCAGAGACACGGGCGACCGCGTTGGACATGGTCAGGTCTTCGGCAAAAACCGCAACAGCCAAGCTGAAGTTCTGTCGCATTGCGTTTGGCGCATCAGGTTCGGCTGGTGCTCATATCGATCTTTCGGAAGCTGGTGAAACAGCAAAAGACTTCGTGGGTGATGACAAGGTGAAGCTGGATTGGCAGGCGCCGCGTGAGAACCGTCCGAAACAGGAAGTGAAGCTTTTGCTGAACATGCTTCTTCTTGCGATTGCCAGTATTCCGCGGGGCGGCATGGTTACGGTTCAAATGGTTGGGCGTGAGCTCACGGTGAGGGCCAAGGGCGAGCGCGCAAAAATTCCACAAGCCATGGCCGATGCCCTGACGGGTGCAGCTGCACTTGACAGCATCGATGCGCGTCTGGTGCAGCCTTACTATACGCGCATGCTGGCAGAAAATGCCGGGCTCAAGATGAATTTCGCCATGGAGAGCGAAGACACAGCAATTATCTCAGCAGTGTAAGGCCACGGCTGAGGCTGCAACGTGGAACAGCCCTAATGCGACGTTAATGGCCGCGTCAGGTTTGCCGGGGATTATCAAGCAATTCGCAACGGACTATACCCGCTCTCCGCGAATGACCGGAATCGTTGCCGCCGTGCGGGTGTTGCATATGCCGGCAGTTATTTCGCAAATTCATGAAAAGACAGATTTTTTCGCGTTCTCGCCGGACCGTGTGTGCTGACATTTTCAATGAAACAGTTTCAAATACTCAGCATCTTCTTGGGGCCTGTTATACCTCGTTTCTGAACCAGGATTTAATTTGAGCACTGTATCCACTCCCCATGACGGCAAGGCAGGGGCAACCGGGCGTGTGTCGGTCAAAAAAAACAACGGGTTGATCTTAACAGGATAGGATATTCAGATGCGTAAATTTGTTCTTGCTGCTGCTGCTCTTGCTGCGGTTTCGTCTTCAGTATTTGCCGCTTCGACGACGGCGAACTTCAACGTCAAGGTCAAGATTGCCAAGACCTGCACCATCACCGCGACCGATGTTGACTTCGGTACGGTTGGCGCCTTTGACGGCACCGAAACAGCAACCGGCACCCTGTCGATCAACTGCACGAACAAGGTTCCTTACACCTTGGCTCTCAACGCCCCAGTGGTTCAGGCGATGACCGGCGCAACAGTTGGCAACATCGATACAATTTCTTACACCTTGGCGCTTGCTTCAAGCAGCGGCACGGGCAACGGTTCGGCCCAGACGGTCAACATGAACGGCGCAGTAACGACTGCCCAGAGCGTCACTGCTGACGATTACGCTCAGGCCCGCGTCGTCACCATCACCTACTAATTCAGCAAGAAATGCTGGACGGCAAACGGGCGGCGCATTGCGTCGCCCGTACTTTTTCCAAGGGATCGATTTCCTGGGGATCGGTGCAATTTTCGCGAACCCCTTAGCACCTGCGTAACCTCGTTTCTGAACCACAGTTTAAACGCGCTCCATTAGGGTCATTGTCAAGGCGAGCAAACGTTTTGCCGCGCGGAAGAGTGGGTAAATTCAATGACAATTCTCAAGCATTTCATACAAGCCACGGCACTGGCGGCCTTGTTCGCCGGGAGTGCTGAAGCAGCATCTGTCAAGCTCTCGCCACTGACACTTGAAGTCGACGCGCCGAGCTCTGCCACAAAACTTTCACTTGAAAATGATGGCGATGAATCCGTCACGGCGCAGGTCCGGGTGTTCAAGTGGCAACAAGTCAATGGCAAGGACGAACTCGTTGCAACACGCGATGTCGTTGCAAGTCCACCAGCGCTGAAAATTGAACCTGGCAAGAAATCAATTATCCGTGTTGTCCGGGTCAGCAAGGCTCCGGTCGCTGCGGAAGAGTCGTACCGTTTGCTGATTGATGAAGTGCCGAAAAAGGACACCAATGGCGCTGGTGTCAAAATCGCCATCCAATACTCGGTTCCGCTTTTCATTTCCGCACAACGCGGCACCCAGCAACTGAACTGGACGGCGCGCATGTCGAAGGGAATTCTGGTCATGGAAGCAGCAAACCAAGGAACACGGCGCGCCAAGCTTTCAGACATGTCGGTTGGTCTGCCCGGCGGCAAATCCATACGGATTGCAGAGGGTCTTGCAGGCTATGTGCTTGCGGATTCGCAGAAGAAATGGGCTGCCAAGTCAAAAGCCGTTGCGCCAGGGGCGACGATAACTGTTACAGCGCAGTCTGAACTGGGTCCAGTGAATGGCACTGCCACAGTTCAGGGCCAGTAACGCAGCTCTCCTTGTTGCATGTGCAACCCTTGCCTTCTCGGAGGCAGGGGCTTTGCGCGCTCAGGAAGTTGATTCCAGTGCATCGGCCAACACTGCCGCAGACTCTCTGAACGGGCCAATTCTCGAAGAAGACAATCCGCCAACGCCGGAACCTCGGACTCAGGCGCCACGCGTTGAGGAAGCAAAGCTCGTTGATGCCGAAGACGATTCCGTGGCTGAAGGCCCGATCATTGAGGGACCAACCGTTGATGCGAGCCAGGTCGCGGCAGAGCAACCAGAACTCACTGCACCGCGGGACACCGTTGAACTGCAGCTTGATGTGCGCATCAACGGCAAAGACATCAAAATGGTTGCGGCGTTTTACCTGCACCAGGATGGAACGCTGTTTTCGCGCCGTGGCGAGTTGGCGCAAATCGGCATCGCACCTGCTGGCGAAGGAGACGAGAATGACGTCGTCCGCCTTTCAGATATTCCGTCACTCGCGTACGAATATGATGAGAGCGAGCAGACAATCGACATTACAGTCGGTGCTGCAGGGCGGCTGAAACAAAACATCGATGCGCGTGGTGGTGCCACGTACCGGCAGGGTGAGACTTCAACCGGATTCGTTCTCAACTATTCGGTCTTTTCCGCGGTCGGGCTAGACTATGGCCTGAGCAATGTGAACGTCAATGGAATCTCGGCGTCACTTGATGGCCGGTTCTTCTCGAAATTCGGCGTGCTTGAAATGTCAGGAATTGTGGCAACACCCGATTTCGAAGTCGCTAACACCACGCGGCTCGACACGACTTGGACCTATGAAGACCCGAAGCGGGCGATGGAATATCGGATCGGCGATGTCATCAGCGGCGGTTTGAACTGGACACGTCCGGTTCGGCTTGGTGGCGGGCAAATACGGCGCAACTTCGACATCAGGCCCGATCTTGTCACGATGCCGCTGCCGGACATCACGGGAAGTGCCGGTGTGCCATCGACGCTTGACGTTTATATTGGTGGAACGAAGGCATATTCGCGCGATCTTGATCAGGGTCCATTCGAAATTGACAATATTCCGGTGATCACCAACCAGGGAACAACGCGCGTTGTATTGACCGATGCGGCTGGCCGCAAAGTTGAGGCGGAGGGAGATTACTTTACTTCGCCGGACCTGCTGCGGCCAGGTCTCATAGACTTTTCCCTTGAAGCTGGGTTCTTGCGCGAAAGATATGGCACGGACTCGTTCCAATATGGCGAGTATCCTGTGGCAATCGGCAATGTTCGTGCCGGGCTCACCAACTTGCTGACGATCGAAGGCCATGCTGAAGTCAGTGCGGACTTGCAAAACGGGGGGGTGGGGCTGGTTGCCGCACTTCCCTACATGGGTACGCTGAGTGCTGCGGTTGCAGGGAGCCTGCATGACGGCGATTCAGGTTTCCTGCTCTATGCTTCGTGGGACAAGCAATGGAACAATTGGTGGCTCAATGCTGCCGTGAGTCACAAGTTTGGCGACTACGAAGACCTCGCTTCCATCAACGCGTTCGAATTGACGGGCGCTTATTCGGGTGCCGTCCCGAGAGCGCGCGAACAGATTTCTGCCGGCTACTCCATGCCTGACTACGAAATCGGATTCGGTGCAAGCTTGATCCACATTGAAAATCCAATCGGCGTGCGGGACTATATCGTGTCCGCCAGCGTCAACAAGAATATCGGCGACATCAGCCTCATCGGCAACGCGTTCTATAATTTTGGCGACGTGAATGATTATGGTGTCGCCCTGACGTTTTCGATGCCGCTCGGTGAGCGCAGGCAAGTCAGCGCCAATGCGATCAAGACCAGAAAAGGCTATGCGGCAGCGACGGAAGTTTCGCAATCACACACACAGGAAGAATACAGCACGGCCTGGCGTGCGACCGTGGCAAAGACGAAAGACTTCAACGGCAATGGATCGGGCGAATTCAAGACGCCGGTGGGCACGGCGCGCGCGACCGTCTTTGCCGACGCTTCAGGGGCATCCGGTTCGGCCGGATTTGATGGTGCAGTTGCGCTCACCGGATCGGGCGTGAACCTGGCGCCACCACTTGCCAACTCATTTGCGATTGTGGATGCCGGCATTCCGGGGATCAAGGTCAAGCACGAGAACCGTGTCATCGGCAAAACCGGGCGCAACGGAACACTGCTGGTGCCAAACCTTGCTCCATACTCGAACAACAAGTTCGACATTGATCTTGACGATGCGCCGCTTGCAGCGGAGACCGGAGAAACCGAGACCTTTGTGGTGCCACGCGCCAAGAGCGGTGTGCGCGTTCTCTTCAAGATCAAGGACGCAAGCCGCACAGCAATCGTGAAACTCGTCAGCAAGGACGCAGCACCCTTGGCCGTTGGCACGGAAGTTGCGCTTGATGGGGTTATGGAGTCGTTCGTCGTCGGACACGATGGCGAAGTCTTCGTCTCTGGTTTGCAGGATCATAATTCCTTAACCGTCAAACTTGACTCCGGCACTTGCAAGATTGAATTCGACTATAAGGGTACCTCGGAAGAACAGGGTTACCTCGGGCCACTCACATGCGCATAATTCCAATATTGGCCGTGCTACTTTTCTGCTTTGCCGGTTCACCTGTGTCGGCGCAGGTTTGCACATTCTCGAATACGGGGATCAACTTCGGCATCGTCAATGCGCAAGCGCGCAGGTCTGTCACTGCAACTGGCACAGTCTCTGCCAATTGTACGGGGACGCGGAACAGCACGATCACGATTTGCCCGAATATCGGGGCAGGCAGTGGCGGATCTAACGCGACGGCAAGTGTCCGGTACATGTCGTCCGGCACGGAGCAAATCGGATACAATTTGTATCAGAGCACTGGCCAGCAACAAGTTTGGGGGTCTTACGTTTGGGCGTTTGCGCCGCGTCCGCCGACCATGAGCGTGAGACTGTCCAATGCGGGCAGCGGTTCGACACAGCAAACACTCAATGCGCAAATGAACAGGGCCAATGTGAGCCCGGGCGTTTTCATTTCTTCGTTCAGTGGAGCGAATACGCTATTTGACTATGGCTATGCGCCGGGTCACAATTGTTCCGTCATATCGTCTCGGGCAGTGCAGGTTCCTTTTACTGTCCAGGTTGCAAGCCTCGGGAGTTGCACC
The DNA here is from genome assembly GCA_963738595.1 of uncultured Alphaproteobacteria bacterium. GTDB lineage: Bacteria > Pseudomonadota > Alphaproteobacteria > Rhizobiales > Aestuariivirgaceae > Aestuariivirga. The sequence continues at coordinate 218,269 of CAVTXF010000005.1, forward strand.
GTCACCACAACGCCGATGGACTTCGGACAATTGACTGACCTTACAACAGTGAAGGACACGACCAACACGGTGACGGTCAATTGTTCAAGGAGAACGCCTTACACCGTGAGCCTCGGCAATGGAACGTCTGGTGCAACAAGTCCCGGAACCCGGCGCATGACCGCGACGGGCACGACCAACACAATTTCCTACGGTGTCTATACCAATGCTGCACGCAGTGTGCTGTGGGGCGTGAATGGGTTTTCCGGCAGAGGAAACGGAAACAACCAGATATACACTGGATATGGCCGATTGCCAGCGCAAGGCTTTCCAGACGCTGCGGATTACAGCGACACGCTGATTGTCACGATTACATATTAAGAAAAAAGCGGCCCGGAAAGGCCGCTTCGCATGGTCACGCGATGTCGCGCAATTCTTCGTCGTTGCCACCCATTGATGGTGCGCCTTCGCGCAGCACGTAGCCGCGGCCCCAGACGGTTTCGATGAAATTCTTGCCGTTGGCGGCTGTCGCAAGTTTCTTGCGCAGCTTGCAGATGAACACGTCGATGATTTTCAGTTCGGGTTCGTCCATGCCGCCGTAAAGGTGGTTGAGGAACATTTCCTTGGTGAGCGTGGTGCCCTTGCGGAGCGAAAGAAGCTCCAGCATCTGGTATTCCTTGCCGGTGAGATGCACGCGCTGGCCAGCAACTTCAACGGTCTTGGTGTCGAGGTTCACAACGAGTTCACCAGTGTGAATGACTGATTGTGCATGGCCTTTCGAGCGGCGCACTACGGCGTGGATGCGGGCGACGAGCTCGTCCTTGTGGAACGGCTTGGTCATGTAGTCGTCGGCGCCGAAGCCCAGACCGCGGACCTTGTCTTCAATGGCTGCGAGACCGGAGAGAATGAGAATTGGCGTGCCAACCTTGGCGACGCGAAGTGATTTGAGCACTTCGTAACCGGACATGTCCGGCAAATTTATGTCGAGAAGAATTATGTCGTAGTCATAGAGCTTTCCAAGATCAACGCCTTCCTCACCCAAATCAGTGGTGTAGACGTTGAAGCCCTCCGACTTAAGCATCAATTCGATGCTTTGAGCAGTGGCGGTATCATCTTCAATCAACAAAACCCGCATACGGTTCCCCTATGGTCCCTGTCAGGCTTTCGCCCAACCTATCGTTGGCCTCGCACAAGCCTGACTCGCAATTTCACGATTACGCGTACTGGCCGTTAACGCTGCCCGTTAAGATAGGCCGCAAAAGGTTAACAAAACCTAATCTGACCTTCGGCAATTTAACGAATCCAAACACAACATCTTGTGGGTTTTCATCAAACGACACAAAATGTACGAAATTATCAACTTAAGGCTTTGTTTTTGCACCTTTTTACAAAACGCCGGGTGCAGTTTACGTGACTTTAAGCTTACTCGTTTAGCATGCCACTCACTTCCGAGATGTCTCGTAGTTGATTTTTGGATTCGTGAAAAGAGTCTCCGAACAATCGGAGCGAAGTGTGTGAGTGGAGTTAAGGGTATGATGCGTTCGCGTGACAGTTTGCTGCGTTTGCACCGGTTTCGTGTAGACGACATCCGGCGGCAAGTAGAAGAAATGGGGATGATGATCCAGGACCTCATGCGCAAGCATGATGAACTCGACCAGCATGTCAAATTCGAGGAAGGCCGCAACGGCGTTTCCGATCCCAACAGTGTCAATTACTCGATGGCGGCCAAGGCTGTTCGCGGGCGGCGTGACAATATCCTGAAATCGGTCGGCGAGCTCAAGGATCAGCATGAATCAATGCAGACCCGTTTCGAAGAAGAAGCGGCAGAGCTGCGCAAGGTCGAGCTGTTGGCGGAAAAGGAAAGCGGACCGATGAAGCCGCTGGTTCCATCTGCCGGACAGAACATCCCGACACTTCAGCCGTAATTTATGGTCCTCCCGTGCGGTGGTTCAACCGCGCGGGGTGATCGCGAATAGCTTCAGGCGTTCATAATAGGGTTGCGCCTGATCAGCAATTCTTTGAAGTGGTGCTGGCAGCGTCACGTCTTTCGCTTTGGTTTTTGCAAAGCCTTCTGATGCCCAAGCTGCGTTGTACCAATGCGGTGCCCAGACCCCGTCACATGATTTAGGGCCTTTCGGCCAGGACAGCATGGCTTCACGGAATGGAATGCCAAGTGCATGGCACAGGTGCTGCAGGCTGTGGCGCGGATCAGCCAGATGTGTTTCGGCATCCACTACTGGCGGCGCATGGCCCAGATGTTGCGCCACAGAATCGAAAATCTCGGCCTGTTCCACAAAACCTATGGCATGCAGCGAAACTTCGTCGTGCTTCTGGGCGTAGGAGGCGAGAACTTTCTCCGGCGACCTGATCAAAAACGCGTTGGACAATGTGGTGATGAATGACCGGTCAAAGCGGTCGATCATGTGGTGGGTCATGTGTTTCTGATAAAACACCGGCTTGCCTGCAGGGGCCGCGCATTTGGCCACGACCTTTTTCCAATCAGTCTCGCATTCCTCAATGATTTCCCTGCGCATGGGATGGGGGAGGCCGGTTTCCTTGAGATAGGCGCCATAGAATGGCTCATCCCAGGCCACGCAATCGGCGCGGTTGCTGAATGAATACATCATGGCCGTCGAGATGTTGCGCGGGCCGGACCACATGGCGATGATTGTCATTGCATAATCCCTGTTGAATAGAAGAACCAGATTGCCGCTGCCGCAATGAGCAGGGACATTGCTTTTCTCACGACCACAGCCTGAGGTGACTTTGAGAGCCAGTCTGCAAGACTTCCTGACATGATGGCAATGCTTGCGTGAATGATGGTCGCAACGGCGACGTAGATAGCGGACAATGCCGCGATTTGAGTTGCCGGTTCTTGCGCGCGATCAAGGAACTGCGGGAGCAACGCAGCATAAAAGAGATAGGCCTTGGGATTAAGAATATTGCTGATCAGGCCTTGCATGAAAGCACGTGACACCGTGCCATTGTGAATTTCTTCAGACCCGTTGGCATCTGTCCAGGCATCCCAAGCGAGATAGAACAGGTAGAGTGTTCCCGCCCAGCGCAACGCAGTGAACAGTTGCGGCACTTGATGCAGCAAGGCGCTGAGACCAAGTCCTGCAATGATTGCCGCGATGGCGAGCCCCAAACAGATGCCTGCAACCGCGGCCAGTGCCATGGCGCGCCCGCGTGTTGCGCCCATGACGGCGAGCCAGGTCATGTTGGGCCCCGGTGTGAGTTCGATGACGATGGAAGCGAGAATGAAGCTGAGCATCAGGACAGGGTGCGCGTCGCTTCTTTCTTGGCAAGTGTCTTATATGCCGCAGATAACCTGGATGAAACAGGGCCGGCACCCTTCCATTCCTCCTTGCTCAGAGGATTTCGCACTGGTCTGCCGTCAATGATGCGAACCGGCGTCAAGCCTGCGAATGTGCCGGTGACGAAGGCTTCGTCTGATCCATAGACATCATAAAGTGAGAATGATTTTTCAAAGACCGGAATGCCTGAATCATGGCAGAGCCTGATCATGGTGGCGCGCGTGATACCGGGAATGCAGTATTGGCCGGTTGAGGTCCAGACTTCGCCGCGTCTCACGATAAAGAAGTGGGTGGAATTGCAGGTGGCGACAAAACCGTGCGGATCAAGCATCAGGGCCTCGTCGGCACCGGCATTTGCCGCCTGAATACAGGCAGTTATGCAGTTCAGTTTAGAGTGCGAATTAAGTTTCTGGTCCTGCACATCGGGATAGCCGCGGCGCACATTGACCGTGTGTAGCGAGAGCCCGCGCGCCATTGCCTCAGGTTTAGGGTCCTTGAATTCAGGAATGATGACGATGGTGGGTTTGCCGATGGTGACGCGCGGATCCTGATAGGGCGTTGACTTGATGCCTCGCGTCACCATGAGGCGAATGTGAACGCCGTCCTTCATCCTGTTGGCGTCGAGGCAATCGAACAGTTGCTTCACCAGTGCCACAGGTGAAAGATCAATATCCATGAAGATGGCCTTTGCACCTTCGTAAAGTCGCTCGATGTGCTGGTGCAAGAACGGCACGCCATTGTTCACCATGCGCATGCCTTCCCACACGCCGTCGCCAAGGATGAAGCCGGAGTCGAAGACGGAGACCTTAGCCTCGTCACGCGGGAAAAGTTTGCCGTTGACAGAGATCAGGATTTTTTCGTTGCGCGGGTCGATTGAAACATCGTGGAGATTTGGCTGCATGCGTCCATGCTAGCGCAATGTTTGCGCAAGTGGAAATAGGCAGCAAGCAATTCCCCCGTTTTGAGGTCAAAGCAACCCGAAGATTCCGGCCTGGATTTTCTTTGGTGGTGGGTGTTTGTCCGGCTCTTCGTCCTTCAGGCACACTGCATTGGGGCTACCCTGGTTGCAGAGGACGGCATAGCACTTGCCTTTGGCGCAGACGTGATATGTCTCCATGCCCTGTTCGGTGCGAATGTGAGAACAGGACACCGACGCTTTGGAACAAAGGGACCTCCACTGGGCAGAAGTGCCGCTGGTTTCAGTTCCGGAAAATGCGGGTGAGGCAATCAGAAGCAATGCACTGGCTGCCCCGATCAAGGGAAAAGGCATCCAATTTGACATGACATATTCCTGCGTTGGGCGGCATATAGCCGCAAACGCCCACTCCAGATTCAAGCATACTCGAAATTGACCTCCCATGCACCCCCATTTTGGGGGGCGAGGCAAACGTCAGCCAGTCTGTTCTGAGTCAACGTCGTCATCCAAAGACTTGTTTGACGGACGGGCAACCTCGTCTCTATCGGCCGCAAAAACCCTTGCAATTTCGGCGCGGGATTGTTTGGCGAGGTCGACCAGCTTGTTTTGGTCGTCGGTAAACTGTGCTGCCTTGCGCAGGAACTTGTCGTCGTGCTGGCGGAACAACACTGATATTCGTTCGGCTTCTTGGTGGCTGCGGCCGAGCTGTTCCAATGCGTCGCGGGCCATGTCCATCGAAGAACCGAAGACTTCGCGATAAACGTGATCAACCCCCAATAGCAGCACCTTGTGCGCATGGGCGCGGTCAAAGGCGCGGGCGAGAATGTGGAGATTTGGATAGTTGTGTTGGGCAATCCTTATGAGCTCAAGAATCTTTTCAGGATCGTCTATGGCAATCACCAGAATCCTGGCCTCCTTTGCACCGGCGGATTCGAGCAGATCCAGCCGCAGGGCGTCACCATAGAATACTCTGAAACCGAATTTGCGGATGGCATCGACCTGGGTCGGATCCTGATCGAGAACTACCGTGCGATAGCCTTGCGAATTGAGAACCCGGCCAATGGTCATGCCGAAGCGTCCGTGACCTGCGATTATCACATCCACACCATCGTGGTTGATGGTGTCGGCATCGCGCGAGAAATCGCCATCGGCAAATCGCGGTTGCATGATTTTTTCGTCGAACAGCATGAGAAGTGGTGCTGAAGCCATCGACAGTGCGATGATGGCCGTGAGCATCGCGGGCACATTGCCGGTCAGTAGTCCGAAGCCCGTTGCAACGGTGATCAGCACAAAACCGAACTCGCTGCCCTGGGTCAATGCGAAGCTGAAGCGTGACCTGTCTGGTCCCGGCATTCTGAAAATCGTTGTCAATCCAAAGTGTACGGCAAATTTGATGAGAATGTAGACGAAGAGACCCATCAGCAATGCGACGGGTGCAGATTTGAGGAGCGTGAAATCGATTCCTGCGCCCACGGCGATGAAGAAAATGGCGAGGAGCAAACCCTTGAATGGTTGCAAATCCATTTCGAGCTCGTGCCTGTATTCGCTGTCGGCAAGCACCACGCCTGCGAGAAATGTTCCAAGGGCGGGCGACAAGCCGATTTGTGTCATCAGCAACGTGATGGTGACAACGAGCAACAATGCAAAGGCCACGAAAATTTCTCTCGCGCCGGTGTCGGCAACGATGCGGAAGAGGGGACGCATGAGATAGCGGCCCGCGATCATCAGGGCCGTGACCGTTGCCACGATGATCAAAGCTTGCATTGCCGGCGCGAATTCCGAAATCAATGTGGTGCCGTGGTCAGCGCCACCGGCAAACTCCGTTGTCGCAAGCAAAGGCAGCAACGCCAGAATCGGGATGACCGAGATATCCTGAAACAGCAGCACAGAAAATACAGACTGGCCGACAGGGGACCGCATAATACCGCGCTCCTGGAGGCTTTGCAGCACGATGGCAGTCGAGGACATGGCGAGGATCAGCCCAATTGTCAGGCTTTCTTGCCAGAAACTGGTGAAAGGCAGGGCTGCAAGTGCGATGGCTGTTGCAACGCCGACGACTTGCAAGAGCCCAAGTCCGAAAATCTGTTTGCGCAAGGCCCAGAGTTTTGATGGCTCCAATTCGAGGCCGACGAGAAACAACATGACGATCACCCCGAATTCGGCGAAGTGTTTCACGCTTTCGCCTTCGGTGCCGATGATGCCCAGGACAGAAGGCCCAATGAATGCGCCTGCCAGCAAGAATCCCAAGACCGAACCCAGCCCCAGGCGTTTCGCCAGCGGGGCGGACACCACAGCCGCTGCGAGGTAGACCATGGCTCCAAGAAGGAATTCGTTGAGTGACATTTCTAGCTTTTAAATCCTATATACAACAATTATGTGAATTAATATGGCATATAAAGGAATAAAACGCAATAGGAATGTTGTGGCAATGTTGTGATATTTTCATGTTTCTTGCCATATTTGCCGCCGCGCCAGTTGTGTTGACTTCAAACTTGTTTCACCTCTATAGGCTCGTCACCGTGAAAATGGGAGTGTAGCTCAGCGGTAGAGCACACCGTTCACATCGGTGGGGTCACAGGTTCGATCCCTGTCACTCCCACCATTTTTCAAATCTCAATATCTGGCATCTGGCACGCCCGCGAAAGCGTCCACGGGCGAAACGCCGGTGAATGGCGCGTTCCCGGTCAGGCGGTTCAGCACGGCGCGCTGGCTTTCGGGGATGTTTGAGTAGGCGTTGATATAGCATGGCACACGTGGCGCATCGTAGAGGTGATAGGGGTGGCCGAAGGAGATCATCACAGTCGGTACGTCATGCCAGTAGCGGTTCATGATATTCATCATGCCGGGTTGTTCGCGCAGCCAGTCGATATAGATGCGCGATTTTCCCAATGAAGATTCGGTTGGCAGCACATAGAGCAGGCAATCGGTATTGGCTAGGTGTTGGCGGATCCTGCGCATCGAAATCGCGGACTTCGAAACCGCGCCGCGCAAGCCCGTCACGCAAGACCTGCATCTGCGTTTCCGGCATGCCTGGCAGAAACCCCGGGGCAGGGCGACCAATCCAGGTGATGCGGCGATGCTTTGCTGGGTTGAGGGGCAAAATGTTGCGCACGTCTTTCACTAGCGACACTGACTGATCTGCAACCTTTTGCGATGCGGCGGCATGCGCCGGGTTGTTGACCATTGCGCGGATTTCTTCCAGCGGTTTGATCCGTTCACTGATTGATTTGCGATGCAGGCCAAGGGCTGCCTTCATGCCGAGGACACGGGTGATGGCATCCTCGAGGCGTTGCTCTGAAAGCGCGCCGCTCTTCAGACCCTCTTCCATGAACTTGAAGTCAGCTTCAACATTTGTGCAAAACAGGAACATGTCGCAACCGGATTCAATAACACCCGGCACCTGTTCGGCGCGCGATGTGAAGCTGGTGAGGCCTGCCATCGGCGTTGCGTCTGAGACAATCAGGCCATTGAAGCCCAGTTCTTGGCGCAGCAAGGTGTTGTTCAAAAGTTTGGACATCGAGGCGGGGCGATACCGATCGAGCGTGTCAGGCACGCCATGCTTTGCTGCATAGGCCGGAAGCGAAATATGCGCGGACATGACTGACAAGATGCCGTCGTTCACGAGTTCGCGATAAATCCTGCCAAAGGTTTTCGTCCATTCCTCAACCGACAAGGGATTCAAAGTTGTCACCAGATGCTGGTCGCGGGCATCGTAGCCTTCGCCCGGCCAATGCTTCGCGGCAGTGGCGATGCCGTGACGGCGCAAGATGTCGACATGCAGGCGTGCATGTTTCGAAATGGTATCGATGTTGCTGCCGTACGAGCGAGTTCCGACAATGGCGCTGTGAATGGCGTGGTTGATGTCGATGCAGGGTGTGAATGACCAGTTGAACCCCAATGCGCTGGCTTCCTTCGCCATCACGTCGAGCGCATCGCTGCAGGCCTGCATGTCATTCACTGCTGCGAAGGCGAGCTGGCTCGGGACGTTGGTTGTGGCACCGCGATGATTGCCGCCGCCTTCCAGATCCTGGCAGAGGAAAGGGGGGATCTCGCATTCACTCAGATAGCGGTGATGCATATTCCAGGTTTGTTCGAGGTTATCACTTTCGACCGGCATGTATCCGCCGGGCTTCGTCGCGATCAATTCGTTGGCATTGTGGCCGAATGAGATGTGGACAAAGAGCTGGCGGATCTTGTCTGAAGTGCTCAGGCCATCGCGGGTCTTGCGGACCCAGTCGATGTCTTCAGAGGACAGGTTGAATGGCGGCTTGGCGAGTGATTTTTCAACTGACATGATTTTTCCTCACGTCACAAATAGCGCTCGACCAACGGCCAGGCTTCATCAAAATGCGTGATGACGTGGGTTGGATTGAAACTGGCAACAGGTTTTGCGGTGTAGCCGAAGGTGACCGCGATGACCGGCACGCCTGCATTTTTCGCTGTGAGGATATCGGTTTCGCTGTCGCCGAACATCAGCGTATTTTCGACATCAACACCAAGTCTGCGCGCAACCTCGCGATAAGGCGCGGGGTCGGGCTTCATGATCGGCAGCGTATCACCGCCGACGATTGCGCCAAAAAACGGCATGACACCAAGTTCCTGCAGCAGCTTGATCGAGAAGCGTTCGATCTTGTTGGTGCATACGCCAAGCCTCAAGCCGCTGAGTGATGCCTGTTCGATCAGTTCCTCGATGCCTTCGAACAGCAAGCTGCTGACCGAAATATTCTTCTCATAATAGTCGAGGAAAGACTGGTGCAATTTGTGGAGTGTTGCAGCATCAACCGGATCGCCCGTCGCAGCAGCGCCGCGCTCGATGAGGTTCATCGCGCCATGGCCAACGAATGTGCGCAACTGCGCCATGCTGACGGCGGGCCGCTCGATGAGGCTCAATGCATGGTTCGTGGCATGCAGGAGATCGGGGGCCGTATCAACGAGGGTTCCGTCGAGATCGAAAATCAGGGCTTCAACTGGCATGCATCGCCTCAGGTAAGTGGTCTGTTTGTGAACATCAATGGCCTATGCTAGAGGCTCCACAAACACACAGGAGTGCGCCCATGGATATCCGCAAGACCCAAGCTTTGCGCGACTTATTGAAAGACAAGTCGCTACTCAAGGACAAATGTTACATCGACGGAAAATGGGTCGGCGGTACGGCCTCAATAGATGTGACCAATCCGGTGGATGAAAGCGTCATTGGTTCGGTTCCCAAGTTGGGCGGCAACGAAACGCGGCAAGCCATTGAAGCCGCAGCGATTGCGCAGAAGCTCTGGGCCAAGAAATCGGCCAAGGATCGCGGCATCATCCTGCGCAAGTGGTACCAGTTGATGATGGAGAGCCAGGAAGACCTGGCCCAGATCCTGACAGCCGAACAGGGCAAGCCGCTGACGGAGTCGCGCGGCGAGATCGCCTATGGCGCAAGCTTCATTGAGTGGTTCGCGGAAGAGGGGCGTCGTGTTTATGGCGAAACGGTCCCGGTGCCATGGCCCAATGCGCGTGCTGTTGTCATCAAACAGCCGGTTGGAGTCATTGCCTGTATCACGCCCTGGAATTTTCCGAATGCCATGATCACCCGCAAGGCCGGTGCTGCCCTTGCTGCAGGTTGCGCCATGGTCTGCAAACCTGCTGGAGAGACTCCGCTTTCGGCCTTGGCCATGGCCGAACTCGCCGAACGTGCCGGCATTCCGGGTGGGGTGTTTTCGGTGATCACCGGGTCGGCACGTGAGATTGGTGCGGAAATGACATCCAATCCGATTGTTCGCGGGTTGACGTTTACGGGTTCCACAGAAATCGGCCGGTTGCTGATGCAGCAATGCGCGCCGACGATCAAGAAGATGGGGCTGGAGCTTGGCGGCAATGCGCCGTTCATCGTGTTTGACGACGCTGATCTCGATGCAGCTGTTGCCGGTGCCATGGCATCCAAGTATCGCAACAACGGGCAAACTTGCGTGTGCGCCAACCGGCTCTACGTGCAGGAAGGTGTCTATGATGCCTTCGCTGCGAAGCTTGCTGATGCTGTGAAAAAACTAAACGTCGGCAATGGTGTACAGGATGGCATCACCACTGGCCCGTTGATCAATGCAGCCGCCGTCAAGAAAGTCGAAGAACACATTGCCGATGCCGTGGACAAGGGCGGAAAAGTTATTGCAGGTGGCAAGTTGATCAGCGGCAATTTCTTTGAGCCGACGATAATCACAGGCGTTACTGCCGACATGGCTGTGGCTCGCGAAGAAACGTTTGGCCCCGTTGCACCGCTGTTCAAGTTCAAGACGGAAGAGGAAGTCGTTGCTGCGGCGAATGCCACTGAGTTCGGCCTTGCCTGCTATTTCTACAGCCGTGACATAGGCCGGGTGTGGCGCGTTGGCGAAGCGCTGGAATATGGCATGGTCGGAATCAATGAGGGCATCATGTCGACTGCAGAAGTTCCGTTTGGTGGCGTAAAGGAGTCTGGGCTGGGCCGCGAAGGTTCCAAACACGGCATGGACGAATATGTCGAAGTGAAATACATGCTCATGGGCGGGCTCGGGAAATAAATGCTGGTCGCGTTGCAAGATGGACAGAGAATTGAGGCTGATCTTGCAGCAAAAACGGTTGACTACCAATGCCCTGCCTGCGGTGCCATCTTGCATGTGCGACGCAGGCGGGGATGGGTTGCGCATTTCTACCATCTGGTTCTGAAGAACTGCTTGTCCGAAGGTGAAGGTCCGCAGCACCGTGCGGCCAAGAAGCTGGTGGGCGAAGAGTATCGGCGGCGTGGATTCGATGTTGCCTATGAGTGGACGCTTGCAGATGAGCGCGCGAAGAATTTCCCCCGTGCGGTTATTTCCGATCTGCCAGACCGCAGGACCGATGTCATTATCTGGCGCAAGAGTGGCAGAGGGACGAGGTCTTATGCGGTCGAGGTTCAGGATTCACATATTTCAGAAACAGAATTTCTGCAGCGGACACGGGATTGGGAAGCTTTTGGAGTATCCGTTCTCTGGCTTGTGTTGCCGGGCACCGCGCTTGCGGAACGATTGATGAAGGAAGAGGTCGCAAATGGTCCGTTCAATGTCGAACGCTATTCTCCCCGACTTTTCGAACGGCTGATCTGGAACAGGTATCGACAGCTATGTTACATTTTACCGCAAATAGGGATGCTTTATCCGGCCAAGCTGTCGCGCCACAGGCTGTTCAAGGAAAAGTACGTAACATTTGACCAATCTGCCGGAGACTTTGCAGAGGCCGGGGGTTATGAGTATGAGTCTCGCAGATTTGTCGATCTGGTGATTTTGCCGCCCAAACACTTGAGCGCCATCAAGATTGATGCCACGGAAGGGTTTGCAAAATGGCAGTGAACAAGACTGAAGAACAAAAGAAAGCTGCAGCACTTGCTGCGTTTGAATACGTCAAATCGGGCATGAAAGTTGGCCTCGGCACGGGCTCCACTGCGAATTACTTTATCGATGAACTTGGCAGGCGGGCGAAAGACGGTCTTGATGTCAAATGTGTAGCGACGTCGAAGGCAACATTTGACCGTGCATCGGCGCTCGGGCTCAAGATGGTGTCGCTCGACATGGAGCCGTTCCTTGATGTGACCGTGGACGGGACCGATGAGTTTGATTCAGATTTTCGCCTGATCAAGGGGGGCGGCGGAGCGCTGCTGATCGAAAAAATTGTTGCGAGTTCCTCCAAGTTCATGGTGGTGATCGCGGACCAATCAAAGCAAGTGAAGACACTGGGCAAGTTTCCTTTGCCGGTTGAAGTGACCGCGTTTGGTGTGAAAGCAACAGCTTGGAAGATCGAGCGCGCTTTCGAGATTCTGAAAATGAAGACGAAAATGACTTTGCGCACAAAGGATGGCAAGCCGATCCGGACGGATAGCGGCAACATGATCATTGATTGCAACTGTGGATCAATCACAGATCCTGGCAGGCTTGAATTCATGCTCAACAATATTCCTGGTGTTGTGAACAACGGATTGTTTATCGGCATTTCCGGAATCATCTTCATGGGCACTGACAAGGGTGTCCAGAAGTTTGTGAAGACGTGATGTTTGATTTTGATCTCTTCGTCATTGGTGCGGGTTCGGGCGGAACGCGGGCGGCGCGGATTTCAGCCAAGCATGGTGCCAAGGTTGCTGTGGCAGAAGAGTATCGCGTTGGCGGCACCTGCGTCATTCGCGGGTGTGTGCCGAAGAAGCTGTTCGTTTATGCGTCCAAATTTGCCGAAGAGTTTGAGGATGCCGTTGGCTTTGGCTGGTCCAGCGAGAAGGTGTCGTTTGATTGGCAAATACTCCTTGAAAACAAGGACAGGGAAATTGACCGGCTGAACAAGGCCTATATTCGCGGCATTGAAAGTTCGGGTGGGCAGATCATTCAGGAACGTGCGGTGATCAAGGATCGCAACACCGTGCGGCTCGCGTCGGGGCGTGAGGTGACGGCCAGGTATATTCTTGTTGCCACTGGTGCCACTGCTTTTGTGCCGCGACATTTGCCCGGACATGAATTTGCGATTACTTCCAACGAAGCGTTTCATCTCGAACGATTGCCAAAACGCATAGTGATTGTTGGCGGTGGCTATATTGCTGTCGAGTTTGCCGGAATTTTCAACGGACTCGGTGTTGAAACGGTTCTTGTCTATCGCGGCGAACAAATCCTTCGTGGCTTTGACATGGAGGTGCGCAACCATGTTGCGGCCGAAATGAAGAAGAGGGGGATTGAAATCCGCGTACATTCCGATGTCGCCGAAATCGTGCGATCAGGTGATGGTGTGCGTGTAACTCTGAATGATGGTGCCGCGTTCGGCGCAAGCCAGATCATGTTCGCCACGGGGCGAATTCCCAATACAGATGGCATTGGGCTTGAGAGTGTGGGTATAGTGCGAAATGCACATCACGCCATTCCTGTTGATGCGCAGTCAAGAACCGTGGTCGATAATATTTATGCCGTTGGTGACGTCACGAACCGCGTCAACCTTACGCCGGTGGCCATTCGCGAGGGGCATGCCTTTGCGGATACAGTGTTTGGTGGCAAGCCAGTTTCTGTCGATCATTCACTTGTCCCGACAGCAGTTTTTTCTCAACCGGAAATCGGCACCGTGGGGCTCAGTGAAGATAAAGCACGCGAGACCCACAAGGCCATTGATATCTACAAGACGAGTTTCAGGCCGATGAAGCACACGCTTTCAGGCCGTGACGAACGGACGTTCATGAAACTTGTTGTTGATGGCGAGAGCGACAAGGTTCTCGGTTGTCACATCATCGGGCCTGATGCCGGCGAAATGGCACAGCTGCTTGGCATTGCCATTACTTGCGGTGCCACGAAGGCGCAGTTTGATGCTACTCTTGCCGTGCACCCTACGGCGGCGGAGGAACTGGTGACGATGCGGGACAAGTGGAGCGGTTAGACTGCGCGGTACAACCTGATTTGCGTGTCGCCATAAGTGCGCTGATCGATAAGGGTGAGCCCCACAATTTCTTTCACGGCGGCGCGCTCAGCTTCTTCGAGAACGGCAATTGCGCCTGAGGCCATCCAGCCACCTGCAACAGCAGAGGCCAAAGCCTTTTCGCCGAGGCCCTTGTTGTATGGTGGATCGACGAAGACAATGGAGTATGGCGACTGCGGCGCGCAGGGGCCGAGCTGTGTTACATCACGCCGCCAGATCTTGCAGAGGCCAATCACGCCGAGGTTATCTGCATTGTCCCTGATCACGCCACGGGCTTTTGCATCATCATCAACGAACTGGCAGAATTTTGCGCCGCGCGAAATTGCCTCGAAGCCAAGTGCTCCGGTTCCTGAAAACAGGTCGAGGACGCGGGCACCTTCGAATTCGAAACCTTCTATGCCATGGGCGAGGATATTGAATAGCGACTCGCGGACACGGTCTGATGTTGGCCGCGTTCCGGGCGTTGCCGGGCCTTTCAGGGTGCGGCTTCGCAGTGTTCCACCGATGATGCGCATGACGTTTCGCTATTCGCAGTCACAGCGATTGTAAATAGCGGTTGCGCATTTTTTGCTTGAATAATTTGCGTAGTTCGCGTTTGGGTAGGGCTATGAAATCACCACTCTCGCTTCCCATGAAAGCGGCGCTTGATGAAGCGCTTTCTGCTGCTGCCCGCGGCGAAGTGCCTGTGGGTGCTGTCATTACCGATCCATCCGGAAAGATTGTTGCGGCGGCTGGCAACAAGACGATGGAGCGCAAGGATCCAACGGGGCATGCAGAGATCAATGTCATTCGGCAAGCAGCTGCAATTCTGGGGTCAGAGCGGCTGGTTGATTGCGATCTTTACGTAACACTTGAACCCTGTGCGATGTGTGCGGCAGCGATTTCGTTTGCGCGCATCAAGCGGCTGTATTTTGGCGCGACGGATGGGAAGATGGGCGCCGTTGAAAGCGGTGTGCGATTCTTCGATCACCCGACATGCCATCACAAGCCGGAGGTCTATTCCGGCATTGCGGAAGAAGAGACCAGCCTGCTGTTGCGCGAGTTCTTTGCCGCGCGGCGCTAGACGATCTTGGTCGTCACCTTGACATTTTTCCTTATCGCGTCGGAATAAGGGCAAATGATGTGGCCCTTCTTTGCCAATGATGTTGCTTGCGCCTTGGTCAGGCCTTCGAGTTTCACTTCCAGTTTGACTTCGATGCCGAACCCTTTTTTGTCCTTGCGCTGGCCGAAAGACACATGCGCCGTTACCGAATTTTTCGGTGACCAAGGCAATGGCTTCTTTTCCTTGCTATTGGCGAATTTCATCGCACCGAGATAGCAGGAGGAATAACCGACTGCGAATAGTTGTTCCGGGTTGGTGCCTTTGCCATCGCCACCCATTGCAACGGGATGTGCAATGATGAGGTCGAGCATGCCGTCGTCGGTTTTTGCCGTGCCGCCGCCGCGACCGCCCAATGCCGTGCCGACTGCTGTGTAGACTTTTTTGGTGATTGCCATGTTCGCCTCCTGTTGAATGGGAGGCAGGATGTCACGGTAGCAAAAAACTGGCAAGGCCTGAGCCGCGCCAGCTTTGTCGGTGCATACATTAAAAAACTCAGTTGGTGACAGTGAAGGGCGTTGCCATGCCGAGTTCGTAATGGCTTTTGTGGTTGCACAGCAAGACATAGTCTCCGGCTGCGAGCTTCACTTTCAAGGTTCCCTTGTCGCCTGGCTTCAGGCCACCGACTTCGCCCATGCTTTTGAGCAGCTTTTCATCGATACGGTGATTTTTTGAATTTGCAGCGATTTTCTGGTCTTTTGATTTCAGTTTGACCAGAACAACCTCATGGTCAGTGCCGATGGCATCGTTCGATACAATGAACTCCACCAGACCCGACTTTACCACTGCAGCATCGGTCTTGACGGACATTGGCTGGTCAGCTTCGCCGAGCAGTGAGACATTCACGACTTGCGGCGCTGGCGCTGCCAGGGTGACAGTTGACAAGAGAATTGCGCTCGCTGCGGCGATGCCGCAGTTCTTGATAACATTCATATTTGAAATCCTTCTTTTGATTGCTCAGGCGGCGCAGTGCGCTGCGTGACCTAACTAGGTTGGGTAACCTGACATGTCACTGACGTAACTCGCATTAGTGCGCGATTTTGCATTACAAATTTGCAAGGTCATCGGTTTTGTAAAGATCAGTGACTGTCACGTGTTCAAACCGTGACGGAAGTGCGGCTAACGCCGTTTTCCAAATGTTGCAGGTGACGGAACGTTTGGAGGATTCACAGAATTTGTAGAGAATTGTTCCGAAGCCGGTTCATTGAACTGCCGAGCTGCCTGGCGAATGCGTTCTTCCAGGTGATCGCTGATTCCTGGTTCGACTGCATCTGCAGGAATGTTGCGCGAAAGTCTTGCGCTGGTTCCGGTGATTAATCGCACGAGTCTGAATGCCCATTTCCAGGCCGCCGACATGATCATTGCGAATGTCAGCACATAGTTGGGGAGGCCTGGGCCGAGTGCCTCTGAGAAATACAGCAAAGTGCAAGTGATGCCTATTGCGAGACGAACTGCCAGACCAAACATGGGCGTGAGCATGGACCTGCTGTCTTGACGTTGGGTTAGGATGTCCGGTTAAGATTTTGTGACTTTTTGTGCTTGATGTGACGGGCGTATTGTTTGTGCTACAAGGCCGCCATGCGATTTCCACCATCATTTCTCGATCAGATCCGGGCCCGGGTGAATATTTCATCTGTGGTGGGGCGGCGCGTGCAGTGGGACCGGCGCAAGACACAGGCCGCCAAAGGTGACTATTGGGCGTGCTGCCCGTTTCATGGTGAGAAATCGCCGAGCTTTCATGCTGATGATCGCAAAGGTCGGTATCACTGCTTTGGCTGCAAGGTATCGGGCGACATCTTCACGTTCCTTGTCGAGAAGGACGGCATGCCATTTCCTGAAGCAGTGGAGCAGTTGGCCGCCGAGGCCGGGTTGCCAATGCCTGTTGTCTCAGAGGAAGAGGTGCGGCGCGAAGAAAAGCGCGCCAGTTTGTATGACGTCATGGAGATGGCGCAGAAGCTTTTCGTCGCTGAATTGCAATCTGCGAAAGCCGCGAAGGCGCGGGGCTATCTTGCGGATCGTGACCTTTCGCCAACGATCCAGAAGGAATTCGGATTGGGTTATGCGCCGGATGATCGCGGCTGGCTGAGGGGGGAGCTTGCATCGAAAGGCGTTGAGCTTGATCAGATGGTCGAGGCTGGCCTGGTGATTTCCGGTGACGATGTTCCCGTTGCCTATGACAGATTCCGTGACCGGGTGATGTTTCCGATCCGCGATGCGCGGGGCAGGGTCATTGCGTTTGGAGGACGGGCGCTTTCGAAAGATGTGGCGGCAAAATACCTGAACTCGCCGGAGACCCCGATTTTTCACAAAAGCGAGGTGCTGTATAATTTCGACAAGGCGCGATCTGCGGCGCATCAGAAGAGCCAGCTGATTGCGGTTGAGGGTTATGTCGACGTGATTGCGATGCATCGCGCGGGCCTTGCCGAGACAGTGGCACCGATGGGCACGGCCTTGACGGAAAGCCAGCTCGCCATGTTGTGGAAGACTGTGCCGGAGCCAATCCTGTGTTTTGACGGCGATGGGGCGGGGCTTAAAGCCGCATACCGGGCGCTGGATCTGGCATTGCCCTTGCTTCAGCCAGGGCATTCGCTGCGTTTTGTGTTTCTGCCAGAAGGAAAAGACCCGGATGATTTGCTCCGAGCGGAAGGGGCAGAAGCCGTGCGTGGTGTGGTTGCGGCTGCCCAGCCCATGGCAGAGGTATTGTGGCAGCGTGCACTGGGCCAGAACGACCGCGCCACACCTGAGAGAAAAGCGAGCTTTGAGAAGGACTTGCGGCAGCTTGTTCAGACTATTGGTGATGAGACGGTTCGGCGGCATTACTTCGATGATCTGAAAGACCGGTTTGGCAAGTTGTTTGGGACGGCCACGCTGTCACGGGCACCGTTTGCGCCACGAGGGCCGCGGCAGCCCTTCCTCAAGCGCGGCCAGAAGATTTGGGAGGTCCCGGCTCCTGCTTCACCACAATTGCGGGCTTTGGCGGCACAATCTTCGGCAAAATCACTGGCAGAACGTCGGGAGCAGCTGGTTGTGCTCAGTTTTATCAATCATCCCAGCCTGTTACATGAATTGTGGGACGAATTTGCGGGATTCGAATTGATGTCAAGTGAGCTTGACTCACTGCGGGCAGAGATTCTAGATAACGCTTCCTCAGAGGAAGCCCTTGAACCGGCTCGCCTCAGAGGCCATTTGCATGACATGGGCTATGGCACTGTGCTGGAAACCCTTGAAATGCAGGCAAGACGTCTGAATGAGTGGTTCCTTGGTCCTGCGGCTGCATTGGATGATGCCCGGACAGGCCTCCGCCAGATGTTCGCGATACACCGGAAAACCGTCACTTTGGACCGAGAGCTGAAGGCTGCCGAGGCTGCTTTTGGTGAGGATCCATCAGAGGAAAATTTCAACGCACTTGTCTCACTGCGTGACCAACTGCTTTCTGCTTCCGGCTCGGAGGCCACAATTGCTGGTTTCGGCATCGCATCGGGCCGGGCCAGCGAATGACGTTTATGCAAATTTAGTCGCTTCGGCGCATCTCTCCCACCTACCGAATCACTCTCTTTGGGTTGATACCCAACCGAATCACAGGACCTTTTGAACCATGGCCCGGCCACCGAAACCATTGAAGCCCGAAACCGAACCACAGCCGCCCGTGGAGGAAGCTCCTGCTGCGACTGAGCCAGAAGTGCCAGATGCCGGTCAGGATTCGCCTTTGCTTGATCTCAATGATGCTGCGGTCAAGCGGCTGATCAAGACTGCCAAGGCGCGTGGCTATGTAACACTCGATGAACTGAATTCAGTCTTGCCTTCGGATGAAGTGACGTCTGACCAGATTGAAGATGTCTATTCGATGCTTGCCGAAATGGGCATCACGGTGGTCGAAAGCGAAGAGGAAAGCGAAAATATCGTCGCCAAGGTGGAAGAGGAGACATCTTCGTCCACCGAGCTGATGAAGGTGGAAGCACCGAAACTTCCCGCCGACCGCACGGATGATCCGGTGCGCATGTATCTGCGCGAGATGGGAGCTGTCGAGCTCTTGTCGCGCGAAGGCGAAATCGCCATTGCCAAGCGTATCGAGGCTGGCCGCGAGGCGATGATTGCGGGCCTCTGCGAAAGTCCTTTAACCTTCCAGGCAATCATCATCTGGCGCGATGAATTGAACGAAGGTAAAATCCTCCTGCGCGACATCATTGATCTTGAGGCAACCTATGCCGGACCTGATGCAAAGGCCAACAAGGCCGTGCAGACGCCGCAGCCATATGTCCCGCCGAAGGAAGAGGTGCGCAAGCAGGCCGAACTAAAGCGGGCGGAATTCAAGAAAAAAGAAGAATCGCGGAAAGCGCCACCGCCGCGCCGTTCGCTTGGTGAGGATGATTATTCCGACGTGCTTTCGCCGGAAGATTTCGACAAGCCGACGATTGAAGATGATGATGATGATGAGGGCGATGATCTCGGCGTGTCACTCTCCGCGATGGAAGCGGAATTGAAGCCCAAGGTTCTCGAAGTCTTCGACGAAATTGCGCGCCTCTATAAATCGCTGCGCAAGCTGCAGGAGCAAGAGGTGACGGATGGCGAGGGCCTGTCGCCATCGCAGGAGCGTCGCTACAAGAAACTGCGGGACGACATCATCAACATGGTGAAGTCGCTGTCGCTCAACAATGCGCGTATCGAGGCGCTGGTCGAACAGCTGTATGAAATCTCGAAGCGCCTGAATGTCCTTGAAGGTCGCTTGATGCGTCTGGCTGAAACATACAAGGTGCCGCGCGACGAGTTCCTGAAGGAATACCAGAAGAACGAACTTGATCCGGACTGGCTGAAGCGGGTTGCGCGCATTGCCAAGTTTGGCTGGAAGAAGTGGGTCAACGACGAGAAGGATTCGATCAAGGTCATCCGCGACGAAATTTTTGAACTCGCTTCCGCCACTGGCCTGCAAATCCGCGAGTTCCGCGGCATTGTCGGCAAGGTGCAGAAGGGCGAGCGGGAAGCACGCATCGCCAAGAAGGAAATGGTGGAAGCGAACCTGCGCCTCGTCATTTCAATTGCGAAGAAGTATACCAATCGCGGATTGCAATTCCTGGATTTGATTCAGGAAGGCAATATCGGGTTGATGAAGGCAGTCGACAAGTTCGAGTACCGCCGTGGCTACAAGTTCTCAACCTATGCCACATGGTGGATCCGGCAGGCGATCACGCGTTCGATTGCCGACCAGGCACGCACCATCCGCATTCCGGTGCACATGATCGAAACGATCAACAAGATTGTGCGCACGTCACGCCAGATGATGCACGAAATCGGTCGCGAGCCGACGCCGGAAGAGCTGTCGGAAAAGCTTTCGATGCCTCTGGAAAAGGTTCGCAAGGTGATGAAAATCGCCAAGGAGCCGGTTTCGCTTGAAACACCGGTGGGTGATGAAGAAGATTCACATCTTGGCGATTTCATCGAAGACAAGAACGCCATCCTGCCCATCGACGCCGCCATCCAGGCAAACTTGCGCGAAACGACGACGCGGGTGCTGGCTTCATTGACGCCAAGAGAAGAACGCGTGCTGCGCATGCGCTTCGGTATCGGCATGAACACCGACCACACGCTGGAAGAAGTGGGACAGCAGTTCTCGGTGACGCGCGAACGCATCCGGCAGATTGAAGCGAAGGCGCTGCGGAAGCTGAAGCATCCGAGCAGGAGCAGGAAGCTGCGGAGTTTCTTGGATAATTAGGGCAAAATAAATCATCAGTGCTCAGTAAAGTCGTCATCAGAAACTTTAAGACGCGACTGAACCGCACCGGAAAAGAGCGAGGCGGCGTTCCTGGCGTGGGAACACGCGCCGTCAGCGCGGGCCTCTATCCGCAAGAGGATCACTCAATCCGCTGATGACGGCGGTGGAAGCTGCGTACAACAACAAGGCAACGCGCACTTATTGCGACCAGCACGTTTTCGGCAACATCACGGCGTCCAGTTATCGGTTTGGGTCGTCAGTTCGCATTGATTGGCGGCATCAGGGCGTTGACGCGTGCGGCGAGGGCGGTTTTGTCGGTTACATCGGTCTTGACGTAAATCCGCTTGAGGTGTGTGCGCACGGTGTCGATTGCTATGCCGTGGGCTGTTGCGATTGATTTAGGATTTCCGCCGAGTGAGGTCGCGTAGGCGACCTTGGCTTCCATTGGGGTCAAATCAAACAGTGTACGGAGGATTTCGACGGCCATGGGTTGTTGTTCGCCGCGTTGAGCGATGAAGACGACGGCATGACCATCGCCCATTTGGCTGCGGATGTCGTCTCCACGGATTGGCAACACATATGCAGCGGCGCGTTCGCCATCGAGACTGACGAGCGGGACACCGATGCCGGAAATGCCAAGGGCTGTGTCGCCTTTGATGCCGCGTGCGATTGCATCATCAAGCGCCGTGCCAGTGATGTCGATGCGGGCGGTTGCCAGCTTGCCATTCATCTTGCGCAGAAGCGTTCCTGCAGCCAACAGAGCTTCTGCTTTTGAATTGACGAAGGCCAATTTTCCGCCTGTGCTTACAACGCAGACGGCAACGGAAAGCGTATCCAGCACCTTGCGGAAAAGCGAGAGGGCCAGGTTGCTCTTGTCGACCATGCTGTTGATCGCAATGGCGCGGCGCATGTGCGGACTGATGAAGTGCGCAAATGCGCGCTCCTTTTCCCCGAACAATCTTCCGCCTTCTGGCGTGGTGAAGGAAATGACGCCACGCAACAACTGGCGGTCCATGAACAGAATGTTGAGACAATCGAGCAGTTTTTGCGGCTTTACCCATTGCTTGTAGAAATCGGTTTGTTGAACTTCTTCCTGGCTGATGAAGTCGGATTGTATCCATGGCAGATCAATGCCGCTGCGATACAGAACTTCAACGTGAGGAATGGTGTGGAGGTGCTGCTCCAGTTTCTTGAACCAGCTTTGATCCCATGTGCTGCTCTTGAGGTTGAATATGGGGTGGTTGCCGGGATCGACGTTAGAAAAATCGCCGAAGGACGTCATGACATAAGCGCAATCCAATTGATCGCGCATGCGGTTCAGGGTTTCCGGCCAAAGATCCGGATTGGCGGCACAGTCATAAATGTCGCTGATTATTCTGTTGTAATCTTGCATACATCACTTTGAAAGAAATTGGAAAAAGAGAATAGCACAGGTCAAGGGCGAGTTGGCAACTCTCAAGATTGATAGTAGCTGATAGCATTTGGGGTCTTGGGTCAGTTTGAATTTTCGTATTTGGCCTCCTGACCAGTCAAGGACGGGACATGCCTGAACTCACGTGATTGACCCGAAGCTGCCGTTTGGTGGTGAGTTGTCTTTGCCGCCCAAGGGGCGTAACAAATGCGAACAAAGCTAGGCTTTGCCAATCATCACTGGGAGCGCCAATTGGGCACCGCTGCTCAAATTGAACTAAAAGGTGGCTGCGCTTGTGGCGCGCTCCGGTACACTGTGGCCGATCAAAGCGGATTTGTTCCTTATGTCTGCCACTGTCTTGATTGCCAAACCCGCCAAGGTAGTTCATTTGCACTACATTTGTTCGTGCTGGAGTCAAATTTTCTCTTGTTGGAGAACCAATTCGCGGGCTGGTTAAAAAAGCAAATGGTGCTGTTGTAACAAATACCGGATGCGCTAACTGCTTGACACGAATTTACAGTTCTAATTCGCTTCATCTCGGTTTCATTGTCCTTCGAGCTGGGACGCTCGACGACAGCCATCGGTTGGAACCTGGAGTTCATATATGGACGTCCCGAAAACAGCCTTGGCTTAGTATACCAGATGGCGTGCCTACGTATCCTGAGCAGCCAGAAGATAATTCAACTTGGAGAGCACTGGTGCGTCCTCAGAAGTTGACCGCATAGAATTTTTAGGCAGCGGATTTGCTTGCGATAGAAAGAGCATGTGATGCCGTTTTTATTCGTAAGTCTATGCGCGATCTATTGCAATGCGGACCTCGCTCGATATCCGAAAATTATGCGTTGATGACCCTGAGGAGACATTATAGATATTTCGCGAAAATGTAATTGACAGGTCAAGCATTCTTAGCTTAGCTAATTCAGTGCGCAAGAAATGATACCTTTTTCGATAGGCTATTATCCGGCTTCAATATGAAGGCGGGCGCTTAAATTTGCAAAACCGCTGCGTTCCGGCGGTTTATACAATCACACTTTCCGGCATCGCAGTTTCTCCAAGGAGTAGTGCGATGAATATATCTGTCTCTTCTATCTGCATTGTCGGATTCGGCGCATTCGGGAAACTTATTGCGACACAGTTGTGTCCTTATTTTACGATTGTATTGATAGACCCCGCAGTGCATCACCTAACCGATGATTTTCAAGGCCGTGTCACCATTGGAAGTTTTGCCGATGTAAGTCGCTGCGACCTCATCATTCTTGCAGTTCCAGTCAGTGACTTTAAATTTGTGATCACGAGTTTGAAAGATCAACTCAAGCCGGGTTCTGTTGTTGTTGATGTTGGCTCAGTAAAGGTAAATCCTACGGAAGTGATGCTTCAAGAACTTCCAGCCCACGTTGAAATTGTTGGAACGCATCCGTTGTTTGGGCCACAGAGTGCAAGAAATGGCATTCGCGGGCGCAAAATCGCAGTTTGTCACATTCGGGGGCGATCAACTTCACGTATCGCCGCCTTTTTGCGACGGTTTCTCGGCTTAAAAGTATTTTTCACAACACCACGAAGATCACGACAAAGAAGCAGCTCTTGTGCAAGGAGTCACCCATTTGATTGCAAAAGTATTGATCAAAATGGAACCATTGCCGACGCGGCTGACAACGGCAAGCTTCGATCATCTGGTTCAAGCTATAGAAATGGTTCGCTACGATGCGCCCAGTGTATTCCATGCCATCGAGCGCGCAAACCCCTATGCCTTGGAGGTTCGTGAACGCTTTTTCGCGCTTGCAGACGAAATCAGAAATGAACTTGAACAACAAATTTGAAATGAGTCACCAATGTATTCTAATGGCCCAAATTTCCGATCAGGAAAATCCAAAGCTCACTCGCTTCCATGCCGTAAGCTGACATCCCGCGGACATTATCAAACCGACAAGTTTGACCCAACTGAGTCATAGACACTTGATTTAGGCCCTAACGTATAAACGCGGTGAAATTCTAGACGCGCTCCAACTTTTCAAATGGTGGCTTCGGTAATACTATCTTTATCAAGTCATTTGGTTGAACACGTCCGCTGGCTTTTGCGATGCACATAATACCGGCTTTGCGGATGAGATTTCCATCATTATCGCGTTTAACCACTTTGCTGAGCAGTCCAGACTTAAAATTATCAATCTGCGCGCATGGGTTTCGAAGACCCATAACTTCCAAAACGGCTCGTTCTCCAACTTTCAAAATTGTTCTCTTTGGCAATGAAATGAGATCAATACCGCTGGTCGTTATGTTTTCACCTAGGTCGCCTGGAGCGACTTTGAAACCTTCATGAAGAAGCTCGTCAAAAAGTTCAAACGGGATCAGGTGGACTTGTCGAAGATTAGGCTGAGTTGGATCAACTGCCACTCGAGACCGATGTTTAACTGTGACGCCAAGATGTGCATCACCTTCGACCCCAAGCCCCTCAAGTATTTTGATTTCAGCTTGGATCACCTTGCTGAATCTATGGACTTCTGAAGAGCTGACGGTCTTTACTAAACTTGTGCCGAATTTCATGCTTGAAGCCTCTCTAAGATAGAAGGCTATTCACAAAAAATCTTAACCTATGTCAACTGCATGAGAATTGGATCACTTCTGCTCATGGCCCTGAGCGGCAGATTAGACGCCCTAATTTTCGACTGCTGTTGCTTCGAATGCAGACAATGCATCGCAGGTGTCAATGACGCGCCTTTGAAATTCAAACTGGTGCAGTACCGCATTTGGCCCAAACTTGCGTTTCCGGTCGGTTTCGCTTATAGGCCCAACCATCCCGGCGTCGTCCACCCCTGGAGGGAGGTCGGGTTTTCATTTAAAGGATTGAATATATGTCGAAAATCGTAACGATCAAGGCTGCTTCACGCAGTCAGGCTGGCAAGGGGGCCGCTCGTTCCGTGCGTCGCGAGGGCAATGTCCCTGGCGTGGTGTATGGAGACAAGCAGGACCCGCAGCTCATTTCTTTGACCTACAAGAACGTGCTGCCGCATGTCGAAACGGGTCGATTCCTGTCCACGCTTGTCGACCTCGACATTGATGGCAAGACGGTTCGCGCCATCCCGCGCGATGTGCAGTTTGAGCCGGTGAAGGATCGTATCATCCATGTTGACTTCCTGCGCCTCGGCAAGGATGCCCGCATCGCGGTAGAAATTCCGGTTCACTTCAAAGGCCAGGACGTTGCTCCCGGTCTCAAGGCTGGCGGCACGCTGAACATCGTGTCACACACGGTCAACCTTTACTGCCCGGCCGACTTCATTCCGGATGAGATCATGGTCGATATTTCTGCGATGCAGATTGGCCAGAACATCCATCTTTCACAAATCAAGTTGCCTGACCGGGTCACCTCGGCGGTGCGTGAAGACGTGACGTTGATCACGCTTTCAACCAAGGCCAAGGAAGAAGAGGTTGCTGCGGATGCTCCGGCTACTGCGGAAGTGCCGGCTACGGCGCAGAAGGCCCCGGATGCTGCGTCCGCTGCCAAGGGTGCCGCTCCGGCGAAGGGCGCTGCTCCTGCCAAGGGTGCGGCTCCTGCGGCACCTGCTGCAAAGAAGAAGTAACAGTTTCATTTTTCGTATTGGAAGCGGCGGACCAGAAATGGCCCGCCGTTTTGTTTTTAGAAGTCCTGCAAAAACTTGCGGGTGTATGGTCATTCGCATATAGCCGCCTGGTGTCGACATATTGCTGGAAGGAGACCACATGTTTCTGTTTGTTGGCCTCGGCAATCCGGGAGCGAAGTATGCATCCAACCGCCACAATGTCGGGTTCATGGCGGTGGATGTGATTGCAACTGTTCATCACTTCGGTCCATGGAAGAAGAAGTTCCAGGGCGAGATTTCCGAAGGCAAACTTGGCGGCGAAAAAGTGTTATTGCTCAAGCCGCAAACATTCATGAACGAGAGCGGCCGCAGCGTTGGCGAGGCAGCGCGATTTCATGATGTGCCGCTTGATCAAGTCATTGTGTTTTACGACGAGCTCGATCTGGAACCCGGCAAGGTACGCGTGAAGATCGGCGGGGGTGCGGCCGGACACAATGGCATCCGTTCCATTGCCGCGCATATTTCGCCGGACTTCAAACGTGTGCGATTGGGTATTGGCCATCCCGGTGACAAGAATTTCGTATTGCCTCACGTCCTGGGTGATTTTGCCAAAAGCGACAAACAATGGCTTGTGGCCATGCTGAATGCCGTGGCAGACAATGCCGAAATGTTGGTGAGGGGTGAGGATGCGCCGTTCCAGAGCAAGGTGCATCTGGCTGTCAATCCGCCGCCGCCGAAATCGCCCAAACCCCTTGACATGTAGTGCGCATGAATTCATGTTACGCACATGAATACACACATCCAGATCCGGAATGTTGACAAGGCTGTGCACCGCAAACTGAAGATGCGGGCGGCAGAGAACGATATGACGTTGACAGACTACCTCAAGCGGTTGCTTGAGCTGGAGGTCCAAAGGCCGACTTTGAAAGAGTGGTCGGAGCAGGCCGCAAAATTGCCGCCGGTTGCGATAACCAGTGACGAAATTGTCCAAGCCATCCGCGAAGACAGAGGTTCGCGTTGATTGCTGTTGATGCGTCGATCATTGCCCAATATTTGCTAACTGCCGCGCAACGCCCGGATTTACAGGAATTGCTAGCAACACAGGATATTTTGGTGGCACCAAGCCTGATCGAGTTTGAAATTGGCTCCGTGCTACGCCGATACAACTTGCAGGGCGCTGTTTCCGACAGGCGTGCCCAGCAATGTTTTGAGTTGTTGCGCAACTTGCGCATCGAACTTCACGATGCTCGGCACTTAGCGGCGGAAATCTGGAAACTGCGAAGGAACTTCACCTACTACGATGCGAGCTACATCGCCTTGGCAGATGCGCTCAAAATTCCTCTTTATACGACAGACAAGAAATTTGCGGCAACGGCGGACCATGGTGCAAAAATTGTTTGCGTCTAGAGACGTGTCGCAAACTTCTCATTGTAGTCCGCTGCGCTATCCAATATCTGACGGCGCACATCAAAATCGAATTGCTGAAGGTAAATTATCATGGGTTTCAAATGTGGCATCGTTGGTTTGCCAAATGTCGGCAAGTCGACACTGTTCAACGCGTTGACGCAAACGTCGGCGGCGCAGGCGGCGAATTATCCATTTTGCACGATTGAGCCAAATGTTGGCGATGTCGGTGTGCCGGATGAGCGGCTGGAAAAGCTCGCGGCGATTGCGGGCTCGCAGCAGATCATTCCAACGCGGCTGACTTTTGTCGACATTGCCGGTCTCGTGAAGGGTGCGTCGAAAGGCGAAGGCCTGGGCAATCAATTCCTCGCCAATATCCGCGAGACCGATGCCATTGCCCATGTGGTGCGCTGTTTTGAAGATGGGGACATCACACATGTGTCCGGCAAGATTGATCCTGTCTCCGACATCGAAGTTATCGAAACGGAACTGATGCTGGCCGATCTGGATTCGCTGGAGAAGCGCCAGCCAGCTGCAGAAAAGAAAGGCAAGCAGGGCGACAAGGAGCAGAAGGAACTGGCGGATCTGATGTTGCGTGCGCTGGTTCTTTTGCGTGACGGAAAACCCGCGCGACTGGTGGAACGCTCGTCCGATGAAGAAATGACATTCCGGGGACTTGGCTTGCTGTCATCGAAACCTGTTCTCTATGTGTGCAATGTCGAAGAAGGTGCCGCCGACAAGGGCAATGAATTTTCAGAACGCGTGAAGGCGTTTGCAGCCAAGGAAGGCAACAAGGCAGTTGTCGTGTCGGCCAAGATTGAAAGCGAGATTGCAATCCTGCCAGTGGCTGACCAGAAAGACTATCTTGACGCTGTTGGCCTCAGCGAACCAGGCCTCAATCGTGTGATCCGGGAAGGCTATGCGCTCCTTGGTCTTCTCACTTATTTTACAGTTGGACCGAAGGAAGCGCGCGCCTGGACGATCACCAAGGGCACGAAAGCGCCTGCGGCGGCCGGTGTCATTCACACCGACTTTGAGAAAGGCTTCATTCGCTCCGAGACCATCGGCTATGATGATTACATCGCGGGCAATGGCGAGGCGGGTTCGAAAATTGCCGGCAAGTTCCGGCTTGAAGGCAAGGATTACGTCGTTGCTGACGGTGACGTGATGCACTTCCGGTTCAACACTTGAGTGGTCTGCTCCACTTTGAAGATTTTCGCCAAGGACAGGTGATAGAACTTGGGCCGACGCTGGTGTCGAAGGAAGAGATCATTGCATTCGCGCAGCAATTCGATCCGCAACCCTTCCATCTTGACGAAGCAGCAGCTGCAACTTCCCTGCTTGGAGGATTGGCAGCGAGTGGGTGGCATTCCTGTTCGTTGATGATCCGGCTTTGCTGTGATGCCTTTCTTTCGCGGTCTGCGGTTCTTGGGTCGCGTGGCATGGACGAAGTGAAATGGCTGAAACCAGTTTATGGTGGCGACAGTCTTTCCGGTGAGTTTGTGGTGACTGACTTGCGCAAATCCAAATCGAAACCTGGAGTTGGCATTCTCAAGTTTGCCGCGTTTCTAGCCAATCACTTTGGGGAAAGAAAAATCGAGATGACTGGCATGTTCTTCATGCGGATGAGGGACTGATGCTGGGACGGTTTCTTGAGGAGCTGGAGCCGGGATATTCGGCGCAGCTGGGGACTTATTGTTTTACCGACGCGAATATCGCTGCGTATGTCGCCAAGTTTGCGCCAGTTCCGTTTCACTTGAATGCCAGCAATGCAGAGTCAGGATTGATGGGACGCAAAGTGGCGGCTGGTTTTCATGTTTGCAGCGGATGGATGGCATGCTTTGTCGAAACGAATTCTGCAGCGCGCGCGGCGAGAGAAGCGGATGGATTGCCGTTGCCTGAGATCGGCCCGTCGCCGGGCCTTGAAGACATTGCGTGGCCTGTGCCTGTCTACCCCGGTGATGTCATTTCCTACGCTACCGAAATTACGACCTGTCGACTCATGAGATCACGCCCGCAATGGGGGCTGATCTCCGCAAGATGCAGCGGACACAAAGTCGATGGCACACTGGTTGTTTCATTCACTTCGAAGATCATTGTGGCGCGTCAATGACCTTCGAAACTCACCAATGTATGGGTCTTGACGCCCTTGGCCCTTAGCCTGGCCGCACCGCCAAGCTCCGGCAGATCAATGACGAAAGCTGCGGCAACGACTTCGCCACCGGATTTTCGGATAAGGTCGATTGCGGCACCTGCTGTGCCGCCAGTTGCTATCAGGTCATCGATCAAGAGAACGCGGTCACCGTTCGAAATTGCGTCGGCATGTATCTCGATGGTGTCTACGCCGTACTCGAGTGCGTATTCCTGTCCGATGACGCGAGACGGAAGTTTCCCCTTCTTGCGCAACGGAATGAAGCCGCGACCCAAGGTGTGGGCCACGGCACCGCCCAGAATGAAGCCGCGCGCTTCGATGCCTGCGACATAGTCGATATTGCCCTTGAGAAATGGCCAGGCGAGTTCATCAACAGCGGCGCGAAAACCGTGAAGGTCTGCCAGCAAAGTCGTGATGTCGCGGAACATGATGCCGGGCTTGGGATAGTCCGGAATGTTGCGGATGTAGCGTTTGATATCGAAGCCGTTGCGCAGGTCCATTATTTTCTCTTCTGGTTATGGCCATTTTACTTCAGGGGGCATGGACGACAGGATGCTTTCCACGTTTCCGCCGGTTTTCAGGCCGAACAGTGTCCCTCGATCATAAAGCAGGTTGAACTCCACGTAGCGTCCGCGGCGGATGAGTTGTTCCTCCCGGTCTGCTTGTGTCCAGGGCTTATGCATGTTCTGGCGGACCAGCTGCGGGTAGATCGAATTAAATGTCTGGCCGACGGTTTTCACGAATTCAAAATCCGCTGCGCGATTGCCGGAGTTGAGATAGTCGAAAAAAATTCCTCCAATACCTCGCATCTCGTTGCGGTGGGGAAGAAAAAAGTACTCATCACACCACTTCTTGTAGCGGTCATAATCAGCAACAGAGTGCATGTCGCATGCTGCCTTGAACGCCGCATGAAACGAAATGCTATCAGGATCAGTCTGGTTACGCCGACGATCCAGTACTGGTGTCAAGTCAGCGCCGCCACCGAACCAGGCCCTTGTCGTGTTCACAAAGCGCGTGTTCATATGGACAGCAGGAATATTCGGATTGCGGGGATGGATGATCAGGGAAATTCCTGATGCCCAGAATTCCGGGTTTTCTTCGGCACCTGGGATCTGTTTGCGGAATTCCGGTGAAAATTCTCCATGCACCGTCGATGTGTGGACACCCGCTTTTTCAAACAACCTGCCGTGCAGCATGGACATCAAGCCGCCACCACCGTCGTTATCTCGCGACCATGGTTTGCGCGTTGCCCGGGCAGGCTCTTCGTCTGGCGCGTATTCGATTTCCAACGCCTCAAGACTTGAAACAATAGCATCGCGCAGGGTTTCAAACCAGTTGCTTGCCGTCGGTCTGTATGAGTCGCATTGAATGTTCATGGGCGTTGGGCTCGTTCGTGGTTCAAGGCACAGGTTGGCTTTTCGATAGATTGTCTCAACCAGAAATTATTGTCTGCAACCTTATAAGACTGGAATGGGGTTGCTGTAGAGGACACAGTGTCTCGCATGCTTACGGGGAAGGTGTTTGATTTGGAAATGCCAAGTTTGGACAAGACTTCGTTAGTGAACTCCTTCAAATAAGTCGCGCGATCAGTGGCTTCGATACACATTGCCACGTAAAATCGGTCAATCTATTCAAATTTGAAGCAATCCCATCTGCAGGTGTTAATTCGGGCCTGTTAACGTCTACCTACAAGTTGGGCGAGGACGGAATGTTTCGGGGCTTACGTAGTTTCATCTCTGATGCCGCAGGCAACACAGCGATCATATTTGCGCTTGGAGCCTTGCCCCTCATGCTGGCCGCAGGTGCAGCAGTCGATTATTCGCGTGCAAGCCAGGCGAAAGCAAATTTGCAGGCAGCAGTCGATTCTGCGGCGTTGGGGGCGCTGGCTGACAAGGCGCTTGTGGCAGACATCATTCAAGGAAAGGGAGAGGCAACACTCAAGGCGCGCGTGGTGAACTATCTCCGCCTGAACAAGGCAAGTGAAGCCCTTAGTTCGCTCTCAGAAATTTCTGTGAAGTACGATCCGGTCAGCAAGAATGTGATTGTGTCGGTTTTGGGCAATCTGGATACCGCAATGATGAAACTCGGCGGCATCAGTTCTATGGATGTCGGGGCGGTTGCCGAGATCGGAATTGGCATCACTGCGCTGGAAGTGGCCTTGGTTCTGGACAACACAGGTTCGATGAAAGGGCAAAAAATTGCCGATCTGAAGGCTGCGGCTACGATGCTGGTCGATGAAGTGCTCGGAAGCGAAAAGACGGCTGCCTATCTTGCACTTGGTATAGTGCCGTTCTCGGAATATGTGAATATAGGCGTGGGAACGAAGACACTCGGCTGGCTGGACAACAAGACATACCCCGCTGGAACAAACTGGGAAGGATGTGTCGGGTCCCGGCCCAGCCCGCAGGATGAAAGCATCCGGATGAATAGTTTCGACAAGTACACGCCGGTTGGCGGAGAGAACTGCGGTGAACCATTGTTGAATTTGACCACTGACCGCAAGGCGATCATGACACAAGATCGGCGACGATGGATGCCGAAGGAAGCACGTATATTCCGGCCGGATTGTTGTGGGGATGGAACTTGCTCAACGCGGATCATCCATTTGCTGACGCCAAGGAACCCAGGCAGCTGGCAGAACTCGGTGGGCAAAAAGTCCTTGTGCTGATGACAGACGGGGCCAACACTGTTTCAGCCAAGGAAACTGCCAATACATGACGGTAACGACAGGGCAAAAGCCGATGTGCTCACCGCGAAACTTTGCAACAATGTGAAGGCGGACAACATCAAGATATTCACCGTTGCGTTCAAAGTGGACGACGACGATGCGAAGTCGATGCTTGTCGCCTGTGCGTCCGAACCCGACATGGCTTTCGATGCCACGGACAGCGCATCCCTGAAAGCCGCGTTCCTCAACATTGGCAGGCAACTGGCAACGATGCATCTGGCGCGCTGATTTTAACGAAGTTCTTAACCCACGTTTAAGTCTGTTCCGTCACGCAAGATTAGCACCTCGCATGTAAGTTTAACTTTGGAGCAAGAGGTAGCATCAATGTTTCAGACCGCGCGGCGTTTTCTAAGACATTCTGGTGGCAATGTGGCCATGATGATGGCGTTGGCGGGTTTTCCGCTGTGCATCGCTGTGGGAGCCGCTGTTGATTATTCCCGTGCGAGTTCGGCAAAATCGGCGATCCAGGCGGCAACAGATGCAGCGGCACTTGCGGCTGCAAAAGATCCAAACCTCTCTGAAGCCAGAGCGAAGGAAGTTGTCAACCAGTATCTGGCTGCCAATGGCATAGACACTGCAGTTGCGCATGTGAATGAAGTCAAAGTTGAGTATGACAAGAAGACTGGTGCAGTATCTGTTTCTGTCAGTGGCCAGCTCGACACGAGCCTGATGAGTCTGGCTGGCATCCAGTCTATGGATATTGGTGGCCATTCGGAAGTGCAAGCTGGCAGCAATGCGCTGGAAGTCGCTTTGGTGCTTGACAATACATTCTCGATGTCGGCCCAAGGACGACTTCCAGCACTCAAAAGTGCTGCAAATGCATTGCTTGATCAAATCTATGCCAACAGCAGCAGCTCATCAGACGTCAAGGCCGCAATCGTTCCATTCTCAGACTATGTGAATGTCGGGATGAGCCACAGAAATGACATGTGGGTTGATGTCCCCGCCGATTTCACCGAAACGATCACCGAAATCCAGTGGATGTCTTCAAACTGCCACAACGAACCCATTGATGGCGTGGCAGGCACATCGCAGCAAATATGTGAATGGGCGCAAACAGGACCTTTGATCACCTATACAATCAAAAGGTTTTGGGAAGGCTGTGTCGGGTCGAGGAGTTCAGGTCACGACACAAGCATTGGCACGTTATCAGATCGCTATGTCGGACTATTGAACAATGACAGCTGGGACGAAGTCGTGTGTGGGCAACCAATTACGCCTTTAACAAACAACCTGGCCACGCTGAAGTCTGACATCAACAAGATGGATGTGTTGAACAACCAGAAGGGCGCTGCCTGGAAGCCGGAGCATTCGCCTGAAACCTACATACCTGTCGGCTTGTTGTGGGGCTGGAATGTGCTTGATGCCAATGAACCGCTAACCGGTGCACGCACGGCCAGCGAAGTCGTTGCAGACAAGGCAACCAAAGCACTCATCCTGATGACCGACGGCAAAAACACACTCGCGCCCGATTATTCGTCGCACAAGCAATATTCAGAGGCAGGTTCGCCAAGTCAGGGCGTTATCGCTAACGGAATAACCAGTGAATTGTGCAGCAACATCAAGGCTGCAGGAATTTCAGTGTATACCGTGTCGCTGGAGGTAACAGACCCTGTGTCGCTGCAAATGTTGAGTGATTGCGCGTCAACGCCAGCCATGGCCTTCAACGCAAGCGACAGCACGGCATTGGTTCAAGCGTTCAGCACAATAGCGCGTTCGTTGGTGGCCGTTCATATTTCACAATAGGCTGCAACTGCCGCAACGCTTCTCCCGTCACCATAGCAGCCGCCAGTGCCACATTCAGCGATCTGGCAGGAGGGGTTATTGGGATGACGATCCTTGCACTTGCGGCATCGTGAATGCTCTGGGGCACGCCTGCTGATTCCCGCCCGAGCAGAAGGACGTCTCCGGGTTCATAGCGGAAGTCGAGATAGCTCGTTTCACCTTTGGTTGTGAGCAGGATGATTCGCCGGTTTGCAGTGGATTCGCGGAAAGCAGCCCAGCTTCCGGCGCGCCTGATCAGGGCCAAATCCAGGTAGTCCATTCCGGCGCGGCGGAAACTGGTGCTGCCCCAGGCGAATCCCGCCGGTTCGATGATGGTCAAAGGCAGGCCAAAACAGGCGCAAAGCCTTGCTATGGTCCCGGCATTCTGGGCGATATCCGGCTGGTAGAGTGCAATTTCAATCATTTCGGCACGCGTTATAGCCGGTTTTTCGGGGCTGTGGCGCTGCGACACTTGATGGCTGGACTTCGCGGCGATCCGGTGTCAAAACGCGGGCGGTTTTGGGGTAGGGGTTTCCGGTCGTTTGCCGGCTGCCCGAACACAAAGGATTTGAGCTTGTCCACTGTCACTCATTCAAAAGTTTCCGGCCATCACGGCCATGGCGATGTTACCCGGCGCGACTTCTTGTATGTCGCTACCGGTGCGGTCGGTGCCGCGGGCGCTGCCCTGGTTGCCTGGCCAT
Source organism: uncultured Alphaproteobacteria bacterium (assembly GCA_963738595.1). Classification (GTDB taxonomy): domain Bacteria; phylum Pseudomonadota; class Alphaproteobacteria; order Rhizobiales; family Aestuariivirgaceae; genus Aestuariivirga. The sequence goes on from CAVTXF010000005.1 coordinate 252,424, forward strand.
TGATCAACCAGATGAACCCGGATGCATCGGTCAAGGCGATGGCCAGCGTGGAAGTTGATCTTGCGCCCATCGCGGAAGGCCAGGCCATTACACTGAAATGGCGTGGCAACCCGGTATTCGTGCGCAATCGCACCAAGGCTGAAATTGAAGCGGCGAAGGCGGTGCCGCTGACCGATCTGAAAGACCCGATTGCCCGCAACGCCAATGTCAAGGACACGGATCCTGCCACGGATGAAAACCGCGTCATTGCGGGCGAGAATGGGGCCACCGAAAATTACCTCGTGATGATGGCGGTGTGCACGCATTTGGGCTGTGTGCCACTTGGCAATGACGGCGACTTTGCAGTTGTTGAAGGGAATGTGAAAACAGGTGGCTGGTTCTGCCCGTGCCATGGTTCACACTACGACACTGCAGGCCGCATTCGCAGAGGTCCGGCACCGGAAAACCTGCCTGTGCCCCAGTACAAATTCATCGCTGAAAAGAAAATCCAGATTGGATAAGCAAATATGAGCGGACCTTCGACATACCAACCAACTTCCGCATTCGGCAAATGGATGCATGAGCGGCTGCCGATCTATGCCCTTCTCAAAGAGACGGCCATGGATTTTCCGACGCCCAAGAACCTGAATTACTGGTGGACGTTTGGCGGCATTCTGGCTGTCATGCTGGTTGCGCAGATCATCACCGGCATCATTCTGGTGATGCATTATACGCCGCATGTCGACCTGGCGTTCAATTCCGTCGAGCACATCATGCGCGATGTGAACAGTGGCTGGATGATCCGCTATCTGCACGCCAATGGCGCATCAATGTTCTTCATAGCGGTTTACATCCACATGTTCCGCGGCATGTATTACGGTTCCTACAAGGCGCCACGTGAGGTTTTGTGGATGATCGGCTGCCTGATTTTCCTGCTGATGATGGCGACTGGCTTCATGGGTTACGTGCTTCCCTGGGGACAGATGAGCTTTTGGGGGGCGAAGGTCATTACCAATCTTTTCTCGGCCATTCCGCTGGTTGGGCCTTCGATCACCACCTGGTTGTGGGGCGGCTTTGCGGTTGATAATCCAACGCTGAACCGCTTCTTCTCGCTGCATTATCTGCTGCCGTTTGTGCTGGTCGGCATTGTTGGCCTGCATATCTGGGCTTTGCATGTGCCGGGCAACAACAATCCAACCGGCGTTTCCGTGAAGAGCGGGCAGGATACGGTTCCGTTCCATCCGTATTACACGATGAAGGACGGGTTTCGCGATTGTGGTGTTCCTGATGCTCTATGCATTGTTCACATTTTTCATGCCGAACTATCTCGGCCATCCGGACAATTACACAGTTGCAAATCCGTTGCAGACGCCCGCCCATATCGTTCCTGAATGGTATTTCCTGCCGTTCTACGCGATCCTGCGCGCCATTCCTTCAAAGCTTGGCGGCGTGTTGGCGATGTTTGGTGCCATTGCGGTGCTGTTCATCTTGCCGTGGCTGGATACGTCACGCGTGCGTTCTGGTTCCTACCGGCCGCTGTTCAAGCAGTTCTTCTGGATCTTCGGTCTGGTTTGCATCATCCTTGGTTTCGTTGGGGCTGGTGCGCCTGACAATCCTTTTATGGGGTACAAGTTTGCGCCGAGCAATCTGGTGATCGGGCGACTTGCAACCGCTTACTACTTCATCCACTTCCTGGTCATTCTGCCACTGCTAGGACTTCTCGAAAGTCCAAAGCCGTTGCCGTCTTCGATTTCGGATGCGGTACTGTCCAAGAATAAATCCGTAATGGCACCAGCTGAGTGATGCGGGGAATAGTGATGACGATGTTCAAGAAACTTGTTGTGGCGGGTGCTGCTGCGCTGATGTTTTTGCCGGCAGTGGCGGCGGCTGAAGGGCAGAAGGATGCCAAAGCCATTTCCTTTTCCTTTGAAGGGCCGTTCGGCACTTTTGACCGGGCCCAGCTGCAGCGCGGCTACAAGGTGTACAAGGAAGTCTGTTCCACCTGCCACTCAATGAACCTGATGTCGTTCCGCAACCTGAGTGAACCAGGTGGCCCGGAATTCCATGAAGGACAGGTCAAGGCTTTGGCTGCGACCTTTACGGTCAAGAAGGGCCCCAATGCCGAGGGCGAAATGTTTGATGCAGCTGCCTTGCCCTCAGACCGTTTCCCCGCACCATTTGCGAATGAAGAAGCTGCGCGCGCAGCCAATGGCGGAGCTTTGCCGCCCGACCTTTCGCTGATCACCAAGGCGCGGGCTGGCTGGCATGGCACGTTCAACCAGCTGATCAACGGAATTGGCGGGCCGCAATATGTTTATTCAGTTCTGACCGGTTACGAAGAGCCCGCCGCCGAGATCAAGGCGGAGCAACCGGAAGGCAAGAGTTACAACCCGTACTTCGTGAATGGCCACTGGATCGGCATGAACGCGCCGCTGGCAGACGGGCAAGTGACGTTTGATGATGGCGCGCCGAATACGGTTGATGCGATGGCGCGCGATGTTTCTGCATTCCTTGCCTGGACAGCTGAACCAAAGATGGAAGAACGCAAGCGCACCGGTTTCATGGTGATGATCTATCTCGCTGTGCTTTCAGTGCTGCTCTATCTCGTGAAACAGAAGGTCTGGCGCGACGTTGAGCATTGATGTTGCGAATCGTGAATTGCGAAGAAGGGGCTGCCGATTTGGTTGCCCCTTTTTTTGTTTAGGAGGGCCTTTATGACGAAATCTGTTCTCGGAATCATTGGCGGGTCTGGCCTTTATGACATTCCCATGGAGAATGCGCGGTGGGAGCGCGTGGCGAGCCCATGGGGCGAGGCTTCGGATGCGTTGCGGATTGGCGAGATCGGCGGGCTTACGGTGGTGTTTCTGCCGCGGCACGGGCGGGGGCATGTGTTTTCGCCGACGACGATCAATTATCGCGCCAACATCGATTGCCTGAAGCGGGCAGGGGTTACGGATGTGATTTCGCTTTCGGCGGTGGGGTCGCTGAAGGAAGACCTGCCACCCGGTACATTCGTGGTGGTGGACCAGTTCATCGACCGGACCAATGCGCGGGAAAAGTCGTTTTTCGGCACAGGCTGCGTGGCGCATGTGCCGTTTGCACGTCCGGTTTCACCCGGTTTGGCAAGGCTTGCCGCCAAGGTATTGAAAGATGAGGGTATATCCTTCCGCGAAGGTGGCACATATGTGGTGATGGAGGGGCCGCAATTTTCAACGCTGGCGGAGTCCGAGCTGCATCGCTCGTGGGGTGCATCCGTGATTGGCATGACCAATATGCCTGAAGCGAAACTGGCGCGGGAAGCCGAGCTTTGTTATGCGACCGTTGCCATGGTGACGGATTTTGACGCGTGGCACCCTGAGCATGACGCGGTTGATGTTGCGATGGTGGTGAAGACCATGCAGGGCAATTCGGCTTTGGCCAAAAAATTTGTGCTGCGGCTGGCGCAGGATTTTCCGCGTGAGCATCCCTTGTGCCCGGTTGGTTCAGACCGTGCGCTGGAGCATGCCATCATGACGGCACCGGACAAGCGCGATCCGGCTGTGCTAGCCAAGCTGGATGCGGTTGCGGGGCGGGTGCTGGGGTTAAACAAGTAGAAAGCCAGATTTCAGGCAGCGGCTTAACCATCTTGACGGGGGTGGAGCATTGCACTTATGTGGCACCATGACTTTCGCCCGCCAGCACGCCGTTAACATTTGCGGCATTATTAGCACCTAGCTTCAACCGCTGGCACGGCGCCGCTTACCCTCACTTAAGCATAGCGATCCCGGGCCAGCCGCCCAGGATGAGATATGGAACTGACACTTTACAATACGCTGACCCGCACGAAGGAGCGCTTTACGCCCATCGATGCCAAGAACGTGCGCATGTATGTGTGCGGGCCCACGGTCTATGACTTTGCCCATATCGGCAATGCGCGGCCTGTCATTGTGTTTGACGTGTTGTTCCGGCTGCTGCGGCATCTTTATGGGCCTGAGCATGTGACCTATGTGCGCAACATCACGGATGTGGACGACAAGATCAATGCGCGGGCGCTGCGGGATTTTCCTGACCTGCCTTTGAACGAAGCGATCCGCAAAGTGACGGAGACGACGGCGAACCAGTTCTTTGCAGATGCAAAGGCGCTGGGATGCCTTGAGCCAACGGTGCAGCCGCGCGCCACCGACAACATCGAACAGATGATTGCGTTGATCCAGCGGCTCATCGCCAAGGGCCATGCCTATGAGGCAGGGGGCGAGGTTTTGTTCTCGGTGCCATCGATGCCGGATTATGGGCAACTGTCGCAGCGGAAACTTGACGAGCAATTGCAGGGTGCACGCGTGGCTGTTGATGCGCACAAGGAGAACCCTGCGGACTTTGTGTTGTGGAAGGTGTCCGACAAGAATGAACCGGGCTGGCATTCACCCTGGGGCCGCGGGCGGCCGGGCTGGCATATCGAATGCTCGGCGATGAGCCATCGCTATCTCGGTGAAGTGTTTGACATTCACGGCGGTGGGCTGGATTTGATCTTCCCGCATCACGAAAACGAAATTGGCGCAGACGCGGTGCTCATTTGATTCAGCCGCGATGGCGAATGTGTGGATGCATAACGGATTCCTGCAGGTGGAGGGGCAGAAGATGTCCAAGAGCCTGGGGAATTTTGTGACGATCAGCGAGTTGTTGGAGACAGACAAGTTCGGAGATCATCCATGGCATGGCAGACGTTGTTCGAATGGCGATGCTCAAAACTCACTATCGAAAGCCAATTGATTGGACCGTTTAAAGATTGGCAGTGAGTAACGAGAAGTATGAAAGTTGGTTCGATCTCACGGTTGCATGTAGATCCCGTATCGATGGTTGCCAATCCAACCGCAGAGTTACTTGATGCATTGTGTGATGACTTAAACACGCCTCTCGCTATGGCTCATATTCACGCGCTTGGAAAAACTTGCGCAAAGATCAAATAGGCCCGAGTGCAACTGTTGCAGAATCTGATTTGCTTGGGTGATATTTACATTCTTACGAAGAATTGTCGGCTCTTGTACCCAACATTGAAGAATTAGCGAACTGGAAAGTTTTCGAGATACATATGTGAAGAGCTTGATCACTGCCCGCCTCGAAGCTCGCAAGAACAAGAACTGGGCGGAGAGTGACCGCATACGCGATGAACTTGCTGCGATGGGCATTGCCATCAAGGACAACAAGGATGGCACGACGTCGTGGGAGGTGAAGCGATGAGCAAACTTTCACCCTTCCTCGCGCGGTACGCGTGGGGAAGGTGCCCGAAGGGCGGATGGGGTGTTGAACCCAAACTCGCTTTGCCAACCGAACTCGTTGCACCACCCCCTCCGCCCTTCGGGCACCTCCCCCGCCTTGCGGCGAGGGAGGGTGAAATGAGAGAATAAAATGGAACGCCTCTACCTTTTTGACACCACTTTGCGCGATGGGCAGCAGACACCGGGCATTGATTTTTCGCTGGATGACAAGCTCGTTGTGATCGAGATGCTCGACAAGCTGGGACTTGACTATATCGAGGGTGGCTATGCGGGCGGAAACCCTACGGATGTTGCGCTGTTTGCCGAACCACGGGAAATGAAAGCGACGTTTACTGCGTTTGGAATGACCAAGCGCGCCGGGCGGTCGGTTTCCAATGATGCCGGATTGCAGGCGCTGTTGCAGGCGAAGACCAAGGCCACGTGTTTTGTGGCCAAGACATGGGATTACCATGTGCGCGTGGCGCTGGGCTGCACCAATGCGGAAAATCTCGACACGATCTCCGAGTCGGTGAAGGCTGCCAAGGACGCGGGCAAGGAAGTGGTGGTTGATTGCGAACATTTCTTCGATGGTCACAAGGCGAATGCGGCCTATGCGACGGCCTGCGCGAAAGCCGCTTACGATGCGGGTGCGCGCTGGGTGGTGTTATGTGATACCAATGGTGGAACACAGCCATCAGAAGTGAGTGCAATCGTCCGCACCATGACGAAAACCGTTCCAGGCACGCACCTTGGCATCCATGCGCATAACGACACGGAGCAGGCGGTGGCGAATTCTCTTGCTGCGGTTGATGCAGGCGTGCGGCAAATTCAGGGCACGCTCAACGGCATCGGCGAGCGGTGCGGCAATGCCAATCTGGTTTCGCTTATCGGCACGCTTTGCCTGAAGCCGCATTTTCGCGAGAGGTTTGAAACCGGCGTGACACCGGCCAGGCTCAAGGAATTGACTGCGGTGTCGCGTGCCTTTGATGAATTGCTGAACCGGCCACCCAATGCGCAAGCGCCTTATGTTGGCAAGAGCGCCTTTGCGACGAAGGCCGGCATTCATGCTTCGGCCTTGGCGAAAGAGCCGGAAACCTATGAGCATGTGCCGCCGGACGTGGTTGGGAACAACCGCCGCATTCTGGTGTCGGACCAGGCCGGAAAATCCAACCTGATCGCGGAGCTCAATCGTGTCGGGCTTGAGGTCAAGAAAGATGACCCCCGGCTTGATGCGCTGCTGCGCGATGTGAAGGAGCGCGAGTCGCAAGGCTATGCCTATGACGGTGCGGATGCGTCGTTTGAGTTGCTGGCCCTGCGCCGGCTTGGCACGGTGCCGCATTATTTTGATGTGCTGTCATTTCGCACGTCAGTCGAGCAGCGCAATGGCGAGATGATTTCGGAAGCTGTTGTCAAAGTGAAGATCGACGGCGAGGTGTTGATCAATGCTGGCGAGGGCAATGGTCCGGTGAACGCGCTCGACGTCGCGCTTAGAAAAGATCTTGGTAAATACCAGAAAGTCATCGCTGACATGGAACTGGTGGATTTTAAGGTTCGTATCCTCAACGGCGGAACGGGAGCCACCACCCGGGTTTTGATTGAAAGCCGTGATTCAAAAGGGAAACGTTGGTTTACAGTCGGTGTTTCGCCCAACATTGTTGAGGCCTCGTTCCAGGCCCTGCTTGATTCAATTGTTTTTAAATTATTGAAATCATTCGATAACTGACGGAATGCTGACGACTTCGGTCAATCTCTGATCAGCGAATACGTGTCAAGTTCTGCTCATTGCAACAGGGAGACAAGCAATGAGCAAGGGACATGGACACGGTCGCGGACATGGTAAGGGTCACGGTCGTGGCGGGAATTCGAGCGCATTCGTCGATACGGATGGACTCAACCTGTTCACCGGTACGGAAGGCCGTGACAAGGCCTGGGGCCTTGATGGTGACGACGTCATGACGGGCCTCGGCGGAAATGATCGTCTCTGGGGCGGTCGTGGTGCCGACAAACTCTATGGCGATGAAGGACCTGTTGATCCAACAGCGCCGGTTGATCCAGCAGCGCCTGTCATCATCGGTGGTGACGACCGTCTGTTCGGCGGCTCCGGCAACGATGAGCTACATGGTGGTTCGGGTAAAGACCGTCTTGATGGCGGAAGAGACAATGACAAGCTGTTTGGTGATGCCGGCGATGACCGCCTCAAGGGCGGTAAAGGCGATGACGAGTTGAATGGTGGTGCCGACAATGACCGTCTCGATGGCGGAAAGGGCATGGATACATTGAACGGCGACGCTGGTGATGACCGGCTTGACGGCGGTAAAGGCAACGACATCCTCAATGGTGGCGAAGGCAATGACCGATTGAAGGGCGGCAAGGGCGATGACAAGCTGGACGGCGGTGCTGGCATGGACAAGCTCGCTGGCGGCCATGGCAATGATACGCTCACTGGTGGAACCGAGGCTGATACGTTCAAGTTCAGTCACTGGGGCGGCAATGACACGATCACCGACTTTGAAGACGGCGTTGACACGATTGATGTTTCACACTTCGAGTTTGATCCGGCCGTTCTTGCGTTGATCCTTGTCACTGCAACCGAATCCGCTGGCACGCCTGCGGTCGTAGATGACCCGGCGACAGCCGCAGATGAAACTGCAGCAGCAATTCCCGGTGGCGTTCTTGTTCACCTTGACGCGAATACATCCGTGATGGTTCAGGGCGCAACGTTGGCGACGCTGACGGTGGAAGATTTCATCATCTAAACTTGCAAATACTTGAACAACACAGTGCGGCCGTCACAGAATAATTGTGACGGCCGCAATTGCTTCGCGCCACGGGTCACGCTAATTGTCTTCGATGATAATTGGTCGCAAATCGCTTTCTCCCACGCAACAGGGAGTAATTTTCAACGTATGCGCGCATTTGTTCTGGGGGGTCATGGCCCTCTATTTCAGCTTCATCCGTCATATTTCTCCCACTGAAATCGCTGCCAATCGCGGACTCTGGGCGTTGCCGGTAGCAGCTCTGGCCGTATGGTGGCTGGGGCAATGGGACGGGGTTTTGGACGTCATTCGCAATCCTCGCATGCTGGCGCTGATGGTGGCGACGAGCGTCATTATCGTGTTCAACTGGGGTTTCTATGTGTGGACCATTGAAAACGGTCGCGCACTTGAGTCGAGCCTCGGTTATTTCATCAATCCGCTGCTCAACGTGCTCGCTGGTTACCTGTTCCTCGGAGAGCGGTTCAGTCGGGCGCAGGTCATGGCGATAGCGCTGGCCGCATCCGGTGTCGTGGTGCAAACCATTGCCACGGGGGCATTTCCGTGGCTCGGGCTGCTGCTGGGCGTCACGTTTTGTGTTTATGGGTTGCTTCGCAAGATGGTTCCAATCGGTCCCACAGAGGGATTTTTCGTGGAAATTGCCGCGATGGCCTTGCCACTGCTGGTTTTACAAACCTGGCTCATGTCATCGGGTGAGGCCAAATTCGGGGGCACCGACTTTGATACTTTCATGCTCATTGGCTGCGGCGTTCTGACGTCTGGAGCACTATTGTGTTTTGCTGCGTCGGTGAAGCTGATCCGCTATTCGACTGCCGGGATGCTTCAATACATCTCACCCAGCCTCGTATTTCTGACTGCCGTCTTTGTCCTCAACGAGCCCATGAACTTGAGCCTGCTTGCGTCATTTGCATTGATCTGGCTAGGGCTTGCCATCTATACGTGGTCCATGCTGCAGCAAGAAGGGCAGCCGATGGTGGTTGCGGGGGCAAACTCCGGGTCGCGTGCGAACCCTGCCGAATCCCTGTAAGCTTTCAGCACGTCCAGTATTTTGCTGGCATATAGGGCAGATTAGGGCATGGCGCAGGACAACGAACACGACTTTGGCAATGACGAGGAAAAGGACCGTTCGGGCTGGCCTGTTTCCCTTATAGCGTTACTGATTGCAGCGGGGGCTGCAGGTGGCGGGTACTGGCTTGCCACGAAGGGCTCGCCCCAGGTTGCCGCACCCAAAATTGAAGCGACAATCCAGCAGACACCGGCGGAGACCAAAGCCGTCGCAACGCAAACTGTCGCCGCCAAACCAGTTGAAACCAAAGTTGCCAATACTGTCGACGTTGCCAAGATGCCAGAACCAGCGACAGCCGAAGTTGCTGCTACGCCTGAAGCCAAACCGGTCGAGCCTGCAAAGGCAGAAGCTGCATCACCCAAGGACCCACCCCCAGCAGAGTCTGCGAAGGCTGTTGCTGAAGCGCCAAAGGTTGAAGTTGCTCCAGCGAAAGTAGATGAATCCAAGATCGCAGCTGAAGCACCAAAGGCACCTGAAGCTGCGTCTGTCGTTGAACCAGCGAAGCCTCAAGAAACTCAGGTTGCTGTTGCTGCGCCTGAACCAGTTCCAGCTGCTCCAAAGGCAGCTGAGCCTGCTCCGGCTGCGACGCCCGCAGAGGCTCCGAGTTTTGACACTGTACGTGTGGAACCAACGGGTGATGCTGTGATTGCCGGCCGAGCAGAACCTGGTGCCGAGGTGATCATCAAGCTCGGCGGCAAGGCCATCGGCAAGGCCGTGGCGGATGCGACTGGCGCATTTGCCTATATCAGTGACCAACCGCTGCCAGCTGGCGCTGCGGCCCTGTCGCTGGAAACCACTGTTGGGGGAAAGACGGTTTCATCCGAACAGACTGTGGCCATTGCAGTGAAGGGTGATCAGAAGAGTGAGCCCATGGTTGCACTCGTGAAACCGGACGAGCCGACAAAAATAATCCAGGCACCCAAAGCTGCCGAACCAGTCGAAATGACTGACAGCGTCAAGCTTGACACTGTCGACTACGATGCTTCCGGCAATATCATTTTTTCAGGACGTGGAAGGCCGAGCGCAGTTGTGCGGCTTTATATCGACAACACGGCTGCTGGCGACGTGAAAGCAGATGACGCCGGGAGATGGATGTTTGCCGGAACGAGCGCTGTTGCAGCCGGAACACATATGCTGAGAGCCGATGAGATCGGCGCCGATGGGAAGGTTTCGAGCCGCATTGAACTGCCGTTCCTGCGCGAAGAGCCGACCAAAGTGGCTGCGGCTGCTCCTGCGACGGCGGAACCGGTTCCAGCTGCTGCCGAGCCTGCCGCAACCGCTGTTGCTACAGCCGAGCCTGCTCAGGTGGTTGAACCTGCGACCCAGCCTGCCCAAACACAGGTTGCCGCTGCCGCCGCGCCGGAACCGTCGCGCATGGTCATTCAGCCTGGCAACAATTTGTGGAAGTTGTCGCGGCAGGTTTATGGCAAAGGCATTCGTTACACCGTCATTTACGAAGCGAACAAGGACCAGATCAGGAACCCCAACTTGATCTACCCGGGTCAGGTTTTTGTCATGCCAGTGGCGCAGCCATAACCGGGCACAATGAGACTCACCAAAACTGACCCGTCACAGGTTGGCGATGCAGGCCAGTGGGAAACCTTCAAAGGGCTGATCCCTTACCTGTGGCCGCCGGGCCGTACTGATCTCAAGGTCAGGGTGGCTGTTGCACTTGTGTTGCTGGTGGCCTCGAAAGTGGTCACCGTGCTGACGCCCTATGCCTTCAAATATGCGACCGACGCTTTGGCGGCCAAGGCTGATATCGCAACGACGCTGTTGGCTTCGGCACTTTTCATGGTTGTCGCCTATGGGTTTGGGCGCATCATGATGGTGGTATTCGGGCAAATGCGCGATGCCGTGTTCGCCAAGGTCGGGCAACGCGCCGTGCGGCAACTTTCCACGGAAACGTTTCGGCACCTGCACAGGCTGTCGCTCAAGTTCCATCTCGAGCGGCGTACCGGCGGGCTGTCGCGCATCATTTCGCGCGGTATCAATGGCGTTGACTCGGTGTTGCGGTTTTCGCTGTTCAACACGTTTCCGACTGCCCTTGAAATCGCCATGGTGGCGGGAGTTCTCGCCTGGTCATTCGGCTGGATTTACGCGCTGATCATTCTGCTGACCGTGATTGCCTATATTGGCTTCACCTATTGGGCGACGGAACGACGCATTCAAATCCGGCGGACCATGAACGACGCCGACAACGATGCCGGCGGCAAGGCAATCGACAGCCTGCTGAATTTTGAAACCGTGAAATACTTCGGCAACGAGGAGCACGAGGCGGCGCGCTACGATCACTCGATGGCGACTTATGAGACAGCGGCCATCAAGACCTGGGTTTCACTCGCGGTGCTCAACGCCGGGCAAGCCGTTATCTATTCGATTGGCCTGACGATTGTCATGGTCCTGGCAGCGAAGAGCATTTCGCAAGGCACAGCGACGATTGGTGATTTTGTCATGATCAATGCGCTGATGATCCAGCTTTACATGCCGCTCAATTTCATCGGGTCGTCCTATCGCGAGATCAAGCAGGGACTGATCGACGTCGAAGGCATGTTCAAGATCCTCAATGTTGACGCTGATGTGAAAGACCATCCGGGTGCAAGGCCTTTCCAGTCAGGTGCAGGCGAAGTGGTATTTGACAAAGTCAGTTTTGCCTATGATGCGGCGCGGCCGATCTTGCGGGATGTTTCGTTCCGGGTTCCGGCCGGACACAAGGTGGCGATTGTCGGTCCATCAGGGGCAGGCAAGTCCACCATCTCGCGGCTGTTGTACCGGTTCTATGACGTCACGAGCGGAAGTATCACGGTTGACGGACAGAACATCGCGCTGGTGCAACAGAAATCGCTTCGCTCTGCAATCGGGATGGTGCCGCAGGATACGGTGCTGTTCAATGACACGATCCGTTACAACATCGCCTATGGCAACCCCGCTGCCAGCGAGGAGCAGATAGTCGAGGCTGCGAAGAACGCGCAGATCCATGATTTCATCATGTCACTGCCCAAGGGATATGACGCGCTGGTCGGCGAGCGCGGCTTAAAACTTTCTGGGGGCGAAAAGCAGAGGGTTTCGATTGCCCGCACCATTCTCAAGTCACCGCCAATCCTGGTGCTGGACGAAGCAACTTCGGCGCTTGACACATTCACCGAGCAGGACATTCAGGAAGCGCTGAAGCGGATTTCGAAGAACCGGACGACGCTGGTGATTGCGCACCGGTTGTCGACTGTGGTCGATGCGGATGAAATCATTGTGCTCGAGAAAGGTGTTATCGCCGAGCGTGGTTCACATGCCGCGTTGCTGAGAAAAAAAGGTCTCTATGCCGGCATGTGGAACCGGCAGCGGGAGGCCGATGAAGCACGCAAGAAACTTGCAGCAAATCTTGACGAGCGGGGACTTACGGCTGAGCAGCTGGCTCTGGCGAAGTAGATTCCGCATCGCGCCTTTTGTTGGCGTAGTACGAGCGGATGCTGAGCGGTATCATCAGCGCATAGACGACGGTACCGACCATCAAGGTTTCCCAGGGGAATGCGATGAGACAAATGATGGCGAATGCGGCTGCAGCCAAAACGGGGAGTACCAGATCGCGCGGAACACGGGTGATGTTCTTGCCCGAAAATGTCGGCACATTGCTGATCATCAGGACGGCTACTGCGAACACCAATGGTGCAAAGAATTTCGCGTAATCGTGCCCGTCGTTGATCACGCCGAGAAAACCGAGATACATGGGAACAAGTGACAAGGCAGCGCCAGCGGGAGCGGGTACGCCTGAGAAGTAATTCGCGGCCCAGGCGGGTTTGGACGGGTCTTCAAGCATGACATTGAAACGCGCCAAACGCAGGGCGCAGGCCATGGCAAGCGACAAGCATATCACCCAGCCCAATGCGCGCAACGATACCAGCGACCAAAAATAGAGGATGATCGCGGGTGCGACCCCGAAGTTGACAAAATCTGCCAGTGAGTCGAGTTCAGCGCCAAATTTCGAGGTGCCTTGAAGATAACGTGCAAGGCGACCGTCAATGGCATCGAGCACGATTGCCGCGATAATACCTGAAACAGCCAGCTGAAAGCGGCCTTCGATAGCCATGCGGATTGCGGTTATGCCAATGCACAGCGCCACCAGTGTCACGATATTGGGCAACAGGTACCTGACAGGGACCCGGCGGAAACGTGTTGCAGGTTCCAATTCGTCGGACATCAGGTCAATCCTTGCGGCCGGTCCGCGTGGTTTCATTGCTGTTCAGGTCGGCGAAGACGGTTTCGCCCGCCACCGCGCGCTGGCCTATGCAAACAAGCGGGGCCACGCCTTTTGGCAGGAAGACATCGACCCGGCTACCGAAGCGGATCAGGCCAAAGCGCTGTCCGGCACTCAGCCGGTCACCGTCATTGACAAATTTCACGATGCGGCGGGCCACGAGGCCTGCAATCTGGACGACGCCGATACGCCTGCCATCCGGCATTTCCAGGGTCAACGCCTGACGCTCATTGTCTTCGCTGGCCTTGTCGAGCTCGGCGTTGAGGAAGGCACCGGGGACATAGGCCAGGTGTGCGATCTGGGCGTTGACGGGCGAGCGGTTCACGTGAACGTCGAAGACATTCATAAATACTGAAATGCGCGTCATGGGGTCGCGTGGAAGGTCAAGCTCCGGCGGTGGAATGACTTCGACAATGTGGCTGATGCGGCCATCGGCGGGTGAAATCACCAGCCCGTCGCGAGTTGGCGTGACGCGCTCGGGATCGCGAAAAAAATAGGCGCACCAAGCGGTCGCCACCACACCCAGCCAGCCCAGCGTATCAGCACCAAGCCAAAACAAGATCAAGGTTATGCCCGCGAAGATGGCGATGAAGCGATAGCCTTCGCGGTGGATTGGAACAAAGGTGGATTTTATCGTATCGGCAAGTGACATGAATATCATGTAGGACATCTGGTCGCAAATAGGAAGGAGTCGGCAAGGCCGATTTCCTGTGCTAACTTTTCGGTTAAGGCCGGGTGCTTCCGGCGAATAGAGGGAGATTGCACATCATGCGTCATGTCACATTGAAATCGCTTTTTACCGGGGCGGCACTTCTGGCACTTTCGGCAAGCGGAGCCTTTGCCGAGATGGTGTGGAACCGAGGCATGAATGGGGATGTGCAGTCGCTTGACCCGCAAAAAACCTCGACTGTTGAAGAGTTCAATATCATCAACGACATGTTTTCCGGGCTGATGACGTCTGATGCCAAAGGCAATGCCATGCCAGGGGCTGCAACGGAAGCAAAGGCTTCTGCGGATGGCAAGGTCTGGACGTTCAAGTTGCGCGAGGGCGCTACGTGGTCGGATGGCTCACCGGTGACTGCTGCTGATTTCGTTTATGCCTGGCAGCGGCTGGTGACACCGGAAACTGCTGGAGAATACGCGTATCTCGCAAATCCAGTTGTCAATGCCGAAGACATTATTGCCGCCAAGAAAAAGCCGGAAGAGCTCGGTGTCAAAGCTGTCGATACACTGACTTTTGAAGTCACGCTCAAGGCACCCACGCCTTACTTCCTCGAAATGATGACGCATCAGGCGTTCTTTCCGGTGCAGAAAGCGAATGTCGACAAGTTTGGCAATGATTTCGTGAAGCCCGGAAACCTGGTGAGCAACGGCCCGTTCACTTTGGCAGAAAATGTTCCGAATGATCACATCAAGCTGGTCAAGAACGCAAAGTTTTATGACGCGGCAACGGTCAAGCTCGACGCGGTGAATTTCATCCCCACTGAAGATCGTGCAGCAGGCATCAAGCGCTACAAGGCAGGTGAAGTCGACAGCATGAACGATTTCCCGACCGAGCAGCTGAATGACTTGCGCAAGGAGCTGGGCTCCCAGATTCACGAGGCGCCGCAACTTGGCACTTACTATTACATTTTCAAATTCAAGAAGTCGCCGTGGGACAATGCGAAACTTCGCAACGCCATCGCCATGGTCATTGACCGTGACTATATCGCAGAGAAGGCATGGGCCGGATCGATGATGCCGGCATACTCAATGGTGCCGCCCGGCATTCAGGGCTACACCAGCCGCGAGGCAGATTTTGCCAAGATGGACCAGCTCGACCGGGAAGACGCTGCAAAGAAGATTTTCGCGGAACTGGGCATCAGCCCGGAAAAACCCATGAAGCTGGAAATCCGTTACAACACTGCGGAAAGCCACAAGAATACAGCCGTTGCCATTCAGGACATGCTGAAGCCTTATGGCTTTGACGTGAGCTTGATCACAGCTGACGGCAAAACGCACTACTCATATCTCGAAGAAAGAGGTGACTTTGATGTCGCGCGGGCTGGGTGGATTGCAGACTACAAGGACCCACAATCATTCCTCGATCTGGGCCATACAGGAACCGGCAACAATTATGGCGATTGGTCCAATGCCGAATTTGACAAACTGACAGATGCCGCTGCTGCCGAGCCTGATCCTGCGAAGCGCATGCAATTGCTCTCCGATGCGGAAGCTGTTCTGGTGAAGGAGCAGTCGATCATGCCGCTGCTCTATTATGCAAACCACAACATCGTTTCGCCAAAAATCAAGGGGTTTGAGGACAATGTGATGGACAAGCACCCGTCACGTTTCATTACGATTGAATGATTGATGAGTGAAGTGCCGTCCAATTGGGCGGCACTTCCGTTCAAATCATGCTGCGATATCTCACAAGGCGAGTTCTCGTCGCCATTCCGACGCTGTTTCTCATCATCGCCATTTCATTTTTCCTGATGCATGTGGCACCCGGTGGTCCCTTCAACATGGAGAAAGGTCTGCCACCGGAAATCAAGGCGAACCTGTTGCGGGTCTATCATCTCGATGAACCGGTGTGGAAGCAATTCATCCTTTATCTTGGTAATCTGGTGAAAGGTGATTTTGGTCCGAGTTATATTTTCCTGAATTTCTCCGTGTACGAACTTTTTGCGGAAGGTCTGCCGGTCTCCATCCGGCTTGGTGCATCGGCGTTGGTTCTGGCGCTGGGGGTTGGCGGATTGCTTGGCATTGTTGCAGCGCTCCGGCAAAATTCAGTAACTGACTATGCTGTCATTGGTGTGGCCACGGCTGGATCAACCATTCCAAATTATGTGGTTGCGCCACTCATACAACTGATCTTCGGCCTGTGGTTGAGGTGGCTTCCGGTCGGCGGCTGGAAAGATGGCGCATTCCTCAATACAATAGGGCCGACATTGACGCTGGCATTGCCATATTTCGCGGTGGTTGCCCGATTGATGCGTGGGTCGATGATTGAAGCGTTGCGCGCCAACCACATTCGCACCGCGCGGGCCATGGGCCTTTCCGATTACTCAATCATTTTCAAGCATGCCTTGCGCGGTGCAGTTCTGCCAGTTGTGTCCTATGCAGGCCCGGCGGCGGCGGGGCTGGTGACCGGTTCGTTGATTGTCGAGTTCGATTTTCCAGATTCCCGGCGTTGGCCGTCATTTCATCGATGCCGCGTTGAACCGCGACTACACGATGGTCATGGGAACGGTTGTGCTGATTGCAATGTTCACGATCATCTTCAATCTGATTGTCGATATTCTCTACGCCATCATCGACCCGCGGGTGCGTTATGAGTGATGCCACGCTACGTGCGGATGCCGGGAGGTCCTTGTGGAATGATGCGCTCGCTCGCCTGAAACAAAATCGCATGGCGATTTTCAGTGCTATTTATCTGATGCTCGTTGTCGGGGTCTGTCTGGTTGGACCGTTGTTTACCGGGCATGAGTTCAATCACATTTACCAAAGCTTTGTCCGCGTGCCGCCGAGCATTGAGCCATACCCAACAGCTGCGGCCCTTGAGGGTGATCTGAAGGAGGCGCTGAAGCGCGCGCGCGTTGACATCAACGCCTGGAAAGATGAGGGACGCACAATCCGCGTGACGGTGTCGAGCTCCAAGCCAGTTGACGAAAGGGTTGTGCGCTACATTGACCGGTCCGATGCTTTCGAAAATGCAAAAATCGTCGAAAAGAGTGCCGATGGCCTGTCGATGACGATGATTGCAGATGTGGGGCGCACACGATTTTTGCTTGGGACAGATTCCAATGGCCGAGATGTGTTGACACGCACGCTGATGGCGGGACGGGTGTCACTGGCAGTGGGGTTATTGGCTGGTGTCGTTGCAGTTGTGATCGGCGTTGCGTATGGCGCGATATCGGGATTTGCCGGAGGCAAGATCGACGAATTGATGATGCGCATTGTCGACATACTCTACTCCCTGCCGTTCACATTCTTTGTGATCATGCTGGTGGTGTTTTTCGGGCGCAATTTCCTGCTGATGTTTGTCGCGATCGGTGCCGTGCTGTGGCTTGACATGGCGCGTATAGTGCGGGGACAGACGCTGTCGCTGAAGCGGCAGGAATTTGTGCAGGCTGCCGAAGCATTGGGGGTTACAAGTTCGGGCATTCTGCTACGGCATATCATTCCGAACATGCTTGGTCCGGTCATCATATTTCTCACATTGCTGGTTCCGCAGGTCATCATTCTTGAAAGCTTTCTGTCGTATCTCGGCCTGGGAATCCAGGAGCCCATGTCGAGCTGGGGAGTGCAGATTGCCGAAGGTGCTCGCAACATGGAGAGTGCAACCTGGCTGCTTGCAGTGCCTTCATTCATTCTCACGACGACACTCTTTGCGCTGAATTTTCTGGGGGACGGGTTGCGCGACGCGCTTGACCCGAAAGACCGATAGATGAGCGATGCTGTGTTGAGGCTCATGGATATCAAGGTCCGGTTTCGGACGATGGATGGTATTGTCGAGGCGGTCAAAGGAGTTTCTCTTTATGTCAAAAAGGGCGAAACTGTCGCCATTGTGGGAGAGTCGGGATCGGGCAAGAGTCAGCTGATGATGGCGGCCATGGGCTTGCTTGCTTCAAATGGATCGGTTGAAGGCAAGGCTTTGTTTGGTGATACAAATCTTGTTGGTTTGTCCAAGGAAAACCTGAATACGATCCGTGGACGCAAGGTTACCATGATCTTTCAGGAGCCAATGACGTCGCTTGATCCGCTTTATACCATTGGCAATCAACTGATCGAACCTATCATGCATCATGCCGGTGTGGGGCGCGATGAAGCGCAGCGGCGTGCGCTGGAGATGCTGACACTCGTTAGAATTCCCGAAGCGTCGCGGCGCATGGGATCCTATCCACATGAATTGTCTGGCGGGCAAAGGCAGCGGGTGATGATCGCCATGGCGCTTGCAAACAATCCCGAGCTGCTGATCGCGGATGAGCCGACAACAGCGCTTGACGTGACGATCCAGGCCGAAATCCTGGAATTGATGAAAGGGCTGCAACAGCGACTTGGCATGGGAATGGCTTTCATCACACACGACCTGAATATCGTACGGCGGATTGCACACCGGGTCTATGTGATGCGCCGTGGTGAGGTGGTGGAAGAAGGTGAGACGCAAGCAATTTTCACCAATCCGCAACACGCCTATACCAAGGCGCTGCTCGATTCAGAGCCGACGGGGCGAAAGCTGCCCGTGTCGTCTAATGCGCGGCAAGTCCTGACTGGCACGGACATGCGCGTGACCTTTAACATTGGTGGCGGGTTTTTTGCGGGGCCCGGATTGAAGTTGAAAGCTGTCGACCGGGTTTCCGTCAATTTGCGCGAGGGCCAGACGATTGGCATTGTGGGCGAGTCGGGGTCGGGAAAGTCGACACTGGCACGGGCCTTGTTAAAACTTCTACCGAGTGAAGGGGCCATTACCTTCAACGGCAAATCCATTACACATTTTGACAAGGCGCAGATGCGGCCTTTGCGCAGCGATATCCAGGTCGTGTTGCAAGACCCGTTCGGATCACTCAGCCCGCGCATGACGGCGGGGCAGATTGTGACGGAAGGGTTGCTGGTCCATGAGCCGCGCATCAGTGCTATTGAACGTGACATGCGGGCAGTCCAGGCATTTGAAGAAGTGAAACTCGATCCGAAATTGCGCAACCGCTATCCGCATGAATTTTCCGGTGGGCAGCGGCAACGCATTGCCATTGCACGCGCCATCATCCTGAAGCCGAAAGTAGTGGTGCTGGATGAACCAACGTCGGCGCTGGACCGGCAGGTGCAGAAGCAGATCGTGGACCTGCTGCGCGATTTGCAGCTGAAGCATAACCTGTCCTACCTTTTCATCAGCCATGATCTGGCGGTGGTGCGTGCCATGGCGGACCACATTCTGGTGATGAAAGACGGGCGGCTTGTAGAAGAGGGCACGCCGGACGAAGTTATCGAAAACCCGTGCGATCCTTATACCAAGCGGCTTATGGCGGCGGCGTTTGCCAATTGACGGGTTTTCTGTCATAAAACATCATGCGTTTCCACCTTTCACCAAATGGCCAAATGGTTCGTGTCGTATCGAGCACGATGAAGGCTGATGTTTTGGTGAATTGCGCCCGGATTGGTTTCAAGCCTTAGCTTCCCTGCCTGACCTGACTTTGCCTGTCCGCTTTTGCGGATGACGCTTATATCTGGAGACTGCCATGACCATTCAAAACAAGAATCTCAATATCGACGAACTCGTCAAATCCGACATCGCACATCATTTTCATCCGTTCACGGATCACAAGACTTTTCATGCTGCGGGTGGTCCGCGGGTGATCACGCATGGTGACGGGGTCTATCTTTGGGATGGCAAAGGCAACAAGATCCTCGACGGCATGGCGGGCTTGTGGTGCGTGAATATCGGCTATGGCCGCAAAGAACTGGCGGATGTCGCACAACGACAGATGCTTGACCTGCCGTTTTACAACACGTTCTTCAAAACCACGACGGTGCCTGCGACCGAGCTGGCAGCGAAAATTTCATCGGTCTTGCCAAAGCGGTTCCAGCACATCTTCTTCACAAATTCCGGCAGCGAGACGAATGACACCATCGTCCGATTCATCCGGCACTACTGGAAGCTGATGGGCAAACCCTATCGCCAGCACATCATTGCCAGGCGGCGTGGCTATCATGGTTCGACGTGGGTTGCCGCCAATCTTGGCGGGTTTCCTGCAATGCATGGTCAGGGCGGTGATTTGCTGCCAGGATTCCATCATGTGCAGCAACCGTACTGGTATGATTTTGGCGGCGACAAGTCGCCGGAAGAATTTGGGTTGGAAGCTGCGGCTGATCTTGAGAAAAAGATTCTCGAAGTCGGGCCTGAGAATGTTGCCGCGTTTTATGGCGAGCCTATCCAAGGGGCGGCCGGCGTTCTTATTCCGCCTTCGACCTATTGGCCGGAGGTGCAGCGCATTTGCAAGAAGTATGGAATTCTGATTGTCGCGGATGAAGTGATCTGCGGGTTCGGGCGCACGGGCAAATGGTTCGGGTTTGAGACCTTCGGGTTTGACCCAGACATCGTTGCCATGGCAAAGGGCCTGTCGTCGGGTTACATGCCCATCGGGGCAGCGGCATTCTCCGACCATTTGATCAAGGATTTCTTCGACAAGGGTGGCGAGTTCTATCATGGCATGACCTATGCCGGGCATCCGGTTGCTGCTGCCGTGGCGCTTCGCAACATTGAGATCATCCAGCAAGAGAAACTGGTTGAACGCGTGGCTGATATCGCCCCCTATTTCAGCAAGGCACTGGCGAGTCTCAATGATCATCCCATCGTCGGAGAAACCCGCAGCAGTGGCCTGCTTGGCGCCATTGAGTTGACCAAAAACAAGGCAAAGCGCGAGCGTTTTCACGACACGGGGCGGGTTGGTACGATCTGCCGCGACCATTGCATCAATAACGGGCTGATCATGCGGGCGTGTTGGGACACCATGGTTGTGTCGCCTCCTTTTGTGATTTCGAAAACAGAGATTGACGAACTTGTCCGGGTGGCACGGTTGGCGTTGGACAAGACACTGGCTGATGTAAAATCAGAAATTTCAGGCTCTTGAAGTGTCACTACACTGTATTTTGCCGTAATTTGTTATAAACTGCGATTTCCACAAAGCTGATCAGGAGGGGAAAACCATGTCAGTTATGAAGCGGCGCTTTCGCGCCAATCGTCGTTCGTTTCTCGCGGGGACAGGGGCCATGTTTGCTGGCCTCGCATTCCTGCCGCGCAATGCGCTTTCGGAAGAAGAGAAGAAACTGAGCTTCTTCAACTACGATACTTATATCGGTGAAAATACACTGGCGGATTTCAACGCGGCGACTGGCATCGAAGTGAAGATGGATTTATTTGCCGATGGCGACGAGCTGTTTGCAAAACTCAAGGCAGGCAATCCGGGTTATGACGTGGTTGTTCCAACCAACAACACGGTGGAGCGCATGGTTGCGGCAAACATGCTGATACCGCTTGATCACAGCAAGATTCCGAACATCGCCAATGTCGACAAGGCGTTCCTCGATCCCAAGTTTGATCCGGGCCGCAAATATTCCCTGCCTTACATGTGGGGCACGGTTGGTGTTGGTTATCGCAAGTCTAAGGTCGAAGGCGAAATCGACAGCTGGAAATGGCTGCTGGACGACCAGAAATATGCTGGCCGCGTTGCGGTACTTGGTGACCAAGAACACGCCATCGGCATGGCCCTGAAGTATCTCGGCTACAGCTACAACTCCCTTGATGCAGCCGAAATGGGCAAGGCCAAGGACCTGCTTATTTCAGCCAAGTCGATCATCAAGAAGTATGCCGATGACAATGGGCAGGACCTGCTTGCTGCCGGCGAAGTTGATATCACAATGGAGTATAATGGCGACATTGCCCAGGTCATGGCGGATGACGAGGATGTAACCTTCTCGATTCCAAAAGAGGGCGGCAATGTTTGGGAAGACACAGTGGCCATCCCGGTGGGCGCTCCCCATCCCGAGAATGCGCATGCCTTCATCAACTTCATTTATGAACCCGAGGCGGGCAAGCACATTGCAGAAACGATCCAATATGCGACGCCAAACAGCAAGGCCAAGGAGCTGATGGATGACAAGTATAAATCCAACGCGGCCATCTTTCCCCCGGCAGACATTATCGCCAAGTGTGAATACGCTGCGTACCTGAGTGAAGAAGGTGCCAGGGCACGTGACGAAATCTGGACGTCTGTTCAGGCGGCGTGATCGAAGACTGATGCAAGATCACAACAAGAATTGGGGGGCAGGGAAAATCCTTGCCCCTTTCTGTTGCTAATCCCACCATTGTCTTGCTAGTCTTGCGCAAGTCAACGGGGGACACGCGGCTTGGAAGACTGGCGAAGCAACATCAAAACTTTCTGGACGCTGGCCACACCGGGAACATTCTGGCTGGTCCTGTTTTTTCTGGTGCCCCTGGGATTTTTACTGCTGCTCTCGTTCTCCACCCAAACAGGGCCGAATGACTACAGCTATTTCAACACGCTCGAGCATTACTACCGCACAATCAATCCTGATATCCTGTCAATCTTGGCGAGAACCATCTGGTGGAGTGCGTTGGCGACGATTGCCTGTCTGGTGGTTGCCTATCCCATTGCATTCGGAATTTGTTTCGCGCCGGAAAAATGGCGGCCGCTGCTGCTGCTGCTGATCATCCTGCCGTTCTGGATCAACCTGCTCATCCGAACATATGCGCTCAAATCAGTGCTGGGCGCTCGCGGCATCATCAATACCGTGTTGGGCTGGATTGGTCTCGGGCCGGTCGACATGTTGGGAACCACACCTGCCGTGATCTTCGGGCTGTTTTATGTGTTCCTGCCTTTCATGGTCTTGCCGCTCTACGCAACGATCGAAAGGCTCGACAAGGCGTATCTTGAAGCAAGTCTTGATCTGGGGGCGAGCCAGTCCCAGACGTTCTTCAATATCACTTTGCCATTGACCATGCCTGGCATTGTCACGGGGATTATTCTGGTTTTCATTCCCTGTCTCGGCATGTTCCTGATCTCAGACGAGCTCGGCGGCACATCATCCTGGATGATCGCAAACGTTATCCAAAACCAGTTTGGATCTGCGAATAACTGGCCGTTCGGGGCGGCGCTTTCGTTCATGCTGATGGCGGCCACGATCATTGTTTTGGTGATCCAGCATTTCTGGCAGAAAACCAGCAAGGGAGTGGGTGCATAATGGCCGCACAGCTTAAACCCGGGTCGGGCCCGCTGGAGTTTGGCAAGCGCAAATGGCTGCAAGGCTTGTTCGCAGCCACACTGCTGGTTCTCTATCTGCCGATCTTCGTGCTGATTGCCTATTCCTTCAACATCCAAAACCGTGGCGGCGTTTGGCGTGGGTTTACCTGGGAGAATTATCCCAAGGCGTGGAACAATGTGGCGATCTATGATGCGATGATCAATTCGCTGACAATTGCTTTCATCACGACAATCTTTGCAACGGTCATCGGCACACTCGTTGCGGTGTTGCTCTGGCGCTTCAAGTTTCCATTCCGTGCGGCCTACGAGGGGGCGATGACATTGCCCATCGTCATTCCGGAAGTCTGCATGGGTGTCGCGCTGCTGATGTTTTATTCTGCTACTGGCATGACGGGCCTTTTCGCAAAAGCCGTCTGGCCGCTCAATCTGTCGACAATCATCATCGCACACATTGCATTCTGCTTTCCGTTCGTTGCCATTGTGGTGCGATCAAGGCTGGTTGGTTTCAACAAGCAGCTTGAAGAAGCGTCGAAAGACCTTGGTGCCACGGAATGGCAAACCTTTACGAAGATCTTGGTGCCTTACATGATGCCGGGCCTGATCGCTGGCGCGTTGCTGGCGTTTACCTTGTCGCTGGATGACTTTGTGATCACTTTCTTCACGTCAGGACCTGAAACTGTCACGTTCCCGGTCAAGATCTACTCAATGGTGAAAACCGGTGTGAAATATGAAGTCAATGCGGCGTCGACAATTCTCATCCTCATCACGCTGGCAGCAACCATTCTCGCAATGAAACTCCAATCACCCGAAAAGGCAGGGCACTGAATATGGCCGAACCCATCGTATCCGTCCGCAATGTGACGCGCCGTTATCCCGGAGGCGTCGTTGCGGTTGATGACGTGTCTGTCGATATCGCACAGAATGAATTCTTTGCACTTCTTGGCCCGTCGGGTTGCGGCAAGACCACGCTTTTGCGCATGATTTCCGGACTCGATACGCCAAGTGAAGGCCAGATCATGATTGGCGGCGAGGACATGGCCCTGACGCCGCCCAACAAGCGGCCGACCAACATGGTGTTCCAGTCCTATGCCGTGTTTCCGCACATGACGGTGCAGAAGAATGTTGAATATGGGCTGACTGTGACAGGTGTTCCCGCGAGTGAGGCAGCTTCACGCGCCAAGGAAGCGCTGGAGATGGTCAAGCTCGGTCATCTTGCTGATCGCAAGCCTGACCAGATGTCCGGCGGACAGCGGCAGCGTGTGGCGCTGGCACGTGCGCTGGTGAAGCGGCCCAAGGTCTTGTTGCTCGACGAGCCGCTTTCCGCGCTCGATGCTAAATTGCGCGACGACATGCGGCTCGAATTGACGCGGTTGCAGCAGACTGTTGGCATTACCTTCATGATGGTGACACATGACCAGGATGAAGCGCTTGCGATGGCGAGCCGAATTGCAGTGATGGACAAGGGTGCCATCAGGCAACTTGCAACACCGACCGAGCTCTATGAGCATCCTGCCAACAAGTTTGTCGCCGACTTCATTGGCAAGGTGAATGTGTTTGACGCAAGTGTGCTGGGCCAAAAAGGCCGGGCACTGATGTGTGAAGCAAGGGGGCTGGGCAAGGTTGAAATTCCGACGGACAAGGCTTGCAATGGCACTGTGACGATTGCTGTGCGGCCCGAGAAAGTGGAAATTTCACGAGCCAAGCCCAACGAGAAGGGTGCCATCATTGTTGCCGCAACAGTTCGCGACGTTGCCTATTACGGCGACTGGAGTGAAGTGGTTACCGAACTCAGCGACGGCACACATGTTTCAATCAATGTGCAAAATGACAGCCGCGAAGCTGGTGCCAATGCCAAGCGTGGCGAAAAAGTCTGGGTCTACTGGCAGCCCAGTGATTCACTCGTGCTGACGGAATAGGGAATCTGACATGGCTCTCGAAATCGACAAGCTTGGCTATGTGCCGGGCGATGAGGCGTTTCGCCGTGAGGATCTGAAAGGCACGCGCTGGGAAGCGACCTATGCCGGTGCATTGTCGTTCATGCGGCGGAAATATACGCGCGACCTGACTGGTGTTGATATTGCCGTCACGGGCATACCATTCGACCAGGCGGTGAGCCACAGATCGGGAACGCGGCTTGGGCCGGAAGGTATCCGCAAGGCATCGGCGGAGAACGCCTGGGGGCCGATCTATCCGTGGAATTTTGACCCGTTCGAAACGCTGGCTGTGATCGACTATGGCGACTGTTTTTTTGACTGGGGCAAAAAGGAAAGTTTCCCGCAGACGCTGGAAGACCATGCGGCAAAAATCATCGCCAGTGGGGCGGAGATGGTGTCGCTGGGTGGCGATCACTACATCTCGTATCCGCTGCTTAAGGCGCATGCGAAAAAGCATGGGCCATTGGCGCTTGTGCATTTCGATGCCCATCGCGACATGGAGCCCGATTCCGGCGGGCGCATTGATCACGGCACGATGTTTGGTTACGCGCTCAAGGAAGGGCTGATTGATCCGAAAAAATCTGTGCAGATTGGCATTCGCACCAGCTTTGCCGGTGAGACCATGGGTGGCGTGCGCATCGTTTTTGCCGACGAGGTTCATGACGCCTCTGCCGCTGACGTTGCCAAGATCATTACAGGCAGGGTCGGCACGTCCCGGGCGTATCTCACCTTTGACATCGACTGCCTCGATCCCTCCGCCGCTCCCGGTACCGGCACGCCCATTCCTGGCGGGCTGACCTATCACCAGGCCGCGTCGATCATCCGCAAGCTTACGGCTGTTCAGTTTGTTGGCATGGACATGGTGGAAGTTTCGCCGCCCTACGACCACGCCGAGATCACCACCCTTGCTGCTTCCGCGCTGGTCATGGAATATATTTGCCTTCGTGCCTGGCAGAAGGGTGCGCGAGGCGAGAATATGAAGGACTAAAATCACTAATACGATCATCATAGGAGTTAATATATATTATTAGGATGTAATTGTCAATATATTTTTTTTCTAGAATATATTGCTATCAACCCAGTGCATCCCTGATCCGATAAAACAGCATCGCCGCCACCAGCATTGGCGTGCGGATCGGGCCGCCGGGGAACGGGAGATGCTTGATCCTGGCCAGGAGGTCAAAGCGTTCGGCGGTGCCGCGAATGGCTTCGGCCATCAGCTTTCCATACATCTGCGCCAGTGCCACGCCCTGACCGGAATAGCCGTGGGCGTAATAGACATTGGGTGAAAGTCTGCCGCAATCCGGGATGCGGTTCGAGGTGATGGCGATGTAGCCGCCCCAGGCGTGATCGATGTTCACGTCCTTCAGCTGCGGGAAAACTTTCGTCATGCGTGGTTTCATGAAGGCCGCGAGGTTGGTTGGTTCGAGCGTTGAGTAGCTGGCTTGGCCGCCGAAGAGCAGGCGGTTGTCAGCGGTGCGGCGGAAATAATCGAGGATGAAATTGGTGTCCGCAACTGCTTCGTTATCCGGGATCAGGGATCGCGCCAGGTTTTCGCCGAGCGGTTCAGTGGCGGTTACATAACTTGTCACCGGCATGATGCGGCCATAGAGCGGTTTCACGGTCTTGCCGAGATAGGCATTGCCGGCGATGACCATGAATTTTGCAGTCACTTTGCCATTGGCAGTTTTCGCCCAGGGTGATGAGCCCGTGTCGAGTTCAGTCACGGCTGAATTTTCGTAGATGCGAGCGCCAGCTTTTTCGGCGGCGCGGGCGATGCCGTAGAGATAGTTCAGCGGTTGGAAGTGGCCGGCGCGGGGTTCGCGCATGGCGCCGTGATAAAGTTTTGAGCCGAGCTTTGCTTCAAGCTCGCCTTTCGAGAGCATGGTACAGCCGTGATAGCCGAGTGAATCATATTCATCGATCCACTCCTGCATGGTTTTTTCCTGGCCGGGTTTCAGGGCGCAATGGAGATAGCCCCATTGCAGGTCACAATTAATATCATGCGCGGCGATGCGGTTCTCGATCAGGCGCTTTGCTTCTTCGGCGATATCGAAGCATTTGCGTGCATCGGATTTTCCCAGCTGGGATTCCAGGCGCGATTGGCCCGGAGAAAATCCGGTGCAGATTTGCCCGCCATTGCGGCCTGAAGCGCCGGAGCCAATCGTCTTCGCTTCCAGCAGGACGACCTTGTATCCGGCTTGCGACAGTTCGAGTGCTGCTGATACGCCGGTGAAGCCGCCGCCAATGACGATGACGTCGGTGGTTGATTCCCCCTGAAGTTGCGGCCAGGCCGGATTCTGGTTGGCAGAAGCCTGGTAGTAGGTCTTTGCAGTCAGGGATTGTCTCATAGTATCAAGGGCCTAACTGCCCCCTTCCTTTTGCCATTGGCTTGGCTAGAATAGTCGACAAATCAATACCATAGCGGGAAATCATGAGCCACGCCAAATTCGAGGATTTCGTATCCTCACGCCGGATCAGTGAAGTTGAGTGCCTTGTGGCAGACATGTCGGGGACGGCCAGAGGCAAAATCCTGCCGCCCAAGAAGTTCCTCAAGGGCCAGCGCTCGCGCGGATTGCGCATCCCCGAAGAAATCTTCACGCTGACGATCAACGGGCGCTATGTGCAGGATACTTCGGCGGTCAGTGACAGCGCCGTGGACATCTATCTCGAGCCAGATGCCGATACGCAGCGCATGGTGCCTTGGTATCAGGAGCCGACGGCGCAGGTGATTTGTGATGCCTATCACCTCGACGACAGGCCGGTGGAAATTTCGCCACGCCATGTGTTGAAACGCATTTTGCAGCTTTACAAGGAAAAGGGCTGGCGGCCGGTGATTGCGCCAGAACTTGAGTTTTATCTGGTCAAAAAAAATCTTGATCCGGATTATCCACTGGAATCTGCTGTTGGTCGCACGGGCCGCAAGGAGCCGGGCGGGCAGGCCTATGGCATTGACGCCGCCAATGACTTCGATCCGATTGTCGAAGACATCTATGATTATTGCGAGGCGCAGGAGCTTGACGTTGACACGCTGAGCCATGAAAGCGGACCGGCACAACTCGAAATCAATTTCAATCATGGCGATCCGCTGGAACTTGCAGATCAGGTTTTCCTGTTCAAGCGCACAGTGCGGCAAGCGGCGCTGAAGCATGACATGTATGCAACATTCATGGCCAAGCCCCATGCGAATGAGCCGGGCTCGTCAATGCATATTCACCAGTCAGTGCTCGACATGCGCACAGGCCGCAACATCTTTGCCGGCAAGGATGGCAAGCCATCGAAACATTTCCTGAATCATATCGGCGGGTTGCAGCGCTATCTTGCGGCAGCACTTCCGATGTTCGCGCCAAATGTAAATTCATATCGGCGGCTGGTGCCGGAATCCGATGCACCAACAAATGTGCACTGGGCGATTGACAACCGTACCGTATCGTTGCGCGTGCCAAGTTCGGATGCCACAAATCTGCGCGTCGAAAATCGTGTGCCGGGCGCTGATGCCAATCCTTATCTCGCTTTCGCTGCGTCACTGGCGTGCGGTTATCTCGGCATGACCGAGCGTATCAAGGCTTCCGATCCGGTGACGGGCTCAGCCTATCGCTATGCGCACACTCTGCCGATCAGCCTCGATGAAGCACTGGACAAGCTCAACTACACGAAATCCCTGAAAGTGGTCTTGGGCGAACTTTTTGTCGAAGCCTACAAGGACGTGAAGTTTGAAGAGATGCAGCATTTCCGCCGGGTGATCAGTTCGTGGGAGCGGGAGTACCTGTTGCTGAATGTTTGATTGCGCATGGCAAATCAATATAATGTTTGCCGGGTGAATACTTGAGAGGTTTCATGATGCGCGCAGTCATACGGGTTGCCACGGTTCTGGTGTTTTTGGTTTCGTATGCTGTCACGGCCTTCGCGGCGCCGTCGCAAGAGGCCATTGCGTCGGTCATCGTACAAATTCTTTCCAGCGGACAGAAACTGCCTTTGCCGCTTGAACGGGTGAAGGGCACGCTGCAGGCGCATTATGTCAAAGACAGTGCACCGATCAACTGGATTGGCACTGGACGGTCGATCCCATTCTTCCAGCGCATGAATAACGCGGTCTATGACGGTCTGACGCCGACGGATTATCCCAGCAAGTCACTGCAGGCGCTTGCCATCAGGGGAGAGCAGGGTGATGTGAATGCGGCGGCGCAGGCGGAGCTCTATCTCTCTGCATACTTCATTGCCTACGCTTCTGACCTCAAGACCGGGCGCGTGTCACCTCAAAAAGTTGATCCGCACCTTTTCCGGTCGCGCAAGACAATCGATTCACTCCGTGTACTGAGGGATTTGCGGACACAAGGCAATGCGTCGAAGCTTCTCTCCAGTTATGAGCCTCGGAACAACCACTATCAGACGCTCAAGAAGATGTTGAAGATCTACACGACAGTGCTTGATCAGGGGATCAGCTGGCCACGAGTGGGCGATGGTGCACCGATCAAGCCTGGACAGTCTGATCCACGTGTTGCCAGTGTGCGCGCTATTCTTGCGATTACGGGCGACTACGAATGGGCTGCCAGCGCCTCACCAGCCTATGACGAGAAACTTGCGATTGCGATGCGCCGCTTTCAGATCCGGCATGGTCTGGAAGCGAAAGGACTGATTGGCAAGCAAAGCATCATGGCGTTGAACATGTCGCCAGCCGAGCGGCAGAAGCAGATCATCATCAACATGGAGCGCTGGCGCTGGATGCCGGATGTTCTGGGTACGGATCATTTTCTTGTCAACATTGCCGGGTTTGAATTGCAACGCATCGAGTCCAACGTCATTGTTGATCGCATGGACGTGGTGGTGGGGGCGGTTGCGACGCAGACACCGGAATTTACAGCTGCAATGCAATATGTGGAACTCAATCCAACATGGACTGTGCCATATTCCATTGCGACGAAAGAAATGCTGCCGAAATTGCGGAACAACCGTTTTGAATATGCGCAAGACTTCGAAGTGTTTGCGAATGGCAGGCTTTCAGACTGGGGAAGTATCAATTGGGCTGGCTATGGGGCAGGTTCATTTCCGTTTACATTCCGGCAAAGGCCGGGACCGAAAAACGCATTGGGAAAGGTGAAGTTCATGCTGCCCAATTCGCATAATATCTATCTTCATGACACGCCGGCAAAGGACAAGTTTGCGAACGCCACGCGGGCATTCAGCCATGGTTGCATTCGATTGTCGCGGCCCACTGATCTTGCCTATTCGTTGCTCGGTGACAAGACGGGTATGAGCGCTTCGGAGATTGATGCCATCTGGGCCAGCGGCGAGACCACGAAGGTTACCTTGCCTAAACAGATACCGGTTCACCTGGTTTATGCGACGGCCTTTGCGACAGAAAACGGAATTGAGTTTCGGCCCGATGTTTATGGTCGGGACCGGAAGCTTTACGCTGCACTGTTCGGGAGAGCCGAAGGTTGAGAGCTATTCCGGCATCGTGACCAAAGCCGACAAGGCGCGTTGGCTAGATTTGACATGTAATACTGCAGCGTTGGGCGCGGCGAGGAACTCTTTTACTTTTTCGTCGACGTCTTCCCCCAGTTGCAGTGTGACTGTGTCAAGACCGAATGATTTGGCCCAAGCGGTGAAATCTGGATTGACGAGGTCGGTTCCGGAAATTCTCTTTGGAAAATCGCGCTCCTGGTGCAAACGGATGGTGCCGTAGGTTCCATTGTCTGAGATCACTATTTTTGGTGTTGCGCCGAAGGCACGTGCGGTTGCCAACTCGTTGCCTGTCATCAGAACACCGCCATCGCCGACGATACAAATTGCTGTGCGATTAGGATGAACCAGCGAGGCGACGGTTGCAGCCGGAACGCCAAAGCCCATGGAGCCTGCGATGGCGCCGAGCAGAACATTTTTTGGCGTCATGGGCCAATGGCGATGCACCCAGGTTGGGGCATTTCCTGAATCTGTCGTAATGATGCAATCGACCGGGGCGTGTTGGGCCAAGGATACAATCACTGCACCGAAATCGACGCCATCTGACGGGTTGACGGATTTGAACTCGCGCGTGCGCTTGACGAATCCGTTGATACGGGCGACCCAGGCTTCGCGCAGCGATGATGCGACGCGCGCGTGTTGTGCGAGATCGAGTAACAAAGCAGCGGGGTCAGCAATCAACGCAAGATCGGTATTGAAATTGCGGCCAAGCGGTTTGCCATCCGGATAGACGTGGATCAAGGTTTGCTGTGGTTCTGGTGATTGCGGAAAAGTGAATTGCAGACTCGCAATATCACCAAGTCTGGTTCCCACTGCGAAGATCAGATCGGATTGTGCCAGTTCAGCCTTGTATGCAGCAGAAGCGCCGAAACCGGTGTGGCCAGCATAGAGATCGGACGAATTGTCGAAGACGTCCTGGTTTTTCCAGCTGGTTGCCACCGGGATGCGCAAGGCTTCGGCGAAACGGCGGAGTGATTCTGCGCCTTGTGCGCCGCGCAGGCAGCTTCCGGCGATGACGATGGGGCGTTGGCAGCGTGAAATGAGATCAAGGATCAGTGCAATGTCCTTGCTACTGTGCGACTGGCGCGCGGGAGGAAACACCGACGGCACGAAGCCGGTTATTGGATCGTCCAACATGTCTTCAGGAAGCGACAGGATGACAGCCCCCGGAGTTCCTTCGGTTGCCAGGCGCATGGCGCGAGGCATGATGTCTTGCACACGCTTGCCGTCGTTGATCTCGAAAACACCCTTGGCCATGCCACCAAAGAATTGTGCAAAGTCCATTTCCTGGAAAACACCGCGGGTTCGCTCTTCTCGTGATACCTGGCCAATGATGAGGATGAGTGGCACCGCGTCCTGTTCGGCGAAGTGAACGGCGATGGATGCGTTGGTCGCACCGGGTCCGCGGCTGACCATGCAGACACCGGGTTTACCGGTCAGCTTTGCTTCGGCAGCTGCCATGAAACCTGCACCACCTTCGTGGCGGCAGATGATTATTTCAATTCCGCTGTCACGCAGGGCATCGAGGAGCACGAGATAGCTTTCGCCCGGGACGCAGTAAACGCGGGAAATGCCATGCGCTTTCAGTGAGGAAACGATGCCGTCAGCGGCTCTCATATTTGCGGGTACTTTCTTGTTCGTCGCTACCCGCATTCAATAGCGTGACTTGGCATATTCGCCAAGTCGACGGTTCTAACGTTCTCAGCTAAGGTAAATCACGACGCTCACCGCACACAACGCGACGAGGCTGAACAAGGCTGCAACGGGCATGAGCAAGGTCCAGGCTGATGGTGTCTCTTCAGTCATGAAGGGACGGGTCGTTGGCACTTTTTCCAGCGTGGGGTTGCCTGTCATCCGGCCATAGAATGAACCGTAAGTGCCGTCCTGAACGGCAATCAAGGGAACCTCTGTGCGCAATTCGCGATAACGATCGGCCATGTCACCCAATGACATGTCGGGATAGTTCTTGAGGAACCAGTCAGAGACAAATGCTTCGGCTGCTGCGGGATCTGGTGTCTTGCTTGCGGCCTGTGACATGGCAATTGCTCCTCTTTCGTAGAGTCGGGTCTGTCTTGTTGCGCCGATTTTGAGACGGTGCAGTTCCATTGTGGCGATGTCAGGGCAAATTGTTTAATGATGGGTGACCATGAGCACAATTGCAAAAGCCAAAGATGTTGTGAGAGGCAAAGGTTTGCGGATCGTTCTGCCAGAATGGCAGGACGAACGCATTCAGGCGGCGGCAAAGATTCTCTCAGCCGAACAATTCGCAGATGTGATCATGCCTGGTCCGGACTTGCCGCACCCTGACGACGTACAAGTCGACGCAGTGCTCAATTTGCGGCCCGGAATGAAAACGGCAATTGTACAACGGCTTCTCGCCAAACCGCTTTATTTCGCTGGATCACTGGTTGCTGTTGGCAGCGCAGATGCCATGTTGGCAGGTGCGGCCAATCCGACGTCGCGGGTAATCGAGGCGGCGATGATGACGATAGGTCTGGCAAACGGCATAGCGACGCCATCAAGTTTCTTTTTGATGGAGTGGCCAGAGAGGAAACTGATGTTTGCCGATTGCGCCGTGAACATTCAGCCGACTGCTGAAGAATTGGCTGACATTGCAATTGCTACTGCAGAAAGTGCCGCACGCGTTCTGGGTGAGGTGCCGCGCGTTGCAATGCTTTCATTTTCGACGAAGGGCAGCGGCTCGCACGCGGATGTGAACAAGGTTGTTCGGGCTTGCGAAATTGTGCGGCAGCGTGCTCCCCAGGTGATGATTGACGGAGAGTTGCAAGGTGATGCGGCCTTGTCGCAGGCCGTTGCAGCGCGAAAAATTTCTGGCGGAAGCGACGTCGCAGGACGCGCCAATGTTCTGGTGTTTCCTGATCTTGATGCGGGCAACATCGCTTACAAACTGACGCAGTATCTGGCTGGTGCCCAAGCGATAGGTCCGATCCTGCAAGGATTTGCAAAACCGGTATCCGATTTGTCGCGTGGGGCCACAGTCGACGACATTGTGGCGACGGCGTGCCTTTTGCTCGCCATGGCAAGTGGCGCGCTTCAGCAGTAAAAGAAGACAGAAAAGGGCCGCTCTGGAGTTTAGCGGTCTCCACAGCGGCCCCGTGCCCCCGATTGGTTCGGGAATCAGACGAATGTAATTTCGTCGATGTTGCCAAACGCACCGTGGTGGACGGTTGCGTCAATGGCTACATCTGCCAAGTTCACGACATCGCCGATCACCGTGATGGTTCCGAGATCGTCCTCGTTATGTGCGCCTGCGCCCTGATTGCTGTAGACGCGCAAAACTGTTTGCGTGTCTCCATTGGCGAGGGTTGTCACGTCCTGCGCTCGCACTTCACGGATATTGACTGTGTGGCCCTCGATCTTGATCGCTTCGCCGGCCTCATAGTCAGTTATCGTGTCGTTACCAATGCCTTCGAGCCAATGATCGTGCTTGAGGGTGTTTTCACCGGTCACGCCGTGCCAATCTATATTGGAATAATCGCTCTCGCCACCATGGTCATGGTTTTCCGAGAAGTCATGAATGTGCTTGGCAATAATCGACGCTTTTGCGTTGAGGTCAAGGCGGAACAGGAATGTGTCCTTACCCTCGCCACCCGTCAGCATGTCGTCGGTTACTGCAGCGTTGAACGGCTGGTTGTTGTTGACGCGTTGTTCGCCTGCTCTTGGTTCTGCGATCACAGGTTCACCTGCATCAGAGCGTGAGACAATCAGGTCGGCTCCGGCACCGCCATTGACGGTGTCCTTGCCCCAATGGGTGCGGATCTTGTCGTCGCCGCCGTTACCATTGAAGGTGTCGGCATTGCGGCGATCCGTCCATTCACCACGATCAACGAGTACGTTGGCGGCTTCGTCACCGTTGACCGTATCACTGCCGCGCGTACCGAACTGGACGTTTGCCAGGTTTTGCGCCGGGTCTTGCAGGTTCGAGATTTGCCAATCAGGGTTGATGTCCTCGAGGGCTTCAAACATGCCGTGGTGAGCGCCAGCGTTTATCTGGATCTTGGTGCCAACGTCTGCGGCTGAAAGCTGCGAGTCTTCGGTTCCATCGCCGAGCACCACAATCCTGCCGAGGTAGTCTTCATCGTGTGTACCATTTGCACCTTGCTGGCTGATCACCTTGATGATCGTATCCAACTTGCCATCGCCATTGAAATCAGAGTGTGTGATGGCATCCGCGTCGGCAATGTCTGTGGTGTGGCCAGTGATGGTGATCGTATCACCTTCCGCGCGGCTGAAATCCTTGATGATGTCGGTGCCGAAGGCTTCGACCCAATGCAAATGCGATGGAACGCCGTTCGTGCCGTTTTCACCTGTGACGGCGGCCCAATTGATTTCGCCGGCATCGCTTGTGTGCTTGGCCAGGATGGACGCAACTGCGTTGATGTCGATGCGGAAGACGAACTTGTCGGCGCCAGCACCGCCAGACAGGCGATCATTGGCCGTGTTCCTGTCAAAGGGTTGACCCAGTGTCAGGGCCGGGGCATCGGCAGCGTTGCGATCATCAGCGGCACCATTGAGGCGCGCAATCATTGGCTCTCCCGCGTCGGAGCGCGAATAGATGACATCGTCGCCAGCACCGCCTTTGACACGGTCTGTGCCCCAATGGGTATGGATCTGGTCGGCTCCATCGCCGCCCTTGAACTTGTCTCTTCCTCCTGCGCCTGGAACGCCGCCGGAGTCGACGAGTGTGTCGTCACCGCCACCGCCGCGCAGATCGTCTCCATAGCGCGCGGCCAGAAGCGTGTCGGCATTGGCTGTTCCGCCGTTGTCGTCGCCATCGTCTGAGTCATTACCGCGTTCGTCGTGATCCCCTCGGTCGTGATCGCGATCCCTGTCGCGATTGCCGTCACGAGATTGCGATTCTCGCTGCATGCGAGCCAGCATTTCGTTCAGTACCGAAGTTGCGTTGTCAGCTGTGGTTGTTGAATCGACAGAATTCGAGCTGTCGTTGAATTTGAACTTGCGTGAATTGCGAGACATAGGTCCCCCTGATCATGTGGATGCCGTCCACCTGATGTCGGGAAATCCGCCTCTTGATTCCCTGACGAATGAGTCATTCGCCGCTCAATGTGACGGAAACGTCTCTGCTTTGTGGCTTTCTGGTGACCATTGGACGATTTCAACTGTTTGATTCGTCATGGTTATTAATGAAAAGTTTAACTTAGGAACATAGGCTTATAAAGCTATTTCTGATTTGCCGCGGTACCGCTATGAGCGGGTCGAGGAGTTACAAGATGACATTTACTGCTATGGCGAAGCGGCGGCATTGCGTTGAAGTCGGTGTCGGTCGCGTGCGAGTTGGTGGTGATGCACCGGTCGTCGTTCAGTCGATGACGAATACTGACACCGCCGATGCAGACGCAACTGCCAAACAAATTGCGGAGCTAGCGCGTGCAGGTTCGGAACTGGTGCGCATCACTGTTGACCGCGATGAAGCAGCTGCTGCTGTTGGGCATATTGCTGACAAGCTCAGAGCAATGCGTGTTGATGTGCCGGTGGTTGGTGATTTTCACTATAACGGCCACACGCTGCTTGCGAAATACCCGGAATGCGCTGCCGCGCTTTCGAAGTACCGCATCAATCCCGGCAATGTTGGTTTCAAGGAAAAGAAGGACCGCAATTATGCGCAGATGATTGAGATCGCAATCAAGCATGACAAGCCGGTGCGCATCGGGGTGAACTGGGGGTCGCTGGACCAGGAGCTGCTGACGCATTTGATGGACGAGAATGCCAAGTCTGCGTCGCCCCGCGAAGCACGGTCAGTGATGCATGAGGCAATTGTGCAATCCGGCCTCATGTCTGCCGCACGCGCTGAAGACATCGGATTGCCGCGCAACAAGATTGTCATTTCTGCCAAGTGCTCAGAAGTGCAAGACCTGATTGCGGTGTATCGTCTGCTGGGTGCGCGGTCGGATTATGCTTTGCATCTTGGCCTCACCGAAGCCGGGATGGGGAGCAAGGGAATTGTTGCGTCCACCGCTGCCTTGGCGGTGTTGTTGCAGGAAGGCATTGGCGATACGATCCGCATTTCACTGACTCCAGAACCTGGTGGTGACAGAACGCGTGAGGTGATTGTCGCGCAGGAAATATTGCAAACCATGGGGCTTCGCGCATTTGCACCCATGGTGATTGCTTGCCCGGGTTGCGGGCGCACGACATCGACTGTCTTTCAGGAGCTGGCGCAGGACATTCAATCTTATGTGCGCGACCGGTTGCCAGAATGGCGTGGCCAGTATCCTGGTTTTGAAACCCTTCAGCTTGCGGTGATGGGATGTATCGTCAATGGACCTGGTGAATCGAAACATGCCGACATCGGAATTTCGTTACCTGGTACCGGTGAGTTGCCGACCGCGCCGGTTTATATTGATGGCAAGAAGGTGAAAACCTTGCGTGGCGAGAATCTGTCCGGGCAATTCAAGGATATCGTCGAGAATTACGTGAAGACGCGATGGGGCTGACAGAACTGCAGTTTCCAATGCGAGTAAAAGCGTTTTTGGAATCCGAGACACCATACTTGCAGCGCGGAGACATTGTGCTGTCGCGCTCACCCACATTGTCAAGCTGGGCCATTCGCGCGACCACCGGCGGATATTTCAGCCATGCTGCGTTGGTGTTTCTGGTGCCGCAGCCGGATGACGGATTCAACAATGCCTTTTTGCTGGAGAGCACGTCGGCGGGAGTGGGGCTTGCAAATCTGCAAACCTATATTGGCGGGCGACATCCGCATGCGGACATTGCCGTGTTGCGTCTTGAAGCTCCGGATTGCGACGAGCATTATTTCAAGCAAGTGCGTGGATTGATGCTGGACCATGTGAAATCCGGTTATGATTATGGCCGGGTCCTGAACCTTGGATTGTCGCTGAATTTTGGCTTGAGGCTCGGCTGGTCGCGGCTGGCAAAGGGCGGGCAGGGGTCCATGCGTGAAGCGATCAGGCGTACCAGGCAACGCTACATCAAGTGGGTACCACCGCAATTCATCTGCTCCGGCTTTATCCAGTACGGATTTGTCGAGGCCATGAAACGTGATGGCCACTCTGCCGGGCCGGTCTTGTTCAAGCAGGGCCTTTCGGAACATGATCGTGACGGCATACTCGCGGTCACCCCTGATGACATTGCGCAGTCTTCAAAGCTTGTGTGGAAATATGTGGTTCGCCGTGGCTGGGTTTACCAGGTGCGTGATTACGCAAATGCGCGGAAGGTCATTTCCGGCGATTGATAACGAATTGGGCCGTGGCCCGAAGCATATCAGCTCGGGAGTCATAGCCAGACAGCGCATCAATGGCGGCGGCAGAAAGGCGGGCCGCTTCCTTCTTTGCGCCATCGAGACCGAGAAAATCCACAAATGTTGCCTTGCCCTTCGACTTGTCTTTCTGCGTCGCCTTGCCAAGGACTTCGGCTGTTGATTCAACGTCCAGTATGTCATCAGCGATCTGGAATGCGAGGCCCATTTGTTCCGCATACTGACGAAGTCTGGTTGCATCCTGATCTGCCAATATCGCGCCTGCTTGAACAGCGAAAGCAAAGAGGGCACCTGTCTTGCCGCTTTGCATCGCTGAGATTTCGGCAAGGGATGCGAAGTTCTTGGATTCCGCCTCGATATCGAGCATCTGTCCGCCGACCATGCCGGCTTCGCCGGACGCCTTCGCCAAGGTAGCTATCAGACGCGTACGGATCGCGGGATTTTCATGTGTCGCGGGATCGGCGAGAATTTCGAATGCCGTTGTCAGCAGCGCATCGCCAGCGAGAATTGCTGTCGCCTCGTCAAACTTCCTGTGGGTCGTCGGAATGCCGCGGCGCAAGTCGTCGTTGTCCATTGCGGGAAGATCGTCGTGGACCAGAGAATAGCAGTGTACGCACTCAAGTGCTGCGGCGGTTCGCATGGCCCGGGTTTCTGAAATGCCAAAGAGCCCTGCCGACTGAAGTACCAGAAATGGGCGAAGTCTTTTGCCCTGACCAAGAGCCGCGTAGCGCATGGCGTCGGCCAGGCGGGTGCCAGGTTGGGGCAGGAGTTCGGACAAAGCCTTGTCGATTGCGGCTGCGGCCGCGTCGAGTGCCCTTTGAAAGGCTGTCGATTCGAAGGATGCCAAAGATCATTTCCCTGTGTTAAGAGCCCGGTCTAACCCCATGACAGCCGAATCTCAACAGATGCCGACAAAAAACCGGACCGCCTGGACGCGATGGGCAGCGCTCCAGCGATGGCAAAGATGGTTGGCCATCAGTTTGGCCATTGTTGTGGGCTGGCCGTTTGCAATGACCATTGTCTATGCGGTGGTGCCACCACCAATCACCAACCTGCAATTGGTGCGACTGATTTCGGGGAATGGATTGTCACGGGACTGGGTGAGCCTTGACCAGATTTCCGGCCATTTGCCGCGTGCGGTGATTGCATCCGAGGATGCGCGATTCTGCTCGCACCATGGTGTAGACTGGGTTGAGTTTCAGGATGTTATCGACGAGGTTTTCGACGACGATGAGCAGCCGATCCGGGGTGCCAGCACGATTTCCATGCAAACGGCCAAAAACGTTTTTCTATGGGAAGGGCGCGGCATTTTGGGACTTTTGCGGAAAGGGTTAGAGATACCTGTCGCATTCTGGATGGATCTGGTGTGGAGCAAACGCCGGATGATCGAAGTTTACCTTAACGAAGTTGAGTGGGCACCGGGGGTTTATGGTGCGGAAGCAGCGGCACGGCACCATTTCAAGAAAGCAGCGGCCAAACTGACCCGGCGGGAGGCCGCACTTCTGGCAGCAGTTTTGCCCAATCCCATCAAGCGCAAGGCCGGAAGACCCTCGCGACGCGTGAACCGGATCGCGGACCGAATAATGCTCCGGGCGGCAGGCATGGGGCCCTATCTCACTTGTCTTTAGTGGATGGCTTTGCTAGAAGCGCCGCAACAGATTGGCCCTTGTCGTGGCCTTTTCACTTTTATTTCGTTATTTCAGAGGTTTACACTATGGCTGTTCCACGGAAAAAAATGACCAAGAGCCGCATCGGCATGCGCCGTTCGGGGCACAAGCTGGCACAGGGTA
The DNA here is from genome assembly GCA_963738595.1 of uncultured Alphaproteobacteria bacterium. GTDB lineage: Bacteria > Pseudomonadota > Alphaproteobacteria > Rhizobiales > Aestuariivirgaceae > Aestuariivirga. Next base: position 291,926 of record CAVTXF010000005.1, read on the forward strand.
CCTGGGTTGAGGACAAGGGTTCGGGCGAATTGCGCCGCCCACACCACATTGACTTGAAGGCTGGCACATATCGTGGCCGCCAGGTTCTTGCGCCCAAGACTGACGCGTAAACCGCTTACATTTTGACTGCCAGAAGGCCGGTCTTTGGATCGGCCTTCAGCTTTTGGTAACCGTGCCCTCTCGGCGTTGCCGGTTGCTAAGAAATTTGCACGGAAGTTGCGATATGTCCCTCACTTGAGAGCATTTGAGGCGCAATGATGCTGATGCGGCAATCGCAAAATACTATTTTGAAACTGGTGCAGAAGAGCGATCCGGAATTTGGGCGCGCGCAGCATGTTGTTTCAGGGTTGGTTGAAGCAACCGGATTTGCGGTGCCCGAATTGATGCTTGCCTTGGTGAAGCATGGTGATGGCGGAATTCTTGCTGCTGTGGAACAGAATGGTGAAACGGTTCTGACAGTCGCTTTGCGCAAGCGCATGGGATTTTTTGATTCGTGGGAAACACCGCTTTCGCCTTCCGGCGTTCCGGCGATTGCAGCGCATGCGGCGACAGCAGCCGTGCAGGGTTTCCTCGACAAGATCAAAGCACCAGTTTTGCTGCGGCAGTTGCCCACGGATGGCAAAACTTGTGCCTTGTTGAAAGAACATGCAGTACATTTTCACGTTCTTTCAGCTTGGGAGCGGGCTGGCTTGAAAACGACGGGCTCGTTTGAAGACTGGCTGCAAACAAATTTTGATCACAAGCGCCGCAAGGAAATGAAGCGGCTGCGGGCGCGGCTCTCGGAGCAGGGTGTGCTGGAAACGCAGCATTGCGCAAAACGTTCCGAGCTAGACGGTTATGTCGATGATTTTCTGAAGCTGGAAAATGCTGGCTGGAAGGGTGGCCGTGGTACGGCGCTGGCGCAAGACAAGGCGATGGCAGCGGCGCTGCGCGAAGGTCTGGCTGCCTTGTTCGATGCTGGCAAGCTGCGGTTCTGGCGCATCACGTTGGATGGCAAGGCGATTGCTTGCCTGTTTGCATTTGTGGAAGCCGGAAGAGCGACCCTGGGCAAGATCGCCCATGACGAATTTTTCGCCAGATTTTCGCCTGGTGTGTTGGTAATAATTGATGCCACGGCGGACTTCTTTGCTGATGCAGATGTGCATGTGGCTGACGCCAATGCCATTCCGGGGCATCCGATGATTGACAGAATCTGGCGTGACCGGTTGCCAATGGCAAATGTGATGGTTGCGGGTTCTTCAGTTTCCGACTTCAGAATGAAGACCATCTTGCTGGCCGAGCAAAAGCGGCTGGCGCTGCGGAACCTGGCAAAATCAGTCTATCATCGAATCAAGGGAGTAAAGGCGTCATGAGCATTGTGTCAGTCGATCCGGTAATTGCACACGACAAATTTCTCAAGACGCCATTCATGTTGCAACACAGTCTTGCCAACCATTCGCTGTTTCAACTTTCAAAACTTGTAGAGTTGGCGCAATCAATGCCGCGTGACCGGATTGAATATAATTCCGGGAAAGTTGCCATTGGCGTGAAGCCCGAAGATGTTCCCACCATTTCGCTTGCGCCTGCTGAGGTCGTCAAGACCATAGAGACTGCCAATGCATGGATGGTGATCAAGAATGTCGAAGAGCGGCAAGAATATCGCGCCTTGCTGGAGCAATTTGTGTCAGATGCAAATATTGCCGCGGGTCGCAAGCCAGGCGAATACTCGGATCTGCAGGGGTTCATTTTTGTGTCGTCGGCGAATTCCACGACACCGTTTCATGTTGATGCGGAAGAGAACATCCTGATTCAGATCAAGGGCGACAAGCTGTTCACGACATTTGACAATGATGACCGGTCGCTTGTTTCCGAAGAAGCACTGGAAATCTCGCCATCGAAGCACCGCAACCAGGCATTCAAAGAATCATTCAGTGCGCGCGCCACACTGCACAGAATGAAGCCGGGCGATGCCTTGCATGTGCCCTATTACACACCGCATTGGGTAGGGACGGGTGAAACCTATTCGATTTCGATGGCGATGACATGGAAGACACCGGAGGTGTTGCGGCTCAACAAGATCCGTTTGATGAACGGCACGTTGCGACGTTTCGGGATGCCGCAAAAGCCGCCGGGCGTGTCACCGGTGCTCGATGCCGCCAAAGTTATTGTGCATGATGTCATGCGTCTGCTGATTGACCCGATCCGCAAGTCTGAAGGGGCACGTCGCGCCTTGCGCGGCCTGATATACGGCAAGAAGGCAAACTACTATTATGGTGACAAGCAGAAGCAAGCCGGGATGTGAGCCATCTGCACTCTGACAATATCAAACGGCGCGTGAGGCAATTGCCTTGCTTCTGGAAATTGATGTGAACTGTCTTGCCAGCCGTGTTGTCGGCAATTCGATAAATCTGTAGGCATAGACGCTCACCACCACGCAGAATACCGTGACAAGCGCCAAGTCTATGAACTCGTTTCCGCTGTTCAGTCGGGCCGTGAAAGACCCCGTTAGAACGACGTGTATGAGGAGAGTGTGCAGGAGATACAGCGAATAAGAGCTGTCGCCGAGGACAGACAAACGATTTAGGAGATTAGGGAGTTTGCTGCAGCGCTCCATCTGTACCATGCCGAAAACGAGAATGGCAGAAGGTATACCCCACATAAGCACTGACGGCAGCTTGTCGTAGCCGTAGGCGATTCCCGCTGCGTAGAGAAACAGCGCAGCGGCTATCCAAAGCATGCTTGTGGTCTGGCGCGATGGGCCTGCATAATTGATGTAAACAGCTGCCCACATGCCTGCAAGGAATTCCAGGAGCAGGGGGTTGAAAGGAATGCTGGCGGAAAGTCCTGCGGCAGCACCGATTGCAATTGCCACGAGGAAAGTTGCGGTCAGGACCAACAGGCCAGTCCATCTTGAAAGTATCAACGCCAATCCAAAACAGAAGTAGAAGTAGACTTCGTATGAAAGCGTCCACCCGGGACCGATGATTGATGCCGAACCGCCGGGCAGAAGCAGTGCTGACTGCAACGCTGTAGATGCTGACAATTGATAGGCGGTGCCGCTGGCCGAATGGATCAGGACATAGAGGGCTGCGTAGATCCAATATGGCGGAAATATACGGCAGATGCGCCGCAAAAGAAATTCGCTTGTTGCGCCCGGCGTCGCAAATTTGTCCAGGCTTGTGTGTGCCATGACGAAACCAGAGACGACAAAAAAGATATGAACTCCGATTGCCCCTGCGGAAAAATAGTAATCTATCAAACCGGGCTGGCTAGCTGGCGTCAGCCTGGACTGGGCCACATGTGCGTGGAATATGACCACCAGCAACGCGGCCACGAAGCGGAGGAATTGTACGCTCTGGTATGATTCAGGTTGATGGTTTTTGGCCAAGGCGCATCTCCAGTCCAATTACTTTGAGTAGAGGACTTCGGCGGAAGCTGCCATTGCTGCGTTAGCACAAGGTTAAGCATAAAATTGGAACGGTCTGCGTTCCAGGAGAACTTCAGCGGTGCGCATTGTGTGGTTCAGGACAGAAGTTTCTCTGTCGGAACGTAGGTGTATTTCAAATCATCAGCTACTGCCTTGTAGGTCACCTTGCCAAGTGCAACGTTGAGGCCGTTGCGCAAATGCGGATCGTCCTGCAGCGCCTTTTTCCAGCCCTTGTCAGCGATGGCGAGGCCGAAAGGCAGCGTTGCATTGTTGAGTGCGAAGGTTGACGTGCGGGCCACGCCCCCTGGCATGTTGGCGACGCAATAGTGCACGACACCTTCAACTTCGTAGATGGGGTCGGCGTGGGTGGTTGCCTTTGATGTTTCAGCGCAACCGCCCTGATCGATGGCGACGTCGACGAAGACAGAACCATTCTTCCAGTTTTTCAGCATGGCCCTGGTGATGAGTTTCGGCGCTGCGGCGCCAGGGATGAGTACGCCGCCAATGACGAGATCAGCTTCAGCGCATTCGTCTTCGATTGCCCCTTGCGTTGAATAGAGTGTCTTGAGACCAAGGCCGAAACGGGCAACGAGTTCTTCCATGCGGTCGGTGGAGCGCTCGATTACGGTGACGTCAGCTCCCATGCCAAGGGCAATGGCTGCTGCATTGGTGCCAACCACGCCACCGCCCAGGATGACGACTTTTGCCGGTTGAACGCCAGGCACGCCGCCCAACAACATGCCGCGGCCGCCCTGACGTTTCTCAAGACAATGTGCGCCGGACTGGACTGACATGCGTCCTGCCACCTGTGACATCGGGGCAAGCAGGGGGAGGCCGCCGCGGGCGTTGGTGACTGTTTCATAGGCGATGCAGATCGCGCCGGAGCTGACGAGGTCTTTTGTCTGTTCCGGATCTGGTGCGAGATGCAGATAAGTGTAAAGGATCTGGCCTTCGCGGAGCATCTTGCGCTCTTTTGCCTGCGGCTCCTTGACCTTGACGATCATGTCGGCCTTGGCGAAAATTTCGTCCGCCGTCGGAATGATTTTCGCGCCGGCCTTTTCATAATCTGCGTCAGTGGCGCCAATGCCGTTGCCTGCGTTCTTTTCCACCCATGCGGTGTGGCCGTGGCGGACGGCTTCTCGCACCGAGGTTGGGGTCATGCCAACGCGATATTCGTGGTTCTTGATTTCCTTTGGTACGCCAATGAGCATGTCGCCTCTCCCTGAAAAGTTTGCTCAGTTTACGCTCATCTGCGCGAAAATTGTTTGCATTCCGGGCATGTGTCGAGGTTTGTGATGGAATTATTTACCGATATGTGCTGAATTTTCGGGATGAAATTCGAAGAACTTGACAAGGTTGACAAGATATTACTGCGCGAATTGCAGGTTAATGCCCAGGCAGGCATTGCTCAACTTGGCGAAAAAGCAGGACTTTCGCCGTCGACCGCACATCGGCGCGTCAAGATATTGGAGGAGCGCGGGCTCATCATCGGTTATTCTGCCAACCTTGACCGCAAACAGCTGGGGCTTGCCAATGAGTTCTTTGTGGAAGTTTCGCTGACGGGACAGACGGAAGACACGATGGAGAAATTTGAGCGCGCGGTGCAACGGGTGCCGGAAATTCTCGAGTGCCACTTGATGAGTGGACAGTTTGATTATCTGCTGCGTGTTGTGGCGAAGGACGCGGAAGACTACGAGCGCATTCATCGCGGAAAACTTTCGCGGTTGCCGGGCCTGCAAAGGATTCAATCGTCGCTTGCACTGAGAACGGTGAAAGCGTGGAGTGGTTATCCCGTTACCTGATGGCGCTTGCTGTCGCGCCACAGCATGAACAGGCCGGCACTTATCACGATGACAGTGCCGAGCAGGTTCCATTGATCCGGAAAGTCCTTGAAGAACACGATGCCATTGAAGGTGGCCCACACAATCGCAGAATACTCGAAGGGTGCAACGAAGCTTGCTTCGGCGAGACTATATGCCTTGATGAACAGGACTGATGCGATGGCGGACATGACTCCCATCAGGATGAGAAGCCAGATCTGGTGTTGGTCGGGCCATGCCCATGGGCGGACCAGAAAGGCGAGGGATTTGTCAGACATCCCGGTGTCGCCCATTGCCCAAACGATGATGGCGATGATTGCGCCGACGACAAAATATATGAGATTTTGCCAGTTAGCGACGACGACTGAGGGCACGCGGTGAGAGAGTTTGCGGCCCAGCATCTGGCCCCAGGCATAGCCAAAGGCCGAGTAGAGTGCGAAGAAAACGGCTGGCTGAAGTGAATCCAGGCTTGGGCGAATTGCGATAATGACGCCGACGAACCCTGCGATGATGGCGAGCCAACGATATAGCGGAACGCGCTCGCCCAAAGTGTAGCCGGAAAATCCGGCGACGAAGAATGGCATAGTGAAGTAGATCGACACTGACGTTGCAAGCGGCAAAGCGGCGATCGATGCCACGAATGCGAAATATGCCGAGCACAGGATGATGGAGCGCATGAAAAGTGCGCCCATGTGCTCCCTGAACATGAGGTGGACAGACCCGGAGTGGATCAGCCAGCCGACCAACAGTGGAAACGAGACGATTGTGCGAAAGATGATGGCTTCATAGGCGGGAAGGGATTCAGACACGCCTTTGACAATGGCGTCCTGAGCGGTGGCAAACAAGATTGCGGCAAGAATGTATGCTACTGCATGACCACGATGTTGCAGGGGCTGCATGGCTTAAGATGGCGCCTTGATTATTTCTGCCAGTAATTTGATTCCGTTATCAATTTTCTTGTCATCAATGGAAGAGAACGCAAGACGGAAATAGTTTTGTGGTTGTTTTTGCGCGCCGAAGGTGATGCGGCCCGGTTCGAGAAAGATGCTTTTTGCAATGGCGGCTTCCTGAAGTTTTTCCGCATTGAGCTTTGGCGGCCCTTTCACCCAATAAGCCGTGCCACCGAAGGATGGATTGCGCGATGACATTGGCAGATGGTCAGCCAGCGCCTTGCCCATGATTTCCCACCGTGTGCGATAGGCCTTGTGCAAGCGGCGGATGAGCGTGTCGTGGTGGCCGAGAGACAAGAACAACGCAGCAGCGCGCTGATTGTTGTTGGGTGGATGGCGGAACATCAGGCGGCGCAGGGCGCGGGCTTCGGCGATCAATTCTTTCGGGCCAACCATGAACCCCAGCCTCAATCCGGGGAACATGGTTTTCGACAACGAGCCCACATAGACAACCCTGCCATCATCATCGAGTGACTTGAGGGCGGGGCAGGGTTCGTTCACGTAATTGGTTTCGAATTCATAGTCGTCTTCAATGATGATGAAGTCGCGTTGATGGGCTTTCTTCAGCAGTGCGAGGCGGCGTTCCAGCGGCATCGTCACCGTTGTTGGAAACTGGTGGCTTGGTGTTGCAAAAATGATGTCGCATTCATCCAGCTTGGGGCTGTCTGTCATGCCCTTGTCGTCAACCGGGATAAGATGCAGGTTGTCGGTTGCAAGCTTGAACATGTTGCGCGCGTCGGGATAGCCAGGGTCTTCCATGCCAACGTGGGTTGTTCTTTTCACAAGCAAATGGGTGAGAAGGTAAAGGGCGTTTTGCGCACCCATGGTGACCAGAATTTCCTCGTCACTGGCCATGATGCCGCGACGTGGCAGAATGCGGCGGCGGATTTGTTCCACGAGCAGGGGGTCATCTGCAACCCATGTGTCGTTTGTCCAGGCACCGAGCCATTTCTTGCTGAGGGCCTGTCGATTGCACTCGCGCCATTCAGCCAGTGGAAACAAAGTGTGGTCGACCTGTCCATAGATGAAGGGATAGGTGAAGCTTTGCCAATCCAGTGGCTTGATGGTGTTTTCCTGGGTGGACGGCGTTGACGTGAGGCGCTGCTTCCACTTGGTGGGCTGGCTGTTTGCGGTTTGCCGGAGTGTTGCGCGCGCAGGAGCCACGGCATCTTCCAGTGTCTTGTCGGCGACGTAGTAGCCGGATCGTTCTTTGGCAACGAGATAGCCATCGTCAAGGAGACCCTGATAGGCGAGCACTACCGTATTGCGGGAAACGCCCAAAGACTTTGACATCTTGCGGGTTGACGGGATGGGCTCGGACTGGTCGAGTTGCTTGTCGAGAATGGCGGAGACCAATGCCTCGCGGATTTGCGCCTGCAGACTGGTGTATTCCCCGCGTTTGAGGTGAATGAGCCAGTCTCGCACAATTTGGTCCCGCATTAGAATGTGTCTGGACCTATCATAGGTCCAATCGGGCAGCTAAGATAGGTCAAAAGCGAATCCTGATGTCCGAACCCGCCGTCGATACAAATATCAAGACCTGGAACGAGATCAAGACGACGACGTGCTACATGTGCGCGTGCCGTTGCGGCATCAAGGTCTACCTCAAGGACGGCACGGTCAAATATATTGAAGGCAACAGCGAGCACCCGGTCAACAAGGGCGTGATTTGCGGCAAGGGTGCTGCCGGGATCATGCAGCATTATTCGCCCGCGAGGTTGTCAAAGCCTTTGCTGCGCGTGGGTGAACGCGGGAAGGGCGAGTTCAAGGAAATCGAATGGGATGAGGCGATGCGCATGGCCACGACGTGGCTGTCTGAAGTGCGCAATACCGATCCCAAGAAGCTCGCGTTTTTCACAGGGCGTGACCAGTCACAAGGTTTGACCGGCTGGTGGGCATCGCAATTCGGCACGCCGAACTATGCCGCGCATGGCGGGTTCTGTTCGGTTAACATGGCTGCTGCGGGCATTTACACATATGGCGGCTCGTTCTGGGAGTTTGGTGAACCGGACTGGAAGCACACAAAATATTTCCTGCTGTTTGGCGTCGCCGAAGACCATGCGTCGAACCCGATCAAGATGGGTTTGGGCAAGCTCAAGCAGCGTGGTGCGAAGATCGTTTCGATCAATCCGGTGAAGACGGGTTATTCGGCAATTGCTGATGAATGGATCGGAATTCGTCCGGGTACGGATGGATTGTTTGTTGGCGCACTCATTCATGTGTTGCTCGGAGCGCAGCAGGTCGATGCAGAATATCTGCAGCGCTACACAAATGCGCCGTGGCTGGTGATTGAGCATGCGGGTGCTGCTGATGACGGGTTGGTGGCGAGGAACTCCGCGGGCAATCCACTGATCTGGGACACGCAAACGCAAACCGCACTTCCCTCGCTCTCGAATGACACGTCTCCAGCCCTGCTGGGGCGGTTTACGTTGCCAGATGGCAGGGCGGCTGTGACGTCTTTCACTCTGGTCGCCGAACGGTTCTTGTCGGGTGAGTATTCGCCGGAGAAAGTTGCGGCGCGCTGTGGGGTTTCAGCAGATACGATCCGGCGGATCGCGTCCGAGATTGCACATGTGGCGTTCCACGAGACGGTTGAACTCGATATTCCGTGGACTGATTATATGGGGCGTCGGCATGCGAAGACCGTCGGAAGGCCGGTGGCGATGCACGCGATGCGCGGAATATCAGCGCATTCCAATGGATTTCACACATGCCGGACCATACACGTGTTGCAGATCCTTTTGGGCACAATCGATTGTCCTGGTGGAACGCGCTACAAGCCGCCATTTCCGAAGCCCATTCCACCTGGTGTCAAGCCTGCGGGCAAGCCGGGGCAGGTGGGGCCGAACAAGCCATTGCCGGGGCCGCCGCTGGGTTTTGTTTCGTCGCCTGAGGACCTGCTGGTTGATGAGCACGGAACGCCGCAACGCATTGACAAGGCTTTTTCATGGGAAGCGCCGATTGCCGCTCACGGCATGATGCATATGGTGATCAACAATGCCGCGAAGGGCGATCCATACCCGATAGATGTCCTGTTCATGTACATGGCGAACATGAGCTGGAATTCGGCAATGAACGTGCCGGATACGATCAGTGCACTGACTAAAAAGCGCGATGACGGCGAATATGTGATTCCGAAAATCATCTACTCTGATGCCTATGCGTCCGAAATGGTTCATTACGCTGACCTGATCCTGCCCGATACGACATATCTTGAAAGATGGGATTGCATTTCGCTTTTGGACCGGCCGATTTCGGAAGCTGATGGGCCAGCGGATTCCATTCGCCAGCCAGTTGTCGAACCGGATCGCGATGTGCGGCCATTCCAGACAGTGCTGCTCGACCTTGGCTACCGGCTTGGATTGCCAGCGCTGATGACAGCCGAAGGCCTGCCGCGCTATCCCGGTGGATATGCTGATTATATCGTCAATCACGAGCGTGCGCCGGGGCTTGGGCCACTTGCTGGATTTCGCGGGCCGAATGGAACTGCGATGGGGCGCGGGCCAGTCAATCCCAAACAGCTTGAGGCCTACATCGAAAACGGCTGTCACTGGTATTTTGAGTTGCCGGACAAGATGAAGTATTTCCGGCATGTGAATTGGGATTATCTCGACTGGGCGACGCTGTTCGGATTCCTGGCGCGGCCCGACCCGATCATCCACCATCTCTATTCTGAACCGTTGCAGAAATTCCGCCTGGCGGCGCGCGGGCATGGCAAGATACTTCCACCGCCAGAACATCGGTCGCGCATTGAAACTTATTTTGATCCCATTCCATTTTGGTATGCGCCGTTTGAAGAAGAGCAGGTGGATGGCGTGGACTTTCCGATGCACGCGATCACGCAGCGGCCGATGGCGATGTATCACTCGTGGGGATCACAAAACACCTGGCTTCGGCAAATTCTCGGACGCAACTGGCTCTATATGCACAAGAATCGCGCAGCTGATCTCGGGATTGCGGATGGTGACTGGGTTGATGTCACGTCGCATCATGGCAAGATCAAGGTCCAAGCGAAATTGATGGATGGGCAGAATCCCGACACTGTGTGGACCTGGAATGCGATTGGGAAGCGCAGCGGCACATGGGGGCTCGACAGCAATGCGCCTGAGGCGAAAAAAGGGTTTCTCTTGAATCACTTGATCAGCGATCTTCTGCCGGAACGTGAAGGCGGGTATCGCTACTCGAACAGCGACCCGATTACAGGCCAAGCGGCGTGGTATGACTTGCGGGTCAGAGTGGCGCGGTGTGATGATCAAAACGAAATGAGCGAGCCGCAGTTTGAAGTATTAACGCCATGACCTCGCTCCCTCCACCCTCTGCCAAGAAACTTGGCCTGGTGATCGATCTCGACATCTGTGTCGGGTGCCAGGCATGTGCAACGTCGTGCAAGGAATGGAACTCGCAAGGTGTGTCGGCACCGCTCACCGATCATCGACCGCGCAGCGATGAACCGATGGGCGTGTGGCTTAACCGCGTGCATGGCTATGAAGTGAAGGAAGAGGGGCGTGACGACAGCCGCGTCGTGCATTTTCCGCGGTCTTGCCTGCATTGCGAGGAACCGGCCTGTGTCACGGTTTGCCCGACAGGTGCGTCCTACAAACGTGCGGAAGACGGAATTGTGCTGGTCAATCCGGATACGTGCATTGGGTGCAAGTTGTGTTCCTGGGCGTGCCCATATGGCGCGCGTGAGTATGACCACACTGATGGCGTGATGAAGAAATGCACGCTGTGTGTCGACCGGATCTATAACGAGAATTTCGCAGTTGAAGATCGCGTGCCGGCCTGCGTCAAGGCGTGCCCTACGGGAGCGCGGAGTTTCGGCGACCTCGGCGATGCAAGCTCAACTGTTTCGCAGCTGGTGAAAGAACGCGGCGGTTATGATTTGCTGCCTGAGATGGGTTACAAGCCGGTGAACAAATATCTGCCACCGCGCAAGCGTCGCGATACGCAAGTGGTCGAACCGCTGCCGAAGTCGGATGGATCGGCGATGGAAAAATTATTCGCCTGGGCGGATCGCATGCTGAGCAAGAGCAGCGCTACAGCTGCATCGCCAGTGGAAGATCATTCGGGAAAGCTTGAGGGATGAATCCTGCCTATTCCGTCATCCTGTTCACGACGGCATCGGGTGCCGGCTATGGATTGCTGAGCCTGCTTGGGTTGGTTGGATTCAACCATGGGCTGGCGTCCAGTCCGGCATTTGCCCTCACTACTCTTGCCATTGCGCTCGGGCTGATCACCTTGGGGCTGCTGTCGTCAACACTTCATCTCGGGCATCCAGAGCGGGCGTGGCGGGCGTTATCGCAGTGGCGCAGTTCCTGGCTGTCACGCGAAGGTGTTGCGGCTGTTGCCACCTATCCGGTGGCGTTGCTCTTTGGGCTGACATGGGCGGGGTATCTTGGTGATGCGCGACTGACTGGCGTTTTGGGGTTGGCAACAAGTTTCATGTGCGCCGTCACGGTTTTTTGTACTGGCAAAATTTATGCAACGCTCAAAACCATACGCGCATGGAACCATGCGCTCACCGTTCCAGTCTATTTTGCATTTGCCCTGGCAACGGGTGCGGCCATCCTTATGGCTGTTGCAACAGTATTTGGGCGATTTCAGATTGCGCAACTTGTTATCGCGGGGGCAACATTGGTTCTTGTTGCCGCCTTGAAGGTTATTTACTGGAAAAGCATCGACGATGCGGAGCGTACCCACACAATGGCTGCTGCCACAGGGCTTGGCACGCAGGTGCGGCAGTGGGAAGTGCCACATACGGCACCAAACTTCATCATGAAGGAAATGGGATTCGTGGTGGCACGCAAGCACGCGGAAGGTTTGCGCCGGATGTTTTTCGCATTGATTGCGGCAGTCGCTGTTGCCTATGCATTATGTCTGGTGACGCCGTGGTTTTCATTTGTTGCAGTGCCGACGTTGTTGTTTTCTGCCTGGGTGGAACGTTGGTTGTTCTTTGCCGAAGCTGAGCATGTGGTAAATGTATTCTACGGTAAGCCAGCGGTTTGATTGCGATATTTAGCGGCGCTCAGCTGTCTGGAGTTGTCGTTAATGACACAGGCAATTTGATTGGCTGGTTTATCCATTTGTGACTTGGCAAACCCGCCCGGACCATATAAAGATATCTTTATATAGATTTTGAGGTTTTGAATGCCCCGCATGTCATTTGTTGATGCCCTGAATTCCCGCCCCTGGATGCTTGCCGATGGCGCGACGGGTACGAACTATTTCCAGATGGGTCTGGTTTCGGGCGATGCTCCTGAATTGTGGAATGTTGATCATCCGGACCGCGTTCGCAAACTGCACCGCGAGTTCATCGCCGCTGGGGCTGATATCATTCTGACAAACACTTTCGGCGGAAACAGGCATCGCCTGAAACTGCACAATGACCAACATCGTGTGCATGAGCTCAATGTTGCAGCGGTGAAAAATGCGCGCGTCGAGGCAGATGCTGCGGGCCGCGACGTTTACGTTGCTGGATCAATGGGACCGACTGGCGAGATTTTTGTTCCAGTGGGAACGATGCCGCATGACGAAGGCGTTTCTGCATTCGAAGAACAGGCAAAAGCGTTGAAGGATGGCGGTGCCGATGTCCTGTGGATCGAAACGATGTCATCCGAAGAGGAATTGCGGGCTGCAGTTGAGGGTGCCGCGAAGGCCGGCCTGCCAATCGTCACAACGATGAGTTTTGACACAAATGGCCGCACGATGATGGGGATCACGCCAACCGCTTTCGGTGCGTTTACACAGTCCCTGGCGACTACACCGGTTGCAATCGGTGCCAATTGTGGTGTTGGGGCGTCAGAATTGATTGCAACGGTGATGGGCATCACGGCTGCACGGCCTGATGCGGCGGTTGTTGCGAAGGGAAATTGTGGTATTCCGCAATATCACGATGGCCATATCCACTACACAGGCACGCCCGAATTGATGGCGGAATACGCGCGCATTGCCGTTGATGCGGGTGCGCGGATCATTGGTGGTTGTTGCGGCACGTCGCCTGAACATCTGGCTTCCATGCGCCATGCGCTTGAGCATCATACCAAGCGAACTCGGCCGACCATTGAACAGGTTGAAGATAAACTTGGGCCGGTTTCGGAGCTTGCAAAAGGCGTGGATACTGCAGCTGCCGGTGCCGCACGGCGCGAGCGCCGCCGCAGCTAGCCAAGCGTAAACCTCACGTTAATATTATGCATCACCGCGGTGCATTTTCCGGCAAATGTTTCGGTTGAAAATTAACTCATCAATCAGCGTTTTTACGCCATAAGATGTGCTCTTAACCGGAGCAAGAAATGACGGGGACTGGCTATTCAATCCCAAGACTGGCTGGAATGTTGTTGATGGCCTTTCTGGGCCTCGCATCCAGCGTGCATTTGCTCAAGGAATGGTCGATCGATAATTTGTTGCGGGCTGCTGCCGCATCGGAGTCGGAAAATGTTGCGGCAAAACTTGCCGACAAACTTCCACAGGCAGAGAAGATATTTGCGGGCTCTGTGCCTGACGCGAGCGCACAGGAATTTCTCAGAATATTCGGCGACACCGGCAAGGTAACAAAACTCGCCCTGTTCACCTCAGACGGGGCTGGATTGTACAGTTCGGAGAGTTCAGTTCCCAATGCCAGCACGGGTCAAGCTGTTTCACTGCAAGTCCTGTTGCCGGAAGCCATGGACTCTCTTGCCAATGGCAACACATTCGTAAATTATGACAACACCGGAACGGGCTTTGCATCTGATGGCTTTAACATGATTGCGGAAGCCATCGTTCCGGTCGTTAAGGGTGGGCAAAAAATTGGCATAGCGTCGGTTCGGGTTGATCAAACTGAACTTGCCGGAATGCTGCGCAACAACCTGAATCTTATTGCGACTATCATCGTGCTTTTGTCAGCAGCGGGATTTGCCATTCCAACCTTTGGCGTGCTGCAAAGAACGCGGCAGCAGCAACTTGCCGACCAACAGATTGCCTACCTTGCGCAATTTGATGTTCTGACCGGCCTTCAAAACCGCAAGACATTTGAAACTTCACTCACCGAGTGTCTCCTGGAATCTGGACAAAAGAGAACGCATGTGGCGCTGCATTTTCTTGATCTCGACTTTTTCAAAGCCATCAACGACAATTATGGCCATGCCTTTGGCGATGAGTTGCTGAAAGAATTTTCCAAGCGCATCAAGGAGAACCTGCGTCCAGGTGATATTGGCGCACGTTTTGGCGGTGACGAATTTGTTGTTGCCCTTTCGGGGCTCTCTGACATCGAAGAACTCGCCACGGCCACGAAAACTTTCTATCAGGCTATGAAGTTGCCACTGCAAATCATGGGCAAAACAATTGTTCCCGGGGTCAGCATGGGAACTGCGATGTACCCGGAGAACGGGCTTGATACTTCGATCCTCATGCATTGTGCCGACATCGCGCTCTATGTGGTGAAAGGACAGGGCCGGAATGGTCACAAGTTCTTCGAACCGAGTTTTAACCAAGCGCGGCTTCGCCGGACTGACCTGGAATTCCTGGTGCGCAAAAATGTTGTCAGTCGCAATTTTGAACTCAACTACCAGCCCTATTACAATCTGGAATCGGGCAAACTAGAAGGTTTTGAGGCGTTGCTGCGCATGAAAGACGCGGCTGGCAACCACGTATCGCCTGCAGAATTCGTTCCCGTTGCGGAAGACCTTGGCCTGATCACCGAAATTGGTGCCTGGGTTTTGAACGAAGCGTGCAAGTTTGCCAAGAATTGGCCCAGTGACATCAAGCTTTCAGTCAACCTGTCGTCCGTGCAATTCCGCAAGAAGTCTGCCTGTCCATCGGTTTTCACTGCCTTGAAGGACAGCGGTTTGAAGCCAGCCCAGTTGGTCGTCGAAATTACGGAAAGTGTACTTCTTGCCGACGTCGAGGAAGTGCGCGAGCAAATTGACCTGCTCAACTCATATGGTGTTGAACTGGCAATGGATGACTTTGGCACCGGTTATTCGAGCTTGTCGTATATTTTGCGGCTGCCTTTTGACCGCATCAAGATTGACCGGTCATTTGTGGTGCAAATGTCCACCGGTGATGCAAATGCCAAGAAGGTTGTGGAAACGATTGTGTCGCTCGGTCACACGATGAACATGTCGGTGACTGCAGAAGGTGTGGAGACCTTGGAACAGGCGGAAACGTTGAGGATGATGGGGTGTGACCAGGCGCAAGGGTATTATTTCAGCAGGCCTGTTGCTGCTGCTGATGTGTCAAACCTGATCATGAAGTCATTTGTGAGTGTTGATGTTCCGCCGATGATCGAACCAATTGAAGCGCATGAAGACGCGCAGGCCGTTGCCTGACGGGTTCAATCCCATTCAAATCTTTCCGTCACTAGCGGTTTGGCCAGCATGAATGCATCGCATTCCAGCTGGAGCGGGGCATAGTCGGTTTCGGATTTTCCTGCCTTCAAAAGGCGAGCGAATTTTGCGTAGATCATCTCGTATTCCTGCATCGGCGCTTCCATCACAAACTTGTCATTGATGTGAAGCACCGAGCCGCCCTTTGACAGCTTCAGCTGCAATGCGTCTTCCGTCTTGATTTCTATGTCCCAGGTTTGCTCGCCGCGCTGGCGCCAGTCAAACACGGCAGTCATGTCGACAGGTTTGTCGTCACCGCGTTTGAATGTTATCGCGGCGGCGATTGGTGTGGACCAGTTTTCCGGTACTTCGATGCGAGCTGATTCCACGTAGATCGGCTCGGGCAATATCTTGGTGACGACCGACAATGCATTGATGCCGGGGTCGAACACACCGAACCCGCCGGGTTCTGCGATCCATGCCTGGCCCGGATGCCATTTGTTGACATCTTCTTTCCAGGTGACGCGCATGAACGTGACGCGCTTGCCCTTGAGCCGCTTCCTGGCTTCGTCAACAGACTTGTTGTAACGCGAATGCCAGGTGGCATAGAGCACGCGCTTTTTCCTTTTGGCGTGATCTATCATGGCAACCATTTCACCGATTGTCGGTGTCGGTGGCTTTTCGATGAGAACATGCCAACCTTCGTCGAGGCACTGCCTTGCCATCATCAGGCGGGTCGCGGGCGGGGTGCAAAGAGCGACAGCGTCGACCTTTACCTTGCTCCTGGCGAGTTCGTGGATTGATTGAAAATTGGCGACGCCGTCGACAGTTGCATTGCGGCTTACGGCAGCGACAAGTTCAAAATTCCGGTTTTTGGCGATGCAAGGCAGGTGTTGGTCCCGTGCGATTTTACCGATGCCGATAACGGCTATTTTGTAAGCCATGGTTTCCTCAAACTGCCTGCTTCAAAGAAGCGATGAACTGGTCGACTTCAGCTGCTGTGTTGTAGTGGGCAAGGCCAACGCGCAATACGCCGCCCGTGTCGGACAGCCCCATGGCCTTGATCGGTTCAACTGCGTAGTTGTGGCCTGACCAGACAAAAATGTTG
Organism: uncultured Alphaproteobacteria bacterium; assembly: GCA_963738595.1. GTDB lineage: Bacteria > Pseudomonadota > Alphaproteobacteria > Rhizobiales > Aestuariivirgaceae > Aestuariivirga. Next base: position 308,512 of record CAVTXF010000005.1, read on the forward strand.
TTGTCGGCAAAATGCCTTGCCAGTTTGTCGGGTGCTGTTCCATCGACCGTAAACGAAACTGTCGGGACGCGGCGGTGCATGGCATTGGCTGATGAAATGCCGCGGACTTTCAGTCCCTTGATCTCGCGAATACCATTGATCATGCGCAAGGAGAGTGATTGCTCATATGCTTCGAGACTGGTCCAGGCTGAGGCGAGCTGGGTGCGGCGTGATGCGCCCGCGCCAAGCGAAGCAAGATATTCAATTGCGCCCAAGCAGCCTGCCATGCCTTCGTGGCTGAGCGTGCCGGTTTCGAATTTATGGGGAGCGTCGTTGCCAGCGGGGCGCACCTTGTAGGCAAAGATTTCCTCCAGCAGTTCCTTGCGCCCCCAGAGTGCCGCCATGTGAGGGCCAAACCATTTGTAAGCTGACGACACGAGGAAATCGCAGCCAAGAGCTTTGACATCGACAAGCCCGTGCGGAGCAAACTGGACGGCATCGACATAAGTCAGGGCACCTGCTGACCGGGCCTGGGAACAGAAGCGCTTGGTGTCATTGATCGTTCCGGTGCAGTTGGAGGCATAGCCAAATGCGACAATCCTGGTGCGCTCATTCAGGAGCTTGCTGAGGGCGTCGTCGGGAAACTCAAAGGTTCCCGTATCAAACTCCATCCAGCGCACCGTCATGCCGACATCTTCGGCCATGAGAAGCCAGGGCGCGACATTGGCATCGTGATCCATGCGCGACAGTATGATTTCGTCGCCCTTGCGGAAGCGTCTGCCGAGGCACCGTGACATGTGCAGCGTGAGGGTTGTCATGTTCTGGCCGAAGACAATTTCGTCGGCTGAATCTGCCCCGTAAAAATCAGCCAGGGCCTGGTGGGCTTCATCAACGAGGGCGACGGCGTCCTGGGTGGTGCGGAAGTAGCCACCAAGATTGGCGTTCTTCCTGACGAGCGTTTCCACTGTCCGGTCAACGACGCGTTGCGGGACCTGGGTTCCGGCCGGATTGTCAAAATATACACGGGGCTTGTCTTGGTCGGTGATTGACAGGGCCGGGAATTGGCCGCGAATGGAGTAGATATCTGGGGTCATCAGGAGAATCTCGATAAATGAACGGTTTACTTAACCAATATATAGACTTGTCTCAATCGTCGCTTTCCGGCAAGCGGTGGTCGCGCGATGACGCTAGATCAGCGGAATGCGGTATAGTGTAAGCATAGAAATTTGGAGCGCGCCATGAGCAACGAAGGCGAACTTGACCTGAACTCCCTCAATGACGAGGAGTTGACCCAGCAGATTCACGACGATCTATACGACGGCCTGAAAGAAGAGGTTGTTGAAGGTGTCAATATTTTGCTTGGGCGCGAATGGGCCCCCTACAAGGTGCTTACGGAGGCTCTGGTCGAAGGCATGCGGATCGTCGGTGTCGATTTCCGCGACGGTATCCTGTTTGTTCCGGAGGTGTTGCTGGCTGCCAATTCGATGAAAGCCGGCATGGGTATCTTGAGGCCACTCCTGATTGCCACTGGTGCACCGCGCCTTGGCAAGATGGTGATCGGCACAGTCAAGGGTGACATCCATGACATCGGCAAGAACCTCGTCGGGATGATGATGGAGGGCGCAGGTTTCGAGGTCATTGATCTCGGCATCAACAATGCGGTGGAAAAATACCTGGCGGCGATTGAAGAGCACAAGCCTGATATTCTTGGCATGTCAGCGCTGCTGACGACGACGATGCCTTACATGAAAGTCGTGATCGATACGCTGAAGGAAAAGGGCATCCGTGACGATTATACGGTGCTGGTGGGCGGTGCGCCGCTGAACGAGGAATTTGCCAAGGCGATTGGCGCTGATGCTTACTGCCGCGATGCTGCCGTGGCTGTTGAAACGGCCAAGAGCTTCATGGCGCGCAAGCATAATCAGCTGGCGTGAGAAAACAAAAGGAAGGTGTTTTCGCCCCGAAAACACCTTCCTGGTATTCATGGAATTGGGCAGCTGTTATGCAGCTGCCCATGCCGCATTAGGCGGCTGCCATGCCTTCGCCGAGACGGCCGAACAGTTCGCTGATTGCTGTCGCGAGGATTGGAGCAGCAACGATGAGCATCAGGCCGATAGCAGAAGCGATCAGGCCGTATTCGATGGCGGTTGCGCCGGATTCGTCTTTAAGAAACTTCTTCATTTTAAAACTCCACAGTTACACTTACAAAGCACCCATCCACGATGATTGTTGAACTCTTCAGTTCCGTGGATATGGTGAGACACTACCGCGCAAATATTAATGCGGCTTAAAATCGAAAGCTCAAACGTGGCGTGGCAAAGCGGAATGCAAAACAGGACTACCAAGTCTTTAGTGCGGTATTTTAAAATTGAAGCAAGTTAACCACCTTCCTGAACTCAAACCAGCGGACGACTTTGTCCTGAAAGCTGGATCTGTCGGTGATCAGGCGGGTAAACCCTTGCTTTTATTGGCCTGTGGTGCGTTGGCGAGGGAAATCGTCGAGGTGATAAGTATCAATGGCTGGCACCATATTGAAGTTCAGTGCTTTCCGGCAAAATGGCACAACACGCCAGATTTGATTGTTCCTGCTGTTCGTGAGCGACTGCGAGATGTGAAGGATGGTTACCAAAAGGTTTTCGTTCTCTATGGCGATTGCGGCACTGGCGGACAACTTGATGCAATGTTGACTGAAGTCGGTGTCGAGCGGATTGACGGGCCGCATTGTTATTCGTTCTTTACCGGCAATGCCCGTTTCGCGGCGAGGCAGGATGAAGAGTTCACGGCCTTTTATCTGACTGATTATCTCGCCCGGCAATTTGACAAGTTGATCTGGGAAGGGCTGGGCCTGGACAGACATCCGGAATTGCTCCCGGACTATTTTCAGCACTACACGAAGGTTGTTTATCTTGCACAGGTGAAAGATCCGGTGCTTGAAGCCAAGGCGGAAGCGGCCGCCAAGAGGCTTGGGCTTGATTACGAATACAGGTTCACAGGATATGGCGAACTTGCAAGCGAGATGGCCAGGTTTTCGGAAGCCTGATCATGGCTTGCGATAGTGGCCACCGGTGATGTCGTAGTAGTCGCCGGCATTGTCGGTGTATATGTGGCCTGCGAGTTTCAGTTCCGATTTGCCGTCGATTGAACCAGGGCAGACCGAGGTTACATCACTGCCATCGGTTTTCCAGAACAGGGTTGAACCGCAGGTTCGGCAGAAGCCGCGCTGGGCATTGTGGCTCGACCGGAACCAGGCGAGCGATTCCTTTTTCGTAAAGTGCAGATCCTTGTCGGCGGTATGCGTCGAAGCCCAGAAATTTCCGGTCTGCTTGCGACACTGCGTGCAGTGGCAGGCGACAACGTCATCAAGCGGGCCGCGCAATTCAAAGGCAACAAGGCCGCAGAGGCACGATCCGGTTTTCATTTTTTGAACTCCTTGCTGAGAGACGCGATGTGATCCGGGCCAATGCCGCAGCATCCGCCGAAAATGGAAACGCCCTGATTTTGCCAGTTGTGGCAATAGGAGACAAGATCGGCTGGTGTGACATTGGTGAACACCCAGTCTGGTGATTTGAAATAGCCACTTTCAGGATAGGCAGCAATTGGACCAGACCAGCTTTGCCTGAGAATGTCGATTGCAGAGGCGGTGTCTTCAGGTGACGTGTGCATGATTGCCATCGTCTCAGGTTTCAATGCCGCAAGGGCAGGGGCGAAATCTTTCAGCAACTGGTCGCTTCGGCCAAAGCCCGAGAGTTCACCATCCTCGCGCCGTTCGACAGAAATACAAATCCAGACTGGCAGGCCGGACTGCATTGCCACTTCGCTGGCATAAAGCGAGTAGTCGGCGTCGCGCATCATCTCCATCATGATGAAATCCGCACCTGATTGCTTGAGGTTGTTGATCTTGCGCTGAAACAAGGGGCGCGCTTCTTCGCGGGTCCAATTGACGGATAGATCAGTGCGATCACTGCCTGGCACCACTGGCCGCATGGTTGAGACCGATCCGGCAACGGCAACGTCGTGGCCTCTTGCAGCATCACGTGCCTGTGTCACAGCAATCTTGTCGAATGCCAAGACATCATCGTCGCGCTTGTAGCAATTGAAGGACAGGGCACTTGTTGCAAAAGTGTTTGCGGTGATGATGTCAGCGCCGGCGCGCACGTAGTCATCATGTACGGCACGGACAATGTGCGGGTGGGTGCGGTTGGCTTCGGCGCACCACGTGTCGCCACTCATTGGCGCGCCACGGCGTTGAATGTCGGTGCCGGTGCCGCCATCGAGGATGATGGTGTCGCGGTTGTGAAGTTTGTCCCTGATGACGTCGTAGTTCATGATTGTGCGTCCTGTCGTGCCTGGAAAAAAGCTCGCATATGAAATTGCTTTTGCTGGGTCGTATATTGATAACTCGCGCCTATGGGGCAGGCCAGGCGCGCTTTGCATCCATTTGTCATGCAAGATGAACCCGCTGTGGTTTCAAGATGTTGTGCACAGGCTGTCACATCATACGATGTGCCGTCAAACGCATTCACGGGGCAGGCGGTGAGGCAAGGCTTGTCGACGCATGTTTCGCAAGGATGGGTAACATTGCGGTGTCGGGGCAAGTCGAAGACCACGGGAAACAGCAATGCCGCGCGGTAGGCGTGCCAGAGACCATATTCAGAATGGATATTGAGACCAAGTGGCGATGTATGTCCGGCACCACATTGGCGGGCCCAGGTGAGAAAGGGCTGTGGCGGCTTGTCGAAAGGATAGATGGCCCGCGCGCCAAGATCGTCTGCCAAGGGATCAACAACGTCCTTGGTCCATTGATCGAGTGTGCGGCCATTGCTCTCGCGGGAAAAGCGGCGGAACATCGCCGGGCCAGCGTTGCCGACGAGGATCATGAATTTGGAATCAGGCTGGTTACTCTCCGACCAACCGAGCGGCGTGAAGCTGGCGCGAATGATGGCTGAGAGGATGGGGTGTTCCATGGATCTCAATTATCCATCACAATTCCGGAAAGCAAAAGTTGTTTGCGACGTTTCGCGCTACCACTTCGCCCAGCTGGTCTGCCCGCATGAAGCAAAAGCGGTGTGGAGGTTCCACTGCAATATGGTAGTTTGGCAGCCAAGAGGTAAATTATGGAATTGACAGCCCTTGGACTTTTTGCAGCGGCCTTGTTTATCAATGCGGGATCGCCTGGTCCCAGCGTTGCGGCGCTTGTCGCCAGGGTGATTTCGCGCGGTCTTGGGAGTGTCCTGCCATTTTTGATGGCCATGTGGCTGGGTGAAGCTCTGTGGCTGGTTGCCGCGGTGTTGGGATTGGGATTTGTTGCGCAGCAATTTTATGTGGTTTTTTCGATCATCAAATTTGCGGGCATTGCCTATCTGCTGTTTCTTGCATGGAAAATGTGGACAGCGCCAGTTGATGTGAAGGCTGGTGGTTTGCCAGATGACAAATCGTCGTTTCATCTCTTCCTCACCGGAATGGCACTGACCTTGGGCAATCCAAAGATCATGGTTTTCTATCTGGCTTTGCTGCCATCGCTCATCGACATCAACGCGGTAAACTTCGTCGGGTTACTGGAGCTTGTTGCTGTCGCCTTGGTTGTCATGATGACAGTGGATCTTGCCTGGGCTTTCGCTGCTGCCTGGGCAAGACAATGGCTCAGGAGCCCGGGTGCCGTCAGAATCGCAAACCGTGCAAGTGCCAGCGCCATGGGTGGAGCGGCGGTCGTCCTCGCCAGCAGGTAGGGCAAGGTCGGCAGCTCGCTGTCACCTCATCCATCTGGGATCGCCCAGCTGCATCACTTCGCGAGGCAACTTGATGTCGTGTTTGGCCCGAATGGCTTCGTCGATGTCGGGCGGAATATAGATTGGATAGTAAGTTGAAAGAATCTCGCGCTTCTTTGCCGAGGCGCGTTCAACGATGTCCGGTTTGCCTGCCTCGTTCCATTCTTTGGGACTCATGCGATTGCCGAGCAGGGGGTAGACATAATCTTTCTGCATCAAGGTCAGGGTTTGGTCACTGCCCAGATAATGGCCCGGCCCTTCGAGACAGACCTGTGTAATGACATCGACTGAGAGAGAATCCTCGGTCACTTCAATGCCACGCACATTGCGGTTGATTGAGCCCAGCATGTCGTTGTCGATGAGCAGGCTTTCGAGGCAGAAACCGAGCAGTGATGCGTGCATGCCTGCTGATTCATAAAGCAGATTGATGCCGCTCAACGCGGAGATGCCGGCCGTGACGCCCTTTTCGTAGCCAGCCTGCATGTCCGGCAACTTGGAATCGCACATGCCCGCAGCGGAGCCGACTGTCAGGTCATAGTAATTGCCCATCTGCGCGCAGCCGGATGTGATAAGCGCCTGTTCGCCTGAGCCGCCAGACATGGCACCGGTGCGAAGGTCCGATACGAAAGGCCACGGACCCCAGATCGCCACGGCACCGGGTACAATGCAATTGATGTAGACGAGACCGGCAAGGCATTCGGCGACAGCTTGGACCACTGTGCCGGCGAGGGACGCGGGCGATGTCGCACCGGCCTGTGCTGCCGATAGCAACAGAACCGGCATGCCGCCACGTGCTGCAGTTTCGAGGCAGCGGCAGGCGTCTTCGGCAAATTTCAGGGGCGGCACGACGAAACAGTTGGATTGCGAGACGAAGGGGCGTTCACGCCACTTGTCCTCACCACCGGCAAGCGCATGGAGGATTTGCAGGCATTCCTCGACATGGGACGGCTCAACCATGCTGGTGCCAACGTGCTTGTTGGTGGAGGCCAGGCATGCATAGAGCGTGTTGATATCGAGATCATGACCGGTGATCATGTCGCGCGCGGTCAGCGGGCGCTGGTAGAAATGGATATGTTCGCAGAGGTCGACGATGCGGCCGGCGTCATAGAGATCGACAAGGAGCGACTCGCGATATTCGCGGGTTGCGGGTTCGACGATGTGAACGGCAGCTCCTGCGGTGCCGAAATAGGCGCGTTTGCCGGATGGGTGCATGTCGTGTTTGGGGTCTCTCGCAAACAGGGTGAAATTGCGCCGGGCCTTTGCAATGGTTTCCTCGACCAAAGCAGGGGGAATGCAGAGCCTGCCCTTGTCACTCATCCAGCAACCCTTGGCCGTCATGGCTTCAACGCAGGATGGAATGGCGCTGCCCAGTCCAACTGTTTCGAGGAGGTGAAGTGCTGACTTGTGAATGCGGGGCAAATCCGCTTCCCTGAGGGGCTTATAGTGGCCGCCAGACATGCCCGGACGGACTGCCGCTTCATCCATGGGTACGGAGCGTGACCTGAGCGCCTTGCGCGCTTCTCGGCCGCCGCGACGTTTGGAAAGATCCTCGATGGCGCTCATGATGCAAATCCTGCCGCAAAATCCATTTGGTTCGTGAAGCGATATTGCCACTGACAAATGCGAAGCGATACTGTTAAGTAATCTAAAGAACTGGATGGCCACGCCTTGTCTGACACCGACCTCCCAAAGCATGAATCTGCCCGCCGTACCCGCCGCGACACACCGCGCCGGGCAGCTGCAGGCTCTACCATTCCACAAACGCCCAAGGGTGTTGCCAGCCGGGTGTTTCCGCCGACACGGCTGATTTCGGATGATGAAGTGGAAAGTATCCACCGTACGTCGCTTCAGGTCTTGCAAGAGATCGGCATGGATTTCATGCTGCCGGAAGCGCGCGCGCTTTGGGCGAAGACGGGCGGCTGCAAGATCGATGGCGAGCGGGTGCGGTTTGAAGCGGCCCTGATTGAAGAATTGGTGGCGCATGCGCCGTCGCGGTTTACGCTGAATTCGCGCAACCCTGACAAGGCGATCGGGATTGGCGGGCCGAATATTGCTTTCGGAACCGTCGGCAGTCCGCCCAGTGCACATGATTCGGAAGGTGGACGGCGCACAGGTACGCGGGAGGATTTCCGCAACTTCCTCAAGCTTGGGCAATACTTCAATTGCATCGATTTCTGCGGCGGATTTCCGGTCGAGCCGATTGACCTGCATTCGGCTGTGCGGCACCTCGAAGCGTTCCGCGATGTCGTGACTTACATGGACAAGCCATTTGTCATCTATTCGCTGGGTCGCCAGCGCGTTCTTGATGGGATGGAAATTGCGCGCATCGCTTCAGGTGTCAGTGAGGAAGAGTTTTCGCGGCAGCCCTATCTTGCTACCATCGTCAACACCAATTCTCCCTTGAAGCTTGATGGCAACATGCTGATGGGCATGATGGAGCTGTCGGCGCGCAACCAGGCTGTCTGTGTCACGCCGTTCACGCTGGCAGGGGCCATGGCACCGGTGACTGTTGCGGGTGCCATCGTGGAGCAGAATGCCGAAGCGTTGGCGGGGCTCGCGTTTTGCCAGTTGGTGCGAAAAGGTGCGCCAGTCATCTATGGTGGCTTCACATCGAATGTCGACATGAAATCGGGTGCGCCGGCTTTCGGCACGCCTGAATACATGAAGGCCACGATCATCGGCGGGCAGATGGCACGGCGGTATAACCTGCCGTACCGTACGTCGAACACCAATGCAGCGAATACAGTTGATGCGCAGGCGGCCTATGAAAGTGTGTTCTCGCTATGGGCTGTGACCATGGGTGGTGGAAACTTCATCATGCATGGCGCGGGCTGGATGGAGGGCGGGCTGGTCGCGAGCTTCGAAAAATTCGTGCTCGACTGCGACCTCATCCAGATGGTCAAGGAATTTCTGCAACCGGTTGAAATGACAGAGGATGCTTTGGCAATCGACGCGATCAGGGAAGTTGGACCGGGGGGACATTTCTTTGGCGCGAAACATACGCTGGCGCGGTTCTCCACTGCTTTCTATCAGCCGATCATTTCAGACTGGCGCAACAACCCGCAATGGCTTGCAGCGGGCAGTCCGGATGCCTATGGCCGCGCCAACAAGGTGTACAAACAGGCGCTGGCGGATTACCAGATGCCCTACATGGACCCTGCCCGCAAAGAAGAGCTTGATGCCTATTGCGAGCGCCGCCTGCGCGAGGGCGGTGTGGCAACGGACTTCTAGCCATGGCAGAAGTTGTTGTCATTGGCGGCGCAAATGTCGACATCAAGGCAATTGCAGGAATGGGGTATCAGCTTGGCACCTCCAACCCCGGAACGGTGCGTACGACATCGGGCGGGGTGGGTCGCAACATCGCACATAACCTGGCGCGGCTTGGCGTGGATGTTGCGTTGATTTCAGCCATCGGGCTTGATGCGCATGGCGACAAGCTGTTGCGTGACACAGGCATGGTCGAGGTTGATGTGTCGCTGGTGCAGCGCGAGAATGCGGCGACGGGCACCTATGTTGCCATGCTCGATGACAAGGGTGAACTCGTCAGCGCTGTCTCCGACATGCGCGTGCTGGAGGCGCTCACGCCGGACATCATTGCCACACACGCAGACATTATCGGGCGCGCAAAGCTGGTGGTGGCTGACTGCAATCTTTCTTTGGCTGCATTGGATGCGGTGGCTTCGCTGGCCGGGGGTAAGCTTGCGATTGAGCCGGTCTCGGTGCAGAAATCGCGAAAGCTTTTGTCGGTGCTGGAAAAGCACAAGGTGATGGTGGCAACGCCCAATCTTGACCAGATCCGCAGTCTGCTCGGTACCGATGATCCGGAAGAAGCTGCACGCTTGTTGCATCAGCGCGGGCTTGCAAATGTTGTCATTCATGCGGGTGACAACGGCGCTTTTGTTTCATCCGGTTCAGGTGTTGAGCATGTAAAGCTTGACAGACTCATCGAAGTTGTCGACGTGACGGGAGCGGGGGACGCTGCGATGTCCGGACTGGTTTATGGCTTGCTGCAAGGTGACGGCCTTGTTGCGGCAGCCTACACTTGGCCAGGAATTGGCAGCGCAAGTCATTGCTTCAACCAAATCAACGCTGGAATAAATGATGATCAACTGTTCTGAAGAAGTGCAGGCCGCAATTGACAAGGGGCAGGCCGTCGTCGCCCTTGAATCAACCATCATTGCACATGGCATGCCCTATCCGCAGAACCTCGCTGTGGCGCGTGAAGCCGAGCAGGTTGTGCGCAAGGCCGGTGCCGTGCCTGCAACCATTGCCATTCTCAATGGAGAGCTGCGGGCGGGTTTGAGTGCGGCGGAGATGGAGACTTTTGCCAAGGGCGGCCAGAATATCGCGAAGGTTTCGACGCGCGACATTCCGTTTATCGTGGCCAAACGCGTTCCGGGTGCCACGACCGTCGCATCGACAATGCGGATCGCGGATATGGCGGGCATTCGCGTGTTTGCAACAGGCGGCATGGGCGGGGTGCATCGCGGTGCGCGCGACACATTTGATATTTCCAACGATCTCACGGAATTTCAGGTCAGCAGTGTTGCCGTGGTGACTGCTGGTGCCAAAGCCATTCTAGATCTTGGGCAAACGCTGGAAGTTCTCGAGACGCTGGGTGTACCGGTCATCGGGTGTGGCACGGATGAATTTCCGGCTTTCTATTCGCGCAAGAGCGGACACAAGGTACCGATGCGCGCCGACAAGGTGGATGACATTGCGCAGATGATGAAGATCAAGTGGGATCTTGCCATGTCGGGCGGCATCGTGGTTGCCAACCCCATTCCGGCAGCTTACGAAATTCCGGCGGAAGAAATCGAACCCATGATCGAGAAGGCCATTCGTGAGGCCAACAAGCAGAACATCATTGGTCGCGCGCTGACGCCTTTCCTGCTGAAGAAGATTGCAGAAGTCACAGAAGGCCGCTCGCTGAAGTCCAACATTGCGCTGATGCTTCACAATGCGAAGGTGGCAGCTGACGTGGCGGTGGCTTTCGCGAAGCTTTGAGGGAGGAATAGAAAAAGGGCCACCTTGCGGCGGCCCTTTGAACTTCATCAGTGTACTGAATATTATTCGATATCCGGTGCGCCGGCCTTTGGCTTGGGAGCGCGGCCGCTTTTGGTGCGGGTTGGCGCTGGAGCCGGGGCGTCTTCGCCTGCGTCTTCAGCTGCGGCATCGGCCTGGGCTTCCTCAAAGAGGGCATCAGCGGCGGCGCGCACTTCGGCGCGATCGGATGATGGACCAGTGAGGACTTCGCCACGGGCTTGCGCTGCGGCTTCGTCTTCAGAGCGGGCAACGTTGACCGTTACAGGCACCGACACTTCAGGGTGAAGGGCAACCTGAACTGTGTAGACGCCAATCGTCTTGATTGGATTCTGCAGTTCGACATGGTTGCGATGGACCGCGACGCCAGACTTGGCGGCTGCTGCATCGGCGATGTCGCGCGGAGAGACCGAGCCATAAAGCTGACCCGATTCACCAGCCTGGCGGATGATGACAAAGCTCTTGCCATCGATCTTCTTGGCGTCGACTTCGGCGGCCTTGCGGGTTTCGGCGTTCTTGACTTCGAGTTCAGCGCGCTGCTTTTCAAACTTCGCCTTGTTGGCATCGTTGGCGCGCAATGCCTTGCCGCGTGGCAAGAGGAAGTTGCGGGCGTAGCCGTCCTTCACCTTGACCGTCTGGCCCATGGCACCGAGTTTTGATACGCGTTCGAGAAGAATTACATCCATTGTGCGTTCTCCTTAACCGATCACGTAGGGCAGGAGGCCCAGGAACCGGGCGCGCTTGATGGCGCGTGCGAGTTCACGCTGCTTCAAGGTCGAGACTGCCGAAATACGGGCAGGCACGATCTTGCCGCGCTCGGAAATGTAGCGCTGCAGCATGCGGATATCCTTGTAGTCAATCTTCGGCGCGTTGGTGCCAGAGAAGGGGCAGGTCTTCCGGCGACGGAAGAACGGTCTGCGGGCTTGTTGCTCGGCCATTAGTTGAAATCCTCCATGTCTTCGTCATCGCGGCGACGCTCGGAGCGGCGCATCATTGCTGATGGTCCGGCTTCAAGTTCCTCAACGGCAACGGTCATGAAACGAATGACGTCTTCGCTGATCGACATCTGGCGTTCCATTTCCTTCACCGCTGCTGGCGGCGAGTCAATGTTCAACAGAGTCATGTGCGCCTTGCGGTTTTTCTTGACGCGATAGGTGAGGGACTTGATGCCCCAGCTTTCAACCTTCTCGACCTTGCCACCGCCAGCGGCGATGATACCCTTGTATTGCTCCACCAGCGCTTCAACCTGCGCTGCTGTTGCATCCTGGCGAACCAGGAAAATGTGTTCGTAAAGACCCATTGGGACCCTTTCCATAGTTGCGTCTCGAAAAGCACCCGCGCAAAGCCTCCTTCAAACCGGTTGGAAAGGTTTGAAAGCCGTTCATCGAAAGAGCGGAGACACAGGAAGCCGAAACATTGCTGTTTCCAAAGGGTTTTTCGCCCTTCCTTCCGTTCAGCCACCAGCTGGTGCTTTCGGTTGGGCGGTGTATGGCAGGAATGAGTGGGGAAGGCAAGGACGCTTGACCGAACCACTGCCGCGATGTACCAATAGATGGTATTGGTTGAGGGCTGCTTGAATGTCAAAGAATACATCCATCGTGCTCGGCAAAGAGCACGCTATTTTTATCCAGGCACAAATCAAGAAGGGGCGATTTACCTCTGTCAGCGAAGCGATGCGGGCGGGTATCCGCTTGCTGGAGGAGCAAGAGCTGAAAGTGGAGGCATTGCGCGCGGCCATCATCAAGGGTGAACAGAGCGGGCCTGCCACTGATTTCAACATGGGCGACTATATCGCGGACAAACGCCGAAAGCGGGCATGATGTCGGTTCGCCTTACGCCACAAGCGAGGCGCGATCTTGATGACATCTGGGATTACACTGCCAAGCATTGGGACGTCGATCAGGCTGAGGCCTACATGCAAACGCTGGATTCGACTTTCCGGCTATTGGCTGAACATCCCGGCATAGGCCGCAGTATTGACGATATCCGCAAGGGCTATTTCAAATTCCCAGCCGCTTCGCATGTTTTGATCTTTTGCGTGAGGGACGGTAGGGTGGAGATTGTGCGCGTCTTGCACAAGAGCAGTGATGTGGAAGGCAGGTTGGGGGAGTGGTAGTCTTGAGCATAAGGACTTAGACATGTTCAAACAATTCCTGCTGGTTATTGCCCTCGCTACAGGCCTGCCGCCTCTCGCACTTGCCTCCGACACCAACATCCGCGCGGATTTGGTTTCCAATCCTAAGCTGTTCTGGAAGGCCTTCATGACCGAGGTCTACGGCCCTTACGACAAGGGCAAGAAGTGCTGGCTGATGCGGCATGAAGGTGACGATTTCTGCATGCGGCCGCACACAATGGAAACGGTGACCGGGGCGGAAGGGTCAGAGTATTTCTTGACAGTTGCCGGAGCCGTGACGGGCAAGGCCGAGGGCAATGATTGCCATGCTTGCAATGGCAATATCGGGTTCTTTGTGCTCAAGCCCTCTGGCGAAAAACTGGCAATTGCAGCGCAGAGTGAAAAACTCCTGGCAATCGGGGTTTACGGAAATGCGCCTTCAGCCGATGTCATCAGTGTACGGACGATCGGGGCCGGCAACGCGAAAGGCTGGGTAGTCGAAGTCTTTGACATGGGACAGGGCATTACGGTGACGCAGAATCAAATTCATGCCGTGATCGGCGATCAGGTGCGGACCATTGGCACCCTGCCGAAAACCTACAGCGACGCAGAAACGGAATGTGAAGCAAAGTGTACTGATGTGCAACTTCAAGAAACCTTTGACACCAGCAAGCCTGACCGGTTTTCACCCGTCATTCTGCGATCCTCAGGGCTGCTGAAGGGTGAGCTGTTCGACAAGACGTTTGTGGCGGTATTTGACGAGGCACAATTCAGATATGTGTTACCCGCCGATATTCCGGATGAAATCCGGAATTGAAATCCTACCCCCTCGCGCTCCTGAACTCGCGCACCATGTCGGCCAGGATGTGGGTTAAACGCGCGAGGTCGGCGGTGGTTTGGCGGGCGGTATCACTTTTGAGTTCGTGCGCCATTTCTGCGGCGAGAGAGCGTTCACGGCGATGGATTTCGCTGACGGTAGCAACGCCCTTTGGTGTGAGTTGCACGATGGGCGTGAGGCCCTTGAGGCCCGGTTCCAGGAGTCGCGCGAAGCCAAGCTTGACCAGATCCCGGACCATCGTTTCGATGTCCGCTGGTCTTGCCATGCGCGTTTCTGCTATTTGCTTGTAGGTGACGGCCTGTTTTTCGTGGACGAATTCGATCAGTGCCCGAAGCGGTACATTCAGGCCCAGGTCGGCATGCAACTCATCGCCAAGGGCGCGGAGTGCCCGGCTGCATTGGCGGACAGCATTGGTGAGGGCAACGAGGTCTTTGGGTTCGGATGGCATGGTGGCAGCATCAGGCCCGTTCAGGCCTTCCAGGCCGTTCAGGCCGCACTTGGTGACAACTCACTGGCGATGTCGCGGAGAATGTGATTGACGCGGACAGCGCACTCGTCTGGCGGGCTCTGTTCCAAATCCTTGGCTATTTCAACAACCAGGGTTTTTTCGCGCCGTCGGATCTCTTTCCATGCTGTTGCACCTTTTTCAGTCAGTTCCAGACAGGGGGTGTGCTCAACGTCTGGCGACCAGACAAGTCCAAGCATGTCGTCGCGCTTGAGCAGGTCAACCTTGTATTGGACATCCACTGCAGGCATGGCGGCAGAATCGGCGACAGTCATAACTGTCTGATTTGGTGCCAAAGCGATGCGATTCAGGATGATCCGCGAGGCCCAATCAACCGAGAGATCGGCGAGGAGCGTGTCGCAAAGACGCGGGAATTGCGCCAGACCCTCGCGCACGGCCAAGGTCACTTCCTTGATATGAATGTCCGGGATGTTCTGATTTGATGCGGTCATGCCATGAATCCTGCAAGGCGCATGCCAAGACATGCGACGGAGCTACCATTTAAGGTTGTTTAACGTCAGGATAGCACGCAAACAAACCGAGGAACGGTAAATTAAAAAACCAAATTTGTTTCAACCGTCGCCCCGGTTGGGGATTTCTATGCAGGGGTCTGTCAGCGATGTCCAACCAAAAATTTGGACTGAAGGCATCATCCCAAAAGTGACTTCACAACCCCACCGGCCTTGCCCATGTCGAGCTGTCCTGAAAACCTTGTTTTCAGCTCGGCCATGACCTTGCCCATGTCCTTGACGCTGGTGGCGCCCACTGATGCGATGACTGCGGCGATAGCGTCCTTGGCTTCGGCATCGCTCATCTGCTTTGGCATGTAGGACTGGATGATCTCCATTTCCTCACGTTCCTGCTGTGCCAGTTCAGCGCGGCCACCTTGCTCATAGGCAGCAATCGAATCCTGACGCTGTTTCACCATCTTGGCGAAGAGGTCCATGAGGGCCGAGTTCGGGCAGTTTTTCCGAATCATGTCCTTCAGTGCGGGCGTTGATGTCCTTGTCCTTGATGGCCGCGTTCATCAGCCGCAGCGTGCCAAGCTTGCGCTTGTCACCGGCTTTCATGGCGTCCTTGGTATCGGCATTGATCTTGTCGCGAAGGCTCATCGCAAGTACTCCAAAAATCGGGAAAGACTGTGCATAGGCGGTTCGGGCGGCGGTTGCAAACTTGACGGGACAGGGCTCCTCGCCTAACCACACGCAAATTCCGGAGATGATTGATGCCCAAGACGCCCACCAAGGCTAAACCCGCACGCACGTCCTTTTCTGACTGGGATATTCCGACGGTTACCGGGCTCCTCGTTCTGGCCGATGGCACGGTTATTGAAGGTTTCGGATTTGGCGCGGAAGGCGAAGCGGTGGCGGAAGTTTGCTTCAACACGGCGATGACCGGCTATCAGGAAGTGCTCACCGATCCATCCTATGCCGGACAAATTGTGACCTTCACTTTTCCCCACATTGGCAATGTCGGCGTGAATGACGATGACATTGAAACGGTGAATCTTGCGGCCAGTGCTGCGGTGCGAGGCTGCATTGTGAAGGCACCCGTGACGGAGCCAGCGAATTATCGCAGCACGAAGCACTTTGACAAATGGATGAAGGCGCGCGGCATCATCGGGCTTTCGGGGATTGATACAAGGGCGCTGACCAATCTCATCCGCGAGAAAGGCATGCCGAATGGTGTCATCGCGCATAGCGCCAAAGGCAAGTTCGATACTGCCAGGTTGAAAAAAATGGCGGCTGACTGGCCCGGGCTGGAAGGCATGGATCTGGCGAAGGATGTGTCGCTCACCCAGCGCATGGATTGGCATGAAAATCTGTGGGACTGGAAACTTGGTTACACACAGGGGCAGGACGGTTTCAAAGTTGTTGCCATCGATTATGGTTTGAAGCGCAACATTCTGCGGTGCCTGTCATCAGCGGGATGTGATGTGACGGTCGTTCCGGCGACCACGTCTGCAAAAGATATCCTGGCGATGAATCCGGATGGCATATTCCTGTCGAATGGTCCGGGCGATCCAGCGGCGACAGGCGAATATGCGGTGCCTGAAATTCGCAAACTGGTGGATAGCGGCAAGCCGCTATTTGGCATTTGTCTCGGCCACCAGATGCTTGCCATTGCGCTTGGTGCGAAGACGATGAAGATGCATCAGGGACATCACGGTGCCAATCATCCGGTGATGGATTACACGACAAACAAGGTTGAAATTGTTTCGATGAACCATGGGTTCGCTGTGGACCGCGCATCGCTTCCTGCTGGCGTTGTTGAAACGCATGTGTCGCTGTTTGATGGATCGAATGCCGGAATCGCACTTGAAGGAAAGCCCGTGTTCTCGGTGCAGCATCACCCTGAAGCATCACCCGGCCCGCAGGACAGCCACTATCTGTTCAAGCGGTTTGTGGAGATGATGGAAGCGCGATAGCCAATTTGCAAATTGGGCAGGCCGCCTTTTCAGCGCCCTATTGACGACATGACTGGTATTCAGAGTCGGCATGGGGCGGTATCAAAAAGGAGCGTGACATGCGCGAACCACACCAATCTGATTCCGCCGCCGATGTTGCCTATGTCATCGGTGAAGATGACGCCAGAAGTGGCGTGACCGGCCACAATGTGCGCTATGTGCTGGCGGCTGGGCTGGCACTTGTCATTTCAAGTTTCCTTGTGATGTCTGTTTTCGTTTAGACGCCATCACTGTTAAGCTGTTTTCGGCACAAAGGTCAGTGACACGCCGTTGAGGCAGTGACGCTTGCCTGTGGGCTGCGGGCCGTCTTCGAATATGTGTCCCAGGTGTCCGCCACAGCGGCGGCAGTGGGCTTCGGTGCGGGTGGTGAAAAACGTGTTGTCTTCCTTGGTGCGGATTGCATCGGCGATTGCTTCGTAGAAACTCGGCCAGCCCGTGCCACTGTCATACTTTGCTTTTGAAGAATAGAGTGCCAGGTTGCAGCCTGCGCAGGCGTAAACCCCCTCGCGCTTTTCTTCATAGAGCGCACTGGAGAACGGCTTCTCGGTGTCTTCTTGGCGCAACACGGCAAATTGTTCAGGATTCAACTTGCTGCGCCATTCGGATTCACTGAGTGTCACCTCAAATGTTTCTTCGGCTTGTGCCGTGCGGTAACCACCCCATATGCTGAGCTGAGAGCCCAGCATCGCTGCTGTTCCGGCCTTGAAAAATGTTCTGCGAAGCATTGTGATCTTTCCTCTGGTTGAATATCCGGGCCGCTGCCGTCCTGACGGCGGCCCGGAACGACGTTACATTTTCGGCAAGAGAACCTTGTCGATCACATGGATGACGCCATTCGATTGCTTGACATCGGCAATGGTGACCTTCGCCACGTTGCCCATGCCGTCCTTGATGGCGATCATGTCACCTTCCATCATTGCGGTGAATTCGCAACCGCCAACTGTTTTCACAGGATGCATGCCCTTGTCATCAGCGATCATCTTGCCAATTGCGTCCGACATTGCATTTGCAGACACCACGTGACAGGTGAGGATCTTGGCGAGCGTGTCCTTGTTCTCCGGCTTCAGGAGGTTTTCAACCGTTCCGGCAGGAAGGGCCGCGAAAGCATCATTGGTGGGAGCAAAAACTGTGAACGGGCCTTTGCCCATCAATGTGTCGACCAGGCCTGCTGCCTTTACAGCCGCGACCAGTGTTGTGTGATCCTTTGAGTTCAGCGCATTTTCAATGATGTTCTTGTCTTCGAACATGGCAGCGCCGCCGACCTTCGGGTTCTTGGCATCGGCTGCACCTGACAATGCGGCAATGGCAGTCAGGGCGAGCAAGAATTTCTTGGCATTTTTCATGGTGAGTTCCTTTTGTCGTTCTCGTCCTTATGTGGACAGAAGAAGGAACGGAGCTGCGAAGCACTGAGTTTCAAAAAAAGCGCGTGTTCACTTTAACGTGATATTTCAGATCGAATGAATCTTGCCGATTGCCAACACCGCGCCGGTTGCCTGCCCGGTTGGCGATCCGCCAGGAGGTTCGTCGCTGATGGCAAGTGTTGCGTTTGGCATTTTGGCGCGCAGCTGATCGGCAATATCAATCGTCGCCTTTGCAGCGTCGGGCAAGACGCCAAGTGAGACAGGTTTGTTCCCGCCTTCAATGAGCCACAGTTCAAAGGTGCGGCCAGTGGCGGGGGCGCCTTCGACACGATTGATTTTCAAGACGCCTGTCGCCGGATCAAAAAGTGTGGCGAGCCTGATGGTGCCATCTTGTGCCGCCACTTCAGCAATCATCGGTGCTGAATCAGGCTGCTTCAATGTTGGCGTCAGGTAGAGCACTGCTGCGAGTGTTGCCATGCCAGTCAATGCTGCAAGGCTGGCACCGCGCCAGAGGGCAAGGCTGTTCCACCAATTGGTTGAAACTGTCCGGTCTTGCGGGAACATGCGGCGTTCCAGTCGCTCCCAGACTTCAGGTGGAGGTGTGACAGGGGCTATCCGCTCCGTGAGGCTGGTGAAATGGTTTTCCCAAAATTCCACAGCGCTGCGCAGAGACGCTTCGTTCAAATGCGTCTCGAAAATACCGCGCGTTCGTCTGCGGGCATGACGCCCAATACGTATTCGGCGGCCCTCATTGTGGCGTCATCGTGTTCTTCTGCCATCGTCATTGCTCCAGGCACTCTTTCAGCCTGATCAATCCGCGGCGCAACCATGTTCGCATCGTGTTCAGCGGAACACTGAAGCGTTCCGACAATTCCTGATAGCTGAAGCCATCGAGATAGGCTCCGCGAATGGCCGCTGCGCAGTCGAGTTGTTCGAGGCAGCCGTCAATACGGCGCATTTCCGAAGTTGCAATCGCAGATCGTTCAGGATCAGGCGCAGAGTCCTGGAGTTCCGGAAATGAATCGATGTCGAATGAGCCAGACTTGTTGGCCCGAATGCGGTCTATTGCCTGATTTCGGGCAATGGCAATCAACCACGACATAGGGCTGTATTGCGTGGTCTGGTAGCTTCCCGCATTGTTCCAAATCTTGACGTAGACTTCCTGCAAGGCGTCCTCTGCTTCTGTCCTGTTCTTCAAAATACGAAGCAGGACCGCGAAAAGTTTCGCACTCGTCTGGTCATACAAGCTGCGAAAGGCCTTGCGGTCGCCTAACGAAACTCTTGAAATGAGGGCGGAAATTGTTCCGGTTTGGGCTGTCATGAGATGGTTGTCGAGGGCTTTCCGATAGGTGAACGAGCTGCTGTGAACTATATACGTGTGAGAGGCCGAAATGGTTGCAAAAGATTTTTGGCAAGGTCATTCTCCTTCATCATGACATTTTCCCGCATTGATTCACTTTGCCGCAAACTTGAAGCCCTTGAGCATGCGCAAGCCATGCTTGGTGTCGATGAAGCCGTCAACATGCCGGAGGGTGGCGGCGAGAAACGTGCCGAAGCGATGGCGGGGCTGGCTGGCATGTATCATGACATGGCTGCGGCGCCTGCGATTGCCGAGTGGATTGGCGAGGCGGAAGCTGATGCACTTGATGACGCGCAGCGCGTTGCCGTGCGAGAGTTCAAGCGCAGTTATGTGAACCTGACGTCTCTCTCATCCGAGTTTGTGCAGAAGCAAACTGCCGGGCGTATCAAGAGCGAGCAGTTGTGGCGGCAGTTGCGGCCCAATGGGGACTGGAAGAGTTTTCTGCCGGCCTTTGAAGGTGTGATTGCGTTGGCGCGGGAAGAGGCTGCACTGCGGGCGGATGTTCTCAAGCTATCGCCTTATGATGCGATGATGGAGCAGTATGATCCCGGGAACCGCGCGGCGGATATTGGCCCGGTGTTTGCTGAATTGAAATCGTTTCTCAAAAATTTCGTTCCAGAAGCGCTTGAAGCGCAGAAGCTGCGTCGCAAGAAATACAAGCCCAAGGGTCTTGCGAAGGCTTACCCAATCGAGAAGCAGAAGGCGCTCGGCGTTGAACTGATGCAGGCCATCGGATTTGACATGACGCATGGGCGGCTCGATGTTTCGCATCATCCATTTTGTGGTGGTGTGCCGGATGACGTGCGGATGACAACGCGGTATGTGACGAAGGAGTTCCTGTCGTCTCTGCTCGGCATTCTGCATGAGACGGGGCATGGACTTTATGAGCAGGGATTGCCGAAGCAGTGGCGGCACATGCCGGTGGGTCGGGCGCGCGGCATGGGTGCCCATGAAAGCCAGAGCCTGTTTGTCGAAATGCTGTTGGCACGCACACCGGCGTTCTGGGAATTTGCCTTGCCAATTGCGCGCAAGGCGCTGGGGCGCGAGGCCTTGCCCGGGTGGCAGGTGAAAGATGTTCTGGCGCGCATTCAACATATCGCGCGCGGGTGCATTCGTGTCGAGGCGGATGAGGCCACGTATCCATTGCATGTGATCCTGCGGTTTGAACTGGAGCAGGAACTGATTTCGGGAAAGCTGCGGCCCAAGGACGTGCCTGAAGCGTGGAATGCCAAGATGCTGGAGTATCTCGGGATTTCGACAATCGACAACATGAAAGATGGGCCGATGCAGGATGTGCACTGGCCTGCTGGTGCGTTCGGTTATTTCCCGAGCTACACGCTTGGGGCGCTGATGGCTGCGCAGCAATGGGCGGCGATTGAGCGCAAACACCCCAAGGTGACGCATGCGATCGCCAAGGGAAATTTCACTGTGGTGAATGAGTGGCGGCGGAAAAACATCTGGGAGCGGGCGTCATTTGTTTCCACGCCAGAGCTGATGCGCGAAGCAACAGGCGAAGCGCTGGATGCGAAATATTTCATCGCGCATTTGAAGAAGCGTTATCTGGATTAATCAGTCCAGGGATTGATGACGCGGAGGCCTTCGTGTTGGAAGTCCTTTGTGTTGCGGGTTGCGATAGCGAAGCTGTGTTTCATAGCAATGCTGGCAATCTGGCAATCTGCGATTTTGGGTTCCCGTCCGCGACGCTTTACCTCGGCAAGCAGTCTGCCGCATGTGATGGCAGCTTCCGCATCAAAATCCAATATGCGACCATCGTAGACCCTGTGTGTCTGATCACGAATAATGTTGTTGAGTGAAAGTTTTTGCTTGCCATCACGCAGAAGGTACATGCCAGCGTATAGCTCCATGACTGTTGTCGCGGAAATGAAGAGTTCCGACGGCGCAAAGCCTGCAAACCAACGCATGACGCCTTCGTCAGGGATTGAGCGGAATGGCTCCGACACGACATTGGTATCAAGCACGATCACTTTTGGAACTCTTTTCCGCTGAAGTCAGGAAAGTCGACGTATTCGTCAATTGTTGCGGGTTCGAAGTCCACGTAACCAAATTCCTTTATTCTGGCTCGCATCTCATCGACCCAGTTGGACGCAGGAGTCATTGGAAGTTTTTTTGTTTCGACTGATTCAGCGTCGATCATGGCCTTGACCTCCTCCTGCATCGACCGGCCATTTTGGGCTGCGCGGATTCGGAGGCGGCGGTGGGATTCGGTGGAGATGTTGCGGATCGTGATTGATGGCATGCATGCAAAGTAAGCATTGCCAGCATCGCTGTCAATGCTTGCGTCGGTCAATTGGCACAATACACTTATAGATTGAAATACGATTTTTGTCGGTAAATTTGGCTCAGGAGACGAACCTTGGGTTCCGGGCTGTAAGGTGCCAACCAGAGGAAGATAGCGTTCTAGGCCCTCTTAAAACGTGTTTAAAGGCCTATCGAGGGTATGAACTCACATTCTTGACTGAAGTCAGATTTTTATCCCAGATCATCACTCCGCTGCTATTCTAGGTAACTCATCCAGTGCGGTTTGCAACTCCTGCTCGTCATAACTCTTGTCTTCCAGCTTGCCGGACTGGAAATCCATATAGGCCTGCATGTCGAAGTGGCCATGGCCGCAGAGGCCGAAAAGGATTGTTGGCGAAGTACCGTTCTTCTTGGCTTCGAGAGCTGCCTTGATCGCGCCGTAGACGGCGTGGGTGGCTTCCGGTGCCGGTATGATGCCTTCGCATTTTGCAAATTGCAGGCCCGCGGCGAAGCAGGCATTTTGCGTATAGGCTTCGGCCTCGATGAGGTTGAGTTCCTTGAGGTGCGACACAAGAGGAGCCATGCCGTGATAGCGCAAGCCACCGGCGTGAAATCCGGGTGGCATGAAGGTTGAGCCCAGCGTGTGCATCTTCACCAGTGGCGTCATGTGCGAGGTGTCGCCGAAATCATACGCATATTTGCCACGCGTGAGCGACGGGCAGGCCGCAGGTTCGGCTGCTATGACGCGGACCTTCTTGCCGCCCTTCAGCATGTTGCCGATGAAAGGGAATGTGAGACCTGCGAAGTTGGAGCCGCCGCCTGTGCAACCGACGATGATATCCGGCTGGCCGCCGGCCATTTCCATCTGCTCGATGGCCTCGATGCCGATGACGGTTTGATGCAAGAGCACATGGTTGAGGACGGAGCCTAGCGCATATTTCGCACCCGACGTGACAGCGGCTTCGACGGCTTCCGAGATCGCAATGCCAAGCGAGCCGTTGGAGTTGGGATCAGCAGCGAGGATCTGGCGGCCGGCGTTGGTATCCATTGATGGCGATGCAACACATTCGCCGCCGTAAGCTGCCATCAGCGCCTTGCGATAAGGCTTCTGGTTGAAGGAGACTTTCACCATGAAGACCTTGACGTCGAGGTCGAACATTGCCCCTGCCATCGACAGCGAAGAGCCCCATTGGCCCGCACCGGTTTCGGTAACGAGCTTCTTCACGCCCGCTTCCTTGTTGTAGAAAGCTTGCGGTACGGCGGTGTTTGGCTTGTGTGAACCTGCGGGCGAAACGCCTTCGTATTTGTAATAGATCTTGGCGGTGGTGCCGAGTTCCTTCTCAAGGCGGCGAGCGCGATAGAGCGGCGTTGGCCTCCACATGCGATAAATATCGCGCACGGGTTCGGGCACGTCAATCTGCCGCTCCTGGCTTACTTCCTGCATGATGAGCGACATTGGGAAGAGCGGGGCGAGATCGGACGGGCCTACAGGTTGCAGCGTGCCGGGATGGAGGACAGGCGGGAGGCCTTTCGGCAAATCGGCCTGGATATTGTACCAACGTTTTGGAATGCGCTCTTCCGGCAGCAGGAATTTCACGGTGTCCTTGGGAGACTTGATGATCGCGGGCTTCGCAGCTGCCTTTGGTGCCGGTTTCTTCTTTTGCTTTTTTGGTGCAGCTTTTGCACTCACTGCTTTTTTCTTTGCCTTCGCTTTTTTGGCCATGACGATCTCCCTGTGAGGATGGCGAGATTTGCGCAAAGTTTTTCACTTGGCAAGGGTGTGGCGCGTGATAGCCTTGGCGCATGGGGACTTTTCCAAAGCTTTCGGTGGCCGCGGCACGTCGGCTGATATTTGGTGCACTTACAGGTGCAGGTACTGCCAAGCGGAATGCGGGCTACTTTACCGAGGCCATTCTTGATACGGAACTGGCGGGACTTGAGGGCCACGGGTTTCGCTGGCTCGAAGTTTACTGCGAGCACCTGAAATGCGGCAAGGTGGATGGCAAGGTGCGGCCTCTGGTCAAGCGTGTGACGCCGGTTTCGTTCATTGTCGAAGCGAAGAACGGATTTGCGCATCCGGCAATCGAAGCGGGGTTTGCGAAGCTTGTTCCAGCGGCCAAGAGATTTGGCATAGCCGGGATGGCGGTGCATGAATCCTACAATGCTGCGACGCTTGGTTTTCACACGGGCGTTCTGGCAAAGCGGGGATTGCTGGCTTTTGGGTTTACCAATTCGGTTCCGGCGATGGCACCGGTCGGCGGTGCCAAGCCCGTAATCGGGACAAACCCGATGTCGTTTGCGGTGCCTGCGAAGAATGGCAAGATCGCATTCCTGATTGATCAATCATCATCTGCGGTGGCATGGACGAAAGTGAAGCGCGCTGCAGAAGCCGGACAAGACATTCCGCTTGGTTGGGCGCTTGATGCGATGGGTAAACCAACGACGGATGCAAAGATGGGACTTGCAGGATCCATGGCGCCTTCAGGTGGCTACAAGGGATTTGCACAGGGGCTCATTGTGGAGACGATGTGCGCGGCGCTGACGGGCTCATTTCGTGGGCTGCAAATGGGATCGATGATGGATTATGACAGCAAACCGGTTGGCAACGGCCAATTTTTCATCGCGATTGATCCGCGAAAATTTTCTGGGGGTCTCTTCGACAAGCAAACTGCGGCGCTGATCAAGTCCGTGACGTCGCAGAAGGGCGCACGGATGCCCAATGCGCAGCGTGATGCAAACCGGAAGCGATTGAAAAAGGAAGGGTTGATGATTGATCCCGACCTGCTCGAACGATTGAAGGCTTTTGCGCAATGAGTGATTTCCCCAGTTTGTTTTCTCCTCTGCAATTGCGGCATAAAACCTTGCGCAATCGTATCGTGTTTGGGTCGCATACGGCCAACATGTCGGTGAACGGGTTGCCTGGCGAGCGGCATCGCGGGTATTATGAGGAACGCGCGCGCGGCGGCGCTGCGATGATTGTGGTTGAACCGGTGCCGGTGCATCGCACTGCTGTTTTGACGCGCGGAAATTTCCTGCATTCGACAGACGAAATCATTCCGCATTTTCGCAAGGTGACGGATGCCGTGCATGGGCATGGCGCTGTGATCTGCCACCAGCTTTACCATGTCGGCCAGCATGGTGATTTCGACAATTCATATGAGGCCGCATGGTCGCCATCCGGTTTGCCATCGTTTCACGACTCCGATGGCAGCCACGCCATGACGGAGAGCGAGATCGAAGAGATTATCGAAAGCTTTGTGCAGGCGGCACGGCGGGCGAAGGACTCCGGCTTCGATGGCGTTGAATTGTTTGCCGCTTACAATGCAATGATTGACCAGTTCTGGCTGCCGTTCAACAACCAGCGCGATGACAAGTGGGGCGGGTCGTTTGAAAACCGCATGCGGTTTTCGCGCACGATCATGGAGCGCATCCGCCAAATGGCAGGGGATGATTTCATCATCGGACTTGCCGTCAACATGGATACGACAAGCGCGGTGTCGCAGTCCACAGCGTTTCAGCAAGACGTTATCGCCTGGCATGATGAGCGGCAGCTGATGGATTACGTGACCTGTGGCACTGGCAGCTATTTCAATTTCACAGGAATCATTCCGAATGCGTTTCATGCCGACAAGCTTGGCGCGCCGCATGCGGAAGCTTTGAAGCAAGTGGTAAAGTTCGCAAAAGTGCAAGCGGAGGCGCATATCAGGACTCCGGAAAATGCGGAGTCCGTGGTGCGCTCCGGGCAGGCCGACATGGTGTCAATCGTGCGCGGGCAAATTGCTGATCCGCATCTGGCGAACAAGGCACGTGAGGGGCGGGCCGAGGATGTGCGGCCGTGTTTGTCCTGCAACCAGATGTGCTGGGGCAGGCGCTATCGCGACTACTGGATTTCATGCCTGATCAATCCCAGTGCGGGGCGCGAGTTTGAATGGGGTGGGGATCGTTTTAGCGCAGCGGAGCAGCCCAAGAAGATTCTGGTTGTCGGTGGCGGTGTTGCTGGCATGGAAGCAGCACGGGTTGCCGCGGAACGCGGACATCGGGTGACGCTGGCGGAAGCATCTGACAGATTGGGCGGGCAGTTTCGCCTGGCGGGTTTGCAGCCACGGCGGCATCAGATCATCGACTATATCGAATGGCTGGAACGGCAGCTTTTGAAATTGCAGGTGCGGGTGATGCTGAATGCGCCAATGGATGCTGATGATGTGCGCGCCATTGCTGCGGATGAAGTGATTATGGCAACGGGCTCGCAGCCAGACGGCAAGGGGTTTCAGCGCGCGATGCCCGAGCATGACGCATTGCCGGGAACTGCACGTGGCAATGTCTGGTCGGCGGAGGATGTGATGTCCAAGCGCGCGACGCTGGGCAAGCGCGTGGTGCTGCTCGATGAAACGGCGAACTGGAAGGGCACGGGCACGGCACTTGCGATGGCAGAGGCCGGACATGAGGTTGTGGTGGTGACAGGGTCAGCCGTTGTGATGGCAGAGATGGCACGCACAGCGGCCGACTTGCAGGCACGGGCGCGGATGCGTGAGCTGGGTGTTGAACTGATCACTGAGGCTGTTGTGTTGGAGTGGCATGGTGATGGCGCCGATGTTCGGCAATCTGGTGGAAAAGTGAAACGCATTGCAGCAGATTCACTGGTGATGGCGACGACGAATGTTTCCGAGCGCGCACTTGCCGATGAGTTGGACGAAGAGACAATTGGGGATGCTTCAGCAGCGCGGACGGCAGCAGCCGCGATCTATGACGGGCGAAAGTGGGGGATGAGGGTGTGACGGCAATTGCATATGCTATCGGACAAACTGCTCGTTCCGATACCCTTGTAAATACAACAACGCGGTCAAATCCCCGTGGTTGATGCGGATCAAGGAACTTTCCTGAACGTGCGGTTTGGCGTGGAGGGCCACACCGAGGCCGGCGTCCGTGAGCATCGCGAGGTCGTTGGCGCCGTCACCCACCGCAATTGCATCTGAAGGTTCGATGCCGTGAAGCTTGGCGAGGCGGCGGAGGCCATCGACCTTCGCTTGCTGGCCGAGAATCGGGAAGCCTACTTCGCCAGTGAGTTTGCCATTTTCGATGATGAGCGTGTTGGCGTGATGTTCGTGGAAGCCAAGTTCGGCGGCGACGCGCGAGGTAAAGGCGGTAAATCCGCCGGAGATAAGGGCGGTATAGGCCTTGTGGGCTTTCATTGTGGCAAGGAGAGTTTTGCCGCCCTCCATGAAAGTGATCCTTGTACGGAGCAATTGGTCGATGACACGTTCATCCAGATCCTTGAGAAGGCCGACGCGCTCTTTCAATGCGGCTTCGAAATCGAGTTCGCCGCGCATGGCCTTTTTCGTGATTTCGGCGATGCGCTCGCCGACGCCTGCAACAATGCCAAGCTCGTCGATGCATTCCTGGTGGATCATGGTCGAATCCATGTCGGCGACGAGCAGGCGTTTGCGGCGGTTGTGGATCGATACGGTTGCGACATCCACCGGGAACTTGCGCAGCTCAACCATGGTTTCGTGAAGGCCTGGAAAAGCTTCCACTTCCAGGGCTTCGCGGGGTGCAAGCCAGTTGAACGACGTTCCGCCAGATTCACGGATGAGGCTGACGAGTTCTTGCGTTATTGCGCCGGAGCCGGGCGCTGCTATGAGAACGAGGATGGAATCCATATTGCTTTTTTGATGAGGGAATCGGTGCAGAAATCAGTTGTGCTTATTGCAGGCCCCACCGCGAGCGGCAAGTCTGCGCTGGCGCTGCGACTGGCGCGGGACCGTGGCGGTGCGATCATCAATGCAGATTCGATGCAGGTTTACCGCGAACTGCGGGTGGTGACGGCGCGGCCATCCCGTGAGGATGAGGCAGCAGTGCCGCATCTGCTCTATGGCCATGTCAGTGGTTTGCAGGATTACTCAACCGGGCAGTGGTTAACTGATGCAC
Organism: uncultured Alphaproteobacteria bacterium; assembly: GCA_963738595.1. Lineage (GTDB taxonomy): Bacteria > Pseudomonadota > Alphaproteobacteria > Rhizobiales > Aestuariivirgaceae > Aestuariivirga. The sequence continues at coordinate 336,127 of CAVTXF010000005.1, forward strand.
GCGCGGCAATAGCTACGTGTTTCGATGAAGGATTGTTGCCGATCATCACCGGGGGCACCGGACTTTATTTCAAGGCTCTGGAAGAAGGGTTGGCAGAAGTTCCCGCCATTCCTGCAGATATCAAAACCTATTGGCGACTGGCTGAAGGTGACTTGCATGCGCGGTTGGTGAAGCGCGACCCGGCGATGGCGGCGCGCCTCAATCCATCAGATTTGCAGCGAATCAGACGGGCGCTTGAGGTTCATGATGCCACCGCCAAATCCCTGTTGTGGTGGCAGGAGAAGGGCGCCAGCGAAGCGGCACTGAAAGATTGTGTTGTGGAGCGTATTCATGTTTCCGTGCCGCGCGAAGAACTGCATGCGCGGGCGGCGTTGCGGTTTGACCAGATGCTGAAGCTTGGTGCGATTGAAGAAGTGCGCAGCCTGCCGGTGATGGATCCAAAACGACCGATCATGAAGGCGATTGGCGTGCCGGAAATCCAGGCTCATCTTGCCGGGGTGATGTCACTGGATGAAGCGCGCGAGAAAGCAGTGATCGCAACGCGGCAGTATATCAAGCGGCAGGATACGTGGTGGCGCGGGCAGATGAAGGGGTGGGCAACGTCATGATCCGTAATGGCGGCTGATGGCGCGGTATGCGGACAGCAGCAGCTGGTCGGTATCATTCTCCAATGGCAGGGCCTGTGAGGATTGCTTGACGATCACGGTTTTGGATTTGGGATCAATGTAGATCCATTGCCCGTGAATGCCGATAGCGCAAAATGCGCCCGGCGGATCGCCTGGCACATACCATTTGGAACGATACTTTCCGTTCGGAAACAGGTGGGTCATCTTGCCTGCCTGCCAGGCTGCGGGATTGCCATTGTTGACGATGTCATCAATCCATGCACCGGGAATGACCTGGTTTCCGTCTACACGGCCATGGCTTGCCAGCATGTCGCCAAAGCGGGCGGCGTCGCGCAGTGACATGCACATGCCTCCGGCGGCGCGGGCGGCACCTTCTGCGTCCACAGCGACATAGGCATCGGTTTCGGCTCCGATGGGTTGCCAGAGATGACGCGCGACGAGGTCTGCAAAAGTTGCGCCACCTGCGCGTTCGACAATCCAGCCCAGCAGATCGGAATTTGGCGAGACATAGTCAAAGCGTGTGCCATGTTCTCCGCTGCCGCGTTTCAGGGTGGTGAGGAAACCATGCAGGCCGTGGGTGAATGGGATCGCGCCAGGTGGGTTCCAGCCGGTTGCCACGCGGTAGCGGGCGAAATCACCTTTCGGGTCGAGGTAGTCTTCCACGAAATTGATGGCGACTGTCATGTCGAGTACATGGCGCACGGTGCAGTCGCCATAAACAGAGCTGGCAACTTCCGGAATGTAGGTCGTGACAGCAGCTTCGGGATCGAGGTTGCCTGCTGCCACCAGAGCGCCGCAGAGACTAGCGGTCACTGACTTGCTCACGGAAAACATGATGTGACGCGTTTTGGCATCACCATTGATGTATCGTTCTGCGACAATCCTGCCATCGTGAAGCACGATGAAGGCATCGGTGTTTGATGTCTCGATCACTTCGGCTAGGTTGCGCTGGCGTCCCTGCCATTCAAATTTGAACTTCGACAGGTTCAGGGGCGTGCCCTCGGGGAGGGTTCGCGCCGTCGCGGCCTTGATGGTGGCGACCGGCAAGAGCCTGTCGACATTGCGGAAAGCCCAGGGACTTTGTGGGTGCAAACGCCAATTTGCGAGCGTTGCCGGGAGTTGCTGTGTGTTCATGACGAAGTTTTTATAGCTGACGCCTCTCGCAACGGCAAATTCTGTGAACCATTCCCAATATGGGAGACGCGCAGCGCTCTGGAAATCAATAAGGTTAATGAATGGTTCTGTTGCTGCCGTTGGAGTGGCAAAAAGTGGCCCGGGATTTGCAGTGTTATGCTGCACGGGGCGAGACTGACTGACTATCAATTTTGGACGTCGAGCGACGTGGAACCGAGTGTTCCACGCTGGCGAGATTTGTCCACATGGCAAACAGGCGCGTTTCACGAGGCGACAATGTTGACAGGTTCATCTTTCAAAAAACAAATCCGCAGGATTTTGAAATCCAGCTTTTTGGCAGTGGTGATGTTTGCAGGCGGGTTCATGCCGCAACATGCCAAGGCCGGAGAATTGCCCGAGTGGGGTGCTGGCGTGGTCATTGTACCGGCGTCTGCTGCGCCAGAGATGGCCATGTCCCAAAAGCCCAAGCCTGCGTTCAAACGCGGCAAGGTGGTGGCATTCACCACGGAAAAACCGGCCGGCAGCATTATCGTCAGTACACAGAGGAAAGTGCTCTATTTCGTTTTGGGACAGGGCCGGGCGGTGCAATATCGCGTTGCGACCGCCAAACCCGGGTTTGAATGGGCTGGATTTCACAAGGTCAGCCGCAAGACCGAATGGCCTGACTGGCGGCCGCCGGAAGAGATGCGCCAACGCCGCCCGGAATTGCCTGAGTTCATGGCGGGTGGGCCTGAGAATCCTTTGGGCTCGCGCGCGATCTATCTCGGCGGTTCAATTTACCGCATCCATGGCACCAATGAACCGAAGTCAATCGGCAAGGCTGCCTCATCGGGTTGCATCCGGATGCTCAATGCCGACGTTGAAGAACTTTACAGACACGTGAAGCCCGGCGCTGCCGTTGTCGTGATGTGAAATGGAGCAGGGATCATGATCCGCTATATTGCATTGCTGCTGCTTGTGGTTTTCGGAACGGTGACTGGTGTTGCTGCCCTTCAGCCTGCGGGGGAGCCCGTCAGTGTTACAGGAAAAAACGTGACCGTGATTTACAAGACGGACCCATTTCCGGTGTTCGGGCCGCTGACGGTTGAGACGTGTGCGGTTGAGGATTGTTCGGATACTGAGGCGTGATTGACAGGTATTCGCCACGACTTGACAAATTCGTCAGTCCACGTACAAAGCGTTCATGACAAAACTTATCGTCGTCGTAGGATCGCGTAGCGCCACGGGGGGTTAACCCTCCGGGATACACGGTGCTACGCGGAACACAGGCTCCCACAGGGGGCCTTTTTTATTGGAAAAAACTGGCTATTAAGGTTCGAGGAACAGGAGTTGAGATGGCAAGCGTGGAATTGATGTCTGGCGCCGAGATGGTGCTGAAAGCCTTGGCGGATCAAGGTATTGAACATGTTTTTGGATATCCTGGTGGAGCTGTTCTGCCGATCTATGACGAGTTCTTCCAGCAGGAAAAGGTGAAGCACATTCTGGTTCGACATGAACAGGGTGCCACGCATGCGGCGGAAGGATATGCGCGCTCCACCGGCAAGGTTGGGGTGGCGCTGGCCACATCCGGCCCCGGTGCCACCAATTGCGTGACGGGGCTTACCGACGCGCTGATGGATTCAATCCCCATGGTTGTTCTCACAGGGCAGGTGCCGACGCACCTCATTGGCAATGACGCGTTCCAGGAATGCGACACGGTTGGCATTACGCGGCCCTGCACCAAGCACAACTGGCTGGTGAAGGATGTGAATGATCTGGCGCGGGTCATTCACGAGGCGTTTTATGTGGCGCGAACGGGCCGTCCGGGGCCGGTGGTTGTCGACATTCCGAAGGATGTGCAGTTTGCCAAGGGCAAATATGTTGGCCCGCAGGGCATTGTGGTGAAAACCTATCAGCCACGCGTGAAGCCGGACCAGGAACAGGTCCGGCGTGCGATGGAGCTGTTGGCTACAGCCAAGCGGCCCATTCTTTACACTGGCGGTGGCGTGATCAATTCGGGTCGCGTGGCATCGCAGCTGTTGCGTGAATTTGTGGCGCTGACCGGCATTCCGATCACATCGACACTGATGGGTCTTGGTGCTTATCCTGCTTCGGGCAAGGAGTGGCTCGGCATGTTGGGCATGCACGGCACCTACGAAGCCAACATGGCGATGCATGATTGCGATGTGATGATCAACATCGGCGCGCGCTTTGATGACCGCATCACCGGGCGGCTTGATGCCTTCGCGCCATTCTCGAAGAAAGTTCACATCGACATTGATCCGTCATCGATCAACAAGACTGTGAAAGTTGACATCCCGGTGATCGGCGATGCCGGGCATGCGCTGGAAGACATGATCCGCGTGTGGAAGGCGAAGGCCTTTGCGATTGAAAAGGGTGCGCTAGCGAGCTGGAAAGAGCAGATCACCAAATGGCGCGCGGTTGATTGCCTGAAGTACAAGCATTCAAAAGACTATATCATGCCGCAATATGCGCTGGAGCGGCTGGTGGCGCTGACGAAGGGCAAGGACTCGTATTTCACCACTGAAGTTGGCCAGCACCAGATGTGGGCGGCGCAGTTCATTCCGTTCGAGGAGCCGAACCGCTGGATGACATCGGGCGGGCTTGGCACCATGGGATATGGTTTGCCTGCGGCGATTGGCGTGAAGGCGGCGCATCCAAAGTCGCATGTCATTTGCGTGGCCGGTGATGCATCGGTGCTGATGAACATGCAGGAAATGTCGACTGCCGTGCAGCATCGCCTGCCGATCAAGGTGTTCATCCTGAACAATCAATACATGGGCATGGTGCGGCAGTGGCAGCAGCTGCTGCATGGCAACCGGTTGTCGGAAAGCTACATGGAGTCGCTGCCGGATTTTGTGAAGCTGGCGGAGGCCTATGGCGGCAAGGGCATTCGTTGTGAGAAGCCCGCCGATCTTGATGATGCGATCATGGAGATGCTGGATGCGACGGTGCCGGTGCTGTTTGATTGCCGCGTTGCCAACCTCGCCAATTGTTTCCCGATGATTCCTTCGGGCAAGGCGCACAACGAAATGATCCTGGGATCGGAGATCAAGGATGAAGACGTTGGCAGTGTCATTGACGCGAAGGGCAAGCAGCTTGTTTAGTTTCGCTCACATTAATTCTGCATCCTCCCCCGCGCCTATTGGGCGGCGGGCAGGATGATTCTCGAAATGGAAAGCACCTCATGAACGCACATCAAACCGGCACGGGCTCGGCGTATTTCCTCGACGACAAGAAGGAGAAGATTGAAACGCACACGCTGGGTGTGGTTGCCGAGAACCAGCCAGGTGTGCTGGCGCGGATCATCGGGCTGTTTGCGGGGCGAGGGTTACAATATCAATTCGCTGACGGTTTCGGAAACCGAACATGAAAAGCATGTGTCGCGATTCACCATTGTAACGACCGGAACGCCGACGGTGATCGCGCAGATCAAGAACCAGCTGGAACGCATGGTGCCGGTTCACTCCGTGGCCGATCACACAGTTGCCGGAAATCATCTGGCGCGCGAACTTGCCATGGTGAAAGTGGCGGGCAAGGGTGACAAGAGGGTCGAGGCCTTGCGCCTGGCCGATGCGTTCCGCGCGCGCGTGGTTGATGCGTCGCAGGATTCATTCGTGTTCGAGCTGACAGGAAAGCCCGAAAAGGTTGACCAGTTCATCACGCTGATGGTGCCGCTGGGATTGGTGGAAGTGGCGCGCACGGGTGTTGCCGCAATCTCGCGCGGGGCCGAGGCGATGAAGATTTGATCCATACGACTTTCTTTAGTGAAGGATATTTTGCAGTTCCATGATCAGCCGCTGCTTTGACTCTTCCGCTATCGCCAGAATTTCGTTGAGCTTGAAAAAATCTCCCGCGCCGATGGGGCTGAGGTCGGGTTCGATGTAGATGTCGGGTGGGTTCAGTTCGCGGCGCAACCTTGCGACCTGGTGGAACATGATGAGCAGCGAGCCAACCGCAGCCTCGATGTTTGACGGGTGTTTGCCGTTCACGGGACGCGGTCTTCCTGTGACGTCAATCGCTATGGTCTTGTCATACTGCCCGATCAAATGATTGAACGGCACTGGGTTGGTGAGGCCGCCATCGACATGCAGTTCACCATCGATCATGCTGCCACCGATGACGCCGGGAATTGCAATTGATGCAGCGACGGCGGGAATGAGTGGTCCGCTGTCGAATACGTGTTCGGTCATCTTGCTGTAGTTGGTGGCGACGATTTTCAGCGGGATCGGCAAGTCTTCAATGTTCAACGGTGTGGAGTCGGGAAGTGCTATGTCCACCAGGCGCTCGGCAGACAGGTGCAAGCTGGTGAGACCGGCGAAGCTGAGCAGATCGAGGGGATTGATCTTCTTCTCGCCGAAGACGTGTTTCATTGCATCGACGCGGTTGGACAAGAGCTTTATGGCATGGGCGCGGAGGTCCTTGGCGCTGGTGCCACCGGCATAGGCAGCGCCAACAAGAGCGCCCATGCTGCAGCCGATGATCATGGCGGGCTTGATGCCCACTTCATCGAATGCTTCGAGCATGGCGATGTGGGCGAGGCCGCGTGCACTGCCGCCGCCCAATGCAAGGCCAATGCTCATTCCGGAATTTGCCATCAGCGTTCGGTCCCCAGGTAAGACGTGATTTCCGGATCGTGAGCATAGAGGAAAAATTTTGGTGTCGGAACAGGGGAACGGACCGTGCCGTTGGTGATGAAGATGACATGACTGGCGATGCGTTTGGCATCTTCGGGGGCGTGGGTGACCATCAGTGTCGTCAGTTTTCTTTCACGATGAATGCTGGCGACAAGATCGAGCATATCCTTGCGCAGTGACGGGCCGAGTGCTGCAAAAGGTTCGTCGAGGAGGAGCACTGGCCTGTTGCGCACAAGGACGCGGGCGAGGGCTATGCGCTGGCGTTCGCCACCGGACATTGCGCCGGGTTTGCGGTGTGCGAGTTCGCTGAGGCCAACGCGGGCAAGCGCTGCGGTGACGTATTCGTGCTGTTTGTCGTTCAAACGCAAATCTGGTGCAATGCCCAGCGACACATTGGCGAATGCTGTGAGATGGGCAAAGGTGTTGTTGTCCTGAAAGACCATGCTGACGGGGAACTGGCCGGGTTTTGCGCCTGCCATGTTGCGACCGTCGATCTCGAGATCGCCCGATGACAGCGGTTCAAAACCGGCGAGGATGTTAAGCAATGTGGATTTTCCTGCACCGCTTGGGCCGAGGATCGCCACGCAGCTTCCCGCTTCAATGGCAAAATCCATGGTGAGCGCGAAGGTGCCGTATCGATATTCGCCTTGCCTGATAGTGATCACTCACGCCCACCGATTCTCTGCGCTGCAAGTGTCAGCATATAACATAAAGTGGCGAGGATGAGTGCCGTACCACCGGCTGCGGCGCTGCGATAGTTTCCCATCTGCTGGCTGATGAGCGAGGGCAGTGTTGTGATGCCCTGGGTGCCGAGCAAGGTGACAGCGGTGAGATCGCCAAGTGAAAGGACGAAGGCCATCAACATCGCCTGCATCAGCGGTCGCCGGAGTGCGGGGAAATCGATGATCCGGAAGCGGTTCCAGCCATGCAGGCTGAGTTGTTCGCACAGGTTGTCATGTGCCATTGCGTGGCGCGCGATTGCGGGGCGCAGCACTGATGCCGCGAAAGGCAGCGCCATGAGCGCGTTGAGCGCGATGATCATAATGAGTGCTTGCACCACCCCGCCATTCCAACCCTTGAATACAATGAACCAGCCCGTGGCGAAGACTGCCGGTGGCACGACGAGACCGGAGAGTGTGATGATGGATGTGGCGCGTGAAGCGCTTCGTGCAAGGTTCCATGCCAGGGCTGTGGTGATTGCAGCGGCGGTAATGCCGAGGGCCAGGCTGGTTGCAAGGGCCGTGGGCAAGAGTGGTGAGGCTTGAAAACCTGTCACGCCAGTCACGATGACAGCGACAAGTGGTGGCAGCACGACGGCTGCTGAAATCGCAATCCACAGAATATCTGACATCACTGCAACGCGGGAGTTGCCGTCGTAGCGCTGCGCTTGCAGCCGGAGTGGTGCAGTTGTGAGGTTAATCGGTACCTTGCCAATCATGGCTACAAGAATGCCGCAGAGGACGACCTGGACCATGGCAAGGGCGACGGCGCGTGACAGATCAAAATCAAGACGCAAGGACTGGTAGATGGCGACCTCCAGCGTTGATGCAGAAGGTCCACCGCCCAAAGTGAGGACGATGATGAAGCTTGCCGCGCAAAGCAGAAAGACAAGGGCTGCGGCACCGGTGATGGCCGGCTTCAGAAAGGGCCATTCGACTGACTTGAAAAAGGCAAGACCTTGCACATTGAGCTGTGCAGCCAGCCGGTGGGTTTCAGTGGGGATCGATTGTTGCGCGTCGTAAAGGATGCGGGTGGCGAGTGGCATGTTAAAAAAAACATGGGCGATGAGAATTCCCTTTAGCCCATAGAGATTGAAAGCGCCGCCGAGCCAGCCGGCGTTGCCATAGACCTGCGTGATGCCAAGAACTGCGACGATGACAGGCAGTGAAAGTGGAACGGCAAAGAGTGCGAGCAGGGCTTGCTTGCCGATAAAGTTTCGCCGTGCCAGTGCGCGAGACACGGGGATAGCGGCGGCAATGGAGATCAATGTTGAAAGTGCAGCCTGCAAAAGGCTGAAGCGCAAGATGCCCCAAATATATGAATCGAAGCTGATTGTACCGCCTTCGCCAGATGCAAACAGGACAAGCGGGATCAGCCCTGCGAGGACTGCGCCAAGAACGAGTGCTGATGCGGCTGTCCCTGTTATTGTGTGGCGGTCAACCATTCGTCAATCCATGCGCGACGGTTGGCATTCACTTCTGCGGGTGAATAGAGCAGGTTTTTTTCCGGCTTCACGATTTTGCTGAATGAGTCCGGTAACGGGGCATCGGTTTTTCCCGCAGGCAACATCCAGTTTGTGGCGGGGATTTCGTTCTGGAAACCTGGCGTGAGCATGAAGGCGAGAAATTTTTGCGCCAAGGCTTTTTCAGGCGATGCTTCAATGAAACCTGCGACCTCGATTTGCAAATAGTGGCCCTCGCTGAAAGCGGCGGCCTGATAGCGTTCGGTGTTTTCCACTGTCATGTGATAAGCGGGCGAAGTGACGTAGGACAGTACCATCGGCGCTTCGCCCTTGGTGAACAGGCCATAGGCTTCGCTCCAACCCGGTGTGACCGTGAGAATGCGGGGCTTCAGTTTCTTCCAGGCAGCCGCTGCATTTTCTCCGTACACGGACTTCATCCAGAGGAGAAAGCCCAGGCCCGGCGTTGATGAGCGCGGATCTTCGAGAATGATTTTTTGTGCCGGATCGCCGTTCACGAGTTCGTCAAGAGATTTTGGTGGTGCCTTGATCCTTTCGGTATCGTAGACAATGGCGAAGTGGCCGTAATCATAGGGTAAGAACTCCGTGTCGGTCCAGCCGCCTGGAACATTGGTGGCGCTGGCATCAACGCCGTGTTTTCCGAAGAGGCCAAGCGAGCGGGCTTCATCGGTGAGGTTGGTGTCGAGGCCGAGGACGACGTCCGCTTTGGTTTCCTTGCCTTCGAGCTTGAGTCGATTCAACAAGGCAACGCCGTCGGCAATCGCGATCCATTCAATATGGCAATCACAGGTCTTTTCGAACGTCGCCTTGATTTTGGCACCCGGTCCCCATTCGGAGACGAAACTTTCATAGGTGTAGACGGTGAGCGTGTCTTTTGACTGTGCGACACAGGTGAACGATATGAGTGCAGCGAGTGCGAGCAGAAAGTTCTTCATCGGTCCTCCATTGCGCAGCGCTGGATCATGGAGGAGGGCGCTTAACAGAACCCGCTCACAAATCCCTACGCTGGCATCATCCAGATCAGGTTCAGCGGGTTAGGGCATGACACCCCTCTCAGCCGCAATTGCGGCACCCCGTTGAGAGCTGGCAGGGGGTATAGATTCAAAGTGTCGCGCGGGCAAGCCGAACCTGTTACATGGCTGGCATGCCGACTTATGCCATACTCCTCGGGGGGGATTTAACGCCGACGCCGCGCCTGAGGCACCAGTTGCAGGGTGCCCGGGTGATTGCGGCTGACAGCGGCATTGCACATGCGGTTGCGCTGGGGCTTTCGCCAGAATTATGGGTTGGTGATTTTGATTCTGCGGGCAGCGAACTCATGGATGTTTTTGCGCGCGTGCCACGGCATGTCTTTCCGGTGGAGAAGGATGCAACGGATGGCGACATTGCGGTTTCGGAGGCGTTTCGCAGGGGGGCCACTGCGATCATTCTGGTCGGTGGATTTGGCGGGCAGTTTGACCATTCGCTTTCGCATGCCGCCATGTTGCTGGCGATGGCGAAACGCGAAATTCCCTGCATGATGTCGAGCGGGCATGAAGAGGCGCACCCCTTGTCGTTCGAACTGCTCATTCCCGATGTGGTGCCTGGCACGCGCATCAGCGTGGTGCCGATGTCGGACATCAAGGGGCTGACATTGCGCGGCGTGAAGTGGCCGCTTGAACACAAGAATGTGCCCTTTGGATCAACGCTGACATTGTCCAATGAAGCCACGGGCGATGTGACAGTGGAATGTGATCTCGGAACAGGACTGGTAATATTATATCCATGACAAAAAATGTGGTGATTGAGCGGATCGGACAGCAAGGCGACGGTGTTGCGACGGTTCGCGGCACTGTGCTGCATGTTGCGAAGGTGCTGGCGGGCGAAGTCGTCAAAATTGATGATGGCAAGTTGGTGAAAATCGTCGAGGCTTCGCCGGAGCGCGTTGATGCATTTTGCAAATACTTTGACACGTGTGGCGGGTGCAAGTTCCAACATTGGCGCGGCGATGCCTATGCGATGTGGAAGCACGCGACGGTGGTGGAAGCGTTGCGGCGGGCAGGCGTCGAGATTGATGTTGAACCTTTGATCGATGCGCATGGTGAAGGGCGGCGGCGTGTGACCTATCACGTGCGGGAGAATGATGGTTTTTGGCAGGCCGGTTTCATGGAGGCCAAGAGCCACGTCCTGAAAGCAATTGATGTGTGTCCGGTGCTGGCCCCTGGTTTGCGTCAGTCAGCTGATATTGCCGCCGCATTCGGGCCTAGTCTGGGTGTTTGCGACGTGGCGCTGACGCTGGCGGATAACGGGATTGATGTGGCCGTGAAAGCGGAACGATCTGCCGTGGCGAAACGTTTGCCTGCGTTGCGGGAACTGTTTGACTTGTACAAACTGGCCCGGCTTAGTGTGAATGGTGAGGCGCTGTTTGTGGTTGCTGCTCCGCAGGTGGTGATCGGCAAGGCAAAGGCACAATTGCCGTTGACGTCGTTCCTGCAAGCGACGCGTGAAGGTGAAGTGACGCTGGCGCGAATCGTCACTGATGCGTTGAAAAAATCGAAAAATGTTGTCGACCTGTTTTGCGGTGTCGGGCCATTTGCCTTGCGGATTGCCGAGTTTGCGCGGGTGCATGCGGTTGACATCGAGAGGACGTCGGTTGGCAGCCTGGAATTTGCGGTGAAGAATGCGCAAGGGTTGAAGCCGGTGACGGCTGAGGTGCGGGATCTTTTTCGCAATCCGATGGTGGTCATGGAGCTCAGGGAGTTTGATGCTGCCGTGCTCGATCCCCCGCGTGCGGGAGCCGAGGCGCAGGCGCGTATGCTGGCGAAGTCAAATGTGAAGCGGGTGATTTCGGTGTCTTGTGATGCGCAGACCTTTGCCCGTGATGCGCGGATATTGATCGACGGCGGTTATGCGTTGAAGCGCGTTACCCCCGTCGACCAGTTCAAATGGACCGCGCATGTGGAGATTGTCGGAGAGTTTGTGCGGTAGGGTGGCAAGTACATCGGCTACCCACTCCGTCACCGCTTGCGCGGTGCCACCACCCCCGCGCCTATCCGGCGGCGGGGAGGATATTTTCTAATCCTTGGCGCGCTCGACATAAGAGCCGTCGGTTGTGTCCACAACGATACGGGTTCCGGCGGCGATGTGCGGCGGGACCATGGTGCGGACACCATTCGACAACATCGCTGGCTTGAAGGACGACGACGCGGTCTGGTTCTTGATGGCCGGTTCGGTCTCGGTGATTTCAAGTGTTACGCGCTGGGGAAGTTCAATCGAGATTGGCGCGTCGTTGAAGAGGGCGAGCTGAACTTCCATGCCTTCCTGAAGATAAGGTGCGGATTCGCCAACCATGTCGGCGTGGACCGGAACCTGTTCGTAGTTGTCCGGATTCATGAAGACGTAGTTGTCGCCGTCCAGATAGAGATAGCTGTGCTTGATGGTTTCGACGAAAGCGCGTTCCATGCTGTCGGTGGTCTTGTAACGGACAACGGTTTTGACGCCATCGGAGATGCGGCGCATGTCAATCGTGGTGGTTGGCGTGCCCTTGCCAGGGTGCATGCTTTCAGCTTTCAGAACGACATAAAGCTTGCCGTCTTCGTGTTCAATGACGTTGCCCTTGCGGACGCCGCTGGCGATGACTTTTACCACAGTGATTTCTCTCGATTTTGCTTGATTTGAATTTGCGAATGCAGGTTGGTGGGCCTAATAGCAGGGCCACATGAGCCTGCCAACCCCTGAAACATGACCGCAAAATCGAACGATTCCCCCTGGTTTTCACCTGACCGGCACCGTGACAGGCGAGGTTTTTTGCTGGCGCGCAACCGGATCATTGCGGCAGTCAGGCGATGGTTTGCTGACCAGAACTTTGTTGAGGTTGATACGCCTGCGATGGTGGTGTCGCCCGGGAATGAGGCGCATCTGCATGCGTTCAAGACGGTTCTGATCAATCCGGATGTGAGCGAAGACATACGCTATCTCCACACATCGCCGGAATTTGCGTGCAAGAAGCTGCTGGCAGCAGGCGAGGACCGGATTTATTCGCTGGGACATGTGTTCCGCAACCGCGAACGGACGGCGACGCATGCGCCCGAGTTCACCATGCTGGAGTGGTATCGTGCGCAGCGGCCTTACGCTGACATCATTGCAGACACGGTGGCGCTGGTGCGGCTTGCGGCGACGGAAGCCGGACGCGCGCAGTTTGCGTGGAAGGGTCGGTTGTGTGATCCTGGTGCAGAGGTTGAGTGGATATCAGTGAATGATGCATTCAAGCGCCATGCTGATGTGGATCTCCTGGCGACGTTGCGGAGCGATGGCACGGCTGACCGGGATGCGCTGGAGCAAGTGTCGCCTGTGGCCCTTGGCAATGGCGAGACGTGGTCTGACATATTCAGCCGCATTCTGGTGGAGAAGGTTGAGCCCAATCTCGGCAATGGCCGTTTGACAATACTGTTTGAGTATCCTGCCGTTGAAGCAGCGCTGGCGAGAGGCTGTGTGCATGACAAGCGCGTGGCCGAGCGGTTCGAACTCTATGCCTGCGGCGTTGAGCTTGCCAACGGGTTTGGGGAGTTGACCGATGCCGATGAGCAGCGGAGACGATTTGTGGATGAGATGGATATCAAGGAACAGGTTTATGGCGAGCGTTACCCGATCGATGAGGATTTGCTCCGTGCACTGAAGATGATGCCGGAAGCTTCCGGCGTTGCGCTCGGTCTCGACAGGGTGATCATGCTGGCAACCGGGGCGAGCCGGATTGATCAGGTGCAGTGGGTGCCGGCGGTTTAAACATGTACCCTGCTAACACACAGCAAACGCCCAGGAATGCTATTGTGGCTGATCCCCAGAACGCCTTGGCACCGTAGGCTTCCATCAATCCTCCAAATATCGTTATGACTGCAATGGCAGAAATCAGCTGCATGGTCATGAAGAGGCTTTGTGCTTCCGCCTCGTTGCCTGCCGGTGTGTTGCGGCCGATGTAGGAGACGCAAGCCAGGAAGCCCAACGCATAGGTTATGCCGTGGAGGGATTGCAGCAGAAAGTGCACCGGCAAGGATGGTTCCGTTGCCATGACGATCCAGCGGAAGACTGTTACGACACACGAGAACAATATCAGGAATTTCAAATCAAAGCGGTGGCTGAAGTGGCGGAAGAGAAAGAAGACGATTGCTTCTGCGATGGCACCAGTGGCGATCAACAGGCTGATCGTCCATTCTGAATATCCTGCTTTCTGAAAAATGAGCGCGAGAAAGCTGTTGAGCACCTGAATCGTTGCATAGACGATCGACCAGCCAAGCAGGGGCAAAACGAGCCAGGGTGTACGAAATTGTTGAACCAGGTTGATGTTGGTTGCTGGCTTGACTTGTTCCTGCGGTGTCTTGAAATCCGGCATCGTGAGTGCAGCAAGCGCGCGCGCGCCCGAGAATGCAGCGAACATGGCGGCGAAAACAGCGCCGCCATAACCCTGCATGATATAGCCGGTGACGAACAGGCTGATGATATATCCGACAGTCGAAAGCCCGCGCAAAGTGCCAATCTGGCCACGGCCCTGATGCGTGAGGAATAGGGCTGCTCCATCGGCAACGGGCACGATGATTGATTGGGCGATGAGTGCCAGTGACCAAAAAATGAACACGACCGAATAGCGTGTCGAAAAAATCAAGCCGCAGGAAAACAGGAATGATGCGAGTGCGCCGATGATGAGCACTTGCCGCCAGTCTCTGGCGCGGTCGGCAATGCGGCCGATGAAAACATTGATCAACAACACGACAAGAGTTGGAAATGAGCTCAGTGCAGCGATCTGGTTGGCTGAATAGCCTTGGGACGCGAACCAAATTCCGCCATAGGCATGAAATGCGCCACTGCTGAGGAATTGCAGAAGGAAATACAGTGCCGTCCGGTTTTGTGCGCTCATGCCAAACTGTTCTGTACCAGAACTTGCCGGATGCTGTTCGATGTCTTGTCGACGATTTCGACCAATTCATTGTCGCTGGCATTGTAGGGCGGTGCGATAATGATGACGTCGCCGTTGATCCCGTCGACATTGCCGCCGACCGGGTAGCAGATCAGCCCATTGGCCAGGGCCTGCTGGCGGATGTGCATGAAGAGTTTGAGGTCGCTTGCGAAGGGCACTTTTGTTGCCCGGTCTTTCACGAGTTCAACGGCGATAAAATGTCCGCGCCCGCGAATATCGCCCACGGCTTCTACTTCAGCAAAGGCCTCAGCCAACATTGATTTGAGTTTTGCTTCGTTTGCTGCCACGCGCTCAACAAGTCTTTCCCGTTTGACGATTTTTTGCACCGCGACTCCTGCTGCGCAAGACGCCGTATGACCAGTGAAGGTGTGGCCGGTCATGGGCACACCGATCACGTCGTGTACTTTTTGTGAATAGATTGCGGCGCCGAGTGGCATGTATCCGGCGGCAAGGCCCTTGGCCACTGACATGATGTCGGGTTCTATTCCATCACGCTGCAATGCGCGCCAGGTGCCACAGCGGCCGGCGCCGCACATGACTTCGTCGGCAATCATGAGAACGCCGTATCTGTCACAGATTTCCCTGACACGCTTTGCATAGCCTGCAGGTGCTGGCACGCAGCCGCCTGCTGCACCGACAACGGGTTCGAAAATAAAGGCGGCGATGTTTTCCGGGCCCTCGCGAAGGATGGCGGCTTCGAGTTCTTGGGCGCAGGCTTCGCCAGCAGTTTTTGCGGTTGCGCCTACAATGGGGCGATAGGCATTGGCGGGAGAGATACGAACGGCATCGACGTAGGCGCCCTCGAATGCCATGCGGCGTTCGAGAAATCCGGAGACACCGAGTGCCCCAAGCGTGTTGCCGTGCCAGCTTCTTTCGCGTGCGATGAATTTTCGACGCGACGTTTCGCCTTTCGCGTAAGAGTATTGCAGAGCAAGTTTGAGGCAGCTCTCGACAGCTTCCGAGCCGCCGGTGACGTAGACCATGTGCTGCAATGTGCCACCACAATTCCCGGCAATGATCCCTGTCAATTCTTCGAGCGCGTCGGTGGTGAAGTTGTAGCGATAGCCGTGGGCGATGCGGTCGAGCTGTTGTTTGATGGCGTCGTTCACTTCTTCGTTGGCGTGACCGATGCAATAGACTGCCGGGCCGCCTGAGCCGTCGATGTATTGCTTGCCGTCGATATCATAGAGGTATGAGCCCCTGGCCCAGGCAACTTTGGGGAGGTTGCCGGTTGAATGGATGTTTTTTGGGAGATTTGCCATGGTGTTTCGCCGGTCACTTGAAGTCTTGCCGTTGACGTGGTGTCCTAGCGCCTTACGCCACTGATTTGCAAATCCATGATCACATTATTTGACGAGCTACAAAGACTGCACGCGCCAAAAACGTTTCTTGTTGCTGGCAGGCCACAACCCATCCCCGAAATTCCGGAACGGATCGACATGCTGATGCGTGGCGTGATGGCGGTTGGCAGCAGGTTGGCACAGCCACCGCAAATTGACATGGAAACCGTGGCGCTGGTGCATGACAGGCGGTATCTTGCGTTTCTTGAGACGCTGCTGGATCGGTGGCAGCACGTTGCCAATTCCAGTGACATACCCTTACCCAATGTTTACGCGATCCAGCGGCATTCGCTTGCGCCGATTACCTATCCCGATGCGGTGGTGGGGCAGGCGGGGTATCACCTTGGTGATGGTGCCTGTCCGGTGACGCCGGACACGTTGACCTCGGCGCTGGCGAGTGCGGCTTGTGCTGTCGAAGGTGCGCGGCTGATTGCCGGGGGAGAGAAGCTTGTTTACGCATTATGCCGTCCGCCGGGGCATCATGCAGCGTCCGATCTCGCTTCAGGGTTTTGCTATTTCAACAACTCTGCCCTTGCAGCGGAAATTCTCACGCGGAAGGGAAAGCGCTGCGCCATTCTCGATATTGACGTGCATCACGGCAATGGCACCGAAGCGATCTTTTATGACCGCGCAGATGTGCTGACCGTTTCCATCCACTGTCACCCCAAACGCTTTTATCCATTCTTCTGGGGTTACGATACCGAGCTTGGTCGCAATGCGGGTGAAGGGTTCAATCTCAATTTGCCACTGGAACGCGGATCAGCGATTGGCGAATATTTGCCAGCACTGGAAACAGCTCTGCAACGCATTGCGGATTTTGGTGCGGAAGTTCTGGTTATAGCAGCGGGGCTGGATATTGCTGCCGATGATCCCTTTCAGGCGTTCAAGATTCGCACGCATGATTTTGAAACGATCGGCAAGCGCATTGCAGAGATGAAATTGCCGATGCTTGCGGTGCAGGAAGGCGGATATCCGTCTGACAGTCTTGGCATCAACCTCGCAGCACTTTTGAGGGGGCTTGGTGCATGAGCATTGTCTATCGGGCCATGCGGGCTGGCGAGGAAGATGCCGTTGCCGAGATGGTGCGTCAGTTGCCGAAGGATATCGGCATTTCTGTTGTTCCGGCGCTCACGGGTGAGGCGTTGCGGCGGGATGGTGACCTGCTCAATGTGATTGTTGCGGAAAGTGCGGGGCGGTTTGTCGGCATTGTGACATGGACAATGATCTATTCGTCATGGCGTGGTGCACGCGGCGTTTACATCTGCGATCTTTTTGTGACCAGCGAGATGCGCGGCAACCGCATTGGTGAAACGTTGATTGGTGCTGCGGCGCGTGATGCGGCAAAGCGGGGCGCGGTTTTCATGAAGCTTGAAGCAGATGCGACGAATGTTGCGGGATTGCGCTTTTATGAACGATTGAATTTTTCCCGCAAACCGAGCGAAGTGCTGCACATATTGGAACCGGACGAATTCAAGACATTGCTGGAGGATTGATGGCATGACAATAAAGACAGTTGGACTGATTGGTGTTGGCTTGATGGGCCATGGCATCGGCAAGAATGTTGTCGAAAAAGGATTTGTGCTGAATGTGATGGCGCATCGCAATCGCGGGCCGGTTGATGATCTGATCAAGCGTGGCGCTACTGAAATGAAAACCCCGGCAGAGATTGCGAAACACTCTGACATGGTCATTTTGTGCGTGACGGGGACGCCGCAAGTCGAGGCGGTGGTGCATGGACAAGACGGATTGCTGTCTGTTGCGAGGAAGGGCTTGGTGATTGCGGATTGTTCGACGGCGGTGCCGGACTCGACGATCAAGCTTGCCGGGGAATGCGCTGAAAAAGGTGTGTATTTCGTCGACACGCCAATGACCCGCACTCCGAACGAGGCAGAGGCAGGAAAACTTGGCTTGATGGTGGGTGGTGACATTGCAGTCATTGACCAGATCCGACCTGTGCTGGAAACATTTGCCGATCTGATAGTGCATACGGGGGCTGTCGGCACGGGGCATCAGGTTAAACTGATCAACAATTTTCTTTCAATTGGCCATGCAGCGCTTGCGGCGGAAGCAATTGCTGTGGCGTCGCTGGCGAAGATTGACATGACAGCGCTCAAGACCGTGATCATGGGAGGCGGGGCTGCATCGGTGATGTTCGGCCGCCTGATCAATGTGCCGCTGCATGATGATGACAGCCACGCGAAATTCGCCATCCGAAATGCGCGGAAGGATCTGCGGTATTACACCAACATGACAGAGAACATGCCGGCGGTTTCATATCTCGGTGAGGCGGTTCACCAGACTTTGGTCGTTGCGGACAATCTGGGATATGGCGAGCGGTATGTGCCGCGGCTCATCGATGTGATGATGAAGCTGAACGGGAAGGGGTAGGCTTTTCGGCGGCTGGAGACTGTTTGAGTATCTCCCTAAGGCACCGTCTTCACGCGCATTGAGTTTGCGTTGATGCGCAGTGATGATGTGTTGACGGCTTCGAACGCGGATGCCGGGATATTCTTGAGTTCGTCGAGCATCTGCTGGTTCCAGCGCGTATCTGATGCGCCCTGGAAGTACCAGGGAGAACCTGCATCGGCGAGCACGATGCCGTATTTTTTCATGGCGCGCAGTATGGCTTTGGTGTCGGCGCGCAAATTTGACTTGATGACGTAGCTTGCCCTGATGCGAAAGCGCGCGCCCATGGGCGGGAAGTTTCGGTCATTGACTGATCCGGCCTTATGGCGGGCGGGCCAAATGAAGGTGTTGTCGATCACCGGTGTTGTGAAGCGAATGGCGTGGCCAATGTTGAGTGCCGCGACTTCGTCGTAACGCAAGAGGCCAGGGAAGATTGGCAGTCCTGCGGCATCAGCCGACGTCCAATATATCGGGCGGAGCGCGTTGCTCTTCAGCGACCAGGTTGCACCGCTGCCGGCGCGCCAGGGCGGACCTTTTTCGGTGGCCCAGGTTTCATACAACCGGCATGTATCCTTGTTGACCATGATGACGTGGCGATCACCATTTTGCCATTGCCAGCCTTCGACTTTTGGCAGACCGCCAAGTGGATAGCGGACAGGGTCGCTTTCCGCCGCGTAGAGAAACTTGACGGTCACTGTTGGGGTCGCGTTGGAAACCAATGTGATCGGAATTCCGTAGGGACCGTTTATTGCGCCATATGATGGCCCAAAGTCCGGCCAGATGTTGCGGGTTCTTTGCATGTTGGACGTCCAAGCAGCGCTTTTCGGGTGCACAGGAAGTTTTGAAATATCGGCCTGCCACCAGCTGTCTGCGGGGAAGGGCAGGCAGCTTGTGCCGGGATAAGGTTTTGCAGCCATGGTTGAACTTGCGGCCGTACACAAGGCCACAAGTGACAGGAGAATTTTTAGCATGAGTACCCCCGCAGGTCAGTGCCGTCCGCGCCACGCTAGGTGGCGGCACTTAATGACCGCTTCATGGCAACGGGCGAATTTTAAGCAGTGGAGATTTGCCTGAGAATCTGGCAGGTCCAAACTTGGATTTACTTTCGGGAGTTAACTGATGTCCATTGCATTTGTCTTTCCGGGCCAGGGCAGTCAGGCTGTTGGCATGGGCAAGGCCCTGGCTGAGAATTATGCAGCGGCCCGGTCTGTGTTCGACGAGGTTGATGCGGCTTTGTCGCAATCACTTTCAAAACTGATGTGGGATGGACCTGAAGCAGAGCTTACGCTGACTGAAAATGCGCAGCCCGCTTTAATGGCAGTTTCCATGGCAGTGGTGCGCGTGCTCGAGGCGGAACACGGGATCAGTGTGGGCGGTACCGCCACGTTTGTGGCGGGGCATTCGCTGGGTGAATATTCGGCCCTTGCTGCTGCGGGCACATTCTCGCTGGCGGATGCCGCACGGCTTTTGAAAATTCGTGGCAAGGCCATGCAGGCTGCAACGCCGGTGGGAACGGGTGCCATGGCCGCACTGCTGGGGCTTGATTTTGCGAGTGCAGCTGCTGCCGCTGCCGAAGCTGCACAGGGCGATGTGTGCCAGGCGGCGAACGACAATTCAGACGGGCAAGTGGTGATTTCGGGGCACAAGGCTGCGGTTGAGCGTGCGGCCGAGATTGCCAAGGCCAAGGGTGCAAAGCGGGCCGTGATGCTGCCTGTTTCAGCACCATTCCATTGTGCATTGATGCAGCCTGCTGCTGATGCCATGGCAGAGGCGCTTGCTGTCACACAAATGCTTGCGCCGGTGGTTCCGGTGATTGCCAATGTGATTGCGGGGCCGCTGTCAGATCCTGATGCAATTCGAAAATCACTGGTGGCGCAAGTGACGGGTACGGTGCGCTGGCGTGAATGCGTGGCCTATATGGCGGGGCAGGGTATTACACATTTTATCGAACTGGGCAGTGGCAAGGTGTTGACCGGGCTTGCCAAGAAAAATGCACCTGCCGCAACTGCCCTTGCGGTTGGTGTGCCGGATGATTTCGCAAACACGCTTGTACTCTTGAAAGGATGACCATGTTTTCTCTCGCTGGAAAGACCGCGCTTGTGACAGGTGCATCAGGCGGCATTGGCGCTGCAGTTGCCAGGACGCTGCATGCGGCGGGTGCAACGATTGCCATATCTGGTACGCGCGTTGCGGTGCTGGACGATTTGAAGGCTGCACTGGGTGGTGAGCGCGTGCATTGCTTGCCATGCAATCTTTCCAGCGCCGAGGACGTTGAAAAGCTTGTGCCGGCGGCCGAGGCTGCGATGGGCGGCGTCGACATTCTTGTGAACAATGCCGGCATCACGCGTGACGGGCTGGCCATGCGGATGAAGGATGAGGATTGGCAGAGTGTGCTGGATGTCAATCTCACGTCGTCCTTCCGTCTGGCGCGGGCCGCCATGAAGTTGATGATGAAGAAGCGTTGGGGGCGCATTGTTTCGATCACCTCCGTCGTCGGCGTAACGGGCAATCCAGGACAGGCGAATTATGTGGCGTCCAAGGCTGCCATCATCGGCATGTCGAAGTCACTGGCACAGGAGCTGGCGAGCCGGAATGTGACGGTGAATTGCGTGGCGCCGGGCTTCATCTCGTCGCCAATGACCGATGTGCTGAACGACAAGCAGAAGGAAGCGATTCTGGGGCGCATTCCTGCCGGGCGCATGGGCACGGGTGATGAAATTGCTGCCGCAGTATTGTTCCTCGCTTCAAACGAAGCGGCTTATGTCACCGGACATACGCTGCACGTCAATGGTGGCATGGCGATGGTGTGAGCTGAATAGGCTCACAGTTTCGAGAAATCAAACACCAGCGTATCCTCACCCAGTTCGCCTGCCAGCCAGCTTGCAGGCTGTGATGATGGTGCTGGCTTGCGCTGTTGGGGAGGAGGCGGAGCTTGACGGTGAGCCATTTGCCTGCGCACCCCTTGCTGAACAACAAATGATGCACTGGTCGAATTTACTGAGGGGGCAATGCCCTGGGCCTGGTTTGACACTTCATTCTCCGCCGAATGTGTCTGCTATAATCGGTGCAGGTGGCGGAGCTGTTAAAGATTGGCGATGTCCGGGGCATTTCGCTTCCGTCGGATTATGAAAGACCAAGACTGCTGTTGAAACTTTCGTAAAATTTCATGCAGTTTCTGATCAACCCATTGGCGAAGCGATTTCCACGAGGCAGCCGTTGAGGTCGCGGACGTATGCAACTGTCTGGCCCCAGGGTTTTTTCTCGGGCGGCTTGATTGCCTTCGCGCCTGCTGCAACTGCGGTGTCGTAGGCTTTTTTGGGGTCTTGGTCCGTGAATGCGATTTCGATGCCGGCGGCAGATGTATCCAGCATCAAGTTCGGGCGAACGGGAATGCCATTCAGATGTGCCATGTCGTGATGGGCAAAGGCCAAAGCGGTGCCGCCGGTTTCGAGTTCGGCATACATTTGGCTTTCGTGCATGAAGCGGAGTTTTTGACCGAAGGCTTTCTGGTAGAAGGCAACAGTTGCCGGGACGTCATTGCAATACACAATCGTGTAGGCGAATTTCATTTTTTCGCTTCTCCTAGATCAACAGGCAGGCCAAGTTTTTTCCAGGCTCCAAAGCCACCGCGCATGTGCGCCACCGGTTTGAGGCCCATTTCTTGAGCGGTCTTGGCTGCCAAGGCAGACCGCCAGCCACCTGCGCAGAAAAAGATGAATTTCTTGTCTTCCTGAAATGCCGGGCGGGCATAAGGGCTTTCGGGGTCTATCCAGAATTCCAGCATGCCGCGTGGACAATGGAGTGCTCCCGGCATCTTGCCCTCGCGCTCAAGTTCGCGTGGGTCACGAAGATCAACCAACGTAATGCCGGATTCACCTGCAAGTACGTGGACGTCGACCGGGTCCAGGGTTTCAATCTGGGCCTCGGCTTCCTCGAGCAAACGTTTATATCCGCGCACTATTGTTTGGGGCATGGCAATCTTGTCCGAGAGTATCACACATGGCCCCCGCTCCAATAGCCCATGGGCAGTCTTTGGGGTGGATTATTGCGAAATGCGCCATGACGAATCCATTGATTGGTGTGTAACCATATGATATTGAACATTATCTTTTCCTTCTTTTGTAGCTGGAAAGATTTGTGTTAGGAACCATGCGGGCTTGCGGGGGAAGTAATCATTTTTCTGCCGGCAGATTTATTAACCAAGGATATTTTCTATGAGCGATGTCGCTGAACGGGTAAAAAAGATTGTCGTGGAGCATCTCGGGGTCGACGGCGACAAAGTGAAGGCGGATGCCAGCTTTATCGACGATCTTGGCGCAGACAGTCTCGATACTGTTGAACTCGTCATGGCGTTTGAAGAGGAATTCGGCATCGAAATTCCTGATGACGCTGCTGAAACAATTCAGACTGTCGGCGATGCCGTCAAGTTTATCGAGAAGACGTCTGCATAAAGCGGCTTCCGGCCTGGCCGGTGAGAAGCAAGTTTCAAAGCGCGGGGCGCAAGGCCTGATCACCTTGGCTCCGCGTTTTCATGAGTCAAAGAACGCCATCGAAAGGTTGCAACATGAAGCGTGTTGTCGTTACAGGGCTTGGAATCGTATCGCCACTCGGAACGGGTGTGGAAGCATCATGGTCGCGGTTGTTGGCCGGTGACAGCGGTGCCGGACCAATCACGCGGTTTGATGCGTCCGATCTTTCGACGCGCATCGCCTTTGAAGTGAAGGAAGGCGATGGCAGCAATGGCACGCTGAAGCGCGATGACTGGGTTGATCCCAAGGAGCAACGCCGCTTCGATGACTTCATTCAGTTTGCAATGATAGCTGCGAAGCAGGCGATCAAGGATTCCGGCTATTCGCCCAAAAATGCCGATGAG
This sequence comes from uncultured Alphaproteobacteria bacterium, assembly GCA_963738595.1. Classification (GTDB taxonomy): domain Bacteria; phylum Pseudomonadota; class Alphaproteobacteria; order Rhizobiales; family Aestuariivirgaceae; genus Aestuariivirga. Next base: position 359,290 of record CAVTXF010000005.1, read on the forward strand.
CAATATCGCTCCGGTGTGCTGGTTGGGTCCGGCATTGGTGGCTTGCCATCCATTCAAGAAACAACATTGCTGATGAACGAGAAGGGGCCGCGGCGCATCAGCCCGTTCTTTATTCCGGGATCGCTGATCAATCTGGCGTCGGGCATGATTTCCATCGAACATGGCTTGAAGGGGCCGAACCATGCCGTTGTAACGGCCTGCTCCACCGGTGCCCATGCGATTGGCGATGCGGCGCGCATCATTGCTGTTGGCGATGCCGACGTGATGGTGGCGGGTGGTGCCGAAGCCACGATTTGCCGTCTTGGCATTGCGGGTTTCATTGCCTGCAAGGCGCTGTCCTCCAAATTCAACGATACGCCGGAGAAAGCATCGCGGCCCTATGACCGCGACCGTGACGGTTTCGTGATGGGCGAAGGTGCCGGAATCGTGGTGCTGGAAGAATTCGAGCATGCGAAACGGCGGGGGGCCAGGATTTACGCCGAAGTGATCGGTTACGGCATGTCTGGCGATGCTTATCACGTCACAGCACCGGCTGAAGACGGCGATGGTGCATATCGCTGCATGCGGGCTGCCATGAAACGGGCTGGAATTGATGCCGGTGACATTGACTACATCAACGCCCATGGCACGTCGACGCCACTTGGTGACGAGATTGAGTTGCGGGCCGTTGAACGGCTGGTCGGCAACACTGCGGCCAAGCTTTCGATGTCTTCGACGAAATCTGCCGTGGGGCATCTGCTGGGTGCGGCGGGGGCAGTTGAGGCCATTTTCTCGGTCCTTGCGATCCGCGACAATATTGCGCCGCCAACACTCAACCTTGACAATCCATCGGTCGAAACGGCGATTGACCTCGTCCCCAAGGTGGCAAAGAAAAAAGAGATCAACACAGTTCTGTCCAATTCATTTGGTTTTGGTGGAACGAACGCATCGTTGATCTTGCGGCGGATTGCTGCCTGATCGAAGCATGATAGGGTAGGACCCTGCCCATGGCCGAACGAAACAGAGAATACAAAGTGGACAACCGGCGCGTGCGTGGGTCAGCAATGGCGCGCGTCATTGGTTCACTCCTGGCGATTGGCGTATTGGTTGCAGCGCTGGTGGGCGGAGTGGTTGCCTACGGCTACATGCAGGCAACAACATCCGGCCCGCTTTCTGCGTCGAAGATCGTAGACCTCAGTCCGGACATGAGCCGTTCCGAGGTTGCGGCGCGATTGCAGGATGCCGGTGTGATCAATGATCCACTGATGTTTTCGGCGATGGCTGCCTTGAACTCGTTGCGTGGGCGAAACCTCACTTTGGGCGAATACAGTTTTCCCGCTGGTGTAACCTTGAGGGACGTTTTGCGGATCATGCAAAACGGAAAGGTGGTGACCTACAAGTTCACCATACCGGAAGGCTTTACCACCCAGATGGCCGTCGAAAGATTGAACAAGCTCGATGCCGTGCAGGGCCGTGTTGAGGTCGTGCCAGAAGAGGGCACCATGCTGGCCAATACGTTTCTCTATACCCGGCGAACCGATCCCAACGAGCTTGTTTCACGCATCAAGGCGCAACAGGACGAACTGGTTGATGCCATATGGGCCAAACGCCCGGCGGATACGCCGTTGAAGTCCAAGCTTGAGCTGGTGACGCTCGCTTCGATTGTCGAAAAGGAAACAGGCAAGGCATCTGAGCGGCCACTGGTTGCAGCGGTGTTTTTGAACCGGCTTAAGAAAGGCATCAGGCTGCAATCTGATCCAACAATCATTTATGGACTGGTCGGTGGCAAGGGCAAGCTGGACCATCCCATTTCGCGCGCTGACCTTGACAGCATCACACCTTACAACACGTACCAGATTGACGGGCTGCCGCCGGGGCCCATTGCCATTCCCGGGAAAGATGCGATGGAGGCGGTGGTTGCGCCAGCTTCGGTCGATTATCTCTATTTCGTTGCGGACGGTACGGGCGGGCATGCCTTTGCGCGAACGCTGGATGAGCATAACACGAATGTGGCGAAGTGGCGCGCAGGACAGGCGCAACCAGATGCGCCAATGCCTGCTCCTGCGGCTCCCGCAGTTCCTGCCGTAGTCGAGCCTGCTCCTGTCATGCAAACCCAAACACCTTTGGCTGCGACAGGACTCGACAGTGTGCTGCCTGAGCCCGCGCAGGTGCACAGTCCTGAGCCTGCACCTGCGGCAGAGCCTGCCCCGGCCCCTGTTGAAACAAGTGCCGCTGCGGTGCAGCCTGCTGCCGCGAGCGGTAGCGAAGAACCGGTTCTGGAGGTTGAACCGGGGTCGATCTTGCGCGTCGGTGAAAAACTCATTCCCATTCCGGCTGAACGGCGGATCAAGCAATAGCGCGTTGCTGCCTGGTGCAAACTGCGACATTCTCCGCCAAATGATTCGTGAACAGGTGGGGATTGATACTGCATGACCATTTCCAGCATGACCGGTTTTGCACGCGCAGGCGGCGGCGGTAGCTCTGTCACATGGCAATGGGACTTGCGCAGCGTCAATGGCAAGTCGCTGGAACTGCGATTTCGCTTGCCACCGGGGCTGGAACACCTGGAAGCAGCAGCGCGCAACATCTTGTCGGCAGTTTTCAAACGGGGAAATATTCAGGCCAGCCTCACCTATACAGAGGCTGGTACTGGCCACGGCATTCAGGTCGATGAGAAAGCGCTTGATGAAGCGGTCGCCGTAGCACAACGCTTTCGCAAACTGCTGGGTGGCGGGCCGCCCAATGTTGAAGCGCTGATGGGATTGCGTGGCATTGTGGAAATTGTGCCGCGAACCTTGCCGGAGGACTATGCGACGGAACGCGATGCAACGCTGCTGGCAACACTGTCCGAGGCGGCGCAGCAAATGAAGAAATCACGCGATGCGGAAGGTGAAAAAATCGCAAGTGTGCTGAATGGTGCGATTGCCCGCATTGAAGCCCTGGTGGTACAGGCGATTGAAAATCCGTCGCGCAAATCAGAGGTGATCAAGGCGCGCTTGAAAGAGCAGATCGAGCGGCTGTTTGAAGCCTCGAATTCCTTCGATGGCGCGCGCTTGCACCAGGAAGCAATGCTGCTGGCAACGCGTGTTGATGTGCAGGAAGAAATTGACCGGCTGATGGCGCATGTGAGTGCGGCCCGTGACCTGATGCAACGTGATGAGGCGGTGGGGCGCAAGCTGGATTTTCTGGCGCAGGAATTCAACCGCGAGGCCAATACGCTCTGCTCGAAGTCCAATGACATTGCACTTACGAATACCGGGCTAGAACTGAAAAACACCATCGACCAATTCCGCGAACAGCTGCAAAACATAGAATGACCTGAGATGACCAAACCCATTCAAATTCCGCGTCGTGGCCTGTTGTTTGTGATGTCGTCACCGTCCGGTGCCGGCAAGACGACATTGAGCAAGATGTTGCTTGCAGCCGACGGCAATATCACGATGTCAGTTTCGGTTACGACACGGGCCAAGCGGCCGGGCGAGATTGACGGCAAGGACTATCACTTCATCGACCAGCGCAAGTTTGATGCGATGGTGGAAGGCGGCGAGCTCCTGGAATACGCGACGGTTTTCGGCAACAGTTACGGTACGCCGAAGAGGCCAGTTGAATCGGCGTTGGAGCGCGGTCGCGATGTGTTGTTTGATATTGACTGGCAAGGCACGCAACAACTGGCTCAGGCGATGAAGGACGATCTGGTGCGGCTGTTCATCCTGCCGCCTTCGGTTGAGACCCTGCGGCAGCGATTGATCAAGAGGGCGCAGGATTCGTCGTCGGTGGTTGCCAAGCGCATGGCTGAAGCCGCACACGAGATCAGCCACTGGCCGGAATATGACTATGTTGTCGTAAACGAGAATGTCGATATGTCGCATGCGCAAGTGATGGCCATTCTCACAGCAGAACGATTGCGGCGGCGGCGGCAGGTAGGGCTTACCGGATTTGTGCGTGAGCTGACGAAAGATTTGTGAGGGTTTCGGCAAGCTTCACAAATTGTGCCACTTCCAGGTCTTCGGCCCGCAGTTCCGGATCAATTGACAGACCTGCGAGTGTTATGCCGGGATCATTGAAGACCGGTTTCAAACTGGAACGCAGCATTTTGCGGCGCTGACCGAAGGCTGCTGCAGTGACACGTTCAAGGGCTGTCACCTCGACGCCAGGTGGTGATGCTTTTGGAACAAGCTGGACGATGGACGAGGTTACTTTTGGCGGTGGCGTGAAAGCAGCGCGGTTGACGTCGAAGAGTTTCACGGCATCGCATCGCCACTGGCAAAGCACCGACAGGCGGCCATAATCCTTGCTGCCGGGTTTTGCCACAATGCGGTCAGCGACTTCCTTTTGAAACATCAATGTCAGTGACTGGTACCAGGGTGGCCAGTCACCCGATGTAAGCCAGCCAATGAGAAGCGGTGTTGCGATATTGTAGGGCAGATTGGCCACGATTTTCGCCGGGCCATTCACCAGTTTTCGCCAGTCCTGTGCAAGGGCATCACCTTCGATGACCGTGAGGCGCGATGATGATGCGGTGATGACATCTTGCAGCGCTGCGATGGCGCGGCTGTCGCGCTCAATGGCTACGACGCTGGTTGCGCCTTCCATCAACAGCGCCCTCGTGAGGCCACCGGGGCCGGGGCCAATTTCGACCATTGTGACATCGTTGAGCGGAGCCGCGGCGCGGGCGATCCTGCGGGTGAGATTGAGATCGAAGAGGAAGTTTTGTCCGAGTGATTTTTTGGCCGCAAGCTGAAACTCCGCGATCACTTCGCGCAGCGGCGGGAGATCATCGAGCGACATGCGTGGCGCTCAGTCTGGCGGCGAGTTTAATTGATGCGGTGAGGCTGTCGGCGCGGGCGGTGCCGGTTCCAGCGAGCGCCAGTGCCGTTCCGTGATCAGGTGACGTGCGAATGAAAGGCAAGCCGAGTGTCAGATTAACGCCGCCGTGGAAGTCGAGTGTCTTTGCAGGGATGAGCGCCTGGTCATGATACATGCACATGATGGCGTCGTATGTGACGCGGGCTTCAGCATGGAAGGCCGTGTCGGCGGAAATTGGGCCGATGATGGTAAGGCCTTCCGCGCGCAGGACGTTGCATGCCGGGATGATGGTGTCGATTTCCTCGCGGCCCATTGCGCCATTTTCTCCAGCGTGCGGATTGAGGCCGGTCATTGCGATGCGCGGGTTTGGAATGTTGAAACGTTGGCGCAAAGCCTGGTCGACGATGCGTGTTTGGGTGATGATGGCTTCGGCGGTCAAGGTCGCTGTGACGTCTTTCAATGGAATGTGAACCGTAATGGGTACAGCGCGCAGATCAGCTGACACGAGCATCATGACATCGTGAGCTTCACATCCCTTTGAGCGAGCGAGGTGGCCGAGAAAGTCTGTGTGACCCTGGAATTTGAAACCTGCCTGATACAGTGTTTCCTTCTGGATCGGGTTGGTGACGATGGACGAGGTTTCGCCTGCGATGCAGAAATCCACAGCGCGTTCGATTGCCTTGATTACTGATGATGCATTTGCAGAGTTGGGTTGACCTGCAACCACGCCTGCATTGAGTTGTGCAGCAATGACGGGGATTGCCTTGTGAAAAATTCCTGCGGCCATTGACGGATGGGCGACAATCTCAAAAGGTGTTGTGAGGTTGGAGTCGGCGCAGCGCTTTGCAAACTGGTTGGCGTCACCGATCAGGCAAAAAACATGCGCCGGATCGTTTCGGAGCATAGACCAGGCCTTGGCAGTGATTTCGGGCGCAACACCTGCAACTTCGCCTTGGGTGAGTGCGATGGGCAGCAATGATTGTCGGGACATTTGTTTTCTTACTGCGCGTAGGACGGATCGCGATATTCAATGATCGCATTTTTGCGCATCTGGGCAACATATTTGCTTTCGACTGCACCAAACTTTTCGTTGAGCAATACTTGTTCCAATTGTGCGCGGGTCGGCATTTGGACATTTGGCCTTTGCGGAGTAATGGTTCGCTGCCCGCAATAGCCAATGACCTGAATGCCGTTTTTGGAGCGCATGGGACCGATTGCCGAATTCGGGCCCTGCTTGTTCAATACTGCCTGCATCGGTTTTGGCAGCTTGTTGAAATCGGCTTCAATGGTTTTGCTGATCTTGACATTGAATATTCCTGCTGCTGCAGAGCGGGCGGATTTGCAGCCTTTGAACCGTCCGAGAAACTGGTTGGCTTCGGCTGCGCGCGACTGCAAAAGCTGTTCCATGCCGGTTTCGACCGTTTCAACAGGGAAATTCACTTCAATCAGGCTGATCACCCTTATGGCCTTGACGCCGGCCATTGCCTTGGCGACGCGACCGTTCAGGTCGCTCTTTACCTCAGCAAGCTTGCGATCGACATCAGCATCGGTAACATTCACCTGATCCTTGTATTTAAACCGCAACAGGCGGGCGAAAGACATCTGCGCGGCGAGATATTGGCGCATTGACCCTATGCTGATGCCTTGGGCATTGAGCTTTCCTTCAAGGCCTTCGGCGTTGGTCTTCAATCCCTTGGCGACGTCGTTGAGACGGGTCTCCAGGTCCTTGTCTGACGGCTGCATCTGGTAGCGTTTGGCTTCCTCGATCTTGACCACTTGATTGATGATGTCATTCAGCGCCTGCTTGCGATCCGTCGCCGGTGATCCGAGAAGCTTGTTCAACTGAAGTTGCTGGTCAATGTCGTGGCTGGTGATTGGCTGGTCATTGACGATGGCCAGGAGTTTTTGTTCCACGGCATGGGCACCCACCACGCTGGTACAAATACCAAGGACAACACCAAGTGCAGCGATAATGCTTCGGATCGTCGATGTGAGCAATTTTGCCTCTTGAACCTGACTAGTAGCGTGACGAGAAACTGGTGCCGCCGAGCGTGGCGAAATTTACAGACAGCAAGAAGCGATGGTCAATGTCACTATTGATGCTGGTTTTTATCTGCGAATAGGCGAATTTTGCATTCATGCACTGACAGTCAAATTCCAAGCCGAGGCCACGTGACCTGAAATAATCATTTTGAAGATCGAAGTTCACATTACCCATCAAATACCAACCGTTGCCTACGGACATGCGCGCATTTGCCGAAGCAAATTCTTCTGTCGCTTTCCGGCCATATGCCGGTTCCTTGTCAATGAACAGGTAGCCTGCATTGGCGGAAAACCTGTCGAAACTGAGGCCAAGTTTTGCTTCCTGGCGGTTTATTGCTGACAGGTCCTCTTCAAAGCGGCCTTCGTATGAGAGATTTACACCTGAAAACGGGGAAACAGCGAGGGCTGCCACGATATCTGACTTTGGCCCGTCGAGACCGGAACCGAGGTCAAAGCTGTTTTCGCCTGCCAGATGAAAGCTTTCGCCGACACTGGCGCGGACAAAGCTGCCGCCGTTCAGCAGCATATTATAGGTCAGACCGAGATTGGCGCGCACGCCACCTTCATACCGGTCAAGCCCGGTGAAGCGGTCCTCGAGGAACAAGCTGGAATGATCAAAATTGAGAGTGATGGCATCTTCGTTGCCGATGGATTTGCGATCGGTTTCGTCTCGTGCTGCAATAATCTGGGCCACTGGCGAAACGATATGACTGCCCCATTCGCTCGACGCCACAAAGGGCCAACGCATATCGAAACCGGCAGATGGCAGAATGCGATGTCGCATTTCCCGGTCTTGTTTGGCCCCACCAATCGTTTGATCTGGCAGGTTGTTGGTCAGGTACAGGTCGTCCCGGAGCCTTGCAAAGGTAGTGAGCAACTGGCCGCCGCCAAGGGTTGATTCCTTGCGCCATGCAAGCTGGGAGACAAGCCTGGTCTGTTCGGTGCCGTGGTTGACGGTTTCGAACGGGGTTGATTCCTGATCGCGCCACAGTGAGTATCCGTTCACGCTGAAGCTGAGATTTCCGCCGATGACCGGGTTGGCGAAGGCGTGCTCAACATTAAAATGGGGAACCGCCTCAGGCAGGTTACTGTTGGAGATCGAGGTGCTCAGTGAGGTGAAATTCAAAGCGCCCGCGTTTACATAAGTCTGGTCCCAGAGCCCGGTGAGATAGGTCTCGTTGGTTCCGATACTGCGACCGCCATAACCGTAGCGGTTCAGGAAGGTGCGATCCGAAACGGCAATGCCTTGCCAGCCCAAGTCCCAATCCTTGTCGAGGGCGAATTTTCCCTGGGTCGTCAGTGCGCCGCGCCAGCGTTTGTCATCGCCTTCCAGTTCACCCGGGTTGGACTGGCGCACGCCGTAGCCGCGAATTCCGTAGCGCCCGTTTGCGAGGCGATGCCGCCATTCCACATCGGCCACCAGGCCTTGCGTCAGGGTGAACCATGGCCGCAAAGTTACATCGTAGTTTGGGGCGGGGGCCCAATAGAAAGGCGTGACTGCGCCAAAGCCCACGTAATCATTTGCCCGGTATGTTGGCACCAGAAAGCCGGTGCGGCGTTTGACCGACGGATCCGGGAGCACGAGATAGGGCAGTGCACCAACAGTCACGCCCGAAATCTGCAATTTCGGATTCGTGTGGGCGAGGGTGTGCTTTTCCTGGTCGTGGACAGTCTTGTCGGTCACCAATTGCCAAAGCGGTTTGCCGCTGCGGGTTTGGCAGTTCTTGCAGGCGGTGTAGGTGGCTTTTTCGAAAACCGTGATGCGGCCTTCGCTGCGCACTGCATATTCTGCGGTGATGGTGACGTCATTGGTTAGCAGGGCCGTGAGGTGGCGGGCGAAGCCTTCGCTGAATGCCGTATTGGTCGAGAGTGTTGATGCCTGGGCTATGTTGCCGTTGGGTTCGCGCAGGGTCACCGAGCCATTGGCAGTCAGCACATTGGTCCGGCGGTTATAGGTGACCTTGGTTGCGGTGAGACGATAGGGGCCATAGGCAAGGTGGACGTCGCCCGTTGCCACAGCGATTCCGGTGTCGGGATCGTAAGTGATCGTGGTGGCGTTGACGTCGACCTTTTCGGTTTTCGGAAGGTTTTTTATCACAGGCTTCCGAAAGGGTTTTTCGATCAGAGCAGTGGCAGTGTCGGGAGCGGATGCAACAGCAAAGGCTGCGATTGCAAGAGTGCTTGCAAATCTCCCCCAGCGGCCAATTCCGAGCCGCGACGATGCTTGTTTGATTGCCTTCAAGATCCGGTTACGCGCTCACGAAATGTTTCTGAGTATTAACTCTATTCACAAGCGCAGAAAAGGGCAAAATGTTGATGCTTTTGCCAGAATTCGGGTCAGCCCGATGGGAAATGGGCATTTGGTTAACAAATTCTCTCGGATTGTAGCTGTTATGCAAAACGCGCTATGGCAAGGTTTTCCGATTCTGGAGTGCTTGATATCATGAAAATCGAATTTTTGCCTTCGCGGATGCCGCGAAAGGGTGTGCTTGCCGTATTTGCTGGCGAAGGAATGGTGCTTTCCGACGGTGCCTCGGACCTCGACAAGGCCCTCGGCGGCGCCCTCACCAAAGCTGCGAAGGCGGCTGATTTTACTGGTAAGAAGGACCAACTTCTGGACGTGATCGCGCCGGGTGGCGAAGTGAAGCGGGTGGTCGTCTGTGGTGTTGGAAAGGCGGAAGCCCTGACAATCCGCGACATGGAGTTGCTCGGCGGAACCATTGCGGGTGCTCTTGCCGGCACGAAGGCGAAGGAAGCTGATGTTCTCGCCGAGATTTCCGGCGTGAAGGGCATTGCGGCGGCGGAGCAAGCTGCCCTCATTGCATCAGGTGCCGCGCTTCGTACCTATTCGTTCCTTGGCTACAAGACCAAGGGCAAGGACAAGACGAACGGGCTTACCGCGCTGGCTGTGCATTGCGCCGATCCGGCGAAGGCCAAGGCTGCGTTCCAGCCATTGTCTGCCATTCGTGAAGGTAACCATTTTGCCCGCGATCTGGTCAATGAACCGTCCAACATTCTGGTGCCAGTGGCGTTCGCAAACCGGGCGAAGGCCTTGAGCAAGGCTGGTGTAAAGATTGAGATTCTAACTCCAACACAGATGAAGAAACTGGGCATGGGCGCGCTTTTGGGCGTGGCGCAGGCTTCGGTGCATGAGCCACGGCTGGTGGTGATGCGCTGGGATGGTGGCAAGCGTGGTGAGGCACCCGTTGCTTTCGTTGGCAAGGGCGTCACGTTCGACACAGGCGGACTTTCGATCAAGCCTGCGGCGGGCATGGAGGACATGAAAGGCGACATGGCGGGGGCGGCCTGTGTCACAGGCTTGATGCTGACGCTGGCCCGGCGCAAGGCGAAGTGCAACGTCATCGGTGCCATCGGCTTGGTGGAGAACGCCATTGCCGGCAATGCCCAGCGGCCTGGTGACATTGTCAAGTCGATGTCAGGGCAGACGATTGCGGTGCTCAACACCGATGCCGAGGGCCGTCTCGTTCTCGCCGATGTACTGTGGTATGTGCAGAGCAAGTTCAAGCCGAAGTTCATGATCAATCTGGCGACGCTGACCGGGGCCATTCTTGTGGCGCTGGGCAAGGAACATACCGGCTTGTTTTCAAACAATGATGAGTTGTCGGAACGCTTGTCTGCGTGTGGCGTTGAAACCGGTGAAAAAGTCTGGCGCATGCCGCTGACGCCGGAATATGACAAGCTGATTGACCATGATGTTGCCGACATGAAAAATATCGGCGGCCGCTTTGCCGGTTCGATCACAGCCGGGCAGTTCCTGCAACGCTTCGTCAACAATGTCCCATGGGCGCATCTGGATGTGGCGGGCACGGCGATGGATTCGGTGAAGTCGCCGATCAACCAGAGCTGGGCTTCGGGCTGGGGTGTGCGGTTGCTGAACCGGCTGGTCGCCAAGCATTATGAAAAGTAGTGATGGCTGACGTTTGGTTCTATCACCTCGAACGCGAACCGGTGACGGCGGTGTTGCCGCGCATTCTTTTGGGGCTGCACGGTCGCGGTGAACGTGTTTGCGTGATGGGGCCTGAGAAGGATCCGCTCATTGCGCTCTCCAAGTTGGTCTGGGCGCTGGAAGACACGGCGTTTGTTCCGCAGGGCTTTGGCTGGGACGGGGCTGACGAACGCGATGCAATCTGCTTTGCGGTGGATACCTATGTACCCAATGGAGCCGATCACCTGATCTACGCCGGGATGATGCCGCAGTCGGTGGATGGCATCAGGCGGGCGAGTGTATTTTTTGATGGCGGACTGGAGGCCGATGTGCTGGCGGCCCGCAGCGTGTGGAAACAGTTTCGCGCGGCAGGGCATGCGCTGAAATACTGGCGGCAGAATGAGAGCGGACGCTGGGAGGATCAGGCGGCGAAGGAGGCGGCGTGATGCACGCTGATTGAGCTTGGCCGAAAGTGGCCTTAAGTGGAGAGGGGCGGTCGCGTTTGGAGGACAGCCACAATGATTGAAAAATTCCTGAGCAAGCCGCCGCAAAGCGACAATATCACCGCATATGATCATGCACATATGCAGGCCTACATCATGTTGCTTGATGCAACTGCCGAAGGCGTTGACTGGAAAGAGGCGGTACGCGTGATATTTGACATCAACCCTGACGACAATCCGCAAGCTTGCCGCGAAATGTATGACCACCATCTTGCGCGTGCACGGTGGATGACGGAAGTCGGTTACCGCAAGCTTTTGGAATAGGGGAGCAATCTGGTTGACTTTGGTTGGTATTTGGTATATATCATGATATATCTCATGGAGGCGTTCCGATGAACCAAGTTGCAAAGATATTTGTCAATGGCCGTAGTCAAGCTGTGAGGTTGCCGGCCGCGTTCCGGTTTGACACCAAGGAGGTTTTCATTCGACGGGATGATGAGACCGGGGATGTGATCTTGTCGCGTCGACCAGAAAACTGGGACGGGTTTCTGGAAGCACTTGAGCGGGGCAGGGCACCGGAAGATTTTCTCTCTCCTGAAGAACGCCGCCAAATGGCACAAAACCGTGATCCGTTTGAAGGCCACAAGGAGTGAAGCAGTATTTGCTTGATACCAACACGGTGAGCCACCTTCTCAGAGGCTACCCGACAGTGACGGCGCGCGTCACCGCCCAGCCCATCGGGGCGATTTGTATTTCAGCCATCACTGAAGCAGAGTTGCTGTTTGGGCTGGCCAAACGACCAGAAGCAAAACGCCTGCACAACTTGGTGCACGAATTTCTGAAACGGGCTGAGGTGCTTGATTGGGACCGGAGTGCTGCTGAACATTATGGCAGAACACGTGCCGCGCTGGAGAAAAAGGGGCGTGTGATCGCGCCGCTGGATTTATTAATCGGCGCTCATGCCCTGAGCGTTGGATTTGCACTGGTGACGAGTGACATTTCGTTCAGACAGGTCGAGGGATTGGAGCTTGAAGATTGGGCTGGGTGAAGGACACGGGGTCAGTGCCTACTGGCGGGAGTGTGAAGCGGCCCGATTTCTGATTTCAACTACAAAAACATCGCCGGACTGATGTTGAACCTTGCGGCCAGGGTTTTGGCCGTGTCCTTGCTGATGGCGCGCTTTCCAGCGAGGATCGCCGATACCATGCTTTGTGGAACACCCGGAATGTCAGATTGCTTGAGGCCATGGGATTCGATCAGAAAGGCCAAGACTTTGTGAGGCGCTGCATCAGGAATGGGGAATGATTTTGATTCATAATCTTCTACCTGCTCGGCCAGATAATCAAGCAGTGCCGCCATGGGATGCTTTTCATTATCGCCCACTTCATCGACGATTTCATCCATAATGCGGATGGCGCGGTTGTATTCCGTTTTGGTGCGCACCTTGCCGAAACCCAGCATGCGATAGACAGGCCCCCACGCGTCAGCGAGCTTGTCCGCCGTTGGAATCCGTCCTTTCAAGGCCTGTGTCATTTTTTCCACTTTTCTTCATCATACTCTTTGTGCGTGAGGATGTGTCTCACATAGACAATCGACCGATTGAAATGAACTGCCGCAACCAGTCTGTATTTGTTTCCACCAATGTCGAAGACATGGAGGGGCCTGACCCTGTCGACAGCACCGAAAGTTGATTTCAACCCTGCGAAGTCGTAAAACTCATTTTTCTTCATCAGCGAGTACCAGACCTCCAAAGAGTCCTTCGAATCCGGGTGTTTTGCCCAGAAGGCGACAAGACGTTTTCGGCTGATGATCCGCACACGGGAAAAATATATCATTTTGCTATATTGTCAAGGCCCCCAAACAGTATAGAACCTTGACCTGTTTAAGGGTATTGAGGACGACTTGCACTGGTGACGAGTGACATTTCGTTCAGACAGGTCGAGGGATTGGAGCTTGAAGATTGGGCTGGGTGAAGGACACAGGGTCAGTGCCTACTGGCGGGAATGTGAAGCGGCCCGATTTCTGATTTCAACTACAAAAACATCGCCGGACTGATGTTGAACCTTGCGGCCAGGGTTTTGGCCGTGTCCTTGCTGATGGCGCGCTTGCCGGAGAGGATGGCTGACACCATGATTTGCGGCACACCCGGAATGTCAGATTTCTTGAGGCCATGGGCTTCAATGAGAAAAGCCAAGACTTTGTGAGGTGCTGCATCAGGAATGGGGAATGATTTTGATTTATAATTGCCCACTTCATCGACGATTTCATCCATGATTCCGATGGCGCGGTTGTATTCGGTTTTGGTGCGCACCGATGAAATGCGCCTGGACGATTCATCGGATAACGTTTTTTGGAAGATTAACAAACGACTGATCAGAGATAAAGGGAGGGCGCTTCTCAAGAGCGTGATTGCCAGGGTACTTACGTTTCTAAGTTGGTGATCGTCTTGCGCTGAACAAGATCGCGAGCCCTGCACCTATCGACAAGATTGATCCCGCAATGACACCGACGCGGACCTGGGCTTCGACGACCGGATCGCCGAAGGCGAGGGAGCCTATGAAAAGGCTCATGGTAAAGCCGATGCCGGCGAGGAAGCTGACGCCCAGCATATGCCGCCAGCTTGCGCCGTCGGGTAGTTTGGCGAGGTCGAGCGCTATGATCAAGGCGCATGTCAGCATGATGCCAATGGGTTTACCCATGAGGAGCCCGGCTGCGGCGCCTAGTGGAATACCCTGGGACAGGTTGGTGAGTGAAAAACCATCGAGTGGCAGGCCCGCATTGGCGAACGCGAAAAGGGGAAGGATCAAGAATTTCACGTAAGGATGGATAGCTGTTTCGAGCCCAAGCGCCATGGTGCTGCCGTCGCTGCGCTTCAGCGGAATGTACAGTCCCAGTGCCACGCCCGCCAATGTGGCATGGACGCCTGACTTGAGGACGAAGAGCCAGAGGATGATGCCGATCAGGACATACACGCCATTGTGTTCGACGCCCGCGCGATTGCAGATGGTAAGTGCGGCGAGACAACAGGCTGCACCTACAAGCGCAAGTGTCGAAAGATCGCCTGAATAGAATATCGCGATGATGATGATCGCGGCGAGATCGTCGAATGTGGCGAGCGTCAACAGGAAAACCTTGAGCGATGTCGGTACTCCTTTACCGACCAAGGCCAATGCGCCAAGTGCGAAGGCAATGTCGGTCGCGGACGGAATGGCCCAACCTCGCAAAGCCAATGCGTCATTCCAGTTCAGGGCTGCATAGATTCCGGATGGCACGATGATCCCACCGATCGCTGCTGCGGCGGGAAGCACGATTTGCGAGGCCTGAGAAAGATTGCCTTCCATCATTTCGCGCTTGATTTCGAGACCGACATTAAAAAAGAAAACCGCCATCAGTCCGTCGTTTATGAAATGATGCAGCGATTTCTGCAGCACCAAAGTTCCAATGCCAATCTGGACTTTTTGCTCGAGAAAATGCACGTAAAATTCGGCGAATCCGAAATTGACAACGACAATAGCAAGCACCGCCGCAAGCGCGAGCAACATGCTACCAGTCGCTTCGTGGTGGATGAATCGATCGAGTGCGGTGTCGTGGGCTTTCATTGGGGATGGCGCAGTCTATGAAGTGTGCGTAGAGCTTAACCCAAGGCTGAGATCAGGTCTATGTGATGTAGATGAGTTCCGCGTGGAGCGGGATCAGGTGAGGAACAATGGGCGCTACCTTTTCGTTTCAGGCTGCACCAGCCTGCATTGATCTCGTATCGCAACTTTGCCACGCTTGCTGCATTGAACGCGCAAGTAACATTTTTTCGCGTTGCTATCGCAACCCCACAAATGTCATCCTCGCGACGAGCGCTAGAAAAACAGCAGAAAAACTCAAAACCTTCCCGCATTCAGCACAAAATGCACGGCTATCGACGCTGCATATCCTGCGGCCACGGCCCAGGTCCATTTGAGATGGCCCATGAAGGTGTATTTGCCTTTGGAGAGGCCCATCAGCGCCACGCCTGCGGCTGAGCCAATCGAGAGGAGGCTGCCGCCGACGCCTGCGGTCAAGGTGACGAGGAGCCAGTGGCCGTCAGACATTTCGGGGTCCATTCTGAGGACGGCGAACATCAGCGGGATGTTGTCGACGATGGCCGAGAGCACGCCGATTGAGATGTTGGCGATGGTTGGTCCGAGGTCGGCGTAGAGATATTGATTGGCCAGATTGAGATAGCCCAGCACGCCGAGGCCGCCGACTGCGAAGATGATGCCGAAGAAAAACAAGAGTGTGTCCCATTCGACCCTTGCTATTTCATCAAACGAGTTGAGCACCATGTCTGAGTCTTCGTAGCGCTTGGCTTTCATTTGCAGGATATAGGCCCAGATTTGCAGGTAACCCAGGCCCAGCATCATGCCCAGCGCCGGTTGCAGGCCCAGGAAGTTTTTGAATGACACCGCTGTGGCTATGGTGAGGGCGAAAAGCAGGATAACGCCCATGGCACCTGGTTTCAGTCTCACACGTTCATGCATCGGCATGGGGCGGTCTTGCGGCACGCCGAAGTGCATCAACGCGGCGGGCACCAGCCAGTTGATCAGTGAAGGAACGAAGAGCACAAAGAATTCGAAGAATTCGAGCTTGCCCTTCTGCCAGACCATCAGTGTGGTGATGTCGCCGAAAGGCGAGAATGCGCCACCGGCATTGGCAGCCACGACGATATTGACGCAAGCCGCTGCAATGAAGCGTGGCGAGCCGTGGCCGACTGAGAGAACAACGGCGCCCATGATGAGGGCCGTCGTCAAGTTGTCGAGCACGCCTGAGAGAAAGAAGGCGGCGATGCCTGTGATCCAGAAGAGTTGGCGATAGGTGAAGCCGCGGGCGGTGAGTTTTGCTCGCAACACATCGAAGATGCGGCGCTCCTCCAGCGTGTTCACATAAGTGATGGCCACAAGCAGGAAGAGGAACAATTCGCCATATTCGTAGATCGTGTGTTCGGCGGCGAGATTGGCTTCCTCTGCATTGCCTGCGGCGACATGGGCAAGGCCGATCAGCGCCCAGATCAGGCCGGCGGCGACGAGCACCGGCTTTGATTTTCGCATCTGCGTGGTCTCTTCGAAGATCACCAATATGTAAGCGATGATGAAGATGATGAGACTGGCATAACCGAACCAGGATTGGGTGAGATCAAAGCTTTCCATGATTCAATCCGCTGTTTCGAGCCACAGGATTTCGAGCGTGTCGATTTCTGCGGCGAGTTTGGTGCGCAGTTTGGCAAAGTCGGCGGCCTTGCGCGGGTTGTCGGAGTAAAGTGTCGGATCAGCCAGCGCCTGATCGAGAATCTCGACCTTGTCCTTCAGTGCAATGATCTTGAGTTCGATGGCGCGCAGTTGCTTGTCGTTCATCGCCGTCTTGGCGACGGGTTTCTGCGTTGCCGCCTTTTGCTGGCGCGCCACTGATGGATCAACCTTGGTCACGACATATTCGGCATAGTCGTCGATGTCGCCCTCGAAGGTGCGGATGCGGCCGTTCTCGATCAGCAACAATCGATCCACGCAGGTTTCGATGATGTGGCGGTCATGGCTGATGAGGATCACGGCCCCGGCGTAATCATTGATCGCCATCACCAGCGCTTCGCGGCTGTCGATGTCGAGATGGTTGGTCGGTTCGTCGAGGATCAAGATGTGTGGCGCGTGGAATGTTGCGATGAAAAACAAGAGGCGTGCTTTTTCACCGCCGGACAAGCGATAGCATGGCGAGTCTGCCAGTGATGCGCCGAAGCCTGCCGCACCCAACCTGGCGCGGCGCTTGGCGACGGGATCGTCCGGCATCAGGTCGGTGGCATAGTCGAAGGGCGTGCGGGTGTCCGCGAGTTCGTCCATCTGGTGCTGCGCGAAATAGCCAACGCTCATGCGCGGGGCGGCGTTGTATGCGCCCTTGAAGGGTTTGAGTTTGCCGCTGATGAGTTTTGCAAATGTCGATTTGCCATTGCCGTTGGAGCCGAGCAGCGCGATGCGGTCATCGGGATCGATGCGCAATGTGATGCCGCTGAGGACGGGTTTTCCCGGCGTGTAGCCGATGGTCACGCCTTCGCAACTGATGAGTGGCGGGGCGAGTTCCTTCTCCGGATCGGGAAAGCGGAAGGGCACAACGCGTTCATCGACGATATCGGCAATCGGTTGCAACTTGCTCAATGCCTTCAAGCGGCTTTGCGCCTGGCGGGCCTTCGACGCCTTGTAGCGGAAGCGGTCCACGAAGGCCTGCATGTGGTCGCGCTGGTCTTGCTGCTTGCGTTGCAGCTTGACGCTGAGGGCCTGCTTCTCGCGGCGCTGGCGGTCGAAGCTGTCGTAGTTGCCGGCGTAGTAGACAAGCTTGCCCTGATCGAAATGTACAATGGAGGTGACGACATCATTCAACAGGTCGCGGTCGTGGCTGATGATGACAATCGTATAGGGGTAGGTCTTGAGAAATGACTTGAGCCAGATCACGCCTTCGAGATCGAGGTAGTTGGTGGGTTCGTCCAGCAGCAGCACATCGGGTTTGCCGAAGAGCGCTGCGGCCAATGCCACGCGCATGCGCCAGCCGCCGGAAAGCTCCGCACACGGACGATTGACCTGTTCGCCGGTGAAGCCGAGGCCCGAGAGGATGGTCGCGGCGCGCGCTTCCGCCGTGTGTGACCCGATGTCGGCGAGGCGTGTTTGAATATGGGCGATTTCGTGCGGGTCGGTTTCGGTTTCGGCTTGTGCCAGCAATTCCTCGCGCTCGGCGTCGCCTTTCATCACGGTGTCGAGCAGCGATGTCTGTCCACCCGGCGCCTCTTGTGCCACGGTGCCGATGCGGGCATTGCGGGGGACTGACGTGGTGCCGGATTCAGCTGAAAGCTCGCCCAACACAATCTTGAACAGCGTCGATTTGCC
Source organism: uncultured Alphaproteobacteria bacterium (assembly GCA_963738595.1). GTDB lineage: Bacteria > Pseudomonadota > Alphaproteobacteria > Rhizobiales > Aestuariivirgaceae > Aestuariivirga. The sequence goes on from CAVTXF010000005.1 coordinate 377,400, forward strand.
AATGCCATTGCGCCCCACCAGGCCCGCACGATGGCCGGACGGAATGGTGACGTTGGCACCATCGAGCAAAACGCGGTCGCCGATTCGGTAGGTGAGGCCCTGGACTTGAAGCATGTGGGGCGAGATAGCGGGGAATGAGGTGGGGGGCAAATGGGATGTGGCCGCGCCCTGCGATTACTCTTTCACCAGGAACCGCTCGTCTGGTTCCACCTGAAGGGCTGTCGCCAGTGAATTGGTCTGGCATGCCATGGCGATCACGGCCATCAGCTCGCCATGCTGTTCCTGGGTGAGACCCTTGGTTTTTGCAGCGGCCGTGTGTGAGTGAACACAGTAACTACACCCGTTGGCGACGGATACGGCGATATAGATCAGTTCTTTGGTCAGGGGATCGAGACTGCCGGGTCCCATGACCTGCTGCAGCCGTTCCCATGTGGATTTGAGCAAAGCCGGGTCATGCGCCAAGGCGCGCCAGAAGTTGTTGACATAGTCCGTGTTGCGCTTGGTGCGAATGTCATTGAAGACAGCAAGGGCCTCCGCCCCTGCTGCTTCATCCGTATACTGTGGCGTAGTGGCCATTACATCGTTGCCATGATGCGTGCGGGACCGCCAGTGCCACCGCGATGCTTGGGTGCGCCAACGAAAATGGTGGCACCCTTTGCTGGCATCATGTCGAGGTTGGCAACATTCTCGATTCCATAGCGGCCTCCCGGCAGCCAGGAATAGTGGACTGCGAAATCCTTGGAATTGCCGGGATCGAGGGACAGCGTATCAACTGCAATTGCCGCAGCCCCCATTTCTGCGAGCATCTCGGTTGCTTCCTTGGCAAAACCGGGGAACGCAAAATTTCCGTCTGGCAGATTGCGATAAGACGGATCACCCACTTTGGATGCCCAGCCGGAATTCATGGCAACACAAGCGCCCTTTGGAATGGCGCCATTGGCTGAGACCCACGCCTCGATGTCGGCTTTCATCACCATCGCGTTGGGGTCTTCCTTGGCCTTGTTCTTGATATCAACCACGCAGAGCGGGCAGACAAGGCTTTGCGGTTCCAGGTCGGCAACCGAGGTTCCGGCCTCGGTGAAGTGCAGGGGCGCATCGATGTGTGTTCCCGTGTGCTCAAAGATTGTGAGTTTGTAGATGGTGTAGCCATCTTTCTTGAAGTCCACGACTTTCTCGGCGGTGATGCCGGGTTTGCCATCGAATGTCGGGAATTTGTCATCATATGTGTGGGTGAGATCCACAACCTTTCCGGATGATTGGGCCAGGGAAACCTTGGCACTGGCCATGCTCGCAGCAATGGCGGCAGCGCCTGCCGCAGCGGATTTGGCAAACAGGGAACGACGCGACAGGACAGAGGCTTTGACGTTTTCGATGATACAGGCATTGCACATGGTCATGACTCCAGAAGTTGATGATCAACGGCACAACACTAATGCGACTTTTCGAAATTTGCCAATCCCCTTGTTCATGCAGGGTGGCATTTGGGGTGAATGATCGCTTATTTTGCGAAAGGAACAGCCTTGATTTGCATGGTGTCGACCGGTCCGATGAGACTTGGGTACAAGTCCTGCCAGTGTCGATTGTTTTTCTCGATCAAGTTGATCTTCCAGGTAAGTTGTCAGTGTCGATCGTTCAATAGTTGATCTTCCAGGCCCGCCGCCAGTGTTTCATTGTCTTCTCACGTTGAATGGCGTTCGCCACGTCGTCAAACCATTCAAACCAGACCAGCTGATGAACCTTGTACTTTGCCGTAAATCCAGAAACGGTGCCCGCCCGATGCTGCTCCATCCGGGAGACCAGGTTGCCTGTCACGCCAATATACAATGTTCCGTAGGGTTTGCTCGCGAGCATGTAAGTTGCATAGATGCGCTCCAATTTTTTCCTTCGATGAGACGGAATTGGAGACGAAATTCCGTCCCGGAACAACGTTCCTCGGTTCTGCGACCCTGCAAGTTGCATGATGAGGTGGAATCGTCGTCCATTTCAGATGAGACGGAATTGGAACGAAATTCCGTCTCTCCGGTCAAGCGATCCACTCCCTAATCCTGTCATCCTCGCACTTGTTGCGAGGACCCATGGCGCAACCAGAGAAATGGTGCAGCAATGAACCAATCCGCCCGTTGAACGATGGGTCCTCGCGACGCGCGCGAGGATGACATCGGGAAGAGGCAGCAGAGAGCTTCAACAGACGTCAATTTTCCAGATAGCCCAAGCGATCCACTCCCTAATTCTGTCATCCTCGCGCTCGTTGCGAGGACCCGGGGAATGGCGCAAGCCGACGAGGAAGATGGTTCACGGCAGAGATGAGACGGAAATCCGCCCATTGAACGATGGCGTCCTCGCGACGCGCTGCGAGGATGACATCGGGAAGAGGGCAGCAGAGAGCTTCAACAGATGTCAATTTTCCGAGATAGCCCAAGCGATCCACTCCCTAATCCTGTCATCCTCGCACTTGTTGCGAGGACCCATGGCGCAAGCAGAGAGATGGCTCAGCAATGGACAAATCCGCCCGTTGAACATGGGTCAAGTATTTGCAAGCGCGCGACATCTACTTCCTTCACGTCGAAGCATGGTTTCATGCGAAAAGCGCGTTATTCTCCCCCAAAATGTCATCCTCGCAACAAGTGCGAGGATGACATTGGAAAGGGTGCGATCACTCAATTGCGCAATTTTTCACCCACACACGCCCTTGACAGACGCCTACTCAGAATTTATGTTCTTGTTATGTTCGTATCGACCAAGCAGGCGTGGGAAGCGGCGGTTGTCCGTAATACGGTGGCTCTCAGGGCCATTGTGGCGGAGATCTTGGGCGTGCTTGCCATCTATGGCGGACTGGATGTGGCCAAGGTGCCGCGTGTTGTTCGCAACCGCATTCTCGCGGTGCTTCGGCCAGCGGAAGCGGCGCTCAGGCGTCTGATTGTGATTGCCGCCTACGAGGTGAGCGTCGCGCGCCCTCAACAAAACCTCAAGCGGCCGCTTGCAGCTGCGAGACAGGGCGCTTCCAAAACGCGCGCCTTGCACATGGCGTTCCAGCTCTTCGATCCGCGCAAGCGGTTTACGCAGCGACGCATCGACTATACCCGTTTTAACCCACGCGTTTCTTTCATCGCGGCTGATCCACCTTTCAGCCCTCTCGTTCAACAGCCTGCGCCTGCAGCAATTCCTGTTCCTGAAACCCAGACAGGTGCGCGACGTTTGTGCCTGCGTGTTGCGGCGCTGTCAGCAGCGCTGGACGATGTGCCGCGTCAGGCAAAGCGATTGGCGCGTTTGCAGGCCCGGCGGGAACTCAGAAAATCATTCATCTCTCCGCTTCGGCCCGGCAAGCCACCGGGTCACCGGAAAATTCCGGTTGATGATGTTGATCTCGTTCTGGCCGAGTGTCACGATTTCGCGACGGCCGTTTTGGCAGAACCAACTGCACTGATACCGAACACATCCTGATGTGCCGCCATCTCTGTTCAGCGACCCAGGATATGTCCGGTGCTGCGTGGTGCAGCTGCGGACCTTTGTCTGCTGGCACCGAGCCAAATTCCCCGCATTGACATCTTCCATTGTGCAGTGCACAAATTGCTCATATTTGGGGCTTGAAGATGAATATTGCTGTTACTCCCGCCGTCCTGGAAGACACGACCTACATCGACGAAATGACCGCGATGCTGCGGGAGCAGTTGCGGCAGGTGATCAAGGCGCGCGAGCCTGCCGTATTGTCGATTCTCAACACTGATGAATCGAAGATCGTGGTGCCGGACCATCTTATCGAACACGCTTTGCAGGCGATTGGCATCTGGCTGCAGCTGATGAACATCGCTGAGGAAAACTCATCAATCCGCAACCGCCGCAATCTTGAGCGGCAAGGCGGACCGGACCAGGTGATCGGGTCGTTTTCCAATGCCTTTGCGCAGGCGGCCAAGGCGCAGGTCTCTGACGAAGCTGTTGCGAAGCTCCTGGCCAACACGGATGTGGGGCCAACGATTACCGCTCACCCCACAGAAGCGAAGCGCGTTACGGTTCTGGAAATTCACAGACGGATATATCTCAAGCTGTTTGAACTCGAGCAACCGCGATGGACGCCGCGCGAGCGCGAAGTTTTGCTGGCGGCGGTCAAAAACGAGATTGATCTGTTGTGGCTCACGGGCGAAATCCGGATTGAAAAGCCAACGGTTGAAAGTGAGGTGGCGTGGGGCCTGCACTTTTTCCGCGAGACATTGTTTGACCGGACCGCGGCGCTGGTGGATTCGCTGGAGCAGGCGTTGCGGCGACATTATCCGGATCTGCAGGCGCATGTGCGGCCGCCCTTGCGTTACTCATCTTGGATCGGTGGTGACCGCGATGGCAATCCTTTTGTCACTGTTGAAACGACGCGCCGGGCCTTGCGCGAGAACCGGCGTGCGGCGGTTGAGCGCCTCGAAAAGCGCCTGAAGGAGCTGGCGCAGTTTGTTTCGATCAGCGCCTATGAAGCTCCGTACACTGAGCAGTTTGCAGGTGTGCTCGAGGCGCAATTGCAGGCAAGCGGGCGCGAGGCTGAACTTGTGGTGCGCAATCCGACCGAGCCGTTCCGGCAGTATTTCAGCGCGCTGCGCTGGCGTTTGCTGGCGACAATTGGTGACGATTTGAAGGCCAAGCCGTTTTCTTCGGTTGCTGAATTCCTTGGCCTGATGGAGCAAGCCGAGTCCGCTCTTGTTGCCATGAAAGTTGGCGGTATCGCGACGGGATATGTGCGGCCGGTGCGGGTGGAAGCGGAAATTTTTGGGTTTCACACGGCGAGTCTTGATCTTCGCCAAAACACCACAGTGATCAATCGCGTGCTGGAAGAAATCTGGCACAAGATGAATCCGGTTGCTGCAATTGATCCGCCAAAGTGCGGAACTCAGGAATGGAGCAAATGGCTGGCTGGTGAGTTGGCGAAGCCATTGGGCTTTCTGCCGCAGTTCACCAATGTGTCTGATGAAGCGCGAGAACTTCTGGATTTGCTTTTGTTGATCCGTGAAACACTTGACGGGCCCGATCCGCAGTCAATTGGAACTTTCATTTTGTCGATGACGCAAAGTGCGGATGACATTCTGGGGCTTTATCTGCTCGCCAAATATTGCGGGCTCTTTGCTGATGCCACGGCACGGGAAACCTGCCGCATCCGTGTTGTGCCACTGTTCGAAACGATTGATGATTTGCGGGCCGGGCCGGACATCATGGCAAAGCTGTTGTCGCATCATCTGGTGAAGAGTTCGATTGCCGCGAATGGCGGCACGCAGGAAATCATGCTCGGCTATTCCGACAGCAACAAGGATGGCGGGTTCTTTGCTGCAAGTTTCGAACTGTTCGAAGCGCAGCGGCGATTGATCCGGGTGGGCCGCGACGCTGGTGTTCCAGTGAGTTTTTTCCATGGACGTGGTGGATCGGTTTCGCGCGGTGGTGCGCCAACAGGGCGCGCCATTGGTGCGCAGCCTGCCGGCACGATCAATGGGCGCATGCGGGTGACGGAGCAGGGCGAAGTGGTGTCGCTGAAATTTGCCAATCGCGGCACGGCGCAGAACAATCTCGAGGTGCTCACATCCAGCGTGTTGCTGCATTCGCTGAAGTCCGCCAACGAACCTGAATTGCGCCCCGTGCCGGAACAACAGGCGGCGGTCGAGGAAATCGCGCAGCTGTCATTCAAGGCCTATCGCAAACTGGCCGAAGATGCATCGCTCATCAATTATTTCCAGGCGGCGAGCCCGGTTGAAGAACTGGCGCTGCTGAAGATTGGTTCGCGGCCATCACGGCGGTTTGGCGCGAAGGGGATTTCAGATCTGCGCGCGATCCCCTGGGTGTTTGCCTGGAGCCAGAACCGGCATTTGCTGACAGGCTGGTACGGACTTGGCTACGCACTCGATGATTTTCTGTCGGCGCAGGGTGCATCGGGCTTGAAGTTGCTGCGCACCATGTTTGTGAAGTCGCAAGGCTTCCGTCTGGCAATCGATGAAGTCGAGAAATCGCTGTTCCTTGCGGACATGGCAGTGGCAGAGCAATATGCCGGGCTGGTACCGAACCGCAATGATGCGGAGCGGTTGTTCGCCTTGATCAAGCATGAACACAGGCGGACGTCGAAAGTCATTCTCGAACTCACAGGCGAAGCCATGCTGTGCGACCGATTCCACGGCTTCCGCCGCCGCTTCGACCGGGTGCGTCACATGGTCGATCAGGCGAATGCGTGGCAAGTGAAGCTGCTCAAAGAAACGCGTGAGGACAAGAGCAGGGATGCGCTCAACATGCCGTTGCTGATGACAATGAACTGTGTTGCGGCGGGACTGGGGTGGACGGGATAGGGGTCGACGTGCACGGATGGCGTTGTCTGTTCCAAGTTTCACATCGAGGAGCTTCAGTCTTCCTCCGGTCCGAGATGTTTGGTGCCCCGTTTTTGCGCCAGCGCAAATTGTTTCTGGCGTTCGCGGTTTGAGGAGAGTTGGGTTGGCGTGAGTTTGCCCGCGCATTTGGGGCAGGAGACGCCTTCTTCGTAGCCGGGCATGGTGCGCTCTTCTGCTGTCACAGGCTCAAGACAGCCATGGCACATGGAGTGGTCGCTGATTTTCAATCCATGCTCTACGGCGACGCGTTCGTCGAAGACAAAACACGCACCTTGCCACAGGCTTTCATCCGGCGGAATGACTTCGAGATATTTGAGAATGCCGCCCTTGAGGTGGTAGACGTTCTCGAAGCCTTCATGCTTCATGAAGCTTGATGCCTTCTCGCAGCGGATGCCACCGGTGCAGAACATGGCGATCTTGGCGTTCTTGTTGGCGTTGAGTTTTTCACGGACAAAATTCGGGAATTCTGAAAAGTGATCGGTGTGCGGGTCAATCGCATTCGTGAACGAGCCGATGCCAACTTCATAGGCGTTGCGCGTGTCGATCAGAATGACATCCGGATCGCTGATCAGCCTGTTCCAGTCTTCGGGCTCGATGTATTCCCCGACCATGTGGTTGGGATTGGCTTTGACATTGCCGATCGTGACGATTTCCTTTTTGAGCCGCACCTTCATGCGCTTGAAGGGCATTTCTTGTGCGGTGGAGAATTTCCTTTCGATGCCGCTGATGCCGGTGATCTCGGACATTGCATTGAGCGCCACAGGCAATGCATTGTGCGACGCAGCAATGGTACCGTTGATTCCTTCCTCGGCAAGCAAGACGGAACCCTTGACCCTGAGGGACTTCAGCTTTTCGAGCAACGGGGCCTGCACCTCCCTGAAATCCGGGAGCGGAGCGAATTTGTAAAAGGCGGCAATCTGTACTGACATGGCGCGGTCATAGGCCAGCGGGTGGTTTCAAAGCAAGTCACCGAAAGCTCTTGCCCTTGGCGCAGGCTTTGGGTTTACTCGGGCTCCGGCAATCTAGACTGGAGGGTAAACTAGAATGTTGAAAATCACGAAAAGAATGCTTTTGGCTGCGGCGGCATGTGCTGCCTTGGCAGGGCCTGCTGGGGCTGCCGACATGATCGGCAACTGCGAGGTGACTGGTGCCAAGGGTTCCATGGCGATCGCCAATCCGGCGAAGCCCGGTCAGCTTACGGTTCTCACGTCGCTGCCAGCGCCGATCTGGTGGAATGGCGATGCGGTCGAGACGGTGAAGGACGGCATGGAATATTGCCTTGCTGCCGAAATCGCGTGGCGCGCCGGCTTTGACAAATTGGAAGTGGTCAATACGTCCTGGGAAGCCTTTATCGGCAACCAGGCCAAGGATTATGATGTCGGCTTCGCCCAGACTTCGATCACTGAAGAACGCAAACAAGTGTTCGATTTCACCACGCCCTACTTCAATTCCGACATGGGTGTGATTGCCAAGGCTGATGCGCCGGTCGACGAGAAGTCGATCAAGACGGCGAAGGTCGGCATCCAGCAGGGTACGACGGGTGCCACGTTCGTCACTGAAAAACTGGGTATCAAGGACGCGCAGGTGTTCGGCGATCAGCCGGAGTTGTTTGCGGCCTTGCGCGCCGGACAAATCGATGCAGCGGTGACTGATACATCAATCACACTCGCTGAAGAAAAGGCCACGGAAGGCAAGTCCAAGGTCGTTGGCCAATACAAGACTGGCGAAACCTATGGCGGAATCATGCAGAAGGGCAATGCCAACAACGAGGCCGTGAGCAAGATCATTCAATCCATCATCGATGATGGCACGATGGCGAAGTTGGGTGCCAAGTATCTCGCTGCGGAATGGGGCAAGGACCCTGCCTCTGTTCCATACTTCAATCCATAAGAACGTGGGCCATCCTGAAACGGGTGGCCCTTTCATTTTTCGATGACAGTGAACACCGACACGCACTTGCCGACACCTGCCGACCGGCTGGCCTTTTCGGCAATTGGTTTTGCGGCATTTTGTGTTGTTGCGGCACTTGTGAGTTGCCTGCTGGTGCGAAATGCAGTGGCGGCACTCGGTGCTGCCCATCCGGTTTTTGATGCCCTGTTTGTTTGTGTCGTCCTGCTGTCGGCAATTCTGTTCTGGCCGGCGCTGCGGGCTTATGCCTTGGCGCGCGAGGCTAGTGGCGCGCGAATTGGGGGTGACGCCGTCAAGGTTCGGGTGGCGACCGCGGCGTCGCGCAACAATGCGGCGCTGACCTTTGGCTGGGGCGTGTTTGCATTGATGGTGCTGGCGTTCTTTGCCTTTATCTTCATGAACGAGTCGGCCGTTGGCAGGACGTTTTTCAAACTGCCACTGATCTACGACAAGTGGTTCCAGGTTTTCTGGAAGTTCATCACGGTCAACATTTTCGTGTTTGTGGTTGCGGAAATCATCGTGCTGGTCTGGGGGCTTGTGGTTGCACTGGCGCGGCTCATGCCGGGACCCGCGGGAAAGCCCATCCGGTTTCTCGCGACGCTCTATTGCGATGTCTTCCGCGGATTGCCAGCCATAGTTACCTTGTATCTGATCGGGTTTGGCATTCCGACGAGCGGATTGCCGGAAACTGTCATCCCGTGGGTCTATGGCTTCTTCGCCGATACGAGTGCCATGACGCCGCAGCAGCTGCGCGAGATTTCGCGCATTCCGGTGGAGTGGTGGTGCATCCTCGCATTGGTGCTGACCTATGGTGCCTATGTTGCCGAAGTTTACCGTGCCGGGATCGAGAGCATTCACTGGAGCCAGGTTTCGGCAGCGCGGTCACTTGGGCTCAGCCATTTGCAGACGATGCGGTATGTGGTGGTGCCGCAAGCCGTGCGGCGGGTGGTTGCGCCATTGCTGAATGATTTTATCGGATTGCAGAAAGATACTGCTTTGGTGCAAGTACTGGGGCTGGTTGATGCGTTCAATTCGGCACGCGGCATTGCGGCCAATGCCTATAATCTTTCTGCCGTTACCATCGTTGCCATGCTCTTTGTGCTGATCACCATTCCGCAGGCTCGGCTGGTGGACTGGCTGATGGAACGAGATGCAGCGCGCATGAAGTCAGGGGGCTGAGATGTCATTCCTCGAGATGCGCGACGTGAAAAAATATTTTGGCTCGCTGCAGGTGTTGCGCGGTATCAATCTCAATGTCGAAGAACACCAGGTGGTTTGCCTGATCGGGCCATCGGGGTGTGGCAAGTCTACCTTGCTTCGGTGCATCAACCAGCTGGAGCCGATCCAGGAAGGTGAAATCCGCTTGATGAATGACCGCGTTTCCGGACCGGGCGTTGATGTGAACCGGTTGCGCCAGCAGGTTGGAATCGTGTTCCAGAGCTTCAACCTGTTTCCGCACATGAGCGTTCTCGAAAACGTTACCCTCGCACCGACCAAGGTTCTTAATGTTCCCAAGGCGGAAGCGGAAGCGAAGGCAATGGAGTTGCTGAAGCGCATCGGCATGGACGCCAAGGCCAAAGATTATCCGGACAGGCTTTCGGGCGGGCAACAGCAGCGCGTGGCGATTGTGCGGGCGCTGGCGATGGAGCCGAAGCTGATGCTGCTCGACGAGATCACATCGGCGCTTGACCCTGAACTGGTGTCGGAGGTTCTCAATATTGTGCGCGATCTGGCCAAACAGGGCATGACGATGTTGCTGGCAACGCATGAAATGGGATTTGCCCGCGAAGTTGCGTCCAAGGTTTGCTTTCTCTACGGAGGGGTAGTGCATGAGGAAGGTCCGCCCGAGCAGATTTTTGGCGAACCCAGGGAAGAACGCACGCGCGGTTTTCTGAAGCGGATCATCGAAGCGGGTCGACTTTAAGTGTTTGCTGTCGCAGCGGTGAATGGAGCATTCATCCACCATTCAATCTCGTGGCAAAAAAATCCCAAATCGAGCTTATTTCTGCCAAAGTGCAGGACCATATGAGGCCCATGAATCGGAGTGCAACCATGAAAAAACAATTTCTCGCCGCCAGCCTTGTCGCCCTTGCCTTGTTTTCCATGCCTGTGACGGCGCAGGAAAGCAAGTTGGATGGGGTAGAACAGAGTGGTGTGGGGCCAGCTGTGCTGCGCCAGATTCAACGGTTTTTGAACTCAGGCAACGACCTGCAGCAAATGACTACGCCGGAGCTGATGCAGCGTTCGAAACTTGCAAGTGAATATGCGTTGCAGGATGGTTTGCCTGCGGGATTGAAAACCAAACTGCAGATTGCTGCCAAGGCCGCGCGAAATGAACTGGCTCGCCGCAAGGCTGAAGCAGGAGCAGCGCCCGAGCCAAAGGCAAAAACTGCCCGCCGGGCGACTGGCGTAGAACAGCCCGTTGACAATGCTGCCGGTGATGAACCAGTCCAAGCGCCGCGAAGGGCGACAGGTGTTGAAGATCCGGCTGAGCAAAATGCCGAAATTCCACAGCGCAAGCCGAAAGTCGTTGTTGAGCAAACCGCTCCGGCGATGGATGAGCGTGCCGCACAGCGTTACTTGCAGGATTCGCGGCCAGCAAAATCTCTTGGCGACGTTGAGCTGCGGCGCAGGCTGACAGCCGGGCGCAATGTCCTGCAGTCGGGACGTTTGGGTGACCAGACGAAGCGACGGGTTGCCAAAATGGTGGAAGCTGATCGCCTGGTGGTCCGTGATCGCCAGGCAGCGCGCAACCAGGATGCTGAAAAGAAGCGCATTCAGGAAGCTCGAGCGCAACAGAAAGACAATAACAAACCGAAGTTCAATGTGGACATCAATATTGATCTCCGCCCGAATTCCGTGGTGTTGCGTGATCGCCGGCGCTCAGAAGAACTGTCAGATGCCGAGCTGCAGCAGCGCATTCGCATCTATCGTGATATTGAAGGCGAGAGGGATTATCTGAGCTATCAGGAAAGTGAGCGGCGCTATTGGCGCGAACAAATGGCGCTTGACCGTGCCTATATGCGCGGCCGCCTGTTTGACGAGCGCCGACGCCGTGCAGAAGATGAGCGCACACGCAACCGTGAAATCGTGATCAATGTGCAGCCAGAGGCGAGCGACGAAATTGACGTGTTTGCTGCAGAGGCTGATGATCGCCAAATCGAGGACGTCTTGGTTGCTGCGCCCCGGGTGCGGGTTGAACGCCGCTACCAGGTGGAAGAAGTTGCGAATGACGCAAATTTACGCCGTTCGATGCCTCGCATCGAGGTCGACACCATTCGCTTTGGCAACAATGAAGCCATTGTACGTGAGGAAGAAGTTGGCAAGCTGGACCGCATTGGTGCCGTGCTGGAGCGGATCCTGCGCGGCCATCCACGCGAGGTGTTCCTTATTGAAGGCCATACCGATGCTGTCGGGTCCGATCTTTACAATCTCGGCTTGTCACGGGCACGGGCGGACGCAGTGAAGCAGGCGCTGACGACCTATTACAACATCCCGGCGCAGAACCTGCGAACTGTTGGTCTGGGTGAGCGCTTCCTGAAGGTGCCGACTTATGAGTCCGAAGCGGAAAACCGGCGCGTTTCGATTGGCCGCATCACGGCCTATGTCGGCGAGAACGGCTAATTCGCGAAAAGGGTTCACAGGCGGAAAAAAACTGGCTAAAGGCCGTCGCATTCATTCATGCGAAGGATTTAACATGGCCATTGAACGTACATTTTCCATCATCAAGCCCGATGCAACACGCCGTAACCTGACGGGTGCCATCAACGCCAAGATCGAGGGCGCAGGTCTTCGAATCATCGCGCAGAAGCGGGTGAAATGGAAACTGGCAGACGCGAAAAAGTTCTATGCGGTTCATGCCAAGCGTCCTTTCTTCAAGGACCTCGTCAAGTTCATGACCTCGGGACCGGTTGTCCTTCAGGTTCTTGAGGGCAACAATGCCGTGGCGAAGTATCGCGAAGTGATGGGTGCCACCAATCCGGCGAATGCTGACGCTGGCACGATCCGCAAGGATTTTGCCGAGTCAATTGAAGCGAATTCGGTGCATGGCTCGGACAGCCTGGAAAATGCCAAGAAGGAAATCAAGATGAACTTCAAGGCAGCCGAGATCGTCGGCTGATGAACGCGTTCATGCGGGCAGCAATTGCGGTGGGGGCCTATATGGCCTTCATCGTGCTGGTGAACTGGCTGTTCGTTCCCGAGCAACTGATAGAAGGTGTTACCCAGTGGACCACGAATTCGTGGCTGGGCACTTTCTATTTGGCCAATATTGTTGTGGGCTTTGTTTTCGTGCTGCGTGACTATGCGCAGCGTGAAGTTGGCCACACGATATTGGTATTCACCGCGCTCGCGATGATTCCGGTTTATTTGTTTGCGGGGCCGGGACTTGCGGTTGCGAGCCTTGTGGCATTTGCCTTGTCAGAGACGATGGACTGGGCGGTTTACAGCTTTACCAAGCGGCCGCTGCAAAATCGCATCCTGCTTTCATCCATGCTGGCGGTGCCGGTTGACACGCTCGCGTTCCAGCATCTGGCTGGATACCTGACGCCCGCCGCGTTTGTGACCGAAGTTGCTTCGAAGGCGATTGGTGTTGCGATTGTGTGGTACTTGTTAAAGCTGCGCGCAGGCGATGAGCCAGTTGGCGCTGGGGTTTGAAGTTACTTGAGCGCGCGCCAGCCAATGTCTTTTCGACAGAAGCCGCCGGGAAAATCGATCTTGTGTATCGCGGCGTAGGCTCTTGATTGGGCCTGTTCTGGCGTTGCGCCCCAGGCCGTAACGTTGAGAACGCGACCGCCTTTGGAGACGAGTTGGCCGTCCTTCATTTCCGTACCGGCATGAAAGACTTCAACGTCTGGGCCAAAATCCTGATCCAAGCCATTGATTGGCAAATGTTTCTCAACATTGCCCGGGTAGCCCTTGGCTGCGAGAACTATGGTCATGCAGGTTTCGTCACGCCAGCGGGCCGAGACCTTGTCCAAGGTGCCATCGGCTGATGCCAGGAGTAGCGTCAGCAGATCGTCCTTTAGCCGGGGCATCAGGACTTGCGTCTCGGGATCGCCGAAGCGGGCGTTGTATTCGATCAGTTTGGGGCCATCACGTGTGAGGATAAGCCCGGCATAGAGTACGCCCTTGTAGGGATGGCCCATGTCGATGAGGGCTTGCACTGTCGGCTTGATGATACGCTCGATGGCTTCATTGCACAGGGCAGGCGTCATGCAAGGAGCGGGTGAATAGGCACCCATGCCGCCGGTGTTGGGGCCAGTGTCGCCATCGCCGACGCGCTTGTGATCCTGTGCTGTTGCCAATGGCAGAATGTTCTTGCCATCGGAGAGGATGAAGAAGCTCGCCTCCTCACCTTCGAGAAACTCTTCGATGACGCATTCGGCGCCGCCGAAGCGGCCGGCGAAGATTTCGGCCACAGCGGTTTCTGCTTCAGCCATTGTCATGGCGACGGTGACGCCTTTTCCAGCAGCGAGGCCATCGGCCTTGATCACAATGGGTGCGCCGTGTTTTTGCAAATAGGCGCGGGCCGAATTCAGATCGGTGAAGCGACCATAGGCTGCGGTGGGAATATCATACTTGGCGCAAATATCCTTGGTGAAGCCTTTTGAGCCTTCGAGCTGGGCTGCGGTTTTATCCGGGCCGAAAGCCTTGATGCCAGCAGTCGTCAGATCATCGATGATGCCAGCCACGAGTGGCGCTTCGGGGCCGACTACGACGAAATCAATCTTGTGCGATTTGCAGAAAGCGATGACTTCGCTGTGTCTGGTGATGTCGAAGGCCACGCATTCACCCAGTTTGGCCATTCCCGGGTTGCCGGGTGCGCAATAGAGTTTGGTCAATAGAGGGCTCGCAGACAGCGCCCAGGCCAAAGCGTGTTCGCGGCCACCTGATCCGATCAGCAATACGTTCAAAGACCTACTCCTCACTTGCTTTAACGGGCCTTCTCGCATTTGATGGGCTGGAATCAAGTTGAAAGCAAAGATGTCCACCGAACTTCAATATGACCCCGAAACGGGTGAAATCCGCGACCCTGGCAGCAATGCCGGGGAGATGACAGTGAGCGAGCTCTCGAATGCCCTCAAGCGGACGATTGAGGACCGTTTCGGGTTTGTGCGCGTGCGCGGTGAAATCTCGGGGTTCAAGGGGCCGCATTCGTCCGGGCATTGCTATTTCGCCATCAAGGACGAAGGGGCGAAGATTGATGCAGTGGTTTGGCGCGGTGTGTTCAGCCGGCTGCGCGGGAAATTGCAGGAAGGGCTTGAGGTTATTGCTTCCGGCAAATTGACGTCATATCCGGGCAAGTCGTCCTACCAGATTGTTATCGAAAACATTGAACCAGCGGGTGCCGGCGCACTGATGGCGCTGCTCGAAGAGCGCAAGAAGAAGTTGATGGCTGAGGGGCTATTTGATGCTTCGCGCAAGCGGGCGCTGCCTTATTTGCCAGACGTGATCGGTGTGATCACATCACCAACTGGTGCCGTCATTCGCGATATTTTGCACCGCTTGAATGACCGGTTTCCGCGCCGGGTTCTGGTTTGGCCAGTGCGGGTGCAAGGTGAAACTGCGGCGGCGGAAGTTGCAGATGCGATTGCCGGGTTCAACAGTTTCCGGTTGCCACCGGATTTGCTGATTGTGGCGCGCGGCGGCGGATCGCTCGAAGACCTATGGTCTTTCAATGAAGAGAATGTTGTGCGCGCGGTGGCTGCGAGCAAGATTCCTGTGATCTCTGCGATTGGGCACGAGACGGATACAACGCTTATTGATTTCGTCGCAGACTGGCGGGCACCAACGCCAACGGCTGCTGCCGAAAAGGCAGTTCCGGTGCGAAGCGAGTTGCTGGCGGAAATTGCATCACTCGATGCGCGGTTGATGCGGGCGGTATCGCGCGGTCTACTTGACGCAAGGATGCGGGTGGATTTTGCGGGGCGGGCGCTGCCTGATCCTGACTCGTTGTTGGCAGTTGCGCGGCAACGGCTGGATTGGGCATCAGGGCGCATGCCTTTGGCGCTGCGCGGGTTGGTGCAACAACAATCAGTGAAGCTGGCGAAGATTGGTGGGCGGGTTTCTGTACGGCCGCTGGTTGACCGGGTAGCTGACCGTAAGAGAGCCGTTGCTGACGCTGTCGCGCGATCAAGGCGGGCCGTTATTTTGCTTCTGCAGCGGCGGTCTGACAGGTTTGCGGCGGAAGGCAAGCTGTTCGCATCGCTCAGCTACAAATCGGTTCTGTCGCGCGGATACGCCATTGTCCGGGGGGAGGACAACAAGCCGGTAAGGTTAGCGGCAGAATTGAAACCCGGCAAAACACTTGATCTGGAGTTCGCAGACGGCCATGTTGCTGTTGCAACGGTCGGGAAGGGCAGGCAGGGCTCGTTGTTTTAGACGTAGTGAACAATGTGTAGTGGGGGGCCCCATGAATTTTATCGATCCTATAATACCCAAACAGCGCGAAGCGCAGATCCGTTTTCTCGATGGTGAGTTCCAGGTTTTGAAGGCTGGTGACTATATTCGATGCGGAATTACAGGCGATCCGATCAATGTGCACAATTTGAGGTATTGGAATGTAGCGAAGCAGATTGCCTACAAAACTGCCGCGATCGCCTTGGCTGATATGTATTCTGTCTAAAGTTCAGACCAGAATTTTTAGGAAAATTGCAGGACGCCGCTAAACCGCGCCCTCACAGGCTGCATGTTATCCAAGCTCCAGGACGGAGTTTGCAATGTCGGCACACGATGCACGGGAGCAGTATTTTATTGAGCTGGTTAACCGTGCGCGGATGAACCCGGCGGGCGAAGGCATCAATATCAATTCTGGTATCAAGACGTATTACCAGGGACAGAACAAGTCACCTGTCTATCTGACGAATTCGCCGAAACAGGTCCTGGCTGGTAATTCGTTGCTCAATGACGCGGCGACCTCACATAGCAACTGGATGCTGACCAAGGATATTTTCAGCCATACGGGTGTTGGCAATAGCCAGCCGTGGGACCGGATGAGTTCCGCCGGCTATCAATGGAGCAACGCCGGCGAAAACATTTCGTGGTCCGGGTCAACCGGTGGCTACAATCTTAACAATGCTATTGGCGGACAGCATGGCGGTTTGTTCAACAGTGTTGGGCATCGCATCAACATTCTCAATGATTCATACCAGGAAATCGGCATCGGGTCGGTCGGCGGCAAGTTTAACAACTACAATGCGCTGATGAGTACGCAGAATTTCGGTGCATCCAGTTCACCCGGCGCGTTCGTGACCGGTGTTGCCTACAAGGACAATGTCAGCAACAATGATTTCTATTCGATCGGCGAGGGCCAGGGCGCAATCAGCGCCAAGCTTTACAATGGAGCAACACTGCTGAAATCCGCAACGACCGCAGATGCTGGCGGCTACGGATTGAAAACCACAGCTTCGGGTTCGCTTGAAATTGTGTTCAGTGGTGGAACGGCTTCGGGCGAAGTTGGCGCGCGGTTCACGCTTGGTGCAAAGAATGTCAAATTCGATCTGGTGGACAGCAACAGCATTGAAACCAATGTCAGTTCCACTCTGACGCGCGACACCGTCAATGGCAGGCTTCTTGGCATTGATAACAAGTACCTCATTGGCAATGGTCTGGCCAACAAGCTTGAAGGAAATTCTGGCGCAAACTCGGTTCAGGGTTCAAACGGGAACGATACGCTGGCAGGACTTGGCG
This sequence comes from uncultured Alphaproteobacteria bacterium, assembly GCA_963738595.1. Taxonomy (GTDB): domain Bacteria; phylum Pseudomonadota; class Alphaproteobacteria; order Rhizobiales; family Aestuariivirgaceae; genus Aestuariivirga. The sequence continues at coordinate 394,340 of CAVTXF010000005.1, forward strand.
GCGTGGATACGCTTTCCGGTGGGAACGGCACTGACAAGTTCAAATACTGCAAGTTATCTGATGGTGGCGATACGGTGAAGGACTTCGCGGAAGGAGACTTGTTCACGTTCGCTTCGTCCGCTTTTGGCGGCATGGCGAAGGGCGCTTTGGCAGACGGGGTATTTCACGCCTGGGGGAACAGCAATGGTCATGATGCCAATGACCGGTTTGTTTTCAATACTGTGAAAGACACTTTGTATTTTGACAGCAACGGTTCTGCTTCCGGCGGGCTTACGAAGATTGCTACTTTGGAAAATGGCTTCGTTCTGAGTGCCAACGATTTGCTGATCGTCTAAAGTCCGAAGAGGTGAATGTCGGGATTTATCGACCCGGTTGCAGCAACAATGCAATTGGCAACAATCAGCGCGAATTGGACGGTGGTGGCTGCATTCAGATTGAGCGGCTTGCGACCGGCCATGCGGCGCAGCACAAATACGATCAGGGCAAAGGTGTTGATCAGCAACAGGCGATAGATCAGCGGCGGGTCGCCAGTTGACAGGATATTGTGCAGTTCGTTGAGAGTCGTTTGCAACATTTCTGCAGCACCCAGGTTTCTCTTGCAGAGTGCATTATCTCATTAAAATCCTAATGTTTGGTACCGGACTAAGCTCAAGTTTAAAACAAGTGGCGGGGCCGTTTGCAGTGCGGTATAAGAGTTCTTTTGTTTGGAGTACATGATGCCTACCCCTTGGAAACCTGATAGCTGGCGGTCCTTTCCTGTTGTCCAGGTTCCGGCTTATCCCGATCAGGTAAAGCTGGAACAGGTTGAAGGCCGGTTGGCCGGATTTCCGCCTTTGGTTTTCGCCGGCGAAGCGCGGAAGCTGAAAAAAAAGCTGGCGCGTGTGGCCGAGGGCCGTGGTTTCCTGTTGCAGGGTGGGGATTGCGCCGAGAGCTTCCTTGAACATTCGGCGGACAACATTCGTGACTTCTTCCGTGTGTTCCTGCAGATGGCTGTGGTTTTGACATTTGCTGGCGGGCAGCCAGTGGTGAAGGTCGGTCGCATTGCCGGGCAGTTCGCCAAGCCGCGTTCCAATCCTACTGAAACTGTCGACGGCGTGGAATATCCGATCTATCGCGGTGACATCATCAACGGGGCTGAACGGACCCTGGAGTCGCGCATTCCCGATCCGGAACGACAGATCATGGCCTACCGGCAATCGGCAGCGACGATGAACTTGCTGCGTGCCTTTGCGCAAGGTGGCTATGCCAACCTCGAAAACGTGCACAAGTGGACGCTGGATTTCCTGAAGGATTCACCGGCCTATGAGCAATATCAGGCGTTGGCTGACAGGTTGACCGAGACATTAGGGTTCATGCGGGCATGCGGCATCAATTCGGAATCAGCACCGCAGCTGCGTGTGACCGATTTCTTCACATCGCATGAAGCTTTGCTGCTGGGTTATGAGCAGGCGATGACGCGGGTCGATTCCACCAGCGGTGACTGGTATGCGACATCGGGACATATGCTGTGGATCGGTGATCGCACGCGGCAGGTTGACCATGCGCATGTTGAATTTTGCAGGGGTGTAAAAAACCCGATTGGTCTCAAGTGTGGGCCGTCGCTGAAGGCCGATGACCTGATCAAGTTGATCGACAAGTTGAATCCAGACAATGAACCGGGACGGTTGACGCTGATTGCGCGTTTCGGTGCTGACAAGGTGGAAAAGCATTTGCCGGAATTGATCCGCGCGGTGAAGCGCGAGGGCAGGGTTGTTGTGTGGTCGTCTGACCCGATGCATGGCAATACGGTTTCGTCGACGAGCGGTTACAAGACGCGTCCTTTCGATGCGATCATGACTGAAGTACGTCGTTTCATGGCGATCCACCAGGCAGAAGGTACGCATGCCGGTGGTGTGCATGTGGAGATGACGGGCAAGGATGTGACGGAATGTACAGGCGGGCTTCGTGCATTGAGGGATGAAGACCTGAATGACCGCTATCACACATTCTGCGATCCGCGGCTCAATGCTTCACAGGCGCTTGAACTGTCATTCCTTGTTGCTGAAGAGATCAAGAAGGAAATGGCGACGCGGCCGCAATGGCATGATGAGGATGCCGTGGAAGCTGCCGAATAAGTTCAAGCAATTTGCTGAACGACCGGTCTGCTGAATTCACCCCTGATGTGCCAGAAGAGTGCGGCGAGGACTATTGCGCCGCCAGCGAGTGTTGCCCAGCCTGGGGTTTCGGCGAGGAATAACCACACCCAAAAAGGCGTGAGCGGGACTTCCAGTGCTGCGAGCAAAGTTGCTTCCGATGCTGGAATGCGCTTGGTGCCAAGCGTGTAGAGGGCAAGGCCTGCTGCGTTTTGCAGCACACCGAACATGGCGATGAGGGTGAAATCTCCGGCTGTAACGCTCATAGGTGCAGAGAAGGGAAAGCAGAACATCGCGCACAGCCATGCGGATGCCGCCATGGCGGGCAACATCGGAACTTCGCGGTGCTGGCGCATCAATACCGAGAAGCTGGCCATCCCCAATGTCATGAGCAGGGCCAGGCCACGACCGAACATCGAGCCACCCCAGTCCGCCCCTGTCAGGGAAATGAGCACGCCACACATGGCAACGGCGCTGGCGATGAGGGTTGAACGCGAGGCGCGCTCACCGATGAAGAGCCAGGCGAGGCCTGCTGTCATGAAAGGCACGGTGGCGTAAATGAGCATGACATCGGCCACGGCGGTGTAACGCAAGGCACCGATGCCACCAATCATGCTCATGGCGGAAAGAACCGCGACTGCGAGTGCGGGCCAGCCCAGACGGTGCAATTGAGCCCGGATGTTGCCACGTTCGATGATCGCGAAAACCAGGAAGACGGCCGTGCCAGAAAACAAGCCGCGCCAGAACAGCATGGTCATGAGGTCAGCATGGATAAGGCGCGTGAACACGCCAGCCGAAGACCAGCAGAGTGCTGCTGATCCTGCGAGGATTATGCCAAGCCTGTGTTGTGATGCCGCCATTTGCATAGGTGCTTAGCGAATAATGCTTGTCTCTGCACCCGGGTATCCGGCATGCGGGAGATGAATGCGTCACACGACGCTTTTGGCTTTCACGAGTTTTTCGCCATCAGGCCACTTGTGAAAGAGTGCGCCATAGAACACCTTGTCTGAAACCAAGCTGAGCGCTTTTGCGATCAGGTTCATCGCCAAAACTGCGAATACTAGGCGACCGATGAACACACTGGTGAAGTCTGCACCGAGCGCTACGACCACCAACGTGTCTTCAATGATGCTGTGGGTAAAACCCATAAACACACTGGCGAGGAGTATCTGGCGAGGTTCGATGTTTGCGGTGCGTGACTCGCGGATAAGGAGACCGCCGCCAAACGAGATTCCGAGAAACAGGCCGACTGAGGCAAATGGCACGGCCGAAGCATCAATGGCCGCCCATCTGAAAAGTGGCACAAGACCCTTGTTCAGTAATGCCATAATCCCCAGAACTTTGAAAAATTCCATCGCCCAGATCAGGGCGAACAGGATAACAAACATGGACAGCAAAGTTTCTGCTGTGGCCGCCAAGAAGGTCCACCAATCGGTGGTTTCGCCCATGGGCGTCCACGATGGTTGCAAGGGCGTGGCGAGCAATGCGAATCTGGAGAAGAGCTGATGAAGCACGGTGGCAAAAACGAACGCTCCGACAATCCGTAATGCTGCTGTGATCAGGAACCCTGGCCCCGCCTTCTGGATGATGCGCTGCTCAATCGGAATGGCGTGCGCTACCAGAAAGAGAGCCGACAGAACGGTCATATCTGCTGTTGTCAGGGACGAAACCGGAATGAGCGTGAAGACGCTGATCATACCGCCCCAGATGCCCACCAGAAGGGCCGTCAACAATGAGAACGCGAGTTCCGGTGGCAGACCGACCAAAGCCATGACTGGTTCAAAAAATGGCGAGATTGCGCGGATTAAGCCCAGTTCCTGCAAGACCTGGGTCAGAACAGCCACAGGTACGATAATGCGCACCAACTCCCAGTATATTTCAAGGATTTCCAGTGTCTTGCGATAAAATGTTGTGCTCATGGCTCAACTTCGTCTCCGTTTGTTAGGTGTCAATCAGTAGCGCGAAGCAATTGGCATTTGGGGTCAAAATATGCGAGTTTGTGCAATAATATTGCATCGGAACTGGACATGGACCGAATAGACCGGAAGCTGCTTGATCTCCTGCAGGTCGATGCCTCGCGTACCAATGCTGAGCTGGCTGAGCTGGTTGGCCTTTCACCATCAAGTTGTCTGCGGCGCATCAGGCGATTGAAGGACGCAGGCGTCATCGATCGTGTTGTTGCTCTGCTTGCACCAGCGAAGACCGGGCGAAGCCTGAAAGCGGTTGTGACCGTTAACCTGGCGCGGCACGGCAAATCCTATATGCGCCAGTTTCTTAGTGCCGCCGCCGCGGAACCTGCGGTCGTTCAAGTCTATGCGGTGAGTGGAGAAACCGATGCGCTCTTGATGCTGCGGCTGAAGGACATGGAAGAGTTCGATGCCTTGTGTGAACGGCTATTCAAAACCCAAAGCAATGTTGCGCGGTATTACACCAGTTTTGTCATACGCACGGCAAAAGAGACCACGATGATACCGGTTTGACCAAAGTCGGTTTTCTTGAGACTGAGTTTCTACCCAGACGTCTTGCGGCTGTTGGCAGGCTCACGCATAGTGTCCTTTGGTTTGGAGATTACGGATGCGCCGTTCGGGCAGGGTTAAGTTTTTTGATCGCGACAAGGGATTTGGATTCATCCAGCCGGATGATGGCGGCAAGGATGTGTTTGTGCATGTTTCAACGGTCCAAAAGGCTGGAGTACCTTATCTCACCGAAAACATGGAGCTCAGCTTCGTGACGCAAAATGACCCGCGTGGCCGCGGTGAGCAGGCCATGGTTTTGCAACTGTTGTGAGTTGATGAATGAAACGCGCGCTTGTTTTACAACACATGGATCACGATCATCCGGGTTATTTCGCTGATCTCTTTGCCGAAGACGGAATTGTTCCGGAATTTGTCCGGTTGTTTGAAGGCCAAGAGATTCCCGCACTTGCTGCCTACGACCTTATGCTGGTGCTGGGCGGGGCACAGGATACGTGGCAGACTGCGGAGCATCCTTGGCTTGTCAATGAAAAGGCCGCGATCCGCGAATGGGTATGGGACAGGGCAAAGCCCTATATCGGAATTTGCCTTGGCCACCAGTTGCTGTGTGATGCACTTGGCGGGAAGGTTGCGAAAGCAAATGGTTCTGAAGTGGGTGTGTTCGACGTTACGCTGACCGACGACGGGACGGGACATCTTTTTTTCCAAGGTCTCGAAGCATCGCAAAAGGTGATGCAGTGGCACCATGCTGAGGTGGTACGGGCACCGCAGGGTGCGCGGGTGTTGGCATCTTCGGGTGTCACGCAGGTACAATCCGTGGCGATTGATTCCCACGCGTTGGGTACCCAGTTTCATTGCGAGTTCAGCCCACAGACAGTTGCCGGGTGGTCTTCCATTCCGGGTTATGTGCAGGCGCTAGAACAGCAACATGGAAGTGGTGCCTATCGCAGGCTGAAGGACGAGTGTTATCCCCTGATGCCACACATGGGCCGCATGACGCGGCGCATCTGGAACAATTTCAAAGTGGCGTCCGGCCTCATAGGCTAAGCAGAAAGACTTCGCCTTCGCTCTCTTCGGTGTCGAGCCAGATAATGTTGGCGTCCGCAAATTCTTCGTCGATGATTTCCCTGCCGAGACCGATTTCACAGATCAGGCTGCCACCGCGTGCGAGATGGGCAGGAGCCTGGTTGATGATGGTGCGGACAAGGTCGAGCCCGTCTTCGCCGCCAAGGTGGGCAAGCTTTGGTTCGTGTGCATATTCTGGCGGGAATGCTTCGACTTCTGCTTTAGCGACATAAGGCGGATTGGCGATGATCAAGTCGTAGCGCCTGCCTTTGACTGGACTGAAGAGATCGCCATGGTGGAGTGCAATCCTGTCTTGCAGGTCATGCTGCAGTAAATTGATCTTCGCGACTTCCAGCGCTGCGGCTGAAATATCGGTCGCATCAATTTCGGCATTTGGAAAATAATCTGACGCCAGGATGGCGAGGCACCCTGAGCCGGTGCAAAGATCCAGCACAGTTTCGATTGATTCCGGATCGGGCAACAGTGGTTCGCCATCGGCACCGAGCATGCCTTTTTCGAGCAGTTCACCAATATAGGACCGCGGGATGATGGCACGTTCGTCGATGAAGAAGCGAACGCCCTGCATGTAGATGCGGTTCAGCAGATAGGCTGCGGGTTTTCTCGTGTTGATGCGGTTTTCGATGTGCGAAATGATCTGGTTGCGTTCGGTTTCGAGCAAGGCTGCGTCGAGCCAGGGATTGATGTCGTGTACCGGAAGATGCAGAGACTCGAGGATGATGAACGCAGCTTCGTCGATGACGCTCAAGGTGCCATGGCCGTGAACAAGGCCTGCCTCGTTGAAGCGGCTGGCAGCATAGCGCAGAAGATCGCGTGGCGTTTTCAGGACGTCGGTCATAACGGATTTGCCTTGGCAGAAGAGGCTTGTTAAAGCAATCCGCATGAGCAAATTTCGTATTGGGGTCGTGCAGGTCACGCCGTTTCAACAGAACTGTTCCATCGTTTTTGACGAGGTGACCAAGCGAGGGCTGGTGGTGGATCCTGGCGGAGACCTCGCACTGATTGAGGATGCCATCAGCAAGGTGGGCATGACGGTCGAGAAAATCCTGCTCACGCATGGGCATGTCGATCATGCCAGCGGGGCTGATGAATTGCGGGAAAGGCTGAAGGCTCCCATCGAAGGGCCTCACATTGCCGACAAGTTTTTCCTCGACGAGTTGGCAGTGCGCGGCCTTCAGTATGACATGAAAGGCGGGCGAAACGTGACGCCGGACCGGTGGTTGCAGGATGGGGATACGGTGGAGGCTGCAGGGTTCACTTTCAAGGTCATCCATGCGCCGGGACATTCGCCAGGATCAGTTGTCTTTTTCAACGACGCCAACCGGTTTGCGATCATGGGTGACGTTTTGTTTCATGGATCAATTGGCCGGACGGATTTGCGGTTGTCCAGCCATGACTCCCTTATACATGCGATCAAGACCAAAATCCTGCCACTTGGTGACGATGTGCAGTTCCTGCCCGGCCACGGTTCATCGAGCAACCTTGGGGTCGAACGTACGACCAATCCGTTCCTGGTGTGATCAGATTTTCATCTCGACGAGTCGGGAATTGGCGGCGAAATATGCGTCACCAGTTGATTTGAATACGCCACATTCCTGCGCTGCGCCCTTGCCGAAGATTTCGCAGTATTGTTCTCCATTCACTGTCCAATTGCCGTTGGAAGTGCCCTTGGTATCATCCTGGATGGCCATCGTTCCATCGGCGTTGTAGGTTACAATGCCGTTGCCATCGCTTCTGGTGTATTGGAATGTGCGGCCTGAAATGGCGGATGAGACCTCGCCACCTTGCAGGTTGCGGATCGCCTGGCCTTCCTGATCAGACATGGCAGATGTTCCGCCATTCACCACACGCACTCCCTGCGGAGAGTTTGAGCAGGCGGCAAGAAACAGCGGGAAGAGAGCGAGCGCGAAGCGATTCATAAGTGTGCCTTTAGCAAATGAGAATCATGCGCCGCAAGCGGCGTCAGATGGCTTGCTCTGCTATCACATTTTCTTCCGCACCCCGGACTATAACGCGAGTGCCAACGGGAACCTGATCAAACAATTCGGCGACATCCTGATTGAGCATGCGGATGCAGCCTGATGACATTGCCTTGCCGATTGATTGCGGTTCATTGGTGCCGTGGATGCGGTAAAGCGTGTCTATGCCGTCGGCATGGAGGTAAAGGGCGCGGGCGCCCAGTGGATTTTCCGGACCACCGGGCATGCCGTTGAGCCAGACCGCGGCTTTCACATCGCGCTGGGTCATTTCGATGGGCGGTAACCAGCGGGGCCATCGGCGTTTCATGCCGACAGTTGCTTCCCCTGTCCAGGCAAAGCCGGCGCGTCCGACGCCCACGCCATAGCGAACGGCAGAGCCACTTTCGAGCACGTGATACAAGAAGCGTTGTGCTGGATCGACGACGATGGTTCCGGTTTCCTCGAAGCCTTCGTATGTGACCACTTGCCGGTGGAACTGATCCGGGATGAGGGAAAGTTTGGCCACCGGGATCGGGAAATCGATTGGTGATTCCGCCGGTGGAAACAATGCCGGATCGCGGCCATCAGGCGTGACGTCGCCGTCATAAAACGGATTTCCTGCCATGGCGGGCGCAGAAGCGACAGCTGCCAAGCCCATGAGCAAGGCGCGGCGGCTTAGCGCATTATAGACATACATCGCTGACTCCTGCCTGTTTCATGTAATCTAGGCGGGAGTGGTGGCGAATACGTGCTGGAGTTATGGCGAAACTGCGATGCTTTATGAAGACAGCGAGAAATCGGCGTTGCCGACGCGGTAATTTCCGCCGGTTCCGCTGAATGGTCGGCAGCTCATTGGTGAACCGGTGGGCAGGAATGGCGCGGGAGCAACGCTCTCGCAGAGTTCACCGTCCTTTGCGAGCCACTTTCCGGTCGTCGTGCCTTTGCCGGTGACTTCAATCAAGGATGTGCCATCTTCTGCGAAAAGGGTTACGCCGTTGTTGTTCGGGCCTTTCCAGCGCCAGCTTTTTCCGGCCAATGCTGTACGTATTTCTGCAGCCGAAATGGCAGCGCCAGTGCTTGACAGGCCTGGTTCTGGGGTGAGCGTTGGCTCAGGCTGTGAATCCTTAAAAAGGCTGGTGTTCGCGCAGGCACCTAAACTGAGTGCCAGTGTTGCCAAAATAAGAATATTCGTTTTTGTAGCCATGTCATATTTCCTGCCTGGCACGTTAAACCTATGACCTGTGTCAGGATTAAGGTTTTCGCGCTGTCTGATGGTTCAAATATGACCTAAAGTATTTATGGATATTTAACGATAAAACGAGGGCTTACCCTTCGGGGGTCAAGAGGGGGTACGCAGACTGATGAACTATCGACATGCTTTTCATGCCGGAAACCACGCTGACGTTTTCAAGCATGTGGTGCTTTCAAGGGTACTTGAGCTGATGAAAACGAAGGCGAAGCCGTTTGCCTTCATTGATGCGCATGCCGGGGCCGGGACATATGACCTTCTTGGGGTCGAAGCCGGAAAAACTCTGGAGTGGCAAGACGGTGTGGCCAAAATAGCTGCGCCTTTTGACATTGGTGTTGAAAAGGTGCTGGCCGCTTACAGGCAAGTGCTCGGCAACGTGAATGCGGTAGGGAAACTGCGGCGCTATCCCGGATCGCCGGTTCTTGCCGCAACCTTGTTGCGCCCTGAAGATCGTATGTTTTTCAATGAATTACATCCGGAAACAAAGAAACTTGTTGAACGGGAATTCGCTGCCGACAAGCGGGTGAAGGTGCTTGGACTGGATGCGCAAGTTGCGCTCACTTCGCTGTTGCCGGTTAGCGAGCGGCGGGCCGTGGTATTGATCGATCCTGCCTACGAAGTTCCTGATGAGCGAGAGCGCGTTGTACGGATGTTGAGCAAGGCTTATCGGCGGATGGCAAATGCGGTTTTTGTCATTTGGTATCCCATCAAGACAGCAGTCTATGAAAAGGAATTGATCGAAGCGATCGGGGCTGCGGAGATCCCTGACATCATTGGTGCAAAGTTGATGGTGCGCGAGGCTTTTGCCGAAGGCGGGCTGGCGGGTTCAGGATTGATTATCGTGAACCCGCCATGGACGTTGGAAGACGAGCTTGGGGTGCTGTTACCAGCGCTGGCTGCGCGACTGGGCATCGCAAGGTGGGGATCCGGAGATTACGCCCGGATTGTCCCTCAAGGTCGCAAGCAGGCGTCTCCAGTGGTCAGTTGACAGCAGTGTCGATGGCTTGTTTCAGGTCCTTGAACTCTTCGCATGTTTCGCCGCAGCGCTTTGCGATTTCGGCGAGTTGCACTTGTGCGAGGTCGACGCGGCCGGCAGCGACATAGCCTTCGCCGAGATATTCGCGGGCGAGGACAAAATCAGGATTGATGGCCAGAGCCTTGGTGTAATAGCTGATACCGATTTCGAGACGACCGGCCTTGCGATGGCTGTAGCCGGTGTAGTTCAGAACTTTAGGATCGTTCTGATTGCTGACTGCTGCAAGGACTTCGAGCGCCCAATCATATTCGCCTTCCTTGGCGAGCAAGCGGCCTTGGTTGTAAAGGTCTGCATCGGGCAGAATGCCGGTCGTAACCTTGGCGCAAATCTTTTTGCTGACGCCGTCTTTGGTTACGGTCTTGATGACTTCACCCTTTTTGCATTTCAATTTCTTCGGTGATTCCGCTTCGGTCTTGGTCGACGTATCAGGTTCGCTTCCGGCGGCAAATGCATGGGCAGGGATGGCCAATGCTGCTCCGGCTGCAAATGCGAGGATAAATTTGTTCATTGCTGCAATTCTCCTTGGTTCATGAATTACACAGATTTGCGCAGTTCTATTCCAGATTATTCTCGGGCACACTCAATTGTGATCAGTATAGCGATCAATCTTGCATAATTATGTCTTCAACAAATCTAATACGCATAGATCCAATCAACGGTTCTCAGGGCGTTAACCGCGTTTGTCCGCATCACGGTATTGCGGGCCGCGGCGAGGATGCCGGTTGCATGGTAAAGTGTGGCCATGCGACGCGATTGGCGATCAAGTTTGGCTGTGCGTCTAATGCGCTGTTCCGTGAAGGTGGCAAACGCGGCCTCTGCGGTTGCTGATTTCAAGACTGCTGTTTGCATGGCAACGGCATCTTCAATTGCCATGGCGGCACCTTGGGCGAGAAATGGCACAGTGCCGTGTGCTGCATCGCCAGTGAGGCAGATCTTGCCGCGATGCCAGGTTTGCAATTCCGGAGCTGCCAATGCCGGCCAAGTGAGATATTTCTGCGCCGATCCAAGCACGCGGGCCAAAGGCTCGTGGACAAGGGCGAAGGCTGAATAAGGATGTTTGATCTGCCGATCAGCGACCACCACAATATTCAGCTTGTGTTCGAGACCGGCGGGGTAGTGTACAACATGGCCTCCGTCGCAAAGCCATAGATTGACGCAATCGAGATTCACGCCGGGCAAGCGTTCCGGCAAGGGTTCAAGGCTGCGGAAAATTGTGTGACGCAAGGCGCGCGTGCGCGTTCCGGGAAAAATTGTCTGGCGAATGCGCGAATGCACTCCGTCTGCGGCAATCAGACAGAGGCCTTGAACCGCGTTGTTGACTGTCACGCCAACGTCGCTTTCGACGACATCTTTTACGTCGCAGTTTTCCCAAATGCTGATGAGTGGTTGGTGGTGTGCGACGTCGAGCAGGGCGGCGTGAAGGTCTTTGCGCAATGCCAGGCAATAGGGAGCACCGTAGCGCCTTACAAAACTGCTGCCGAGATCGACCGACTGCAGGATGTGGCCCGTGCGGCCGTCGCGTACCTGAATTTCCGGGGGAGTGGATACGATCCTCTGCACGGCATCCCAGGCTCCCAGTTTTTGGAGAGCCCTGACCGCATTGGGGCCGAGCTGGAGGCCTGCGCCAACCTCGTTGCCAAGGTCTGAGCGTTCGAGCAAGATGACGGGAAGTCCGGTTTGGGCCAGACCAATGGCGGTGGCCAAACCGGCTATGCCGGCGCCCGCAACGAGGACAGGTTGCTGGCTCACGTGATTGGACCTATGACTTGGACGGGAAATGACATTCTGGCGAATTGGCTTGCGGCTGTGCTCACCTGGCCCTAAGTGATCGCCGGATTTTTGTTCTTGTGAGGTTTGACATCCATGGGTTTTATATCCGAAGCCTTAAACCGTATCCAGCCGTCTGCGACAATAGCTATCTCAAACAAAGCTATGGCGTTGCAGAAAGCGGGGGAAAACGTCATCGGACTTGCTGCCGGGGAACCGGATTTTGACACGCCGGACAATATCAAGGATGCGGCGATCAATGCAATCAAGGCAGGAAAGACCAAGTATACAGCGGTTGACGGCATTCCCGAGCTCAAGCAGGCCATCGTTGACAAGTTCAAACGCGAGAACAAGTTGAGTTACGCGACCTCGCAGGTTTCTGTCGGAACTGGCGGAAAGCAAGTGCTTTTCAATGCTTTGATGGCAACTGTGAATCCAGGGGATGAAGTTATTGTCCCGGCTCCCTATTGGGTCAGCTACCCGGATATCGTCATGTTGGCTGGAGGCAAGCCGGTTATCGTGCAGGGCTCGCCGGAGCATGGGTTCAAATTGCTGGCGGCGGACCTCGAAAAGGCGATTACGCCCAAAACCAAGTGGGTGATCCTCAATTCACCCTCCAACCCGAGTGGCGCCGCCTATTCGCGGGCAGAGCTTGCCGCGCTTGCCGAAGTCTTGAAGAAGTACAAGTATGTCTGGATCCTGACTGACGACATGTATGAGCACCTCGTCTATGACGCGTTCGAATTCACCACCATTGCCCAGGTCGAGCCTAGTCTCTATGACCGGACGCTGACGATGAACGGGGTGTCCAAATCCTATTGCATGACCGGCTGGCGGATTGGTTATGGCGCGGGGCCCGAAGTCTTGATCAGGGCGATGGCGAAGTTGCAGTCGCAATCCACGTCAAACCCGTCATCCATTGCGCAATGGGCGGCGGTTGAAGCACTCAACGGTCCACAGGAGTTCATCGCGCGTCACAACAAGGTGTTCAAGCAGCGGCGCGACCTGGTGGTGTCCATGCTCAATCAGGCCAAAGGGCTGACTTGCGCACGGCCTGAAGGAGCATTTTATGTTTATCCATCTTGCGCAGGTGCCATTGGCAAGACGGCGAAATCTGGTAAGGTGATAGCCACTGACGAAGACTTCGTCAGTGAACTTCTGGCTGAAGAAGGTGTGGCTGCCGTTCATGGCGCGGCTTTCGGTACGTCGCCTTATTTCCGCATATCGTATGCCACTGCGACGGAAAAACTTGAAGACGCCTGTCAGCGCATTCAGCGCTTCTGTGCAAACCTGAAATAGAATAGGATCACCATATGTTCGACCGGACCGTTCCACACCTGTTGCACGGGTTGAAGTCTCTTGATGCCTTGCTCAGCAAGGCAGAGGCGCATTGCGAGGCGCGAAAGATCAATCCTGACGCGCTGTTGAACTTCCGGCTGTTCCCGGACATGTTTGCTTTCACGCAGCAGGTGCAGCTGGTGACAGATTTTGCCAAGGGGTGCGGTGCGAGACTTACCGGCATTGCAGTTCCAAGTTATGCGGATGTCGAAAAGACCTTCCCGGAATTGCATGGCCGCATTGCGAAAACAGTGGCTTTCCTGGAAGGGCTGGATGTTTCAAAGTTTAACGATGCTGACAAACGTCCGGTAACTGTAAGGGTAAGCCGCAATGAGGAAGCAACGATGAGTGGTGATATGTATTATCACACATTTGTACTTCCTAATTTTTACTTTCACCTTGCGACAGCCTATAATATTCTGAGGCATAACGGTGTTGAATTGGGTAAAAGGGACTTCTTGGGGCGTAACCTATAGTTTGTTGGCGCTTGAGTTGCCTGCCGCAATGCCGACACAATGGCATTGAGAATCTGAACGCGTAAATATTTGGAGCCTTACATTCATGAAAAAGATCTTGGCCGCATCATTTGCTGCTCTGACGTTGCTGGGAGTTCCAGCAGTCGCTGAAGCAGGCGTAAAGATTGGCGTGCTAAGCTGCCGTGTTGAAGGCGGCGCTGGCTTCTTCATTGGCTCGGCAAAAGGCGTGGACTGCGTCTACAGGCCGGCTGGTGGCGGGAAGTCGGAGCACTACGTCGGTTCAATCGGAAAGCTTGGCATCGACATCGGCGTTACGACAGATACGATCATGGGCTGGGTGGTGTTTGCACCCGGCAAAATGAAAGCTGGTTCATTGAAGGGCAGCTATTCCGGCATCAGTGCAGAAGCAACAGCTGGCGTGGGCCTTGGCGCGAATATTCTGGTTGGTGGTTTCCGTCAGTCGATCAACTTGCAGCCACTCAGCGTGCAAGCCCAGACCGGCCTCAATATTGCAGCCGGTGTTGCCAGCCTGTCGCTGCGGTATGACAGGTAATTCAGCCCGGTACCGGAATCTGCATTTATTTTGCCCGTGGCTCCTCCGCGTGAAGCGGAGGATGTCGGGCTTGGGCGGAGGCAATCGACCATCCGAAGCTCTGACTTATGGCGCGTGACCACGAACCAAACCGGCCCTTGCGACAATCGAGTTTTGGAGTCACTATGACGGTGTGGAGCCGTCGTGGTGCGCCTCCTTCTTGAGTCGTCGTAACGGCGGCCCCTCATTGCAAATGAATCAGCAACGGAGGGTACATCATGACATTGACAACTGGCAGACATCCATTGGGACCGCGAACAATCGCAATCGTCGGTCCCTTTCAAAGCGGAAAGACAAGCCTGCTTGAGGCCATCCTGTTTCGTGCTGGTGCCATCAAGCGACAAGGAAAACCGTCGGATGGTTCATCAGTTGGCGATGGGTCGCCGGAGGCGCGATCGCATGCGATGGGCGTTGAACTGAACTGCGCGCAAGTCAGTTATCTTGATGAGACATTCACGTTTCTCGATACGCCGGGTTCGGTCGAGTTTGCAGAAGATGCGCGCGCTGTGCTGTCGGCCTGCGATGCTGCCATCGTGGTGTGCGAAGCCGATTCGAAGAAGGCACCTGCCTTGCAGGTCATTCTCAAAACCCTGGAAGATATAGGCCTTCCACATCTCTTGTTTCTCAACAAGATTGACAAGTCAGAAGAAAGCCCGCGCGATGTGTTGAGCTGGCTGCAGCCTGCCAGTGCGCGACCTCTGGTGTTGCGGCAATTGCCGATCATGAAAGGCGCTGCAATTGTTGGCTATGTCGATCTCGCATTGGAGCGGGCGCATATTTATCGCGAGCAGGCAGAGAGCGAAGTTGTGGATCTCCCGGCTGATCTTGCGGAGCTGGAAAAATCGGAGCGGTTCTCGATGCTCGAGAAACTCGCGGACCATGACGATGCGCTCATGGAACAACTGCTGTCGGATGCGCAACCGCCGCGTGACCAGATATTCGAAGACCTGCGGCGCGAGCTGGGCGAAGGGCTTGTGGTGCCGGTGCTGTTTGGTTCGGCTGAGCATGGCAATGGCATCGGGCGGTTGTTGAAATCGTTGCGGCATGATGTGCCGGGCGTTGGTGAAACTGTGAAGCGATTGGGCGTTACCAATGGCGATGGCGCAATCGTGCAGGTCGTCAAGACGTTGCAAACGCCGCATGGTGGCAAGCTTTCATTGTCGCGGGTGTTGACGGGCGAGCTGGCGGATGGCGCAACGCTGATCAATGGCGCTGGTGAAACGCAACGCATTGCGGGTGTTTTCTCGATGCAGGGGCAGGCCCAGAAAAAGGTCTCAAAAGCTGTCGCTGGTGATCTTGTGGCTCTGGGACGTCTGGAGACTTTCAGAACAGGCGAAACGCTTTCGTCGGGCAAGAATGCGGTGAAGCAGATTTCGCTGCCGCCTCCTGCGCACGGGATTTATGGTATGGCGGTATCGGTGGCTGATCGCAAGGATGAGGTGAAACTCACCAGTGCAGTGCAGAAGCTGGTGGATGAGGATCCGTCATTCAGCCTCGATCACAATCACGATACGCATGAAATGGTTTTATGGGGGCAGGGCGAGATGCATTTGCGTGTCGGGCTCGAAAGGCTCGCTGGGAAGTTTGGCGTGACGGCACAAACAAGGCCCCGGCAAGTGGCTTACAAGGAAACGATCCGCAAGCCGATATCTTTGCGTGGGCGGCACAAGAAGCAATCCGGGGGGCATGGGCAGTATGGCGATGTGGTGATCGACATCAAACCCTTGCCGCGCGGCAGCGGTTTCCAGTTCACCGACACGATTTCAGGTGGCGTGGTTCCCAAGCAATATATCCCCGCTGTTGAGGCAGGTGTGCGGGAATGGATGGGCAAGGGGCCACTTGGTTTTCCGGTCGTTGATTTCAACGTGAACCTGGCTGATGGGTCGTATCACGACGTCGACTCGTCCGAAATAGCATTCAAGATGGCGGCTCGCACGGCGATGGCTGATGGTGTGCCACAATGTTCTCCGGTGCTACTGGAACCCATTGTTGCCGTCGATATCCATGTTCCATCGGATGCAACGCCACGCGTAAACCAAATCGTTTCCGGGCATCGCGGACAACTGCTGGGCTTTGACGGGCGCGAAGGTTGGCCCGGCTGGGATACGGTGAAGGCGCATATGCCGGAAGCCGAGATCGCATCGCTGATCATTGAGCTGCGGTCGGCAACGGCGGGGGTTGGCACGTTCTCGTACCGGGCAGATCACATGGCCGAGCTTACGGGACGGGCCGCGGACTTGGTCGTAAATGGACAGAAGGGCGTTGCTGCTTAATACCTATAGTCCAATCCCAGACACGCCATTGTGAGAGCAATTGAATAGCGCTGCAGTGGCGTGTCCTCGTATATGTGGTCAAACGGAGATTTGTGATGAACATCATTCGACCACGCGGCTGGGACTTGCCGGAACGACTGGTGACGCCGGAGAACGTCTTTCTCAATCGGCGCAAATTCATGGCTGGCACAGTTGCAGGTGCTGCCAGCGGTGTTCTGCTGGCGCGAGATGCCAAGGCTGCAGCCAATCCGAAATTTGCGGATGCCGGGCGGCCTGTTACCGACGAAACCGCAAATACGACGTTTAACAATTTCTATGAATTCGGTTCTTCAAAACGCATTTCCGAGGCGGCGGAAGCGCTTGCCACTTCGCCATGGCCCATCGTGATTGATGGTGAAGTTGAAAAACCAATGACGCTGGATTTTTCCGAACTTGTAGAGAAGATGACTTTGGAAGACCGGGTTGTGCGGCATCGCTGCGTCGAAGCCTGGGCAATGGTCGTGCCTTGGACGGGATTCCCATTGAGCCAGCTCGTTGCGTTGGCCAAGCCAACAACCAACGCCAAATACCTGCGGTTCGAGACGTTCAACAAACCCGAGGTCGCGCCGGGGCAGAAGCCCGGATTTTTCACTGAATATCCCTGGCCTTATGTGGAAGGCCTGACGCTGGCGGAGGCCACAAACGAACTCGCCTTCATGGTGACGGGGGCCTATGGCAAGACACTGCCGAAAAGCATGGGCGCGCCGCTGCGGCTGCACACGCCGTGGAAATATGGCTTCAAGTCAATCAAGTCGGTGACCAGGATCAGTTTCACCAAGGAGCGGCCAGTGAGTTTCTGGGAAACGCTCAATGCCAGTGAATATGGCTTCTGGGCCAATGTGAATCCGGCGGTTGACCATCCGCGCTGGAGCCAGGCCAATGAACAGATGCTGGGCAGCGGTGAGCGAGTGCCGACGCATTTGTTCAATGGCTATGGTGAGTTCGTTGCCAGCCTGTACAAGGGGCTCGAAGGCGAGAAGCTTTATATGTAAAACAAAAGGCCGGACGAGGGGTCCGGCCTTTCCAACCGCCGCGGGGGAGGCGGGGTTTCCGCGTTGCCTTGGGGGCAATGGCAACACGGCTTTGATTCTTGGTGCATGATGCATCTGGATTTTTTGCTGCACCATCGCGTTTGATGCATGGGTGCCATGAGAAATTCTTGCGATCAGTACGTTCACGTTTGCGTGAGCGGCTAGAAGCTCCACTCCTTTGCCTTGGCGACGATGAAATCCCGGAAAGCAGTTACCCGGCGGGTGTCTTTCAGTTCTTCCGGGTAGACGAAATAGGTTTCGAAATCAGGCGCGTCGATGGGCAGGTCGATTTGTACGATGGCGGTTTCGGCGGCCACGATGTAGTCGGCGAGCGTTGCGATACCAGCTCCTGACTGCACAGCGCGGCGCAGGCCATAGGCATTGTTCACCCGCAGGGCGACGGGGCGCGGGCTGCCTTCCGGACGGCCCACGGTTTCCAGCCAGTTCAAGTTGGTCAGATAGCCCTCGGTGGGGCCGAAAATCAGGATCTTGTGTTTGTCGAGGTCATCCACTGACTTTGGAATGCCGAAGCGTTTGACATAATCGGGTGATGCATAAACGTGATGATGCACGGTGAAAAGCTTGCGCTGGATGAGGTCGGCCTGTGTCGGTCGGCGCAGGCGGATGGCGACATCGGCCTCGCGCATCGAAAGGTCGAGTTCAGCGTCTTCAAAAAGCAGCGTTACCTGAATGTCGGGATAGAGCTCCATGAACTCCTTGATGCGCGGCGTGAGCCAGACAGAGCCAAGGCCCACCGTTGTGGTGATTTTCAATTCACCAGACGGCTTTTCCTTCGAATCCATCAACCGGGTTTTCGCGGCTTCGAGCTTTGAAAATACCTCGTGCGCCGTGCGGTGCAGCACCTCGCCCTGTTCGGTCAAGATCAAGCCGCGCGCGTGGCGATGGAAGAGGGGAACTTTTAAATCTTCCTCCAGCGCGCTGATCTGGCGGCTGACAGCTGACTGCGACAGGTTCAGTTCATGGCCGGCGTGGGTGAAGCTGCCCGCTTCGGCCACGGCATGAAAGATGCGGAGTTTATCCCAGTCCATGTGTTACTCCGCTGCGATCTTGTTGCCGGCTTCTTGCGTGTGCAGCCAGCGTTCGGTTTCGAGGGCTGCCATGCAGCCCATGCCAGCGGCTGTCACCGCCTGGCGATAGATATCGTCAGTCACGTCGCCAGCGGCATAAACGCCGGGTATTTCAGTTTGCGTGGACCATGGTGCCGTTTGCAGGTAGCCGCCGTTCTTGAATGGCAACTGGCCTACGAATAATTCGGTTGCCGGCTTGTGGCCGATGGCGATGAATACTCCGTCCACGGACAATTCCTGGGAGGCGCCGGATTTCACGTTCTTCAGGCGCACGGATGTGACGCCCTTGGGATCAGATGTACCCAGCACTTCGTCGAGTGCTGAATCCCAGATCACCTTGATCTTCGGGTGCTTGAACAGGCGGTCTTGCAAAATCTTCTCCGCTTTAAACTCATTGCGGCGATGCACGACTGTTACTTCGCTGGCGAAGTTGGTGAGGAACAGCGCTTCTTCAACAGCGGTGTTGCCGCCACCGACGACCAGCACCTTTTTCTGGCGATAGAAGAATCCGTCGCAGGTGGCGCAGGCAGAAACGCCAAAACCCTTGAACTGTTCTTCGCTCGGCAAGTCCAGCCATTTGGCCTGTGCGCCAGTGCAAATGATCAGCGCATCACAGGTGTATTCCGTGCCGCTGTCGCCCTTGAGCCAGATCGGCGTGTTGCGCAGTTTCACTTCGGTAATGGTGTCGGAAATGACCTCGGTACCCATGTGGATGGCTTGGGCCTTCATTTCCTCCATCAGCCAGGGTCCCTGGATGGTCTTGGCAAAGCCTGGGTAATTTTCAACATCCGTGGTGATTGTCAGTTGCCCGCCCGGCTGAATGCCTTCAACCACCAGCGGTTTCAACATGGCGCGGGCCGCATAGATTGCAGCCGTATAGCCAGCTGGGCCCGAGCCAAGGATGAGAACGCGAGAATGACGGGTCGACATGGGGTTCTCCGAGTGAGGCCAAAAGAGGTATGAGGTTTTAGCATAGCTGATGTAGGGATTGAGGCAAGGGTTGGGAAGGGTGTGTGGATTTCGGAGCCGAGGGCTCCCTCGCTGCGCTCGGTATCTCTTCCTTTAGGGAGAGGGAGGCTCACGGTGGCGAGCGGGTGACGAAAGTAACAACTTGACCGCTGCCCGCCAAGAATGATCCGCATGGTCCACAATCTTCGAATTTTCCTGGCCGTTGTGGCTTTCAGTTTGCACTGTCAGTTGCGGCTTGCGATGTCGTCATTGCCGCTCATTAACTCCTTCTGAAGGTTTGGATTGCCAAAACGGCTTAACGACGCGAATTGGCGTTGAATTTTATCCTTGTAGTCGGCATGCTTTTCAATTCTCCAGAGTTCGTTGTTTTCCTGATCGTAGTCTACGTCCTGTACCGGCTTTCGCGGTTTCAGGTGCAGAACTATTTGTTGCTTGCGGCTGGTTATTTCTTCTATGGCTGGTGGGATGTAAGGTTTTTGTTCCTCATCGCGTTTTCAACGTCGATGGACTACTGGCTTGGTTTGGTGCTTGAGCGCGGCAAACTCACTTCAGTTCAAAAAGTTATTCCAGCTGCATTTCTCATCTTCGCATCCATTGTTTTCGTGAGCTTGGATTTCCGGGATCCCAACAACCTCATAAACACCCAGTATACTTGGATGACCCTCTCAGCGTCAGTCGTGTTTCTGCTTCTTGCCGCGCTTGCCTATGAATTGCTGACCAGAGCAAGCGAGGCGGTCAGGCGCAAAGCATGCATCCTGATCAGTCTGACGGTCCAAATCGGCATTCTCAGCTTCTTCAAGTATTTCAATTTTTTTGCCAGCAGCATGCAGTCTGCCTTGCATCTGGTCGGGATCGAAGCAGAACCAATTCTCCTGAATGTGATCTTGCCTGTTGGCGTGTCCTTTTACACCTTCCAATCACTCGCTTACATGATTGACATATATCGCAGGGAGGTGAAACCGACCGACCACTTTGCTAATTTTGCGTTGTTCGTATCTTATTTCCCCCAACTTCAAGCGGGGCCTATCGAGCGCGCCAACAATCTTTTGCCAAGAATTTCGTCTCCGCGAAGGATAACGCTCGACCAGTCTTTCCGGGGATTGTACCTGATACTTCTGGGCTTCTTCAAAAAAGTAGGTATCGCGGATGGCGTAGCGCCTGTCGTTGACCAGATCTACAACAGTTCTGGCACGCTGACATGGATCGACGTCATTACTGCTACTGTTTTCTTTGCGGTCCAGATTTACTGCGATTTTTCTGGATACTCTGACATTGCCCGCGGCGTGTCGAAACTCCTGGGAATTGATTTGATGGTCAATTTCAAGCTCCCATATTTTTCGACCAATCCACAGGAATTTTGGCGACGCTGGCACATCAGCCTTTCGACCTGGTTGCGCGACTATCTCTATATTCCATTGGGTGGCAACAACGGCTCGCCAGCGCGAGTCTCAGGCAATTTGATGGTTACAATGGTTCTCGGCGGCCTATGGCATGGGGCATCATGGAATTTTGTTCTGTGGGGCTTCTATCAGGGAACAATGCTGTGCATGTATCGCATCTGGCGTACTTTGCGCGGTACACGGGCCTCTGCATCACCCAACTGGACTAAACTATTCTTCATCCCTATCTTCTTCATATTCACATGTTACGGCTGGCTGCTGTTCCGCGCTCATTCGTTTGACCAGATTGCTTATATGACAAAGCTGCTTTTTGTGGATGTTGGCAATTTCAACTACAGCGGTACGTCACCCCGTCTGAGCGCAGTTGCGGGCTTGCCATTGCTCGCCATTCTCGAATTGACAGAATATATTTACGGCAAAACACACTTCTATAAGAGAATCGCATTCCCCATCCGCGGCCTCGCTGTCGCGCTCATGTTAACTGTCGTCATTTTGGGCACCAGCAATGAACCCGCACAATTCATCTACTTCCAGTTCTAGCAGAGCGACCATGCTGCGGGCCGGTGCGAAGATCATGGCTTGGGCAGTGGCCTGGCTCGTGGTTATTGACGTGGCCATTCAGTCGTTGTTTCCTTATCCAATCGATCCGAAGGTCATCGACCCACCGAAGATAGCGAGCTATTTCGATTACGGACGCTCTGTAGAGGGCAAACTTCTGCGCATGACCAATTGCGACAAGAGCCTGACCGCACCCATCTCGCTTTCAGGGTGGTATGAACCTTTCACGGCTGTGCAACAATCACCAGTAGGCTCTGTACATACAGTTACCTTCTACGGAATGTCGCATACGGTTTTGTTGTCTGAAGCTTTTGCGCGCTTGAACAAGGATTTCTCGGTTCGCAGTGTTGGTGCTCCAGGAGCTCCGCCAAACTGGTCTGTCGGCGCATTTGACCGCGACAAAGTAAATTCCGAATTTGCTGTACTTGGGATTATGTCCGCCACTATTGCAAATCTCAATTCCGCGTCGCCAATGCTCAACTATTTTGATAATCCCTTCCCATACACTGCTGATCGGCTTGTTGATGATGGCGGCGCAATAAAGGTGATCAAGCCTCCTTATGAAAGTTTTGAGAAATATTGTGAGACCATTTCCGATCGGCAAAAATGGGATTCCGCAATCAGGGAAATGTCTCGGGGTGACGCCTCTTACAGTTCTGTGATGTTCAGGCGCGATGTTTTCGACTACTCTTCCATAGCAAGGCTTCTGCGCCGTGCTTACGGACAGCAGCTTACAAAAACCGTGCGTACAGCATCTCTGAGCACGAGTGGTTACCGAGAAGACAGTGAACAAGTTCTGGCGGCTCGTCGTATCATCAAGCATTTCGCGATTGCTGCTCGCGCACGCGGTATCAAGCCCGTGATCTATGTCGTCAACAATTTTGGTTATTCGGATCATTTATACCGTGCGCTGAAAGTGACGCTCGATGCTGAAAACATCGCCAACCTGAATTCTGCTGCAGTGATTGCACCGGCAGACGCGCGCGGCTATCTGCCTGACAGCCACTTTACGATTGAGGGCGACGAAAAACTGGCACTCGCGCTGAGAAAAATTTTAACAGAATCGCCTGTCGAATTACTTGGTACCATCAATTGAGAACGGCTACACCGTCGTCTTCCTGATCGGCTCAAGACTTTTGGCGGGATGGGGGTGTCCGTGTTTCACCTCTGGCGAATGTATCCATATATAGCCCATCCAGCGTACGCTGTCAAGTACAAAATGCTCTCGTGGGATTAAAACGACAGGCTCGCGCCGCGAAATATAATTGCGTATACGTCTGGCCATGGACAAGCGCGGCGCACCGGATACGATTGACTGGAAGATTCTCAAGGAATTGCAGCGCGAAGGCCGCGTGACCAATGTGGAGCTTGCGGATCGCGTGGGGTTGTCACCGCCACCCACATTGCGGCGCGTGCAGGCGCTGGAGGCGGCGGGTTATATCAACGGATATCGGGCGCAACTTGACCGCGGAAAGCTTGGTTATGAAGTTGAGATGATTGTTCTCGTCGGGCTGAAAAGCCAGGCGCAGAATGAAGTGGCCGATTTCGAGCGTCGCGTGAAAGGCTGGCCAATCGTGCGCGAATGCCATGCGGTCCAGGGGGTCACGGATTTCATCTTGCGCTGTGTTGCGCGGGACATGGCTGGATTGCAAAGCTTTGTCCTTGGCGCGTTGGCGAAGGCACCGAATGTCGACAGTGTGAAGACATCGCTGGTGCTTCACACCTCAAAGGACGAGCCGCTGGTGCCGCTGCCGTAGCAGAGGTCAGCCGAAACTGACCTTTTCGATTTCGTAGCTCTTGCCGCCGCCAGGGGTGCTGACTTCGACGCTGTCACCCTTTTTCTTGCCGATCAGGGCGCGGGAGATTGGCGAGGAAATCGAGATCTTGCCTTGCTTCACGTCAGCTTCGGTGTCGCCAACAATGCGGTAAACGACCTTTGCTTCAGTGTCTTCGTCGATGAGGGATACTTTCGCGCCGAACATCACCGTGTCGCCGGACAGTTTCGATACGTCGATGACGTCAGCACGGCTGATCTTGTCTTCGAGTTCGGCCACGCGGGCTTCGTTCCAGCCCTGTGCTTCCTTGGCTGCGTGGTATTCTGCGTTTTCTGACAGGTCACCATGGGCGCGCGCTTCTTCGATGGCGCGAATGATGCGTGGGCGTTCAACCGACTTGAGGAGTTTTACCTCGTCGATCAACGTGTTGTAGCCCTCGGCGGTCATCGGAACTTTATCCATCGGTCTTACTCTCTTGGATTGCACATGGTCATACATGCCCTGCGGAGGACATTTGTGTGCCCAATGTACTGAAAAACTGCACCCGGCTTAAAGGAAGTGACCTTCCAGCCGGGCTGTACACAATGTGGACCAGAATCGGCGATTTTGCAAGGGAGCGGAAATATTTGCCCCAAAAATGGTCGAAGCTGACTGGGCACCTCGTCAAGGTGCCCCTGATCGATTAGTTGCCTTTCGACGCCTTGAACGAAGCTGCAGAAATGGAACACGCCTGAGTTACAGCCAAATTCATCGCGCAAGACTTGCCGTTCACAGTCAAAGTGGCAGAATTCAGTGATTCAATACATCCAACAGGAACGCCGGCTACCGACCTATAGGGGGATACAGTCTCCAAACGGGACTGCAGTGGGTCCCACAAATTGGCAGGGAAGTTCAACACAGCGCTGATTGATTGCGGCTGATTGGCCAGCAACTGGGTCAGGGTCTTGCCGTTCTGGTCGACCATGGTCGCGATGTCGAGTACCAGGTTCCCAGTGTCGGTCCCTGTGTTCAAATCGATAATGTTGGCCAGGAAGGCTCCTTGCGCCAATGTTGTTGCGGTAAAACCGGCATTGAGGGTGATGGCAGCCTTGGTCCCACCACAGATATTCGCCAGCGTAAAGCCAGGCGGTTGAACGACCGGCACGACTTCAGTCTGTACATTTGCGGAGCAGCTGTTGCCATTGATCGTTACTGTGGTGGCAGTGATTTTCTGCTCTGCCGGTGCACTGGTGGTGGCGGCGACAGCACTGGCGGGTTGCACTGTATCCGATGCAAAATTGACCGTGCTGGCCGGGAAGGTGAGGGTGGTGCTGATGGATCGCGGGCTGGACGCCAGCAGTTGCGTGAGCGTCTTGCCGCCTGAATTGACCATGTTGGCCAAGGTCAAGTTGAGAGGTGTTGCCGCTCCTGCCGGGTCAATGATGCCGATCTGTGCACCTTGGTTGATGGTTGTTGCGCCAAGGCCTGAGTTGAGGGTGAGCGAGCCTGAGGCACCGCCGCAGACATTGGACAGGGTTACGCCGCCCACACCGCCGGTACCTGTATCAACCGCTGTGCGGCTTTTCTGGCGAATGCGGCTGACGTTGGAACGGTTGCGACGGACGGGTTGGAACAGATCCTGGCCGAACGAATCCAACTCGGCAACGACGTCGTCCTTCGCGCCATGCGATGTGACCTTGTTGGTGACACCGAGCGGGATCGACAGCTTGAGGCCCGCGCCATATTGGTCGCCGGAATGCTTGTCATAAGCATAAGACGCCTCGAAGCTGAGGCGGGTGTCGGGGTGCTCGTCGAAGAGATAAAGATCAAGCTCAGCGCGTGTTCGGCCACCGATAATGTTGCCGCCGTCGTCATCGAGTCCAATAAAGTCATAACCACCGGCGAAAATGCGGAACTCGCCGGGCTTGGCTGAGCCCACCATCGGCAGCGCCATGCGCAGGCCAAGTTCCGCGTCAAACCCACTCGGCACCTTTTCGTCGTACGTGGTGACAAAGCCACCGCTGGTGACGCTCCATGAACTTGTCGTCGAATCAAACGGTACAAATGCATTGGCCCTGGCAATGACCTGCGGGCCAAAATATTCGATACCTGCAATGGCTCTGGCAAATTCGTTGGAGTTGTTGGTGTTGAAATAATCTACGCCTGCCCACAGGCCCACCACGCCAGCGCCGTCATCAAGCAGTCGGCGGTAACCCAGGTAGCCACCGACGTTGTAAACGGTATCGTCTGAGTCGTTGATGTTGAAGCCGGAGAACTTCGTATCCGCGCCGAAGAACAACAGGTCTTTGCCTTCCGAGAAGACAAGTGGCATCAGCAGATTGATTTCGCCTGAGCCACCATCATCCGCGATCCCGCCACCGATCTCCACTGCGGGGCGATCGTAGGTTGATGATGAAAGTGGTTCGCTGTCAGCCGCGAGCGCATTGCCTGCGCCAATCGCCAGAAAACCCAAAAATGCACAAGATCGTTGTGCTGTAAAAAACGCCTTCATTGTCCCACCCGCCTTATTAAGCCTCAACCCGTCGCAATCTGTGCGATAAGTCTAGTTGAGGGTACGTCGCGTTGCTTGAATGGTCAACGAATGGTTAATGGAATACCCACAAGTTTGTGCGGTCTGATGCAAATTGAGCACAGCGCTCCACACTACGCCTTGAAATAATCCTGCAAAGGCCGCACCGTAATTGCGTCGGCGCGCTGGGCGGCGATGGCTTTGGTGGCGGAGATGATGCCGGGCAACGTCGTGTAGTAGGGAACTTTCTGCATCACTGCTGTCTGGCGGATGGATTTTGAGTCCGATTCGGATGAGCGCGTTTCAGTGGTGTTGAGCACCAAGTGAATCTCGCCATTCTTGATTGCGTCAACAACATGCGGACGGCCTTCCAGCACCTTGTTGATTTTCGTCGAATTCACGCCCTTGCTTTCGAGATAGGTATGAGTGCCGCCTGTTGCCGTGATGCGGAAACCGAGTTCGACAAGTTTCTTGATGGAAGGAAGGACGCGGGTCTTGTCAGCTTCCTTCACTGACACAAAAACCGTACCTGTTTGCGGAATGCGCATGCCGGCACCAAGCTGGCTTTTGGCGAAGGCCATGTCGTAATTCGAGTCGAGGCCCATGACTTCGCCTGTCGAACGCATTTCAGGGCCGAGCAGCGTGTCGACGCCGGGGAAGCGGTTGAACGGGAATACTGCTTCTTTCACAGCGACATGGTTCAGCTTCTTGTTTTTCAAATTAAAGCTGGCAAGTTTTTCACCTGCCATGACGCGGCTTGCGATCTTGGCCACGGGAACGCCGATAACTTTTGCCACGAAAGGAACTGTGCGCGAGGCGCGTGGATTGACTTCCAGGATGTAGACCAGATCATCCTTCACGGCGAATTGAACATTCATCAGGCCGACAACGTTGAGTGCGAGCGCCAGTTTTTTGGCCTGGGCTTCAAGTTCTGCGATCACTGGAGCTTTCAGCGAGTACGGCGGCAAGGAGCAGGCGCTGTCACCAGAATGGATACCAGCTTCCTCGATGTGCTCCATGACGCCGGCAATGAACACGTCCTTGCCATCGCAGATGCAATCCACGTCCACCTCGATGGCGTTGGAGAGATAGGAGTCGATCAACACCGGTGTGTCGCCAGACACAATCACGGCTTCCCTCACGTAACGATCCAGCTGGGCATCGTCCTTGACGATTTCCATGGCGCGGCCACCGAGCACATATGACGGACGAATGACCACGGGGAAGCCGATGCGCTTGGCGATCTTCTTTGCTTCGGCTGCTGATCGGGCGATGCCGTTTTCGGGCTGAAGCAGTTTGAGTTTCTTCACGAGCTTGGCAAAGCGGTCGCGGTCTTCAGCAAGGTCGATTGCGTTTGGCGTGGTACCAAGGATGGGTACGCCTGCCTGTTCAAGAGGGTGCGCAAGTTTCAACGGTGTCTGTCCGCCGAACTGCACAATGACGCCATGTAGAGTGCCGTTCTGCTGTTCGGCATGTATGATTTCGAGGACGTCTTCCGCTGTGAGAGGTTCGAAGTAGAGGCGATCGGACGTGTCGTAGTCGGTCGAAACGGTTTCGGGGTTGCAGTTGACCATGATAGATTCATAACCTGCTTCATGCAGCGCGTAGCAAGCATGGCAGCAGCAATAATCAAATTCGATGCCCTGGCCGATGCGGTTTGGTCCGCCACCGAGGATCATGACCTTCTTCTTGTCCGAGACGCGCGCTTCATTGCTTGTGTCGCCCGCGAGACCTGCTTCATAGGTTGAATACATGTAAGCGGTCGGAGACGCGAATTCGGCAGCGCAGGTGTCGATGCGCTTGTAGACCGGTCGGACGTTGAGTTTGCGGCGGTGAGCAGCAACTTTCTCTTCGGTGAGTCTTGCAAGTGTTGCGAGGCGCTTGTCGGAGAATCCCATGGATTTGAGCTTGCGCATGTTGGTTGCGTCTTTTGGCAAGCCTCTTGACCGAATGGTTTCTTCCATTTGCACAAGTTCTTCTATCTGGCGGAGGAACCATGGTTCATATTTGCAGCTGGCGTAAATTTGTTCCACGGTCGCGCCGTGGCGGAAGGCCTGTGCGATCTTGAGCAGGCGGTCTGGTGTCGGTTGACCGAGCGCGGCGCGGATTGCGTTCTTGTCATCGCCTTCACCGACGCCCGGAATGGCGATTTCGTCCATGCCACTGAGACCGGTTTCGAGGCCGCGCAAAGCTTTCTGGAAGCTTTCCTGGAAGGTGCGGCCGATGGCCATGACTTCGCCGACGGATTTCATCGCGGTTGTCAGGTAAGGTTCTGCACCGGGGAATTTTTCGAAGGCGAAACGCGGGATCTTGGTGACGACATAATCAATCGATGGTTCGAAGGACGCTGGTGTTGCGCCCCCGGTGATGTCGTTGGCGAGCTCGTCCAGTGTGTAGCCCACGGCGAGTTTTGCCGCGATCTTGGCGATGGGAAATCCGGTTGCCTTTGATGCAAGTGCTGATGAGCGAGAGACGCGCGGGTTCATCTCGATGACGACGAGGCGGCCATCTTTCGGGTTGACTGCGAACTGCACATTCGAGCCACCGGTTTCGATGCCGATTTCACGCAGAACTGCAATCGAGGCGTTGCGCATGATCTGGTATTCTTTGTCGGTGAGGGTGAGTGCAGGAGCGACGGTGATGGAGTCACCCGTGTGCACGCCCATTGGGTCAATATTTTCAATTGAGCAGATGATGATGCAATTGTCTGCGTGATCGCGGACGACTTCCATCTCATACTCTTTCCAGCCGAGCACGGATTCCTCGATGAGCACTTCCTGGGTTGGCGAAGCATCAAGACCGGTTTCGATGATGTTGAAGAATTCGTCGCGATTATAGGCAATGCCGCCGCCAGTGCCGCCCATGGTGAACGAGGGACGTATGATGCAGGGCAGGCCGATGGTGAGCATCGCCTCGTATGCCTCCACCATTGCGCGGTTGCGATAATTCTGCTGCCGGTCTGCTTCGCCGGCGGACCAGCTGCGCTCAAAGGTCTCGACGTCGCCGCCAGAACTTTTGATGCGGGCAAGCTCCGACGCGTAATGATCGCGGTCCTTTTCCTTGGCACTTGAGGCATTGGCGAGCATCGATTTTGGCGATTCCAGGCCGATCTTGCTCATGGCATCGCGGAAGCGCTCACGGTCTTCGGCCTTGTCGATGGCTTCGGCTTTTGCGCCGATAAGTTCGACATTGAATTTTTCGAGAATGCCCATCTTGTTGAGCGAGAGCGCGGTGTTCAGCGCCGTCTGGCCACCCATTGTAGGGAGAATGGCGTCGGGACGTTCCTTTTCGATGATCTTGGCTACAACTTCCGGCGTGATAGGCTCGATGTAAGTTGCATCCGCCAGTTCCGGGTCGGTCATGATGGTTGCGGGATTGGAATTGACCAGGATGACGCGATAGCCTTCCTGCTTCAATGCCTTGCAGGCCTGGGTGCCGGAATAGTCAAACTCGCAGGCCTGGCCGATGATAATTGGTCCAGCCCCGATGATCAGGATGGACTTGATGTCAGTTCTCTTGGGCATGTATTGGAAATCCGATTTGCGGTTCCCTACACGGGTCGGTCCAAGATTCCAACCCTCTTTCCCCAGAATTTTGTGCAGTGCGAAAATATCGCAGAAAGGTAGCCATATGTCGTGGCTGGGGTTATTGTCGCTGGTGTATCTGGTCAGGGGAAACGTCCATGTTGATGAGAGTTGCATCAGCCAATGCAAAAACGATCACGGCGGAGAGTGCGGCGCAGCTGGTGCAATCCGGCATGTGGCTGGATTTTGCGACTTCGGTTTGCCAGCCGGACTTATTTGACAAGGCACTGGCTGTGCGAATTGGCGAATTGTCCGACATCAAGATCCGTCATTGCCTATCCATGCGACCGCGGGCGGTGCTTGAAAATCCTGAAGGCGAGGGCAAGGTTCACAGTTTCAACTGGCATTTCACTGGCTATGACCGGAAGAAGCATGATGCGGGGAGGTGTTCCTATATTCCCCTGCATCTTGGCGAGACGCCGGATTATTATCGGCGGTTTGTGGCACCGGTTGATGTCCTGGTCATCAAGTGCTGTCCTGCGGATGAGAACGGCTTTTTCAATTTCGGTGTTGCCAACCTGTGGCATCGGGCAATCATTGAGCGGGCGAAGTGCGTGATCGTCGAAACATCGTCGACGCTACCTTATGTCCAAGGGGTGGAGAACGCAGTTCACGTCAGCGAGGTTGATTACATTATCGAAGGTGATGACTCGATTTGTCCAGAACTTCCAAATCCACCGCCCAGTGACATAGACCGTGCCGTTGCCGCGCATATTGCCGGGGCAATTCGAGACGGTGACTGCCTGCAAATTGGCATCGGCGGCATGCCGAACGCGGTTTGTACCTTGCTGCAGGAGAGTGGCGTGAAGCGGCTTGGCGTGCACACGGAAATGATGACGGAAGGGATCGTCAAGCTTTACCAGAACGGACAAGTTACCGGCGAACACAAGACGCTGGACAAGGGCAAGCTCACTTTCACCTTCGCGTTAGGGTCGGCGGATACGTACAGGACAATGAACCGGAATACTGATTTCTGGAGTCAGCCGGTGGACTATACAAATTCACCACACATCATCATGCAGAATGACAATGTGGTTTCCATCAACAACACCACACAGGTGGATTTGCAGGGGCAGGCGGCCTCGGAGTCAGATGGGTTCCGCCATATCAGCGGCACTGGCGGGCAGGCGCAGTTTGTACGTGGTGCATATGCGTCGAAGGGAGGGCGGTCATTTATCTGCATGTCTTCGACCTATGACAAAAAAGGCACCCGCAAGAGCCGCATCGCGCTGAGCCTTACGCCGGGAAACATTGTGACCACGCACCGGTCTGACACCATGTATGTGGTGACCGAATATGGCATGGTGAATTTAAAGGGGAAATCGGTGCCGGAACGGGCGCTGGCGATGATGTCCATCGCCCATCCTGATTTCCGTGAAGAATTGGAGCGTCAGGCCTACGAGCTACGGATTATTCCGCGCGGTTTTACGTATAGTATTGGAAGCAGGATGTAGGGGTGTAGCCGAACTCGGAGGGGGCGAATTGAGCCTGGCCACACCCACTACATTTTTCGCCCCCCGGTCAGAGGCGAAAAGTCATTGCATCGGAACGCCGTCTGTTCTTTGCCCGATGGACAAAAATTACTGAAGTTTGCAGAGGCGCGCCCTCCCCATTTTGGGGATAAAGCGCGATTTTTGCAGGTTTATTTTTTCGCCGATGTTCACGAAGCTGTGATATTCGCGTATTTTGGCCAATTGGAAGAGGCTTTTTCGCGTGCTTCGGCCAAGGGTTGCGGGGTTCAATTTCCAGTTGAAAGCGAGTCGGCATGACGGTGAGAACTGAGACGTCAAACGGGTTGAACTGGCTCGCTGCTGACCAGCTATTGAAGGGCTATGCGGCACGGCAGTTTTCGCCAGTTGATGTGGCGCATGCGTGCCTTGCGCAGATGCGGGCGTTGGAGCCCAAACTTAATGCGATGCGTTTAATTGACGAAGCGACGACGGTTCAGATGGCTGAGGGTAGTGCCGCCCGCTGGCGCAAGGGGGAACCGATTGGGCCTGTTGATGGCGTGCCGGTTTTGATCAAGGATCTTTTGTTGGTGCGTGGCTGGCCGACAGCGCGCGGATCAAAGATAACAGATTTATCACAGAGCTGGGACCAGGATGCACCGTGTGTGGCGCGGTTGCGGGAAGCTGGTGCAGTGTTCATGGGCATGACGACCACGCCAGAATTTGGGTGGAAGGGCGTTACGGATTCGCCACTCACTGGCATCACGCGCAATCCATGGAATCTCGACATGACGCCAGGCGGATCGTCTGGTGGTTCAGCAGCGGCGCTTGCTGCGGGGTATGGTGCGTTGGCAATTGGCACTGATGGTGGCGGCAGCATTCGCATTCCGGCGGCATTCACGGGGACATTTGGATTGAAGCCGAGTTTTGGCCGCGTGCCGGCGTGGCCACTTTCGGCTTTTGGAACGGTGGCGCATGTTGGGCCGATGGCGCGCAATGTGAAAGATGCTGCCTTGATGTTGAACGAGATGGCCAAGCCCGATGCGCGAGACTGGCATTCATTGCCCTGGGACGGCGTCGACTATGCAAAGTTTCAGCACACGTCTTTGTCTGGTGTGAAAGTCGCCTACTCGCGCAATCTTGGTTATGTGGAGGTCGATCCTGAAATCTCTGCGCTGGTTGATGATGCTGTGGGTGTGCTGGCGGATCTTGGTGCGGAGATTGTTGAGATTGATCCCGGATTCGAAGATCCGGCGAAGTGGTTCCGTATTATTTGGTGGGGCGGGGCACGGTTTTTGCTTGGTTCGCTTTCTGCCGAAAAACTGGCGCTGCTGGAACCCGCGCTCGCGGATGTTGTTGAGCAGTCAAAATCGCTGACTTTTGAAGATGTCTATGAAGCCAACCGGCAGCGTGGGTTGTTGGGATCACACATGCGGCAGTTCATGGCGCAATTTGATGCGCTGGTTACCCCGGCCTTGCCGATTGCCGCCTTTGATGTGGGGCGGCTGGCGCCTGACTCGCCTGATCCTTCGGGCAAATGGGTGAACTGGACGCCGTTCACTTATCCGTTCAATCTGACGCAGCAACCTGCCGCCAGTGTGCCGTGCGGATTTGTGCAAAGTGGATTGCCAGCCGGCCTGCAGGTTATCGGGAAGATGTATGACGATGCCATGGTTCTGCGCATTGCGCGGGCTTATGAGGAAGCAACGAGGTTTGGCGAGAAGCGGCCAGGCACTATCTGATCAAAATTGCCCGGAAGTCGTTGACGTTGGTGAGTGTCGGTCCGGTGATGATTTGATCTCCGGTTTTCGCAAAGAAAGCGTGGGCGTCGTGGCGGTGAAGGAAATCCTGCGGATCCAAGCTGAAACTGCGCGCGCGCTGAAGTGTCGTTTGATCAATGATGGCACCTGCTACCTCACATGCGCCGTCGATGCCGTCGGTATCGGCAGCGAGTGCGGAAATATCTTCTGCCCCGTTCAGTTTGATGGCGAGTGAGAGAAGGAATTCAACGTTGCGACCGCCTTTTGCAGTTTGATCTCCGGCATTCATTGTGACTGTGGTTTCGCCGCCTGAAATGATGGCGCAAGGTGCTGCGGTCGGCTGGGCGAATTTACGCACTTGCTGGGCGACGCCCGCCATCATGATTCCAACTTCGCGCGCTTCACCTTCGAGGGCGTCGCCGAGAATGAGGGGTGTGAAACCGGCACCCCTTGCGATACCGGCTGCGGCTTCGAGTGATGTTTGTGGTGATGCAATGAGATGTGCTTCGGTGCGGGACAGCTGCGCGGTGCCGGGTTTTGGCGTTTCGTGTTCTGCTTTTTGCAGATGTGCCGTGACAGATTGCGGAACCTCGATTTTGTAGCGCGCGATGATGTCGCGGGCCTCTGCAAATGTTGTGGGGTCAGGAACAGTGGGGCCGGATGCGACGCTTGCAAGGTCGTCACTTGGCACATCGGAGATGATCAGGCTTACGACATGAGCGGGGTGCGCGGCGGCGGCCAATCTTCCGCCCTTGATTTTCGAGAGATGTTTGCGGACACAATTCATCTCCTGAATGGGTGCGCCCGATTGCAAGAGTGCCTTGTTAACGGCGCGTTTTTCTTCCACAGTGATGCCATCGGCGGGCAGGCACAAAAGCGAAGAGCCACCACCTGATATCAGCGCGATAACGAGATCGTCCTGCGTGAGGCCTTGCATCATTTGCAGCATGCGTGCGGCGGCGGTGGTACCAGCAGCGTCCGGCACGGGGTGGGCTGCTTCGATAATTTCGATCCGTTTGCAAGGGACGGCGTGGCCATAGCGTGTGACCACGAGTCCTTCGAGGTTTCCTTGCCAATGTTGTTCAAGCGCCTGGGCCATGGCTGCTGATGCTTTGCCTGCACCAACGACAATTGTACGTCCCTTTGGCTTTTGCGGCAGAAATTCCGGAAGGCAGAGAGCAGGTGCTGCTGCTGCTACTGCGGCATCGAACATGGCGCGCAGGACTAAACGGTCAGGATGGTTGGCGGTCATGGTGCCTTTTGCCTGCGACATATGTTGCGCGAATGGCGCGGTCATCGCCGAGGATTGCCAGTGCGAAGAGTTGATCTTCAATTGACTGCGAGAGTTCGTTGCGTGATTTGAGTACTGGCGTTGCCTCAGGATCGAGGACGATGATGTCGGCCCATTTGCCATTTTCAAGTGAGCCGATTTCGTGGTCGAGATGCAGCAGTTCGGCATTTCCGCGTGTTGCCATCCGGAACAGCTCATGCGCTGTTGGCTTGTAGCCATTCAGCATTTGCAGTTTGTAGGCTTCTCCCATGGTGGTGAGCATGGAGTAGCTGGTGCCACCGCCAATATCGGTTGCAAGTCCAAAGCAAAGATTGGCATCGCGCGTATCCGGCATGTTCATGATGCCGGAGCCGATGAAGCTATTGGACGTGGGGCAATGGATGATCGACGATCTGGTTTCTGCCAATCTGCTCCGTTCGCGGCTTGAGAGGTGTATGCCGTGGGCGAAATAGCTGTGATCACCCAACAATCCGAAACTGTCGTAGACGTCGGTGTAGTCTTTGGCGTTGGGAAAGAGCTTGGTGACGAAGGCAATCTCACCGACACTTTCGGCGATGTGGGTTTGCATCATCGTTCCCTTGAGCGACGTGAGGAGTTTTCCTGCAACGCGCATCTGTGCATCGGTTGAGGTGATGGCAAAGCGTGGTGTGATAGCGTAGCGCAGGCGGTTCTTGCCGTGCCAGCGGTGATATAATTCTTCTGTGTCGCGCGCGGATGTTTCCGCTGTGTCGTGCACTGCTGGAATGGCATTACGGTCCATCATCGTCTTGCCTGTGATGAGAGCCATGTTGCGATTTTGTGCTGCAGAGAACAGTGCGTCGGCGCAACCTTTGTGAACCGAACAAAATGCCATGGCGGATGTGGTGCCGTGCTGGATGAGGCGGTCGAGGAATATTTCTGCTTTGGCCGCTGCATATGCGTTATCAGCATATCGGGCTTCTTCCGGGAAAGTGTAGCGGGACAGCCAGTCCAGCAGGTCTTTGCCGGGTGCGGCAAGCATGCGGTATTGCGGGAAATGCAGGTGCGGATCGATGAAGCCTGCGGTGATGATGTAGTGGCCGTAATCTTGCGCTGGCACTGATTTGTATTGTTCGGGGAGGTCGCTGCGTTTTCCTGTCCAGGCGATGTGCTCGTCTTTGATGACAATTGCGCCATCGCTCTCGTGGTGGACGTCACCTGGTGCTTTGCCGTAGCTGAGCGTTTGGCCGAAGAGGACCTGGTTCATGCCGAAATGCCTGCTTCGAGGCGAAAGGTGATGATGCGGCAGACCTGTTCAATTGCTGTCTTGAACTCGGTGCGTGAAGAATTGTTGATGCGTTGTTCAAACGCTGTAAGTATCTGGTGTTTGGTGGCGCCCTTCACGGCTAAGATGAAGGGGAAACCGAATTTCGATTTGTATCGGTCGTTGAACTCGGTGAAACGTTTGAGTTCAATTGTGGTCAAGGTATCGAGGCCGACGCCTTTCTGCTCGTTTGCGGAATCCTGTGAAAGCTTGGCGCGGGTTGCGAGATCGGGGTGGGCACGGATGAGGGTGAGCTGTTTTTCTTCGTTGCCATCCAGCACTGCAGACTTGAATGCATCAATCATTGCATCGCGGCTCTTAAACGGGCGCTGTTTGCTGGCCACTTCGGCGACCCAGGGCGAGTGTTCGGCGATTTCGCCAAAGGCCTTGGCAAAATCACCCGTGGACATGCGGTTGGCAGCGGCAAGGGTGATCATTGCTTGGACAGCCAGGTTGCGAGCTTGGCGCGCTCTTCGTCGGTCATTTTGGTTTTGTTGCCGAGTGGCATGGCTCGGCTAAAGACTACCTGTTTTTCAATTTGGCGGGCGAACTTTTTGACATCTACCAGCGTATCAAATGCCACGCCTTTTGGCGGAGACTTGAATGCCGGGTCCAATGGTTTGGCGGCGTGGCAGGATGTACAACGGGACGCGAAAATCTGCACCGCGTCTTCGTCGGACACTTCACCTGCGAATTGCACAGGTGCGGATGGCTGCGTCATGGTCATCGCAAGGGCCAGTGCCAGGCCAATGACCGGCAAGGCCCATGCGATTTTTGCCTGGTCGTCGCCGACTTCGGTTCGCAAAAGATAATGCCTCAGAGTAGCGCCGCCGATGGTGATAAGTCCGATGATCAACCAGGCCTGCGGATGATCGGTGATGAAGGGATAGTGGTTGCTCACCATCATCAGCAACACGGGCAAAGTCAAATATGTATTGTGGAGCGAGCGCTGCTTGCCGGTTGCGCCGAAGCGCGGGTCTGGTGCCTCGCCCTTGATCAGTGTGGCGGTGATTTTTTTCTGGTTGGGGATAATTACGATGAAGACATTGGCTGCCATCAATGTGCCAATGAATGCACCAACATGGATCAGCGCGCCACGGCCGGTGAAAATATGTGTGAAGGCGTAGGCCGCGAGCATCACCATTGCAAAAACGATCGCACCCAGAAAAGCGGTGTTCATGCCGATCGGTGAGCGGCATATCTGGTCATAGATAATCCAGCCAGACGCAATGCTGCCGACCGAAATCGCCACTGCTTGCCAGGTTGTGAGCGGGTACTTTGCGGCATCAATGAGATAGGTATCTGCGTTGATGTAATATTGGAGGATCATCAGCAAGAAGCCGGTGATCCAGGTGAGGTAGGCCTCCCATTTGAACCAGACAAGATGGTCGGGCAGGGTGGCGGGGGCCGACAGATATTTCTGCACGTTGTAGAATCCGCCGCCATGGACCTGCCAGGCTTCGCCGAGAACGCCCTTGGGAAGGCCTTCGCGCTTGCGCAATTCGTGGTCGAGGGCGACGAAATAGAAAGATGTGCCAATCCAGGCAATGCCCGCGATGAGATGGCCCCAGCGGACGAGAAGATTCAGCCAGTCAGCGAGGAAGGATGACATATGGTGAGATTAGCGTGATTTGGTTGACATGGAAACAGAGGGCCCTCATCCGCCTTTCGGGAACCTTCTCCCTGAAGGGAGAAGGCCAAGAAGTGAAAGGTGTGCACTTACCCCTCTCCCTTCAGGGAGAGGGTGCCGCGCTGCGGCGGCTGAAGGCAGTGTGACTTGCTTATTGCGGCAGCTTGTCGTCGACGCCTTTGACGTACCAGTTCATGCCGAGGATCATGCCGTCATCTACAGCATCCACAACTGAACCATCCTGTTTGGTGATCTTGCCACCAAACGGATTGAGCTTGCCGGTCTTGATGGATTCTGTGGTTTCTGTTGCCATCTTGACGACGTCGTCTGGCAGGTTGGTGTAAGGAGCCATCAAAACAGTGCCTTCGGCCATGCCATCCCAGGACGACTGGGTCTTCCAGGTGCCGTTAATCACGTCACCGACGCGGCGCACATAGTATGGTGCCCAGTTGTCGACGATGGCGGTGAGCTGTGCCTTTGGTGCAAACTGGATCTGGTCGGAAGCCTGGCCGAAACCGTGCTTGCCCTGTTCTTGTGCTATTTGCAGTGGTGCCGCAGAATCCGTGTGTTGCACGATAATGTCAGCACCCTGGCTGAACAGAACCTTGGCAGCATCGGCTTCCTTGCCCGGATCAAACCAGGTGTTGGCCCAGACGATCTTCACCTTGAAATCTGGATTGACTGACTGAGCGCCCAGCATGAAGGCATTGATGCCGGCAACCACTTCCGGGATCGGGAACGAGACAATGTAGCCAGCAGTGCCGGCCTTTGACATCTTGGCGGCAATCTGGCCGATGACATAGCGGCCTTCGTGGAACTTGGCGTTATAGGTCGTCACGTTGTCGGCGGTCTTGTAACCGGTGGCGTGCTCGAACTTCACGTCCGGAAATTTCTTGGCGACCTTGAGCGTTGGCTCCATGTAGCCGAACGAAGTTGTGAAAATGATATTGCAGCCTTCGCGCGCCAAACGTTCAATTGAACGTTCTGAATCGGCTTCGGGCACATTTTCGACCTCAACGATTTCGACCTTGTCGCCGAATTCCTTCTGCACTGCGAGTGCACCCTGATGGTGCTGATAGGACCAGCCGAAATCACCGAACGGGCCGATGTAGACCCAACAGGCCTTGGTCGCTGCTTCGGCAGATGCCGCGCCTAGCGAAATGGCCAATGCGGCAGTTGCCGCCATCAAATACTTCTTCATGTGTTTAACCCCTCCAAAGGTTTTAACGGTCAGGAACGAAAGGCTGTCCGAGGCATGCCGGCGTGTTGGCGCGTGTCATGGCCCTGTTCCCTGAAATTATGACTAGCGCAATAATCGTTACAAGGTAAGGCAGGGAACTCAAGAATTGTGAGGGTATTCCCCAGCCAAATGTCTGGACCGTGAAGCCCATGATGGAAATTGCGCCAAATAAATAGGCACCGGCCAGTGCCCGCCACGGGAGCCAAGAGGCAAACACGACCAGAGCGAGCGCGATCCAGCCGCGGCCGGCAGTCATGTTTTCTACCCATTGCGGGGTATAGGCGAGTGACAGATATGCACCGGCCAGGCCTGCACAGGCCCCGCCAAACATCACACACAGATAGCGCACACCGATGACGTTGTAGCCCAGCGCATGGGCCGAGGCATGGCTGTTGCCAACGGCGCGAATGATGAGGCCGGCCTTGGTTTTGAACAGCACATGGGCGACCACAGCAGTGAGCAACACGGCCCCCGGAATGAGGGGATCGACACCCCAGAACTTGGGAATGCCGGTGATTTGCTGGCCGACAAAGCCTTCACCAGCCAGCCCGGAAAGGCCAAGGCCGAGAAGCGTCAGGGCAAGGCCCGATGCGACCTGGTTGGTGACGAGAGTGAGCGTAAGAAATCCAAACAGCAGCGACATCAAAACGCCAGCTGCAATGGCCGCGATGAGGCCAAGTGCAGTTGAACCCGTAAAGAAAGTTGCACCGAAGCCCGCGACTGCACCCATCACCATCATGCCTTCGACGCCGAGGTTGAGAACACCGGAGCGTTCAACAACAACTTCTCCAATGGCTGCGAGCAACAGGGGTGTCGCCGCCGTGAGGATGGTTAGAAGCAGATCCATCAGTCGGCCTTTCCGATTTTGATGCGGTAGAGGATCAACGTGTCGCAGGCCAGAATGAAAAACAGCAGCATGCCCTGGAACACGCGCGCGATCTTGTCGGATATTCCCAATGTGATTTGTGCTGCTTCTCCGCCGAGATAGGACAATGCAAGGAGAAGGCCGGCAAAGATGACCCCAATCGGATTGAGGCGCCCGAGGAAGGCGACGATGATTGCGGCGAAGCCGTAACCCGGCGAGATTTGTGGTTGCAACTGGCCGACGACGCTGGCGATTTCGGTGACGCCTGCAAGTCCGGCAAGGCCGCCTGAAAGCAGGAAGCAGAAGGTGACCATTTTCTCCTGGCTGAATCCGGCGAAGCGACCGGCACGTGGTGCATTGCCTGCCACACGGATTTCAAATCCCTTGAGCGTTTGTCCCATCAAGAACCACAACGCTACCGCGGCCGCGAGCGCAAACAGTGCGCCTGCATGAATTGACCCACTGACATAGGGCAGTAGCTGCCAACCCTCGAACGTGATTGATTTCGGAAAGTTGAAGCCTTGCGGATCGCGCCAGGGTCCGCGCACCAACCAATCCAGGAACAACTGCGCCACATAGACCAGCATCAGCGAGGTGAGAATTTCATTGGCATTGAAACGGTTCTTGAGAACAGCCGGTATCCATCCATAAAGTGCGCCGCCGATAGTGCCGAGCAGCAGCATGGTAACAAGTGTGAATGGAGATTGCCAGGCCGGGAACATGACCGGGATCATGCCGCCGAGAATTGCCCCTGCGGTGAGTTGGCCTTCTGCACCGATGTTCCAGACATTGGCCAGATAAGCAACTGCAAGACCAACACCGATGAGGATCAGTGGTGTGGCCTTTACAATAAGTGCTTCAACGGACCACCATGCCGTGAATGGTTCCAGGAAATATACATAAAGTGCATGCAGCGGATTGAGGCCGAGCAGCGCAAATATGATACCACCCGCAACAACCGTGAGCGCCAGTGCAATGAATGGCGACAGCAGCGCCATCAAGGTTGAGTGTTCGGCGCGCTTTTCAAGCGTGATGCGCATGCGCGTTCTCCACTTCATGCGCGCCGGCCATCAGCAGGCCAATTTTTTCTGCGTTCATCTCCGAAGCGGGGAATGCTTCAGACAATTGACCGCGTGAAATCACTGCAATGCGATCGGCAATCTCGAAGATTTCATCAAGGTCCTGGCTGATTACCAGAACCGCTGATCCGCTGCGCGAAAGGTCAATCAACGCCTGCCGGATAGTTGCGGCGGCACCAGCGTCGACTCCCCATGTCGGCTGGTTGACCACGAGAATGCCGGGGTTGCGATCAAGCTCGCGGCCAATCACAAATTTCTGCAGGTTTCCGCCAGACAAAGCGCGGGCTTCGGGATCGGGTTTCCCTTTGCGGACGTCATAAGACTTGATGACGCGTTCGCTGACACCTGTGGCGCCGGACTTGCTTACCAGCCCTGAATTTACGACAGATGCATCGGAGGCGTGACGGGTGAGTACGACGTTTTCGGACAGCTTGAAACCGGGAACTGCTCCGTGTCCGAGCCGCTCTTCGGGTACAAAAGCCGCACCTGCATTGCGACGCTGATTGATGCCTGTAACGCCGCAGGGTTTTCCATCAAGTAACA
The DNA here is from genome assembly GCA_963738595.1 of uncultured Alphaproteobacteria bacterium. GTDB lineage: Bacteria > Pseudomonadota > Alphaproteobacteria > Rhizobiales > Aestuariivirgaceae > Aestuariivirga. The sequence continues at coordinate 434,809 of CAVTXF010000005.1, forward strand.
GCATGTCGTTGCGAGCGAGGCTGCGCTCACCCGACAGTGCATCGAAGAACTCCGACTGCCCGTTGCCAGCAACACCAGCAATGGCAACAACTTCACCAGCACGGACTTCAAGATTGATGTTTTTGAGTTGAACCGAGAAGGGCCCGTCGGCAGGAAGATTTAGTTCGCCGAGCTTGAGCCGACCCTTACCCCCAGTCTTTTCACGCGGCGTGTGCACGACGTGAATGTCTCCCCCCACCATCAACTTTGCGAGGCTGGACGCAGTTTCCCTTTGTGGATCAAGATCGGTCGCCACAACCTTTCCCTGCCTCAAGATTGTCACGTTGTGGCACAGCTGTTTTACTTCCTCGAGGCGATGGCTGATATAGATCACCGCGCAGCCTTCGCTGGCGAGCCGCCGCAAGACGATAAACAGTTGACCGGCTTCCTGCGGTGTCAGCACTGCAGTCGGTTCATCCATGATCAGAAGCTTGGGTTCTTGTAGCAGGCAGCGAACAATTTCAATGCGCTGGCGTTCACCCACAGAAAGATCAGCAACGACAGCTGTGGGTTCCAGTGGCAGGCCGTAGTCTTTTGAAACGCGCGCAATTTTTGCGGAAAGTGCGGCCATGCCAAAAGCTCCCGGCATGGCGAGGGCGATATTTTCAGCAACGGTGAGCGCTTCGAACAGCGAGAAGTGTTGAAAGACCATGCCGATGCCGAGTTTTCTGGCGGCAGCAGGGTTTGGAATGGGAATTGTATTTCCCAACCAGCGAAATTCCCCAGATGTCGGGTGAAGTGCACCATAGATCATCTTGACGAGAGTTGATTTGCCAGCACCATTTTCCCCGAGGAAAGCGTGAATTTCACCTGGCTTGACGCGCAGCGTGACAGCATCATTTGCTTTCAGGGACCCGAAATGCTTGCTGATGTTGAGCGCTTCGAGAAGGTAGGGCGCTGCTGTCATTGATTGTTCTGACGCTGATCCGTTGTGTGTTCGACAGGGACTGTAGCCGAGGACATTAGTTCCCGCCACTGCAACAATTGGGCGGCTGTGGAAATCGCAATTGTTGCCGGGTCTTTGCTCTTGATGCCCGGTACGCCAATGGGGCAAGCGAGTTTGTCCAGTTGTTCCTCCGTCAGTCCCGCGGCACGAAGGCGGCTCAAGAATCGTGCACGCTTGGTTGCGCTGCCGATGAGGCCGACATAGGCGATGGATGGATTGCGAAGCGCCGTTTCGGAGAAGGCCAAATCGAGGGCGTGGCTGTGACTCATGACCAAGGCAAGCGAGTTTTTAGGGCACCCAACAAGTTCTGACGCAGGATCAGCTGAAGGCGTTATCTTTATGTTTTCAGGCGATAATTCTGGAAACGAATCCGGGCGGAGGTCAAGCCAAATGACGTCGAAGGGAAGGGTGGCGAGCGGAAGCATCAGCGCGCGACCGACGTGCCCCGCTCCGAGAAGGTAGAGCCGAGTTCTGGCTTCGCCAAACATTTCGGGGAAGTTGATGAGGGGGCAGCGGCCAGTCAATGTAAGGTTTTCGCGCTCTTCGCGCGTGGCGAGATCGCGGATGAAGGGCAGGGACTGACGGTCGAAAATTTCGGTGACCAACGTCACCACGCCACCGCAGCATTGGCCGAGGTCTGGTCCCAATGTGAAAGTTTTTCGTGTTGTTCCCACGGCCTGTTTTTGGGCCAAAGCAATTGCCTGCCATTCCAGAGCGCCGCCGCCAATGGTGCCGTGAGTACCAACCGGCGTGACGAGCATGCGTGTTCCGGGTTCACGCGGAGCCGAGCCCTTCACTGCAACGACTGTGACCATGGCGCAGGTGCCATGACGTCCTATAGCTTGCGCGATGACGGGCCAGGTTTTCATGTGTCCATTGCCTGGACGGCACGCAAAATCGCCTCTGGCGTTGCGGGTGCGTTGAGCTTGGGTATTTTACCTGGCTTGATGCTGGATACAGCGTTGAATATCGCCGACCAGGAAGCGATTGCGAGCATGAGGGGAGGTTCTCCCACTGCTTTTGAGCGGTAAATCGTATCTTCGCGATTGCCCTTGGACTTGTACAATTCGACGCGGAAGTCAGCGGGTACATCTGACGCGCAGGGTATTTTATAAGTCGAAGGCGCGTGGGTGAGGAGCTCACCCGAATTTCTGAAAACGAGTTCCTCGGTGGTAAGCCACCCCATGCCCTGAACATAGGCACCCTCAATCTGGCCAATGTCGATGGCCGGATTCAGTGATGTTCCGACGTCGTGAAGGATGTCGATGCGGTCATGACGGAACTCACCTGTCAAAGTGTCAATTGTGACCTCTGCACAGGCGGCACCATAAGCGAAATAGAGGAAGGGACGGCCTTTGGCTTTGGCACGATCCCATGTGACTTTTGGGGTTGCATAAAAGCCCGTGGATGACAATGAGACGCGCCCTTGGTGTGCGGCCTTTGCAAGTTCAGCAAACGAAACGGTATGATTGCCAATGACGACTTGGCCGTCACGGAAGTGGATGGAGCTTTGGCTTTGCTTCCACTGCCTGGCAGCAAATGCAATCATCCGGTCCTTGATTGTGCGGGCGGCTTCGCGCGCGGCCATGCCGTTGAGATCGGAACCTGAAGACGCTGCCGTTGGCGAAGTATTCGGAACTTTGCCCGTCGTTGTTGCGGTGATGTGTACTTGACCAAGAGGAATGGCGAATTCCTCGGCCACAACTTGCGCCACCTTCATAAAGAGGCCCTGGCCCATTTCGGTACCGCCGTGGTTCACTTGCACGGAACCATCGGTATAGACATGTACCAGCGCACCAGCCTGATTGAGATGGGTAAGCGTGAACGCTATCCCGAACTTCACCGGTGTAAGCGCGAGGCCTTTTTTGAGGATGACATTTTCCGTGTTGAATTGTTTCACGGCTTCGCGGCGGCTGCGGTAGTCAGAAGTGCGTTCCAGCGTGGTAATGACTTCTGACGCAACATTGTCTTCCACCTTCATGCCATAGGGCGTGACATTGCGTTGTCCGGAATAGAGGTTGCGCTTGCGGACGTCGAGGGTATCGAGGCCGAGTTTGATCGCGATGGTATCCATCATGAATTCCGCGGCCAGCATTCCCTGCGGTCCACCAAAACCTCGAAACGCCGTGTTGGAAACTGTGTTGGTACGCAGGCGACGCGAGCTGATGTTTACCGCTGGGTAAAAATAGGAATTGTCGGCGTGGAACATGGTACGGTCGTTCACACCTTGCGAGAGATCGGCCGAACAGCCGCAGCGTGAGAGGAACTCGAGATCAACTCCCTTGAGCATGCCGCGGTGATCAAAGCCCGCCTGAAGATTCACACGGAAATCATGGCGCTTGCCAGTCATGATCATGTCGTCGTCGCGATCGAGGCGGCATTTTGCAGCTTTGCCTGTTACTCTTGCGGCTAGCGCTGCGAGTGCGGCCCATTGCGCAGCCTGGCTTTCCTTGCCACCAAAGCCGCCTCCCATGCGGCGGCATTCGCAGGTAACTGCGGCATCCGGGAGGTTCAGCATCTTGGCGACGATGTGTTGCACTTCGGTGGGGTGCTGGGTGGAACAATGGACGAGCATGCCTGCGTCGTCGGCCGGAATTGCGAGGCTAACCTGGCCTTCGAGATAGAAGTGCTCCTGACCGCCTATCGTGAGAGTTTCTTTGACTGTGTTTGAGGCAGTGTCGATTTCTCCCTGTGCGTCGCCACGGATGAACCCATAAGGCGGGACGACATCCTCGGTGATTTGATCGAGCGCGTCCTGAACGGAAATAGCAGCTGGCGAGTCCTCGACCGAGATACTGGCGAGACGGGATGCGCGTCGGGCAGCGTCACGGGTGGTGGCGACGACGGCGAAGATCACTTGCCCATGGTACATGATTTCGCCGTCGGCCAAAATGGGATCACCGCCGATTGACGGACTGCAATCGTTGTGACCCGGAATGTCCTTGGCTGTGAGAACGGTGACGACACCCGGATAGGTGCGGACTGAATCGAGGTCCAGTTCAGTAATTTTTCCTGCTGTGCCGCGTTTGGCATATCCCGGCACAACGTGAAGGGTACCGTCAGGTTCCGGGATATCGTCGATATAGGTTGCGGAGCCTGCCACATGCAATGTTGCGCTATCGTGAGCGATGGACTTGCCTACAATTTCCTGGTGCTTGGCGTTGCGGGCGGTTTTCATTGCACCGCCTCCAGCGTGGTGACGCGGGTTTTGTGCGTCGGTTCGCCCGCGATTTCGATCAACGCCTTGTGCAGGAGATTTTGAGCGACGACGATGCGATATTCGGCGGAGGCACGCATGTCGGTGATGGGGGTGAAGTCTTCAGCCAATGCAGCTATGGCAGCGTCCCAGGTCGTGGGATCGCCCATTTCTGCCCCGAAAATTGCAGCTTCCGCCTTGCGTGCGCGTGACGGAGTTGCGGCCATTCCGCCGAATGCAAATCGGGCGCTGACCACTCTTGTGCCGTTGAGTTTCAACATGAAGGCCGCCATGACGGCTGAAATGTCCTGATCAAAGCGCTTAGAGATTTTGTAGCAGCGGAAATGGTCGCTGGCGGCGAGCTTAGGGACATCGATGCGCCAAACCAGTTCGCCGGGCTCTCTATCCTGCTTGCCATAGGCGATGAAGAAATCTTCGAGCGGCAATTCACGCTGGGCGATGCCCCGACGCAGGTGCAGTGTTGAAGACAAAGCAATGAGGATGGGAGGCATGTCGCCGATGGGGGAACCATTGGCAATGTTGCCACCAATAGTGCCGGACGCGCGCACTTGTTGCGAACCGATACGCTTGAGCGCTGCGCCGATGTCCGGGTGCAACTGGTGGAGCGATGCTTCGGCTTCGGTGTAAGTTGCTGCAGCGCCGATCGACAGGGTCAAGCCGCCGTCAATGATCTCGTGCAGCGGCTTGACGCGACTGGTGTGGATGACCTTAGGAAGGGTTCGCAACTGCTTGGTGATCCAGAGCCCCACATCGGTAGCGCCGCCGACGATTGTTGCATCAGGGTGTTCTTCCGCCAATGCGGCGAGCATTTCAGGACTGGCGGGCAGGGCGGTGAAACTTTCTTCGGTGCCAAGCAGGACGTCATCATTGTCGTTGATTGCTCGCAGAAGGTCGACGGTTCTGGCGTCGGCATGAAATGCCTCTGGCTCGCAGGATTTTTCGGCTGCTGTGATGATTGGACGATAGCCAGTGCAGCGACACAGGTTGCCCGCAAGGTGTTCCACTATGTCTTGACGCGTGGTGCTGCGATTTTGCGTGTGCAGCGTCCAGATCGACATGACGAATCCTGGTGTGCAGAAACCGCATTGCGAGGCGTGCTCGTCCACCATTGCTTGCTGAACGCGGTGCAATTTGCCATCACAGTTCAAGTCTTCAACAGTCACAAGTTCCCGGCCATCCAGCTGCGCCGTGAGCAAGATGCAAGCATTTATTGGTTGATATGTGATCGTGCCGTCGCGCAAGGTTCCGAGCGCCACGGTGCAGGCTCCACAGTCGCCTTCGTTGCATCCTTCTTTGGTGCCGCGCGACCTCTCGACGAGGCGAAGGTAGTCGAGCACTGTCTGCATCGGGTCGACTTGATCGAGTGTAACGACTTTTCCGCGCCTGACAAAACGGACGGTGTTGCGCATGACAATCAGCTCCCGCGATAGGTTGAATAGCCATATGGCGAGAGGAGCAGCGGCACATGATAATGGGCAGCGGGATCGGCAATTCCGAAACGGATCGGGATGATGTCAAGGAACGGCGGATCACTGAGTGTGGCATTTCCTGCGCGCAGATAGTCCCCAGCGAAGAAGCGAAGTTCATAAGTGCCCGCTGCCATCGCATCACCCTCAAGCAAAGGTGCATCCACGCGCCCGTCAGCATTGGTAATTTTTGACACAAGCTTCCGCTCGATGGACCATAGTTCAATCTTGAGTCCGGCCGCAGGCTTGCCTGCCGCGGTATCCAGCACATGCGTTGTCAGTCGCCCCATAGTCGCTCCAAGTTCAAATTCGTGGAACGAATTTATCACATAGAGGCGGGAGGGCGGAATTTAAAAGTTTTATCGGGGCTTGGCGGGTACAGGGAGGGCACCCGCCTGCAATTTCTAGGGTTGAAGTAGTACAGCGGGATCGAGAACCGTGATTGACGCCATCATGCCTTTGTCCTCATGTTCGAGGATGTGGCAGTGGTAGACGAATTTGGCGTGCGTTGATGAGATTCCGCTTGTTGTCGCCAGCAAGTGTTTTCCTTCAAACGGGATGTTGACGGTGATCCGTCCCCAAGAAGATTCCGTGCAGGTCTCGCCATTGACGGGTTTTGGATCGAGATAGAAGTTCTTGGGTGGCGTGGCATTTGGATCGGTTGGGTCATATGGGGTCGTCGGCTGCAAGCTCCCTTCGCACGCGGTACGTCCGCGCGGTACGACGATGGTGTCGTGCTGCAGTTCGGTGGCACCACTCTTGAGCAGGAGGCTTGCGGGCAGGACCTGTGCGTCGATATCAGACGGGGTGTACATCGCTGCTGACCCATCCTGGTTGCGATCCACGGTGAACTTGGACTGGTGAATGTGGAAATTGTGAACTTCCTTTGAGACATTGACCAACTCCCACTTTTCCTTCTGACCCTTCAGAACGCAAAGATTTGAGGCGAGGCTGTCCATGCTGATTTCGGACAGCGTGACCCTGTTGACTGGTGTCACAAGCTGGCCAGCAATATCAAACTCCAGGCCGCTAGGGGCAATCAACGTGTTGCCCAAAACGAAGGATTCGACCGGGTCATTTGCATAGATCCCGAAGTAGACGCGACGACGCCACCCCTGTGGAAGCGTCATCAAGCCTGCTACTTCTTCCTTGGTTCCGCCGGGTGGCAGCATGCAGTTTTCTCCCACCGCCAAAGCGAGCTTTGCTGGATCGGGCTTCGCGACGCCGAATGCTCTTGCCGGACCAGCAGCTGCTGCGCGAATTTTAGCGCTGAGGGTGTTCATTGCGACCTTGGCAGTTGCATTGGATTGGAAGTTCACGCGGGCCAGCGCCACGCGCGGCCAGATGTCTGCATCGCCTGGCAGGTACCCAGCCTGGAAACCATCCGTTACCAGCTGATAGTGCGTGTCTGCTGCCGGGCAATTGATATCCCCCGATACACCGCATCCATCGTTAGCTGCGTCGTAACTCACGAGAATCTCCGCACGACTTCCGGGCATCAGAAGTATTTCTTCGGTTTTTGGCGTGTCAACGATGCCTGCTCCCGGGGTGACACCGGCACCGTCCATGTTGAGCACCTGGAACCTCATGCGCGTGCCGGCGATTTTTGCATCGGACAGGGTTTCGCGGCGCAGGCTGAGTTTATACGTGATGTTGGCTGATGCGTTTTGAACGCGCCAGATTTCGCCTGCACCCGGTGGAATGGTGATGTCCGGATATTCCTGACCATTGACGGTGAATACCCAGTTGCCTTCCGAAACATTCAGCGAGGCATCCAGCGCATTGCCCTGGAATTGGGGGTCGATGGCGCAGTGACCCTTGTTGTCAAGCGATGTGGCTGTCGATTCGCAAAATGCTGGCTCCTGGTCAGCCCAATTATACTCAACGCTGCCGGATTTGATGATCTGCGCATCCTTGAGCAACATGTTGCGAACGCGGCCTGCTGCCAACATTGCATCATAGGCTGCATCAGAAGCAGCCTGATCACAGCCGCTGGCACCCAAAGGTGTGAGGCAGACGTAGTCCTTCGGGCTTCCCACAGACAGCATTCCTGCAAGACCCATCGCGACTTGCGGTTTGGCGATGCCATGGACATGGGGATGGAACCAGTTCAGGCCCGACGGTTGCTTGTCAATCAACGGATCGCCGTCATTGTTCATGGAAATATCGATGTTCATGGTCTTCCCCTGGACCGGTCCCATGGGGGCAAGCTGGCTGGCGCAATCGAATACGTAGTCGCCGTAAGTGTTGGGAGTTCCTTCCTTCTTGTAAGGTTTGACGAGAAGGCCATGTGTATGCAGGTTGGCCATGCCGCTGACAGGGAGCCAGCCGAGTGGCTGGGATGTGGCCGCGTCTGTCATGGACCAGCTGCTTTCATCCATGCAGTGGTGTTTCATGACGCTGACGTCTGCGGCCTTCTGGTTGTCTGTCAGGTTCAGTTTCAAGTGTTCGGCCCCGCCCAATTGCAACATGATTCCGGGATAGCCGGTTTGACACTCTGGCGAAGCAGGTTGGCCGGTGGGGCAGGCCTTCATGGTCACGCCGTACACTTCGGGATGGCTTCCAATTGCCGACTTGCCGTGGGCAAGTTCCATATCTACCGCAAGTTCACCACCGCTTGCGGTCAATGGAACAAGGCTCACGAGTTCTGCGGACGGTGCGGCTGAAAAACTGCCAAATGAGAATGTGCAGCTGGTGAGCAAAAGTGTCGTCAGTTTGTTGATACGAGTCATCGTAAGCTCCTTTGATTGTGGGGTTGATCAGAATGTTTTGATTGACGGGACCATCTCGACCTGGATTTCAAAGCCGTCGATGGCCTGTGGAATTGTGGTTGCAACCTCGGGCAGGAACAGTCCGACCCGGAGGATAGGTCTGCCATTGACATCGGCACTTATGGCAATCGGGCCGATGCCACTTGTCGTGGCCAGTTGTGCAAGCAATTTTTTGTGTGCTTCAACGATAGACGCCTGGTCAGCCATCGAGCTTCACATGATCGAAACGCTGAGTGATGAAAGTACGCGGTCTATCGGGTTGCCATAAGTGATGCCGAGGCCATTCGCGCCGCCTTCACTTGAACCTGCAAACAAGAGGGCAACTGGTTCATGTTGATCCGACATGATCAGCGCGCCGCTATCGCCATTGTCACTGAATTTTTCATTCTGAATGGTGCTGTGAAAGGCGATTTGACCGTCGAATTTCGCATAGCTTCCCGGGCGCATTTCGACAATCAGGTTGCACACATTGACGTCGCGCACATAGCCATTGGTGTGGCCGGTCGTGCGACCGATTTTTTCAACCGGCATTTCAGGATAAGCCAGGGCCGCCTGAGTTGCCAACGGGTTGCCAAATGTAGCCCCCGTATTGTCGCATACTGCGCGCGCATCGACTTGTGGGCCGTTCGCAGCAAGGGAAGCAATGGCGCAGTCAACTTCGTTGGCCGCCTGACCACCAAGCTTGATGTCCACGAAGCGAATGAGTTTTGCGACGGTGTTGTCGCCAACCGAGCCCCCGTCCATTGGACCGGGTTGCAAAACCGGTTCGGCTACATTTGCGAGGTTTACGTTTGCCAGAACATGGTTGTTCGAAAGGATGCAGGTTTCATTCGTCTGGTTGTCCTTCACGAAACAACCAATGGTGCCCGTGCGGCTTGCTTGATGGGCTACCGAGCAGCCGATGCGCAGGGGATTGGCGACCTGGTCGTACCACTGGCGGGCGCGGATGGGGCCAGTATAGACCACATCGACCTCGCCTGGTGCGCGACTACGAATCTTTTCAAGCAGCGCAGATTTCAGATGTTGCCTGGACTGCACGAAAGCAGTGATCCGGTGTTCCCGTGATCGGCTGGCAGCTGCCAATCCGATACCAATCGCTATATCATCTTCGACAAGTTCGCGCCGTTCTTTCAGACGCTTCACTGCCTTCTTGATCAGGTCGGAAGGACGGGAGAAATGAGGATGACTGAGGTGCTTGTGAATTGCTTCACGCACAAAGCCAAAGTCTCTTTCGAATATTTCGTTTTGCAGTTCCAGCGCACTTGAGAGCTTCATGCAGTGACCTCCGCGTAAAGCCCCCTCCGAAAGTAAGTGTACTAAAGTTGTCCGTCTGCAACAATTCTCCAAGTTGGGGGAATTGCATCAGGGTTAACTGGTGCGTGCATTTTATTGATTTTATTGCCGATTTGGCTGGGGGACTAGGATTCGAACCTAGACTAGCGGAGTCAGAGTCCGCGGTCCTACCGTTAGACGATCCCCCAATGCGCGCTGCGAGGCAGCGCGTGTCAGGCTGGCGGGTGAATAGCCTTGGTGGACTGCAAGTTCAAGTCCTGTTTCTGGGACTTGGTTCCGCCCCTAGTTCGGGCGGAACTGCTTGATCAGGCTCGACAGGCTTTGCTGCGGCTGGACTGGCTCGGTTGAGCGTGGCGGCGGGGCTGCCGGACGCTGTTGACCGAAGCTGCTGGCTGGCTGTGCAGGTGGTACTTCGCGGCGGATCGAAGGACGAGGCGGCTGCACCTGGCTCTGTGGCATGACCGGTGGAGGCAGCTGAACCTGGGCGGCAACAGATGCTGCAGCTGCGGCTGCTGCTGGATCGGTTGCCATGTCCGCGGCATAGTTGACTGCATCCGGGTTGTAAGTTTGTGCGCGCCAGCGATTGACGACTTCGTGCAGGAATGTGTCGTCGGGCAAGTCACGGGCCCAGTTCTTCGAGAAGGATGCTGTCGTTGAACGCGGGAGTTCATCAGCGGGCAACATGTCGAACTTGATTCGGGTTGGCAGCGCCACACCTTCGCCGAATGTCACAGCTTCGCCTGTGCCCATAGTGGGCATGAAAGCGAGAAGCGATGCAGCGGCATCCGAAATGCCAGCCTTCAAGATTTCCTGGTCACGTTCATTGGTGAGGCGCAACGAGAAGATTGTGTTGCATTGTGACAAGATGGTTGAATCGAGTTCTGCCGGGCGCTGCGTGACGATGCAAAGTGACACGCCGTACTTGCGGCCTTCCTTGGCGATTTTCGAAATGGCACGCTTGGTCGGCTCGAATCCCAGAGTGGCGTCGTTTGGCACGTAGCGATGCGCTTCTTCGCAAACGAATGTAATGGGAATGCGGCCAGCACTCCAGACACCGAAATCGAATGCCAGGCGGGCAAGAACCGAGACCACGACGTTGATGATTTCTGAAGGAAGACCACCAAGTTCCAGAATGGCAATCGGCTTGCCAGCAACCGGAATGCGGAAAATGCGCGCCAGAACTGCTGCCATGTTGTCCTGCACGGTGAGTGAGCCGAACATGAAGGCGTAACGCGGATCGCGCGATACCGACTCAAGTTTTGCCTTGAGACGCTTGTAAGGTGCCAAATCGTTACGCAATTCCAGCTTGCCGAGATATTCGTCAAGGACGCCGACCAGATCGGACGTACGGAAAGGAATTGGCGTGTCGACGCCAATATTGTTCGATTCGATCATGTTTGGCGCGCCGCGCGAATTCTTGTCGCGGCGCTGGTTTGCGAGGTACTTCGCCTTGGCAATGGGGATCATTTCACGCAGGATCTCCACGTCCTGGTCCCTGCCTGGTTGGTTTCCGACCAATATTTCAACTGCTTCGTCGAAGTTCAGCAACCAGAATGGCAAGCTCATATTGTCGGGCGTGATGACTTCCGAAATGCCCTGAAAGGACTGTGCATATTCGCGGTGCACGTCGAGAAGCAGGATGTGGGCTTGCGGATTCTTTTCCAAAATGCGGCGCAGGATCAGTGCAACTGTGCACGACTTGCCGGTGCCGGTTGTCCCAAGAATTGCGAAGTGTTTGCCCAGCATTTCGTCGATCTTGATCATCGCGGGGATGCTTGGATCCTGCTGAATGTGGCCGACACGAATGCCTGCTTCAGCGTCGCAGGCATATGCCAGCGCCAATTCAGCCCGGGTCGCACGCAACACTGGATCGCCGAGGCCTGGATAACTGGAAACACCACGGCGGAACGAACGCAGTTTTCCATCAGGACTCTTCGGCAACTCGCCGATGAATTCGACTTCAACAATGCGCATGTCCTTTTCACCGCCCTGGGACGGCATGGGCGAACTCAACGCCGAGACCAGCGCCAAGGTAATCGCCAAGCTCGTGTCGACTTTCAGCAAGACTCCGATTTCGGGACTCTTGTCCGGATGGCCGAAGCGTTGTTCCTTATTGTCGAGCAAGATGATTGCGTGAGCGCCGGTGACGGCGACGATGCGACCGAGGCGCTCGCCATCCGGCTCAGCGAGTGGCGGAATACTTGTGTCTTGCGCCAATGTCTGTGTGCGAAGAGCGGAGGTCATGCTGATTTCAACCTTTCGACTTGATTGTGTGCCGGCTCAGCCAGCGGAATGAATACGTTGACGCGGGTGCCGCTGCCTTTGGCGGAGTGCACCTGCAGATCACCGCCATGCAAGCGGGCCAATGCCAGTGAGATAGGAAGGCCGAGGCCCGTGCCTTCGTTGCGCTTGTTGAAGCCGCAATCGATTTGGCCAAACGGACTCATCGCAGTTGTGATTTCTTCAGCCGACATGCCCTGGCCATTGTCGATGACACTCAGCGTGAGGAAGCCTTCATAGTCCTGACTCGTTGTAATGATGACGCGGCCCCATTCCGGCGTGAACTTTACAGCGTTGCTCAGAAGATTGATGAGGATCTGTTTCATGCGCAAAGGATCGGCGTAGATTTCCGGCATGTCGGCAGGCAACTGCCGCTCGATGGTGATGTTCTTTTCCTTGGCCTTGGCATCGGTTATGAGCAGGCAGGATTCGAGGATCGAGTCGATCCTGAATGTTTCGAGGTCGACGCCAAGCTTGCCTGCCTGAATCTTTGAAACGTCAAGAATTCCGTTGATCAGTGCCAGAAGATGTTCAGCGGCCTGTTTGATGTAGCCCGAGTATTGTACTGTCTTCTCATGCGACTTGACGGTTCCTGAAGCCAACATGTCGGAGAATCCGATAATGGCATTGAGTGGAGTCCTGAGCTCGTGGCTCATATTCGCGATAAATTCTGATTTTGCCTTTGAGGCGAGTTCGGCGTCGACCTTTGCTGCTTCAAGCGCCATTGACTGCTTGCGATGGCGCACGGCCTGACCGAAGCTGTCACCGAATTCGGAGATCAACGATCCTTCCTTGAACCAGCCATTGCCGAATGTACGCATGCCACCAAAACTCCCCGTTTGGTTATGCGCAGCGAGACCTCAATTTGACGTTAAGGGAAGCGGAAATATCGAATGATTTCGTTTGGTATTTCTTTACCATAGCGAAAAAAGTGCTAAGGTGATTGCAAGTTCACCATTTGCGGCAGGCTCGTGTTTCGGGGCAAGGTTCTGCCGGGGAAAAAATAATTCAGTGGAAGTTATTGCAAACGAAGTCCAGCCGGACCTTCAACTCGCCAAGTCTGGCGTTGAAGACGGCGTGAAGACTGCTCCCCGCGCCATCAAGGTGGAACCAGGACCTATCTTTGGTGCTCTTGATCTCGGAACAAACAATTGTCGCCTGCTCATTGCACGTCCTGAAAATGGAAAGCTAAAAATTGTCGATGCATTCTCCCGTATCGTTCGGCTGGGTGAAGGGTATAGCCTTACCGGCGAACTGAGTGTTTCAGCGATGGAGCGCACCATTGATGCTCTTCGTGTTTGTTCGAACAAGCTCAAGTGGCATGGGGTGAGCAAGTTGCGTTTGATTGCAACTGAGGCCTGCCGCAGCGCCAGCAACGGCAAGGATTTCATCTCGCGGGTGGAAAATGAACTTGGGTTGGTGCTGGAGATCATTGATCGTGCGACAGAGGCAGAGCTGGCTGCTGCCGGGGCCGAGCCACTGATCGATTCCGCCGCTGAGAGCGCGTTGATCTTTGACATCGGTGGGGGATCGACAGAAGTGATGTGGGTCGCGCAGAAAGCTGGGCGTTTTCAGCTTGAAAACTGGATCTCACTTGCAGCGGGCGTGGTGACGCTTTCAGAACACAACGGCGGCGGCAAACATGTGAGCGAAGCGAACTATGCCGAGATGCGGGTCAAAGTTCGTGATCTGCTCAGGCCGTTCGTAAAAGTGGTTGCAGATGCAGGTGGCGGCCGTGTCAGTCCGACACATTTGCTTGGGACATCGGGAACAGTTACCACTATTGCCGGAGTCCACTTGAAACTTCGGCACTATGACCGATCACAGGTGGACGGGTGTTGGCTGGATATCGGTGATGTTGAAAAGGCAGTGAAGGAATTGAACGCCATGACTTATGACGACAGGGTGCGTCACGGCTGTATTGGCAAAGAGCGAGCAGATCTGGTTCTGGCGGGTTGTGCAATTCTTGAAGAGATCATGCAAGCATTTCCGAGCGACCGAATCCGTGTTGCAGATCGCGGATTGCGCGAGGGCATCCTTGCCGGCTTGTGGCAGGCGCATCGTGAGGAGATGCTGTCATCATGAGCAGGCCAGGGCAAAAACCGGGTGCAGGAAGCGGGCGGCTCAAGGTTCGCCTCAAGAAGGGCAAAGAACGCACAGTTTCACAAAAGGCGTGGCTGGAGCGGCAGCTGAACGATCCCTATGTGCATGAGGCAAAGCGACTAGGCTTCCGGTCTCGGGCGGCGTTCAAGCTTACGGAGATCGACGACAAGTACAAGTTTCTCAAGCGGGGCGGATGCATTGTCGATCTCGGTGCTGCTCCCGGCGGATGGAGCCAGGTTGCAGCGGCACGGGTGAAATCGGTTGAAGGCGAAGGCAAAGTAATTGCCATTGACATGCACGGCATGGATGCCATTCCGGGCGTTACGATATTCAAGAAAGATTTTCTCGACGACGACGCGCCGACCTTGCTGATCGAAGCGATGGGGGGCAGCAGGGCTGATGCCGTGATTTCAGACATGGCTGCGCATGCGACAGGACACCGGCAAACAGATCATATACAGATCATGGGACTCGCTGAGGCCGGCCATGCCTTTGCCCGAGATGTTCTGAAACCTGGCGGCACTTATCTCGCCAAGGTTTTACGCGGCGGAACTGAAGGTGACTTGTTAAAGCATCTGAAACGCGACTTCACCACCGTGCGCCACGTGAAGCCGCTTGCCAGCCGCGATGGTTCGGCTGAGCTTTTTGTTCTGGCAACGGGATTCAGAGGCTGAAATTCGCCGCTTGCCTTGCTTGCAATGCAAGTGTTATGGGCCAGTGCCAACCTTTTGAATCGCATACGAACGGGATGGCACATGTCCACCAGATTTCCGGAATATCTCGCCTTTGACGACGTGTTGATGAAACCCGGCGCGTCATCGGTTTTGCCAACCGAGGTTTCAACGCGGTCGCAGTTGACCAAATCGATTGCCTTGTCGATCCCCGTGATGTCAGCGGCCATGGATACGGTCACAGAAGCGCCGATGGCGATCGCCATGGCGCAGGCTGGGGGCATTGGTGTCATTCACAAAAACCTTGAACCTGTTGCACAAGCGGAAGAAGTGCGCCGCGTGAAGCGCTTTGAAAGCGGCATGGTGGTGAACCCCATTACCATCACGGCAGATGCCACGCTTGGCGATTTGAAGGCATTGAAGGAACGGTACAATATTTCCGGCATTCCGGTCGTCAGCGGCAGCGGCCACCTGGAAGGCATCATCACCAATCGCGATGTGCGCTTTACGACTGATCTCAATTCCAAAGTTGGCGATCTGATGACAAAGAAACTGGTGACGGTGAAGGAAGGTGTCGACCGCGCTGAAGCGCAGAAGCTGTTGCACAAGCATCGCATCGAGAAGCTGGTTGTTGTCGATGGTGATGGCAAGTGCGTCGGACTCATCACGGTGAACGACATGGAAAAGGCGGAGCATCACCCTAATGCCGCAAAGGACGAGAAGGGACGCCTGCTTGTCGCCGCTGCAACAGGCATTGGTGACAATGGGCGAGAGCGCGCTGAACGCCTTGTTGATGCGGGTGTTGACGTAATCATCGTTGACACAGCGCACGGGCATTCGAAAAATGTTCTTGCGCAGGTGACTGCCGTCAAGAAAATTTCCAACCGCGTACAAATCATCGGTGGCAATGTTGCCACCGCCGAAGGCGTGCGGGCGTTGATTGATGCGGGTGCGGATGCCGTGAAGATCGGTATCGGGCCTGGTTCAATTTGTACGACGCGGGTTGTGGCAGGCGTGGGTGTGCCGCAGTTTTCTGCTGTTGTGGAATGCGCTGAAGAAGGAGCGAAGTCAGGAATTCCGGTAATCGCCGATGGTGGCATCAAGCTTTCAGGTGACCTGGCCAAGGCCATCGCGGCGGGTGCCAGCGTGGTGATGATTGGCTCATTGTTGGCCGGAACTGAAGAAAGTCCCGGGGAAGTTTATCTTTACGATGGCCGTTCCTACAAAGCTTATCGCGGAATGGGTTCCGTTGGCGCAATGGCGCGCGGCAGCGCAGACCGCTATTTCCAGCAGGATGTCGGCAATGCGTTGAAGCTTGTTCCAGAAGGGATTGAGGGACAGGTGCCATTCAAGGGTTCGGTTGGAACAGTGCTGCATCAGTTGGTCGGCGGATTGCGTGCCGCCATGGGATATGTTGGAGCTGCCAGCATCCCTGACTTGCAGAAGAAGGTGCAGTTTGTGCGTATTACGGGCGCGGGGCTGCGCGAAAGCCATGCGCATGATGTGATGATCACACGTGAAGCTCCGAATTATCAACGATTGAATTGAAAGTTACAGGCTGAATTTTGCGGGTTCCGGGACGAGTAGCGGCGGCAATTGAAATTCTTGGTGATGTTTTGCAGCGGCACAGGCCTGCGGCAGAAGCACTGAAGGACTGGGGAAAATCGCACAGGTTTGCGGGCTCTGGTGACAGGCATGCAATTGGTACGCTGGTTTATGACGCGTTGCGCCAGAAGAATTCCGCAGCACAAGCGGCTGGCTCTGATGCGCCGCGCAGTCTGGTTCTTGGAGTATTGCGCCATGTTTGGGGCAAGTCTGTTGAAGAAATTACCGTCTTGTGCAACGAGCAGTATGGTCCCGGTGCCGTGACTGCGGATGAACTTGAACATCTTGGGCGGGAGACTGCTCCACAGTTTGACATCCCTGCCTGGCTACGGCCTTCATTTGAACGCGTGTTTGGCCAAAGGACTTTGCAAGAAGTTGCTGCCTTGTCTTCTCGCGCGCCGATTGACTTGCGCACCAACACACTCAAGGTGACACGCGAGCAACTGCTTGAGGCCTTGAAGAAACTCGACGCTGTTGTCGGCCCGCTTTCGCCTTGGGTGGTGCGCATTGCTGCACCGGGTCCGGATGTGAAACACATCAATGTTGAAGTTGAGCCAGCGCATGGTCTGGGCTGGTTTGAAGTGCAAGATGCTGCCTCGCAAATTGCCGCGCTGCTGTCAGGCGTCAAGCCGGGAGAGAAGGTCGCTGACATCTGCGCAGGCGCTGGTGGCAAAACTTTGGCACTTGCAGCAATGATGCAAAACAAGGGTACGCTGATTGCTCACGACATTGACAAACGGCGTCTGCGACCGATTTTTGAACGCATCACGCGTGCCGGCGCAAGTTGCATCACAGTTCTGGGAGCGGATGAAAAGTCTAAACTTGCCGCGTCTGGTCCATTTGATTGCGTGTTCATCGATGCGCCGTGTTCCGGATCCGGTTCGTGGAGACGGAAGCCAGATGCAAAGTGGAAATTTACTCCAAATATCCTGTCGCAGCGGGTGAAAGACCAACGCGACGTTATGGCCCGGGGAGCCGAACTGGTGCGGCCCGGAGGCAGACTAATTTATGTGACGTGTTCGGTTCTCGCTGAAGAAAATACTGACCAGATTTCGCATTTCCTCGGCTTGCACAAGGAATTCAAGATTATTCCGTATGCTGAGCAATGGCGCAAGGTTCTCGGTGGGGATGCGCCACAATCGGCTGATGGCTTGCACGGAAGTCTTTTAATGTCGCCGCTGTCACATGATACCGACGGGTTTTTCGTTTCAGTGCTGCAGCGGCAATGATAGGCTTTATTTTCGCACAATGAAGCGCGCCATTGCCCTCAGGGTTTCCTGACTGACGTGATGTTCAATGCCTTCGGAGTCAATCCTCGCGGTTTCCGGGGTTACACCAAGTGCAAGGAGGAAGGCTTCGACCAGGTTATGACGCCTTTGGCCGTCTTCCGCCAATTTCCAACCGTCGCCCGTAAGGTGGATTTCACGGTATGGCTGTTGTGTTACAAGACCCTGTTCTGAAAGCTTTTTCAGCATCTTAACGACAGTCGCGTTTGCCACGCCGAGGCGCATGGCAATGTCAGAGCCGCGGGCTTCGCCGCGTTCGTCAATCAATTCGGCGATCAGTTCGACGTAGTCCTCCTGCAGTTCGCGCGAGTGGTCCTTGCGGGTGCGGCTGAAGGCGGCAGAGCGAAGTTTTGCAGTTGGGTGAGCTTTGTGTTTCACTTTTGCAGGGTCCGGGTTGGAAGCGAACTAGCCTATTGCCAAAAGTTTAGCCAATGCTAATATCAGGTTTAGCCAAGGCTAAACATTTTGACCGATACTGTCTTGAAAGGCTGGAAAAGCAAGAACGACGAACCTTCCCTGATGGAGGTGTTTCGCACTGTGCCGGTGCGGAGCTCTGGCGGCTGGATGCGTCGGATGCTTGCCTTCGTCGGTCCAGGATATCTCGTTTCAGTTGGCTACATGGACCCGGGAAACTGGGCGACGTCCATTGCCGGAGGTGCGAAGTTCGGTTACGCGCTGCTGTTTGTTGCGCTGCTCTCCAATATCATGGCCATTATCTTGCAATCCTTGTGCGCACGCCTTGCCATTGCTTCTGGTCGTGATCTTGCGCAGGCCTGCAGGGACGCGTATCCGCGGTCCGTATCGTTCGTGCTCTGGGTGTTTGCCGAAATCGCAATCATTGCCACAGATGTTGCTGAGGTGGTTGGCACGGCGATTGGCCTGAACCTTCTGTTTGGTATTCCGCTGGAGCTTGGCGTCATCATCACTGCGCTTGATGTGTTTCTGGTGTTGCTGTTGCAACGGCTGGGGTTTCGCTGGATCGAGGCCTTCATCATCACCTTGCTCGCCGTTATTTTCTTGTGCTTTTTCGCGCAAATTGCCCTGACGGATCCTGACTGGGGCGGAGTTCTTCGTGGCTTCTTTCCAACGACTGAAATCGTTCGCAATCCCGATATGCTCTATCTGGCGCTGGGCATAATCGGCGCAACAGTCATGCCGCATAATCTTTACCTGCATTCCGGTATTGTCCAGACGCGCGACTATGGTTCCACTGTTCCTGAAAAACGTTCGGCGTTAAAATTTGCAACAATCGATTCCACGGTTGCGCTGATGCTGGCCTTGCTGGTCAATGCCTCCATCCTTATCCTTGCAGCGGCAACTTTCAATGCAACAGGACATTCCGGCGTAGCCGACCTTGGTGAAGCACATGCCATGTTGGCACCCCTTGTGGGTTCCATGTTGGCTCCGAAGCTATTTGCCATTGCGCTGTTGTGCTGTGGACTCAATTCCACGGTCACAGCAACCCTTGCCGGCCAGATTGTCATGGAAGGTTTCCTGAATATTCGGCTTCCTGCCTGGATGCGCCGACTTGTGACGCGGCTTGTGGCAATTGTTCCGGCTGCCGCTGTGACGATATATTATGGCGCTGAAGGAACCGGGTATTTGTTGATATTCAGTCAAGTCATACTGGCATTCCAGCTGCCTTTCGCCATCGTGCCGTTGGTCATGTTCACGCGTGATCGAACCAAGATGGGAGAACTTGTCTCTCCTGGCTGGCTAACCGCACTTTCGGCAGTCATTGCAGGTGTGATTATTGCACTGAATTTGAAGCTCCTGTGGGATGTATTCACAGCGGTTTAAGCCGACTTGCGAATTCCATGGCCTTCCCCTAATCGCTTGCCATGCAAGAGCAAGTATTGATCGTTGACTTTGGTTCCCAGGTTACCCAGCTGATTGCGCGACGGGTGCGCGAAGCCGGGGTCTTTTCCGAGGTTGTTCCGTTCCATTTGGCCGGTGAGGCTTTCAGGCGAATGAAGCCGAAGGCCGTGATCCTTTCAGGCGGTCCAGCTTCGCCAGCGGAAGAAGGGTCACCGCGCGCGCCACAGGAGATATTCACGGCTGGAATTCCTGTTCTCGGGATCTGTTATGGCCAAATGCTATTGGCACAACAGCTGGGTGGCAAGGTTGAAAGCGGGCATCACCGGGAATTTGGTCGAGCAGAAGTTTCGGTCAAGGCACCATCCGCGTTGTTTGATGGAGTGTGGGATGATGGTGCAAGGCATACAGTGTGGATGAGCCATGGCGACCGCATCACGCAATTGCCGCCCGGATTTGAGGTGAAGGGTGTTTCGGAGAATGCGCCGTTCGCGGTCATCGAGGACAAGGCACGCAGGTTCTTTGGGCTCATGTTCCACCCGGAAGTTGTTCATACCCCTGAGGGCGACAGGCTGATCCGAAATTTCCTGTTCAAGGTTGCAGGCTGCAAGGGAGAATGGACGATGGCCGCATTCCGGCAGGAAGCCATCGACAAAATCCGCAAGCAGGTTGGCAAGGGGAGGGTACTTTGCGGGCTTTCCGGCGGTGTGGACTCTTCTGTTGCTGCAGTTCTCATTCACGAAGCAATTGGTAATCAGCTGACATGTGTTTTGGTTGATCACGGCCTGATGCGGATGAACGAGGCACGCGACGTGGTGCAGATGTTCCGCGCGCATTATAATTTGCCACTGGTGCATGTGGATGCGAGCGACGAGTTTATCGGCGCGCTGGAAGGCGAAGCTGATCCAGAGAAAAAGCGCAAGACCATCGGCAAGTTGTTTATCGATGTGTTCGAGCGCGAAGCAAAGAGAATTGGTGGTGCGGATTTCCTGGCGCAGGGCACGCTTTATCCCGACGTTATTGAAAGCGTATCTTTCACTGGTGGTCCTTCTGTGACGATCAAGTCGCACCACAATGTGGGTGGGTTGCCAGACCGGATGAACATGAAGCTGGTTGAGCCATTGCGCGAATTGTTCAAGGATGAGGTGCGCAAACTCGGGCAAGAGCTTGGATTGCCAGCGTCTTTCATTGGCAGGCATCCGTTTCCGGGTCCCGGTCTGGCAATCCGCCTGCCCGGTGGCGTGACGCGGGAGAAGCTCGACATCTTGCGCAAGGCTGATGCGATCTACATTGATGAAATTCGCAAGGCGGGGCTTTACGACAAGATCTGGCAGGCGTTTTCGGTGTTGCTGCCGGTGCAGACTGTTGGCGTGATGGGAGATGGCCGCACCTATGACCGCGTACTGGCACTGCGTGCCGTAACGTCGGTTGATGGCATGACAGCTGATTTCTATCCGTTCGACATGGGATTTCTTGGCAGGACAGCGACACGGATAATCAATGAAGTGAAAGGCGTCTCAAGGGTTGTCTACGATGTGACCAGCAAGCCACCTGGCACGATCGAGTGGGAGTGAGGGAGCGTGGAACTTCAATCAAAAGAGTTCAAAATTTAACTTACAGATCAATAGCTTAAATAAATGCAATTGACGATATGTGCTGTATGGTCAATCCGTACCATTTTTCCTCTAAAGTACTGTTTAAGCTAAAATAATTCATTTTCTCGAATTGCAAGGCTGGGGCCAACCGAAGTTTTTTGACGGTATATTTGACGGTAGATTTGGGAGTAAACTGGCTTTCAAATCTTGATTCATGAAATGTTCTGGCCTGACGGTATTTATGAAAAGATACTCAAGGGATGGGCATAGAAACATTGGTGGTGTCGACGGTCTGTATTGACATTGTGGATACAAAATGTTAGCCATTCTCCCATGTCAGCCAGTCAGCCAGTTTCGCATAGCAGCTCTCACGACGGGGATATCACGGTTGTGGAACGTCCTTTGGCCTCAGAAACCAAGGGCAGCATTAACTTGCGAATTGAAATTCACACGCGTCAACTGATTGACGATGCTGCGGCGGTTTTGGGTAAGACGCGAACTGAATTCATGATCGACAGTGCGAGGGCGCTTGCGATTGATGTGCTTTTGGATCAGCGGCTCTTCGAGTTGGACGCAACTCGCTATGAGGCATTCCTTCATGCGCTTGATAACCCGCCGCCGCCAGGACCTCGGTTGCGTGCCCTGTTACGGCGAGTTCCGGCATGGGGAAAATAGAGTCTGAACCTGAAAAGTTCCAAGTCAAACTTTCGGCCCCCACACCGTTGACTGCGGAACATGTTCTCGCTGATTTTGACTGTGGCGAGAAGTTGCTTGATGACTGGCTGAAGCAACGCGCACTCAAGAATGAAAGCCGTTTCTCCCGAACTTATGTAATCTGCGATGGAAAGTCGGTTGTTGCATTTTATTGCTTGTCGGCTGGTGCCGTCGAACGCGAAAAAGCACCGAGCAAGCTAAAACGAAACGCTCCTGACTCTATCCCAGTTTCAATCATTGGCAGGCTAGCGGTTAGTCGCAACTTTGCTGGTCGTGGTCTTGGGGCAGATATTTTATCTGACGCCTTGCGCCGCATCGCTGTTGCCTCTCAAAGCATCGGCATCGGCGCAGTACTTGTTCAAGCCAAAGATGATCGCGCAAGAAAGTTTTATCTGGCTTGTGCCGAATTCATTGAACATCCAGTCGATAGCAGAACACTTTATCTTCCAATTGAAACAGTTGTGGCGGCGTTTAGCTGATCCATCGTTTAAGGCTGAGGCTATTAGGAGCAGGTTATGGGCGAGGCGAACAGGAAGCGCAAACTTCAGAGCGAGAAAGTTGATACTCCTGCTTCGGGTGACTATTTTCGAGGCGTGATTGATCTTCACATGCTGCCGCCAGTCCCGGAGGTCAACGGAGCCCGCCGGATTTGCCAGAGAATTGGAACCCTTCAATCACGATGATGGGTGCGAACCCGCAAAGCGAATAATTCTGACGGCATTTTTGACGGTATTGCAATTTGGCGGTGATAATATACCAAATAATATCAATGCTATAGCTATTCAATTGATAATCGAGTGGGAGTGAGGGCTACCGTCGCAATCCCTTGATGCTGATTTCCGGTTCAAGGTTGTTCAGCCCTTGCATCACGTCGTAGACGAAGCGGTTGAGGTTTCGGATTTCAGGTTCGGGCAGGTTCTGCGTATCGCCCAACACGTAAGCGCGGAAGGAGAAGCGACGATTGGCAACGGCAATTGCTGTGGCATGGTCAAGTGCGGGCATGGTCAAAGCGGCGTCGTCATTGGGCCAGGTGCTGCCGATGAAGGCATTCTTGACGGGGACAAACAGGTCAACCTTGGCGGTGCGACGGAGGTCGCGCGCGAATCGTGAAGAGAGCTCGGAGTCATCAACGATGACCAACAAGATAAACCTGAATCCCAGTTTCTGAGCTTCAGCGAAGAATCCCAGTTCCTGCACTTCGCCAAAAAAGGACTGTGCATCCTTCGACGACAGATCAATCACATAGTCGCGACCCGGCGAGGCAAGGATCGTGTCGAAGATCTTGATCTGACCCATCACCTTGGCAAAATTGACGAGCTGGGTGCGGCCTGGAAAGTAGTTTCTGAGACTGCCTTCCGGAGTGTCTGTGTCGATCAGGAACGGATCGCGCCCGTCGAGCAACAAATAGTCCGTGATGCAGCGCGCCAGCAACGTTTTGCCGTTGCGGGCCTGGTCCGACGTAACGATATAGACGGTTGGAGGCGGGGCCACGCTGGCGGCGGCCTTTCAGATCAGCCGACGCGGCTGCCGCCGACGATGTCCTGCAACAACTTCAGGCGACCGAACTCTTCGTCAATCTCGGCGCACCACTTGCGAACATAGCCACGCAGCACGAATGAGAAACGGCCTTGCGAACCATCCGAGGCGCGGTTGTCGATGAAGTCCTTGAAGGTTACTCCGGCAACGTCGACCTGTTCGTAAGCCATTTCGTTGAGTTTCGGAATGCTGATTTCCTGCGTCTTGGGAATGGACGAGAAATACTTGCGATAAGTTGTGTCGTCCCATTCAAAGAAGTTGGTTTCGTTGATGGTGTTACGGGCGAGAACGTAGTTTATACCGTTGAGATATTTCGAGATTTCGGCGATTTCGTCGAGCGATGCAATCGACGGGCCGATGACATGGAAGAGACCCAGGTTGAAGGCGCCGTTTCGGGCTGCTTCGAGAACGCCGATGCGTTCAAACAGATCGAGTGAATAGGAAAGGTTGCCGGCTTTCAGGTCGACGACGGTGACGGGCACGTTGGCCGTTTCCATCGTATCAAGCACTTTCATCTGGTGCGACACATGGCCGAGATCAATGATTTCCGTGATAGCTGGGTAAAAGCGATGCAGGGAGCCGCGCGGATTTTCCGTATCAAAGGCTCGGGTCAGAACATTCTTTCTGGCAAAATAGTCCAGCAGCGACCGAGCAATTGTGGTCTTTCCAACGCCGCCCTTGTCGGCGCCAACCAGAATGAGTGTAGGCTTCATACGCATCCCCTTATTTTCAATGTTTCCCGCGGAACGGTTGATCTAACAGAAGATTGTCAACCTGTATACAGGGCAAAACGGCTCCGTTTCGGAGATTTTGCAACTGGTAGAGGTGATATTTGGGTGTTTGCGGCGAGAAAATAAACCGGGTAACATTTTGCCGCAGGAGACTGGGATGTCATTTTGGAAAAAGCTGTTTGGCGGTGGTTCAAGCCAGAGTGCGGGGCCGGTGAAAACGCTGGACTACAAGGGGTACTTGATAGAAGCGACGCCTTTCGCCGAAGGCGGGCAATACCAACTTGCCGGTGTCATCAGCAAGGAGATTGAAGGAACCCGCAAGGAACACAAGTTTATTCGGGCCGATAAATTCCAGAGCAAGGAAGACGCCGCCGACATTGCAATTTCCAAAGGTCAGTTGATCATAGACCAGTCGGGCGACCGAATTTTCAACTGATTATTTGTTGCCGATGACGTAATTGAAGCTCACGCTGATGCGATTTCCCTCGGCGCGGTTCAGTGGAACCTCGTGGCGGAGCCAGCTTTCCCATAGCATCAGGGTTCCGGCTTTTGGTGTCTCGCTGACGTGGTTTCTGAATTCGCGCGGGGCGCTGACTTTCCGTGGCGGGGCGGCCATCAGCATGGCGAGGCGCGGATCTTCAAAGACAATGGGACCGGCACCATCTGGCACTGCGACGTAATAGGTCCCGCTGATTACAGAATTTGGGTGGAGATGCGAGGTGTGTGAGCCACCTTCAGCCATCACGTTCACCCAGAGAGAATCACACACGGGCTTGCCGCCCTTGATGTCCCAGTGGAGGGACTTGGCAAAGATGGCCGCATGCTTGTCAATGACCCTGGTCAAGCGTTTGAATGCGGGCATGCTCCAGGCCAAATCTTTGAGTGAGGCGTATGACGTATATCCCGGATAGCCGTGCTTCTCGGACCAATTGAGGCCAATGCCGTCGTCACTGGCCAGGGCAAGGCTCGTGTATTCAAGTTCCGCATTGAGGCTTGCAGGGCACGCACCATCAGCTCGATAGACAAGGGTAGGGAAGAATGATTGCAGTTTTGACATGCTGCCCTTCTAGCGCGGCTTTGGTGGATGATGGAACACCCTTGCTGGAATTTGCTATTTCAGCTTTACGTTGGGCATGAAGCTGCCTCAACGCCTGCTCGATGGATACGGTAATTTTCGTGCTGGTCGATATCAGCAGGAGACTGAACGCTATCGGATGCTGGGAGAGGGACTGCAAAAACCTTCGACCATGATCATTGCCTGCTGTGATTCACGCGCAGCGCCCGAAACGATATTTGATGCGGGGCCGGGCGAAATCTTTGTGATGCGCAATGTGGCCAATCTGGTGCCGCCTTATGCGCCAGACGGCAAGCATCATGCCACAAGTGCTGCGCTGGAATTTGCCGTTTTGTCACTTGGCGTGAAGCATGTGGTGGTCATGGGGCACGGACGGTGTGGCGGGATCCGCGCGGTGGTGGACGGAAACGATCCTTTGTCGTCAGGCGATTTTATCGGGCAGTGGATGCGCGACGTCAATGATGTCGCCGATGCCGTGCGGCATGATCATCCACATGCGGACGATTTGCAGATGAAGGTGGAGCACGCAAGTGTTGAACATTCTCTTGCAAACTTGCGTACGTTTCCCTGGCTTCGCATGCGCGCCAACAAGGGCGACGTGACGCTGCACGGCGCATGGTTCGACATCTCACTCGGCGAGCTTCACGTCTATGACGAAGACGAGCGCAGTTGGGGATTGGTTGCTGGGATTTAGGCCGGGCGTGACCTTACTTGATTTCCCATGTCATGTTGACGTCTACTGCCAGCACCTGTTCGCCTTGCGCGATGGGCACGTCGGACGCTTCCTGCGCCCGGGCCCTAAAGAGTGCACCTGGAGGTGGTTGGTAAGAACCGCCTTCTGACAATGTAATGACATTTCCCAGCGAGACACCTGCGGCGGCGGCATAGAGTTCGGCCTTGCGGCGGGCTTCCTTTACCGCGAGCTTGCGTGCTTCGTCGAGTTTGGGAACATCATCTTCAACCCCGAAGCTGATGCCGTTTACCTGGTTGGCACCTGCAGAAACGACCTTGTCAAGAATCTTGCCGATGGCATTGAGGTCGCGGATGATGACGCTGACATTGTTTGATGCGTCAAACCCGGCGGCCTGGGTTTGGCCACTTTCATCTGGCCGTGGTTCGTAGCGCGGATTGACCATGAGGTTTGATGTCTGGATGTCCTTGGTTGCAATGCCGGCAGTCTTCAAAGCATCCAGCACTTTCCGCATCGCTACGTTGTTGGCTTCGAGTGCTGCCGTTGCGGTCGTGGCATTGGTGAAAACGCCCATGGACAGCGAGGCGATGTCTGGCGTGGTCCGCACCTCGCCGTGTCCGGTCAGGGATATGGTCCGCTGCATCCTTGATTCTTCCGCTGCAATAGGCATGGCTGTGGCTGCGACCAATAAAAGGGCGGCGCAAAGTGATTTGAGCATATAATTTTCTCCGTCTCCCACTGTAGCCCGTGCTGGCTTACAAGTGGCTTACTTCTGCCAGAAAGTTGCGGCCAAGTTGTGATCAACGGAACGGCGGTTCGTCAAAACTTCTCAGTTTTCGGGAATGAAGGCCGCCGCGTTCCGAGCGCAAGTGATCGAGTGCGGCGAGGCCGATCAACAAATGTTCGCCAACGGCGCGATCGTAGAAAGTATTTGCCGAACCGGGCAGCTTGATTTCGCCATGCAAAGGCTTGTCGGACACGCAGAGCAAGGTGCCATAAGGCACGCGCAGGCGATAACCTTGGGCAGCGATGGTGCCCGATTCCATATCGACTGCGATGGCGCGCGACAGGTTGATATTCTGGCGCTCTTGTGACCAGCGCAGTTCCCAATTGCGGTCATCATAAGTCACAACAGTGCCGGTGCGCAGCCGCGATTTCAACGCGTCTCCGGTTTCGCCTGTGACTTCAGCGGCGGCACCCTGCAAGGCAAGCTGTATTTCGGCCAGCGCAGGAATGGGAATTTCCGGCGGCACGGCGGCATCCAGAATGTTGTCCTTGCGCAGATAGGCGTGGGCCAGAACATAGTCCCCAATTCGCTGCGATTGGCGCAAGCCGCCGCAATGGCCGATCATGAGCCAGCAGTGGGGGCGCAACACTGCGAGATGGTCTGTCATGTTTTTTGCATTTGAAGGGCCGACACCAATATTGACCAGTGTAACGCCGCCCTGATTATCTGAACGGCTGAGGTGGTAGGCCGGCATCTGGAAACGATGCCAGGCAGTGTTGGCGATGGTCGCATTTGCGGTCTCTTCACTGTCGCCCCGCCTGATTGTGCCGCCGCCGGGCAGGTGCAACGCATCATAAGCTTCGTTGCTGCGCATCGTGTTGAGCGCCCAGGCGACAAACTGGTCGACGTAACGGTGGTAGTTGGTCAGCAGAATCCATGGCTGGATTCTTGACCAGTGGGTGCCAGTGTAGTGCTGCAACCGCTTCAACGAAAAATCTATGCGCACGGCGTCAAAGAGTGCCAGCGGCAAAGGTTCTCCTGGTGGGGGATGCCAGAGCCCGTCGGCTACTTCATCGCCGACCAAGGCCAGTTTCGGAACGGGGAAATGCAGGGCCAATTCGGCTGCGGATACCCCGCCGATTGTCAAGTCATCACCAGACACGAGTGCATAGGGGTAAGGTATCTCTTGGCTGGATGCTCCGACTTCAAGGGTCACATCGTAATCGCGCGCAAGGTAATTCAGCTGCTCAATCAGATAATTACGGAAGTGGGCAGGTTGCGTGATGGTCGACGCGTAAGTGCCCGGGCCCTGGAATTTGGCATAGGCACGGGCGATGGATGGCTGCAGCCCGCCGGTCGCGTTGCTGACGCGGAGCTCAGGATAACAGAAGGACCGGCGCTGCTCAGGAGTTGGTGGCGTACGGTCCTTCAAATAGCGCTGCAGGCACTTTGCAAGGTTGTTGGTGGCTTCCGCGTGGCGCTCAATAAGCTGCTCAACCGCTAATTCTGGCGTCAGTTTTTGGTGTTTCATAAAGTGCCTATAGCATGCTTTGCGAAAATGATGTAGCGGGACACCGCTTAAAGGCGATTGCCCCCTATTGCGGGGCACGCCAGGTGGGCCTGTAGCTCAATGGTTAGAGCTGACGGCTCATAACCGTCTGGTTCCAGGTTCGAGTCCTGGCGGGCCCACCAGCATTCCTTAACCAGCAATTTGTCGGCGGTTGCCAGCCTGTGCTGCGATTGCCGGCTTGGTGCGCTGGTGTATCAGTGCGACGTTTGCCAGGGCTTCTTCTGGCGCTGCGGGCTTGGCATAGAAGTATCCCTGAACACTGTCTGCCTTCATTGCCGTCAATGTTGCGATGTCTTCCGCGGTTTCCGCGCCTTCTGCGACCACCGTCATGCCAAGGCCGTGTGACAGTGCAATGATACTGGCCAGCAGCGACTGCTTCTTGGAACTGGCATGCACGCCGTTGACGAATGCGCGGTCGATCTTCACCTTGTCGAAGGGGAGTCCCTCCAGATAGGACAATGAAGAATAGCCGGTGCCAAAGTCATCGAGTGCCAGTTCGATGCCCATTTTCTTCAGATCATTGAAGAGGTGGCGAACATTATTGATGCTCTTTCCCAGGAACACGCTTTCAGTCAGTTCGAGGCACAGGAGAGGCGGCGGAAGGCCGGATACCGAGAGGGCTTCCTGCACGTCCTTCAAGAAATCTGCCTGAACCAACTGCGCAGCGGAAACGTTGACAGATACCTGGAATGGACCAGCACCTGCCTTGAACCAGGTTTTCGCCTGCACGCAACCAGAGCGAAGAATGCGCAAGCCAAGTTCCGGTATGAGACCGGCTTTTTCAGCAACTGGCACGAAGATGGTGGGCGGAATATTGCCGCGTACCGGATGTTGCCAACGGACGAGCGCTTCAAATCCGCTGACAATGCCGGTCGCTATGTCAACTTGTGGCTGATAATGAAGCTTGAATTCGTTGCGCAGAAGGCCATTGCGCAATCCAGCAATCAGCTCGTTGCGCGACTGGATTTTCTCTTCCATCTCCGTTTGAAAGATGGTCACGCGGCCGATGCCTGACTTCTTGGCTTCCTGGAGCGCAAGATCGCAACGGCGCATGATTTCACTTGGTGTTGAACCATCTCGTGGCATCAGGGCAATCCCGGCGGAGGCAGAGACATGGATATCGTGACCCAAAATGCGCACAGGCTGGTAAAGTGCGGCAATGAAGCGCGCAACATCCCGCTGTGCGTCGTTGTTGGTTGTGATGCCGTTGACCACGATCATGAACTCGTCGCCGCCCATTCGGAAAACCGTTCCGCGGGACTGCACTTCGCCATGGAGGCGGGCAGCAATGTCCATCAGCAAAGCATCGGCAATCGAGTGGCCGAGTGTATCGTTGATTTCCCGAAACCTGTCGACGTCCAACAAATAAGCGGCTGCTGGCTGCGATTCAGCGATAATCTGTTCCAGATATTGCTGGAGTCCGGGACAATTCCCGAGTCCGGTCAGCGGATCCGTGTAGGCAATTTTCTGCAATGCCAAATCGCGCGACCGGACCGTCGCTATCATCGAATTGAAAGCTTCGACGAGTTCACCGGTCTCGTCATCGGCTGAATGTTGCACGATGGCCTTGAAGTCACGGTTGGCGCGCACCTTGCGCATGGCTGAAATAAGTTGTGCTATTGGATTGATGATGCGGCGTTGCAGCGGGCGCGACAGCAGAAGACCCGCAGCGGCAGCGGCGCAGGCAGCGGCGAGGGAGAAGCAAACGGTCAGGATGAAGTCGTTTCGCAGCGAACTGATGTCAGAAACGATTATGAGGCGGCCAACTTGCTTGCCGCCCTTGATGACCGGGGCCAGGCCGATCTGTGTCGCCTTGGTCAAGGCCATGAACACGCCGTCGGATTTTTGAGCTACGCCATGGTCGAGAATCGGTGCGTTGCCCATGACCGCAAATTGTTTGCCACCCTGATCAAGCACATGTGCTGATACCAGGTTTGGCACGCGGCCGATCGATGTGAGCATGGAGAGAACTTGCTGCTGATCTCGGGCTTCCATCGGGCGGGCAATTGCCGAAGCCAAAACGGCCACAACACCCTGAAGTTCGCTTCGCTTGTTGCTCAGCGTGCGCTGGAACTGAAATGTGGCAAGAACCAGCGCAACAAGCAGGCAAGAACTCAAGACAGAAAGGGCAACGAGGTTGCCGATCCGACTCCCAAGTGTTTGACTTTTCTGCTTCTGCAACATTTTTAGAAATCGGGAATTCGCTGATTTGACCAAGATGCACAGTTACCAGAAAGTACTTAATCAAACTTAAGGTCGGAAAACGCGGACAAGTTGAAACTAGGAAAGTGTTAACGGGCTGGGCCTGTTGTTTACCTATTATCGGAAGACCTTTTTAGGATGAATGCCTTATCCAAGGACCTGACAGATAACATTTCATACAGGATGCCGAAACTGTGTTGGTAAGGGACACTAAACATCGGCTGTGCTTTTCCCGGTACTGGAAAAACAGCAGTGGTTCCACTGCAGTGGCTTTCGCTCTTGGCGTTCCGGTGGTCCTTGCTGTCATTGGCGTGGCGTCTGATTATGCAACGATGACGTTCAAGCGTGCAGAACTGCAAGCAGCCGCTGATGCGGGCGCACTTGCGGCCGTGAAGGAAATGTCGTTGTCGCAAGCTGGCACGAAAACAGCTGAAGAGGCGGCCCGGTCCTATGCAAATGCCCAACTTGCCGACCGGAGTGAGGCCCTTGATATCGAAGTCGAGGTTGACAAGAAAATCGGCCGTGCGACTGTCAAAATATCAGAGAATTGGTCGCCATTTTTTTCCGAGTTTGTTGGCGCAGGCATGACGCCTGTTGTTGCCACTGCGTCAGCCAGTCTGACCGGTTCCGCAAACGTCTGCGTTCTTACTCTGGATCCAACGGCCAGCAAGGCATTTGAAGTGAAATCAGGTGCATATGTCACTGCACCAGACTGCAGTCTCTATTCAAACTCCAGTTCAGAGACAGGAATGGAATTTGATAGCAGCACAGAAATAAAGTCCAATCTGGTTTGTTCGGCTGGCGGTGTCACATATGCGCCAGGGCACGTTGATCCCGAACCGACGACAGATTGCCCGCAAATTTCTGACCCCTTGGCCGGACGACCCGAGCCAAAGTCAGGGGTGTGCGTCAACGTCAAAATGCCAATTTTGGCGGACATGACATTGCAACCAGGTACATATTGCAACGGGATACACATCACAAAAAAGAGCAACGTCACCTTCATGCCAGGTGAATATATTGTTGAAGACAAAGGGTTTGTTATCACAGGGCAAGGTTCGGCAATCGGGAAAGATGTGGGTTTCTATCTCAAGGGGCCGGATGCTGTTCTGAATTTTACCGGAAACTCTGTTGTAGAATTTGCAGGCCGCAGCTCGGGCGACATGGCAGGGTTGCTCTTCTTTGAAGATCGCAATGCGCCTGTTGGCCGCGAACACCGGATTGCCACGCTTTTGACCAAGGAACTCACCGGAACGATCTATTTGTCGCGCGGAAACCTACGCATCGATCCCAAGGCAAAAGTTGGCGAGAAATCGGCATATACGGCAATCATCGTCAACCAGCTTGAATTGCGGGACGGACCCGAACTTATCCTCAATGCCGACTATGGCGCTTCAGCCGTGCCGATGCCAAAAGGGCTCAATGTTGCCCGCGGGGTGGCACTTTCGAAATAACTTCCCACAGAATTTGCAGCGGTTGACAGTTCCATTGCCGAAATTAAAAGCAACTACGAACGGCAACAGTCTGGTTCATCGTTCTGATAGTTCAGGTTTTTCATGTCATCCATATTCTATGCCGGAATTGATACTGGCGGCACCTATACCGATGCGGCCATCATTCACCCCGGTGAGCGGCGCGTGGTTGCCTCTGCGAAAGCGCTGACGACCAAAGGGAATCTTGGCGTTGGTGTTGCTGCAGCACTGTCGCGTGCGCTGGAACAGGCGAAGGGTCAGGCGCGCCCTGCTGATCTCGGCATCGTATCAATTTCCACCACATTGGCAACGAACGCCGTTGTCGAGGGCCATGGAAGCAAAGTTGGTGTCATTCTGTGCGGCTTTGATGATTCAATGAGCGCGCGCACTGGAATTGCCGCGGCGTTTCCCGATGTGCCAATCTTGCGCGTTGCTGGTGGCCATGACCACAATGGTGACGAGGCCCGCAAACTTGATATTGCAGAGGCGCGCCGCAGCATTTCGACAATGCGGGACAATGTGAGTGCCTTTGCAATTGCATCTGCTTTTGCGGTTCGGAACTCCGCTCATGAAGTCGCGTTGCGCGATGCCGTACGCGAAATATGCGGATTGCCGACGACGCTGTCATCAGAGCTGACATCTGATCTTGATGCACCGCGGCGGGCTTTGACAGCAACACTCAATGCGCGCCTGATTGCGCGAATTACAGCGCTGGTGCGTTCAGTCCGCGAGGCGATGGAAGGACTGGGCATTGATTGTCCGCTGATGATTGTGAAAGGCGATGGGTCTCTGGCGCGGGCCGACGACATCGCCATGCGGCCGATTGAAACCATCCTGTCGGGACCTGCCGCGAGTGTCATCGGGGCAAAATGGCTTTCCGGGAAAGATGACTTCATTTTGTCCGACATAGGCGGGACGACAACGGATGTCGCGGTATTGCAACATGGGATGCCACGCGTTGCTCCCATGGGTGCACAGGTCGGAAGCTGGCGCACGCTGGTCAAAGCGATTGATGTGACGACAACTGGGCTCGGCGGTGACAGCGAGGTTCATGTGGGGATGGATGGTTCGATCTCCCTTGGTCCGCAGCGGGTTGTGCCACTGTCGCTGTTGTGTCAGCGGTATCCATTTGTGCTGGAATTGCTGAAAGGGGAAACCCATGAAAGTGAAGGTGGTTCGCAGTTTGGACGCTTTGTGTTGCTGCCATTCGAAACAAGAGGCGGGCAGGTATCTGCAGCATTGTCCGAGCGTGAGACCGAGATTCTCTCACAGGTTGGCGACAAGCCAGTGGCGCTGCGCAGCCTTGCGGCAACGTCCCTGGCGCAGCGCTTGGTTTCAGGATTGGTGAAGAAGGGGTTGGTGCAAGTCAGTGCGTTTACGCCGTCCGATGCTGCACATGCACTTGGGATGCAGGACAATTGGTCACGTGAAGGTGCCGAGCTTGGTGCATCACTCGCCGCCAAAAATCGAGACCGTCGGGCGCCAACTGACGAGAGCGTGGCCAGGTTCTGCCGCGATGTCTGGAGCAAGGTGGTTTCCCTGTCGGCACGCTGCGTGATTGATGCAGCCATGCCAGATGCAGCTCGTTCTGCGTTTCTGGTTGATGCTGTTTGCGAGGGCAAATCAGTGCACGGGCTGGTGAATGTCAGTCTTTCGCCAAGTGTTCCAGTCATCGCAGTAGGCGGGCCAGCTCCGGTGTTCTATCCAGAAGTCGGCAAAAGATTGCGGTGCGAGATCATTGATGTTGCGCATGCATCAGTCGCCAACGCGGTCGGTGCTGCGGCCGGACTGGTTTCGCAAAGTGCTGTCGTCAGAATTGAAGGAGATGGCAGCGGGGTGTTCCGGATTTTTGACGGGGGAACGTCACACGTGCTGGGTTCGGGCATGAAGGCAATTGCCTTGGCCGAAGAACTGGCGCGAACCCGGGTCGGAAAGTTGGCAGCGTCGTTCGGTGTTGCAAGGCCCGACATCACTGTGACTGTTGAAAAACATCATTTGCCGGATGCCACTGATGATGAAGGGTTGATCAGTGCAACCATTGATGCACATGCAACCATGGCTCCGGCAGAACGCTAACCATTCGTTAACCGTTCCGGATTTTGCTTAGGACAATGTACAGAAAATTGGCTTGGCAGACACCAGAAAGGAAATGAGACGTTAACGTTGCCTGCCTAGAAGCACTCCCACGTGGATTGGGAGAGCATTGCATGAATACGCCGTCACTTTCTGGCTGGGTCGATACCGGCAAACCCGGTTGGCGCGTGGACCGCCCTGGCGCGGCAAAATCTGCGCATGCATTCTTCGCCGAATCCAATCCTCTCTATTACGAAAATGTATTGCAGCGCCTGCCATCCATGCTGCATGTGATGGACAGTTCCGGACGCATGATTTCCGCCAATGCGGAGTGGCTGAAGGTGTTGGGCTACGAATTGGGTGACGTTGTTGGCCGCTCATTCAGCGAATTTCTGCCGCAGGATGCACGCAGCAAACTCATCACGGCTGTCTATCCGAAATATCTGGTGACTGGCGAATGCAATCGCGAAGAGATCATCATGCTGCGCAAGGATGGTTCGCTGGCGACGATCCTCATTTCGATGGCAGGTTTGCGCGGCGACACTGGCCGCCTGCAAAAGTCGGTATGCATTGTCGAAGACGTCACGCAGCAAAAAATCACAATGATGGCTGCAAGCCGTGCGGATACGAGATTCAAGACGGCCTTTGGTTTTGCTCCGCAGGGACTGGCGGTGCTTTCGCCAAATGGCGGTGTTCAATTGGCGAATGCAGCCTTGCGCGGATTTCTCAAGCGCCAGGACATAGAAGAGATTGCCATCAGCTATGACGAACTGGTTCACCGTGATGACCGTGGGCAGTTTCTGAACGGCATGCGGCAATTGCTGAACGGCGAAGTGCCAGTGTTGCAGCTTGATGTGCGATACATGACTGGCGATGGCAAGGTGGCACATGGCGCAACATCTGTCGCCCTGGTGAAGAACGAACGTGGCGACACTGATCAGGTCATCATTCAGGTGTTTGACATCACAGAGCGCAAATTGATCAATGGACGTGCGCAGGCAAACGAGAAAACAGAACTTGCCGGTGATGTTGCCGCAGGTGTTGCATCCAATTTCAAACGCATTCTTGCAAACATCCTCGGCAATCTTGATCTTCTCAAATCGAAGGTCAGTGAAGATGAAGTTGCGAAACAACGACTGGCGGAAGCACTTGAGGCGACGTTGCAAGGTGCCGAAATCACTGACAAACTCTTGAGTTTCTCGCGGCAACAGGATCTTGAGGCCCAGGATATCGGCATCCATGAAATCGTGAATAGCATCGAAGCTTCGGCTGGATTGCCAGAGGGTATTTCACTGCGCATCAAGAAAATGCCGGGTGATCCGAGGTTGCTGGCGGATCCTATGCGGCTCGAGTCAGCGTTGCGCGAAGTGTTGCAAAACTCGTGCGATGCCATGCCGGACAACGGCAAGATCTGCATTGAGACCGAGGCCAGGTACCTCGATCATGATTATGCGTCGCGGCATCCCGGTGTTGCGGTGGGGCACTATGTGTTGGTCAGTGTAACGGATAGCGGCCGCGGCATTCCGCAGGACTTGCTGGAAAAAGTGGTTCATCCATTTTTCTCGACCAAGCCACAGGGCAAAGGGCTCGGCCTTTCGGCAGTTTACGGACTGGTCAAACAGGCTGGTGGGCATTTCTCGATCTATTCAGAAGTCGGCAATGGCACGACGATAAAACTCTATCTTCCGCGTCGCATGCGACCAGGTGAAGAAGAAGGCCGCATATACGATGCGCCTGAGTCATTTGTTCCACATAATGCTGAACAAGGTGACATGACGGCTGTTGCGCCTGTCGAGGCTGCGATGCGCAAGCCGAAAATCCTTGTTGTTGAGGATCAGGAAGCAGTGCGGGCTGTCGCTTGCGGATTCCTTGAAGACTTCGGCTATGATGTGATTGAGGCAGGCGACGGATTTGAGGCGCTGACAAAGTTGCAGGAAGTCGATGATATCGATCTCATGTTCTCGGATGTGGTGATGCCCGGTGGCATGAATGGATTTGATCTTGCCCAGGCGGCGCAAAGCATGAAGCCGGCACTGAAGGTGGTTCATACATCGGGTTATCCGAAGGGGGCCATGGTGCATCAGGATGAGCCTCGTTTCCGCGAAGGGTTCATCATCATGAAGCCCTATCGGCGCGAGGACCTGCAGAAAATCATCAAGGACGCACTGGAAACACAATAGAGCTAGCGGCGGGGGAGGGGGCGCGCTTGCCTGAGGCCAGGTAAGTGCGCTCTTTTTTTATTGTTGTGCAGCTTTCCTTGAGGCGGAAGTCTGGTAAGAACGAGTCCTGATTCAGGGGACCCTTATGTTTTCAGAGCTTGGCACGGAATTTGTAGAACTCTTCACGGTGAGCAGTCTTATCACGCTCGTGATCTTGACGGCGCTGGAAACGGTGTTGGGCTTTGACAACCTGCTCTATATTTCGATCGAAGCAAAGCGGGTTGCGCCGGAGCAACAGGCGCGGGTCCGGCGCATTGGCACATTACTCGCCATATTGCTTCGCATTGTGCTGCTGTTTGTGGTTCTGCAACTCATTGCCATGTTCCAGGCACCGTGGTTCACGATCAATATTCCGGTCATGCACGGCATCATCAACGGCCACAGCCTGATTGTCATGGTCGGTGGATTGTTCCTGATCAAGACGGCGCTCAGCGAGATCCGGCACATGATGGCTGTGGAAGATCTCGAACATGAGGAGGGCTCAGGGCCCAAGCATCGCACGGTGGCGATGGCGCTGGTGTGGATCCTCATCATGAATGTCGTGTTTTCATTCGACACCGTGCTCTCGGCGGTTGCGCTCACCAAGAATTTCATTGTCATGTCGCTTGCCATTATCGTGTCTGGAGCGCTGATGGTGATGCTGGCGGATCACGTTGCCCGCTTCCTCGAGAAGAACCGGCTTTATGAAGTGCTTGGACTGTTCATTCTGTTGCTGGTCGGTGTCATGCTTCTGTCAGAAGGTGCACATCTCGCGCATCTCGATCTCTTCGGATATCAAATCCATCCACTGGAAAAATCCACGTTCTACTTCGTTGTGGCTGCTTTGGTGATCGTCGATGTGGTACAGGGGCGATATCAGAAGAAACTGGACAAAAACGGGGCCTGACACTACATCCGCGCCATCATCCCAATTTGAAAGAAGATCATGGCGCGTCAATTCATCTACCATATGCAAGGCCTGTCGAAGTCCTATGCCGGCGGCAAAAAGGTTCTCGATAACGTTCATTTGTCATTTTATCCCGATGCCAAGATTGGCGTTCTGGGGCCAAACGGGTCTGGCAAGTCGACCTTGCTCAAAATCATGGCGGGCATCGACAAGGAGTGGAACGGCGAGGCCTGGCTGGCTGATGGTGCCACTTGCGGCTACCTCGAGCAGGAGCCGCAGCTTGATCCCACGAAGTCCGTTCTCGAAAACGCCATGGAAGGTGTGGCCGACAAGAAGGCGATTGTTGACGAATACAACGCTTTGATGGCCGACTACACTGACGAGAACGCAGAGAAGGCGGGCAAACTGCAGGATGTCATCGACGCGCAGAACCTGTGGGATCTGGAATCACAAGTTGAGCAGGCCATGGATGCGCTGCGCTGCCCGCCGGGCGATGCCTCAATCGAAAACCTCTCCGGTGGTGAAAAGCGCCGCATTGCACTCACGCGATTGCTGCTGGCAAAGCCTGACCTCATTCTGCTCGACGAACCGACGAACCATCTCGATGCGGAGTCGGTCAACTGGCTCGAGCATCATTTGCGCGATTATCCAGGCGCCATCCTTATTGTTACGCACGACAGATACTTCCTCGACAATGTTACCGGCTGGATTCTGGAGCTCGATCGCGGTCGCAGCATTCCCTATGAAGGCAATTACTCTTCATATCTCGGTCAAAAGGCCAAGCGCTTTGCGCAAGAGTCGCGCGAGGATGCAGCACGGGTGAAAGTGCTTGAGCGCGAACAGGAGTGGATTTCAAAATCCCCCACCGCGCGGCAGGCGAAATCCAAGGCGCGTATCAAGGCCTATGACGAGCTCATCAAGATCAACGAGGCGCGGGTACAGAGTCACTCGGCACAGATCATTATTCCTTCGGGCGAACGGCTTGGCGATGATGTGATCAATGTCGAAGGCCTGTCGAAAGCATTTGGCGACCGGCTGCTGATTGACGACCTGTCGTTCAAGCTGCCACCTGGTGGCATCGTCGGCATCATCGGGCCGAACGGTGCTGGCAAAACCACCTTGTTCCGTATGCTGACGGGTCAGGAAAAGCCGGACAAGGGCTCGATCACCATCATGCCTGCCGTGAAACTCGGCTATGTCGACCAGAACCGCGACGCGCTCGATCCCAACGCAACCGTGTGGCAGGAAATTTCCGGCGGCAATGATCTCGTCATGTTGGGCAAGCGCGAAGTGAATTCGCGCGCCTATGTCGGCGCGTTCAATTTCAAGGGCGGCGACCAGCAACAGAAAGTTGGAACCCTCTCCGGTGGCCAGCGCAACCGCGTGCATCTCGCCAAAATGCTGAAAAGCGGAGCCAATGTGCTCCTCCTCGACGAACCCACCAACGACCTCGACACGGAAACACTCGCCGCCCTGGAAGAGGCCCTCGAAGATTTTGCCGGCTGCGCCGTGGTGATCAGCCACGACCGCATGTTCCTCGATCGCCTCGCCACCCACATCCTGGCGTTTGAAGGTGATTCACATGTGGAATGGTTTGAAGGCAACTTCCAGGATTACGAGGAAGACAAGAAGCGGAGACTGGGCGAGGACAGCGTGATGCCGATCAAGGATCAAGTACAAGAAGTTTGAGCGGTGAGGGGCATTGCTCTTTGATGGTGCAGACTATTGGGATGTTCGTTTGACGCGCACGGGTTTTGCGTTCTCGCCAGTCTGCCGCATGCCCTGACCGCCTGTATTGATGATGTGAATGTGGGGCTTTAGCGACATCGCGCCATTGCTCAATAAGCAAGGCAAGGCGGGCATGGCATTGTTTCGTGCTGATTTGAAGAAGTGAGATTTGGGTCACACCGGCCCCGGCCAATCTTTCATTGACCCCGCCCGCGCCCTTCGCCTAAGCCTCGGCGCATCATGATCCGCATTGACTCGATTTCCAAACAGAATGGACACCAGCTACTTTTTGTCGAAGCTTCCGCCGCGTTGAACCGGGGCGAGAAGATCGGTCTTGTTGGTCCCAACGGGGCGGGGAAGACGACGTTGTTTCGCATGATTTCCGGGCGCGAGGAGCCGGATGAGGGGCGGGTGACTGCTGATCGCGGCATTACCATTGGTTACTTCAGCCAGGATGTGGGCGAGATGGCGGGGCGCTCGGCTGTGGCGGAAGTGATGGATGGGGCAGGGCCTGTCAGCGTCGTCGCTGCGGAGCTTTCCGAACTTGAACATGCGATGGCTGATCCGGCGCAAGCCGATGCCATGGACGATATCATCGCCCGTTATGGCGAGGTGCAGGCGCAGTTTGAAAAGCTTGATGGCTACGCGCTGGATGCCCGCGCACGCGAAGTTCTCGCGGGCCTCAGTTTCAGCCAGGAGATGATGGATGGTGATGTCGGCAATCTGTCTGGTGGATGGAAGATGCGTGTGGCGCTGGCCCGCATTCTGTTGATGCGGCCCGATGCCATGTTGCTCGACGAACCTTCGAACCATCTCGATCTCGAAAGCCTGATCTGGCTTGAGGACTTCCTCAAAAACTACGAAGGCCTGCTGGTGATGACCTCGCATGACCGCGAATTCATGAACCGCATCGTGACCAAGATTGTCGAGATTGATGCGGGCGAACTCAATACCTATTCGGGTGACTATGAATTCTATGAGTTGCAGCGGGCGGTGAATGAAAAACAGCAACAGGCGTCGTTTGAGCGGCAACAGGCGATGCTGGCCAAGGAAATCAAGTTCATCGAGCGCTTCAAGGCGCGGGCCTCGCATGCGGCTCAGGTGCAGAGCCGTGTGAAGAAGCTCGAGAAGATTGATCGCGTCGAGCCGCCACGGCGGCGGCAATCGGTGATGTTCGAGTTTGTGCCTGCGCCACGGTCGGGTGAAGATGTGGTGAGCCTTTCTGGTGTGCACAAAGCCTATGGCGCACGCACGATCTATGACGGGTTTGATTTCAAGATCCGGCGCAAGGAGCGCTGGTGCATCATGGGTGTGAATGGCGCGGGCAAATCGACATTGCTGAAGCTCGTGGCGGGCGCTGCCGAACCCGACAAGGGACAGGTTGCCACCGGCGCGTCGGTGAAGATGGGGTATTTCGCCCAGCATGCCATGGAATTGCTGGATGGCGAAGACACAGTGTTTCAGTCGCTGGAAAAGTCATTTCCGCAAGCCACGCAAAGTTCCTTGCGCACGCTGGCTGGTTGCTTCGGATTTTCTGGCGACGATATCGAAAAGCCCTGTCGCGTGCTTTCAGGTGGGGAAAAGGCTCGGCTGGTGATGGCGCAGATGCTGTTTGATCCGCCGAATTTTCTGGTGCTGGACGAGCCCACCAACCATCTCGATCTGCTCACCAAGGAAATGCTGATCAAGGCGCTGTCGGATTATGAGGGCACGATGCTGTTTGTGTCGCATGACCGCCACTTCCTTGCAGCACTTTCAAACCGCGTGCTGGAACTGACACCCGATGGCGTGCACCAATATGGTGGTGGCTATTCTGAATATGTCGAGCGCGTCGGCTATGAGGCGCCCGGGTTGCACGTGTAAAAAAAAGACCGGACAGTTTCCTGCCCGGTCCCGACTTACATCACCGATCGCCCCCTCTTCGGCATCAGATGATGAAGTCTGAAGCAGTGAGTGCTGTTGCGCTTGTGACGTTCAGCGTGCTGTCGCTGATGCCGTCGCCATTGAAGTCGTAGTTGACGACTTGTGTTGCGCCGTTGCTGGTGACTTGCACTTCAGCAACGCCGAGCTGTGCGCCGAACGCATTGCCGCCGATGAAAGTCGCGGCCTTGCGCAGCTGGATGTGGTCGCCGTCCGCATGTTTGAAGTCAGTGATGGTGTCGGTGCCGGCGTTGACTAAGCGGCCTATCCGGTTGAATTGCATGTCCATGACAAAGGTATCGGCACCAGTTCCGCCGGTCAGCACGTCACCACCGCCATACGACATTGTGTATGCATTTCCAGATCCTCCGACAAGGATGTCATTGCCTGCGCCGCCGTTCAGTGTGTCAGCACCGTCAACGCCGTTGAGTGTGTCATTGCCGCCAGCACCATTGAGTTTATCCAGGCCGATGTTACCGGTAAGGGCGTTGTCTCCAGACGAACCTGTGAGGTTGTTGTTCCCTGCGGCTCCCCAGACATTTTCGATGTTTGTGAACTTGATATTTTCGCCGCCGCCGACTTTTTGCGACGTGGTGAGACCGAGATTCACGGTGATACCGCCCCAGGCCGTGCCTGCGCGGTTGGCGTAGTATAGCAGCGATGAGCCATCGAGTGTGTCAACGCCCGCACCACCATCGGCGATGTCGGTTCCAGAATTGATCAAGATGCGGTCATCTCCCGCGCCGCCATAGAGCTTGTCGTTGCCTGCGGCTCCATCCAGCACGTCATTGCCATCACCGCCATATTCGGTGTCGATGCCGTTACCGCCGTTCAATGTGTCATCGCCGATACCGCCGTCGAGCAGATTCGTGCCATCAATTTCATTGAGTATGTCGTTGCCCGCTTCGCCATAGAGCGTGTCATTGCCGATGTCGCCATAGATCTGATCCTGGCCATCGCCTCCGAACAACAAATCGTCGCCTTCGTTGCCAAACAAGTTGTCGTTGCCGCCATTTCCATAAAGCGTGTCGTTGCCAAGATTGCCGTAAAGCTGGTCGTCACCCATGTCACCAATGATAATGTCATTGCCGCCCAGGCCCAGTATCAGGTCACCTTTGAGATAGACGGCTTCAATCGTATCAGCACCTTCGGTGCCGAATGTGTAGTTGGTGTAATATGAGTCAATTTTTGTGACCATGAAATTCCCTCGTGCTATGCGTCCCATACTTTCGTAAGTTATATATGCTGACAAAAGGCTGACGACTTTTGTGATATTTTGCGCGCTTGGATTCGCGCAACAAATCAGTGTAGGGCACTCTTCCGTGACGGCTCATTCCAAATCGCAGTTCATCCTCGGTGCAGCGCTCATTGCCGGTTCGGCAATGACGTGGAGTTTTGGCGGCACGATTGCGCGCTTCATCGCGACTGATGACAGCTGGGCAATCGTGTTCTGGCGCAGTTATTTTGCGGCGTTGTTTCTTCTCATCTTCATGGTTCTGCGTGATGATGCGTCAGGCACGGCGCGATTGTTTCGCACCATGGGCTGGGCGGGGCTCAGTGTTGCCGCTTGTTTTGCCATTGCTTCAACCAGCTTTGTGGTGGCGCTGTCCCACACGACCGTTGCCAATATTCTGCTGATCCAGGCTGCCGGGCCGCTTATCGCTGCAAGCCTTGCGTATTTCCTGTTTGGCGAGAGGCCGGCGCTTGCCACGTGGATTGCTATCGGAGTGGTGGTCGCAGGCATTGTGGTGATGGTGTGGGATTCGGTCACCAATGATGCATCGCCTATCGGTCACGGGCTTGCGATCTTGATCGCCGTCGTGTTTGCCATTGCGACAGTGATCACGCGGCGAGCGTCCAATGTACGGATGATGCCCGCAGTTTGCCTTGGCACGGCGATGGCAGGGACGTTTGCCTTGTGCATGGTAGCACGCGGCGGAGAGATTGCAGTCAGCCTTTCCGATCTCGGATTGCTGTTCCTGTTTGGCGCGGTCAATCTCGGAGCAGGGCTTGCAATGTTCTCCACGGGTGCGCGGTTAATCCCGGCTGCTATTGCCTCGCTGATAGGCACACTCGAGCCGGTGCTTGCACCCATCTGGGTGTGGCTCATCCACAGCGAAGTGCCGTCAAGGTTCACCATCATCGGCGGCACAATCGTGTTTGCGGCGTTGTTCAGCCACCTTGTGTTTGAATGGAAGAAAAGCAGGATGGTGTAGTGCCATGGTGCTGGTGCGGACGGAGGGACTCGAACCCTCACGGGATTTCTCCCAACGGATTTTCATACCACTTCGGTTTTCACCGCCGCGCCCTTCTCGAGCACGTTCGTGGTCTGGACTATACCTTCGCCATGGCCAACCGGCTTGAGGCGCTGCCCGTCTAGTCTCTACACCTTCCCGGAATTTCGGGCTTGGCTCGGGGTTGGCACAAGGTTTCCCTTGAGCGTTCACCGACTTTGAGCAGTTCTGCACCTGTTGTTTCCAGCCAGGGCACTCAAATTTTCAAGTCCGTTGCGTCTACCATTCCGCCACGTCCGCCTTGTGGTGCTACATATCGCCTAGTTGCGGGCAAGTTCAAGCGCAAGTTCACACGCCAGATTCTTGCTTCATGTGTATTTTCCCTGTGCTCACTGTACCTCAATCACTGTACATTTGCCCGGATAATCCATGTTCGCGTATTTCTGGCATTCGGCCAAGGCTCTTGCCCTTGCGGCTTTGCGCGTGGGTTGAGTGTGGCTAAAGCCGCAGGCCGTGGGGTGAACGCCGAGCGGTCGGCCTCCAGTTGTTGCTACTGCCTTGTGGCCCGATTTGCGTAGAATGTTCATGATGTAGCCGATCTCGCAATTTTGTACAGTTGGTTCGAATTTCCAGTCCTTGGCAAGCGCAGGGGCGCGATCTGCAATGAGGGCCAACAGGGCAAGGATGAAGGCGATGGTGAAGCGTGCGAACATGTGGTCTCCATAAAGAAATGAGGCGGTGCGATTTCTCGCCCACCTCTCTCGAATGTACTGGTTTGTAGCAGGGGGAGCGTACGCTGTCAAGCGTTATTTTCGCAAGATAGGTACAAAAAGCTAACTCACTGTTGTAGAAGGTAATTCCCAATTGATCGGCATCAAGCCATTGCTTTCGAGAAATGCGTTGGCTCGCGAAAATGGTTTTGAGCCAAAGAATCCGTTGTGTGCCGAGAGCGGCGAGGGATGGGCGGATTTTATGATGCAATGGCGCGAGGCATCGACGAAGGCCGCTTTTTTTTGCGCGTAATTGCCCCAGAGGATAAATACGACTGGATGGGGCAGCGCGTTTACGGCGCGGATTACGGCATCGGTAAAGCGCTCCCAGCCTTTGCCTTGATGCGATGCCGCGCGATTTGCTTCGACCGTCAAAACTGCGTTCAGCAACAAGACGCCTTGTTCGGCCCAGTTTTCGAGATGGCCGTGACGCGGGGGGACAAGGCCGAGGTCGGTTTTCATTTCCTTGTAGATGTTGACGAGCGAGGGCGGCGGCGGAACGCCGGGTTGCACTGAAAAACAAAGACCATGGGCTTGGCCTTCGCCATGATAGGGGTCTTGGCCAAGGATCACGACGCGCACCTGATCAAGCGGGGTTGCGTCGAGCGCGTGGAACCATTCGTTGCCTTTGGGAAAAATGCGCTTGCCCGCGTCGCGTTCGGCGACGAGGAAGGATTTGAGGGCGGCCATGTAAGGCGCGTCAAATTCCTGGCCCAATGGCTTCAGCCAGCTTTCGTGCAAATTGACCATGGCAAAGGAATAGCTTTTCACGAGTGACTTGCAAAGCGGGCTTGTTCCTGTGCAAATCCGTTAGCGACGGTGATTCAGAGCGAGGAAAGTGTGCTGATGGCCGATTGGAATCCTGAGCAGTATTTGGCCTATGCCGATGAGCGTGCGCGGCCGATCATTGACTTGATTTTGCGCATTCCGCTGCAGCGACCGCGCGTGGTTTATGATCTGGGCTGCGGGCCGGGCAATTCAACGGGCATGCTCAAGCATGCCTATCCTGCATCGCGAATTGTTGCGATTGACAGGTCGCCGGCGATGATCGCCAAGGCGAAGGAGACTGTGAGCGGTGTCGAGTTCCGCTCGCAGGATGTGACGCTATGGCCGCCTGACAAGGAAGCGGATCTGGTTTTTTCCAACGCGCTCTTTCATTGGGTGCCACAACATGGGCAGGTGTTGCGCAAGATTCTGCATGCGATGAAAAAGGAATCGGTGCTTGCCGTGCAAATGCCGGACAATCTGTCAGAGCCCTCGCATTTCCTGATGGCAGAAGTTGCGGCGCAGGGGCCATGGGCGCACAAGCTTTCAAAAGTTGGTGATACACGCGACGACATTCA
Source organism: uncultured Alphaproteobacteria bacterium (assembly GCA_963738595.1). Taxonomy (GTDB): domain Bacteria; phylum Pseudomonadota; class Alphaproteobacteria; order Rhizobiales; family Aestuariivirgaceae; genus Aestuariivirga. The sequence goes on from CAVTXF010000005.1 coordinate 479,787, forward strand.
TCTGCCCACGGAATATTATGATCTCTTGAAACCGTTGTGCAACGAGATTGATATTTGGCACACGATTTATGAACACGCGGTGGATGGGCACCAGGGCATCGTTGGCATGGTGTCGTCAACCGGGTTGAAGCCATACCTTGATCTGCTGGCAGATGCTGAACAGGCGGAATATCTTTTGGCCTATCGCGCCGCGCTGGAAGACCACTATCCGATGCAGAATGATGGCAAGGTGCTGTTCCGTTTTCCGCGGATATTTATTGTGGCGAGGAAGTGAATGTATAAACTCTATGCAAGAGCGGGCTCTGGATCAGCAGCGGTTGAGGCTTTGCTGGCTGAATTGGGTGCGCCGTTTGAATTGATTGACGTGCCGCGCAACCCTGACAAGTCGATTCCGGACTGGTTCAGGGAGATCAATCCGCGTGGCGAAGTTCCGGCGCTGATGCTGCCTGACGGCTCAACAATGACGGAGAGTGCGGCGATGATGATCTATCTCGCTGATTGTTTTCCGGCCAAGCGCCTCGCACCTGACTTTGATCACCCGGCGCGCGCGCAGTACCTGCGTTGGATGGTTTATCTTGCGGCCGGGCCTTACATTAGTGACCTGAGGATGTTTTATCCGGACAGATATTCTGAAGATGCCAGTCATGTGGCAGGAATCAAGGCAAAGGCAATTGTCGACCTCAACCGGGACTTTGATGTGCTGGCTCATGGGTTGGGGCAAGGCCCTTACTTGCTGGGAACAGATTTTTCCGCAGTGGATATCTATGCCGCTCTATTGATCAGTTGGTCGGACGACATTCCAAAGTTGCTTGGGCGACATGCGAATTTGAAGCGGTTGTTTGGTTTGGTTGCCGCGCGCGCATTAGTTGCCCCTATCTGGGCGCGAAACAATATCCCGGTGGCATAGGTAAACAGTCTCAGGCTGCCTTTTCTGCCGGGGTGCCGACGCCGAGGGTTCGGCATAGCGCGTAGACCAATTCGGAGCGGTTCAATGTGTAGAAATGGAATTCGCTGACACCTTCGCGCGACAAGGCGTTGACTTGCTCTGCTGCGACCATTGCGGCGACGAGGTTTCTGGTTTCCGGATCATTTTCCAGTCCAGAGAACCGGTTGACCAATTCGGGCGGAATATGCGCACCACATTTTCCTGCGAATTCCTGCACGCGGGTGAAATTGGTGATTGGCAAGATACCGGGCACGAGATTTATGTTGATGCCGCGCGCGGCGATGCGGTCCCTGAGGCGCAAGAAAAACGAGTTGTGGAAAAAGAATTGTGAGATGGCGCGGGTGGCGCCGTGGTCGGCCTTGTCGGCCATGAAGGCCAGGTCTTCTTCGATCGAAACGGAATCGGGATGGCGTTCGGGATAGGCGGATACCGAGACTTCGAAGTCGGCAATATTGCGGATGCCGCGTACCAATTCTGCGGCGTTGGCGTAGCCTTGCGGGTGTGGCTGAAATTTTTCAGAGAGGCCGCCTGGCGGATCGCCACGCAAGGCAACAACGTGCTTTACGCCGGCGTCCCAGTATTCGCGAATGACGGCGTTGACTTCATCTTTCGTGGCGCTGACGCAGGTGAGGTGGCCAGCGGGTGCCAATTGCGTGTTGGTCTTGATATTGCGCAAGGTATCGAGCGTTCGCTCACGCGTTGTGCCGCCCGCACCGTAGGTGACCGACACATAAGTCGGGTCCATGGTTTCGAGGCGCTTCAGCGTGTTGGCGAAAACTGTTTCACCTTCACCTGCCTTGGGCGGGAAAAATTCGAATGAGACCTTGATCGGGCTTGGCATCAGACAGCCTCCGTTTCGGTTTGGCGTTCACGTGCATCAAGCGGATGATGCTGGGCGAGGGTGAGAGTTACGGTCAGGCCGCGAGCTTTCAATGTCGCTGGCGGCGGCAAGGTTTCGTGCTGGATCTCGGCGAGGCCAATCTTGGCGAACCAACGATGGAGATCGTCAACCGGGATGCCGAGGCGGCGATGGGCGTCGTTTTCGCGCAGGTCTTCGAGTTCGTGCGGCGCAAAATCAACGACGAGCAGTTTGCCGCTTGGCTTGAGAATACGGCGGGCTTCGCGCAAGGCAGCTTCGGGCTCATCGAGGAAGTGCAACACCTGGTGCAGTATCACGACATCGGCTGATGAGTCCGCCAAAGGCAGGGCATAGAGGCTTGCCTGGCGGACTTGCGCATGGTTGGCATTCAGCTGGTCAAGGTTGCTGCGTGCATAGGTGAGCATTTCGCGCGACAGGTCAATGCCGACGAGACGGCGGGCCTGCCCGGCAAAGAGTTCCAGCATGCGGCCGGTGCCGGTGCCGAGGTCGACGAGAGTTTCAACCGGCTCGCGGCCGATCATGGCCTTGATGCGGCTTTCGACCTTGTTTTCGTCCAAGTGCAACGAGCGGAGCTTTTGCCAATTCTGGGCATTTGCCGAGAAATAGGCAGCGGCGGTTTCAGCGCGGCGGAATTTGACGTCCTGCAGGCGGCGCAAGTCTGCGGCTACGACGGCTTCCGAGATGGGGAGCATCTGGACAATCGAATTGGCAAGTTCGGCACTGACGCCAACTTCTCCAAGGCGAAACAACACCCAGTTGCCCTCCTTGTGGCGGGTGATCAGACCTGCCTCAAGCATCAGCTTCAAATGGCGGCTGACACGGGGCTGGCTTTGATCGAGGATTTGTGTGAGTTCTGTGACATTCAGTTCGCCCCGCGACAAGACCAGGATAATCCTGATTCGGGTTACTTCGGCGAGAGCCTTCAAGGCTACCAACAGCTCGTGCATTCCATGGTTCATTGAAAACTATATAAACATATCTTTATATAGATTGCAAGAACAGGAGAGGTTTTGCCCCGCTTACCCTTAATTGGGGGTGATGGCGTCGTTTGGTGTAACTATAAATCCATAGATGGTTCCAATTTGCAGTTTTTGAGTCGAGTTGCCTTGATTTTCGCTAATTTCAGTCGGACATTAGGGGGCGACTCGGGGACAGATTTGTGGGACCCCAATGCGGCGATACGAGAGACAAAAATGACATCGACATTTGACCGGCGCGGTTTTCTCGCGGCACTGCTTGGCGTACCATTTGCTTCAGCGGCCGCCGCCAATGTTGATCCCAATGCTGAGGCCTATGTGAACTCGATCACCAATGAAGTGATCGTTCTGGCCAACAGCGGGAACAAAGGCAAAAAGCTGAAAGGGCAATTCAGCGCCTTGCTGAGCCGTTATGTGAATATCCGCAAGATCGCGAATTATGCGCTTGGCACTTACCAGAGGCAGCTGCCTGCGGCGGACCGCGAAATGTTTTATGATCTGGTGTCGAATTATGCTGCGGCGCTGTTTGTCTATTATGTCGATGATTTCAAAGGCAATGGGTTGGAAGTCAAAGGTGCTGTCAAACAAGGTTCGTTTGTGACAGTGGACAGTGCCATCACCCGCAATGGAAAAGGCATCGAGAATGTGCGTTGGCGGCTTAGCCCATCAGACGGCGGTTATCGTGTTGCCGACGTCAATCTGAAGGGCATCTGGATGACAATTTCGATGCGCAAGCGTTTCAACGACGTGCTCAACAAATCCAAGGGCGATTTCAAACCGCTCTATGAACAACTGCGCGAAGCAGAAACCTGGTAAGGCGATTTTCCATCTTGCATTCACGCTTCGTTAACCATAGGGCGTGAGAAGTGGGGAGCAATTGGTGGATACAATGATTTCACGGCGCTTATTTTTGTCCGCAGTCGCGGCTGTTTCTGTTGTTCCGGCGCAGGCTGCTGTTGAGCATCCTTCCGTCGACTACATGCGCAAGGTCGGCAAGGACATGCTCAATGCACACCGGCAGGGCACGGTTTCGGCGTTCATGCGCGCCATTCAGCGGCATGCGGACATTCAGGGTATCGGTGACTATTCGCTGGGCGAATATGGTGGCAAGCTTCCTCAAGGACAGAGACAGAAATACTATCGCGGTGTGACCACTTTTATTTCACGTTACTTTGCGGAGCAGTCCAGGGAGTATCCAATCGCCAAGTATGAGTTGGGCGAGGCGCGAGCGGACAATGGCAAGGACATCACGATTGTCTCGAAAGTCTATCTGCTCTCCGGACAAGTCTATGACGTGAAGTGGCGTCTGGTTTGGCGGGGTGGGCGTTATCGGGTGTCTGATGCCAAGATGCTGGGATTTTCCCTCACCTACTTGCAACGCAACCTGTTCACTTCGTTCATCGAGAAGCGCAATGGCGATGTCTCGAAACTGGTGGCAGCATTGAATACCTGACAGGCTGTTGATTTTCTTCAAACTGAAACTCCGCCGCGCGCTTGCCGCTGCAGGTGTTTTTGTGCTTGCAAGCTGCACGGGCGGCAACTTGCCGGATTATACAACTGATGGCGTGACACCACCACCGGCGCGATGTGACATCAACCCCCAGAGTTTTGCCGTGGCTGAAAGCCTTGGGGCATACGGCAGCGGCATTTGTACGGTGCGCAATGCCTATCGTATTACCGCCGTCGAAGGCGTGGAATTCAGCCAGCCGGCGATCGTGAACTGCTCAATGGCAAACGGATTCCGGGACTGGTTGCAAAATGTTGTGCAGCCCGCTGCGGCATCGGCTTATGGCAGCAAAGTTTCTAGCGTTACGATTGCGGCAAGCTATGCCTGCCGCGGACGCAATGGCAGGCGCGGGGCCAAGCTCAGCGAGCATGGGTTTGGCAATGCCATCGATGTTTCGGCCGTGCAACTTGCAGATGGCCGCGAGATCAACGTGGAGCAAGACTATCATCGGTCTCCATTCCTGAAGCGCATCAGGGCAGAAGCCTGCGGTCGGTTCAGCACAGTGTTGGGGCCGGGATCCGATTCATCGCATCGCGACCACTTGCATTTTGACCTGGCTGTGCGGCGCAATGCATCGGCTTATTGCCGGTGATTGCGCTTGCTGTTGCAGTTGTTTAAAAGGCTTTGCATGGAACAAGATATCATCCGGCCTCAATCCACGCCGAAACTTTCATCTCAGGCTTTCAGCCCGCTTGGTTGTACGCTTGCATCCGTAGGTGCTGCACTGTTGACTCTGTGCCTGCTGGGGGCGTCTGCTGCGGCAACGGCTTGGGCATTGTCGCGGTTGCTGGGCTTGCCGGACGTGTTCATGTATGGCCTGCTCATGTTACTCATGATATTTGTCGTCATTGCAAGCATTTGGGTTGGCGGGCGTGCCTGGTCAGTGGAACGTACATTGGCGCGCGGCGCAGATGTTCATCCTCCCGTCTTCAAGCTTGGTTATTATTTCAAGCCACATTAGTCGTCTGCGACTCCATTTACCGGGGTAATGTCAGGAGGTCTGGACGTCCATGTCGATCTGGTCTTTTGTTACCGATGCCGTGCAACACATCGGCGAGTCCGTCTCGCAATTTCTTGAACAGTTCAAACGTTCAGCAACGCCGCCCGAAAAATCAATTGCCTTCACCATCGGCATGATTGCTCTGGGCGCCAAGATGGCGCGTTCGGACGGCGTTGTGACGGGTGACGAAGTTGCTGCATTCAAGCAGGTATTCGAAGTGCCAGACAAGGATGTGGCGGCGGTTGAGCGCGTGTTCAATCTGGCCAAGCAGGATGTTGCCGGTTTTGAATCTTATGCCGAGCAGGTGGCCAGGTTATTCTCCAAGAAGGCCGAGATTCTCGAGAATGTACTTGATGGACTGTTCCATATCGCCAAGGCTGACAATGTGGTGCACGAGCAGGAGATTGCTTATCTGCAACGTGTTGCCGAGATATTTGGCTTTAGCGAAAGTGATTTTGAACGGGTGAAGGGCAAGCATGTTCGCGAGACTGATGACCCTTATCTGGTTCTGGGTGTGCCGCGAAACGCAAGTGCAGCCACGATCAAAGAACATTATCGGAAGCTGGTGCGTGAACTTCATCCTGACAAGCAGATTGCAGCCGGAGTACCTGAAGAGATGGTGCGGTTCGCAACCGACCGGCTGGCGCGCATCAACGAAGCCTATGACATTCTGACCAAGGGCAGGGCGGCTTGATCGGCGCTGATTTGCCAAAACGGATGATGACGGCGGTCAATATCGAGGGCCGCTTCAATGGTGTCGAACCATCCATCTTGTTGATGCACTACACAGGCATGGATGATGCAGAGAAAGCGTGTGGCTGGCTGTGCTCGGAGGAATCACGCGTCTCGTGCCACTATCTTGTGGACGAGGACGGAGTGATTACACAGATGGTAAGTGAGGAGATGCGCGCCTGGCATGCGGGGGTTTCTTCCTGGCGGGGCGTTACTGACATCAACTCGCACGCAATTGGAATCGAAGTGCAGAACCCCGGACACAATGGTGGTTATCCGGATTTTCCGCTGCGGCAGATGGAGAGCGTGGTGGCACTGGCGCGGGATGTTGTTGCCCGCTGGAAAATTGCTCCGCGGCATGTGCTGGCGCATTCGGATGTGGCACCGGGACGCAAGATTGATCCCGGCGAAAAATTCGACTGGGCGATGTTGCATCGACATGGCATCGGGCATTGGGTTGAACCTGAACCAATTACTGAAGGACAGGTTTTGCAGAAAGGCGTGGAGGGCGAGGCCGTGCGGCAGTTGCAGCTAAAGCTAATTGCGTATGGTTACGGTTTGGAACCAGGTGGTGTTTATGATCGCAGGACGATGCAGGTTGTTGATGCCTTTCAACGACATTTCCGGCCTGAACAGGTTGATGGCAAGGCCGACCGGTCTACATTGATGACACTGGACAGGTTGCTGGGATAAGGGGCTAAGGGTCTACAGGTGGGCTTGTGCACAGTCGGATCAAGCCTTCCGTGTCGGCGTTCACCAGGGGAAAGCTGCGCCTGGTGCCAAACTGGACGACGGTGAAGTAATCACTGTGTGGCAGTGCCATTGCCAAAGGACTGGTGACTTCAAATTCCGCTTCCAGCGTTTTGCCGTCGCGGTTGTCGTTTGGGTTGATGGTGACTGGCAAGCTGAAGTCCTGGTCCGACAGGATTATCCTGAGATTAGAGCCTGGCGTCGTCGCTTTTGCAGAGACGGGTAAGAAGAGACGGACTTTCTTACTTCCGATGCGACACCAGAAGCTGACACCGACGTCATCTGTCTCAGGGGTGCCAAAGACCAGAAAAACGTCCTGGTCCGTGCGGTCCAGCGTCCATTCACGCTCTTGCGCTTTGCCAGCTGAGACTGAAGCAATCAATAGTAGTACCAAGTATACAGCTAGTCTTGTCACGCTTCTGAAATCTACTTTGGCGATGGACCGGATGATTCCCTCGTACATACTGTAGATTTCTGATTTTAATCTGATTTTCGGCAGAATTATTTTTAGGACTCAAAGCTTGACCGCGGCTGACCCCAAGCCTAACCCCGGAAGGCCAGTCGGCCGGATGACCGCTGTTGCTTCGGCAATGGAGGAAAGTCCGGGCTCCACGGAAATACGGTGCCGGATAACGTCCGGCGAGGGAAACCTTAGGGAAAGTGCCACAGAAAACAAACCACCGGGATTTATTCCGGCCAGGGTGAAACGGTGCGGTAAGAGCGCACCGCGCGACCGGCAACGGAAGCGGCACGGCAAACCCCACCAGGAGCAAAACCAAATAGGGGTGGCGCGCATTTTCGGATGCAAGGCCGTTTCCGGCCTGCCGCCCGGGTTGGTTGCACGAAGCGTCCGGCAACGGCCGCTCCAGATGAATGGTCATCCAACGCGCAGAAATGCGTGTGGACAGAACCCGGCTTACAGGCCGGCTGGCACTGGTTTTTCTGCCATCTTTTTGGTGCAGGATGGCTCACAATTGAAACGAATTGTTAAGTGTCGGGAAGGCATGTTGGCGTCACATTAACGCCTTGTTCATTGTGGTTTTTATTCCGTAAATGAGTGAAATTTCAACGACTCCCCATGCGCTGCATGTACCTGTCATGCTGGCGGAAGTGCTGGCGCAACTGCGGCCAGGCGCTGGCGAGACCATTGTTGACGGCACATTCGGGGCGGGTGGCTATACTTCGGCTATTCTTGATTCTGCTGCGTGTCAGGTTGTGGCGCTCGACCGCGATCCTTCTGCGATCGCCAATGGCAGGGCGCTGGAGGAGAAATATGGCGGGCGGCTGACGCTGGTGCAGCGCAGTTTCAGCGAAGTGGCGGACGCCCTGCGCGAAGCCGGGATTTCAAAGGTTGACGGGCTGGTTCTCGATATCGGGGTTTCGTCGATGCAGATCGACCAGGCGCAGCGCGGATTTTCATTTGTGCGCGAAGGGCCACTCGACATGCGCATGTCACAATCGGGACAGAGTGCAGCTGATGTGGTGAATACATTGGCGCAGGATGACCTGGCGCGGGTGATTTACATTCTCGGCGAAGAAAAGAAATCGCGGGCGATTGCCAGGGCCATTGTTGCTGCGCGGCAAGTTGCGCAGATCCGCACAACAACGGACCTGGTGAAAGTCATAGAAGGCGCAATCGGGCCACAGCGGGCGCATGAACGCATTCATCCTGCGACGCGAACGTTTCAGGCGTTGCGGATTTTTGTAAATGCTGAGCTTGATGAACTGGTGCAGGCGCTGAATGCTTCGGAAGATATTCTGAATGAAGGCGGGCGGCTGGTTGTTGTGACGTTCCATTCGCTGGAAGACAGAATTGTGAAACGATTTCTGCAATCGCGCAGTGGTAATTCGCCCTCGCAATCGCGGCACATGCCAGGCAATGAGGAGGAACCTGCACCGAGCTTTGTCCTGCCATTCAAGGGGCATCAAGAAGCAGGTGAAAGCGAGATTGCGCGCAACCAACGATCGCGATCTGCAAAACTGCGCGCAGCGGTCAGGACATCGGCCGCAAGCTGGCCGCATTACGCCAGCGAACCTGTGTTGGCGACACATGGCAATAAGGCGCGCAGATGATCAAGCTCTTCAACGCGTTGTTGACGGTTGCGGTTCTTGCTGCGGCATTCATGCTGTACTCTCTCGAGTTCTCGAAGCGCGCGGCAAAGCGCGACATCGTCAAACTTGAGGCGAGCATTGCAGAAGAAAAAGAAAGCTTGAAACTATTGACAGCTGAATGGAGCAGTTTGCAGCGGCCGCAACGACTGGAGTCCCTCGCCAAAGAATTTCTGGATTTGCGCCAGGCAAAGCAAACACAGTTTGTGAAGTTTGAAGACCTCGGCGCGCGCATTCCCGATCGTACGCCTGCATTTTCTGCAAATCAAACACCTGACCCGGTTGGGGCGATGATTGAAAGTTTTGCAGAATGAGCGGCTTTAACAAACCAAACGCCGGTGGCGAAACAGAATTACGTCTCGCAGGACAGAACCGCATAAGGCTGGTGATGATGATCTTTATCGCGGCTTATGTCGCGGTTGGGGCGCAGCTGGTACGAATTGTTGTGACCAAGCCACCGGAACGGCGAAGCCCCGAACTTGTGGCGCAGGAAGAACGGGTGCCGCGCCCCGACATCGTTGATCGTAACGGAATTGTGGTTGCGACAGATATTGCGGTGTCTTCGCTTTATGCAGATCCGCGCAAAATTCTTGATCTTGATGAAACTGTAGAAGCGCTGACGGCGACGATACCTGACCTTGACGCGCGGCAGTTGCGGCACAGGCTGTTACAGCCAGGTCGTGCTTTTGTGTGGCTGAAGCGGCAGGTTAGCCCGGAGGAACGAGATGCTGTTTACAATCTCGGGCTTCCTGGTGTTGGTTATGTGAATGAACGGCGGCGGGTTTATCCGCAGGGTCGATTGACTGCGCATGCCGTTGGCTATGTTGATGTGGATACCAAAGGCATTGCAGGCATTGAGAAATATCTGGATGATCAGGGCGCGCTTTATACGGCTTCGCTGAATGATCCTTCCAATCCGGTGGCCGCGCCTGCCCAGATATCTCTTGATGTGAGGGTGCAGCATGTCCTTGCTGAAGAGGTTGCGACGGCGATCAACAAGTTTCACGCCATCGCAGGTGGCGGCATAGTGATGGACGTGCAGTCTGGTGAAATCATTGCGATGGTTTCGCTGCCCGACTTCAACCCCAATGCCGAAGAGAAGAATATCGGCAAGAAGCAGCAGAACAAGATGACGAGCGGTGTTTATGAGCTCGGTTCTGTCATCAAGGCTGTGACGTTTGCGATGGCGATCGATTCAGGCGTGGCCAATCTGAATTCAAGTTATGATGCGACACATCCGCTGGTAATCGGGCATCAGCGCATTGATGATTATCGCGGGCAACACCGCGTGTTGAAACTGCCGGAGATATTCACCTATTCCTCGAACATCGGAACAGCGCGGATGGCGCTGGATGTCGGTGTTGATCGACATATTGCCTTCCTGCGCAAGGTTGGTTTGCTGGACCGCTTGCAAACAGAATTGCCGGAAAGTGCGCGACCGTTGTTGCCCAAAAAATGGGGGAAACTTGCCTCTGCGACAGCCGCATTTGGGCACGGATTCGCGGTGCAGCCCTTGCAGGGGCTCACCGTTGTGGCGGGACTTCTCAATGACGGAAAAATGTTGCAACCAACGTTTTTCAAACGCAGCATAGAAGAAGCTGATGTGCTGGCACAGCAAGTTATCTCGCCAAAGACATCCGAAACCTTGCGCTACCTGTTTCGGCTCAATGCCGAAAAGGGATCAGCGGCAAAAGCAAATATTCCGGGTTACATGGTGGGCGGCAAGACCGGCACGGCTGAAAAGGTTGTTGGCGGCAGATATTCCGGCGACCATCGGTTGACATCGTTCATCGGCGCATTTCCCATGTCGAAGCCGCGTTATGCGATGATTTTCATGCTGGACGAACCGCAACCTTTGCCGGAGACGTTTGGTTTCGCGACCTCCGGCTGGAATGCGGTTCCAGCTGGCGGGCGCGTGATTGAAAGAATTGCGCCCATTCTCGGCATTGAACCAAACCTTACGGTTGGAGACCGCGAAAAACTTGCCGATGCTGACCTGAAGGCGCTGGAGCAATGAATCACACGCTTGCAAGACTTGTTGGTGAAGATGCCGTGTTACCTTCGGGCAGTGAAAGCGTGCGTGTCAGTGGGATTACATCTGACAGCCGTGCGGTGAAGCCAGGATATGTTTTTGCAGCACTGACCGGGACGAAGGTTGATGGTGCGAAGTATGTTCCTCAAGCCTTGGCCAATGGTGCTGCAGCGGTTGTGGTTGAGGGTGACCACGGTGCAAGTGATGGCATCATCATTCGTAGCAGCAATGCCCGGCGTTTGCTGGCCCTCATGGCAGCGCGTTTTTATGACGCGCAGCCAGACACAGTTGTTGCGGTGACGGGAACAAACGGGAAAACCTCGGTTGCTGTATTCGTGCGGCAGATCTGGGAGAAGCTGGGTTTCCGTTCGGCGAGCATCGGGACGATTGGAGTTGTGGGGCCGGACAATGCGACTTACCTGCAGCACACAACGCCTGATCCAGTTGAACTGCATGCAATTGCGGCGCAGTTGTGCGAAAATCATGTGAAGCACCTTGCTGTTGAAGCTTCGAGCCATGGTTTGGCGCAATACCGACTTGATGGATTGCGCTTGACAGCTGGGGCATTCACCAATCTGACGCGGGATCACCTTGATTATCACGCTACTGAAGAAGACTATCTGCAAGCCAAACTGCGGCTGTTCGGTGAGTTGCTGCCGCAAGGGGCGGGCGCGGTGATCAACACAGATGCTCCGTATGCGGAGCGTTTTCTGGCAATCGCACAATCGCGCAAACTCAATGTGTTCGAGATCGGAAAAGCCGGCAAACAGTTGCGCTTGCTCGACTGCATCCAAGAGGGGTTTGAACAGCATTTGCGACTTGCCGGCCCAACAGGGGAGCATCGCGTGACATTGCCGCTGGCCGGAACGTTCCAGGTATCGAATGCGATGGTGGCTGCCGGACTGGTTATTGCAGCAGGTGGCGATGAGGCGCAGACGTTTCATGCTCTTGAATCGTTGAAGGGCGCGCCCGGGCGGCTTGATCATGTCGGGCGCAAGCAAAATGGTGGCAGTGTCTTTGTGGACTATGCCCATACGCCGGATGCTCTCGAAACCGCATTGCAAGCCTTGCGGCCTTACACCAGGGGCAAGCTTGTTGTCGTCTTCGGGGCTGGTGGCGACCGAGATCCGGGCAAACGGCCGCTGATGGGTGTGGCGGCGGCAAAACATGCGGATATGGCGATTGTGACTGATGATAATCCGCGTACGGAAGACCCTATGCAAATCCGCAAGGCGGTTCTGGCTGGGGCGCCGCAAGCGCGCGAGATTGGTGACCGGGCAAGTGCAATTGCAACGGCCGTGGCGGAACTTGGCGCCGATGATGTGTTGTTGATTGCCGGAAAAGGCCATGAGGAGGGACAAATTGTGGGCGCAGAGGTGAAGCCCTTCAGTGATCATGCGGTGGCACGGGCCGCCCTCGGGGAGAAGAACTGATCTTGTTTGTTACTGACCTATGGACATTAAGCGAATTGAGTGCCGCCACGGGCGGCACACTTGTAGGTGTCGCACCGCAGGGTTTCCCCGGGGTTTCGATTGATACTCGGTCCATTGCAGGTGGAGAAATTTTTGTCGCGATCAAAGGTGACCGAGTTGACGGGCATGACTATGTCGCGACGGCGTTGGAAAAGGGTGCAGGCCTAGCCATCGTTTCAACAGTTGCTGATGCGATGACGGTGGCCGGGCCTGTGCTGAAGGTTTCCGGAACACCGCTTGAAGCGTTGGAAGCAATGGGACGCGCGGCGCGCGTGCGGTCGCAAGCCGGTGTTGTTGCGGTGACGGGCAGTGTCGGCAAGACCAGCACGAAGGAAATGCTGCGGGCAGCGCTCGGCGCATGTGGTGAGACACATGCGTCAGCGGCTTCGTTCAATAATCACTGGGGTGTGCCCCTGACACTGGCGCGATTTCCAGTGTCAGCAAAGTTTGGTGTGTTCGAAATCGGCATGAACCATGCGGGCGAAATCATACCGCTTGTGAAGATGGTGCGGCCACATGTGGCTATCATCACAACGGTAGCGGAGAGTCACCTTGGGCACTTTGCCTCTCTAGATGAAATTGCTGATGCCAAGGCGGAGATTTTTTCGGGCATTGAGGCTGGAGGTGCAGCAGTGCTCAATCGTGATTCCAGTTTCTTTGAGAAACTTGCGGGTGATGCGAGGCGTTCTGGTGTTTCGCGGATCGTTTCGTTTGGACAGCATGCGGACGCTGACGTTTGCCTGGAGCACGCTGTTTATCATGCCAACTGCACGTGCATGACGGTGCGTGTGCTGGGCGAAAGGATGACGTTGAAGCTCGGAGTACCTGGAGCGCATATGGCACAAAATGCCCTTGCAGTTCTTGCGACAGTCAAGTTGCTGGAAGGCGATCTGGCAAAGGCAGCGCTCGCGTTGACCGAAGCCAAGGCGGCCAAGGGCCGAGGTGTTGCAGAAAAACTGCGATTGCCGGGTGGCGAATTCCTGCTGCTTGATGAAAGCTACAACGCCAACCCGGCGTCTATGCGGGCGGCAATTCAACTTCTGAAACTCAAAGAGTCGCGGGGCAAAGGCCGGCGCATTGCGGTTGTTGGTGACATGCTGGAACTTGGTGATTCAAGTTCCGCATTGCATCGTGAGTTGGCCCCTGATCTGGAGGGAGTTGATCTCGTCTTTGCATCCGGGCCGATGATGAAGAATTTGTGGAGCGTGTTGCCTGAGCGGATCAAGGGTACATATGCCGAAACTTCCGGTGACCTGCAACCTGCGCTATTTGATGCGTTGCGACCAGGCGATGTTGTAATGATCAAAGGCTCGCTTGGAAGCAAGATGGGACCTGTGGCAGAGGCCTTGCGCGCGCGCTATGGGACTGACAAAGGACAAAGCTGATTCATGCTGTATTATGTATTCAATAGCCTCACCAGCGAATTTTCGCCGTTCAACGTGTTTCGCTATCTTTCGACGCGTAGTGGCGGTGCGGTGCTGACGGCGCTGTTCTTTGCTTTCTTTTTTGGACCGAAAATCATTTCGCTTCTGAAAGTCAAACAGGGCAAGGGGCAGCCAATCCGCACTGACGGACCACAAAGGCATATCGTCGAAAAATCCGGAACTCCGACGATGGGCGGTTTGATGATCCTTTCCGGTGCACTGGTTTCAACCTTGTTGTGGGCGGACCTTTCCAACCTGTATGTCTGGGCCGTGTTGTTCGTGACACTAGGGTTTGGCGCGATTGGTTTCTACGATGACTTCCTGAAGGTTACGCGCGCCAATGTGAAGGGCTTCTCCGGTCGTTTCCGGCTGTTGGCAGAATTGCTGATCGCACTTGTTGCCGTGATGTGTTTCATGTGGATTGGTGAGCGCCCGTTGTCGCAATCGCTGGCATTTCCATTTTTCAAAGATGCGCTTTTGTATCTTGGTCCCTTCTTCGCCATCATTGGTGTGTTGGTGATTGTTGGCGCCGGCAATGCCGTTAACATGACGGACGGGCTTGATGGCCTTGCCATTGTTCCGGTCATGATTGCTGCGGGAAGTTACGGCCTGATTGCATACATCGTCGGCAACGCATTCTTTGCGAATTACCTGCATGTGCCGTTTGTCGGGGGAACGGGTGAGCTCGTCGTCATTTGCGCTGCACTGATTGGTGCGGGTCTCGGGTTTCTCTGGTTCAATGCGCCGCCGGCGATGATCTTCATGGGAGACACAGGGTCTTTGTCGTTGGGAGGGGCGCTGGGTGCCATTGCCGTTGCCGTGAAACACGAGATCGTTCTGGCAATCATCGGCGGGCTATTTGTTCTCGAGACAGTGTCAGTCATCGTGCAAGTGGCTTCATTCAAACTCACGGGCAAGCGCGTGTTTGCGATGGCACCGCTACACCATCATTTTGAACAAAAAGGCTGGAAAGAGCCAACCATCGTGATCAGGTTCTGGATCATAGCGGTGGTGCTGGCCCTGATCGGGCTTTCAACGTTGAAGCTCAGATAAATGTTTCCAGCGACGACATTCAAGGACAAGCGGGTTGCGGTCTTCGGGCTGGCGCGCAGCGGCATCTCTTGCGCCAAGGCGCTGGTGATGGGTGGTGCTGTGGTGCATGCTTGGGACGATTCCGATGCTTCGCAACAAATTGCTCGATCTGAAGGACTTCCGGTCAGCAACCTGCATGATGTTGATTTCAAGCTGTTGGATTTTCTGGTGCTGAGCCCGGGTGTGGCGTTGACGCATCCTGCACCGCATTGGACGGTGATCAAGGCGAAGGCTGCCGGCATTACGGTCATCGGCGATACCGAGGTTTTTGCGCGCGAGGTGAAGGGCAGCGGAGCGCGCATCATCGGGATCACGGGGACCAATGGCAAGTCCACGACGACGGCGTTGATCGGCCATGTGTTGTCTTCCGGCCGACTGGATGTACATGTTGGCGGCAATATCGGTCTTGCTGCTTTCAATCTTCCTGCGCCGGTCGAAGGCCGAATTTATGTTCTGGAGCTATCATCTTTCCAGATTGACCTGATGCCAAGTCTCGCGCCCGATGTCGGTATTCTCACGAATATCACGCCGGACCATCTCGACCGGCACGGGTCGATGAAACATTACGCCGAAGTAAAGTCGAAGATGTTTGCGAAGCAGAAGGCCGGGCAGACTGCCGTGATTGGCGTAGATGATGACTGGTGTGGCATGATAGCGTCGCATGTGCCGCGTGCTGTCGACAAGCGTCTGGTGAGCGTTGTTGCGCCGCAAAAGGACGGCATCAGTGTTTTAATGGGTGTTTTGGTCGACCGGCGACAGGGGCAGGTGGTTGCGGAGATTGACCTGCGACTGATGAATGGATTGCGGGGCAGGCACAATTGGCAAAATGCTGCCATGGCTTATGTGGCTGCGTGTGCAATGGGCATGAGCGCCGAAGCGATCAAGTTTGCAATGGCATCGTTCCCCGGTCTTGCGCATCGCATGCAGGAGATTGGAAAGATAGGTACGGTTTCGTTTGTCAACGATTCCAAAGCGACGAATGCTGATGCAGCGGAAAAGGCGCTTTCGTCGTTTGACGATATCTTCTGGATTGCCGGCGGGATCGCCAAAACTGGTGGCATTGAGCCGCTGAAGCCCTGGTTCGGAAATATTCGCAAAGCCTACCTGATCGGCGTTGCAGCCGATGAATTTTCGAAGATCCTGGATGGCGTATTGCCTTACGAGGTTTCGGGAACGCTCGATGTTGCCGTGAAGCAGGCGGCACAAGATGCCCTGTCAAGTGATGTTGCGCAGCCAGTGGTTTTGCTTTCGCCCGCGTGCGCGTCATTTGACCAGTACAAGAATTTCGAAATTCGCGGTGATGCCTTTGTCAAATCCGTGGCCGCATTGCCAGATATCAAAATGTTGGTTGGAGAAACTGCAGCATGATCATTTCGCGGAGTGACAGTGGTGCTGTGGCACGCTGGTGGTTCACAGTTGACAAGTTCAGCATGACAATTGTTTTTGCATTGATGGCGATCGGCGTACTGGTGAGCATGGCCGCGAGCCCGTCGGTTGCGGACAGGCTCGACCTTGAAACGCTACACTTTGTGCGCAGCCAGCTTTTCTATATTTCGATTGCTGCGCCGCTGATGGTTCTGATTTCGATTTTTCCTGTCGCATGGTTGCGACGCATTGCGTTGCTGGGTTTCATTGTGTCTCTGGGTTTGATGATTGGGGCGATACTGTTTGGCCCGGAAATCAAGGGCGCGCATCGCTGGATCAATGTCGGTGTCACGAGTTTGCAGCCCTCGGAACTCGCAAAACCTTTCTTCGTCGTCATTGCTTCGTGGTTTCTCTCTGAGAGGATCAGGCGTCCTGACATGCCCGCGCATTTTACGGCCTATGGTGTGGCGGGACTCATGTTGCTGGTGCTATTGCTGCAACCCGATTTTGGCCAGGCTATTCTCGTTGGTGTCACCTTTGGCGGAATGCTCCTGATTTCCGGTTTGCCGTGGGTTTTCATATTGGGGCTAGCTGGCCTGGCGATGGCAGGTGTGAGTGTTGCCTATGTGGTGATGCCGCATGTGGCTTCACGCATCGACAGATTCCTTGCTCCTGAAAAAGGAGACACATTCCAGACTGATATGGCGATGGAGGCGTTTCGCAATGGTGGTCCAATGGGAACAGGGCCTGGCGGCGGTGCTGCCAAACTGGTTTTGCCTGATGCGCACACCGATTTTGCGCTGGCTGTTGTTGGCGAGGAATTCGGCGTCATCGCCTGCATGATCTTGATTGCCATTATCGGATTTCTTGTGGTTCGCATCATGATGCGGGCGCGCCGTGAGGGCGATCCTTTTGCGGCCCTTGGCCTGTTCGGTCTGGGTACAATGTTTGGCTTGCAGGCCTTTATCAACATGGGAGTCAACTCCGCCCTGCTGCCTGCAAAGGGCATGACATTGCCGTTCATCTCCTATGGAGGATCTTCGATGTTGGGTACGGCAATCCTGATGGGATTTGTGCTTGGGCTTGGCCGCAAGCAGCAGCACCATGCAATTCCGCTCAATGGATTCGGCAAGTTTGCGGCAGCGGCATGAGTGGCGTGAGTCCGAGCGGTGAGCTTGTAATTTTGGCTGCTGGTGGAACCGGTGGTCACCTTTTTCCGGCGCAGGCGCTCGCCGAAGTTCTTTTACGCCGCGGTTTTCGCGTTCAACTGGTGACGGATGAACGCGTGCGCGATTATGGCAAGGATTTTCCTGCCGAGAAGATTCACGTTGTTTCTGCGGCGACGATCTCCATGTCAAAACCCTGGACGGTGCCAGGTGGATTGATCACGATGTTTCAAGGGTTGCTCAAGTCGTTGCATATTTTGAAACAGGAGAAGCCCAAGGCAGTTGTCGGGTTTGGTGGTTACCCTTCATTTGCGCCTTTGCGTGCGGCGACTCATGCCAAGGTTCCGGTGATCGTGCATGAGGCCAATGCGGTGCTGGGGCGAGCCAACGCAAGACTTGCGCCCTTGGCGCAGGCAATTGCTCTTTCATTCCGTGAGGCTCGAGGGCTTTCTCCTGCGCTGATGTCTCGCTCCGTGTTCACTGGAAATCCGGTGCGGGCTGCGGTGATTGCGCAAGCGGGTGCAGCTTATCCCGCAGATAGTGGAAAATTGAATCTTCTGGTATTTGGCGGGAGCCAGGGTGCGCGATTTTTTTCGGAGTTCATGCCCGGCGTGTTCGAGAAAATCTCGCCAGAGGTGCGCGCTGCGCTGCGTGTTGTACAGCAGTGCCGTCCAGAAGATGTTGAACTGGTGAAAGCCGCCTATCAAAATCTCGGGCTTGATTTCGAGCTTGCAGCTTTTTTTGGTGACATGCCATTGCGGATTGCCGATGCCCATCTGGTCATTGCGCGGGCCGGGGCCTCTACTGTTGCAGAGTTGGCGGTGATCGGGCGGCCTGCGATTTTGGTGCCTTTGCCAGGGGCTATCGACAATGATCAATTGTTCAATGCAAAAGCGTTTGAAAGTGGGGGAGCAGGGTGGGTTTTTCCGCAGAATGAGCTCACACATGAAGCATTTGCGGTGCAGCTCGAAGGTTTGCTAAGGAATCGTCCGCGGCTCTTGCAGGCCGCAAATTCAGCAAAATTGCAGGGCAAGGCAAACGCGGCCGAATCGCTCGCCGATGTGGTTGAAGGCGTTATTTTGGGGAAGCAGACAGCATGAAAATGCCACGCGAAGTGGGGCCAATTCATTTCATCGGAATTGGCGGAATCGGCATGAGCGGAATTGCCGAAGTGATGGCAACGCTTGGTTACTCAGTGCAGGGTTCGGACCTGAGCGACAACTACAATGTCGTGCGGTTGCGCAAGGCTGGAATTGACGTTGCCATCGGGCATGCGGCAGGACATCTGAAATCAGCCCAGGTTGTGGTGGTTTCATCTGCGGTGAAGGACGACAATCCGGAATTGATCGAAGCGCGCGCGCGATTTCTTCCTGTGGTTCGGCGGGCGGAGATGCTGGCCGAACTGATGCGGTTCAAATCCTGTATTGCAGTCGGTGGCACCCATGGAAAAACGACGACGACGTCAATTGTTGCTGCTTTGCTTGAGTCCGGTGGGTTTGATCCGACAGTGATCAATGGCGGCATTATCAATGCCTATGGCACCAATGCGCGGCTCGGCAAGGGCGAGTGGATGGTGGTGGAGTCGGATGAGAGCGACGGTACATTCGTGAAATTGCCGGCTGACGTCGTTATCGTGACGAATATTGATCCCGAACATCTTGACCATTACGGCACCTTCGACAAGGCCAAGGAGGCGTTTCTGGCGTTTGTCGAGAATATCCCTTTCTATGGATTTGCAGTCATGTGCATTGACCATCCTGTGGTTCAGGAATTGATTGGTCAGGTGCGTGATCGCCGGGTGATTACCTATGGGCGTAGTTCGCAAGCTGATGTGCGGTTGAGCGATGTGACATATTCGGATGGCATGACGCGATTTTCTGTGCGTGTC
Source organism: uncultured Alphaproteobacteria bacterium (assembly GCA_963738595.1). Lineage (GTDB taxonomy): Bacteria > Pseudomonadota > Alphaproteobacteria > Rhizobiales > Aestuariivirgaceae > Aestuariivirga. Next base: position 499,127 of record CAVTXF010000005.1, read on the forward strand.
ACGGATCGGGTGACAAAAGTTTCGCGTGATATTTCCGATTTGGCGCTGAAGATGCCTGGTGATCACAACGCGCTCAATTCGACAGCAGCGATTGCGGTTGCCCTGGAACTTGGGATCGAAGAGCCAAAGGTGCGGGCCGGTTTGCAAATGTTTGAAGGTGTGAAACGGCGCTTCACGCGCACCGGTGAGCACAACGGTGTCGCAGTGTTTGATGATTATGGACATCACCCAGTGGAGATCGCTGCGGTGCTGCAGGCAGCACGGAAGGTGACGAAGGGTCGTGTGGTGGCGGTAATGCAGCCTCACCGATATACGCGTTTATCTAGTCTTTTTAATGATTTCTGTTCCTGTTTCAATGATGCGGATGCAGTCGTGCTCGCGCCGGTTTATACCGCCGGTGAGACGGCGATTGAGGGGGCCACACATGATGCGCTGGCCAAGGGCCTGCATGCGCGCGGACATCGCTCGGTGTTTACGATCAATGCGCCCGAAGAACTTGCAGGTGTTGTGAAGCCGTTGATTGTGCCCGGTGATATTATTGTGTGCCTGGGGGCTGGTACAATCAGCCAATGGGCTTATGCGCTGCCCGCACAGCTTGATGCCTTGGCGGGCAAGAGCTGATGACGCAGATCGACGGAACGGCATTGTTGGCGCGACTGCCAAAGGTGCGAGGACGACTGGATGCCAATCACCCGCTCGCAGAACTCACGTGGTTTCGGGTTGGTGGGCCCGCTGAGGTTTTGTTTACGCCTGCGGATGAGGCGGACCTTGCGGCGTTTCTGGTGCATACACCTGCCGACATTCCGGTTTATGTGATTGGCGTTGGTTCCAACCTGTTGGTGCGCGATGGTGGCGTGCCGGGGGTTGTCATCCGGCTTGGTCGCGGTTTTGCCAATGTTGCAGTTGAAGACGACCAGCGCGTCCGGGCGGGCACAGCGGCGCTTGATGTGCGGGTGGCGCGCGTTGCGGCTGACGCCGGTATCGATTCATTAACCTTTCTGAGAGGTATACCCGGCACAATAGGCGGAGCGCTTCGCATGAATGGTGGAGCCTATGGTGGCGAGACCAAGGATATTCTGGTGGAAGCTCGTGCCGTCACGCGGGAAGGACAGATCAAGGTGATGAGCCTTGCAGACATGAAATACAGTTACCGCCATTGTGGCGCGCCAGAGGATGTGATCTTCACGCAGGCGCTGTTCCAGGGCAAGGCGGGGGACAAGCAGTTAATTGTCGCGGCGATGGACAAAATCACCGAGAGCCGTGAAGCGACGCAACCGATCAAGTCGCGGACTGGCGGCTCGACATTCAAGAATCCGCCGGGGCAGAAATCGTGGCAGCTGATTGACAGGGCCGGTATGCGCGGCTTCGCCGTGGGGCCGGCAAAAGTCTCCGATATGCATTGCAACTTTCTGATCAATGAAGGTGGGGCAAGCGCTGCGCAAATCGAGCAGCTTGGCGAAACTGTGCGCGCGAGGGTCAAAGAGACATCCGGCATTGAGCTTGACTGGGAGATCAAGCGCATCGGCATTCCTGCGGAGGTGGACTAATGCTCTTGCCGCAAAGACTTATTCCGCGTGAAACGACAGTTGCTGTGCTGATGGGTGGCTGGTCGGCAGAGCGCAAGGTTTCGATGGCGACAGGCGAGGCCTGTGCTGGTGCGCTGAAGCGTGCCGGGTTTGAGACCATCATGGTTGATGTGAGGCGCGAGACTATTCATTCCGTGCTGATGGATTTGCGGCCGACAGTTGCCTTCAACGCCTTGCACGGAAAATGGGGCGAAGATGGATGCTGTTCAGCCCTGTTAGAAACACTTGCCATTCCTTATACTCATTCAGGTGTTCTTGCTTCGGCACTGGCCATGCACAAAGAAAAATCGAAAGCGATTTTCAAGAGTGTTGGCATTCAGGTCCCTGAAAGCAAAATGGTTGAACTTGAAGTCGCAGCTGCTTCGCATCCGATGTCGCTGCCCTATGTGGTGAAGCCGGTTGATGAAGGCTCGAGTGTGGGTGTGCACATTGTCGACCGCACGTCGAATGGACCTGCCAGTGCCATTCTCGAGCAGGCAGAACTTTTCGGAACGCATGCGATGGTGGAAAAATTCATTCCGGGCCGCGAGCTTACCTGCGCCGTGATGGGCGGCATTGCGCTGGGCGTGATCGACGTTGTGCCGCAGGTCGGGTTCTATGACTACGAGGCAAAGTATACACCGGGCGGCTCGCAGCACATCATTCCGGCGGATGTTCCGCACGAGATTTACCGCAAATGCCAGATGTATTCGATCATGGCGCATAACGCGATTGGATGCCGCGGGATTTCGCGCTGCGATTTCCGCTATGACGATACTCCGGGGCAGGAGGGGCAGCTTTACCTGCTCGAAATCAACACGCAACCCGGCATGACTGGCACATCGCTTGTGCCGGAAATGGCGGCGCATGCCGGCCATTCTTTTGAGGAACTCGTGACGTGGATGGTCAACGACGCATCTCTCGATCGTTGAAGGCGATGCGGCGCCGCAGCGCTGCGTGGCTTTCACGGACGAACCCTTCGCATCGCCTTCGCGCCTTCGCGCGCAGCAGCGCCGTCGGGATGTTGGCTGTTACTGTTGCCTATGGACTTGTGCAAGGCGGACACATTGATTCGCCCAATGGTTCGCCATTCAGGTTGAAGGATTGGCTTGCGGGCCGGGCAGGCTATGCGGCAGAAGATATAGAAATCACCGGACTTACCTATCACAGACCGGAACATGTGTTGCAGGCCATTGGCGTGAAACCCGGTGACAGCTTGCTCGGTTTTGAAGCGCAAGACGCGCGGATCAAGCTTGAAAACCGCAGCTGGATTGCATCAGCTGAAGTACAGCGTCTCTATCCCAACATTCTCAAGATCATCGTAACTGAACGCGTGCCTTTTGCCATTTGGCGTCAGAAGGAAGGATTCACGGTCATCGATCACAATGGTGTTGCCATGCGCGATGCTGATTTTTCGCGGCTCAAGCATTTGCCGCTGATTACCGGGGAAGGGGCCAATCGCGAAGCTGCGTCGTTGCTTGATGCATTGACCCAAGTGCCGGACCTTTTAATCAGAGTCAAAGGCTCGGCTCGCGTCAGTGGGCGGCGGTGGACGCTGTATCTTGACAATGGAGTCAAGATCCTGCTGCCGGAGGAAAAATTAGACCGTGCACTGACAATCGTATCGCAACTTGATGCGAGCGAGAAAATCCTGTCGAAGGCGATAGCCTCCGTTGACCTGCGCATTCCCGGCCAGATTGTTGTGACGGCATTGCCGGGCAGCCTGGAACAGCTTGCGGCGCAAAATGCGGCGAAGAGCCAATGAGATTCCGTTTTGAAGAGTGAGCCATGACTGTCGTTCCACTGCATAATTCCATTGCTCAACGTGCGCCGGGTACGTCGCGCCAACGCGTTATTGCGGCGCTGGATATTGGCTCTACCAAGATCAGCTGCCTGATTGCTTCAGCTACGCGCAACGCCCACAGTGGCCACGTTGATTTGCGAGTCAAAGGATTTGGTACAACAGCGGCACGCGGCATTCGGAGCGGGGCCGTTACGAACATTGAGGAGGCGGAGAAAGCCATTCGCCTTGCGGTCGACGCGGCTGAACGCATGTCGGGGGTGGCGGTTGATTCTGTTCAGGTTGGAGTTTCTGGCGGCAGGCCGCAAAGCTCCAAGTTTTCCGCGACCCTAAAGATCGAGACATCGGTTGTGCGTCAATCCGATGTTGACCAGGTTGTCAGTCTTGCGCTGGCTAAGGCGGTGGTGGGGACTCGAACCATCCTGCACCTGACACCGCTGCGCTTCGTGCTGGACGGTATCGAGAGCGACAATGCGCCAGTTGGCATGTATGGGCACAGGCTTACGGTTGATGTCAGCCTTATCACCATTGAGACGCCGTTCTTGCGTAACCTGTCAGAGGCGATTGACCGATCCCATTTGTCGGTTGCCGGTTTTGTGCCGGCTGCTTACGCGGCAGGAACTGGGTGCCTTGCTGAGGATGAGAAATCACTCGGTGCCGTGCTGGTGGATATGGGAAGTTCGGTGACGTCGGTCGGTATTTTCAAGAATGGGCGGCTTTTCCGCGCTGATTCTGTGCCGATTGGCGGTCAGCACATCACCAACGACATTGCGCGGGCGCTGTGTACGTCGGTTTCGCAAGCTGAGCGATTGAAATCTCTTTATGGTGGGCTTTTAACTTTCGGCATGGATGAACAAGAACTGATTCCAGTTCAACGGGTTGGGGAGACGGGCATTGATTCGCTGCATCACATTCCCCGTGCGCAGCTGACTGCGATTGTCCGTCCCCGGATGGAGGAAATTCTCGAACTGGTTGGCGAGAAAATTGCGGCGGGGAGCTCGCCTGATTCGTCGTTTCGCCGCGCTGTTTTCACCGGTGGCGGGGCGTCGCTTCCTGGTTTGCGCGAATTGAGCCGGTCTGTACTCGGTCTGGAGACGCGCATTGGACATATTTCTCAATCGTTCGGTTTGCCAGAAGCATTGCGGCAGCCAGCGTCGGCTGTTGCCACCGGATTGTTGATGTATGCGCTGGATCCTGATGCAAAACTGGTGATGCCAGTGCAGGCTGCGGTTGCGATAGAACGGCAGCAAATGAGCTATGTCAGACGCGTTGGGCGATGGCTGGCAGAAAGTTTCTGAAGCAGTTTTCCGGATGTCTTGACTCGACTGTGCGTGGTCGCATTGGAGCTGCGTTCGTTAACTATTATGACGCCGCTGATTTGGAATGAATCAATTAAACTTGGTTTGGGCAAGGTTTGGTTAGCGCTTGTTAACCATTTATTAGGGTTTCGGAAAGAAATTGAACCAGCGTCGAAATCGGGTCGAAGAAGAAATGTCAATCAAGCTAACTGTTCCAAATCTCTCTGAACTCAAGCCACGGATTACTGTTTTCGGCGTCGGGGGCGCTGGTGGCAATGCCGTTAACAACATGATCGAAAGCCGTCTTGATGGCGTCGAGTTTGTTGTGGCCAATACGGATGCACAAGCGCTGATGCAGAATGCTGCTGAGCGCCGTGTGCAGATGGGTACCGCACTGACCCAAGGGTTGGGGGCTGGTTCGCAGCCGCAAATTGGTGCTGCTGCCGCTGAAGAAGCGCTGCATGAAATCATCGATCACCTTTCCGGGTCGCACATGGCCTTTATCACTGCCGGCATGGGTGGTGGTACAGGTACAGGTGCTGCGCCAGTGATTGCGCGCGCTGCAAAGGAGCAAGGCATTCTTACCGTTGGTGTTGTGACCAAGCCATTTCATTTTGAAGGCGCACGTCGCCTTGCAACAGCAGAGCGAGGCATCGAAGAGCTGGCGCGTTATGTTGATACGCTTATCGTTATTCCAAACCAGAACCTGTTCCGGGTTGCCAACGAGAAGACAACATTTGCCGCGGCCTTCGCCATGGCAGACCAGGTGCTCTATTCCGGCGTTGCCTCGATCACTGAATTGATGACCAAGGAAGGCCTGATCAACCTCGACTTTGCCGACGTTCGCGCAATCATGAGCGAGATGGGCAAGGCGATGATGGGTACTGGTGAAGCGTCTGGCGACAAGCGCGCCATAGAAGCAGCCGAAGCTGCGATCTCCAATCCACTTCTTGATGATGTATCGATGCGCGGCGCGCGCGGACTTCTGATTTCAATTGCTGGCGGGCCTGACCTCACCCTTTACGAGGTAGACGAAGCGGCTACCCGAATCCGCGAAGAAGTGGATCCGGATGCCAATATCATACTGGGCGCAACATTTGACGACACGCTTGAGGGCACAATGCGGGTGTCAGTTGTAGCAACCGGTTTGACGCTTGAACCCTTTACCTCGCATGCGCCCGTGGAAGCGGCTGCGCCTGCGCAAGTTGAGGAGCAAAAGCGGCAGGTGTTTGGATTTACTGGAAAGCAGACACAGCCTGTAAAAGTTGTGAAGCCCTTGCCGGTGATGCAGCGTCCTGCAAACATGGCCATTCCTTCCGCTCCTCCGGGTGACCATTTGCTGCGGTTGGCCGAAGAGGATGAGGCGCAAGGGTATCATGAACAGGCACAACCGTTGCAAGCTGCGCCACGTGCTGTTGCCCAGCGTATCCCTGACATTGAAGAATTTCCGCCAATTGCCCAGCAACAGGTTGCCGTGCAGCAGCAACGGATTGAAAGCATCGCTGACCACGCTGCAAAGCGTCGCAAGGGTATCTTTGAGCGGCTCGCTACAGTCGGCCTTGGCCGCCGTGAAGCTGCGCCACAGCAACAAGTTGAGCCAAAGATGGCACCGCGCCAGGCTGCTCCGCAGTCGCGCCCAACGCCAGCCGAGGTTCTGGTTGAAGATTCACTTGATGACGACGAATTGGCCATCCCGGCCTTCCTTAGGCGGCAGGCACACGCAAAGTCTTGATCTCCTGCAAACGAGAATGTCAAACCCGGCGGTCTTATTTCCGCCGGGTTTGGCTTTTCAAAGCCGCAGTGCTTGGTGGACTGGCTTAAGGATGTTGAACCTGATTTTGCATTATCACGGCGTTTCTTGGGGGCGGTTCAGTGCCGCCCTTGTTCTTGGCATTTTCCTGAGTGGATGTTCTGTCGGAAGCGGCATGAAAAGTCTGCTGGGTGGTGGGGATGAGAAGTCTTCCGCCAGCAACAGCGGTGGTGCACTTGCACCGGATGCCGCCACACCTGATGATGCGGCTGTTGCCGAGCTGTATAACTCCGGTCTTTCGAACATCACGAGTGGCAGCTACCGCTCTGCCGTGAAGGATTTTGCCGAGGTTGAGCGGCGGCACCCTTATTCAAAATGGGCGACCAAAGCTATCCTGATGCAAGCGTTTGCTTCGTATCAGGGCCGGAATTTCGATGATGCGATCAATTCCTGCAAAAGGTTTATTGCGTTGCATCCGGGACACAAGGACACGCCATACGCCTATTACCTCTCCGCGCTTTCCGAGTTTGACCAGATCCAGAATGTTGAGCGTGACCAGTCGCAAACGGAGAAGGCGTTGGAATCCCTCGAAGAGGTCGGACGGCGTTTTCCTGAAAGCAAATATGCTGTTGATGCGCAGAAGAAGGTTCTGGTCGCACGCGACAGGCTTGCGGCAAAAGAAATGGAAGTCGGGCGCTATTACATGGAACGCGGCTCGTATCTTGCCGGGATCAATCGCTTCAAACGGGTCGTGACCGAATATCAAACGACCGCCCAGGTGCCGGAAGCGCTGTACCGGTTGGCCGAAGGTTACATGGCGTTGGGTGTTGTATCGGAAGCGCGCACGGCGGCGGCTGTGCTGGGCCACAATTTCCCGAACAGCACCTGGTACCGGGACGCCTATCAGCTTGTTTCGACCGATGGACAGGCTCCGGTTGCCAACGAATCAAGCTGGATCAGCCGGGCGTTCAAGAGTTTTGCCGGCTAATCCACACCGGCTTTTCGCGATCTTTGCGGGGCTTGCGTGACTCGGCTATGATGGCCGCATGCTATCTGGTCTTTCCATTCGCGACATCGTTCTTATCGAAAAACTTGATCTCACCCTGGAGAGCGGTATTACCGTGCTCACAGGCGAGACGGGGGCAGGCAAATCCATTCTCCTTGACTCGCTTGGGCTGGCACTCGGCGCGCGAGGTGATTCCACCCTCGTGCGTTCAGGTCAGGAAAAAGGGTCGGTTACGGCGTCATTCAGCTTGCCGGAACGACATGCGGCGCGAAAATTTCTTGAAGTGAAGGAGATCGATGTCGAAGGCGACATCGTTGTCCGGCGCATTCAGAATGCCGATGGCGGGAGCCGGGCGCTGATCAACGACCAGCCGGTGAGCCTGAATGTCTTGCGGCAACTTTCTGCGATGCTGGTTGAGCTGCATGGGCAGCATGCCGATCGGGCGCTTGTCGACGTTGTCGAGCACAGGAGGCTTTTGGATGCATTTGGCGGGTTGGAGGGTCAGGCGAGGCAAGTTGAGGCGCTGTGGCGCACGCAAGAGGCCTGCAAGACGCAACTTGATGAGCATGTGGCTCTCATGGCGCGGGCGGAGGCCGAACGCGAATATCTCGAGCATGCGGCGGAGGAGTTACGCAAGCTCAATCCGGAGCCGATGGAGGAACAGCATCTCGCCGAGAAGCGCCAGATGATGATGCAGTCCGAGCAGTATGTGGCAGCTCTTGATGAAGCGGACGCGGCACTTTCGGGCGATACGCAGGTTGGTATTAAGATCAATGCGGCGTTGCGGCGGCTGGAACGGCGCAAGGATACATCGGGTGGGCGGCTTGACGGATTGTGTGCGGCGCTGGACCGGGTGTTGCAGGAGATTGATGAAGCGTCGCGGGCAATTGACGATGCGCGGCGCAGTTTCCAGTTTGATCCGCGCGAATTGGAATCGTCTGAAGAGCGGCTGTTTGCGCTGCGGGCAGTGGCACGCAAACACAAGTGCACCGTTGATGATTTGTCAATGGTGCGCGCGCGCTTCGAGAGGGAGCTCACTTCGCTGACGGATGGCGGAAAGCTGCTGGCGAATTTGCAGAAGGCTTTTGAGGAGGCCAAGGTAAAGTTTGAAGCGGAGTCTGACAGGCTGAGCGTGGCGCGGCGGAAGACCGCGAAGACGCTCGACAAAGCGGTGTTGAAAGAATTACCGTCGTTGAAGCTGGAAAAGGCGCGGTTTGAAACTTCGGTTGTCGTGGATGCCGGAAAGCCTGGCCCCGGTGGCATTGACCGGGTTGAATTCGTGGTTGCGGCAAATCCCGGAACGCCGATGTATCCATTGATGAAAGTGGCGTCGGGCGGCGAATTGGCTCGCTTCATGCTGGCGTTGAAAGTGGTTCTGGCCTCCAAGGGTTCGGCACCCGTGCTGATCTTTGATGAAATCGACACTGGTGTTGGTGGTGCTGTTGCAGATGCGATCGGGCAGAGGCTGGCGCGCCTTGGCGATGGTTTGCAAGTGATTGCTGTGACGCATTCGCCGCAGGTGGCGGCACGTGCCACGCACCACATGGCTATTGCCAAGATGGAAGATGTGACGTCCAAGCGCATGTTCACACGCGTTGTGCCGCTCGCAGCGCAAAGCCGACGTGAAGAGATTGCGCGGATGTTGTCTGGTGCTTCGGTGACCGATGAGGCGCGCGCGCAAGCGGACCGCTTGCTCGCAGGGATGGGTTAAGGCCATGGCTGTCAAGCCGCTGAGCGAGGCGCGCAAGGCGCACACGAAACTTGCATTGCAGATTGCCGCGCATGACGAGGCTTATCACCAGAATGATGCGCCGACGATTTCGGATGCCGCTTATGATGAGTTGCGGCGTAGATTGAACGAGATTGAAGCGGAATATCCAGAGCTGACTTCGGAGGCTTCTCCCACGCAGCGGGTAGGTGTTGCGCCATCGGAGAAATTCGGAAAGGTTCGACATGCGGTGCCGATGCTGTCTCTTTCAAATGCTTTTAGCGACGAGGATGTTAAAGATTTCCTCGGGCGGGTGCGGCGGTTTCTCAATTTGCCCGACGGCGCCAACGTCGCTTGCACGGCTGAACCCAAGATAGACGGGCTTTCGATTTCCATTCGCTACGAAAATGGTTTGCTGGTGCAGGCTGCGACGCGTGGTGATGGGGCTGAAGGTGAAAACGTCACGGCGAATGTGCGGACAATCAAGGATGTGCCGGAAGTCCTCAAGGGCAAGGTCCCCGGCATATTCGAAGTGCGCGGTGAAATCTATATGTCCCACAAGGACTTCGCCGCACTTAATGAGAGACAGGTGGAGCAGGGTGACAAGGCTTTTGCCAATCCGCGAAATGCGGCTGCGGGGTCATTACGGCAGCTAGACGCGGCGCTAACGGCAGCGCGGCCATTGCGATTTTTCGCTTACGCGTGGGGTGAAGCGCCGGAGCTTCCTGCGAAGACGCAGTTCGAAGTGGTGCAGGCGTTCAAGGTCTGGGGATTGCCTGTCAATCCGCTGATGAAGATATGCCAATCCGTTGATGAGCTACTGGCGCATTACCGCGTGATCGAAGCGCAGCGCGCGACCCTTGGATATGACATCGATGGTGTTGTTTACAAAGTGGATGACATCGCCCTGCAGCTACGGCTGGGATATGTGTCGCGTTCGCCACGCTGGGCCATCGCGCACAAGTTTTCGGCGGAGAAGGCGACGACAATTCTTGAAGCGATTGACATTCAGGTCGGTCGCACAGGGGCCCTGACGCCGGTTGCGCGGCTGAAACCAGTGACCGTTGGCGGCGTGGTTGTGTCGAATGCCACATTGCACAATGAGGACGAGATTGCGCGCAAGGATATTCGCATTGGGGATACTGTCGTTGTGCAGCGGGCAGGGGATGTCATTCCGCAAATTCTCGGATTTGTTGAGGACAAGCGGCCGGGCAGCGCCAAGCCTTATGAGTTCCCTCGCGTTTGCCCGGTGTGTGGCAGTCATGCCGAACGCGAGGAGCGAGCTTCAGGAAAGACCGATGCAGTGCGCCGATGCACGGGTGGCCTGATATGCGCCGCACAGCGGGTGGAGCGGCTAAAACATTTTTCGTCGCGCAATGCCTTCGACATCGAAGGCTTGGGCGACAAGATTATCGAAGAGTTCTATCATGACGGACTAATCCACTCTCCGCATGATATTTTCAAACTCGAGAAATTGCATGGCAACGCCATTCAGCAGCGTGAAGGATGGGGTGTTTCGAGTGCGCGCAACCTGTTTGATGCAGTTGAAGCGCGGCGCCGGATTGCACTGGACCGGTTCATTTTTGCCTTGGGTATCCGGCATATAGGTGAAACGACGGCGCGGGTGCTGGCGCGGGCTTATGGCTCCGCCCAGGTATTGCGGGATCAGATGATTGTCGCAGGCCAGAGCGATGGGAATGAAGCCTGGAACGAACTCACGTCTCATGACGGCGTTGGTGATGTTGTGGCAGAGGCTTTGGTGCAGTTCTTTTCAGAAACACATAATGTTGATGTGTTCAATGCACTGCTGGAACAAGTTATACCTCAGGCGCTGGAGACTGTTGCCACTTCATCACCGGTTGCGGGGAAGACAGTGGTTTTTACCGGTACGCTGGCGCGCATGACGCGCGATGAGGCCAAGTCAATGGCTGAGAGACTGGGTGCCAAAGTCTCTGGAAGTGTTTCAAAGAAAACAGATTTACTCATTGCAGGCCCTGGTGCGGGATCGAAGCTCAAAGATGCCGAGAAGCATGGGGTAGAGGTCATCAACGAAGATGAATGGTTCACGCGGGTGGGCGCTTGAACAGATCTGATTTCAAACAAGGCTTGCTCGACATTTGGCCGATGGTCTTTGCTTACGCGCCGATTGCTGCGCTGTGGGGCGCGGTTGCTGCGTCAAAGGGACTTTCGCTGCTGGAGACAGCTCTGATGAGCGCTGGCGTTTATTCAGGTGCGGGTCAATTCGTTGCCATGGATTTGTGGAACACAGCCATGCCGCTGCCGTTGCTCGCTTTCACCGTGGGTACAGTGGCGCTGCGTCATGTGCTGATGTCGGCATCTGTATCGCGGCACATTACGTCGTTTCCACAACTGCGCGCGAGTGGCCTGTTGTTCTGGCTGACAGACGAAGCCTGGGCGATGATTGAGCGGCGGGCGCAGAAGCAGCCGATATCAATGTCGTATTTTCTTGGTGTTGCCATGCCGCTGTGGCCGAACTGGGTCTTGTTTTCGGTGGTCGGTGCTTATTTCGGCAAATCACTCGGTGATACGGGCCGGTTCGGTTTGGATTTTGCTTTTGCGGCCATGTTCATTGCGGTACTCGCCGGGTTCTGGAAGGGAACGAAGACAGGTGCAATTCTGGTCGCGAGTTCTGTTGCTGCGGTGCTTGCCAAGGCCTTCTTGCCGGGGGCTTGGTACATCCTCGTTGGAGGTGCTGCTGGCATGTTGGCTGCGGTCATGTTGTACCGTGAGGGAGCGGGAGAATGACGGCCGATCTTACCGTGGTGCTTGCCATCATTGCGATGGGGCTTGCCACCTATGCGACGCGTGTTGCCGGTTACTGGTTGTTGCAGGGGCGCGAAGTGAAAGGCAGGTTGAAAGCGGCGATGGATGCGGTTCCGCCTGCCATTCTGGTTTCAGTCATTGCACCTGCCGTGTTCATGAATGGAGCCGGCAACATGATTGCAGGTGCGTTGACAGCAAGCGCAGCCTTGATGCGCTTGCCGTTGCTGTTCGTCATTCTGGTCGGTTGCGTTTCGGTGGCGCTGATGCGCTTTTGGTTTCCTACCTAAGCGGACCACAGGCTTTGGTCAGCCAATTGGCGAGAGGACCGTCGACGAGGGGGCGGAGTTCGCGCCAGACCCTGGCGTGATAGGTGTCGAGCCAATCGAGTTCTTCGCGCGTGAGCAGGCGGGTTTCAATGAGGCGGCGGTCGATGGGGCAAAGGGTCAGCGTTTCGAAGCCATGCATGGGACGGTCGCCGCCCTCAATGGCTTCGGGTTCAGTGACGACGAGCAGATTCTCAATACGAATGCCGTAGTCACCTTGCTTGTAGTATCCAGGTTCATTGGACAGGATCATGCCTTGCTGCAGCACCACGTGGCTGGCCTTGCTGATGCGGGCGGGGCCTTCGTGGACCGAGAGAAACGAGCCGACGCCGTGGCCTGTGCCGTGGTCGTAGTCGAGGCCGGCTTTCCACAGGGCTGCTCTCGCAAAAGCGTCAATATGCGCTCCAGTGGTGCCCGCAGGAAAGCGCAGGAGGGAAATTTCAATCATGCCTTTCAACACGCGCGTAAAGCGATCGCGCATTTCGCTTGTCGGCTGGCCAATGATGACGGAGCGCGTGATGTCGGTGGTGCCGTCGCGATAGTTGCCGCCTGAGTCGATCAGAAAGATTTCGTTGAGTTGCAGCTTGCGTGGATTTGCGTGACTGGCATGGTGGTGTGGAATGGCTGCGTTAGGGCCTGATGCCGGAATGGTTTCGAATGACAGGTCCGCGAGCAAGTTGCTGATTTCGCGGAAGGCTTTCAAACTGGCTGCGGCTTCGATCTCGTTCAATAATACGCTGGATGCCGTTTCCTGCTCCAGCCAATAGAGAAATTTGATCATGGCGGCCCCATCGCGCAGGTGCGCTGCTCGGGCACCTTGCAATTCGGTTGGGTTCTTGCGCGCCTTGGGCATTGTGCATGGGTCGGTGCCAGAGACGAGTTTGGCTTTGGTCTTGCTGAGTATCCGACGCACTGCATCAGGTGTTGAGCTGGAATCAATCAACACACTGACGCTCTTCTTGCCGATAGCGGCCAGCGAACGTTCGATACTGTCGGGTTTCTTGATCGTGGCATGATCAGCCAGTTCCTCACCGACTGCTGCCGGAACCTTTGCAGGGTCGATATAGATTTCGGCCTTGCCCTTCTTGCGGAGCAACGCATAGGCTGGAACGACTGGTGTGTATGGAATATCACGGCCGCGGATGTTGAACAACCAGGCAACGGAACTTGGTTCTGCGATAAAGGCGTATTCGGCACCTGCCGCCGCGATGGATTTTCCGCAATCGGCAAGTTTTTCTGCGACGGACTTGCCTGCAAACTCCATCGGGTGAAGGTCGACGGGATCTGCGGGTCGTGTCGGTTGATCTTCCCAGATCAGGTCGATCAGGTTTTTCGCGACGGGAACCAGAGTTGCGCCCGCTGCCTTACAGGCGGCCTGAAACTTGTCGGCATCGGCGACGGTTGTCAGCCAGGGGTCAAAACCCAGTCTGTTGCCCTTCTTGAGACTGGTTTCAATCCACTTCTGCGGCGGACTTTCGATGAGGTGCATCGGCTTGAACAGTTTCGTGTCGACCTGTTCGCGCACCTGAACGGTGTAGCGGCCGTCCACAAAAATGAATGCGTCGGCCTGGGTGACGATGGCGATGCCCCAGGAGCCACCGAAGCCAGATAGCCATTTCAAGCGCTCGGCATAAGCTGAGACATACTCTCCCTGGTATTCGTCCTGGCGCGGCACGAGATAGGCGTCGAGGCGGTTTTTCTTCAGCAATATGCGAAGGGCGGTCAGGCGGGTTTTGTGCGGAGAGTGCGTTTCTGTGGTCATCGCTGAATTCGAAATTTGTTGGTTCTGCCAAGGTTACAACACACGGGGACCGATTCAACAATGGCAATGGACCCGCCTCTTGCAGCGGCGGGGGTTTTAAGCGGGTCTGCCTCCGGGTGCTTGCATCTGATTTTCGACTGAACCATAATATGTGCTCGAATTTGGCCGGACGTTGGTCAGCTTTTAATCAGCCACGTACTCGCGATCTGCCAAGTGTCGAGACTTGCGAGAGCGCAGAGGGGGGGGCCTGCTCGCAAGGAGCAACTCATCCAAAGGACTGACTAATGGCTAACGGCACTGTGAAATGGTTCAACACACAAAAGGGCTTCGGATTCATTCAGCCAGATGATGGCGGCAAGGACGTTTTCGTTCATATTTCCGCCGTTGAACGGGCCGGACTGAAGGGATTGAAGGACGGCCAGAAGATCGCTTTCGAACTCGTCACTGACAAGCGTACAGGCAAGACGTCGGCGGGTAATCTCGTCGTATCCTGACCGACATCGGTTGTATCTGCGTTGCCCGGTTCATTGGACCGGGCATTTTTGTTTGCAGTGCAAGATTCGGGCAAGATTTGGGCAGGATTCATGGGTGTTGTCGCCAGCTTAATCATTTACAGGTTGTTCACTGCATTTTCAGGTTGTGATTTTCGGTCCCCTTGCGGTATTTTTGAATTATAAAAATATCGCATTAAGTCAATTAGATACAGGACTTTTTCTTTCGACATGTGATTTTTGCATAGCTTATCTGTAACTAATGGACTGGTAGATGTGGTTTCGTTACCCTATATCCGGGCTATGATGCGCTGCACAATCGAATGCATCGCAAACGGCGAAAGTAAGTAAAATGAATACGGCGACGACGACAAATTCCTACGGTGCTCCCCGCAACGGGTTGATGGACCGGGTCAAGATTTATTTGGTGCGTGAAAGGGCAACACGGCATCTGCACGGTTTGGATGATCGGCTTTTGTCGGACATTGGCCTCAACCGCTCACAAATCAATGCCTCCATGTGGGGCAAGTAAGATTTCAAGGTTCCTCCCAGGCTGATTTATCAGCCGAACCTCGCCCGGCGTGGAAACACGCCGGGCTTTTTCTTTTTGTGCAGAACGAGAGTAGCCCAATTTTCGCGGATTGCCGTTGCTGATGTCGCTATTCCCTGGCTGACGTAACGCGCCCTGATCCAGCCAAGCTGGTCTGCGGTCAGGCCCGACAGGATCAGGTAGCCGCCGGGGGCAAGGGCTTGTGACAGGGATAGCGCCATGTCGGCGAGGGGACCCGCCAGGATGTTGGCGAAAATCAAATCATAAGGTGCGCTTTGTGAGATGGCGGGGTGGTCAAGGCCATTGGCGCAGATCGCTCTAAAATTCTGGGCGATGCGGTTGATCTTTGCGTTTACCTTGGTTGTTGCAACCGCAGCGGGGTCGATATCGGATGCCACTATGTGTGGGGGATGCAACTTGGCCGCCGCAATGGCCAGAATGCCGGTTCCGCAGCCAACATCAAGAATTCTGCGGGGGCGGGTGTTTTTGGCGATGCGGTCCAAGGCGATGAGACAGCCTGCTGTTGTTCCGTGATGGCCGGTACCGAAAGCGGTTTGTGCGTCGAGTTCCAGGGAGATGCCACCATTGCGGCGGCGGTGACGGTCGTGCGAGCCATGGAGAAAGAAGCGCCCGGCTTTTACGGGCGACAAACCTTGCAGCGATTCGCGGACCCAGTCTGACTCGGGCAGGGCGGATATGCCGGAGAAATCTTTTCCAAGATGCAGTTGCAGCGCATCCGCGTCTGTTGCACTTTGACAATAGGCGATGACTTGCCACAGCTGATTTACTTCATCTACTTCAGCAATACTTACAGCCAGAATATCGACATTGAGCACGTCGTCGAGTTTATCTGCCAGTGCCTGGGCTGGTGCCAGGGGCTGTGGGATGGTGCTTACCGTAAATCGTGGCTGCTGCATGAATGGCAGCTATACGCTCACGCCAGAGCTGAGCCAAACAGGCAGGGGAGCGTTCCGGCAGCGAGTTGATCTGCCAGCAAGGTCGCGTCCAGCGCCAAAACTGCAAGTGCCGCAGCATAGGGCACGTAGTCTGATTTCGCTGCACTGGTTACGGCCATGCTGGCCTTGTGGCTTTCAAGGAGGGATTGCATGGATTTTGCCGTGTCGTTGTAAACATTTTCCATGACTTCGCGACGGCCTTTGGCGCGCCTTCTGTGGTTGGAAGACACTTGATCAAGCGGAGTTGATTCCAGCGGAAGGTTCATGGCGACAATTCCTTCGCGCAGTGCCACTGCCTTATATTTTTCCCAAAAACTGGAATAGGATGCCTTCATGACTTCGGTGGAGGCCGCATCGAGGGCGTGTGGGTGGGCGGCCTCGTTGATCGCATAAAGCTTGGCGCAACCGAATGCATGGGCGATGCCGGCAACGGAGGCCAGCATCATGTAAGGCAATGCGATCTGCTTGAATGCTTCCTGCAATGGTTTTTGATACCAGCGATCCGATGTTGTCTGGTTGCGACCGATAATCACGACGGGTCCGGATCCGGCGCCTACCAAATTGCCATCCGCCAATGCGAAAGACATGACGCCAACACGTTGTTCGTTGACGAAGAAGACTGCGCTCAATGCGCCTTCGTATAAATTGTCGCTGCCCAGCAACAGCTTGATTTCGAATTTGTGTTCTGTCGGCTGAGCCTGCCACAGTTGGAATCCGGTTGAGAGAACAGTACCGTTCGATGTCGGGACGAGCACCTCATCGATCAATCCGTAAGAATAGCGTGCGATTTCCACACGCTCGCTCTTGGTCAATCCGCGGCACAGGTAATGCCGATTGGACAGGGTGAAGAATGGATCTTGCTTGCCGACCTGTTTCTGATGGGCAATTGCCGACGGTGAATCGAGCAAATCCTTCATGCCGTTTGGCAAGGGAAAACGCGCCAGCACACGCGCGAGACGCCAGGTCGCAATATCCGGCCGGTGTGTGGCAAGATCGTTGCGATAGGATTGAAACAGGTTTCGAATTACCATACTACCCCGTATGAATTTTGCGGCTTGCCATCTCAGGCGGGCGTTGTGTACTCAAAGTGGTAGCGAGTAAACCCCCCACCTGTCCAGAAATCAACAAATTAAGCCTAATTTCGCCGAATGCCTTCAACGGACTTCTTTGTGGTTGCAAGGATTGGAGAGTTCGATTTCCGGGACTTGTTTCAGGTCAATGGAACAATTGTTATTTCGACGCGCCGGTTTTGGGATTTGCCGGCTTCACTGTCATTGGAGCCAATCGGTTCGCGCTCGCCGCGGCCTTCGACGTTGAAGCGGTCGGGGTTGATCTGTTGTGACGTGAAATATTGTGCAACTGATGATGCGCGACGGCGTGACAGATCGTAGTTGTAATCGTCGGCACCGCTTGAATCGGTGTGGCCTACGACATCAATCAGCGTCTTGTCATATTCATTGAAGACCAAAGCGACTGAATTCAGGGTATCATAAAATTGTGGCTTGATGGCTGCCTGGTCGGAATCGAATGTCACGTTCGATGGCATGTTGAGCACGATGCGATCGCCAACGCGGGTGACGGAGACGCCAGATGATGCGAGGCGTTTTCTGAGCTGGGCTTCCTGATTGTCCATGTAGACGCCAACGCCACCGCCGCCAATTGCGCCGATGCCGGCACCAATCAGAGCGGCCTTGCGGGTGTTGAGGCTGGTGGTGGCACCCAGAAGTGCGCCAGCCGCCGCGCCGACGGCAGCACCGGTTCCCGCGCCAACAGCGGTGTTTGATATCTGCTGATCGCCGCTGAATGGATTGGTGGTGCAGGCGGCGAGTGCAAATGTTGCTGTGGTGAGAGCGATAATGGCGTGTTTCATGGATTGTGGTCCCCTTTGGACGAGGCTATTCCGCTCCCTTGTGGCGGATTTGTGGTTAATGGAGGGTTACCGAAGGGATGACGGCAAACTGCATCACTTATTCCGTACACTGATGATATTGCATGGCCCCGCCTGCCTTCGCTGCCTGGCCGGGTTATTCCCGGACCTTGACGCAAGACCTTCGGGAAGAAGGGTGCGGAGGGTGCCTTTCAGCGCGTGCCACTGTTCTTTGGAGTGGCTGGTTGGAAAGAGGGAGGATTACCTCCACTTGTGCCGCCCTTGAGGGTGGGGAGGACAGATGTTATTTTCTTCCCTTAAGGGCAAGGTGTCATTCGGCTGAAATGCGCTACAAGTCGTAGCCTACATTCCACAATGCGCGGGAAATGTAGCGGGCTGATTTCATGACCGTCTCTTCGGTAAGCGCCGGGATGGTCAAGTGAATGAGCTCATGGATTTCCGCTTCCAGCCGCAGTCGGCCATTCAAGCGATTATCGATTTCGATTAGCGGGGGATACAAGCCAGGGTCGCCAACGGCCGAGAATAGGCGATGATGGGCGAGGCCATCATTACCGTTCAACCCACGGTATACTATCTTGGGAAGTGTGCGCAGGTCGATATGCCCGTCTTTACGATAGCCGGGAAAGACTTTCTGTTTCGCTTTCCGCGATGAACGACCAGCATTTCGGACTTTTTTCTTCGTCATTTCAGCAGTTCCGGGCGGTCAAGACGCCTTTACCTTTCCACGTTTAAATGCCTGTTCGGCCTCCAGACATAGTGTCAGGGTAAGCACAGTCCAAGGCAAGTTCCAAGGGTGGGTTTCGGGTTAACGTAAAGGGATTTTATTGCTATCTTTTTTGAGGCATGACCGTGCTCCGGTGGCTCGAATTCCCAGCTTTTCCTCGAGCGGCATGCAGACAAGTGGCACCGGTCATCTGCAAAAATGCCGCGACAAACCAAAGAGCTCGAACGAGCAGCCAATTCCGAGAAGCGGCATTGCGCTTCAAAGAATGAAGTTGTCACTCTGACGCTGATGCCTTCTTGATATCCTCCGGAATGAGGAATCCGCCGGATTGACGACGCCAGAGGTTGGCGTAGATGCCGGTTTTTTTCTTGAGCAGGCTGGCATGCGTGCCTTCTTCGACGATGCGACCTTTGTCCATGACCACCAGGCGGTCCATGGCGGCGATGGTGGAGAGGCGGTGGGCCACTGCTATTACCGTTTTACCTTCCATCAGGGTGTTGAGATTTTCCTGGATGGCGGCTTCCACTTCGCTGTCGAGGGCTGAGGTTGCTTCGTCGAGAATGAGGATTGGCGCGTTCTTCAACAGCACGCGTGCAATCGCCACGCGCTGGCGCTGGCCACCGGACAGTTTGACACCGCGTTCGCCGACATGGGCCTCAAGACCTTTGCGGCCATTGGGATCAACCAGATTGGCGATGAACTCGTCCGCATGGGCCTTGCGGGCCGCATCCATGATTTCTGTTTCAGTTGCGTCCGGCCTGCCGTAGCGGATATTGTCGCGCACCGAACGGTGGAGCAGGGACGTGTCCTGTGTCACTACGCCGATGGCGGCGCGCAGGCTTTCCTGCGACACCTCGGCGATGTTTTGGTCGTCGATCACGATTGTGCCGGCGTCGATGTCGTAGAAGCGTAGCAGCAAGTTGGCGAGTGTCGATTTGCCCGCACCCGACCTGCCGACGAGGCCGACTTTTTCACCTGGTTTGATATCAAGCGTGAGTCCGGAAATCACTTCGCCATGGGTGTCCGCGATCTTCTTGCCGTAGTTGAAATGCACCTTGTCGAAATGGACGTTGCCTTTGGGGACCGCCAGTGCCGATGCATCGGGCTTGTCGGTTACGGCGTGGGCGCGGGCGATGACATCGACACCGTCTTTGACGGTGCCAAAATCCTCGAACAGGCCTGCCATTTCCCAGATCATCCAGAAGGACATGCCGAGCATGCGGTAGACGAGGCCAACAGCGAAAGCGATGGCGCCGACGGCGATGGCATTGGTGTACCACAGCCAGATTGCCATGGCGGCTGTCGATGTCATCAACATGCCGTTCAGAATGTTGAGCGTGGCGTTCATGCGCGTGGAGACGCGCATGGAGTCGTAGACGCTGTCGAGCATCCAGCCCATGCCTTCCCTGGCGTAATCATCCTCGCGCGAGGCGTGGGCGAAAAGCTTCACCGTTGGCATGTTGGTGTAAGTATCCACCACGCGGCCGGTGACGAGGGAGCGCATGTCGGCCTGACGCTCTGCAAGTTTGCCGAGCTGGGGGACGAAATGTTTTATGGCCAAGCCGTAGCCCACGCACCAGACAACCAGCGGTAAAGATAGCCAGAGGTCATTGGCAGCGAAGGAGACGACGGCGGCGACGAAAAACGTCAGAACCCAGGCTGCAACTTGCGTGAATTTCATCACGACATCGCGCACGCCCATGGCGGCCTGCATCATCTTGGTGGAGATGCGGCCGGCAAATTCGTTGTGGAAGAATTCCATGGACTGGCGCAGAAGATAGCGGTGGGCCAGCCAGCGGATGCGCATTGCATAATTGCCACGTAGCCCTTGGTTTTCAATGGCATCGCCGACAATGCTGAGAAATGGCATGAAAATGACGGATACGCAGCCCCAGAAGATCAGTTGGTGCTTGTTGAGGTCCCAGAAAGTGGCGCGGTCGGCCTTGCCAAGCGTATCAACAAGTGTTCCGACATAGGCGAAGAGCCGTACCTCAAGAATTGCGATGACGACCGAGAACACCAGACCAGCGACCAGCATGGCGTGAAAGGGTTTCGAGTAAAAGCGGATAAAGCCCCAAGTTGATGCTTCGGGCATCCGGGGTTCGATTTGCGGAAAACTATCGACGCGGCTTTCCAGCCACTTCATGAACGGGGTCAGCATTGGAGCTCCAATAGTCGTGCGGGCGCTTGTCTTGATAAATCACTGCACGACGAAACAAGGTTTCGTTGCAGGGGTAACAGTATTATTTTCCCGGTCAGGGGCCCTGTCAGGCGGAAATCTGAATTTCCATTGGTCGCATGGTACAACCTCGTCGTGATTTGGAGCGTCGCAGTTCTAGACCCGTTGATGCGGTGATGTCAAACGGGTTGACCATTACGCATTCAGATAACTGACCAGTCTCAATCGCATTCCTTGCGGGAGTTTTTGCAGCAGCTTGAACACCATTGTGAGGCGGAAGGGGTAAGCGATTTCAAAGCGACCTGCGATGAGGCCTTTGATTGTAACAGCGGCGGCGCGCTCGGGCCTCATCAAGAACGGCATCGGGAAATCGTTTGCGGCTGTCATGGGTGTTTCGACGAATCCAGGATTGATGACGTTCACCGCGATGCCGTGGGGACGAAGTTCCACCCACAGGCTTTCCGCCAGGTTGATCAGCGCTGCTTTCGTTGGGCCATAATATGCGGCCTTGGGAAGTCCCTGATAGCCCGTCAACGAAGCAATGATCGCAAGTTGCCCGGCTTTTCGCTGCATGAAGTGTGGAAGCACCGCTGCGACTGTGTGGACGGTGCCCAGGTAGTTAACGGCGTTGATACGGGTGAAGGATTGTATGTCAAAGTTTTCTGGCGTGAAGGGCTCGTAAGCCCCGGCGCCAATGATTACGAGATCAATGGGACCGAGTTGCAGTTCGATTTCCTTGACCCTGATGGCAAGGGTCTGCGCATCGGTTACGTCGCCCGGAAAATGCGTGATGTTCGCATGCTTTGGTGACGCTGGCAGATGACGTGCTGTGGCTGCCACCTGAACGCCGGATTCTGCCAATTGCTTTGCAATCGCAGCGCCAATTCCGCTTGAAGCACCGGTGATCCAGGCAACTTTCCAGGGACTCCCCACGGTCCTAAATGCCGATGAAGCGTTGTACCACGCGTGCAGGCCAAGACCGGAAGCGTGTCGGTGCATCGTTTGCCACAAGGCAAATGCACTCTTCATTTTTGGGGACAACAGGTGTGTGCGATATGCTCTCATCGAGATCGGCCACATCACCACGGGCAAACTGGCCTATTTCATCGTGATAAGATCCGCGCAAGATGAGCGTCAGTTCTGTTCCGCCATGACCGTGATCAGGCAGGGTGCAGCCAGGTGCGATGCGCAGCAACCCCAGAAAACCTGGGTCCTCCTTGTGATCGGGCAATTTGTACATCGCAACGCCCAATCCGGCTTTTTGCCACTTGAGACTGTCGAGATCTCCAGTCCCCAAGGCGGCCTTCAATGCGCGGGGAACTTCTTCCGTTACAGCGCGTGATATCGGGAGCCGGTGCAATGTTGCGGTCTGGATATTCTTCATGACAGAAGACTTGCTGTCCGGTGCCACTTCGGTGCTGCTTTCGTCTGCGAGAAGGCAGCCGCCAACTTCATTGGCAACACGTGCTGCCAGGCGGCAGGTAGGGCACATTTCCAGGTGAGCCTCCACGACCAAGGCGATGCCGTAGGGGAGGGTGCCGGAGCTGAATCCCACAATCGTTGCGGAATCGAGATGATGGGTGATTGTCATCGTGTATTTTCCAAGATGTTGCGCAAATGGGCATATGCAAGCCGCATGCGCGATTTCACGGTACCCAAGGGGAGGCCCAGCTTTTTGGCGATTTCGGCTTGCGTGAGTTCTTCCTGATATGCAAGTTGAACTACGGCAAGTTGATTGGCTGGAATGGTCTTCAGCGCCCCTTGCAAGGTGGCGATGCCTTCTTCCCGCACCATGCGCTGATCGGTGCCTTCGACATCATCGATCGGATCCCATTCAATCATGTCGATCGAGATATCCGGCTTTCGGCGGCGCAGTTTATCGATCATCGCATTACGTGCAATGGTGAACACCCAACCCTGCAGGCTGCCGCGGGTTGCGTCATAGAGGCCGGCCTTTGTCCAGATGTTCAGCATCACATCCTGCATCAAATCTTCGGCACTGGCTGAATCCAGCCCCCGACGCATCAGCAAGCCCTTTACCTTGGGTGCAAGCGCATCAAACAAGTCACCGAATGCTTCGCGGTCGCGATTCTGGGCCACTTTGCCGATGAGCGAAGCCAGATGGTCCTGATTCATGTATGGACCTGACGCATTTGGGTAAGTCGCATGGCGGCGGATGGTAATCGGGTTTTTCATGGCTTGCACGAGTTTTACGCGTCGCTACCGGATTTGGATCACTGTGGCGCACCAGGTGATCCAGAAGGTTCAGGGCAACGTACCCAGTAGAAAATATAGCTAAGAGAAAATGACCAAGAAAAACGTTGCGGTGATAGGCTCGGGAATTTCAGGGCTTTCGGCGGCCTGGCTACTGGCAAAAGCCCACCGGGTAAGTTTGTTTGAGGCAGATAGCCGGATCGGTGGCCATGCCCATACTGAAATGATCGGCAGAGTACCCATCGATGTTGGGTTTATCGTTTATAACGAGAAGACGTATCCGAATTTCGTGATGCTGTTGAAAGCTCTGGGCATTGAGAGTTACGAGACCGAGATGGGGTTCTCGGTTTCACTTGATGATGGTCGTACAGAGTATTCGGGCGGCAGTCTGGCACGGCTTTTGGGCTCACCTGTTTCGGCGCTTTCACCAAGTCATTGGGCGATGCTCAAGGATGTGGTCCGATTCTACCGGAGTGCCGCATCGCTCGCTGCGAACATTGACGTTGCGATGAGTTTGAGAGAATTTCTGAATCTGCATGGGTTTGGGAAACCTTTCATTGACCGGCATCTCGTGCCCATGGCTTCGGCGATCTGGTCTTCGCATCCACGCCATATGCTGGAGTATCCAGCGAAAGCGTTCATTCAGTTTTTCGAGAACCACCAACTGCTGAATTTGGGGGGGCGGGACAAGTGGCGCAGCGTGCGTGGCGGATCGCGCCAGTATGTTGATCGGATCCTCAAGTCAGACATTATACAATATCGCAACGATGCCGTTGTGTCGGTCTTGCGTAATGCTGATGGGGTGATGGTGCGCTGCATGTCCGGACATGAGGCAAAGTTCGATGATGTTGTGCTGGCCACTCACGCTGATCAAGCATTGGCATTGCTGCGTGATCCTACACCAGAAGAACGGGGATTGTTGCACGCATTCCGCTATTCCGACAACATGGTGACTGCGCACCGTGACGAGCGTTTGATGCCCAGATCGCGAAGGCATTGGTCGAGCTGGAACTATTTGGGTGGCGGAAATGGTGAATGTGGTGTCACCTACTGGATGAACCAGCTGCAGGATCTGGATACTGATACGAACCACTTTGTCTCCTTGAATCCGATTATTGCGCCTGACCCGACCCTGACAGATGTGAGCTTTTCTTGTACGCATCCGATTTTCAACGCATCGACGCTGATCGCGCAGAAACAGCTGTGGCGACTGCAGGGGGTGCGCCGCACATGGTTTTGTGGTGCATATTTTGGGGCAGGTTTTCACGAGGACGGCTTGCAGGCAGGACTTGCGGTTGGAGAGCAGTTGGGCGGAGTGCAGCGGCCCTGGGTCGTGCCGAACCCATCTGGACGCATCTATCTGGGCGAGGATGCGAATATGGCTGAACCCTTGTTTCAGGCGGCCGAGTGATGTTCAGTGGCAATGCCATATTCAAAGGCACGTTGCTGCATCGGCGCTACCAGCCTTGCCGACATGAACTCAACTACACTGTTGCGGACGTGCTGATCGACGTTGACCAACTGGAGGCGCTCAATGGCAACGCGTGGCTCATGGGCTATAATCGCAATCGGCTGTTCAGCATCACAGACAAGAACCATGGACCTGGCGATGGCACGGGCATTGCGATACATGTGCGCGATCTCTTGAAACGCCTTGAATTGGATGAACCCATCGATCGCATTTACATGCTGTGTTACCCGGCTGTTCTGGGTAAGGCTTTCAACCCGCTGACCGTTTATTTCGGGCTCGCGGCAGATGGGCGTTGGCTGGCTGTCGTTTATGAGGTGAATAACACTTTTGGCGAACGACATTCTTATGTTCTACCCGTTGGCAGCGACACCGACCAGAGAGCGGACAAACAGTTTTTTGTTTCGCCTTTCAATGAGGTTGCAGGCGAGTACCACTTCAGTGTGGTACGTCAACCTGGTCATCTGCGTCTCAACATAGCGCTTTTTCAGCACAGCCAATTGATACTGGCTGCGCGCTTTGAGGGTGTTGAAACTCCTCTCACTGACGGTGGTTTATTGCGTGGTCTTTTCCTGCTTGCCTTGCAGCCTGTCAAAGTCCTTGCGGCCATTCATTGGGAGGCCGCGAAACTTTATGCAAAGGGCTTGCGCCTGACGCTGCGGCCCTTCCATGCGCGCTTTGCGGCGACACAAGGCAAACCAACGCCCTTGGCACCAGTTGCTGATCACAATACGGGATGATTCCATGACAACTATTCTCATTGCTTACGCCATCACGCTTGTCTTGTTTCTCGGCATTGACATGGTTTGGCTCATGGGGCCGGGAAGAGCATTTTATGTGGCTGAGATCGGCGGCCTCTTGCGCAGCCAGCCCAACCTGTGGGCGGCAGTTGCGTTTTATATCGTCTACTGCATCGGCCTGACATTTTTTGCAGTGTTGCCGGGGTTAAAGACGGCAGTTCCGCTGCATGCACTGGGCCTTGGTGCGCTGTTCGGATTGGTTGCCTATGCCACGTATGATCTCACAAATCTCGCCGTTTTGAACGGTTTTACAGCGCGCATCGCGCTGATCGACATGGCGTGGGGATGTTTTTTAAGTGGCGCGGTTTCGTGGCTGACACTGAGAATGACCCAATTTTTGGGTTACACAATGGGTTAGAACGAGTGGCTCGTTCGTTCCAACGATGACCTGTTCGAAAAGAAAAAGCGCCGGAAAATCCGGCGCTTCACCTTTGGCGTTTGTAATTGTTGCTTAGGCTTTGCGGCGACGACCGGCAATGCCGAGACCGCCGAGGCCCGAGAGCAAGAGCAATGCGCCTGCCGGGATCGGGGTTTCTGCAACGTCGGCCATGTTGAGGCCGGAGCCAATGACAACATCGTTACCGCAGCTCATGGTCCAGGACAGGATCAGCGAGGTGCTGTCGATGCCTGCAACCGTGAAGAAGTTGAGGATGTTGAAGGTGATGGCACCAACGCCAGCGCCCTGGGTGATGGACCAATTGCCTGTGCGGATTGCATTGCCCTTTGCAGCATCGGCAATGTCAAAAGACTGCTCGGTGCGAACGTTGGTCAACTGCATCGACGATGCGCCATTGGCCGCAAACAAGCTGCCGGTGCCTGCACCGCCAGTGACAAGGCCGTTTGCCGTGTCAAAGTCGAATACGTGGCTGTAACGACCAGCATCGGCCGTGTAGGTATCTGTTTCGTACCGTGGGCCGGTGCCAGCAAAGTTTGCTGTGCCGCTGCCAATCATGAGCGAACCCAGAACCGTGCCTGCATCGCCGATGTTGTTCACGTAATTCGTGTTGATTGTTACTGTCAGATCGGCACCGGTGCGTGTTGCTACCAGGCTGTCAACTGCGTAAGCAGGACCGCCGATTGTGTCTTCGCTGTAGTTAGCACCGACATTGCCGCCCCAATACTGGTCTACAACAGTAAGTGCCTGAGCTTGGGAAGCCATCCCGGCAAGCATCAGAGCTGTAATCGCCGTATATACATATTTCTTCATTGTCACACTCGCTTAGATAGATTCAATTCCTACGGCAAAGGGCCGTCCCTTCCGCATCCTGATTACTAATAGACCAAACTAAAAGTATTTCAAACACTATTTGCTTACTTCCGACTTTATTAACGTTAATTCAATGGCTTATGTGGAAGTTTTTTAACGAATAGTTAATTTTTTACCTAACTCTTGGTGTAAGAGGCGTCAAAATAGGCGTTTGGTTAAGTATTGGCGCATGTCCAAAAGCAACTATTTCGGAGGCCTGGCGTGTTGCTTAACTCGCGGACGCTCAACTCTCGACATGTTTTGCAAAGGATTGCGACGGTTGAATAACACCTCGCGATACATGCGCGCAGGTATTCGAGTTAACCAGGCAAATACAAGCAACTATAAGTACTTAAGATCAAGCGGCTATTGCTTCCGCCTTTTGCAGCGCACGGTTGAGAGCGGCAAAACAAGTTGCATCAAATGCGGTGCCGACGTCTCTTTGCATGATCGAGAGTGCCTCGGACACAGTCATTGCCTTGCGATAGGGCCTATCTGCGGTCAATGCGTCGAACACGTCTGCAATCGTAATGATTCGCGTATCCTGAGAAATTTCCCTGTCGCCCAGGTTGCGTGGGTAACCCTTGCCGTCCAGTCTCTCGTGGTGAGCGTGTGCAACTTCTGCGGTGTCGGCGAAGATGCTAACCGCAGACAGGATGGCTGCAGAATGCATCGGGTGAGTTTTGATGATGTCAAACTCCTCATTGGAGAGCTTTCCAGGCTTGTCGAGTATGGAGTTGCTCACAGCAAGCTTGCCGATGTCGTGCAACAGGGCGGCGCGTTTCAACCAGCGGCGGTGTTCCATGGACAGGCCCATTTCTTCGGCTATCAGATCGGTGAACACTGCGACGCGTTCGCTGTGGCCGCTGGTGAAAGGACTTTTGGAGTCGATGACCTGGGCGAAGGCGGTTGCAATTTCGTCCAGATAGTCCTCGTCAACGCGCCGGACAATGAGCGATGGTTCGAGTGCCAGGACATGTGATTTCAAATCGGTTGTGCCGAGCCTTTCCCAGAAATCGTCGGCATCAGTTACAGCCAGGAAGACTTCGACCAGATCGGGTTCAAACCAAGTGCCGGAACGCGCGCTGATTTCTCGGACGGCGGCTTCGCGCCCGTTGGTTGTGTGAAAGACATCGGCAACTTGCGCGATGAGGGCGATCTGCGAGGCGACCGGAATGTCGCGGCCGAATTTACGTTCGGGTTTGCCCGATCCGTCCCAGTGTTCGTCGAGGTTGAGGATGCCATCGCAGACGCGTTTCGAGAACCGCATCTTTGCTGCGATCTCGGCACCGCGGTGGCAGCGTGCTTCAATAAGTTCGCGGGAAATTTCGCCGCCATTGCGCAGAATGTTGACTACGGCTCGGAAGCGTTCCGCGAGGCTCGCATTCAGGCCGGTGTGGCCAAGGACAAAGCGCAAGGCCTGGGGCAAGCTTCCGTCAATTCTCTTGAAGTCCTGTTTGAATGTGCGGTCATCGGCGAGATAAAGTTCGCAAATGCGCGCGGCGTTGGATGAGCAGCCAAGATCCTTCAGCAGCAAAGTATAGTAGAGATCAGACAGTTCCTCGTCGCGCATGTTGATGGCGCGGCCCATTTGGAAGCCTATCCAGCAGCACCTTATACAATGACCCTGGGGCTGGCCTTCAGTAAGGTCCAAGGCATGACTGAGTGCGCCGATGAGTTCGGCCAAACGGAGTTGCTGTTGCATGCGGGCAATGTTGGCGGGCGGTGGTTTAATTTTGGTGAAGGCCTGATGGCGGTTCCGTGACAAGTCGGATAACAGTCATACCATGAATAGCACTTCACGCGCCCTGCCGCTTACCGTTGCTGCAGCCTTGTTCATGGAGAACATGGATTCGTCGGTGATTGCCACGGCTTTGCCTGCCATTGCGGCTGATATCGGGTCTGATCCGGTTTCGCTCAAATTGGCGTTCACGACTTATCTGCTGGGGCTGGTTGTGGCCTTGCCAGTGAGCGGATGGGTGGCCGACAGGTTTGGGGCGAAGCACGTTTTTCGGCTTGCCATCGTGCTGTTTACGGTGTCCTCCATCATGTGCGGGTTTGCGCATTCGCTGGGGTGGCTGGTTTTTGCACGCGGTTTGCAGGGCATGTCAGCGGCGTTGATGTCGCCAGTCGGGCGCATCATTCTTTTACGCAATGTGCCCAAGGCAGATTATGTCAACGCGCTGGCCTGGCTGACTTTGCCGGCTTTGGTGGGGCCGTTGATTGGTCCTCCAGTCGGCGGGTTCTTCACTACCTATTTCGACTGGCGCTGGATTTTCTGGATGAACCTGCCAATGGGTGTTCTTGGCCTGGTGGCTGCAACTTATTTGATGCCGGACACGCGCGGTGAAGAAGGCATCCGGTTTGATTTCAAGGGCGCGCTGCTAGCGGGGGCAGGCTTGCTGTGCACGGTGTTTGGGCTGACGATTGTCGGGCGGGGGTTGTTGAGTGGCGTTTACGTGAGCATCCTCATCCTCGTTGGGGCGATGCTGATTGCGCTTTACGTGCGACATGCTGCGCGTGTTGAAAATCCCATTCTTGATTTTCGTTTGATGCGCGTGGCGACGTTTCGCGCTGGCGTGTTGGGCGGAGGAATTTACCGGATCGGTGTTGGGGCAATCCCTTTTCTGATGCCTTTGATGCTGCAACTTGGTTTTGGAATGTCGGCTTTTGCGAGCGGAATGATCACGGCGTCATCGGCACTCGGTGCGCTGGTGATGAAGGCTGGCGCAGGCAAGATCATACGGCGATTTGGGTTTCGCACATTGCTGTTGGTAAATGGGTTCATTTCCGTGGTGTTCATGGCGGTCAATGCACTGTTTACACCGGGCACGCCAGCGGTGGTCATCATGGTTGTTCTGGTGATTGCCGGTTTCCTGCGCTCGTTACAATTTACCTCAATGAATGCAATGGCCTATAGCGATATCGAAAAGCAGGATATGAGCGGTGCATCGGCGCTGTTCACCGTGGCACAACAGCTTTCACTGGCCGCAGGCGTTGCAATTGGCGCACTTTTTCTTGACGTGAGTGTGTGGGCGCGCGGCGGGAATTCGCTGGCGCCCACTGATTTCTCCATTACCTTGTTGCTGGTTGCGCTGCTGTCCGGGCTTTCCATTTTGCAATTTTTGCGCTTGCCTGTTGATGCTGGCGCGACAGTCTCAGGAGCTGTGCGGAGGGAGTCGGCAGAAGAAGAATTGAATTCATGATGAAAGGACTGCGACATGTCGAAAGCAACAATATGCCTTTGGTTTGACAAGGATGCCGAAGAAGCTGCGCGCTTTTACGCCAAGACTTTTCCCGACAGCAAAGTGGGAGCGGTGCATTACGCACCGAGTGATTTTCCAGGTGGGAAGACGGGAGCCCCGCTTGTGGTCAATTTCACCGTGTTGGGCATACCCTGCATGGCAATCAATGGTGGCTCGACTTTCAAGCAAAGCGAGGCGTTTTCTTTTCAGGTTGAGACCAGTGATCAAGCCGAGACGGACAAATATTGGAATGCAATCGTGGACAATGGAGGCGTGGAAAGTGCTTGTGGCTGGTGCAAGGACAAGTGGGGACTGTCGTGGCAGATCACGCCCAAGATCCTGATGGATGCGATCAGCAGCGGCGGCGACAAAGCAAAGCGCGCTTTTGATGCCATGATGCCGATGACGAAAATCGATGTTGCGACAATCGAGAAGGCTGTGCGCGGTGGCTGAGGGGAATGGCAATGCTGCCATTCCCGAACATGCCTTATGGGATAAGCGCAGTCACCATTTCAGTTTCATCGTTTGCCACCGCCACGCCAAAGACAGCGCGAACCTGTGCGCCTTGGCGCACAAGTCCCATATAGTCACCGAGGAAGTGGCCGCGTGCGACAGGAGCATCCAGCATGTTGAACGAAGCAGTTGTCAGCCTCCGTTCACCTGACCAGCCGGAAACTGTTTGGCAATTGGCTCCAGCTGCGAGATTGCAGGTAATCGAGAAATAATCGGCAAGTTCCTGGTCCGCGGCGGAGTAGAGCAGGCCATGAAGGGACTTGTGGAGTGGTCGAACTTGGGGGCTGGCCTATCAGCCCCGCTCGACGAAACTGTCGATGACGCGTTTCTCTCCGGCCTTTTCGAAATCCACTGTGAGCTTGTTGCCTTCGACAATGGTGACGTTGCCATAGCCGAATTTCTGGTGGAAGACGCGGTCGCCGAGTGAATAGCTTGCATCGCCGGTCACGACGCTTTCACCATCGATGAAACGCGGGGTGGAGCGCATGGTTTCGCCCTTGGCCTGGCGTTGCTGCATGCGCTGCCAGCCCGGTGTTTCATAGGTGTTGGAGGCGTAGTTTGGCTGCTTGTTGAAACTGCTCAAGCCATAACCGCCGTAGGTGGTGGTCATGGGTTTTACGTCCACGTGGGCCTCGGGGAGTTCGTCGAGAAAGCGAGAGGGCAGTGCAGATTGCCAAAGGCCACGCACCTGGCGGTTTTGCGCAAATGAAATGGTGGCGCGGCGCTTGGCGCGGGTGATGCCGACATAGGCAAGGCGGCGCTCTTCTTCGAGGCCTGCGCGGCCTTTGTCATCCAGCGAGCGCTGGTGCGGAAACAGGCCTTCTTCCCAGCCTGGCAAGAACACTGTTCCAAATTCGAGGCCCTTGGCGGAGTGCAGTGTCATGATTGATACGCGATCTTCAGCGTGGTCACCGGAGTCACGGTCCATGACCAGCGAGATGTGTTCGAGGAAGCCAACGAGATTTTCGAACTCGCCCATTGAGCGCACCAGTTCCTTCAGATTTTCGAGACGGCCCTGCGCTTCCGGGCTTTTGTCGTTCTGCCACATTTCGGTGTAGCCGGATTCATCGAGCACGATTTCGGCGAGTTCGGTGTGGGGCAGGGCGCTAACCTGCTGACGCCAACGGGCGAAGCCATCAATCAGTGTACGGACGGAATTGCGGGCCTTGGCAGGCAGTTCTGTGGTGCGCGACATGGCGTCTGCGGCTGCATAAAGCGATGAGCCTTGGGCGCGGGCCATGTTGTACATTTTCTGGATGGATGAATCGCCGATGCCGCGCTTTGGCGTGTTGATGATACGCTCAAAGGCGAGGTCGTTTTCTGGCGAGGCGACGATTTTGAGATAGGACAATGCATCGCGGATTTCGGCGCGCTCATAGAAGCGCGGGCCGCCGATGACGCGATAGGGAAGGCCCATTGTGATGAAGCGGTCTTCGAAAGAGCGCATCTGAAACGAGGCGCGCACCAGGATGGCCATGTCGTTAAGGTGTTCCTTTTTGCCATGCAGGACTTCGATATCCTCGCCAACTGTGCGGGCTTCCTCTTCGCTGTCCCAGTGACCGCGGACGATAACCTTGGTGGTTTCGTTTTTTGTGGTGTGAAGGGTCTTGCCCAGTCGGCTTTCATTCTTGGCGATAAGGCCGGAGGCTGCGCCCAGAATATCTGGCGTCGAGCGATAGTTCTGTTCGAGGCGGATGATTTTTGACCCGGGGAAATCCTTCTCAAAACGCAGGATGTTGTCCACCTCCGCGCCACGCCAGCCATAAATCGACTGATCGTCGTCACCGACGCAACAGATGTTCTTGTGGCCTTGTGCAAGCAACCGCAGCCACAGATACTGCACGACATTCGTATCCTGGTATTCATCAACCAGCATATACTTGAAACGTCTTTGGTACTCTTGCAGTACATCCGGGTTTTCCTGGAACAGCCGGACCATTTCCAGAAGCAAATCGCCGAAATCAGCGGCGTTGACGATTTTCAGGCGCTGCTGATAGTCAGCATAAAGCCTACCAGCCATGCCATTGGCGAAGGCTTGCGCTTCGGCCTGGGGTACTTTGTCAGGTGTCAGGCCGCGGTTTTTCCAGCCGTCGATCAGGTTGGCGAGCTGCCGTGCAGGCCAGCGCTTTTCATCAAGGTTTTCAGCTTCCAGCAATTGCTTGAGAAGGCGAACCTGGTCGTCGTCATCGAGAATGGAGAAACCGGATTTGAGGCCCACGAGTTCGCAATGTTTGCGCAGAATCTTGACGCCGATCGAATGAAACGTGCCGAGCCAGGTCATGCCTTCTACTGCCGGGCCAATAAACATCCCGATGCGCTCGCGCATTTCGCGGGCGGCCTTGTTGGTGAACGTGACCGCGAGAATCTGGTTCGGAAAAGCTTTCTGGGTGGCGAGGATGTGAGCGAGGCGGGTGGTCAATACCCTGGTCTTGCCGGTGCCTGCGCCGGCCAGCACGAGCAGTGAACCTTCGGTGGACAGCACAGCTTCGCGTTGTTCCGGGTTCAGCCCTTTGAGATACGGCGGTTCAACACCTTGCAGTGCGCGCGAAGAAATACCGCCAGCGTGTGGGGCTGGCGGTGCCATTTCAGTGCCGTCTTTGGCAAAGTCTTTTGCAGGGTTTGGGTTGGGGCTGGCCATGGGCGGGAATGATTCCTTCTCCGCCCATATAGCAATTCATTTGGAAGAAATCAGGCAGCGTTTCGAATTTCCGCAGAATTCAGGTGGGGCATGACACCGACCGCCTTGCGCCAATCCGAGGCCATGCGCGCATCTCCGGTTTTCTCAAACAGGTCTGCCATTCGCAATGCTTCATCGCGGGCGCGGTCGCCCTGGGCGAATTCCAGCGCTTCAGTGAACTTCGAGATTTGCTTGATGTGCATGGGACGGCCTCCACAGACTTAATTTTATTCTGTATGCCCCCGAACTTGGACGAACGTATAACAGGTTTGTGTCGTTAATACGTCATTTTTTTCGAAGGATGCCGATTTTGTGACCGACTTGTTGCGGTCTTGGTAAATTTCGGTGCGCGCCAGCAAGTGTTTCGATACGTTTGTAAATGTCAGCAGGAAAAGGTGCAGTTTTTTTGGCTGCTAAATCAACATGTGCGACCATGACTTCTGATACACAAGACAACCAATCTTCACTTTTGTGCAACATGCGCTGGACGTAGTGAACACGTTTTGCATCGCAATCGAGAATGATGTTTTCGATGACAACGATGTCACCCGCATGCAGTTCGCGCAAGTAAGTGAGATGCGCTTCCAATGTGAAGTAAGATGCGTTGGCCTGTTTCACGTAGTCGGGCCCAAGGCCGAGACCGGCAAACATTTCCTCTGCGGCGCTGGTCGAAAAGCACGTTGTAATAGGCCATGTTGAAGTGGCCGTTATAGTCAATCCACTCATCCTTGACCTGCAGGTCGGACGATACGAAGGGCTTCTGAAATTCCATCGCTTCTCTTCATCTTTGTGTTAATTTGGGTTCATGAATAGACCGGAATCGAAACTCGCAACAGGGTTGGTGATCGACATTTTGAAACAACGCTTCGGGGAGCGGTTGTCAACGGCTGTGCCAGTGCGAGAGCAGCATGGCAAGGACCAGACGTGGAATCCGGGTGCGCCGCCTGATGCGGTGGCTTTTGTCCATACGACCGATGAGGTGAGTGAAATTGTGAAGCTGTGTGCCGAGCATCGGGTGCCGGTCATTGCATACGGAACAGGGACTTCGCTGGAAGGGCATTTTTCCGCGCCGCATGGTGGCATCTGCATTGACCTTGGTGGCATGAATGCGATCCTTGAGGTGAATGCGGAAGATCTCGATTGCCGGGTTCAGGCGGGGGTTACGCGCAAGCAGCTGAATGTTTACTTGCGAGACCAAGGACTGTTCTTTCCGATTGACCCAGGAGCTGACGCCAGCATTGGCGGAATGGCCGCGACGCGTGCTTCGGGCACCAATGCGGTGCGCTACGGAACGATGAAAGACAATGTGCTGGGGCTTACCGTTGTGATGGCTGATGGCGAGGTGATCCGCACCGGCACAAGGGCGCGGAAATCATCGGCTGGTTATGACCTGACGCGGTTGATGGTGGGCAGCGAGGGGACGCTTGGTGTAATCACCGAGGTGGCGCTGAAGCTGCATGGCATTCCCGAGGCGATTGCAGCTGGCGTGTGCCCTTTTCCCAGCGTTGAAGCCTGCTGCAATGCTACGATTGCGACCATCCAAACAGGCATTCCGGTGGCGCGGATCGAACTTGTTGATGCAGAACACATCAAGGCGCTCAATGCCTATTCGAAACTTGGACTGTCGGTGACGCCGACCTTGTTTGTCGAATTTCACGGAACTGCTGCGGGTGTGAAGGAGCAATCGGAGCGATTTGCCGAGATTGCGGCAGACAATGATGGTGGTCCATTCAACTGGGCGACGCAGGAAGAAGACCGCAACAAGCTGTGGCAGGCGCGCCATGATGCTTTCTGGGCAACAAAGTCACTCATGCCGGGCAAGGATGAAGTGTTTGCCACCGACGTTTGTGTTCCCATTTCACGATTGGCGGAATGCGTGACTGAAACGCAGGCCGACTTGCAGCGCAATCACATTTATGGCCCGATCATAGGCCATGTTGGTGATGGTAATTTTCATGTCGTGTTATACAGCGCACGTGAAGATGAGGACGAGATTGCGCGCGTGAAGGCTGTCTATGACCGGTTGATCGAAAGGGCGCTGGCCATGGGTGGCACGTGCACGGGTGAACACGGCATTGGTTCTGGCAAGCGCAAATACCTTGCGCGCGAGCATGGTGCGGCTGTGAACTACATGCGGGCAATCAAGCTGGCGCTTGACCCGGCGAACATTCTCAATCCCGGGAAGAATGCAGCGCCATGACAATCTGGAAGTCACCCATATTCTACTTTGGTGTATTGCTTGTCATGGTGATTGTGGCAGCACTTGGTGCGCCATTCATTGTGAACTGGGACAGCTACAAGGCTGATCTTGAGGACTATGGTGAGCGGCTCACAGGGCGCGTTGTGAGTATCGAGGGTCCGGTATCGGTTCGTCTTTTCCCATGGCCCAAGCTTGACATGGAAGATGTGCGTATCTTTGACGCCGACAGCGATAAAAAGTCCATCTATTCGCAAGCTGAGAAAGTGTCGGTGCGGGTGGCGCTTTCGGGATTGTTCAATGGCAGCATTGCTGTTGAAGAGATTGAACTCGTGCGGCCGGAACTCAACCTGACGCGGGCCACTGATGGCATCGGCAACTGGCAGAACAGGCGGGAAAATGGCGCGTTTCCCGCGAAGCTGCTGGAGCAGGTGAAGCTCGACAAGATTTCTGTGACGGATGGCACAATCCGATTGCGCGATGATGCGAAGAAACTGGCGTTAGAGTTTGATGCAGTATCAGGCGAATGGTCAGCACCTGCCTTGCGCGGGCCGTGGCGCGCCAAAGGCGCCAGCCACTATCGTGGTGTGCCGTTTGGATTTACTTTCAGCAGCAGCGACTATGTATCCGGCAGTCCGCTCAAGTTCGGCCTGAAGTTTGCACCGGAAGATCGCACTATTCCAGTCATCTCGTTCGATGGCAACCTGATCAACGGAATGGCGGAAGGCAAGTTGCAGCTGGCATCGGTTCTTGATGAAGCTGCCAAAGGCAACACCGAAGGAAAGTTGCGACCGCTGAATTTGCAGGCTGATGTCAAAGCGAGTTTTGACTCTGTTGCCCTGGACAAAATCAAGATTCAGCCGGTCGACCGAAATGACAGTTCGACGCTGATTGAAGGTGCGGCCCAAATCGGCTTGTCGCGCGGAATTGCTGTCTCGGCCGATCTGAAAGCGCCACGGTTGAACATGGATGCAATGCTTGGCGCGCAATCTCTAGCGGCATGGCGAGTTGGCGGCGTTGCGGGTTTTCTCGATGGTGTGACGCAGGCGTTTCCTGAAAACACCACTATCAAACTAAACTTCAATGCATCGGTGATGACCTATGCGCAGCAGACGCTGGAGAATGTGGCACTTGAAATTGATGCCAGCAAGGATGCAATCCGGGTTAAGCGCCTTGCGTCCGACCTGCCAGGCCAGGCGCGGATGATTTTTGATGGGGTGGTTTTCCCTGGGGCTTCCGGCACTGAACTTGGCGGGACTGTTGCAGTTGAGGCGGTGGATACCCGGGCGCTTGCCAATTGGGTATTTCCTGGGGCAGCGCCTGTCATTCAGTCGCACTGGACGGGTGCCCGTGGTCGGTTGAAGGCGCAATCACAAGTGACGCTGACGGCGAACCGTTTTGGCTTGCAGGACCTGAAATATGAGCTTGATGGTTTTCAGGGTGATGGTGAACTCAGTTACGGTCTTGGCAAGCAACCGGTTCTGGACGTCAAACTCAATGCAAGCACACTCGATATCGACAACTATCTGAAGGGCGGCGTTG
This sequence comes from uncultured Alphaproteobacteria bacterium, assembly GCA_963738595.1. Classification (GTDB taxonomy): domain Bacteria; phylum Pseudomonadota; class Alphaproteobacteria; order Rhizobiales; family Aestuariivirgaceae; genus Aestuariivirga. The sequence continues at coordinate 535,814 of CAVTXF010000005.1, forward strand.
GGCTGTTTCCCGGTGATCGGGTGATCAGTTGGCCTGAACTTGCAGGATCCCTTGCGGCTGAAGACGGTGTCGAGAAACATATTCAGCTAGTGGCGAATTATGCCGTTGTGAACGGCGTGCGGGCGCAGGGAATTGCGATTGATTTATCATCCGGTGTTGCTGGACTTGATGTGCGCCGGTTTGACATCGGATCGGTGGCCGGAGCCAGCATTATCGGCAAGGGACAAGTGCTGAATGGCTCAAACGGACCGTTGGGTGATGTTGGGTTACAAGTGCAAGCGGCGGAGCCTTCGGGACTTCTGCAGTTCATCGGCATCGGCCAAGCTGGACAGCCTCCGGCATGGACGCGGCAACTGGGTGCAACTGACCTGGGCATTACCCTGATGGTTGGAGAAGGGGCAAATGAACCATCGCTCAAACTTGTTGTGAACGGCACAAGTGGGGCATTCACGCTGGGTGGCAGCGGCATGGTTCAGAATTTTTCGCAACGCCGCTTTGCTGATCTCAGCTTCGATACTTCGATCGAAGCTGCGGATGGCAGCAAATTGCTTGCACTTTTTGGTGTTCCGGTTGTTCAGGAACAGACCGGGGCAGGTCGCATTGTGGTTTCCGGCAATGGATCACTTGGGGGCGGCGTCAAGCTTGCGGCTTCTGCCACTGCGGTTTCGTCACGTGCGGATTTTGAGGGCGAGATGCTGGTGCAGGCTGATGACGGATTTCGCGTGACCGGCAATTCGACATTTGCTGCACAAAAGCCGGAAGCATTTGTCAGGGCACTTGGGATTCCCGTTGTCAACAGTGTGGCGCTGCCCGTGACACTGAAAGCAAGCGTCAATGCAAGTTCTGCCGGGGTTGATTTCGGGAATATCAGCGGCGACTTTGGCGGGCAGGCCATTCAAGGTACGCTGCGCGTAGCGGCTGGCCGACGCGTGAGTGCCAATATTGACGTGGAGCATGCTTCGCTGCCTGACGTTGTTGCGATGATCATGATGGGCTGGCGCAACAGGTCACCAAGTTTTGACGATCCCTTTGCAAGCGAATTACCGTTTGGCATGACCGGCGAAATGTGGCTGCGACCCAAGTCTCTGACGATGTGGGGCGGCGAGGAAGCGCGTGAAGCCGTGATCGGTGTTCTGTCGGAAAGTGGGTCACGTCGCATGAGCCTTGCGGGACGTTCGAACAAGGATGAAACGCTGACGGTTGAAATCGGCATCAAGCCTGTGTCAGGGCAGTTTGAAGTCGATTTGTCCGGCGTTGTGCCAATGAGTGTTGCAGAGATTTTTTCTGACAAGGAGGGCGGTGCACAGATGGATGGCAGTGCCGCCATCGAAGGGCAAATCAAGGGGACGGGTCTTACGCCCTATGCTGTACTCGCTGATCTTTCAGGCAAGGGGCGCTTGCAGGCGACAGGCATGAGGTTCAGCAAGATCGCGCCGCAACGGTTCATGGCAGAGCTTGCCAAAGTTGTCACAGCTGAAGACCTTTCGCGTGCCATTGGTTTGCTGGAGTCAGGGGGCGGGCTGGAGCTTGGCAATTTCAGCAGCGACATTGCAGTTTCATCTGGTGCTGCCAGCATTGCGCCAATTGAACGGGTTTTTGGCACGTCGAAAGTTGTGATCAAAGCGGTGACTGATCTTGCTGCGGGTACAGTTTCGGTTTCGAACCAGATTACATTTGCAGCGCAAGATGGTTTGCCGCAGGCATCGGTGGTTGTTGGCGGGCCGATTGGTGCTGTTACGGTGCGCAGTCTGACGTCGGACGTTGCCTCCAAACTCGGTTATGAGATTCTTGCTCGTGACCTTGCGGAACTTGAGCGTGTACAGAAGCAGCAGGCGGAAATCATTGCGAAAGAAGAAAAGCAACGGATTGACGATGAAGCGAAGTTTCAGGCGTATCAGGAACAGAAAGCTGAGTTGCGCTTGCGGGTGCGTGAAACCAAGGTTCACACAGTGCAGCGCGCGAAAGATGCTGTTGTCGCGAAAGCCGCCGTTGACGCATTATTGGCGACCGAGCCGAAAACCACGCAAAGCGAATTGGCACAGCGCAAGCGTGAACTGAAAGTCCTGAAAGTTGCTGCAACACCACCTGCTGCACCGTCGGTTCAACAAAATGGGGTGCAGCTGCCCAGCGGCTTTAATCTTGATGGCATAGCACCGTTACCGTACTGAATTCTGCAATCGGTTCAGCACGAAAATACGGCAGGCACTGGAGAGATTGCGGGTGCCGCGACCCTGGTCAATTTTCTGCACGAGAGACGAGACTGATGTTTTGTCTTCGGTTGCGAGTTTCTGCAGGGCTTCCCAGAATTCTGGCTCCAGCGACAGGGATGTGCGGTGTCCCTGAATGGTGAGGGAACGCTTGAGGTCTTTCGCCATCATTCATCGCGCTTGTGGCCGTCGAGCAATTTGTCTGAAAGCGCGCTTTCAGCAGTGGTTTTCCGCTTTGTGCTTTTGGTCTGGCCAAATTTTTCGCGGTTTGCGGCGGCGTTGCCTTCCTTTTCGGCGCGGGCTTTTTGCTTGCGGAAGTTTTTCAAATTGATGATGTCTGCCATCAGCCTGGCCCGATCATTTTTTCTGGTCGCACAATTGCGTCAAAATCTTCAGCTGGAATGCCAAGCTTGATCGCCTCTTCGCGCAGCGTTGTGCCGTTCTTGTGCGCGGTCTTGGCGATCTTCGCGGCGAGGTCGTAGCCGTATTTTTCCTTGAGCGGTGTGACCAGCATCAATGAATTGGCGAGGCCTTTGGCAATGTTGTCGAGGCGCGGTTCAATGCCAATGACGCAGTTTTCGGTGAATGACACTGCTGCATCCGCCAGCAGACGTACCGACTGGAGAAAATTGTAGGCCATCACTGGATTGTAGACGTTCAATTCGAAATGACCTTGTGAACCTGCGAAACTCATCGCTGCATTGTTTCCGTGAATTTGCACTGCCACCTGTGTCAAGGCTTCTGACTGGGTCGGGTTCACCTTGCCGGGCATGATGGAAGAGCCTGGTTCATTTTCCGGCAGCGACAATTCACCAAGTCCAGCGCGCGGGCCAGAACCGAGGAAACGAATGTCATTGGCAATTTTGAAGCAACTCATGGCCACAGTGGTGATGGCACCATGTGTCATCACCATGGCGTCGTGAGCGGCCAGCGCCTCGAATTTGTTGGGCGCTGTGGTGAACTTCATGTGAGTTATGGCGGCGATTTTTTGCGCCACGAGCTCTGCAAAACCTATTGGCGAGGCAAGGCCTGTGCCGACAGCTGTTCCACCCTGTGCCAGCTGCATCAAATCCGGCATGGTCATTTCGATGCGCCTGATACCGTTTTCAATCTGCTGGGCGTAACCGGAAAATTCCTGACCGAGTGTTACCGGTGTTGCATCCTGCGTATGGGTGCGCCCGATCTTGATGATGTCTTTCCACTGGTGCGCCTTGTCGTTCAGTGCGTTGCGCAGTTGCTGCAAGGCCGGGAGCAAGCGGTGGTGTATTTCCTCGGCGCAGGCAATATGCATCGCCGTGGGGAACGTGTCGTTTGATGATTGCGACATGTTCACGTGGTCATTGGGATGGATCGGCTGCTTCGATCCCATTTCTCCGCCCAGCATTTCAATTGCGCGGTTGGAGATGACCTCGTTGGCATTCATGTTCGATTGGGTGCCGGAACCCGTTTGCCACACGACGAGCGGGAAATGTGCATCGAGTTTGCCCTCAATCACTTCCTGCGCAGCCTTGATGATGGTTTCGCCGAGAGCCTGGTCAAGTTTGCCAAGTGCAATGTTTGCTTCGGCTGAAGCGCGCTTCACAATGCCAAGCGCGCGGATCACGGGAGCTGGTTGTTTCTCCCAGCCGATCTTGAAATTTTGGAGCGAGCGCTGTGCCTGTGCGCCCCAATATCTGGAAGCGTCGACCTCAATTGGTCCAAATGTATCGGTTTCGGTGCGCGTGGTTTTCATGGCGCGGTGCAATAGCACGCTCGCAGACCGTTGTCATTCAGTGCGTGAAACACTTGGCAAATTTGGCCGAAAGCTAGTTGTGGAAGTTCGGCCTCAGTAACCCCGGATGTAGCAAATTACTTTTCCATTGCTCTGAATCTGAATTCTTTCGACTTGATTAGAGCCATCGCGATACTTCTTCTTGCACCACTCCATGGCCTTGCGCCTGATTTCCTTTTTCTGCGCATCGGACATTCTGTCGCGCACATTCGCATTGGAGTTTTTGGAGGCAGCCAAGGCCAAGTCAGCCATCATCAAACTGCCAACGAATGCTGATGCAACAAGTGCCGTTATAGTTTTAACCAAGATTTGTACTCCCTTTGATGTTGCAAGTTATAATTGCACAATCTCCCAATGTTTACAATGGTGAAGCTAGTTGGTGGTTAAAATTGCTCTGAAAATTTGAATGTCGACCGTGGTTCAGCAGGCTTGGTATTACCGAGCAAAAAAAGCTGCAAGTTTGAACAACATTTCTCGTGGCGTTTGGGTGCGTGGGTTTGTCAACGTGTTCACGCGACGTCGTCCCACCAATAGGGATTGCTCCAGGCGCGTTTGCCGGCGTGGTCGATTGCGGTGACGCGGAACCATGCGGCTCGGCTTTTCGAGGAGCCAGCCCTTATCCAGCTTCGTGAGATCAAAAGCGGCTGAGGTGATCGCCTTGCCGTGGCGAACGCAAGTGCGGGAGTTGCCGCAAACGACGGTGATGGCATCGACGGGCGAGGTTTCGATTTCAATCTGCCTGCCGTCGAGGCGAATGTCGTGGAACTGGGGCCCTTGCGAAGAATAGTTGTGGCCATTCTTCAGTGCACGGAGCAAATCATCAGGATCAAGGCTTTCGGATTTGACGTGGACCCATCCACCGAAGTGATCTGGTGAATGGAAATGCGCGTCATCGGTGGCAATGGCGTTGAGGCGATGGCCTTCATTCAGCAACTGGTCGAGCAGATAGAAGCCTTCACCGAGGTCGTTCTCGATGGCGCAACCGTGGTTATAGATTTCGACCGCATGGGCGAATGAAAGGGCGCGGCCATCTTCTATTGTATAGCGTGACCATGACGGGTGCGCGATGGCGACGAATGCACCTGCGTCGATGGCGCGGCGGGCAATTTGTGGTCCGGTTTCGCCCTTGGCTGCCGGCTTGAAATCCAGTGGCAGGCCATTGGCCACAATGTGCCAGAGTTCGCCCGCCGATGTGACTGGTGCATGCAGTTCCGCACCGAGGAGTGTGGTAAAGTCATTACCGCGCAAATGCCGTGTGTCGGCGACCGGCCATTTGTAGTGTTCAATGAAATGGTCAGTCAATGCGATGAAGTCGTAGCCAGCCGCCTTGTAGCGCTCGATAACCTCATCAAGCGGAAGCCTGCCGTCGGACAGCGTTGAATGCGTATGAAGGTTGCCGCGCCAGAAGCGGCCAGGAAGGGAGAAAGGGAAAAGGCTTTTCATATGCTCATCTGCATTCCAAGTTCGACAACCCTGTCCGGAGGAATCCGGAAGAACTCAATGGCTCTCGCAGACTGGTTTGTCAGCATGATGAAGATGCGTTGTTGCCAGAAGGGCATTGGCGCGCGGGGTGAAATCTTTATGGTGCGGCGGCCGAGAAAATATGAAGCCTGTCGTGGATCGATGGAGAGGCCGAACTGTTCACAGGCGCGCAGGGCGGCGGGCACATCCGGTTGCTCCATGTAGCCAAATTTCGCTTCCACCATCCAGGCTCCCAGCGGGCCTTGCTTTACGCTTACGCGTTCGCCCTCGACACGAGGTTCATCGGTGGTGTCGACTTCGACAAAGACCAGAATGTCGTGCAGCACGCGGTTGTGCTTGAGATTGTGCATGAGGGCACTTGGTGCAAACTTGTTGTCAGTTTGCAAGAATACGGCGGCGCCGGCAACGCGGGTGGGGCCGCGGCGCTCGAGGCTTTCGAGGAGCGGCACGAGTTCCACGGATTCCTTGACCAGTTTCTTGGCAAGCAGGCTGCGACCACGCATCCAAGTGATCATAAGCAAGATGATTGTCGCACCCATGAGGATTGGCATGTAGCCGCCATTTGGAATTTTGAGGGCGTTGGCGGCGAAGAACACGAGTTCGATGCCGAGAATGCAGATGAGTGCCGGAATGGCCCACCAGCGTGCTATGATATTGGCGCGCCAGAAGAAAATCAACGCGAGGATGGAGTCAACGATCATCGATGTATTGACTGCTACACCGTAGGCAGAGGCCAGGTTGGACGACGACTTGAATACAACGACGAGCAGAATGACACCCAACAGAATCATCCAGTTGATCTGACCGACATATATCTGGCCTTGTTCTTCTTCGCTTGTGTGGGTGATGGTCATGCGCGGCAAGAGGCCCAGTGACATGGCCTGTTGGGCTATCGAGAATGCACCGGTGATTACGGCCTGTGATGCAATGACCGTCACGGCCGTGGCCAACAACACAAACGGCACCAATCCCCATTCCGGTACCATGAGGAAGAATGGATTTTCCACAGCGTGGGGATGCGATATGATGAAGGCGCCCTGGCCAAGGTAATTCAAGATCAAGCCTGGCAAAACGACCGCGAGCCACGCGTTGCGGATCGGGTTTTTTCCGAAATGGCCCATGTCTGCGTAAAGCGCCTCGCCGCCCGTGACGGCCAGAAAAACACCGCCGAATACCAGCAAAGCCAGACCGGGCTGCTCAATGAGCATGCGGACTCCGTAATAGGGATTGATGGCGGCAAAAATCCCCAAGTCATCGCCAATGTGGGACAATCCCAACAAGGCCATGATGATGAACCAAGCGAAGGTTATCGGGGCAAACAGCGATGCCACACCGGCTGTCCCCTTGTATTGGAAGGTAAACAGCGAAATGAGAATGACCAATGTGAGTGGCACGACATAGGGTTCGAAACCCTTGTTGATGACGTTGAGGCCTTCAACTGCAGACAAGACAGACATGGCTGGCGTGATCATCGCATCGCCAAAGAAAAAGGCTGCACCAATGATGCCGAGTGCCAGCGGGAAGCCGCCTTTTTTCTTGAACATGGTTTCAACGAGCACGACAAGAGAAAGGATGCCACCTTCACCGCGGTTGTCGGCGCGCATCAGCATGAAGACATATTTCAGTGTCACAACGATCAGCAGGGCCCAGATGAGCAGCGAGACAACACCAAGTACCGCCAGTCGCAAATCGCCACCAGCCTGGACGACCGGGTGAAGCGCTTCGCGCATCGCATAAAGCGGGCTGGTCCCGATGTCGCCAAAGACAACGCCCAGAGTGGCGAATGCGAGTTTCAGGTTTGCGGGGCCAGCCGGGCGTTCCGCCGTGTGTGCTTGTGACATCAATAGCCTTTCGGAGGGCCGAGAACTTTCCCGCTTAGGGTGCAGCAATTACGCTGCGGCATTCAGCAGGTAGACTCGCGAGAGTCAAGCCGGGCATCGGTTTTGCGGGTTTCACTGGCCCTGGGTCCGGCCTTTTCGGTTTCCATGGCAGGGTACCCAGCCAGTAAGCCAGTTCTTCGCCGCAACCGGTTCCGTCCTTCGGTTTTGGTGTCCACTGATTCTTGCACCCGGCAAAGCCTGGTGGGCAATTCATGCGAATGTGGAAATGATAGTTATGGCCATAGTAGGGGCGCACCTTGGCGAGCCACGAACGATCACCGGTTGCCCATCTGCAAAGCTCAGCCTTGATTGGTGGGTGCACAAAAATCCGCGCAACGTCTGGATAATTCGCGGCGCGCTTGATGATCTTGGCATGCGCCTCAGTCCATTTTGACTTGTCGATCTCGAGGCGACTCTTGGTCATGACTGTCGCCTGCAAGGATTCGCGCTCTGCGTATGTCAACGTGCGGTTTGGCATCTGCGTCAGCCAGACGTCGGCATCGAGACCTATCTGGTGGCTGGCGTGGCCTGTCAACATCGGTCCGCCGCGCGGTTGCGCAAGGTCGCCGACAAGAAGTCCATTCCAACCGTCGCTGGCTTTGGTTTCCCGGGCGAGGCGTTCCAGCAGTTTGATCATATCCGGATGGGCCCAGTTGCGATTGCGCGACAGGCGCATCACCTGCCAAGAATCGCCATCCACGGGAAGTGCCTTGCCGCCGGCAAGGCAGCCGCGGGCGTAGCTGCCGATAGCACGGGAGGCGATGTTGGCGGGCACCTTCTGGTTGCCGAACAATCTCTTGGCCGGTATCCGGTCCAACTTGCCGATGGTGGCGCTTGCGCTGGTTGGTTCGACCGTGACTGTAGGTGGGGCAATCGCAGCGACTTGTACAGGCTTTTTCGCGGCAACAGGGACTGGAGCGCGACGCTTCTTTTTTATTGGGGCAGCCACCCGTTTTTTCTTCACCCTCACCGATTTTTTTGTCTCAACCTGCGTTACTGCGGGTTTTGATCCAGCCCTTTTCACGGCCGCGTCTGCCGCAGTTGGCAGGCAAGCAAGCAACCCAATTGCCAAAATGGCGAGACTATTTCTTGCGAAATGCATCGAGGGAAACAACCTTATCTTCGTTTGCGGATTCGGGTCTCGCCGCCTCTTCAGATCCTGTCTTGGCCTCGACAGTTGTTTCTGACGTATCAATCTCGCCAGCGCCTGAATCAGCCTGGACGACTTCAAACTGCAATCCGAATTGCACTGCGGGATCGAGGAACCCCTTGATCGCGGCAAATGGCACGACCAGCTTTTCCGGGACCTGATCAAAGAACAGCACGACCTCGAAGCGTTCTTCGGTGATGATAAGGTCGCTGTATTGATGCTGGAGTACGATGGTCATTTCTCGCGGATATCGCTGCAACAGTTTTTCGCTGATGCTGACGCCCGGATGGCGGGTTGTGAATGCAATATAGAAATGGTGATCGCCTGGAAGGCCAGACCGGTCCACCTGGCGCAAGGCCTCGCGCACCACGCCGCGCAATGCGTTTTGCGCAAGTTGATCATATCGCATCAGGTCTTTGGCCATAGGAAAATCATTCAAACTTTATTGTCGACTCAATAGCATACATAGCCGCTGAACCGGGGCAAAGTCACGTCCTAGTCAAAAAACTGAGTTCTTTTGTCAAATGCAACTTTAGCAATTGTCTCAGGTATCGCAATGCATCACGAAGCGGCTTTGATGCGCTCCCAGAATTCCTCCCGCGAATTGGTTCTCGGGAAGTCCGTAGCCGGCACAGTGACGCCCAAGAATTTGCAGAGCGGTTCCCAGCCTTGTTTGACCTCGTATACCAGCAGCCTATCGGCAGGGATCAATTGTTTCACTCTCAGGGTATGGTCATTGAAGGCTTTGATAAGGCCCGCCATGTTCAATCCGCCGGGAAAACCCGTCCTTGTAATAACGCTGATCGCCATATCCAGCCACGGCTTCATATGATCCGGAGTGTGGTCGCGCCCGGCCAATGCCTTGTAGATCGTTTCCGAGAAACTCTCCACCCAGCTTTCAGCAGTTCGAACCGTGAGAATGAACTTCGCTGAAGGGTAAGCGGTGTTCAATTCCTGACAAAAGCCGGCCGTCGGCCAATCGACTGCGCTGGCGTAGCCATTGTAAATTGCGGGCCAGTCTGGTCGTCCATTTGCCGCCGCCTGCCATAGCGGCAATTGTTCCTGCATGTGATGCAACACTTCATCCATGTGGTGGCAAGGGCCAAAGCCCAAATGATTGATTGCGAGTTTGAGTGATTGTGTGCCCGTTCGGCCAACGCCGACACCGATGATTTTCAAGGTCATGATTTTGATCCCTGTTTTGGGTGAGTTAAGTGCGCAAGTTGAAGACAGTCAGGGCGCGACAAAACCCGGTTCTGCCGCGCCACCCAATTTCACCCTGTGGGTGGTTTGTAGGAACCAGACGCTTTGGCGGCCATGCCCATCGCTGCCATGGCTTCAGTTGCAGTCATCAGCTTTGTTGTAAACGTGCTCGACACTGTTCCAGAGGCACCGACAGCTGCGGCGCCGGCCATCATCATCTTGTCATCAGGTCCTTCGATGAGACACACGACATCATATTGCCCAAACGAAAAAAACAGGTGATGCAGTTTGCCGCCAAGCGCCTCGATCAGTTTTCGCGCGGCGGCTTCGCGGTCCGTGGGGTTGGCGACCATCGCCTTGATTGCACCTTGTGAGTAAGTGAGCTGGAACAGATAATAGGACATGATTTGTCCTCCTATTCTAACCAGTCCGGGCCGGCCCCCTTGCTGCCTCCCAGAAACTCAGCCTGAACCAGACTCGTCGCAAAACCTGCGGCTGGTGTTGAGGCAGTGCGACAAGCGTAACAGGGTTTTGAAAACTGTAAAGGCGGGAAAGTGCAGGATTAGGAGCGGTCTTCGGCCAAACGCAAATGAAAGTGCTGGCTTCTGTTGCCAGGTGCCAGCGAACCCCGCCTTAAGCTGCAAAGCCTAAGGGCTTAATTCCCAGTATTTCGCACTGCTTACGCAGCGAGAGCAACCGGAGCATAGTTGTCATTTGCAACTATAAAATAGCCCGATAACGTCGGTACAATCACGAGCAAAAAACCTACCTTTACACCCCCGTCGATCCTATTTCGCCCCCATCAGAGCCGGTTGGTCTGACAGGCCCTCTCGCCGATCCGATCGGCTTTCGGGCATCCGCCGATTGCAAGCAATCGGCTTTGGTGGAGGCGCCGGGTACTGCCCCCGGGTCCGAATGGCTTATTACGTAGGCCGTTTATCACCATAGTCACCCTTGCGGGGGACGGGACATATATAGGCGATGTTGCAGGAAAATAGAAGTCCTCGTTGTGCGACCGCTTTTACAGTTACCAACAGGCAATTATTTGCTTCGTTTTAGAATCATTGACACGGTGTTAGAGCTGCGGTTGCAAAACGCAGGCGCTCGGCCTGTCCAATATCCGAAAAGGAAGGCCCTATGATCAGAACTGACTACAAGAAAAACCTGTCGCAATACACCAAGAGCGTCAATGACGCAGCGCTCGCTGCCATCATCAAGTACTGCGGAATTGCACTTCGCGGTCTCGACTCGCAATATGTTTCGATGACGGATGATGCGGAAGTGGCGCGTGTTGCGAAAGGTTTTGGCGCAAAGAAGCTCGGTTTGACAGAAGCCCAAACGAAAGCGGTGCTTGCAAAAGTGCATGCGAAGATGAAGTCCGAAAAGAACAAGATGCGTTCGACTGTCTATTATTTGATGGCTGTTGAAACGGGCAAGGTTGCAACCCTCGGCAAGGCACCTGCCAAGAAAGCAGTCAAGAAAGCCGCCAAAAAGGTAAAGAAGAAGGCCGCCAAAAAAGCCGTAAAGAAGCCGGCAAAGAAGGTGGCCAAGCGCAAAGTTGCCAAAAAGGCCCGCCGCAAGTAAGCCAGCGCTGCTGGCATCAACAGCTTCAGCGGCAGGGATGACCTGCCGTTTTTCACATCAAGGCCCAGAAAATCAGATAAAGCATCCGGCATGAAACAATATCTTGATCTGATGCGCCATGTGCTGAAGCACGGCGTGAAGAAGGAAGACCGAACCGGAACCGGAACACTTTCGGTGTTTGGTCACCAGATGCGGTTTGACCTTGCCGAAGGTTTCCCGCTGCTGACAACAAAGAAGCTGCACCTGCGTTCGATTGTCCATGAACTCCTGTGGTTCATCATGGGTGATACCAACATCAAGTATCTACACGACAACAAAGTTACCATCTGGGACGAGTGGGCGGACAAGGATGGCAACCTGGGTCCGGTCTATGGCGCGCAGTGGCGGTCTTGGCCGAAGCGTGATGGCACAACACTCGACCAACTTGCCGATGTCATTCAACGGATCAAGGCTTCGCCTGATTCACGGCGACTGCTGGTCACGGCGTGGAACCCGGCAGATGTGGACAAGATGGCACTGCCGCCGTGCCATTGCCTGTTCCAGTTCTACGTGGCGGACGGAAAACTGTCGTGCCAGCTCTACCAGCGCTCGGCGGATATATTTCTTGGTGTGCCTTTCAACATCGCGTCATATGCCTTGCTCACGCACATGATTGCGGAAGTGACTGGATTAAAGCCCGGTGAGTTCATTCACACGCTGGGTGATGCTCATATATACAGCAATCATCTTGAACAGGTGGAAACGCAGCTGAAGCGGGTGCCCAAGACTTTGCCTAAGCTTGAAATATCACGTAAAATCAACGCTATAGAAGACTTTGTTTATGAAGACTTTCAATTCACTGGGTACGATCCGGAACCAGCGATCCGGGCTCCGGTGGCGGTGTGAGCATGATGTTTGGTCCAGATTTTCAGCGCGGCAAGCGTGAATGGCTTTATTCGGCGCGGCATACGCAATCGACGGTGCTGATCGTGGCGTTGTTTGCCGTGCTGGTTTTGATCAACATCATTGGCCAGAATATTTCTGCCATTGTAGGATATGCATTGCTTGGCGGGAAATTTATCGGGAATGGCGGGATTGATCCTGCGACCCGTGCCTTGTTGTTCAAAGCGCTGATAATTGGGCTTGTTCCTGCAAGTCTGATTGCAATCATTTGTGCATGGTGGTTTGCCGGTTGGCGACGACAGAACAGGCTGGATGTTTTGGCTTTGCGTTGGCCTGCACTTGGTTGGGGAGGCTGGTTTGCAGTTCTCGCTGGATTTCTGATTGCGGTCTATGCCTGCAACGCACTCATTTTTTCGGTGATGGGTATTGATGCGCAGCAATATGCGCCGTCTTCCGATGGGGTGCTGGATACGTCCAATTCTTCCGGCATGGTCGAGAAATCCATGGCGGATCTGGTTGATGAACCTTTGCTTTTTGCGCTGGCCTTGCCGGGGATCATGATCTTTGTCCCGGTCATGGAAGAACTCATGTTTCGCGGAGCACTGTTCACTGCCATTGCCCAGTCGCCAATCGGGCGCTGGGGTGCGGTGGTGATAACGGCGGCATTGTGGGCGCTGATGCATGCACTTTCAGCACCATGGCTTTTTGTGTCGCTCATCTTTTTGATGGGATTGCTGCTGGGCGTGATCTTGTTGCGCTGGGGCAGCCTGTGGCTGACGATTGCCTGTCATTGCCTGTGGAATACATTGTCGAGTGCCAGCATCTTCGCCTTGACCGGTGCTGGCTGAAGGTTGGACATGCGCGTTTCCCTCATAGTGGCAGTAGCCATGAACCGGGTCATTGGGGACGGTGGCAAGCTGCCATGGCGGTTTTCGAGTGACCTCAAGAAATTCAAGGAAATCACAACTGGCAAGGCCGTGATCATGGGGCGCAAGACCTGGGACAGCCTGCCGCGGAAGCCTTTGCCTGGGCGGCTGAACATTGTTGTGTCTCGGTCATCCGCGTTTTCGGCGGAAGGCGCTTCGGTTGCCTCATCAGTTGATGCCGCATTGTTGCTTGCCTCCCAAGCGGGGCAAGGCGAAGTTATGGTGATTGGCGGCGCTGAGATCTACAGAGCGTTCCTTCCCAGGGCAGACAGGATATATGTTACCGAGCTCAAAACGGCTGTTGAAGGCGATACGACTTTCGGCGCGCTTGCACCCGACCAATGGCGGGAAACGGGGCGCGAACGCCTTTCGCCATCGCCGGGCGACAATGTGGAAGGTGACTTTGTGATTTATGACAGGTTTTAGCCAGTCTCTGCCGTTTCAGGTTAAGAGTGCGTAAGAGTTGGACATTCGCCCGGCCGCTTCCTATATCAGCAATCAATTCGATCATTTGAGGACAAATAGATGCCCTGGAACACAGAAGATGGCGGTGGAAACAATCAAGGCCCTTGGGGGCAGGGGCCGCGTAACCAGAATAACAGGCCAAGCGGAGGAAATCGCGGGCCAGGAAACATTCCTCCCGACCTCGACGAATTGCTGCGCAAGAGCAAGGACAACTTCAAGAATGCGCTGCCAGGCGGGCAGGCGCGATGGTTGCTGCCGGTTGCGCTGCTCGCCGCCTATTGGGTTTTCAATTCGGTCTATCAGGTGCAGCCAGACGAGCGCGGCGTTGTGCTGCGGCTCGGCAAATATTCGCGCACGGTTGATCCCGGCCTGCAATTTGCGTTGTGGCCGTTCGAAGTGATCGAGAAGCCCAAGGTGGGTGCCGTGCGGCAGATCAATATCGGTGCCAGTGCAAACGAAGCCAATATGCTGACGTCGGACAAGAACATCATCAGCGTGCCATTTACGGTTCAATGGCGCATTGCAGATGCCAAGGATTATCTGTTCAACATTGCAGATCAGGAAATGACAATCACCGCGCTGGCGCAAAGTGCCATGCGCGAAGTGGCGGCGCAAAACCGCGCCCAGGTGATATTGACCTCGGGCAAGGATGCGATTGCCGCACAAGTCATGCAGATCACGCAGGGTTTGCTGGATGAGTACAAGGCCGGGGTGATTATCACTGCACTCAATCTCGGTGACGTACAGCCACCGCCGGAAGTGAAAGATGCTTTCGATGACGTGGTGCGTGCCGGACAGAACAAGATCCAGGCTGAAAATGAAGCGCAGCAACAACGCAACAGGCGCAACCAGGAATCAGAAGGCGAAGCCTCCAAGCTGGTTGAGGATGCCAATGGCTACAAAGCCCGTGTCGTGGCGGATGCCCAAGGCGAAGCGGCGCGGTTCATTTCAGTTTATGACCAGTACAAAAATGCCAAGGATGTGACCCGGCAAAGGCTTTTCATCGAGATGATGGAAAATGTGCTGTCGCAATCCAACAAGGTGATCGTGGAGCAGGGGAAAGGCGGGCAGGGTGTTGTGCCTTATTTGCCATTGCCGCAGATCCAGCCGCGTCCACCTGTGGCCAATCAGTAATCGGAGTGGGATGAAATGACATTTGTTCGCAACACATTCGGTCTCATTGTGGCTGCCCTGCTGCTGGTGGCCTATCTCAGTTATTTCGTTGTCGATGAACGGCAAAAGGCGCTGGTGCTGCGGTTCGGTGAAATCGCCCGCATTGTTGAAGAGCCCGGCCTGTATTTCAAGGTTCCGTTCATGGAAAGCGTCACCATGGTCGAAGACCGTATTGTTGTTTGGGAAAACAACGACCGGCCGGTGCAGGACAAGGAAAGCCAGGTCTATACTGTCGATGCCATTACTCTGGCGCGCATCAGCGATGCCCGCGCTTTCCGCGAAACGCTCGGTGCTGACCTCGATCAGGGAGAGACAAGAATTGGTGCGCTGCTTGATGCGGCGTTGCGCCAGACCTATGGACGCCGCTCCTTCGATGAAGTGCTGTCTTCAGACCGCATCAACATCATGCGCGAAATCCGCGACCTGTTGCGGCGCGATACAACATCGCTCGGTATCGAAATCGTCGACGTGCGTATCCGCCGGACTGATCTCAGCGGCAGCGTGCTGAGTGACACGCATAACCGCATGCGGTCAGAACGTAATGCGTTGGCTGCTGACATACGTTCGCGTGGTGAAGCAACGCGCACCCGGATGAATGCTGAAACCGAACGCCAATATGTTGAAAAGACTGCCGGCGCACGGCGGACTTCGGAAATCATTCGCGGCGAGGGCGATGCCGAAAGCAACCGCGTGTTTGCGGAGGCCTTCCAGAAAGACCCGGAGTTTTTCGCGTTTTACCGTTCAATGCAGGCGTATCAGAGGGCCTTGGCCAACAAGGATACAACGCTGGTGCTGAGCCCGGATTCGCAATTCTTCAAATACTTTGGAACAGAGGCCATGCCTGCCGCCAAGACGCCATGATTGCGAGCTTGGCTGTTGGCCTTGGACTGCTGCTGGTGTTCGAAGGACTGTTCTATGCCCTGATACCGGCGCAGATGAAGGCTGCAATCGCTGCCATGTTGACTGTGAGTGACGACAAGTTGCGCGTCATGGGAACAGTGGCGGTGGCGCTTGGCGTGGCAACAGTCTGGTTGGCGAAGCAATTCGCAGGAGGGTGATTGATGGGACGCATAATCAAAACGCGTGCGGTGGCAACTGCTGTTGCACTGAGTCTAACTGCTATTCTCGCGCCAAGCCTTGCTCCTGTGCCGGCCTATTCACAGGCGCAGGCGCTTCCTGATGTCGCGGATCTGGTCGACCGTGTGTTGCCTGCGGTGGTGGAAATTGCGGTTGAGACCAAGGTAAAAGGTGGCGCTACCCTCACGCCGCCGCCGCTTGCTGATGATGCGCCGTTCAAGGATTTGTTCGATGAATTCCTGAAACGCCAGGGGGAAAATCCCGGTGGCAATGACAGGACTGTCAGTGGCATGGGGTCTGGCTTCATCATTGATCCATCCGGACTGGTTGTCACCAACAACCACGTTGTTGAAGATGCGGTCAGCATTGAGGTGCACATGCAAAATGGTGACAATTACAAGGGTGAGCTTGTTGGTCGCGATGTGAAGACTGATCTTGCCGTGGTGCGGATCAAGCCGACGGGCACTTTGCCGTCTCTGGGCTTCGGCAACAGCGATGGTTTGCGGATCGGCCAGTGGGTGATGGCAATTGGCAATCCGTTCGGGCTTGGCGGATCAGTGTCGCTCGGCATTGTGTCAGCACGCAACCGCGACATCAATGCGGGTCCCTATGATGATTTCATCCAGACGGATGCTGCAATCAACAAGGGCAATTCCGGCGGCCCGTTGTTCAACGTCCAGGGTGAAGTCATGGGTGTGAACACGGCGATTTTTTCGCCGACCGGCGGCTCCGTCGGCATCGGGTTTTCGGTTCCGTCCAACACTGTCAAAGTTGTGGTGGCGCAGCTGGTGAAATACGGCAAGGCACGGCGTGGCTGGCTGGGCGTCAAGCTGCAGTCCATCACGGATGATATTTCGCAGAGCATGAACTTGCCCAACAGGCGGGGTGCGTTGATTGCCGATGTCACCAAGGACGGCCCCAGTGCCAAGGCCGGTCTTGAGGTCGGCGACGTGGTGACAGAATTTGATGGCAAGCCGATCACCGAGATGCGGGCCTTGCCGCGCGCGGTGGGCGAGACGGACGTTGGCCGCCAGGTGAAACTCAAGGTGTTGCGCAAGGGTCAGAATTTGGATCTTACCGTCGAGCTTGGTTTGCTGGATGAGGAAGACAAGACAGCAATGGCAGCGCCAATGGCGGGCGGCGATGCAACTGGCGAAGCGAAACTCGACAAGCTGGGATTGACTGTCAACACTTTGACAGCGCAGTTGCGTATGAAATTCGGCATTGCAGATTCGATGAGTGGCGTCGTTGTGACTGATGTGACTGCGGACGGTATTGCCGCCGAGAAGAAACTCGAACCCGGTGACATTGTGCTTGAGGCCGGTGGCAAAAAGGTCGCAACTTCCGTCGAAGTTGTCGAAGCGCTAGATGCTGCCGTGAAAGCAGGCAAGAGTTCGATCCTGTTGCTGGTCGCCAAGGGCGGCAAGGAATCGGAAACGCGGTTCTTTGCGCTGAAACTGCCGAAGTAGCTTGCCCGTTGCAAGACAACTCTGTAAGCAGTGCGTCCAGCTGTTCAAACTGTTCCGGCATGCAGTCTTCAGTCCCTTTGGCACCGGCATCAAGTGCATCTTTGGAAGGATAAAGGTCGTGCAGAACGAGCTGCGTCGTCCCACCCTTGTCCTCGAACGTCACCGTCGTCATGGCCCCTTGGTCACTCTCTTCATTGGTCCAGACCAGACGCTTGTCGGGCGTCACGTCAACATAAGCGCCGAAGAACGCAAGCGTCTGCTCCGAAGCCGGATGGTTGAACTCAAACCTGTATTTGCCTCCGGTGCGCGCATCCATCTCGTACGAAAGCAGACTCATCCCCATCGACTGCGGCACCCACCATTGCCGCATCAAGGCAGCCTTCGTCCACGCCGCAAAGACGGCATGCGCTGGCGCGTTGAAGGTCCGCGTTACGTCGAGTTCCCGCTCTGATGTCCGTTTAACCTCAGTAATGTGCATTGGGGTTCTCCATCGTTTTGCTCGCGAAGACTTGTAGCAAGTTCCGCAATCGGCAGGAAGGGTCGCGTATGCAAATGGGCGCAATTGACAGATTGTATTCCTTACATTAAAGTAAGGCATCGGAGAATTGCATGTCAACCGCCACCATCACCGCAAAAGGCCAGATCACCATTCCTGTCGAAATCCGCGAGGCACTCGACCTTGAAGCGGGTGACCGGATTGCGTTTCAGGAGATTGGCACCGGGCAAGTTTGGGTTTACGCCTGTGCCAAAACATTCTGTCAGGGTTCTCAAGGGCATGTTCGGCAGGGGCAAGAAGGCCATTTCCATCGAAGACATGAATGCCGCAATCGCCAAACGCGGGGCGTCAGCAAAGTGATTGGTCTCGATACCAACGTGATCGTCCGATACGTCATGCAGGATGATCCAAAGCAGTCAAAGCTGGCCACGGTCCTGATGGAACGATTGACGGCGGAGTCGCCAGGCTTTGTGTCACTTGTCTGCGTAGTTGAACTCGTCTGGGTGCTGGAGTCCGCCTACACGCTGTCCCGTAATCAGGTAACCGAAGCCCTGACCAACCTAATCACCATCGATGTCCTGAAGATCGAGCGCTTGCCCGTCGTCGCGGCCGCGGTCCGGGCTTTCAAGGCCGGCAAAGCCGACTTCGCCGATTGCCTGATCGAACGCCTCTCCGCTCATGCGGGTTGTGAGAAGACTATGACCTTCGACCGCAACGCCGCGCGGTCTGCGAATATGTTGCTGGTCAGGTAATTGATCGCGTTTACCGAAATCTGACGGCTGGAAATGTAGCCACCACCACCCAAGACCGTGATACCGGAAGGGCGTGTTTTGCAGAAGGCAAAACGGAAGCCCTTTGAACGGAACCGAGCTGCCGGGGTTGCCACATGAACAGAAAGCTGGTTTCCAAATAGCTCCCTCTCACTTCGCCCTTGGCGGTGCCGATCGCGTTTGTAATGACGGATGTGGGGTGTGAGTGGCGGCCACCCCCTCAACACTGTCATCCCAGCGCTCGTCACGCGAACCAGCGTCCCACCAGCGGATCGCGGATGGCGCGCGAACCACCAGCGAGAGACGGGTATCGGCCAGTATAGGGTTTCCCTGAACCCGAGAAGCAACTATACTGATTTGCCTAGACACGAATGGCAAAGAGATGATAGTTCAATGAGCAAGAAAAATATGTCTACAAAAGAGGCTCGTGACGAAGTGTTGATATTAGATGATCTGCAAAAGCTTAGCCGTTCGCCTGGTTTCATTCATGCGATCGCCTATTTCTGCTGGC
Organism: uncultured Alphaproteobacteria bacterium; assembly: GCA_963738595.1. GTDB lineage: Bacteria > Pseudomonadota > Alphaproteobacteria > Rhizobiales > Aestuariivirgaceae > Aestuariivirga. The sequence goes on from CAVTXF010000005.1 coordinate 554,860, forward strand.
GTGATAATCTTATTCGATATTCTGGCGAACAGGTCACGGAAAAGGACATTGAGCATCAGTACTCGCACGACAAGCTTCTTAGAACAGAAATATCCACACTAGTAGGGCCTGATGGCAAAAGGGGAAATTGACGTTAGCGTCCCAGATCCTGCTATCCTCCGAAGATATACATAGATCGGTCAGAAGCGCTGATTGCACGAAATGCATCTGAGCCTCCAGAAACCCTTGATGGTAGCGTTAGAAAGAGTTGGTAAGCGACGCAGGCGATCCAAATCAAGATTGATCATTTGGCAATGCTGAAGACTTTGCGAGAGCCGATTTACTACGGAGCTGAGCTAGGCCTACAATTTTCAATATCAAGCACTAGCGCAGAGAAGATTTCGTGCGGACACCGAATGGCTGAGGTCGAAAGTTGGCTTTCAATAGAAGAAGCCTGCGCAGTTGCCACAAACTCGGCGACTTGCTGATCCAGAATACATTGAGTGTTCGCGCGGCAATACGAGAACGGCACCAAGTGAATGGACATTTTTGCCGATATTTTCTTTTAGCGCGCAAGACTTGGTGGGTCCAACTGGTATGGCGTTGGAGAAAATAGAATGCATCATAACGGCATTCACGTTTGATCCGAAAACGCCAAATTCCTCTTTTTCCAGCCTAAGCGCTTTCAACGGAACCAATTCCGCTCCGATCATTAAAACGGTCAATGGCTCATGCGTTCTGCTGCAACACTACAGCTTTCTAGAAGCGCTTTATGAAGCACCATTTTTCTGGATGGCTGCGGACAAATCCTACGCTGCAACAGCTTCGAAGAATAGTGGTGAGTTTGCTGAAGCGTTTTTGGCAGAGCGCCTGACACGAGTATTTGGCGCGAAACACGTCTTTCAAAATATTGACATCTACAAAGGAAGGGATCGCGTCGCCGAAGCTGATGTATTAATCGTGTTTGGCGACCGAGCGATGTAGTGCAAGCTAAGTCAAAACGGCTGACTATTGAGGCGCGCAAGGGAAACGATCTCAACTCAAAGATGATTTCAAAAAGGCAATTCACGATGCATATGATCAAGCCTTATTGTGTTCGGATGCGCTTCTAGACAAGAACTGTCGGTTTGTCACACCATCTGGTTCTGAAATTGAATTTCCAACGAGGCCAACGAAAGTCTTCCCTGTCTGTGCTGTATCAGATCATTTCCCGCATTGGCTATGCAAGCCAACCAGTTCCTAAAAACCAAGGTCACGGAGAATGTGTACCCACCGATAGTCACGGACATATTTTTCATAGACGTCTTGACTGAAATTCTAGAGGCGCCGCTGCATTTCCTGAACTACTTGGCTTTGCGAACCAAATTCGACAGAAAACTTATTGTGAACCAGGAACTCACGACCTCGGGTATCACTTGAAATACAATCTTTGGTTAGAAGATAAATGGGACATGGTGAACTTGGGCGATGATTTCACCAGCTCTCTAGATATAGCAATGCAAGCACGCAGGTCGGGAATACCTGGAGAAAGAACTCCCAAAGGAATGTTGACTGCTTTAACGGAACCCCAATTGGCAGGTTGATTTCGGAATTAGAGGCTAAAGGCACACCCGAGCTTGTAGGGATAGGGATGATGTTTCTTCAGCTCTGCATAGGATGCTGCCAGGCACATCAATAAAGGCATTGACCTTTTAGTGAGTTCCGCAGCCGAAGGCTGGCGACTGCATGACATGTCCCTTCCAGCGGACAGTGAAAAGTCCGGTTTCACCATACATGTAAGCCCATTCCCGGACGATGAAGCTCGAAAGCGTTTGTCCACCCACTGCCGAATTAGGAAGTATGGTTAGAAAGCAGATGTCTGGTACGGATTATTGCTTGCTCCCGGAACAGGGGACATCAGAGGCGCATTGGTCATCGACCTCGAAGTGGAGCCACTCTGCCCAGAAATGGAAAAAGCCCTTGATGCTTGGCCGAAAAAACCTCCGGTGCCAATTGCAAGGCTGTCGCGAGGTGCTCTCCGCGGGAAGGTAGGACGCAATGAACCATGCCCCTGCGGTAGTGGAATTAAGCACAAGAAGTGTTGCCTGAACGACTCTTGATCACTCCTGACACACTGCTGTCAGCAGCCGGGGTTTTACCTTGGCACAGGAACGCCTATATCTCTCCCATGGGTCATTCACGTCAGGACGGCGGATTCGCCGAGGCGCCGCAGCCAGCTCTCGAAGGTTTGCCGGAATTGCCGGTGAGCGTTCGTGCCGGGCTGGAAGCCTTGCGGCCGGAGGTTGATGCGTCTCTGCCGGATGCCAAGCAGTTCGTTCCCTTCAAACCACCCAAGCCGCCGAAATCCGAAGGCGGCATCGCGTTCAAGATTGTTTCCGAGTTTGAACCAAAGGGTGACCAACCGACCGCCATTACCGAACTTGTCGAAGGTACCAACAAGCAGGAGCGGGACCAGGTTCTGCTTGGCGTGACCGGCTCCGGCAAGACTTATACTGTGGCGCACATCATCGAGCGCACCCAGCGCCCGGCACTGATCCTCGCGCCGAACAAAACACTCGCCGCCCAACTCTATGGCGAGTTCCAGAACTTCTTCCCGGACAACGCCGTCGAATATTTTGTGTCCTACTACGATTACTACACGCCGGAAGCTTACGTCGCGCGCAGCGACACCTACATCGAAAAAGAATCCTCGATCAACGAACAGATCGACCGCATGCGGCATTCTGCGACGCGCGCGTTGCTCGAGCGCGATGATGTGATCGTGGTGGCGTCCGTGTCGTGCATCTATGGCATCGGCGATGTTGAAACCTATTCGGCCATGACCTTTCAGATCAAGAAGGGCCAGCGGTTTCCGCAACGGCAATTGATCACCGATCTCGTGGCGCTGCATTACAAGCGCAATGACCAGAATTTCGTGCGTGGCACATTCCGCGTGCGCGGCGACACGATTGAATTGTTCCCGTCGCATCTTGATGACCGCGCCTGGCGCATCTCGCTGTTCGGTGATGAGGTGGAGCAGATCACCGAATTCGATCCGCTCACCGGCCAGAAACGCGCCGAACTGGAATCGGTGAAAGTCTATTCCAACTCGCATTACGTCACACCCAAGCCGACGCTGGAGCAGGCCGTGACGCGCATCAAGGAAGACTTGCGCATTCGCCTTGGTGAGTTCAATGCGGCGGGCCGCATCCTTGAGGCGCAGCGGCTGGAACAGCGCTGCATGTTCGACATCGAGATGATGATGGCGACGGGTTCCTGCGCCGGCATCGAAAATTATTCGCGCTATCTCACCGGGCGGAAACCCGGCGAACCGCCACCGACCTTGTTTGAATACCTGCCCGACAACTGCCTCGTCTTCATCGACGAAAGTCACGTCACAGTGCCGCAGATCGGCGGCATGTTCAGAGGCGACTTCAACCGCAAGGCCACGCTTGCCGAGTTCGGGTTTCGCCTGCCGAGCTGCATCGACAATCGTCCGCTGCGCTTTGAAGAGTGGGATGCGATGCGCCCGCAGACGATTTATGTTTCGGCCACACCCGGCTCCTGGGAGATGAAGCAAACCGGTGGCGTGTTCTCCGAACAGGTGATCCGCCCGACGGGTCTGATTGATCCACCAGTGATCATCCGTCCGGTGAAGACACAGGTGGATGACCTTGTTTCTGAATGTAAAATTGTCGCGCAGCAGGGGTATCGCATGCTGGTCACGACGCTCACCAAGCGCATGGCGGAAGACTTGACTGAGTACATGCACGAGCAGGGCATCCGCGTACGCTACATGCATTCCGACATCGACACGCTGGAGCGCATCGAAATCCTGCGCGATCTGCGGCTCGGCGCGTTCGATGTGCTGATCGGCATCAACCTCTTGCGCGAGGGCCTCGACATTCCGGAATGTGCGCTGGTCGCCATTCTCGATGCCGACAAGGAAGGGTTTCTGCGCATCAGAGACCTCTTTGATCCAGACCATCGGCCGCGCCGCGCGCAACGTCGATGGCCGCGTCATTCTGTATGCCGACAAGATCACCGGATCGATGGAACGCGCCATGGCGGAAACCACGCGCCGCCGCGACAAGCAGCACGCCTTCAACCAGGCCAATGGCATCACGCCGCAGTCGCATCAAGAAAAACATCTCGGACATCATGAAGTCCGTCTACGAGCAGGACCACGTGCAGGTCGACGCCGGCCTCTCCGAAGACGGCCCGCTCATCGGCCACAACCTGCAAACGCGTTCTCGCCGACATGGAAAAGAAAATGCGCGAAGCCGCCGCGAACCTCGAATTCGAAGAAGCCGCCAGGCTGCGCGACGAAGTGAAACGCCTCAAAGCCGTCGAACTCGCCGTGATGGACGACCCCCTCGCCAAACAATCCACCATCGAAGATGCATCAGCAAGCTGGCCCGAAGGGCGAGAAGCCGCGCAAGGCCGGAAGCAAGGCGGGCAAGCCGGGGACGCGGGCCTGGCGCGGGCCGAAGCGCTAAGCCTCCATACTCACCTCCCACCGTCATTCCGGCCAAGGGCCTTGACCTTTCGCGCCAGCGAAAGGTGTCGCCCGCGAGCCGGAATCCAGCTTTGCCAGCCGCGGGCTAATCTGGTATCATCCACGCATGACCAAGCTCGAGAAAATCGAACAAGAAATCGCCTCTCTTGATCCCGCCGACCTGCGCAAGCTCGCGGATTGGATCGCTGAATATCAGGCAGAGTTGTGGGACAAGCAGATCGAAGAGGATTCGAAATCTGGAAAGCTGGACAAACTGTTTGCTGAGGCGAAAGCGGAAATTGCCGCAGGCAAAGTGCGTCCACTTTGAAGTCACCCCTCGAGCATCAGACCACGCAAACATTCTGGAAATTGTACGGGCAGCTGCCGGATGATATCCGCGAGTTGGCGGACAGGAACTATGCGCTGCTCGTCAACGACCCGAAGCACGCGTCACTCCATTTCAAGAACATCGGTGGCAACCGCTGGTCCGTCCGCATCGGCCTCCATTTCCGTGCCCTTGCGCAAGAAGATGACATGATCTTCACATGGGTCTGGATCGGGACGCATGATGAGTATGACAGGCTGATTAAATGACGGTCGCGCTTGCTAACCGCACCGCCAGCTGGCCAGATGGCCAGAAGCCGCGCGCGGCGGGCAGCAAGGTGGGAAAGCCGGGGACGCGGGCGTGGCGCGGGCCGAAGCGGTAGCGAGCCTCAGCCGCCTTAGAATGCTTTCGGAAGGCCAGCTTGGCGCAGAATGGCGTTGGCCGTGTGGCGGCTTGGAATGCCAATGGGGACAGGGAAATTCCGTTGCGTCAGCGGGCTGTGCCAGACCTCATGACTGCCTTTGCCCTGCCTGACCAAGTGACAGCCAGCGGCGCGCAACAACTCCCGCAAAGGCCGGTCAAACTGCGGCGCCATCAGGCCGCTGCCGGTTCCGCTTCACGCAGCGCGTTGAGTTGCAGGTAAACCGATGCCGGTTCAACACCGGGATGATTGTCCGCCAGCAAATCCAGAGCCATGGCCGACATCTTGGCAAGCAGGCCGTCCAATGTCGGCGCATCAGCAGCAGCGGGTATGTCATCGCAATGCCCGCTCCACACCGAGGCCTCATCGTCCCAGGCTGCTGATACAATGAATATCGTGGGCTTTTGCATGAGCGAAAATCTAGCCGCAATTTATGACTCGTACAAGACGCCTGAGTGCACCCCAAAACCCCCGTCATTCTGGCCAAGGGCCTCGACCTTTCGCGGCCAGCGAAAGGTGTCGCCCGCGAGCCGGAATCCAGCTTTGGTTCAGCGAGTCACGGCGGGACTTGCGAAATATACAAAAAGAAGTTTAACAGGCCGTGGATCGAACGAAGTGATGAAGAAGGTTATTGACAAAAGCAGCGGCAACGTCTTCGCAGACATGGGCCTGCCCGACAGCGATCATGAGTTGCTCAAGGCGAAACTGACCCTGCAAATTCACCGCATCATCGCCAGCCGCAAACTCACCCAAGTCGCAGCGGCGGAGTTGCTCGGCACCACCCAGCCCCAAGTCTCTAGCCTCATGCGCTTGCGCCCTACATCGCTCTCTGTCGGAAGGCTGATTGAATTCCTCACCATTCTGGGGCAGGATATCGAGGTGACGCTGCGGCCTGCAAAAAGTCGGAGGGCAGGGCAGGTGGTGGTGAGGGTGGCAGCTTAACCAGAGCTTGACTGGAAGTAAGATGGGATAGCTTTGTTGCGCGGCAGAACAATGGTTCAACCTAGAAATGACTTCATGCGAAGTCGTATTTCCTCCATTCTGTTGCACGAAACACATCTGTCCGTTTGTAATCACCAATAGACTTAAGGATTGTATTGATTGCAACGCGATTTCAATCGCAAGGCCACATTCGCCGAATATGGCTTCCGCCTGCCGAGGTGCCCAAGTTAATCCTTGGCAACCGCCCCTTGCGCTTCGAGGCCCAAGCAAAAATGGGACGTGATGCGCCCGCAGACTGTCTATGTCTCCGCCACGCCCGGCAAATGGGAGATGACGCAGACCGGCGGTGTGTTCTCCGAACAGGTGATCCGCCCGACAGATCTCATCCGATCCGCCCTTCATCATCCGCCCGGTGAAGACGCAAGTGGATGACGTCATCGCCGAATGCAAGGACGTGGCGTTGGCCGGCCATCGCGCGCTCATCACGACGCTCGACCCACGCGCATGGCGGAGGACCTCACTGAATGCCCAAACATTGAACGGGGCAGGCTGCTGCAGCGTCTTGTTCCGACCACCGGGCAGTGGTGATTGCGTCACCCTTCCTTATACGGATTTCCTGCGGCATTGCCCTCCATGTCGAGCCACTTGCTGTCCTTTTCCACGCGCACGCATTGTCTGTTGTGGTCGGGGTAGGTGCAGGTGTCGGATTTGGCGCGGGTGCCGACGACGAGGTATTTGACCGGGGCTGCGCTCGTGTTTTCCAGGCAGTGGCCCACGGGATCGCCTGCCTTGAACGTGGCGGCGTCGCCAGGGCCGAGCAGATATTCATTGCTGCCTTCGTGCAAGGTTACCTGACCTTCGAGTACGTAGACCATTTCGTCTTCGGCGCTGTGCCAGTGCTTGATGGATGAGCGCGCGCCGGGCCCCAGGGTTTCTATGAAGCTGCCGAACTGGGTGAGGCCGCCGGGTTCGCTGATCCAATCCACTTGCGTCTTGCCGAAGTGGTCATCGAAATTGTCGACAATGCGTTTGTCCGGGGTAATCAGGGTCATGGGGCTTCTCCTTGTTGGACGGATTGTTAGCTGACTGTCACGCAAGCGTCATATCAATTTTGCTCTTCTGTCACACTGTCGTGCTCTACGCGATACATGAATGAAAATGTCGAGATTCTCGATTTTGCCAGTGCTGAAACCTCGCCAGCAGATTTCAGCTTCAGCTATTCCAGGCCAGAGTTTTCGTGGTTCCGCCGTACGCTGATCCGCGGCATTGAGCTGGTCACGGGCCAGCGCATGCTGGAGCAGTTGTATCGTGATTGGTCGGTCAATCCTCCACAGGGCGAAAATATTTTTGCGGCTGCGATGCGCCTCCTGAATATTGATCTGCACACGGACTTTTCTGCCTGGCGGCAGTTGCCCAAGGTAGGTCCGCTGCTGGTGATTGCTAATCATCCCTATGGTGTGCTGGATGGCCTCGCCATTGGCTATCTCACGACGCTGGTGCGGCCCGATGTCAAGATCATGACGCACAGCCTGTTGTGCCGACCGAAAGAGGTTCAAGGTTACATGCTGCCGGTGGATTTTGGCGGCACGCCAGAAGCGCAGCGAACGTCACTGATGACCCGCCGACGCACGCTGGATTGGTTGAAAGATGGCCATGTCGTTGTGGTGTTTCCGGCAGGTGGAGTTTCGACATCCCAGTCGCCGTTTCGCGGACCCGCAATCGACAATGCCTGGCATCCGTTCATTGCGAAGCTGACCCGCGTGCCTGACCTCAACATCGTTCCCGTGTTCTTCCACGGCCAGAATTCGCGATTGTTTCAGATTGCCACGCACACATACTATCCGCTGCGCCTCGCGCTGTTATTCCGGGAGACTTCGCGGATGATCGGCCGCGGCTTGCGCGTAACGTTGGGTGAGCCTGTTCCTGCTGACAGCCTGTTCGTTGCGCCCGACCGGTCTGGATTCATGAGGCAACTCAGGTCACTGGTTTACCGGTTGGCAGGGCCTGATGGTCCTGATGGCAGCGAGGAATTCGTATGGCCCAAGCACATCAAGTTTGATTAAGCTGCTGGTGCCTGCCGCCGAATGGTGATAGGCCAAGCGCCCATGCAAATGCAATCCGCCCTGAGGGGCATTCTGCTCGTCATCGCGGCGGTCGTCATGTTCGCCATTGCCGATACGACGGGCAAACATCTTTTCGCACTTTACTCAATCATTGCCGTTGCGGCAGTGCGCTATCTGGTCAATCTCGTGTTGTTGCTGGTGGTTTTGTGGCCCAAGCATCGCAGTGCCTTGTGGGCGACGCAGAAAACCGGGATGGTGGTGGCGCGCGGACTCTGCCTGGTACTTGCGACACTCTCTATGAGCTATGCGTTGAAGCTGATGCCGGTGGGGGAGACGGTCGCAATTCTCTACATCTCTCCATTCCTTGTGATGCTTCTGGCCGGGCCGTTGCTGGGCGAGCGCGTGACGTCTGCGATGTGGGTGGGTGCGGTTGCAAGTTTCATCGGTGTACTGATGATTGTGCGGCCCGGCGGCGGGCTTGATCCACTCGGTGTGTTTCTGATGCTGATCAATGCGGGGTTGGCAACGGCCTATCACCTGATGACGCGTTATCTGGCGAAAACCGAGACGACGATTGCCATGCTGTTTCATTCGGCATTGTCGGGTGCGTTGATATTCAGTGTATTGAGTTTCATGGTGGTCGATGGGTTTGCGCCCACAGCGAAGGATTTCGGGTTGATGCTGTTGCTTGGCGTGCTGGCCACCGTGGGGCACTTCCTTTTCACCTCAGCATATCGATATGCACCTGCCTCACTGTTGGCACCAGTCAACTATCTGCATCTGGTGTTTGCGGGACTTCTTGGGTTTGTGGTGTTCGGGCATGTGCCGGATGTTTATGCCATGATCGGAATGGCTGCGATTGCGCTGTCAGGTGTTGCGACGGCGCTGCGGGTTCACGTGGAGAAGGTGCCGGGTTGAACTTCCGGTGCGATCGACACTTAGCAAAGTGTGCGTGTTCCACTGGATGTTGAGATCGTTGCCGTCAGTTTTGTCGGTCCGGTGGAGAAGCGGAGCATTTGTCCTGACGTGTTTTCCCCAATGCGCTTGGCGATGGTGTCTGCATCTTGGTGCTGGATCTGCAATGACGCGAGCGCGCAACCTTGATCGATCATCTTTTCACTGACATGCGGACCATCTGGCCACTCGATGATGGTTGGAAATGCACCGTCGAAGGGCAGAGAGCCATCGTCCGGGATGGTGATTTTCCAATGTAGATCACCGCGGCTCGCGGACACGACTGGTCCGCAAAAGGGATATTCCCGTGATGCGCTGATGATGTCGCTGGTGCGGGCAACCCAGTGGATGAGGCGGGGCCTGGTGAGAGGCAAATTGTCGAGATTGAACCAGCGTGGACGGGCAGGGCGTATGGCATCAGGATCGACGGCGATGACCTCGAGATAACAGCCAGTCCCCAGTTTCAGGAGCGCATTGTGGGTGCCCATGAAAACATGCTTGCCGCCCAGCTGCATGGGTACGCCAAGTTGATCTTGGACATGTGCAATGCCTTGAACAAGCGTTGCGGCAGCCACGACCAAATGATCGAAGTGCAGCATTTGAGTTACTGCACGCCCTGTGGTTTGCCGATGATCACGATTTTCAAGTCGTCGGGTTTCAGCAGTCTTTGTGCCTGTGCCTTCACCTGGTCGAGAGTCACCGCTTCAATCAGTTTGTTGCGACGGAGGATGTAACCCGAGTCGCGGCCGAGCAATTGCTGGCCAAGAAGATAGCCGGCAATTTTTGAACTGGAATCGAAGCGCAATCCAAAGGAACCTGTCAGAAATTTCTTGATGTCATCAAGCTCCGTCTGGCTCGGGCCATCCTTGGCCATGGTGCGAATTGTGTCTTTCAGCGTGGCAATTGCCTCGCCTGCTTTTTCATTCACGGTGCTGAAGGAACCGACATAAAGATCGGCAAATTCCATCGGCGAGAGTTCAAAACCCACACCGTAAGTCAACCCGCGCTTTTCACGGATTTCGCTGCTCAGTCGAGAGTTCTGAGTCTCCACCCAGAATCTGGCTCATCACAAAGGCAGCAAAAAAATCCGGGTCCTTGATGCCAATGCCTTTCATGCCAAGCATCACGATTGACTGCGGCATGTTCCTGTCGATGACAATGGTTTCGCCTTTTTGAGAAATTTCTGCCTGCGAGATGTTGAAGGCACCGGTCCCTTCCGGCAAGGTGCCGAACGTTCGGTCAAGTTCGGCGCTGAGTTCAACAGGCGAGATATCGCCGACGACAGCGATCTTCATGCCGCGCCGGGTGAAAATGTTCTTGTAGCTTTCCAGTAAGTCCTCGCGCGTGATGGCGGCCAGAGATTCCGGTGTGCCACGTGGACGGCTGGAATAGACGTGGCCGTCGAGCAGGGACTTCATCAACGCGCGTGATGCGATGGTCTGCGGGTCGTTTTCCGTCGCGCGGGCGTTGACGATGAAAGACTGGCGCATGCGCTCAACTGCTTCATCCGGGAGGGTTGCCTTATTCAGCGCCTGGCGCAACAAGGCAAAAGCTTCGGACTTGTGCTGCGAAACAGTTTGAAGCGTACCCTGAAAATGTTCAATCCCGGCTTCGAAGGAAATCCTGATGCCAAGGTCGTCGCGCTTGGCCTGAAAGGCTTCGCCGCTCAGATTGCCCGCGCCTTCATCCATCAAGCCGGTGAGGAAGTGTGCGGTGCCGCTTTTCCCTGGCTTGTCTGTTGCCGCACCTTTGGCAAATGCAAACTCCATGGCAATCATGGGGACTGTTGCGTCCTGCACGAGCCAGACTTCGATGCCGCCTGGTGTCTTGAGTTCGGTAATTGTCAGGGCTTTGGCACCCGTTGCGAAAGATACAATCAGCAATATTGCAGCAATGACCTTTGTCATGATCAGTCTTCCTTGCTGCGGGCGAGAGTTGCAGTCACGGAATTTTCTGCGCGCAGATATTTTTTTGCGGCCGTGTTCATTGCGTCGACTGTCACCTTTTGCCAGTGCTCGGTCGAAAAGAGTTTGTCTGGCTGCGATCCAGTCATGGCTGCGGTACCGGCCATGCGCATGAGATTCATCTGGTCGTCGAGGGAATAGGTCATCTCGATGAGCGCGCGATTGCGGTCGCGGTCGAGTTCGGCCTGCGTGGCGCCTTGGGCGAGCGCTTTCGACAACTCGGCGTCAATGGCTGTTTCAAGTTTTGCCAGTGTGACGCCCGGGTTGGGAACTGCGTAGACAGAGAAAGTGCCGCTGTCGAGCTGATCGCCATTCATGTAGGCACCCGCTTCCGAGGCAATTTTCTGATCGATCACCAGGGACTTGTAGAGGCGGCTGCGCGAGCCGGAGCCGAGTGCCGAGGCATAGAATTCCAGAGCTGCCGTTTCTTCCGGCGAAGACCTGTATGACGGCGCAAGATAGGTGCGATAGAAATAGGGTGTTTCGGTGCGCTCATCCGTCATGCTGACGCGGCGGGCCGCGATGGGTTGCGGTTCGGGAGTGCGTTTGCGCTCGGGGGCGTGTGCCGTGTTTTGCAAGGGCCCGTAATATTTCGTGGCCAATTTCAAGACTTCGTCGGGTTCGACGTCGCCAGCAACGATGACCATCGCATTGGCTGGTTCATAATGTTTGCGATAAAAATCGAGAGCGTCGTCTTTTGTGAGTTCCGCCACTTCCGACATCCAACCAACGACCGGGCGGCCATAGGGGTGCGCGGTATAGAGCGCAGCATCGGCCTGTTCGGCGAGCAGGGATGAGGGGCTGTTTTCGGTGCGTTGGCGCCGTTCTTCGCGCACGACGAGAAGTTCTGGCTTCACGATGTCTTCGGTGAGTACCAGGTTTTGCATGCGATCGGATTCGAGTTCCATCAGCATGGACAGGCGGTCGCTGGCGGCGCGCTGATAATAGGCGGTGTAGTCGCGTGTGGTGAAGGCATTGCCTTCGCCGCCATTGGTGCGCAGCAAGCGGTCAAATTGGCCAACGGGGAATTTGCTTGTGCCTTTGAACAACAGGTGTTCAAGAAAATGTGCGAGGCCTGATTTGCCTGAAACTTCGTCAGCCGAGCCGACGCGATACCAGATGCTGTGGGTGACGACGGGGGCGCGATGATCGGGGATGACGACGACCTGCAATCCGTTGGGCAGACTGTAGGTGTTGTATTTGACGTCCAGCGCTACGGCAGCGCGGGCGAATAGGAGTGTGGCGAGAATGGTGAGCAGGGTGACGACCAGGTTAGGTTTAAAGGTGTGGGACAATTTTTGATCTCGCTGGTTCATTGATGCTATGTACGATATTTGTTCCGGTTTGTCAAGATATAATTCACATTTGGGCTAGAAAAACTTAGGTTGACATACTGGACTGCACTTTTTCTCGCTTTCCGGCATTAACGCTGGTCCGGTTGATCGGCTATTGTGGGTCATGGCCTGTAAACTCTCCGTCAATGTGAATGCCATCGCATTTTTGCGCAACCGGCGCGATTTGCCCTGGCCCTCTGTCGAACGCCTCAGCCGCATCGCGCTGGATACTGGTGCGCATGGCATCACCGTGCACCCGCGTCCTGATGAACGGCACATAAGGCGAAGTGATGTCACAGTTCTCCGGCAGATGCTCCGCAGTGATTATCCGGGCCGCGAATTCAACATCGAAGGTTATCCGGATCAGCGCTTCCTCGAGCTTTGCGCGGAGGAACGGCCGGACCAGGTAACTCTGGTTCCGGATGATCCATCGCAGGCCACATCCGACCATGGCTGGGATTTTGACAGGCATCACAATTTTCTCGGCACGATCATCGGCGACCTGAAAAGCAAGGGCATGCGGGTTTCGTGCTTTGTGGATCCCGATCCGGCGGCCCCCGCCTTGGCAAAATCAGTGGGTGCTGACCGGGTGGAAATCTATACCGGTCCCTATGGTGGTGCTCTGGGCGAGACGATGGCAGGGGAATTCGCCAAGGTTGTTGCCACTGGCAAAGCTGCGGCCAAGGCCAATATTGGCCTCAATGCTGGCCATGACCTGACGCGCGAAAACCTGCCCAGGCTGGTTGCAGCACTGCCCAATCTTGCGGAAGTTTCGATCGGGCATGCCATTACCGCCGATGCGCTGGAATTTGGCATGGCCGAAACGGTTCGGCTGTTCAACGCGGCAATCCAAGCACCGCTTGCCATGGAGCGTTTGCCCCGCTAAGGCCTGCGCCATTCCACTTTCAGAGGGCTTTTCCAAAATGCGCGTATACTATGACCGTGATGCTGATGTGAACCTGATCAAGGGCAAGAAGGTGGCCATCATTGGCTACGGTTCGCAGGGCCGGGCGCATGCGCTGAACCTGAAGGATTCTGGCGCCAAGGAATTGGCCGTCGGCCTCAAGAAGGGTTCGGCCACCGCCAAGAAGGTGGAAGCTGATGGCCTCAAGGTGATGACTGTCGCCGAAGCCGCCAAATGGGCTGACCTGATGATGATGGCGACCCCCGACGAACTCCAGGCCGATATTTACCGCGACGACATTGCCCCAAACATTCGTGATGGTGCAGCGATTGCCTTCGCCCACGGTCTCAATGTGCATTTCGGCCTCATTGAAGCCAAAAAAACCGTTGACGTTGTGATGATCGCGCCCAAGGGCCCTGGCCACACGGTGCGCGGCGAATACCAGAAGGGTGGCGGCGTGCCGTGCCTCATCGCCATTCACCACGATGCTATCGGGAAATGCCCATGACCTCGCCTTGTCCTATGCTTCAGGCGTTGGCGGCGGGCGCTCCGGCATCATCGAAACAACGTTCAAGGAAGAATGCGAAACCGATCTGTTCGGCGAGCAGGCTGTGCTTTGCGGCGGCCTCGTGGAACTCATCCGCGCCGGTTTCGAAACCCTCGTCGAAGGTGGCTATGCCCCGGAGATGGCCTATTTCGAATGCCTGCACGAAGTGAAGCTGATCGTGGACCTGATCTATGAAGGCGGCATCGCCAACATGAATTACTCGATCTCCAACACCGCCGAATGGGGCGAATATGTCACGGGCCCTCGCATCGTGACAGCCGAAACCAAGACAGAAATGAAGCGCGTGCTGACGGATATTCAAACCGGCAAGTTCACCTCCGAGTGGATGCAGGAATACCGTGCCGGAGCCGCCCGCTTCAAGGCCATCCGCCGCAACAACGACAACCACCAGATCGAAGCCGTCGGTGCCAAGCTCCGCGAAATGATGCCGTGGATTGCCAAGAACAAGCTGGTGGACAAGGCGAAGAACTAAGAAGAAAAGGCTTTTTGTGAGGCCAAGTAGAAACCCAACAGACCCTTAAGGGTTTGTTGGGCCTGGAATGTCGGGTGGGTAATTCGATATCGAAAGTTGTCTACGATATAGCACCGTTTGGCCTGACTTTGGATTCTTTCGATAGAATAGGTACATGTGTTTAGCAGGCGTAGTGGCAGTTGATTGATAGTCGACGTCATGGACGCGATCAAAAACGTGGTCACCATTGTCGCCGCCGTCGAAGTCAATCACTACGGGGTAGTTTGCATCTGTTACGCAACTGGTCGCCCCCGGTGGTAGCGGCGTGCAATCTTCGATCGATTCCAGGAGTAGATTTGGGGAAGCCCAGTTTATTAAATCAAACGACGTAGTGTACATGATTGCCGAAGGCGTACGATAAATGGCAATGAACCGCCTTGATGGCTTGTGATAAACGACGCTCCTTAGATAACTCTTGAACACAGTGGGGTTAACTAGATTGCAAACCGGCTCGATGCTTGCCGAATAAGGATTTATGCTAGGTAGTGTGAATCCAGGAGACAACGAGTTTCCGTTCCAACCTCTCCAGCTATTTTTGTCTGATGGGTTTGCGCTCCTGAACAAACATACTCCCCAAGCATTCGGACGAAAGCTAGATGGCGCGTTGGTGTATACAAACATGTAGTGGTAACCGTCAGGTACACCCGTAGACTGGCTCCTACCTCGAACAATGTTGGACGGGGTTCCGTATCCGATCCAACCACTTAAAGTAGTTGCGCTGTGCGTTGTGGGGTAACGCGTGTAAGGATATATAGCTACGTGATTAGGAGGTGTGGCAATCCTGTTAAAGCTGAGGTGCCGATTTTGCGAAGAAACAGGCGTTGCTGACCACATTGTAACCGATGAATACCAACATTTGTTGGGTAGGCTGTTACACCCGGTGTTGGGAACACGTTTCCCAAGGTAGTCTTGGTGTCCATAGGCAAAAACCTGTGTCCCATTAAAATAGAGCGACTGTATCCATGTGACTTGATCAAAGTATTCGGGTTGATTTGAGTTAGTACTGTCGGCATTCGTCCCCAACATCACTCTGGTGCAATCTAGCGCTGCTGTCGACGGTGTCTGAGTGAATCCAGCCACGGAACCAGTCCATTGGTATCCTACGCCTTTCGTATTCGACACCGTCATGTGGATGACGTTAAACTGATCCTCAAAAACTCGAACCGGGGCGTCGATTTCAATTTCATTATTGCCACACGTGTTAGACTTATTGTCGTGGAATTTTTCTGGATTACCCGCAGTTTGCAGGATTGGAGCCACTTGGCTACACGCGAGCGTGGCGGAAGAAAGGACTGCTGCTATCGTTGCGAACAACTGAAAGATGTTATTGATCGTTAAATCAAACATTTTTTCTCCTGCACTTTCTTGTACAGCTCTATAAAATGGTAACCCTTATCTGTTGCACGAATATTGCGATACCTGAAAATGCAACTGTCAATAGTGGGAATCAAGTGCGGAATTTCAACTACAGGTCAGACATTGATGGTCTGAGGGCGATTGCCGTTTTGGCAGTCATGTTCTTTCACGCGAAGTTTCCGGGTTTTGACGGAGGATTCGTCGGGGTCGATGTTTTCTTCGTCATTTCAGGTTACCTGATTACAAGCAAGATCAGCGCCGGGATTCGGGAAGGTTCCTTCTCGTTTCTCGGTTTTTATGAGGGCCGGGTGCGGCGGCTGCTGCCAGCCAGCATTCCGGTATGCCTCTATTGTGTTGGCTTCGCCTATTTCTTCTACTTGCCGGATGAGTTTGCCGCATTCAGCAAGAGCCTGCTGGCCTTCACCTTTTTCAGCTCGAATTTTTTCTTTCTGTCCACCAGCGGTTATTTTGCGGCCCCTGTTGAAACAATGCCGTTGCTGCATACCTGGTCGCTGTCCATTGAAGAACAGTACTATCTGGTGTTTCCGGCATTGCTCTTGGTGATGCTGAAATTTCCGCAAAGAATCGTTGTCTTGACCCTGGCCGCGATCTTCAGTGCATCGTTGGCGTTTGCGGTCTGGTTGGGGGCTTCTGCCTCTCCGGAAGTCTCGTACCTGCATTCGGGCGGACGGTTTTATGAATTGATGGCGGGGTCTTTGCTAGCGCTTTTGCCTCAGTGTCGCCTGAATGGAACAGCGAGCATTGCTGGGCGTTGGCTGGGAGTCATTTTGGTGATGACTTCCATTTTCTTGCTGGATGAAAGTTTGCCGTTTCCAAGTTTCTATGCCTTGCTGCCGGTTGCAGGATCGGTGCTTATCATTGCGGCTCAGCCAACACCCGGTGACTACGTGTTCCGTTTTCTGGCTTCAAACCCGATCACGTATATTGGCCGCATATCCTATTCGCTCTATCTCTGGCACTGGCCTGCAATAGTTACCGCGACATATCTTCTCGATACGCCATCGCCGCTGGCGCTTGGTGGTGCACTGGCGGCGGCGGCACTGTTGTCAATTGCAAGTTATCATTTTGTCGAAACGCCGGTGCGCCGGCGCAGGTTGAACAAAACAGCCGCCAACATCTTCGCCATGCTCGGTCTTAGCATTGCCGCCAACGGTGCAATTTCGGCTGCCTCCATCGCGACTGTGGGGTTGCCCCAGCGATTCGAACCGGACATGCTGGCTGCGATGACCAAGTCGAAAATCGTAGGCGGAATAGGCTGCAGTCGGACCGTCGTCTTCTCGGGCCTCAGCGGCTGCATGTATGGAAAGCCAGCTCGCTTGACTGACATTGAGATCATTATCTGGGGCGACAGCCTTGCCTCCGGCCATCGAGAGCTCTATCGCCAACTGGGCGATAATGGGCATCCAGTGCTGATGTTCAGCACACCTGGATGTGCGCCCCTCACGGGGGTCTGGAAGCAGCGCGACGTCAAAAAAACCTGCGTGACGAAGAACGAGCGGGTCGTAAAATTTATCACATCCACAAAGGCAAAAGTCCTGATTGTTGGTGCATGGAACGATTTCGCTACCAATTTCAAAAATTCGAACAAGCTGGTGTCAGAAAATCTAGTGCCCAAGAACCAGGCCCAGCTCGACAGCCTATTTGGCAAGGCACTTGACGCAACATTTGTTCAATTGCGCAACAACAAGGTCACAGTTGTTGGTCAGCAGCCGCGCTATTTGTCGCCCGTTCCCAAGTATGTTTTCAAGCGTCGTCTGATGGGTTTGCCGCTGGAGAACCTGGTGGATTTTGACGCCTACAAAAAAACCACTCAAAAAGTGGAGAGGTCTGTCAGTCGCACGCCGCATGTGGAATTCTTAAACCTTTCGAATTTGTTCTGCCCGCAACCTGATAATCACTGCATCTATCAAGAAGGCGGAACGCCCATCTATCACGATAGCGTGCATCTCAATGCCACTGGTGCGAAATTGGTGGCCCCGGTATTGCGGGCAGTGATTGCGGTGGAATAGTGGAGTTAATTGGCTGCAGTTGAACATGTCTTGCAGGGCACACGAGACCGACTTACACTTTGGCAGAGGAGCGCGACGCAATGATCAAGATATGTAATGCCGACAGGGAGAGATGTCGATGACGGAAGTCGAACCCACGCAAACAGATCGCTCCGCGCTGCCGGACCGCCTCAGCACCGATCCCAAAAGCCCGCACTTCAACAAGGACGTTCTGCAACACCACATCCGCATCCGCTTCAACGGCGTGGAAAAAACCAACGTCGAGGAATACTGCATCGCCGAAGGATGGGTCCGCATCCCAACTGGAGGCAAGTCAAAGGACCGGTATGGAAATCCGATGTTGGTGAAGGTGACAGGCAAGGTGGAGGTGTTTTATGGGGGTAAAAAAACAAGCGGCAGCGCCTCCCCACCCGCTATCGCTCTCCACAGGAGTACCATGAGCATTGAGACCGATATTGCGCTATAAAAACAGGAAGAGGCATTGCGGTTTGACAGTTTTGGCGAGGCTGAGGCTTGGGTGCTGGGGGTTGCCATGCGCGATTTGGCGGATGCCCAGAAGCTTCCGCTGGTGATCGACATTCGCATTGGCCGGCGGCGGTTTTTCTTTACCGCGTTGCCGGTACTGCCGGGGACAATCCGGAGTGGGCGCGGCGCAAGATGAATACGGTGCTTCGCTTTCTTGCCAGCAGTTATCGTGTGGGGCTTGAAAGCGAGATGAGCGGAAAGACGTTTGGCGAGACGCGGGCATTAACCTCATTGATCATGCTGCTGCAGGTGGCGGATTTCCGATCCGATGAATGGCACGGGGGTGTGGTGCCGTTATTGTTTCCGGCATCCCGCAGCGGCAGGACCATGAATTTGTGGTCGAAGCGATATGCCGGCATCTGTCGAAGGATTATTCCGGGCTTGCGCTGCCGCCTGAAAGTGCATGATGGAATCGGGACTGGCGTTCTGGCTTCTGGCTGGGTTGGCGGCGTTTGTGGTTGGGGCTTCCAAGGGTGGGTTGCCTGGCGTTGGCGTTGCCTCGGTTCCCATTCTGGCGCTGGCCATTTCTCCTGTCACGGCAGCAGGGTTGCTGTTGCCAATCTATCTGGTCAGCGATGTTTATGGATTATGGATATACCGCAAGGAGTATAATTTGCGGGTCATCAAGATTATCGTTTTTGCCGCGACAATCGGAATTCTTGCTGGCTGGGCGCTGGCCCATGTGACCAGCACGAATGCCGTCAAGCTGATGGTGGGGCTTGTCGGCCTGTGGTACGTGATTGATGCCTATTTCAAGCGGGGCCGCGTGATTGCGCCGAAATCCGCAGATATTCCGCGCGGGTTTTTTTGGGGTTCCATTGCTGGCTTCACAAGCTTCGTTGCGCATGCTGGCGGAACACCATACCAGATGTATGCGTTGCCGCAGAAGATGCCGAAGATGGTTTATGCGGGAACATCAACCATCACCTTCGCGATCATCAATCTTTTGAAGGTGCCGCCGTACTGGTTTCTTGGCCAGATCAACATGGGAAGCCTGGAAAAATGCGCGCTGCTTTCGCCGATTGCGTTGTTCGGTGCCTGGGCGGGATACCGGCTCACCAAAGTGATGTCAGAAAAACTATTCTTCCGGCTGGTTGAAATTGGACTGCTCATTCTTTCGCTGAAGTTGATCTATGATGTCGTCGCTTCGCTGTGAGCGCGTTTCAACGCTTGACCTTCGCTTTGTCGAAGGTGCGTGGGACTTTGCCATCCGCGAGCGGGGCTTGATTGATGCTGCATGGGGCAAGCGCGTGCAGGCAAATCCTGCCTTGTGGAATGGTGAGGTGCTTGTAGCCCGCGATGTGAGCCTCGCTGATGGCGTGCTGTCGGCGGTTCACTGCAAGACCGACTATGCGAGCTTTGTTGTGTGGCGCGACCTTGGCTGGCCTGACAAATCTGCATTCAATATATTCGGCATGGGCGTTGTGGTGTCGGCGGATGGCGCGCTGGTCTATGGCGAGATGGGGGCGCATACGGTGAATGCCGGGGCAATCTATCCGCCTGGCGGTTCGCTGGAACCCAAGGATGTGATGCCGGATGGTTCCGTCGGGATTGACCATTCCGTCAGCGCGGAAATTGCTGAGGAATTCGGCTTCGATATTGCCACGTGCGTGCGTGGTGAGCGGTTCGCGATTTTTGACGGACAGCGCATTGCCGTGGTGCAAGCCTATTTCAGTGCGTTCGGGTTTCAGGAGATTGAAGAAAATTTCCGTCAGCATATTTCTGGTGAGATCCAGCCGGAGCTGGCGCGGCTTGTTGCCGTGCGGCGGGAGACTGACATTTGTGAGGCCATGCCGGCCTGGGCAAAGGCAGCGGCGCGGCTTTACTTGCAGCACAAGTGATACAAGTCTTTGATTGACGTTGAGCGTGGGGCGCGGTTTTCTCCATGTATCATGAAACTCAAATTTCACACGCTGGATGTTTTCACGCATAAAAAATTTGGTGGCAATCCGCTGGCCGTTGTCCTTGATGCGGATGGACTTTCGACGGAACAGATGCAAACGATTTGCCGCGAGTTCAACCTGTCGGAGACGACTTTTGTGATGAAGCCTGCTGATCCGGCCCACACGGCCAAGGTCCGGATTTTCTTTCCGGGGGGCGAGATGCCTTTTGCCGGTCATCCGACACTTGGAACAGCTGCATTGCTGGCCGAACTAAAGCAAAAGCCGGGATGCAGTTTTGAAACGAACATCACGCTGGAATTGAAAGCGGGATTGACGCCGGTCCGGATTACGCGGATTGCTGACAAGGTGTCTGGCGTCTTTACCGCACCTGTTGTGCCGTTTCATGCGGATGTCACTTTGCCTGATATGAAGGATGTTGCGCAGGCGCTTCATCTTGATGTCGATGACATTGGTTTTGATGGACACAGGATTGCTTCGCTTGAGGGTGGGCCGCGGTTTTTTTACGTGCCGGTGACGTCGCGCGCGGCACTGGAGAAGTCAAAGGTGATCGAGCCATATTGGTCGGCTTTGATCCGGCCGATGAATGGTGTTGACGCAGCCTATATTTACACGCGCGGTGGTGATGGCAGTGACACGCAGTTCCGCTCGCGCATGTATGCGCCGACTGGCGGCATCGCCGAAGATCCGGCTACTGGATCGGCAACTGCATTGTTGGCGGCGCAGCTGTTGACAGCTGAAAAACTCCCAGATGGCATGCATCGTTGGAAGCTCGAACAGGGCTACGAGATGGGGCGGCCGTCTGATCTCAGTCTTGAAGCAGATGTGAACGGCGGCAAGCTTGTTGCGGTTCGCGTCGGCGGAGGTGCGGTGCGCATGATGAGCGGCGAACTGGAAGTATAATTACTCAATCTCCAGCAGCGCCTTGGCTTCAGCTGTTACAGCCGTGCCTTCTTCATCGTTGCCGGCACCGCAGAGCTGGACGGCCTGATTGCGCATGTCTTCGGCCTGGGCGCGCTTGTCGGCGTCCAGATCCTTCTTCTCCAGGGCGGCGTCGATTTCCGCGATATCATCCTGGCACTGCCCGGCGATTGACGCCGACGCACTGGCAAGCATCGCCGCCAGCAATATTGCAATCGTTTTCATGTTCCTCGCCGTCCCGAATCTGGAATTCCACATTGGCAGTCAAATGTGACTGAACTTGGAATTCTCAGACGGTGTTTTCCTGCTCTTTGCAGCGTTGCACAACAGGAGCCTTTTCTCCTTCGGGGGAAGACTGGAAAATGCTGCCTGTGGCCTTTTCGCACTGCTGCGGATCGCCAGATTGGGCGGCGCGGAGCAGATCCTTCAATTGGGAGATCGTGGTTTCGTCCAGACCTTCCATTGACAAGGCTGATCTTGCCGAATTTGCCAGATCGGAGCACGCGTCTGCGTGCGCAGACCCGCTCCAAATGGCCAAAACAAGTGCGCTGGCGCAAACCAGTTTCATGACACTCTCTCCTGTAAAGTTTTATTTTATTTTGGAGAGATTTTGCGCGCAGTTTTAGCTTTCTGCAATAGGTAAACGGGCGACATGGTTTCCATGCCGCCCGTGCCCCCAGAGGGCGATGGTTATGGGATTTACCACCGCGGCCCAAGTGAAGGGGGCGGGAGGTACCGGTTTACATGCCGAGCATCGTGAGAACTTCCTTGGCGGAAGTCGTGCAGGCAGCTTCGTCATTTGCTGTTTGTGCAGCCTTGGCCTTATCAAGTGATTCCTTGGCCTTGGTCATCGATGCTTCGTCAAGTGTTGCGGATTTCATTGCTTCGTCAATCTTTGTGAGATCCGCTGCGCAATCCGCGAATGCGGGTGACGCTGCGGCAGCAATAAAAAGTGCAGTTCCAAAAATCGTGGCCTTCATGACGCATCTCCTGTCATTTTATTACAAGTCTAGAGCGTGTTGCCGTCCTCCGAACACACCCGGATGGACACCGCGAAAAATTTTGCGGCTGGTGACTGTGTGCGAGTTGAATCGAACCTCAATGGGGCGATGATGTGAAACTTTGAGGCAGTGACGTGTTGATTTTTAGCATCCAGTGATCGGCGTTGTTTTTGCAGCATTTCCTTGTGACGCAATGACCTGTGCCAAATCGCTACAGCTGCGTCGTGGAGAAGGATCGTGGACTCGTCGACGCATATTGCCATTCTGCTTGCCATTGGGGTTGGATTTGTCTCTGCCGGGTTGGCAGGAAATCTGTGGTGGCTTGCCACAGGTGATTCCCCCGAACTGAAGATGCTTCAGAGAGACGATTTCTTTGTGCCGGTCCGCACCGTCGCGCTTGTTGCTTCGGCACCGTGGCTGTTGATCCACAATGCGTTCTGGTGGTTCATTGTTTATCCACCGCTTGGCGTGCCGATTGCAGTTGCTGCAGTGGGGTGGAGTTTTCTGCAAGGTGTGTTTATCCTCACGCAAGTATTCGGAATGAAGTGAGGACCGTTCGTTGACTCTTTACATGCTTGATGATGTGCGGCCGGAATTGCCGGTTGCCGGAAATTACTGGATTGCGCCGACGGCTGACGTGATGGGGCGGGTGCGGTTAATGCCACAAGCGAGCATCTGGTTTCAGGCCGTACTGCGTGGCGACAATGACTGGATTACTGTTGGTGAAGGCAGCAACGTTCAGGATGGATGTGTGTTGCATACCGATCCCGGTTTACCGCTGACAATTGGCAAGGACTGCACAATTGGGCATTCCGCGATTTTGCATGGCTGCACGATTGGCGAAGGATCACTGGTTGGCATGGGTGCTACTGTCCTCAATCGCGCAGTGATTGGCAGCAACTGCCTGATCGGTGCCAATTCACTCATTCCTGAAGGCAAGATCATTCCCGACCGGTCACTGGTGCTGGGTGCACCGGGAAAAGTTGTCCGTGTACTGACGGATGATGATGTTGCCGGGCTTGAGCGCGCAGCAGAATTCTATCGCGAGAGATGGCAGCGTTTTGCGAAGGGACTGGTTTCACTCACCGCTTGAAACGGCTTCAACTCTTTCACCCTTCTGGCGGGCGAGGGCAATCCACAGCTTGGCATTTTCCTGTGACTGGCGCTTGAGGAAGCGATAGCCGGTTTCACTCCACAGCAAGAGATCGTTGCGGCGATTGTCGAGAACGTAATCACCCTTGTCTGTGACGGCGGTCAGAACGGCATGCCCCTCGTTGTGTTCGTCCATGACGACGGTGATCAACAAACTGTTGGGAGCGAAGCCCATGCGCTCGAGCTGGCGCTTCTTGAGGAGCAGGTAATCTTCGCAGTCACCTGAATCGACGGGATAGGTCCAGTATTCGGCGACACCATAGAGATCTTGATCACTGACCGGGCGGATCGCGGCATTGACGCTGCGGTTGACTGCGTCCAGCTTGCCCCAGACTTCGGCCGACATTTGGGCCGGTGCTGCGGCCTTGATGCGATTGGAGCATTCATTGGGGTTATCGAGGCAGAATTTCACAAAGCCGATTGGCGGCAAGGTTTTGCCGAACTCCTTGGGGTGAATTTGCATCTGGCCATCTGACCCAAATGCCGGGTTTACGACAGCTGCACAGGCAAGGAGTGCCGCGATTGCCAAAGCCAGCCGTTTCATTACGCACACTCACATTCGTTAAAACTTTATTAACTTTGTCACAGTGGATTCTGGCGCGCAACCGGGGTTGGTGGCAATCTTTACTTTTGGTTAACGATGTTGGCGGGCAGGGCAAAAAAGAACCGACACTGGGTGGGACAGTGTCGGTTCAGGAAGTCCGGCGACTATGGGGATGGGGGACGCCGGCCGGACCTTTCTCTAAAATTTCAATCTTTTGAAGCGCTTACTGCCACCACACCGGAAGCCTTTGGCTGCTGTCTGGTGAGGGAAACCCACTGGCGTGGACTTTCACCTGATTGACGTTTCAAGAAGGAATACTTGGTTTCGACCGACCGCAGGATGTCATTGCGGCGATTGTCGAGGATATAGTCGCCTTGCGCGGTGACGAGGGTCAGAACGGCATGGCCTTCCTGGTTCTCGTCCATGACCACTGTCATGCGCAGCGCATTGGCTGGAAAGCCGAGGTCGATCAGCTGTTTCTGTTTCAGGAGGGCGTAATCTTCGCAGTCGCCAGCGTTGCGCGGCATGGCCCAGCGTTCGATCTCGCCGTAAAGCTCCTGATCGCTAATGGGAGCAATCTTGTTGTTCACATATGAATTGATCCGGAACAGCTGTTGCCAGCGTTCCTGGGTCATTGAAAGTGTCTTGGACTGACTCGACCAGGCTTTGCAGCTTTGCTTGTTCTCGATGCAAAAGCGGACATATCCGATGGGTGGCAGGGCCGGACCGAATTCGTCGAGTGAAAGGGTTTTCACCGTGTTGATTGGGGCGGGCGAGTTCACTGCATCGGCGCTTCCGCCGAGTGCCGTGATTGCCAGAAATGCGCCCGCCGCAGCGGCCAGAAATTTCATTTGACGCCCCATGTGTTGATATACCCAACATAGCGGAAGCGCATTTCAGGGCCGTTCAAACGGGGGCGTTAACTTTCTGGATTTGTTGGTCTTTGCGTTAACCAAGATGGCGCGCGGGACGATATTTCAAGGGCTTAAGGGTAAAGTCGTTTAAGGTCTTGCAGAAGCTTCAAGCCCCTGTTAATCACGCCCCGCGTTTCACAAAACGACGTGCGGTCGTGGCGGAATTGGTAGACGCACTACCTTGAGGTGGTAACGGGGAAACTCGTGGAGGTTCGAGTCCTCTCGACCGCACCAATTATATGTGTGCCGACCGGTGAAGTAAAATCTTCAACTGGTCGGGCCACGCCTTGCGCGCTGGTTGTACGCGCTTGCTACCCGCAGTTTTATGGACCGGTTTCAGCCCTTTCCAAGGTTGCCATTTGCACGTTTTGCGCGAAAATTCGATACCAAAGTGTTGAACTCAGCAAGCAATTCATCCCCACCGTTCAATCGTTCCTTAATCGCAAATGTGTAGTGCCAATTGACATTGCGATTTCAGAGCGGGGCGCTGATGAATTCAACGATTCACTTAAGTACATTGGTGGACAAGAAGAAGGCGTCTTCCAGTTTCAACTGGTCAAAAATTCATCTTGTGTACTTTGCCCTGGCGGCATTTGACCTGATTGCCATCGCAACCGGGTTGATGCTTTCCGAATGGAGCAATGCCGCGCACCAGAAGACAGTTGCCAAGCTGGCGCAGGTGAACTTCCTGCGCGAAGAACTGAAGTCCAAGCAGACATATGTCGCGAAGCTGAGCAGCATCGCGGATGAAATGGCAACGTCTGGCGACATGAAGATCGCGCAGCGTGACCTGGCGATGGCCGAGACCAGCTTTGCAGTTGTTTTTTCTGAGCAGGGACTGAATGCCCGCGTTACAGATTCTTTCGACAAGAAAGATGACGAACCATTGCGAGGTCCCATCCATGAAAATGGTGATGAGGTGCGCGAACACCTGAACCTGCTGGACAATGCACTTCTTGCACGGTTCAACAATTATGAAACCAATGTTCGCAATCGCGCGCAGGCCATGCAGGCAGAGATACGCAAGAGTTTTGAAGCTTCATACGCCGGGTCGCTTGCTGTTTCAGGCCAACATGCGAGCCGGGCTGACCTGATTTTCGATACCATCATTTCTGACGGCATGTCCTATACCAGCGCGCTGGACTGGGCGATGGAGAAGACGGTCAAGGAGAGCGAAGCAACCTTCAAGACTTCGGCACTGCTTCAATACATCGTTGGTGGCGCAATTCTGGTGATGATCGCGATGGCCTGTGCCTATGCGCATTTCATGGGCAGACTGCTGAAGTCCAAGTACCGTGAGCTGCAGGACGCAAATAATCACGCTGAAGCCTACAGCGATCAAATGCAGCGCGTGAATGAAGATGTTACGAAGCTGAACAAGGAGCTTGCGGACAACCTCAAGCAATTAAATGAGGCGCAGGAAGAGCTGGTCAAGAAGGGCAGGCTGGAACAACTCGGACAGTTGACGGCCACCGTGGCCCATGAATTGCGCAACCCGTTGGGAGCGGTGCGTACGTCTGCGTTCCTCATGGAACGCAAACTTGCGGGCAAAGGTCTTGGCGTTGAACCGCAACTGCTGCGGATCACGCATGGCATTTTACGCTGCGACAATATCATTACCCAGCTTCTGGATTTTTCGCGCACGAAGCAGCTGGATACACTGCCGGCCGATTTGGACCAGTGGATCGAGAAACTGGTTTGCGAAGAAGCAGGCAAGCTTCCTTCTGCTGTGCAAATAACCTGCGAAACTTCGCTTGGTGGCCGGATGGTGCCGTTTGATGCTGCACGCTTGCAGCGGGCAATCGTCAATCTCTTGTCCAATGCTTCGGAAGCGCTGGTTGGCAAAGGCGATGATCCGGACAAGTTTGCTGTTGCCACACCCAGAATTACCGTTTCGACGCGACTGGTTGGTGCAGACGTGGAGATCACGGTTGCGGACAATGGCAAGGGCATTACGCCAGAGAACATTGAAAAAGTCCGTGAGCCATTGTTTACGACCAAGAGTTTTGGAACGGGACTTGGCATTCCGGCTGTTGAACAGATCATGAAGCAGCATGGCGGTTCCCTGCACATACACTCGGTGCAGGGGCAGGGAGCACGTTTCGTATTGCAGTTGCCTGCGGCAATGCCTGTAGCTGAGGAACTGGAAGCGGCTTGAGGTGCGGTTTACAATCTGATCCTGCCTCGTCCAGACGCTGCCACAATCACCGTGATGATGATCACGCCTGTCAGGATCAGCCGTACACCAGCACTTGCGCCGAAGGTGTTCAGCATGGTGACGAGAAGATACATGAATAGTGCCGCGCCCCAGATGCCGGGTACGCTGGCGCGGCCACCTGCAACAGATGTGCCGCCAATTACGACGACTGCGATTGAAGCGAGCAGAAATTCCTCACCCATATTCAGTGCCGCTCCGCCGGAAAATCCGGAGAGGAGAATGCCTGCGAGACCGGACAAGAGCGCGCTCGCGACATACGTGATGAGGCGGGTGCGATCAACGCTCAGGCCAGCGAGCCAGGCTGCACGCGCGTTCTGGCCCGTGGCCATCAGGCTTCGGCCATAGGTCGTCCTGAGCAGGACTTGTGCGATCACGATGCTCAGTACAAGGACGAATATGGTGACGATGGGAATGCCGATGATGCGGGCGGTGGCGAATTCGGCCAAAGGCGGCGGCGGTTTGATACGGATGCCGCGGCCATAAGAAATCGCAGTCGAAAGGATGAGAAAGCTCGTCGACAAGGTGGCGATGATGGGTGGGATGCGGAGCAAGCGGATCAGGGCGTAGTTCAGCAATCCGACCAGCGCCGCGACTGCAAAGGCGGCGGATATGCCGATCAACATGCGCGATGAATCGGTGTCCATGACTTTCATGGCGACTACACCGGCCAGTGTAATTGTTGCCGGGATGGAGAGGTCGACGTTTCCGGGGCCGGATGAAATCACCAACATTTGTCCAAGGCCAACAATAATCGAGAAGGTTGCGAAAGAGAGTGCGGCTGTGAGGATGGCACCTGCGCCCTGACCACCCGTGTAAGCTATGGTTGCCAGCCAGACGAGAATGGCTGCCGCAAAGGACCAGACCCAGGTTTCGCCTTTCAACTTGTTCAGAAAAGCGGTCATGCGCGGGCGTCCTCGCGGGTTACGATGGCGCGCAGGGCCAGCACGACAATGAGGATCGCGCCTTGTGCGCCGATCTGCCAGTCGGGAGAAATTTTCAGGAAGATGAGAAACGATCCCGCAAGTGCCAGGGTAAGTGCGCCAACGACTGCGCCCATTGGCGAGACACGGCCGCCAATGAATTCACCGCCACCAAGGATGACGCCAGCAATGGAATAAAGTGTGTAGCGGTCGGCGACGTGGGCGTCTCCTGATGTTGTGAGACCCAGAAGCGACAGGCCGGAGAGGACTCCGAACAATGCCGCGATGGCGTAGAGTGTTGCTTTGGTTTGCAGCATGGACCAGCCGGCGCGTGACAATGCCCGTGCATTTCCGCCGGCACCGCGCGCGATGACACCGAATGAGGTTTTCATCAGTGCGAGTTGGACGACAATACCAATGACGATTGCGGCAATGATGGGGAAAGGCACCAGCGGCGTTTGAAAACCCATGAAGGCCTTGAGCCACGCTGGAGCTTTTCCACCTGGCGAGGGAAGGATCAGGACGGCGATACCAAGCCATACGAAGGCCAGGCCAAGAGTGACGACGATGGATGGCAAGTCACGGGCGTGGATGAGCGCGCCTATTGCGGCATAGACGGCGACAAGTGCGAGCAGTACCAGCACACCTAGCGCAGGATTGTCGTGCAACACTGTTGCTCCGATGCAACTGACGAGCCCAACGAACGGTCCTATGGAAAGGTCGAGGTCATTTGCGGTGATGACAAACATTTGCGCGATGGTGGCAAGTGCTATGGGAACCGCATATTGCAGCATGAGATTGAGGCCGAAGTAACTCATGGTGCGAGGCTGCACATAGAACGTCGCCAGCAGCACTATGGCGAGAGAAATAAAGGGCAAGGCCTGCCGCAGGTTGCGCCGGTTGTTCATGCGGCTTTCTCGGCGAATGATGCCTCGAGCACGCGGGCCTCGGTGAGGTCCTCTGATGAAATGCTGGCGGAGACATCGCGGTCTCGGAAGACGTAGACGCGGTCACAATGAGTCAGTTCTTCATACTCGGTTGAATACCAGATGAAGGTGCGACCTGCATCGGCCTGCTGGCGGATCATGGCGTAGACTTCCTGCTTGGTGCCAATGTCGACGCCGCGCATCGGATCGTCCATCAGGATGATTGCGGCATCGGATGCCAAGGCACGGGCGAACAGAGCCTTCTGCTGATTACCGCCGGAGAGGGTGAGGATGTTGTTGTCCATGTCCGGCGTGCGAATGGCCATGCGCTGTTTCCATGATCGCGCGAGCTCGTCTTCCGCGTGAAGGTCGATCAGGCCGGATTTCTTCAAAGCCGCGTAGGAGCGCACCGTTACATTCCGTGCGATGGACCAGAGGTTGAATATGCCATCCGTTTGACGATCCCCGGCAATGTAAGCAGCAGGTGCGGTGACAGTTGCGTTGTTGCGAGAAAAAATGCGCAACAGCATGCGCGTTTGGCCATGGCCCGCAAGACCTGCAAATCCGATGATTTCGCCCTGGCGCGCAACAAGAGGTGTTTCACCGGATGGAACCTGAACCAGGATTTGCGATGTGCTGTTATCTGCCCTGGACATGCGGTCGTCGCGTTTGCGTTCCTCTGACCCCATCGCGGCAACGAGTGTACTGCGGTTGAATCCGCCGCGCGCGCGGTCAGCGACGATCTTGCCGTCCTTCATCACGACGATGCGGTCTGAGGCGTCGAGCACTTCGGCGAGGATATGGGAGATCAGGATGACCGATGTTCCTTTTTGCGTTTCGGATTTTACATAGGCAAGCAGTTGCTGTGCCGTTTGTGCATCAAGCGATGACGTGGGCTCATCGAGGATGACGAGGCGCAAGGGCTGTTGTGTTACGGTAAAGGCGCGGGCGATTTCGACCATTTGGCGTTTGCCGATGGCGAGTTCTGCCACTTCATCTCCGGGTGAGATTCCGTGGCCCGGGAATATCGCGTCGAGCTTGTCGGCGATCAGTTGCGAAGCCCTGGATTTCCAGCCGAAGCCGCGCAGGGATGCATGCATGATGCGGGTGTTTTCAGCAACAGTGAGATTGGGGCACAGCGACAATTCCTGAAAGACACAGCGAATGCCATGGGCCTGTGACGATGCAGCTGACCAAGCTGCTGTCAGTGATTTTTCGCCGATGAGGATTTCGCCGGATGTGGGGCTCAGGGTTCCGGTGAGCAAATGCATCAGGGTGGATTTGCCGGCGCCATTGTGGCCGACCAAGCCCAGGCATTCGCCTTCAACCACGGCGAAGTCCACGCCAGCGAGGGCGCGAACGGCGCCGAAGGATTTTTCGACGCCGTCCAGTCTTATTGTTTCAGTCGACAAGTGTTACATGCCACCGACAACTTTGGCCGCGTCTTCTGCCGAATATTCAACGTTTGCAACGCCGCCTTTTTCTGTGGTCTTCACATTGTCTTCCAGGGTTGCCTGATCAATTTGCAGGAACGGTACGGTCAAATCCTGTGGCACTTTCTTGCCGTCGAGGATCATCTGCGCCACCCAGAAGGCGAGTGTCGAGACGCCCGGTGCAATTGACACCGACATCGTTTCGTAGCCGTTGGCATCCTTCTGCTCTTTCCACCACTGGATTTCATCCTGGCGGTTTCCCATGATGATGGTGGGGGTCGGCCTTCCTGCTGCGGCGAAGGCCTGAGCTGCGCCATAGCCGTCACCGCCCTGGGTCACGACAGCCTTGATTTCGGGGAGTGACGGAAGAATGCCTGCCACGGCTTTCTGTGCCACTTCCTGGGCCCAGTCACCATGCACTGATCCGACAATCTTGAACTGCTTGTATTTTTCTGCGCCGCGATGGATGCCCTTGGAGATTTCGTCGTCGACAAAGACTCCGGCAAGGCCGCGAATTTCCAGCAAGTTGCCGCCATCCGGCATTTTCTTGGCAAGGTAGTCAAGCTGGACTTCGCCCATCTTGGCGAAATCAACGGCAATGCGGTAAGCGCAAGGCTCGGTGACGATGCCGTCGAAGGAGACGACGACAATGCCTGCGTCACATGCTTGCTTGACCACGCCGTTGAGGGCGTCTGGTGAAGCGGCATTGATGACGATGGCGTTGTAGCCTTGCAGAATCAGGTTCTGGATTTGCGCAGCCTGTTCCGTGACCTGGTTTTCAGATGTGGTGAAAGGATCAGCGGCGGCGACGATGCCATCGGCGACCGCCTGTTTGGTCACCTTGTCCCAGCTTTTCAACATTGCCTGACGCCAGGAATTTCCGGCATAGTTGTTGGACAGGGCAATTTTCTTGTCCTTGGTATCGGCAAGTGCTGCGCCTGTTGCAGCAAAGCAAGCAACAGTAACTGATGAAATCAGAAATTTCTTCAACATTGGTTCCTCCCATGGGGTTTTGGGGCGAACGGGGGCCGTCGCCCTCATTGACTAGAACACAAAAGTTGTTAGTCGGCAATTGGCTTTGACTGGACTAGAAGGCAAGCTTCAGGAACGCGCGAACAAGAGGAGCATGTCCATGGCATCAGGCAACGGCAAGCGTATCGTATTTACCGGAGGATCAGGCAAGGCAGGCAAATACGCCGTACCTCATCTGGTTGCAAAGGGGCATGCGGTCCTCAATATTGACATGAAACCGCTGGACCTTGCCGGAGTGTACACGTTGCACGCTGATCTCACCGACAGCGGGCAGGCGATGAATGCCCTGACCACGCATTTTGGATATGGCGGATATGAACTCGGGAAGCCACCTTCACCGCCCGATGCGGTTGTCCATTTTGCAGCGATTCCGGCTATCCTGATGCGCGCGGATAACGTTACGTTCTCGCAGAATGTTGTCAGCACATATAACGTGATTGAGGCGGCGATGAAGCTCGGTGTGCGCAAGGTGATCATCGCGTCGAGCGAGACGACCTACGGCGTGTGCTTTGCCGAAGGTGACCGGGATTACAAAAAATTTCCGCTGGAAGAGGATTACGAGATTGACCCGATGGATTCATACGGCTTGTCCAAGCAGTTGAACGAACACACGGGCAGGGCCTTTGCAGCGCGCTATGGTGCCGATATTTACGCGTTGCGCATTGGCAACGTGATTGAGCCGCATGAGTACAAGCGGTTTCCGGGATTTGTGAAAGAGCCCTTGAGCCGCAAGCGCAATGCGTGGAGTTATATTGACGCGCGTGACCTGGGCGAGATTGTGCATTTGTGCGTCGAGAAGGACGGGCTTGGGTTTCAGGTGTTCAACGCCACGAACGACACGATCACGTCCGACATGCCAACGGAAAAATTCCTGGCGAAGTATGCACCGAAAACGCCGTTGACGCGAAAAATGGGCGAGTTCGAGGCGCCGCTCTCAAACCGCAAGATTCGCGACGTGCTGGGATTCAAGGAGCAACACGATTGGCGCAAGTATGTTTGAATTCGCTGCTCACGATTCCGCGTAAAATGGCTCCACCTTGCCAGTGATCTTGACGGTCATGGGATTGCCATAGCGGTCTTTGGATTTGCCGCCTGTAGGGACGCGCACCCAGCCTTCTGATACGCAGTATTCTTCAACGTTGGTTTTTTCCACGCCGTTGAAGCGGATGCCGATGGTGAAAGCGAGGACCGCCTTGTTGAAATGCGGACTCTTGGGGTCAATACACAGGCGGTCTGGCAATGCGGGTTTGTCATTGGGGCTTGTTTCCGTCATCAGGCTATTCCTTTTTCAAATGTTCACTCAATTCGGCCAGTAACTGATAGGACTTCAGCCGCGTGTCATGATCATAGACTGCCGTCGCGACCATCAGCTCGTCAACGCCAGTCTTGGTGATAAAGTCTTGCAGCTGCCGGCGCAAGCTGGCTGGTGATCCCACAAATGAACAGGTGAGCATGCGCTGTGCCTGGATTTTTTCCAGCGGCGACCAATAGGTTTCAATATCGTCGATGGGGGGTTGCAGAAGCCCGCGCGCACCGCGCACCATAGCGGTGAAGCGCATTTGCAGGGAGGTGAAGAGGCGCTGTGCTTCGGCGTCGGTCTCTGCCGCAATGACATTCACTCCAGCCATTGCGTAAGGTTTTTGCAATTGAGCCGAGGGCTCAAACCTGGCGCGGTAAATCTCCAGCGCCTGCATCAAGTGGTCCGGCGCAAAATGTGATGCGAAGGCATAGGGCAGGCCCAGCATGGCGGCGAGTTGCGCTCCGAACAGGCTCGACCCCAATATCCACAATGGAACATTGGTATCGGTGCCCGGCACAGCCTGAATGCGCTGGCCCGGCTGCAAGGGGCCGAGCAAGGCTTGCAACTCCACCACGTCCTGCGGAAAATGCTCTGCTGTCTGGGGATCAACGCGTAGCGCATGCATGGTCTGCCTATCAGTTCCAGGCGCGCGTCCCAGTCCCAGGTCAATGCGTCCGGGATAGAGTGATTCCAGCGTCCCGAATTGTTCGGCGATGACGAGGGGCGAATGGTTGGGCAACATGATGCCGCCAGCCCCGACACGTATCGTTTTGGTGTTGGCCGCGATGAAACCGATCACAACCGATGTGGCTGCGCTGGCAATTCCCACCATGTTGTGATGTTCCGCGACCCAGTATCGGTTGAAACCCAACCGTTCCGCATGTTGAGCGAGATCACGCGCGTTTTGCAAGGCAAGGGCGGGGGTGCCACCTTCGGTGACGGGGGCGAGATCGAGGATGGAGAGTTTAGGCATGGCGCGGGTTTAGCACCGCGTCATGCGTGATTGGAAGCAATCCGTTACAGCAGAAAATCTACCGATGTCAGATGGTTCATCGTGATGTTGTTGATGGTCACTGTGTCGCCTGCGCCGAAGTTGAACACGACATCGCTGCCGACTTGAGTTGCGTGGGATTTTGCTGCGGCAACATTGGCGAAGTTGAACGATGTCAGGTCAATCCTGTCGACATTGTCGGCAAAGTCCCTGACCACGTCGCGGTCATCGCCGCGATAGAATACAAATGCATCGCGACCGGTGCCGCCGAACATGATGTCGTTGCCGGTACCGCTCTCGAGTTTGTCAATTCCGGCCCCTCCAAACATTGTGTCGGCACCAGCGCCGCCTTCCAACACGTCATTGCCAAGGCCGCCATGGAGCTTGTCGTTCCCGGTGCCGCCTTCCAGCTTGTCTGCACCAGCCAAGCCATAAAGTGTGTCGGCGCCGCCGAGGCCTTCAATCTTGTCATTCAATCCTGTTCCACGAATTGTGTTGGCGCTGGCGTTGCCTTCAAACTTGTTTGCGTATGTTACTTTAAAGTTTTTCATGTCGTCCTCCATCGGGTTGATGGAGTATTCATGCGTCAACTCAGCTGATAGAAAGCATGCGGAACTCGTCAACAAAAAGTCAGTCTTTTGAATTATTGTTGAACATCGGCCACCAAGCGGAAGCCGACATGGGTGGGCGGGGTTCCGGTGGCACAGCCACCGGATGCCGGTTCGCGCACGAATATGGATATTGCTGCTTCATGTTCGCCTTCAGCCACATAGGCCGGGCAGTCGTCTGGATCGCTGCCGTTGCGTAGCGGTTTGGCGCAAGTTGAAGTCCATTCCCACACGTTGCCGTCAAGGTCGCTAATGCCGTCGGCTGTTGTGGAAAATGTACCGGCAGGTTTGACCGGGCCACTCGCGACTGGTCGCTTCAAATAGTCTGCGGCCCATGCCAGCCTTGGGTCAGTGAATGCCGGGGGCAGAGGCGGCTTCTGCAAACTGCGGTTCAACCACGTCCACTCTTCGCTGGTCGGCAGCCGCAGTGTTTTGCCATTCATTGCGTTGATCCAGGTGATGTATTCATTTACATCGAAATAGTTGACCTCTGTGACTGGCATGTTGCTGTTCTTGACCCTCGACTTTGGGCTGTAGCTGCAGGCGCCGTCGGTGAAACAGGCATTCCACTCGGCAACAGTTACTTCATGGGGTGCCACCAGCAACACCTGGGCTGGATTTGCCATTCTTACCGGGACCAAGTCCGTCTTCAACGTTGGTCCCGGCATCAGGCTTGCCGCCAATGCCATGGCACCAATTGCCAAGACAAATGCAGTGCCGCGCAACATGGCTCAGGCTTTCATGGGTCTGGGTTTCACCAACTGGCTCATCAAGTCGTCGTTCCATTCACCCTCGACCATGACATGGGCAGTCGCACCGAGCAGAACCGCCTCAATGAGATTGTGGTTCACGTAGGCGTAAACGCCGGGCTGACGGAACTTGTAGATCATTGCCCCGGCGCAGCCGCCAGCAATGAACCAAGTTTCCTGGGCCACGTCGGGTGTATTGGCAAACTTGCCCGTCGGCCAGACGTAGTCACCGTGACCGCCGATCAGATGCGGCCTCGTATCGCGATTGGCCTGGGCGTGGAGGAAGAGTACCGTGTCGCCGACCTTGGCCTTCAATGCTTTTTCGCCCACCATCGACCCGGCTGCGCCATTGAACACCACATGCGTCGGGATCAATCCGCGCATGACGTCAAGGCTCTCGGGCAGATCTTCTCCGGCGGTTTCGTATTTCTTGAACGCACCGTCTTCATCGCGCGGGATGTAATAATCCTGCTCGCCGATATAATAAGCATAGTCGTATTTGACCGGATTACCCTTTTCATCCTTCAAGCCATCACGCGGCAGGACCAGGACAGCGCCATTCATGCCATGGGTGACGTGGTACGGAATCATCACGTCGCCGGGTGCGCAGTGATAGATGAACACTCCCGCCTTGACAGCTTTCCAGCGCAGCACAACCTCTTCGCCGGGAAGAATCTTGGTCAATGCGCCGCCGCCCAAGGCACCGGTTGAGGCATGAAAGTCAATGTTGTGCTCCAGTACATTGCCGGGAAGGCTCTTCATTGTCAGTTCCACGTAGTCTCCTTCGTGACAGACAATAAGCGGGCCAGGCACGGTGCCATTATATGTGAAGGCCCAGACTTCGGTGCCATCCCCGTCGATCACCATCTTCTTTTCCTCGACGATGAGTTCGACTTCGACGATCTTTGGCCCGTCCTTGGCGACCTGGTCATGTTCGGGCACACCAGGTGGCGGCACCAGGTTCTGCTTCACGCGCGGCAGTTTGGAGAGATCCGGTTGGGCCTCCTGGGCGGATGCGGTGGACGCGGCAAAGCCGACGGCTGCCGCACCGAGTGCCGTGACAGCCAGAAGGTTGCGGCGGGATACCTGGAGCAAAGGGTCGTGTTTGATATTCGACATTTTAAGTCCCCTGAAAAAATATGTTGCGTTACTTGACGTCAATCACGGTCCACATGCCCGCCATGTAGTGACCGCCAATGTTGCAAAAGAGCAGATATTTGCCGGGCGCCAGATCCATGATGAGCGATGCTGACTTGCTGGGCTCGATTTCATTCACTGCGCCAAGAATTTGCAGGCCTTCGACGTCGACCTTGTTGCGGCTCTGGTCATAGTCCAGCACCTGGCTGTCGCTGTTAACGCGGGCGACGATGACTTCGTGGATCAGGCCGCTCGCCAGGTTGGTGACGTCGAAACGCACACTGCCGGGCACAGCGGATTTGGGGTTGGCGGCAATGCCCATCTTGGCCATGCCCATGTCGCCCTTCATGCCCATTCCGAGTCCGTGTGACTTGTCGAGGTCACTTCCACCCATCTTGTCGATGAGCGTCACCCGGATGACGGTTTCGGCAAAGGCGGTGGATGCCGAAAGGCCCGCCAAAACCGCTGCGGCGGCGAGTGTCTTGAACAACTTCATGGAATCCTCCTCATATTGGATTGCGATGTGCAGCCTTGGCGGCAAGTGTCATTGCCCTGCCGCGGTTATTTCTTGCTTTTCAGGTATGCGATGACATCCGCCCGTTCCTGCTCGTTCTTCATGCCGACGAACACCATCTTGGTACCTTTGACGACGGCTTTTGGATTGGTGAGCCAGGCGTCCAGGGTCTTGTCGACCCAGACGACACCCGTTGCGGCGTAAGTCTTGAATGCCTCGGAATACTTGAATCCTTCCGCGGCACCGGCTTTCTGGTCGACAATGCCAAGCAGGGAAGGTCCCACCTTGTTGGCCTTGTCGGCGATGACGTGACAAACCAGGCATTTCTTGTAGATCTGCTCGCCTTTGGCGGCGTCGCCTACGGCCTGGGCCTGGGCCAGGCTGGTGCAAAAAGTCATTGCCAGTGCAATCAATACGGCCTTCTTCATGCGGCGTCTCCCGGTTGTTCCTGGTGATCTATTTACGGCGGCTTTACGGGATGTTCATTGATGCAGATCAAATGCATATTATAATATTTGTGCTTTTTGAGGGGGACCATGCGACTGACCAGCTTCAGTGATTATGCCTTGCGTCTGTTGATGTTCGTGGCGACGCGGCCCGGAGAACTTGTCACGATTGGCGAGATTTCAAGAGCTTATGGCATCTCCCGGAACCACCTGATGAAGATCGCCGCGACCCTTTCGCAGGCGGGGCTGGTGGTGACGGTGCGGGGAAGTGGCGGAGGCCTGAGGCTGGCCCGACCGGCGGGTGAGGTTTCGGTAGGGTGCGGTTGTGCGAATTACTGAGGCCGGCAGCGATCTGGTGGAATGTGCCAACACGAAAACCAACACCTGTGTCATCGCGCCGGTGTGCGAACTCAAACATGCATTGTTCAAGGCGCAGGAGGCCTTTTATGACACACTCGACGGTGTCAGCCTGTCAGATATCTCGCGCAATCAGGAACAGCTAAAAGGCCTGCTGCCAGATCAGGCGGCATAGCAAACTGGGCTGAAGCTCATACTATTGAGCAAATGCGAATCTGGGTCCCCGCCTTCGCGGGAATGACGGCATTGGGGAATTACCCCGCCATCTTCCACCGCTGCACCTTGATCCCCTTCGCGGCTTTGCGGGCGCGGGCGATGTCGTAGCTGTTCTGCATGCGCATCAAGAGGTCCATCGAAACACCAAACGCCTTCTCGATCCGCAGCCCGGGGTTGCCAAATCCCGCACAATCCCCTATACAGCTCCCATGCGCACCCTCGCGACATCGCTGCTTCTTCTTACCATCCCCTAAGCGCCTTCCGGGTCTTGGGTACCCCGGCGCTTTGGGGTCCTCCACGTCAGCCTTGAAAAATCCGGCAAATCAACAGAAGAAGCGCAATCATGTTCAATCCATCTGAAAAATATGTCCCGTACACGCCTGTCCCCATGAAAGACCGGCAGTGGCCGAACCGCACCATCACCGCACCACCCATCTGGTGTTCCGTCGATCTTCGCGATGGCAACCAGTCGCTCATCGAACCCATGGGCCATGAGCGCAAGATGCGCATGTGGAATGCGCTCGTAAAGATGGGGTTCAAGGAAATCGAGATCGGCTTCCCCTCCGCCTCGCAAACCGATTTTGATTTCTGCCGCCACCTCATCGACAACAATTGCATTCCCGATGACGTGACCATCCAGGTGCTGGTGCAGTGCCGCGAGGAATTGATCACGCGCACGTTTGAAGGCATTCGCGGCGCGAAATCAGCCATCGTGCATTTCTACAATTCGACCAGCGAATTGCAGCGCCGCGTGGTGTTCCAGAAGGACCGCGCCGGCATCATCGACATCGCCGTGCAGGGGGCGCGGCTGATCAAGCGGCTGGCGGATGAGAGCGGCATGAGCGATGCCATCCGCTTTGAATATTCCCCGGAAAGCTTCACCGGCACGGAGCTCGATTACGCCGTGGAGATTTGCGAGGCGGTGATGGCGGAGATCAAGCCCACGCCGCCGAAGCGCCTCATCCTCAATCTCCCCGCCACGGTGGAAATGTCCACGCCCAACATCCACGCCGACCAGATCGAGTGGTTCTGCCGCACGATCAAGAACCGCGACATCCGTCATCATCTCGCTGCATCCGCATAATGATCGCGGCAGCGCGGTCGCCGCCACCGAGCTCGGCCTGTTGGCAGGTGCGGACCGCGTTGAGGGCACGCTGTTCGGCAATGGCGAGCGCACCGGCAATGTCGACATCATCACGCTGGCGCTGAACCTCTACACGCAAGGGGTGGACCCGGCGCTGGACATCGCCAACATCAATGATCTCGTGCGCATGGCGGAATATTGCAACCAGCTGCCGGTGCATCCGCGCCATCCTTATGCGGGCGAGCTGGTGTTCACGGCGTTTTCGGGCAGCCACCAGGATGCGATCAACAAGGGCTTCAAGGCGATGAAGGCCTCGAACAAGCCGCTGTGGGAGGTGCCGTATCTGCCGATTGATCCGATGGATCTCGGCCGCAGTTATGAGGCGGTAGTGCGCATCAACTCGCAGTCGGGCAAGGGTGGCGTGGCCTATGTGCTCGAAACCGAACACGGCATCGAGCTGCCGCGGCGTTTGCAGATCGAGTTCTCGAAAGTGGTGCAGGGCATTGCCGATGGCGAGGGCGTGGAGCTGTCGTTCGGCGCGGCTGTGGAGCGCGTTTGAGCGTGAATATCTCGAGGGCAACGGGCAAATATGGCTTCGTGGAGCACAAGGCCGCGAGCGATCACGGCGACAAACCTCACCGCCGTGATCACCGTGGACGGCAAACGCAAGACCATCAAAGGCCACGGCAACGGCCCGGTCGACGGCTTCGTCGATGCCATCCGCAAAGAGAGCGGCCTCACCTTCGACGTCGCCGACTACCGCGAACACGCCATGGGCCACGGTGCGAATGCAGCGGCGGTGGCCTACATGGAACTGCGGCTGGCGGATGGCACAACGCTCTTCGGCGTCGGCATCGACAAGAACATCGTGGTGGCGAGCTTGAAGGCGGTGGTGAGCGGGGTGAACAGGGTGAAGAAACTTTAGCGCACTTCCACAATCCGTTCGCCTGCTTCCAACGCTTCGACGATTTGCGGAAAAATCTTTTCCATCTTGTCGAGCAGTGCGCGCTTGCTGGTGTTGCCGGATGTCACCCACACGATGGCCGGTCCTGCACTGGCGCGGCTCATTTGAATGAAGTCATCGTCCTTGGTGATGATGACGGCACTCAGCTCTGTGGCCTTGGCCCAAACAGCAGGATCAGGTGCACCTGCCATTCCGAAATCTGCAACATGCTGTGCGTCGTGGCCCTTGGCCGCGATCCAGCGTGCGAGGGCAGGTGGTAATTGTGCGTCTACCAGAAAGTGCATTATTCGGCAGCGATCACACGATGCGCTGCCGCGGCGGAGGCATATTCAAGTGCCGCCGTAATATCCTCGTCCTTGAGATAAGGATAATCGCCCAAAATGGCCTCGCGTGTTTCGCCCGCCGCCAGCAGGTCCAGCACATCAGACACGCGCATGCGCGTATTGGCAATACACGGCCTGCCGCCGCAGATGTCGGAGTTGGTGGTGATGCGAGACAGATGACTGGCCATGATTGCAATTCCTTGGGATGCAGCATAGCCCAAATGAGAGTTAAAGGCCAGTTTACGGAAACGTCGCCGACGACCGCGAACACGCCCAATTCAATCATGGGGCCACGGGGCGAATGCTTCGGCGGTGGCGTATATGGAACTGCGGCTGGCGGATGGCACAACCCTCTTCGGCGTCGGCATCGACAAGAACATCGTGGTGGCGTCGCTGAAAGCAGTTGTGCGCGGTGTCAACCTCGCACTAAAATGAGGCGGCCTGTCCCCCGAAGCCTTGGCGGAGGGGGATGGTGAGCGGAGTGAATTGAGCTTGATGCGCTGATGGGAAAAGGTCCCAAGGGAAAATCGCCAAAGGTTGGTGCGTATCACGTTGACCGGATTCTGGTGAAACCAAAGCGCAAGAAACTCAATGCGGCCCAGAAGAAAGAACTCAAGGCAGAAGCCATCCGGCTCTTTGTCACCAAGGTTGGCCGCAAGGCTCAGAAAGGTGTCGAGCCAAACGACCGCAAACACAGCACCGATGTGGAACGCGCAGCGAGTCAGTTGAAGCCGGCTGAGTTTGACAGTCTGCTGCGCGGTGAGGATGATGACGCATAGTTCTCCTTCCGCCGTCATTCCCGCGCAGGCGGGAACCCAGCTTCCCGACGGCTCAGTCGTTTGAGCTTCAGCATCGACAAGAACATCGTAGTCGCCTCGCTGAAAGCCGTTGTGTCCGGTGTCAACCGCACACTAAAATGAGGCGGCCCGTCCCCCGAAGCCTTGGCGGAGGGGGATGGTGAGCGGGGTGGGCAGGCGGCTTGACCTCGCCCACCTGATATCACATCACTGTGTCATGGACCTGCTGCCAAACCATGGTGCTGCTGAGATCGATATCGCGAAATTGCGCGATTATTGCCTGAACCCGGCGCATCCGCGCGGACGGCACAAGGCGCGGCTGTTCGAAGCCGCACTTGGCATAACCGCACGGGAGGCCGATTGGCTGAGGCAGGCTTTGTTCACGGGATTGGTGGGTGCCGAGGCAGATCGTCAGGCTACGGATCAATTTGGTGAACGCTGGAAGGTGGATATTCTGGTGGCGCGACAAACCCGGCATGTTGTGGTAAGGACAATCTGGATGATCCGGACCGGGGAAGTTGTTCCCCGGCTGGTGACAAGCTGGGTTTTGTGATAGAGGAGCGACAATGAGCAAGCGGCCTGAATTGCATGATGTCGTTGCGCTGCTGGATGACATTCCGGCGCAAAGCCTTTCGCGCGGGCAAGTGGGCACGGTTGTCGAAGTCTTGAACTCGGATACAGCGCTCGTCGAGTTCAGCGATGACGAAGGCCGCGCGTATGCCATCGCGCCGGTGGCCAAAGCGCAAGTGTTATTGCTGCACTACGAGCCGGAGGCGGCGTAGTGCCCTCCTTCACCTCGCACGCTTGCGGGAGAGGACAATTTGCTCGACTGCGCAAATCAGGTGAGGGACCGCTTCTCCCTATCGTCATCCCCGCGCAGGCGGGGATGCAGCTTTTCCCTCAAATGGACGTGTGCCGCCGAAATCCTCGGCGTCGGCCGCCCGGCCTTGTCGGCGGTGCTCAATGGCCGCGCCAGCCTCTCGCCGGAGATGGCTATCCGCGTGGAGAAGGCGTTCGGTGTGTCGATGGACTTGCTGCTGAAGATACAGCTGCAATACGACATTGCAAGGGCGCGAGGAAGCTGGCGAAGGGGATCAAGGTGAAGCG
Source organism: uncultured Alphaproteobacteria bacterium (assembly GCA_963738595.1). Classification (GTDB taxonomy): domain Bacteria; phylum Pseudomonadota; class Alphaproteobacteria; order Rhizobiales; family Aestuariivirgaceae; genus Aestuariivirga. The sequence goes on from CAVTXF010000005.1 coordinate 596,768, forward strand.
GTACAAGGCAGCGGAGTGAATAGTTTCGTGCACCGTCACCGTAATTGCCTGGTCTTGGCGATATCAAGACCGATTGTGTGAATGGTGGCTACTGTGGCAGACTTGGTCATGGTGGATGGCTCCCTCGTTGGGTTGTAGCAACGACACCATCTTGGCACATCAGATGCCGCAAGCGAGCGCCGTCCACCACATCACCGTAATCCCCAGATATGTTTGGGGCAAACAAAATAACTATGCAGCTAAAGCCAAATCCTTCAAAAGTTCGGTAGCCTTAGCGACATTATCATCCGAAGCTTTGCCTGGCTTGCGCCGCGATAGTTCTGATTTCCAATCGGCTATCGCTTCTTTATGGGTCAACCAATGAATTGTTGCGGCCAATTCAATAACAACCGAAGTTTCCTTTTTCATACGAGAAGCAAGTTTTTCAGCTGAATCAAAAGGCACGTCTCCAATTGCCCTAGGGGCCGCAAATTTCAACAAAGTGAACTCGCTGAAACGTCCACCAAACTCAGAAAGTTTTTCCTGCTCTCGAATCGATTTATTGATAAGTGCTGCGCGTTGAACAGCAATCGATAGGGCTTCAGAATAGGGACCGTAATGGTGATAAACAAAATCAAAACCACCCTTCATTCCCAATTGCTGAAACAAATAGAACATTTTTTGCAGTCTGATGCGTCCAACAATAACTCCACCAGCAGCCTCAACCAAGTTTGCAACAATTTCCTCGCGCGTGCTCATGCTTATCCTCCAATCAGCAATTTTTCTGCGGAACTAAACTCACCGTCATCCAAAAAGTAGTACCGAACAAGGTTTCGTTCTTCCATCAAACGCTTACTGATGATGGTGTCGGGAAATTCCATAATTTCAATTGCTTTCCCTTCGCCGTTCAAAACGCGTACTTTTTTGTGCTCTTTTGCAAACTCACTCCCGAATTCGTGGAATAAAGGTTTAAACGAGCCCTGTCTGCAAATACAGTTTTTCCCAATTTATCTCCAAACCGCTTTTCGATACGATCCTCAGCATTCAACTGGGTTTCGAGGTCAGTGTGGTGAATATACTTTGCGGTAACGTCAATGACGCGCAATCTGTTTCGATCAAGTAATCTCTTTGCCAGCGTCACCGCATAGTCATCTGCACAACGAGTGAGGTGTTCAATCACGGCCCAAGCTGTATAATCGTCCAGCCTTCGATAGCAATTTAGCTTATCCTGAACCTTAGAAGGACTGGCTTCATTTTCCTTAGACCTCAAGAAAAGAACTAAAGGGTGTGCGGGATCCAAGCCAAGTTTTTCGATGTCTGTAGTCTCCGTTCCGATATGCCGAAAAAGAGCCGAAATAACCTGTTCAAATCCTCGGGTTGTCTTATGCAAATATATTTGGGAATAGAGACGATAGCGGGCTAGCAAAAAGTCTTCCGCTGCCTGCCTGCCCTTCGGCTTGAATACGAAAGTAGGAACCTTTACGCCTTTTTCGTCATCGTCTTGAGGGAGGTAAATGTCGTACGTTGTGAGGTTATCAATCAGCCACTCTTGATCTATTGCGCCAGCGCCTGCGCCTGTCATGTAGCGGTCGCGAAGCACATAATCCAAACGATCAGCGTCAAAAGAACTCGACACCACAGCATGTCCGACATCAACAGGGTCTTCGGCTTCGATTAATGCAGCCACTTGGGTCGCAACGTCCTTACCCAATACTTTGAGTATGCCACCATCGTCTGCAGTTATGAAACTGGCCGACCACTTTTCATGCTTCTTGATTTTACCTTCTTCGCCCCTTGCTGTCGCAACTGCTTGTCTTGCATTTTCGAACGCGTGGCTAAAAGGGCCGTGACCAATGTCATGCAAAAGAGCCGCCATCAAAATGACGTGCTTTCTTTCTTCCGTAATCGTTTGGCCCTCACGCTCTAAAACTTTCAAAAGCCTTCTGGCATTGTTGAACACACCAATCGAATGAGCGAATCTTGTGTGTGTCGCTCCTGGAAAGACAAACTCAGAAACGCCTAATTGTTTCACACGTCTTAACCGTTGAAGCTCGGGGCTGTTTATCAATCTCCAAGCCATTGAATCGCTATGTGATTTTGAACCAAAAACGATCAAGTCATGAATTGGATCTCGTAGACGCCAAGTGTCTTCAGTCGCAGTCACAATTCTTCCCTCGCGAGGCACCTGGGCCTGATGATTTGGAAACTGAGTTGAAAGTGACATTTAAAGCAAATCAGGGTTGCGGCAAGAGGTATGTTCTATATTTGTTCTTTCTAAGACTGCTGTCAACATATATTTGTTTGAATGAGCAATATCCGATTTACGGTGCGAACTACGAACTGCTGTAGCAGTGCTCTTAATCACGTTACGACGCTTCCGCCCTGTGGAGTTAAGTCGTCACCCCACCCCCCGCATTCTCCCCCGCCACAAACCTCCGTTCCTTGCCATCGGGGAATTTGTATTGGACCTCGGACAGGCTGCCCGCTGGAAATGCGTAGAGGATTTTCAACAGGTCGGTGGCGAGGTTCTTGATGGTGTGGAGCGCATCACCCGGCACATAGATGGCGTCGCCCTTGCGCACCTGATAGGCAACCCCGTCAACCTCGAGCTGCCCCTCGCCTTCAAGGATGAAATACAATTCAGGCTGGGCGTGCCAGTGGTCTGTGTTGCTGCAGCCAGCGGGAAATTCGGCAATGCCGACGGCGAGGCCCTGGGTGGGGGTGATGGCGCTGTCGAACAGGCTGAACCAGGTCATGCCGCCCGTGAACACGCTGTCGATGCCTTCGCGCGGGCGCTGGGCTTGCGATGTGATGGTGGGTGTGTGTTTGGGCATGTCGTTTCTCGCGGCAGGGGTGACGTGTAAGCTGATGAAAACCAGTGGACGTTCCCTTTCGCTTTGTCATGGGGAAAAGTGGCTGCGCCCCATCTGTTGCGTTCCTCCGTATGTCGCATGGGAACAAAAGTGAAACATGCGCTTGACAGGTTTCGCGCTTTGTGTAAGTTCGCTTTATGTTCTATTCGGCTGAACAGGCTTGGCAGGATGCTGTGGTGCGCAACGCGCAGGCGCTGAAGGTATTGTGGCGCAGCTTTTCGCGGTTGCTGGCGGTTTATGGCGGGGTGGAGGGGCCTGAGGTTTCGTTTCGTGTGCCGCGTTCGGTTCATGCCACCATTTTGCGGGTGTTGCGGCCAGCGGAGTCAGCGCTCAGGCGGCTGATTGTGATCGCGGCGCGCCATGTTACGGTTGATCATGTGAATAAGGCCCCGGTGATGTTGCCGCCAGGTGAGGTGTCTCCGCCGGGCAAGCGATCCGTGACGGGTGCTCTCCGATTACAGCGTTTGGGATCGCGGCGTCTGGTGTTCCAGCTGTTTGATCCGCGCATGCGACCGGGGCAGCGCCACGTGACCTATGTGAGCAGTGGCCCCCGCGTGTCGTTCATTGCACCTGATCCGCCCTTCACGCCACTGGCCGTGCGGCCTGTTGATCGGTCACGAGACGCCGAGCCTGAACACCAGATCAGTGCGCGGCGCATGTGCCTTCGTTTGCAGGCGCTGACCGCTGCACTCGGAGACCTGCCGAAGCAGGCCAGGCGTCTTGCTGTGTGGCGCTTGCGCCGGGAGAGTGCAAAGCGGCCGACCTTCATCTCGCCGCTCCGGCCGGGGCGGCCACCCGGGTTTCGGAAAGTTCCGATGTTCGATGTCGACCTCGTTCTCGATGAGTGTCATCGCTATGCGGATGGGGTTTTGACGGCGCGGCGCGCTGGCCCACCCAACACGTCCTGAAGCCTGTGGTATTCCACCATGTTCAGCCCGGTGAATCTCATCTGCCGCGCCAGCACCGTCAACGCGGCGCGCAGGTGCAAGGTGAACCATGCGCCAATGCCAATGAATTTGAAGCCGTCTTCTCCCATGATGCGCATGTGGTCGTTGGCGTAAATGAAATCGAGCAGGGGGCCTGTGGCATTGTCCTTGGTGATATCGATGGCCAGGCCCGTTGCGAGAACCGCTCCGGTGAAAACCAGATGCCATGGGGCCGCAGCGAATACATTGCGCCAGGAAAGGGCGACATATGTGAGCGTAAACACACCGTAAAAGGCGAAGGTGGCGAGTTCAGGCATGCCCACATTTGGCAAGATGCCATCATGCAGCATGAACATGTCGTCGATGGCAAGACATCCGGAAAATGCTGCGCCGGCCGCAAAGGTCAGAACGGTGCGAAGGCTGGCATTGGCTGAGAGAAGGGCGAGGGTGGCAAGGGCACAGATGGCGGAGGTTGCCGTCCACAACATGACGCCGAGATCGGATATTGCGCCGCCATCGCGCAGGAGTTTCTCCACGGGGATTGTTGATTGTTGGAAGACCAAGACAAGAATGGCAAGCTGGGACAGAAGCACGATCCAGAATGAGACATTGGCGATGGTTGCCAAGCGCGTGCTGGTTGCGGATTGCCAATGATGTGGCTGAAAGTTCATGGAGACCGGCTCTTGGCGTTGCAATTGTGCTGTTTCGATACGTTAACCTGCACAGTGCAAGAGCCGTTCCACCGATTGAGCCGACACTTGTGCACAAAAAAGAGCGGAACCGGGGTGGTTCCGCTCTCTTGCAAGGGCCGGGGGTGGCGGCTGGCTTACTGCTTGATTCTGATCTTGTAGTACTTGCCGTTGCGCTTGATGGTTTTGTAGTCTCCGTCATCTTCACCGGAGTAGGACGTTGAACGACTGGATTCGAAGGCCGACGGCTTATTCACACTGCGTTGGTTCGGCATCGGGCCGCTTTCTGCGATTTGCGGATCGTAGGTCACGCCGTCGTCCGTTTCGCTGACGACAACAGGCTCGCCTTCGGCGCCAGTGCCGTCCGACACGGTTGTGCCTTCGTCGACAGTGTCATCAGCGAAAGCCGGTGCTGCGGACAAGACAGCAATCAGGCTCAGGGATGCAAACAGGCTGGTCTTCATCATTACGTACCTCTTGATGTTGCGCGGCTTCATCAGAACCGCCATGCAACTTCTCTGACACGGTTCGCATAACGCAAACATGACATGCGATGTAAGCATGATGTAAGTTTGGGGCATTGTCGGAGAGCGTATTAATGCGCTATCGTCGGGGCAGGCCTGTGGTTTGGCAGGCACTCTGGGAGGCAATCATGACGATTTCGCGTTTTATCAAACTGGTGGCAACTGGCGTTGCCATTTGCACTTTTTCCGTTTTGCCTGTGGCTGCGCAGGACGATGGCGGACCTGATTATTACGAAGTTTTTGACGTATCCAAAGGCAAGCACCTGAACATCCGTACTCGGCCATCGTTGAAGGCGACCGTACTGGGTGGCGCTGCAACGGGTGCAAGGCTCAAGAACCTTGGCTGCAAGGATGGTGCTGAAGGGCGCTGGTGCAATGTCGAGACGGATGCGGGCCTGAAGGGCTTTTCCTTTGGTCGCTTTTTGCGCGAGGCCGCAGGTGCAGCGGCCGATGCCGCTCCGCCGCCCATGCCGAAGCCTGCGCGGTTTGCGCTTGGCAATCTCAAGTGCGAGCGCAACAATGGCTCTCCGGTTGTGGATTGTACCTATGGTGTGCTGCGCATGAGCACGACGATGTCGCGCCTGCAAGTGGTTTGGCCCGACGGAACCAAGCGCATGTTCGGCATCTATGGCGGCGCTGCATCCTCTGCCGATGGTCCAGTTGTGGCGAAGGTGGGCGCAGATGGTTCGTATGACCTCAAGCTCACGCCAAAAGGTGCTCCGACGGAACATTATGTCGTGACTGCCGACATCATCGCGCCGAAGTAAGCGCTATTTCACGCCCGCAAGAACAAGGGTTTGGGCCAGCTCGCCGATATCAACCGTGATGTCGGCGCGCGCGTCCCAGGTTTGCGGGTAGTCGCTGTCGCGGGTTTCAGGCGAGCCTGTTCCAAGCAGATAATGATAGTCCAGATTGAGGCGCGAGCAGAGTTTCCAGAAATATCCGGCCACGAGTTCGGGCGAGAAGATTTCGATGACACGCGTGCCCGGTGCGCAGAAGATGAAGTTGGTCAGGCCGCCGCCATGTGGAGCGAGGACAACATCCGCTTCGGCCATGATCCGCGCCTGTTCGCGGACGGTCAGTGATTCAAACTCAACGACTTCAAACCCCAGCGGTGAAATGAGTTCAAGTATCTTGCCCTCGTTCAATATGCGGCGATAGGCTGCCTTGCGCCTTGTGATGTAAATGCGCCGTGTGCGATGCTGGAGGTTTTTCGCCTCAGGTGGGATGAAGAGGTTGCGGAGGAAATCCGTCATCCATGGCGGAAAACATCCGCCGCCCAACGGAATGGAAGGCACGACCAATTTGTCTGATGTGAACAAGGTCTTGCCGTCGGTTTCGATGACCTGACTGTCCTTGATGCCAAGAAGCTTCAGTGACTCGCGCTGGAAATTTCCCTGCAGTTTGTTGACAAGAAAATAGTCGATGCTTTCAAGGGGAATGCCGCAGCGCCGGATGAGCTCATATCTCGGCAACAGCTGGAACATCCAGTGATAGTATAGTTTGGCACCGTCGGTAGCGAGTACGGCCATGGTGCCGTCAAGCTTCCGGATATTCTGCAGAGTCCAGCGATGGGCGGAAGAGTGGCGGCCATTGTTGTGTTCAAAATCAGCTGAGACGTCCGACAATATCACGCCACCAGGTGCAATGATGTGGCCATCATTCCAAACGTGGCCGCCGGGCAAGGTCAGGGTAAATGTTTCGACCTGCGCATAATCAATGTCCATCATCAACTGACGGCGCACCACGCCGTGAATGGTCTTGGGCATGGTGTTACGGTAGATGCAGGCATCATCGAGCGGGAGGTAGGCAGCACCCATGCTTGCGCCATGTTCGGCATGCCAATCTGCCGAGCGGAGGACAGTGTGTGGTGGCGGGTACAGTGCTTCCCTTGCGAAGAAGGTACCCGTGGCGGAATGGGTTGCCCGGGCTGCGATAATCTTGCTTTCTCCGGGCAATCGCTTGGCTCGGCGGACCAGTTGCCTGAGATTGCGGTGAAGAAAGCGTTTTACACGGTAAGCCAGCATTTGAGAGCAGGGACCTGCGGCATTATTCTTGAGGTTGATCGGTTCCTGCCATTGATCATCAGCAGATTGCCCAAGCATAGCCGATTTGCAAGAAAGCACTAGACTCGCACAGTTTACTCACTTATGACCCGGCCCGCGTTCCACATCGGAACGGGCGCATAGCTCAGGTGGTAGAGCAGCTGACTCTTAATCAGCGGGTCGTAGGTTCGAGTCCTACTGCGCCCACCAAATTCAATCAGGTATTGTTTGCAAAGGCACCGGTCACCGGGGCGGATAAGGCCTTGTCTTGTGCAATGATTTCGTTGGTGACCTTGGTGACTGCCGGGCGTTGCAGCATGGCCTGGTACCAGCGGCGCAGGTTTGTACGCGTGCCAAATGCCGGGCCAGCCAGGCGGTCGGACCAGAAGACCGCCATGAAGCAAGAAATATCAGCGAGAGAGAATCCGCCGCCGATGTGGTTCTGACCTTCCAGAATTTTGTCGAGATGGTCGAAGTGAGCGGCGATTGCCGGGAATGATTTTGTCGCTTCGTTTTCCAGTTCGTGCCAGCTTGGGCTATTTTGATCATGCGGTTCTGTCCGGTGCATGAGTTTGCGGATTGGTACCAGCATGACTTCATCACCGAAAACATCCCATAGTCGGCAGTGGGCGCGGGCAGGTGGCGATGACGGGAGCAGGGCATTCGGCGCGTAAGCTTCATCGAGATATTCGATGATCACGGTGGAATCGTAAAGTTCCGTCGCGCCATCAATCAACACCGGAACCTGTCCCTTGGGGTTGATGCGGCTCACGGCATCCGGTTTGGGGTGGTAGCCCTGAGTCTGTGTGAAGGGCACGATGATCTGGTTGAATGGCAAGTTTTTTTCGTGAAGTGCTATTTCAACCTTGCGGGCGAACCAGCTTACCGGCCCGGAATAGAGCGTGATCATGCTAGTCCTGTCATCGTCAAATTAATCAACGGCGATGTCCTCGTTCCACAGTTCCGGTTTTTCATTGATGAAGCGGGTCATCAGGGCAATGCAGTCTGGATCATCGGCAATAACGACTTCGACCCCGCGCGAGCGCAGGAAATCCTCGTTGCCGCCAAATGTTTTATTTTCGCCTATGACCACGCGGGGAATGCCGAACTGGATGATGGTGCCGGTGCACATCATGCAGGGTGAAAGCGACGTATAAAGTACTGTGTCGCGGTAGGTTTTCTGGCGGCCCGCCTTGCGCAAGGCGTCCATTTCGCCATGGGCAATCGGATCGCCGCCTTGCACACGCTGGTTACGGCCCTGGGACACAACCTTGCCATCGCGCGCCAAGACCGAACCAATGGGGCATCCGCCCTCGTCAAAACCAGATTTGGCCTCCTGGTAAGCAATTCGCAGCAGCTTCTTGTCTGTATCGGTGAGCATCCGAAGGTTCCCTGTCATGATCTTGTGAGCCGTACCGATCTTAGCACCAGCGGTTTACCTTCGGTAGTGTAAATGGCAGATTTGGTTTTGCACCGCACTGAGTATGGCGTATCCGAGGGGTCTAACAAGCAGGACGCAATTTCATGAATCTCGAAAAAGTTTCAATCGGCAGGAACCCGCCAAAGGAAGTCAATGTTGTCGTTGAAGTGCCGGTCGGTGGCGAGCCGATCAAGTATGAAATGGACAAGGATGCCGGTTCGCTGGTCGTGGACCGCTTTCTTTATACGCCGATGCGTTATCCGGGAAACTACGGTTTCATCCCACACACGCTGTCTGACGATGGCGATCCGATTGACGTCTTGATAGCCAATCAACGCGGTGTGGTGCCGGGCGCCATCATGGCGGTGCGGCCGGTTGGTGTGTTGAAAATGCAGGACGAGGCTGGCGGTGATGAAAAGATCATTGCGGTTCCCGTGCCGCGCCTGACCCGACGCTATGAACACATCCACAATTATACCGATATGCCCGGCATTACCCTGAAGCAGATCGAACATTTTTTTGTTCACTACAAGGACCTGGAAGATGGTAAATGGGTGAAAGTAGCCGGATGGGGCGACGCTGCCGAGGCTGAAAGCATGATCATCGAAGCGATCGAACGTGCGAAGAAGCTGAAAGGCAGTATCAAATGACAGGAGCCAGAACATGGCGCATGATGATCACGAGCATGAGAGATCAGAACTTTCGTCAATGACGCTGCGCGTGAAGGCGCTGGAATCCCTGCTTGTCGAAAAGGGATATGTCGACCCGCAAGCAATCGACGAGCTTATCGAAACCTATGAACTGAAAATCGGCCCGCGCAACGGTGCCCGGGTTGTGGCCAAGGCCTGGTCCGATCCCGACTTTGCCAACTGGCTGAAGCGCGATGCGACCGCTGCCATCGCTTCACTGGGATATACCGGCAGGCAGGGTGAACACATGGTGGCGCTGTTCAACGACACCAAGGTTCACAACATGGTGGTATGCACCTTGTGCTCCTGCTACCCGTGGCCGGTGCTGGGTTTACCACCAGTCTGGTACAAATCGCCGCCTTACCGATCACGTGCCGTGAGCGAGCCGCGTACTGTTCTGAAAGAATTTGGTGTCATGCTGGCCGACGACAAGGAAGTCCGGGTTTGGGATTCGACAGCAGAGATCAGATATCTTGTTGTGCCGGAACGGCCTGCGGGCACCGAGGCACTCTCAGAAGGACAACTGGCCGAGCTGGTGTCACGGGATTCCATGATCGGCACGGCTTTGGCAAGGAGCCCGTCATGAGGTGGGCCGCTGACCTTGGGGGCATGACGCAGTTCGGGCCGGTGAAACCTGAACCGGATGAACCCCTGTTTCATGCGGATTGGGAGCGGCGCGTGCTTGGTGTTACATTGGCAGTGGGCGGTACAGGTGCATGGTCAATTGACGAGGGGCGGCATGCACGTGAGACCCTGCCGAAAAACTTTTATTGGTCTGCGGGATATTATTCGATCTGGTTCGAGGGCCTGTTGAAACTGCTGCTGGAACGCGGCATGATCACGGAGGGAGAATTGCGTTTTGGCAAAGTCAAGGTGCCAGCGGTTCCCGTGAAACGCGTTCTGAAGAAGGATATGGTTGCTGGCGTGTTGGCCAAGGGATCCGCATATGACAGGGCTCCGCAAAGCGCTGCGTTGTTTCAAGTTGGCGATAAGGTCACGACAAAAGAGAATATCACATCCCGGCACACGCGGTTGCCGACCTATGCGAAACTGAAGCATGGCGTGATTGATCGGGTACACGGGACGCATGTTTTTGCGGATTCCTCCGGTACAGGTGAGGGCGAAAATCCGCAGTGGCTCTACACTGTGAAATTTTCAAGTGAGGAGTTGTTTGGCGGCGTATCGCGCGACCACGTTTATCTGGATTTGTGGGAGCCTTACCTTGAGGCCGCCTGAGGCACCGGTTTTTGCGGAACCTTGGGAAGCCACTGCCTTTGCCATGGCAGTGAAACTGCATGAACGCGGCGCTTTCACCTGGAGCGAGTGGGCTGAGGTGTTGGGTGCCGAGATTGCCGGACATCCTGGGCAATCCTATTATGAGTTATGGCTTGGCGCGCTGGAACATCTCGTTGAAAAGAAGGCCTTGATGCGCCATGACGAGCGCGAGGCACGGATTGTTGCCTGGGATGAGGCAGCGCGCGCCACGCCGCATGGCCAGCCGATTTTACTCAAGCACACTTGAAAGCCGGACAATCGTACCTACCTTCAATGCAACAGCAACGGAGGTTAACAGAATGATCGACGCATCAACAACGGCAGAGTCCATGCAGCAGGCGCAGCGCGGCTGTTGTGGCGGAATGAAGAAGCGCTGGTCGGCGCTGGAAATCGGCGCAGTTGTCGGTGGTTTCATCGTTTTCTGGCCGCTCGGCCTGTTGGCTCTTGGACTGAAAATGTGGAAGGGCGAGATCTGGCAGGGAGCGTCTGAGATGAAGACCCCGTGGAAGGATTTCAAGAAGCCGGAACACTTTGGTTTCGCGAAAGGCTGGCAGGGTCATTCCGGCAGCGGCAACGCGGCTTTTGACGATTACAAGAAAGCGCAGTTCGAGAGGCTTGAAGCCGAGCGGCGCAAGCTTGACGAAGAGCAGAAGGCATTTGCCGATTATCTTGCCAAATTGCGCAAGGCCAAGGACCAGGACGAGTTCGACCGCTTCATGGCCGAACGCAATGTGGTTTCGCCGCAGTAACGGCCATGCCGATTGACGTGATTTTGAAACCCGGCAGCGATGCCGGGTTTTGTCATTCGCGGCTTGACCCGGAGGGCAAATCGCGCTTCTTTGTGGGATCGATACAATCATTACATGTGTCGCAAGGGAGCATAAGATGAAATCATACAAATACCTTCTGGGCGCTGCTGCGCTCGCCATTTCAGCAGTGTCGGCAAGTGCCGGAACTCTCGATACCGTGAAGCAAAAGGGCTTCGTGCAATGCGGTGTCAACCCAAGCCTCATCGGCTTCGGCAATCCAAACGACAAGAACGAGTGGTCAGGTTTCGACATCGACTTCTGCAAAGCCGTAGCTGCTGCCGTGTTTGGTGATGTCACCAAGGTGAAGTACACACCACTTTCCGCCAAGGAGCGCTTCACGGCGCTGCAATCTGGTGAAATCGACATGCTGTCGCGGAACTCCACCTGGACCATGGGACGCGATACGTCGCTGGGCCTCATGTTTGCCGGCGTCACTTATTATGACGGCCAGGGCTTCATGGTGCCAACCAAGCTTGGCGTGAAGTCGGCAATGGAACTTGGTGGCGCATCAGTCTGCACCCAGACCGGCACGACGACAGAACTCAATCTGGCTGACTACTTCAAAGCCAACAAGCTTGAGTACAAGGTTGTTGCCTTCGAAAAGAACGAAGAAGTCCTGAAGGCCTATCAGGAAGGCCGTTGCGATGTTTACACGACGGACCAATCCGGTCTTTATGCCGAACGCCTGAAGCTCGCCAATGCTGACGAGCACATGGTTCTGCCAGAAATCATCTCGAAAGAGCCACTTGGACCGGTGGTTCGCCAGGGTGATGACCAGTGGTTCTCTGTCGTCAAGTGGACCTATTATGCGCTGGTGACAGCTGAAGAGCTGGGCGTGAATGCCGGCAATGTCGATCAGATGAAGACATCTGAAAATCCGGAAATCCAGCGTTTGCTCTCGGTCAAGGTGAAGAACCCTGATGGCACGGAAGCCGACAATGATTTCGGCAAGGGCATCGGCCTTGGTCCAGACTGGGCTTACAACATCATCAAGAACGTCGGCAATTATGCCGAAGTGTTTGACCGCAATCTTGGTCCGGCAACGCCTTTGAAGATTGCCCGTGGCAAGAATGCGCTGTGGAAAGACGGTGGCCTGCAATACGCACCTCCGATCCGCTAAATTGATCTGGGAGCCCGTTCGTCGGGCTCCCTTTTTCTTGTGCGCATGCGGCAATGAGTAATCCTCCAATTTCCCCTCCAGTTCGTGAGTTGTGGTTCTACAGCCCGAAGTTTCGGGGCATTGCGAGCCAGGTTGTTGTGCTGCTGCTGCTTGCCTGGGGGCTCTATGAACTGGTGATGAATACCCAAGCCAATCTGGAACGGCAGAACCAGAACTTTGGCTATGATTTTTTCAACAAATCTTCCGGTTTTGACCTCAGCACTTCGCTTATACCATTTACATCCACATCGACTTACGGTCGTGCCATTGTGGCGGGTTTCCTCAACACGCTGATGGTTTCGGTTCTCGGGATCATCTTTGCGACGATACTTGGTTTTATCATCGGTGTGATGCGGCTGTCGAAGAACTGGCTCGTGTCGCGCACGGCCTATGTCTATGTCGAGATCATCCGCAATATCCCGCTCGTGCTGCATCTCCTCATCTGGTACGCGCTGGTTCTGAAGCCGCTTCCCGGGCCGAAGCAGGCGGTAAATTTTTTCGACTCCGTCTTTCTCAGCAATCGCGGACTGATCATGCCGCAGCCGCAATTCGGTGATGGGGCTTGGCTTGCTTTGGCTACCCTGGCGGTGGCGCTTGTTGGCAGTTATCTGCTGATACGCTGGGCGCGCTTGCGGCAGGAGAAAACCGGCGAGACGTTTCCGGCTTGGACGGTTTCAATTCTTGCAACGGTGCTGTCGCCATTCATCGGGCTGTTGCTTGCCGGTTGGCCGCTGACGTTCAACTATCCAGAACTTGCCGGGTTTAATTTCAAGGGCGGCATGACATTTGTGCCGGAGGGTGCCGCGCTGCTGGCAGCGATCAGTATCTATACAGCGAGCTTTATTTCCGAAGTCGTGCGTTCCGGCATTCAGGCTGTGAGCCATGGCCAGACAGAAGCGGCTGGCGCACTGGGACTGCGCAATGCTTCCACCTTGCGCCTTGTGGTTTTGCCGCAGGCCTTGCGCGTTATCATTCCGCCTCTTGCCAGCCAGTATCTCAACCTGATCAAGAATTCGTCACTCGCCGTGCTGATCGGCTATCCAGATTTCTTCTATACAAGCGGCATTGTGATCAACCAGTCGGGCAAGACAGTCGAAATGATGTCAATCATCATGGTGGTCTATCTGTCACTGAGCCTGATCACCTCTGCTTTCATGAACTGGTACAATGAGCGCATGCGGCTGGTGGAGCGGTGATGAGCAAGGCCTATGTGAGAACAACAGAAGCTCCGAAACTTGCCGCGCCGCTCGGCACGGCCGGGCTTTACGCCACGTTGCGCGACAGATTTTTTCCCACGCCCGCAAGTGCTGTTGCGACTGTACTTCTGGCTGCTGTCATGGGTTGGATTGTATGGTCCATTCTTGATTGGGCAATTGTCACAGCTGTTTGGACAGGCGAAGATCGCGAGGCCTGTGCCGTTGCCAATGCGGGTGCGTGCTGGCCTTTCGTCAAGGCGAAGTTCCTGCAGTGGATCTATGGTTTCTATCCGATTGAGCAACGCTGGCGGGTCAACATCGTTTTTTTTGTCGGTGCATTGAGTCTTGCGGGATTGCTCATACCGTCATTGCCCTGGAAAACCGCAAATGCGATTTTCTTTTTTGTGATCTACCCGATTGCCACAATACTCATTCTGATCGGTGGACGTTTCGGATTGGAACATGTTGAGACTGACAAGTGGGGTGGGTTGCTCGTTACACTCATTCTTTCAGTAACCGGCATTGTGGCCTCGATGCCGCTTGGCATCCTGCTGGCGCTGGGGCGGCGATCTGACATGCCTGTCGTCAAGGCGCTGTGCGTTGCCTTTATCGAAGGGGTGCGCGGGGTGCCGCTTGTATCGGTGCTGTTCATGGCGAGTGTGATGTTTCCGCTGTTCATGCCACCCGGTGTCAACTTCGACAAGTTGCTGCGCGTGGTCATAGGCGTGGCACTGTTCTCAGCTGCCTACATGGCAGAAAATGTGCGCGCCGGATTGCAGGCGGTGCCGAAGGGTCAGCTTGAGGCAGCTCAGTCTCTGGGATTGAGCTACTGGAAGGCCATGGGGCTTGTGGTGATGCCGCAAGCCTTGAAGATTGTCATTCCGAGTATCGTCAATTCCTTTATCAGCCTGTTCAAGGATACGAGCCTTGTTTTGATTGTCGGATTGTTTGACTTGCTCAACATGGTGCAAGCCGGGTTCAACGATCCGAAATGGGTGTCGCCGCAGACAGGCAACACGGGATATTTTTCACTGGCGCTGATCTACTGGGCTTTCTGCTTTTCGATGTCGCGCTATTCGCAATTCGTCGAACGCCGCCTGAATACGGGACACAAGAGATGACTGAAACCGCCGCAATCACAATTCGCAACATGAACAAGTGGTATGGGCAGTTTCATGTGCTGCGTGACATCAACCTTGATGTGGCGCGCAAGGAACGCATCGTCATTTGCGGGCCTTCGGGTTCAGGCAAATCGACATTGATCCGTTGCATCAACCGGCTGGAGGAGCATCAGCAAGGTGATATTTTCGTCGAAGGGGTACCACTCACCAACAACCTGAAGAACATTGATGAGGTGCGCCGTGAGGTGGGCATGGTGTTCCAGCACTTCAACCTGTTTCCCCATCTGACAGTGCTGGAGAATTGCACGCTTGCGCCAATCTGGGTACGCAAGATGCCCAAAGCGCAAGCTGAAGAAGTTGCGATGAAATTTTTGACGCGCGTGAAGATTCCGGAGCAGGCGGCCAAATATCCCGGGCAACTCTCTGGTGGTCAACAACAGCGCGTAGCGATTGCACGGTCGTTGTGCATGAACCCCAAGATCATGTTGTTTGACGAACCGACTTCGGCGCTTGATCCCGAGATGATCAAGGAAGTACTTGAGGTGATGATTGATCTTGCGGAAGAAGGCATGACGATGCTGGTTGTCACGCATGAAATGGGTTTTGCGCGTCAGGTTGCAGATCGCGTGATTTTCATGGATCAGGGGCAGATTGTGGAAATGAATGCGCCGAAAGAATTCTTTTCCAATCCCAAGTCACCGCGCACAAAGTTGTTTCTTGAGCAGATATTGCACTGAATGCCCACACCCGCTCGTGACAGCGAGTGGGTGTGAGTGGTCTTCAGTCCTCAATATTCCACGTGTTTGAAACGAACTTCCGGTCTTTCTGGGTTTCGCGTTCGAAGGCGAGGAAATCCCAGTAACCGCAATTGTCTTCGCCGGGAAACTCGCGGCAAGTTGACGGGCGGGCCTCATAGATTCCGCAGCGCCGCTTTTCCGTGTCGAAAAACTGGCAAATCTTGCCGAAGTGAACGTCCTTCTTGCGCTTCATCACGCGCTTGTAGCCCTCGACAGCCTTGAAGTATTTCTTCTCGGCCTTTTCCAGCGTCACTCCGAAGTGATCGGCGATGCGCTTGGCATCACGGTTCTTCACCTCAATGACGGGATAAGAGCAGCAGTATCCGGGACATTTGAGACAGTCATATTTTAGTTTTTTTGGCATGCATCACGCTTGTGAAACAGCGGGCTTCGCATCCTTTCCCCGAATTGCCTGGAACTTCTTGTTGGTATCAACCATCTCGCCCAAGAGCCATTCACGGAAAGCGCGTGCGGGCGCTGATTCTTTTGATCCTTTCTTGCGAACGATCCAATAACTGCCGTGGTCTTTCATGTCGATAGCAAAGGGGCGCAAGAGCCAGCCTTCCACAAGAGAATCAGTACAGAGGATCTGGTCACCCAGTGCAAAGCCCTGTCCGGCCTCAGCTGCTTCGATTGCAAGATGGTTCTGGAATGTGGTGCCACGCCAATCCATCATGTTGGTCACGCCGGACGAGCGCAGCCACTCTTCCCACCATTGCTTGCGGTTTTCGTGCAGCAACGTGAAGTCGCCGAGCTCGGCAGGCGAGGTCAACAAGCGACCATTGAGCAGCTGTGGCGCGCAGACCGGGAAGATGACGACATCCGACAGTTTCGCCATTTCAACTTCCCAGTTGCCACGGCCATAGCGAATGGCAACGTCGTAGTCGTCAACGTAGAAGTCGATCAATCTATTGGATGGATCGATTGTCAGCTCAATGTCGGGATGCAGCTCGTTGAACCGGCCAAGGCGGGCAACGAGCCACCGGGATGCGATGGCCGGCTCGACTGAGACCTTCAGTGTGCGAGTTGCGCCTACAGCTGCGGCTTCACGTGTTGCGTCTGCAAGCAGGTCGAAAAGGGGGGTCAATCTGCCGCTGTAGCGCTGGCCGGCCTCAGTGAGGGTTACGCCTCGGCCTGTGCGGTTGAAGAGTTCGGTGCCCAGCGATTCCTCCAGCTCGCGTATGTGACGGCTGATGGCTGCATGCGTCACGAATAGCTCCGAAGCTGCATCCGTAAAGCTTTGGTGGCGGGCGGCGGCTTCAAAAGCCTTGAGCGCGTTGAGAGAGGGGAGTCGTCTGGCCATGCGGATAGCTTAACACATGGTGTGTAACATTTCCTTACATGTCATGTCACTTTATGCCGTTTGTGGATTGGGCTGGTGATGGCTATCTTGAGATCAAGAGATTTGAGTGACTGAAAAGGAGACTAACATGAACTGGGTTTTTGAAACATATTCAAACGTTTACAACACTGCCATGATGCAGGACACGAAGGTTGTGCACAAGGCCAAGTCTGGCACGACAGTTCGCGGTGCAATTGCCCGCCTGTTTAGTCGCGCCTGATCGTGGCGGCTGCAAAATAGGCTCTCCGGATCATCCGGAGGGCCTTGTTTTTTGTGCTGAAATAGAACATATATCGAACAGAATAAGTGTGGATGGCGCTGGACAGGCACGTGCAGTGGAGCGCCTAACGTCTTAAGGGTGCTCAATACAGGAGTGAGGCAATGGCTGGTTCAGTAAACAAGGTGATTTTGGTGGGCAACTTGGGCAAGGACCCGGAAGTGCGCCATACACAGGATGGCAAGTCCATCGTCAATTTGTCGATCGCGACGTCGGAAAACTGGCGCGACAAAGGCACCGGTGAGCGCAAGGAAAAGACTGAATGGCACCGGGTGGTGATCTTCAATGAAGGTCTTGCCAAGGTCGCTGAGCAGTATTTGAAGAAGGGCCAAACGGTTTACATCGAAGGACAGCTGCAGACGCGCAAATGGACCGACAAGGACGGCGTGGAAAAGTATTCCACCGAAGTCGTGCTGCAGAACTTCCGTGGCGAGCTGCACATGATCGGCGGTAAGCCTGGTGGCGCCAGCAGTGGTGATTATGGCGGTGGCGGCGATGATTTCGGCCAGTCTTCGCCGATGGACCGGCCACGTGGTGGCGGTGGTGCGAAGCAGTCATTTGCGCGGGATCTTGACGACGAAGTTCCGTTTTAAGCAGGTCACAGCGCCAATCGTTAAAACCTAAAATTAAGCATGTTTAGGCTGTTGGGCGAAACTGGTTGCGCACAGCTGATCTATTTGGGCAAATCATTCTCTTGTTGGCCAATGCGCGGGGTGCGGCAGGCCGGGGGAAACACGAGGGGGATTTGCATGACAAAATTATTGTGCCTTGCAGCGCTGGCCGTGACAGTTTTGTCGGGTCAGGCGTCTTCGCAGCCTTTGGACCAAAAGCAGGTCAGCAGCCTGTTTCCCGGGCGCTACGTGGTAAAGGTGATGGGTAGAATTGATTTGCACGTCAACATGCAGTCCAATGGCACCGTAACGGGTCTGTCTATGGGGCAACGTGATTCGGGCCGCTGGTCGGTTGAAAGCGGCAAGCTTTGCATCGCCTGGAACACCTGGAACAAGGGGCGGAAAGACTGTTCAACCTTGTCGCGTGACGGGGTAAAAGTGAAGGGCCACGGCTTCTGGTTCAGGGCCGCCTGAAATCCCGTATAAACCCCTGAAAATCTGTAAAAATCAGTGTGTTTTGGTTGCTCCCAGCGGGGCGCAAGCCTAGACTGGCAAGCAGTGCGAATCGGCAGGCCAAGAGCCTGCATTGATCGCCTTTTTCAGCGGGTTTTTCCGGGGTTTTGAGTGGCAGAGAATAACGACGAATCGGGCGGATTGCCGCCAGCGAATCCGCATGAAGTGACTCCGGTTTCCATCGAAGAGGAAATGCGCACGAGCTTCCTAAGCTATGCGATGAGCGTTATTGTAAGCCGCGCCCTGCCGGATGCTCGCGACGGGTTGAAGCCGGTGCATCGGCGCATTCTTTACACGATGTATGAGAACGGCTTTACGCCGGACAAGCCCTACAAGAAGTCGGCGCGTATCGTCGGTGACGTGATGGGTAAATATCATCCGCACGGCAACCTGGCCATCTATGACGCGCTGGTGCGCATGGCGCAGGATTTTTCGCTGCGTTTGCCGCTGATTGATGGACAGGGCAATTTCGGCTCGGTTGATGGCGATGCGCCAGCCGCCGACCGCTATACCGAGTCACGGCTTGCCAAAGCAGCCATGCCGTTGCTCGACGATCTTGACCAGGACACAGTCGATTTCCAGCTCAACTATTCCAACGAATTCCGGGAGCCGATGGTGCTTCCGGCAAAGTTCCCCAACCTTCTGGTCAATGGCTCGGGTGGTATTGCCGTGGGCATGGCGACCAACATGGCGCCGCACAATCTCGGTGAGGTGATTGATGCTACGCTGGCGGTGCTCGACAATCCGGCGATCACCGTGGAAGAATTGTTGCCGTTCATTCCGGGTCCCGATTTCCCGACCGGCGGCATTATTCTCGGCCGCGCCGGAATCAAGAGCGCGTTTATGACCGGGCGCGGCAGCATTACGATACGCAGCCGTGTTGCCGTCGAAGAACTGCGGAAGGACAAATCGGCTCTCGTCGTTACCGAGATACCCTATCAGGTCAACAAGTCACACATGATCGAGCGCATCGCCGAGCTCATCAAGGAAAAGAAGATCGAAGGCATCACCGACATTCGCGACGAAAGTTCGCGTGAGGGCATGCGGGTGGTCATCGAACTGCGGCGTGATGCAACGCCGGATGTGGTTCTGAACCAGCTCTGGCGGTTTTCGTCGCTGCAGAGCAATTTCAGCATCAACAATATTGCACTGAACGGCGGCAAGCCGGAGCAGATGACACTGCTCGACCTGCTGAAGGCCTTCATTTCGTTCCGCGAGGAAGTTGTTACAAGGCGGGCAAAATTTGCGCTGCGCAAGGCGCGTGACAGAGCGCATGTTTTGGTTGGTCTTGCCATTGCGGTTGCCAACATCGATGAAGTCATACGCCTGATCCGGGCCTCGCGCGATGCAACTGAGGCACGCGAAGCATTGATGGCGCGTGACTGGCCTGCACAAATGTTAGAGCACTTGATCGTGCTCATTGCCGATCCGCGCCACAAACTGAGTGGTGATGGCACTTATCGGCTTTCGGATGAGCAAGCGCGGGCCATTCTGGACTTGCGTTTGCAGCGTTTGACGCAACTTGGCCTGGAAGAAATTTCTGCCGAACTTGAAAAACTCGCGGTCGAAATCAAGGATCTGCTTGAGGTTCTCGCGTCGCGTGCCCGTATCAGGCAGATCATTCGCAATGAGTTGAATTCGGTAAAGGAAGATTTCGCAACGCCGCGGCGGACCGAAATCATCGACAATGATGGTGAGGTTGAAGACGAAGACCTGATCGCCAGCGAGGACGTTGTGGTGACAGTGAGCCATACAGGGTATGTGAAGCGTGTTCCTCTGTCGTCCTATCGCGCACAGCGGCGTGGCGGGCGCGGGCGTTCCGGCACGCAGATGCGCGATGAGGATTTTGTCACCAAGGTTTTCGTTGCCAACACACACACGCCGATCCTGTTCTTCTCGTCGCTCGGGACTGTCTACCGCCTGAAAGCCTGGCGCTTGCCGCCGGGCAACCTGCAATCACGTGGCAAGGCATTGATCAATCTGCTGCCGTTGAAACCGGATGAGCGCATCACGACGATCCTGCCTCTGCCGGAGCAGGCGGAAGGGGCGGCGAAGCCGTTCCTGATGTTCGCCACAGACAGCGGCAGCATACGGCGCAACGAGCTTGAGGATTTCGAGCAGATACAGCGCAATGGCAAGGTTGCCATGAAGCTTGATGACGGCGATCATATTGTTGGCGTTGAAGTTGCGACAGAGAATGACGACGTGCTGCTGACGACGGCACAGGGACAGTGCATCCGGTTCCCGGTCGCAGATTTGCGGGTATTCCAGAGCCGCAATTCCGTGGGTGTTCGCGGAGTCAGGCTGGAGGATGGCGACAAGGTTATTTCCATGTCGGTGTTGCGCCATGTTGAAGCGACAGTCGATGAGCGTACGGCCTACCTGAAAATGTCGCGTGCGGTTTCCGGTGAGGAAAATGGCGAAACGATTGATGCTGGTGATGATGAAGCGGCGTCAAATGCGACGCTTTCGCAGGAACGACATGCCGAGCTGGGCGCTGCAGAGCAGTTCATCCTGACGGTTTCCGCAAATGGCTATGGCAAGCGGACAAGTTCTTATGCCTATCGCATTTCGGGTCGTGGCGGCAAAGGCATCACGGCAATGGCGGTCAATGATCGCAATGGCCCGCTGGTTGCTTCCTTCCCGGTCGAGGACAATGATGAAATCATGTTGGTGACAGATAGTGGCCAGCTGATCCGGTGTCCTGTGTCAGGCATTCGCCTGACAAGCCGGGGTGCGCAGGGAGTAATCCTGTTGAAAACGGCGGATGATGAGCACGTAGTTTCGGTTGAACGTATTTCGGAAGATGAACAGGGCGAGGCTGAGGAGACAGGCGAATGACCTGGCAGACATACACTGCATTTTGTCTCGCTGCTGCGGCGCTGGCATTTGTTCCGGGGCCAACGGTTACAGTGATCATTGCCAATTCGTTGCGTTTTGGTTCGCGTGCGGGACTTCTCAATGTGTTGGGCACACAGATTGGCGTGTCACTTTGGATGGGCATTGCAGCGCTCGGTCTGCAAGCCGCGATTGCCGCGATGGGTGTATGGTTTGATGTCTTGCGGCTTGCCGGTGCGGCATACCTGATCTGGATCGGGGCAAAATTGCTTTTATCGAAGGGCAAATTGTCGCTGGCGAATGGGGCGGTGGCGAGGCCGAAGAATTTTCTGCTGCAAGGGTTTGTCGTCATCATGTCGAATCCGAAAATGCTTGTGTTGTTTGGAGCGCTCATTCCACCGTTTCTGACGCCTGGCGGAGACTCGCTACGCGAAACACTGGTGCTTGGCGGCACATTCATGCTGATTGCGACAGCGGGCGATACAATGTACGCCTTGCTGGCAGGGCGGGCTGGTGCCTGGCTTTCGCAGAAGCGGGTGCGCGCCATTGAAATTGTCAGTGGTTTCTGCCTGATCGGCGGCGGCATCTGGATGGCTCTCAAAGGACGTTGAAAGGACTGCAGCGATGCGAACTGGATTTTATCCCGGCAGCTTTGATCCCGTCACGTTCGGACATCTTGACGTCATCGCGCGCGCGGCGCGGCTGGTGGACAAACTGGTGATTGGTGTTGGCGTGCACGCGCAGAAGCAAAGCCTTCTCTCGGCAGACGAGCGGGTGACATTGCTGGAGACCGTGTGCACACCGATTGCAGAACATGCCGGTCTTAAATTTTCTGTAAAGACTTTCGACGGGTTGGCGGTTGCGGCGGCAAAAGCGGCTGGTGCCAGGATCATGATCCGAGGAATTCGTGATGCCACAGACTTTGACTATGAAATGCAGATGTCACAAATGAATGGCGCACTGGCCCCCGAACTCGAGACGGTGTTTCTTGGCGCATCTCCCGCCACGCGGATGATTGCCTCGTCTTTGGTCAAACAGATTGCCAAACTGGGTGGTGATACATCCATGTTCTTGCCGAAAGAATCAGAAACTGCTTTACGCAAGGCAATTATCAAACAATAACAATATCTTGCTGTGCACTTGCAGGGCGCGACAATAATCGCTACCTCAGGTCACGCATTTCGGAGGTAACGATGAAAAGACTGATTGCTACTGCCGCCACATTCTGTGTGCTGGCCTTGCCCGCTTTCGCTGCTGAAAGTGTTCAAATTGAAACCAGTAAAGGCTGCAGTTTCGACATCCAGCTGCGCGCCGACCTTGCACCCAAGCATGTGGCGCAAATTACCAAGCTGGCAAGTGCCGGATTTTATAACGGCATTGTGTTTCATCGCGTGATCGATGGTTTCATGGCGCAAACCGGTGATCCAACCGGTACTGGTACAGGTGGTTCACCTGAAGCCGACATTCCTGCAGAGTTTACCAAGGAGCACTTTGCCCGCGGCACCGTGGGGATGGCGCGTTCATCGGATCCAAACTCCGGCAACAGCCAGTTTTTCATCATGTTTGCCGACGGCGGATTCCTTGACGGTCAATACACCGTTTGGGGCCAGGTGAATGACGAGGGCATGAAGTGCGTTGACCAGATCACGCGTGGCGAGCCGCCCGAAAATCCAGACAAAATGACAAAGGTTACAGTGAAATAATGGCTGATCTCGAAAATACACTTTACATGGACATCACGCATGGCCGCGTGGTGATTGAATTGCTGCCGAAGCTTGCGCCGCAACATGTTGCGCGGATCAAGGAACTGGCACGTGAGAAATTCTACGACAAGACGCCGTTTCATCGCGTGATTGACGGCTTTATGGCGCAAGGTGGTGATCCGACTGGCACAGGCACGGGGGGCTCAAAGAAACCTGATCTGAAGTCCGAGTTTTCGAATGAGCCGCATGTTCGCGGGATTTGTTCGATGGCCCGCAGCAGCAGTCCGCATTCTGCGAACAGCCAGTTCTTCATCTGCTTTGACGACGCGAAATTCCTCGACAAGCAGTATACGGTTTGGGGCCGTGTCACTGAAGGGATGGAATTCGTTGACAAGATCAAGCGTGGGGAACCAGTGAAGGGTCCTGACCGCATTGTCACACTTCGCGTGGCTGCCGACGCGCAGTCATAATTTCGCGGGTGCCGCCATGTTTGGCACATGAAAGTATCAGACTTTGATTTTGAATTGCCGCCGGAGCGCATTGCCTTGCGCCCGGCGGTTCCACGTGAGAGTGCCAAGCTGCTGCAAGTTGGAACAGCGCTGAGTGATCACAACGTGGCTGACTTGCCGCAGCTGCTGCGTGCGGGCGACATTCTGGTATTCAACAATACGAAGGTCATTCCCGCTTCGCTGAAGGGTCAGCGCATTGGCCGGGGTGGTACTTCACCGAAGATTGACGTTCTCCTGCACCAACGGGTTGGTCCACAGTTGTGGAAGGCCTTTGCGCGACCAGCCAAAAAACTGGAGGCGGGCGACGACGTTGCGTTTGGTGCAATGCGTGGTCGCGTTCTCGAAAAGGGCCTCGATGGGGAGGTCACGCTGGATTTTTCGAACCTCGGCGACCAGTTTGATGCCGCGCTGGAACTGGCAGGCGAAGTTCCTCTGCCGCCATACATCAAAAGCAAGCGCGCACCGGATGTGCTGGACCGGACGGACTACCAGTCGATCTTTGCCGAAAAGCCGGGTGCGGTGGCTGCGCCAACGGCTTCCCTGCACTTTACACCAGAGTTGATAAAGGCACTGCAAGCAGCTGAAATAGAGATAGAAACGGTGACGCTACATGTTGGCGCGGGGACATTTTTGCCGGTCAAGGTTGACGACACGGCTGATCATCGCATGCATTTCGAGCAAGGAGAGATCGAGGGTGATGTTGCCGAGCGCCTAAGGGTGGCGCGCAAGCAGGGGCGACGGGTTGTTGCGGTGGGAACGACAACATTGCGCTTGCTGGAGGCTTCGAGGTTGGAAGCATGGTCAGGTGCCACTGATATTTTCATCACGCCGGGCTACAGGTTTTGCGCTGTTGATGGTTTGGTTACGAATTTTCATTTGCCGCGCTCGACACTGTTCATGCTCGTGTCGGCGCTTGCGGGGGCAGAGCGCATGAAGCAGGCTTATGCCCATGCCATCAACCACAATTATCGCTTCTATTCATATGGTGATGCAAGCCTGCTATGGCCCTCCGCTACATGAGAGAATTTGGCTTCACTTTACACAAGACGGATGGTCGTGCGCGGCTCGGAGTCGTTCACACGGGTCGTGGCGATATTCGTACACCTGCCTTCATGCCTGTTGGCACCGTCGGTACAGTCAAAGGTCTCTATCTCGATCAAGTGAAGGCCACTGGCGCTGACATAATTCTTGGCAATACCTATCATCTGATGTTGCGGCCCGGTGCCGAGCAGGTTGCTGGCCTTGGCGGGTTGCACAAATTCATTGGATGGGATGGTCCGATCCTGACGGATTCTGGCGGATTCCAGATCATGTCACTCTCCAAAATCCGCAAGATCAAGGAGGAGGGCGCTACGTTCCAGTCACATATCGATGGGCGCAAATATGAACTGTCGCCAGAACGCGCAATGGATATTCAACGGTTGCTAGGGTCCGACATCCAGATGCAGCTGGATCAGTGCATCGAATTTCCGCATACACCGAAGCAGGCCACGAGTGCGATGGAACTTTCCTTGCGCTGGGCGGAGCGATCACGGCGCGCCTTTCTTTCGGTGAAACAAGCCGGGCGCGGAAATTTCGGCATTGTGCAGGGTGGAACCGATGAAGCCCTGCGACGGCGCAGCGCCGAGGGACTGATCTCCACTGGTTTTGAAGGCTATGCGATTGGTGGGCTGGCGGTGGGCGAGGGGCAGGCTCTCATGCTGTCGACCATTGAAGTGACTGAACCACATTTGCCAGCGGACAAGCCACGATATCTGATGGGTGTTGGGACGCCTGATGATCTGCTTGAGTCAGTTGCGCGCGGCATCGACATGTTCGACTGTGTCTTGCCGACACGGTCTGGCCGGCACGGGCAGGCATTTACGCGTTTCGGCAAGATGAATTTGCGTAACGCCA
This sequence comes from uncultured Alphaproteobacteria bacterium, assembly GCA_963738595.1. Lineage (GTDB taxonomy): Bacteria > Pseudomonadota > Alphaproteobacteria > Rhizobiales > Aestuariivirgaceae > Aestuariivirga. The sequence continues at coordinate 621,959 of CAVTXF010000005.1, forward strand.
AATTCGCAACGGACCATGCGGCCGCTGGATGAGGGGCATCCATGTCCGGCGCTGTCGAAATATTCGCGCGCCTATATCCATCATCTCATGCGCAGTGGCGAGATGCTGGGCATGATGCTCTTGAGTTGGGCCAACATCGCCTATTACCAATCACTGATGCAGGGCATGCGCGATGCGATTGCCGCCGGGCGGTTTGACGATTTCAGGCAGGCGACGAAGGAACAGTGGGCGCGCGGGGAATAAGGCTTACTTGCTGCCACCGGCAATATGCTCGCCATCTTTCGTGAGGTAGTATGCCGCCATTACCGGTATCACGGTAATTGCCATGACCATGACTGCCGCGACATTGGTGATTGGGCGCTCACGCGGGCGGAAGAGCTGTTCGTAGATCCAGATTGGCAGGGTCTTTTCCTGCAGGCCTGCGGTGAAGATGGTGACGATGACTTCATCGAAAGACAGAGCAAAGGCGAGCATGCCGCCAGCGAGCAGGGCTGAACCGATCTGCGGCAGGATGACGTAGCGAAATGTCTGGAAACCGTCAGCGCCCAGATCCATGGATGCTTCGATCATGCTTGATCCCAGCCGCCGCATGCGGGCGACTGCATTGTTGAAGACGACAACGATACAGAATGTTGCGTGGCCCAAAACGATGGTCCAAATGGAAAATGGAATGTCGAAAAAGTTCAAGGTAGATCGCAGAGCGATGCCGGTGACGATTCCCGGGAGTGCGATGGGAAGAATGAACAGCAAGGATATGTAGTTCTTTCCGAAGAAGTTGAAGCGCCAAAGTGCTGCTGCTGCGAGTGTACCAAGTGCAAGTGCGATCGTCGTCGACAACAGTGCTACGCGGACCGATACAAAGATTGCGTCCCACAAATCACTGCGCTGCATGGCATCGACATACCATTGCGTTGTGTATCCGCTGGGCGGGAACTGGAATGATACGTCGGCGCTGAATGAATAGAGAATGATCAACAGCAGCGGAACATGGATGAACAACAGCGCGGCTATTGTTGCGGCAACCAGAAACACGGGTGGCCGGTCAGAGCGCATCGAAGGCTCCCATGCGTTTGGCTATCGCAAGATAGACGAACATGATGACAATCGGCACGACAGCGAAGGCCGCCGCCATCGGGATATTTCCGGCCGTTCCCTGTTGAACGTAGACAGCGTTGCCGATGTAGTAGGTTGAATTGCCGATGACTGACGGGATGATGTAGTCGCCGAGCGTGAGCGAGAAGGTGAAGATTGAACCTGCAATGAGGCCGGGCAATGCGAGCGGCCAGATGACATGGCGGAAAGTTTGCCGAGGTGTGGCGCCCAAATCTCCGGATGCTTCGATGAGGTTTCCTGGGACGCGTTCGAGTGCCGCCTGAGTTGGCAGGATCATGTAAGGCAGCCAGATATACACGAAGACGATGAAGGTTCCGAGGGAAGATACAGAGAGGCTGGTGGCGTCGACGAGGGGTGATTTCAGAAGAGCGTCGAGCAGCCAGCCCAATCCAAGGGCATTGGCTGTCCAGGTGATGATGCCTTCCTGCGCCAGCACGAGTTTCCATGCGTAGACTTTCACAAGGTAGCTTGACCACAAGGGCAGCATGACGAGCAGGTAGAATAGTGCTTTCCATTTGCCCTTGGCATAGCGTGCAGCGAAATAGCAGAATGGATAGGCGATAAGGGCTGATGCAAATGTGACTGCTGCTGCCATGATCAGGGTGCGCAGAATGATGTCGAAATTTGCCGGCTGGAAGAGTTGTTTCAGCGTCGCAAATGTGGGTTCGTAGACAATGATTCCGGCGAAATCATCTATGGCAAACATCGCATGGGCGAGCAGCGCGATGAGCGAGCCCAAGTAGATGATGCCCAGCCACAGCAATGGCGGTGCGAGGAATATTGCCAGCACCAAACGCGGGTTGCGAAACAGGACATCTGACATGGCGCGAAGGATGCCGCCTCGATCAGCGATCGTGGCGGCACTCATGTTTCGCTTTCCATGTGATTGACCGCTTCGGGCATCCAGCCCAGTTGAATGCGACTGCCAACCTGGATGTCGGATTTTGGTGATGTGGCTGTAAAGACCACGCCATCACTGGTTACTGTCTGAACGCGATTTGCTGCACCCTGATAGTGAATGCTTTTCACGGTGACTTCCACGGTCGTCATGGCCTTGGGGATCACCTGACCGGGAGAGAGAATTGCAATGTTTTCAGGCCGCAGGCTGCACCAGTGATTAAGCTTGGTGAAAGGCGGAGGAAGAAGATTGGACGAACCGACAAAGTTAGCGACAAATCGCGTATTGGGATTATTGTATACATCTGTCGGCGTGCCGACCTGAACGATGCGGCCTTCGTTGAAAATTGCGATGCGGTCAGCCATCGACAGGGCCTCGCCTTGATCATGCGTCACGAATACAAAAGTAATTCCGAGTTCGCGTTGCAGTTCTTTCAGTTCATCCTGCATCTGTTCGCGGAGTTTGAGATCGAGTGCGCCGAGGGGTTCATCGAGCAGAAGAACCTTTGGCTCGTTGACGAGCGCGCGGGCGAGGGCGACGCGTTGGCGTTGTCCACCTGAAAGTTGCCCAGGGCGGCGCTCGCCATAACCTGCAAGTGCCACGCGCGCGAGGGCCTCTTCAGCTTTGCTGTGGCGTTCGGCCTTGCCGACACCCTTCACCATCAATCCGTAAGCGACATTGTCCAGGATGGTCATGTGTGGAAACAGGGCATAGTCCTGGAACACGGTATTCACGTTGCGCCGATAGGGCGGCAGGTGTTCAGCATGTTCGCCAAAAATTTCGATTTCACCACTGGTGGGCTGTTCGAAACCGGCGATGAGGCGCAAGCAGGTCGTCTTGCCGGACCCTGAGGGACCAAGCAGCGCGAAGAATTCGCCCTCGGCAATCTCCAGCGAGAGATTGTCGACAGCGCGCACCTTGCCGAAGTGCCGGTTTACATCGGTGAAGCGGACAGCAGGTGTCATATTTGCCAAATCAAAAATGCCTTTCCAACGGAATGTTGGAAAGGCGAGGTTTGCTCGTACCGGAAGTTCAACGACCGCCCAGAACGGCGATCATGTCGGTGACCCAGCGATGATAGGGCACGCAGCCAGCTTCCTGGCTTGTGCACTTGGCGACGGGTGTGCGCCAAAAATGGATCTTGTCGAAATTGCCAAGTCCATTTGTGTCGCAGCCTGTGTCGGTGAGCAGGGGATTGCCCTTGCATGCTGCCGTGTTGGCAGGAACTGAACCAAACCATGCGGCAAGGTCACCTTGCAGCTTTGGCTGGATGGAATGTTCCATCCACATATAAGCACAATTTGGATGCGCGGCGTCTGCTGACATCATGGTGGTGTCGGCCCAGCCGGTTGCACCTTCATCCGGGATGGTTGATGCAACAGGCGTCTTTTCCATGGCTGCTTTGTCGGCTTGCAACAAGTTGACCTGGAATGGCCAGGAGGATGACGCGGCAACGCCTTCGTTCTTGAAGTCGTCAATCTGGATCATGGCATCGTGCCAATAGCGGCCAACCAGTTTGCGTTGTCCGCGCAACACGTCGAGCGCTGCCTTGTACTGGTCTTCGGTCAGTTCATAGGGATCCTTGATGCCAAGTTCCGGCTTCTTCTTCATGAGGTAAAGTGCTGCATCGGCGATGTAGATCGGGCCGTCAAAAGCCTGCACTCGCCCCTTGTTAGATTTGCCATCCGGCAGGTTCTGTTCCTCAAAAACGACAGACCAGCTCTTGGGGGCTTCGGGGAAAACCTTGGCATTGTAGGCCAGCACGTTGGCACCCCATTGGTATGGTACACCGTAATGCGTGTCCTTCACATAATGCCAAGGGGCTTTCTGCAGACGCTCGTCGACACTTTTGAATGATGGGATCAGATCAACATTGACAGGCTGCACGCGCTTGCCTGCGATCAAGCGGAGTGACGCGTCGCCTGATGCCGTGACGAGGTCGAAGCCACCTTCGTTCATCAGGGCCACCATTTCATCAGACGTGCCGGCGGTCTTTACGTTCACCTTGCAGCTGGTCTTCTTTTCGAAGTCTGTGACCCAATCATAGGCCTTGTCGGTCGAACCGTTTTCAATGTAACCGGGCCAGGCGACAATATCGACCTGGCCTTCACCGGCACCAACTTCCTTTTTCATTTCTTGCGCCGTTGCAGCAAGTGGCGCGGCAGCGAGATTTGCTGCGGCAATCAACGCAACGAGACTCAGTTTCTTCATGTTGTTACTCCCTCAATGCAGTCGCTGTGGTGACTGTCATTTGGCAGACGATAAACCTGATTTGACCAAAAGGCAAAGTCACGGTAGCGTCCATTCGGTCTTGGGGAGTACCAAAGCAGTATGAGTATTGATCGTCCGCGTGCCGTGGTGGTTGAAGACTTGCACAAGTCCTTTGGCCCGCTGGAAGTACTCAAGGGTGTTTCACTCACGGCGTGTGAAGGCGATGTGGTTTCGATGATCGGATCATCGGGATCGGGAAAGAGCACGTTTTTGCGCTGCATCAATTTCCTGGAACTGCCGAGCAAGGGCCGCATCACTGTCACGGGCGAAGAGATTGCACTGAAGCCGGGTACTGATGGTTCCTTGCACCCTGTCGACAAGCGTCAGGTCGAACGCATTCGGACGCGGCTTGGCATGGTTTTCCAGAGCTTCAATTTGTGGCAGCACATGACGGTTTTGCAGAACGTGATCGAGGCACCAATGCAAGTTCTTAAGGTGCCCAAGGCGGAAGCAATCGAGCGGGCGGAACTGCTCTTGCAGAAAGTTGGTCTCTTTGAAAAGCGTGACCAATATCCCAGTTTTCTGTCCGGCGGACAGCAGCAACGTGCTGCCATTGCGCGGGCACTCGCGATGCAACCGAAGGTAATGTTGTTCGATGAGCCTACTTCTGCGCTTGATCCTGAACTGGTCGGGGAAGTGCTGCGGGTCATCAGGGACCTCGCGTCAGAAGGGCGCACCATGATTTTGGTCACCCATGAGATGAAGTTTGCACGTGACGTGTCTTCACATGTGATTTATCTTCATAAGGGTGTTGTTGAAGAAGAGGGGCCGCCGGCAAAAGTGTTCGGTGACCCGACGAGTGCCCGATGCAAACAATTCGTGTCTGGCATCCATTAGTGTTGCTAATAATAAAATCAACTGGAGGGGACTAAATGAAGTTTACAAAAAGTGTGCTGCTCGCGGCCGTTGCTGCGCTTGCGATTGGTGCGACAGCCGCAAAGGCTGATCTGGTGTTTGCGACGGATACGTCAGCCTATCCGCCGTTCACATCACAGAACGCAGCTGGTGCATGGGAAGGCTGGGAATTTGATTTGATGAATGCTTTGTGCGCTGAAATGAATGAAAAGTGCACGATGATCCCGATCGCCTGGGACGGCATCATCCCGGCACTTCTTGAGAAGAAGATGGATGGCATTCTCGGTTCCATGTCCATCACGGCCAAGCGCAAGGAACAGATCGATTTTTCCGATATGTACTATCAGTCGGCTGCCGTGATCATCGGCGGAAAGACGGGAGACAAGGATTTTACGCCCGAGCATCTCTCCGGCAAGGTGATCGGAGTGCAAGGTGCCACCATTCACCAGAATTATATCGACAAGTATTATGTGGCCAAGGGTGCTGTCTCCAAGGCTTACCAGAAGCAGGATGAGGCAAATGCCGACCTTTCAGCAGGGCGCGTCGACTATCTTATGGCGGATGGTGTTGCCCTGCGTGATTTTCTGATGACAGATGAAGGCAAGGCTTGCTGTGAACTCAAGGGCGCTGTTCCACACGACCCAGAAATTCTTGGCGATGGCGTCGGCGTCGGCCTGCGCAAGGAAGACACAGCATTGAAGGAGAAGATCAACGCTGCCATCAAGTCGCTGGCCGCCAAGGGCGTGTTCGAAGAACTAACGAAGAAGTATGGCCTCGATGGCCTTATGCAGTTGCCGCCGAAAGGTTGACCCATCACAACGGCCACCCACGGGTGGCCGTTTTTTTGCTGCGTGCCATGATCCCTGAAATTCTGAGTTTTGGTGACAAGGGCTTTGGGGACGAGTTGCTCCGGGGAACGCAGTTTACGTTGCTCATTGCTGCGTGTGCATTTCTGATTGCCATTTGCCTGGGACTGGTCGGGTCTTCAGCCAAGCTCTACGGAGGCGCAATTGCGCGCAGTTTGGCTGCTGTCTATACCACGATCATCAGGTCAGTGCCGGAGTTGGTCATGATCCTGTTTCTCTATTTCGCAGGAACACGCGGCATAAATCAATTGTTGGGATTGTTCGGTCTCGGCCCGATCGAAGTCAATGGAACATTGGCTGCGATCCTGGTGTTGGGAATCGTGCATGGTGCTTACCATACCGAGGTTTTCCGCGCCGCCATCCTCACCATTCCAGCGGGGCAGTTCGACGCTGGCAAAGCTTTTGGCATGGGTGGCTTCCAGATATTCCGGCGCATAACCTTTCCCATCATGCTGCCCAATGCCCTGCCTGGCCTTTCGAATCTCTGGCTGAGTGTCATCAAGGAAACTGCACTCGTCGCAGTCGTTGGAAACTATGAACTGTTGTCGACGACGGCCTCAGCGGCGGCTTTCACCAAACGCTATATGCTGTTTTTCGTGACAGCGGCGCTGATCTATCTGGCAATTACTCTCATCTCCAACTACTTCATCGGTATGTTGGAAAGCCGCTATCGGCGCGGCCAGACTCGGCTGGCGTGAGGCAGAGGCATGAACTGGTCATGGGTCCCCGAGTATTTGCCTCTTCTCACCAAAGGTCTGTGGCTCAGTGTCCAACTGCTCGTCATATCAATGTTTTTCGGTGTGATCCTGGCTGTGCCGATTGGACTGGTTCAGGTCACCGGACCTAAATGGCTAGCCGCTCTTGCACGCGGTTACTGCACCTTGATGCGCGGCACGCCGCTGCTTGTACAGCTATGGCTCTTCTATTTTGGGTTAGGGTCGGTGTTTGCCGCCTATCCCGAGATCCGCCAAAGCGCATTCTGGCCCATCCTGAGGGAGGGTTACTATTACGCCATCCTGGCGTTCACGCTCAATGAAGCGGGCTATGCCGGCGAGATATTGCGTGGAGCGTTTCTGTCTGTGCCGAAGGGCGAACTTGAGGCTGCTCGTGCCTATGGCATGTCGCCGTGGACAGTGTTGCGACGGATCTGGCTGCCGCGCGCCTTCCGAAACGTGCTTCCGACGCTTGCGAGTGAAACGGTCTTGATGCTCAAGGCGACACCGCTTGCCGCCACCGTGACTGTGCTTGACATTTTTGGCGTGATATTGCGCGTGAGGCAAAACACTTACCTCACATATGAACCTCTCATTGTTGCCGCTGCTCTCTATATGGCGCTGACATTCATTATCACCCGTGGTTTTGGCTACTTAGAACGTCAGGTTCCGCAACGGCGATGATTGAAGAGAAACTCAAAACGACTGTCCCAGAATTTGTTGAACTTCGGCAAGACCTGCATGCGCATCCGGAATTGCAGTTCATGGAGCATCGCACGAGCGGCATTGTGGCTGCACGACTGCGGTCTTACGGGTATGTGGTTGAAACTGGCTGGGCGGAGACGGGCGTTGTCGGCATTCTCCAGAAGGGCAAATCCTCGAAAACGATTGCGCTGCGTGCCGACATGGACGCGTTGCCAATTCATGAGCAGACCAATCTTCCCTATGCTTCAAAGACGGCTGGTGTGATGCATGCCTGCGGACATGACGGCCATACTGCCACACTGCTTGCTGCCGCGAAATATCTTGCCGAAGACGGCGTATTTGACGGCAAGGTGATGCTGGTGTTTCAACCGGCTGAAGAAGATATCAGTGGTGCCAAGCGCATGGTCGATGAAGGCCTGTTCGAGAAGCACAATGTGGACGGGGTATTTGCGCTGCATAATCTGCCGGGATTTGACATCGGGCAAGTCGTGGTGCGGCCCGGTGCGATCACGGCCTGTGTTGATATTGTCGAGGTCGGAATCATTGGTGTTGGCGGGCATGGTGGCCTGCCGCATCAGGCGCGTGATCCGGTTGTCGCTGCTGCTTCCATCGTAACGGGATTGCAGACAATCGTGTCACGCAATCTTGATCCGAATGACCTGGCAGTGATTACGGTCGGTGCCATTCACGGTGGTGTGCTGGCAACTGTGATCCCGTCGCGGGTTGACTTGAAGATCGGTGTACGGACGATTTCTGCCAAGGCCCGGGAATTGTGTGCGGCAAGGCTTCCAAAAATTGTAAAAGATATGGCGCAGGCCTTCGGCTGTGAGGCCGAGATCATTTATGGCCAAGGCATTTCCTATCCGACCGGTTATAACGATGCGGGTCTTGCGGAAACTGTGCGTGATGTTGCCATTGGATCAGGGCAGTCTGCGGAAGCAATCGATCTGCCTGGCCCCTTCATGTTTTCCGAAGATTTCGCATTCTTCCAAGAACGCGTGAAAGGATGCTACTTTGGAATTGGCAATGGCGCTTCGGCCAACCTGCATGATCCTGGATATAACTTCAATGACGCACTCCTTGCAAAAGGCGCTGCGTTTTGGGTGAAATTGGTCGAGCGGTTCCTGCGCGGATAGTTTGTCACTTCCGTTTCCAGGTAATCGCTTCCGAAACGCTGTAGTTCCAGATCGTTCCAATTGCGATGCCGGCGAGGGCCGAGAGCCACCAGGTGTAGCGGCTATAAAAAAGGTAGCTGGATATGCCGACATTGCCGAGCAAGCCGACGAAACAAACGAAGTAGAACGTCAACAGGCCCCAGATCATTTTTCTGCCACGCCGACGCTTGTCGCGGAAAGTGATTTCGTTGTTCATGAGAAAATTTGACGTCATGGCGACAAGTGTTGCCAGGCTTTGAGCATATTCAAAGGACTGCCTTGCAAGAAAGAGCGTGATGCTCAAAACGGCGAAATGCACCAAAGTTCCAAGTGCGCCGACAAGCGAAAAGAACACCAGCCGTGGAGGAATGAAGCCGCCGAAATATTTGTCGATCAACATGAAGGCATATTCGAGCAACACGGTGGAGTCGACTTTGCTCTCGCCGTGTTGGCGCAGGCCGAAGGTGAACGGTATCTCCTTGAAGCGCAATGGCGTGGGGCTTGACGCAAAGAGATCGAGAAGAATCTTGAAGCCGTGTCCCGACAGACCTTTCACCGTATTGGTGAAAGCATCCCGCGTCATCATGAAATAGCCGCTCATGGGATCGCTGAGTTTTTGCTTGACGATGAGGTGACTGACGCGTGCTGCAAACTTGCTCATGGCAAGTCGTTTGTGGTCCCAGTCGCCAGTGCTGCCGCCATCGACGAAACGCGAGCCGATGACAATGTCCAAAGGTTCTGATTGCAGTGATTTCAACATCACTGGCAAAATCAATTCATCATGCTGCAAATCGCAGTCCATGACCGCAATAAGTGGTGAGCTGGTTGAGAGAACTCCCTCAATGACTGCCGAAGAAAGGCCGCGCCTGCCGATGCGATGGATGAGCCGGATGTTTGGATATTCCTGCGCCATGTCGCGCAGTACATTGCTTGTTCCATCCGGGCTGTCGTCATCGACATAGATGGCCTCCCACCTGAGTGGCCCAAGCGCTTTCTGCAAGGCAGCGAAATGCAGCCTGACATTCCGGGATTCGTTAAATGTCGGAATTACGATCGACAAAAGAGGGGTGGTTGCAACGCGGCGTAAATCATCAGCCATGCGACCCCCAGATTGACGTTAACTTACTGTAAATCCGAAGTGATTGGTGAGCCCGACGCGGTTCGAACGCGTGACCCTCTGATTAAAAGTCAGATGCTCTACCACTGAGCTACGGGCCCGTTTTCACAAGGATTCTTGAACAGGGCCGTCCTTAGGGGGCAAGGGCGGTCGGGTCAAGTGTGCGTTGTTAGCTAAAATTGCTGCATTTTAGGGACTTGTCATGATTTTGTGTCTAAAAGCCCGCCAGGCGAGTCTTCGGTAACAATACAACTCAATGAGATCATGAAAGAAACAGGCGTAATCGTGTTGGCGGCAGGCATGGGAACGCGCATGCGTTCGGCTTTGCCAAAGGTTCTGCACCAGGCTGCGAACCGCAGTCTTCTGGGGCATGTTTTAGCAGCAGCAAAGGTGCTTACACCAGCACTCAGCGTGGTGGTGCATGGCCCGGGCATGGAAAATGTGCGCAAGGAGGCGCAGCGTTATTTGCCGCAGGCGCTTTTTGCCGAACAGACCGAGCGCAAGGGAACGGGCCATGCCGTGTTGATGGCGCAAGCGGCGTTCAAAGGGTTCAAGGGCATCGCTCTGGTGCTTTACGGTGACGTGCCCATGGTAGATGCTGCGGATTTGAAGCGGCTGCTGACGAAAGTGGATGCTGAGCATCCCATGGCGGTTCTTGGATTTGTGACCGCAACCCCAAAAGGCTATGGACGTCTCATTACCAAACGTGATGAGACGATTATCGCCATTCGCGAAGAGCTTGATGCGTCGCCTGAGGAAAAGCAGATAAACCTCTGTAATAGCGGGATCATCGCGATTGATTCGGAATATCTTTGGCGACTGTTGCCGAAGATCAAGGGCAACAATGCCAAGGGTGAAATCTATCTTACTGATCTGGTCGAACTGGTGAATTCTGAAGGTCGCAAGGTGGCGCTGGAGCGTTGCGATGAATTTACGGTGCTGGGTGTCAATGACCGTTTGCAATTGTCTGGCATCGAAAAGATCCTGCAAACAAAATATCGCAAGGCTGCCATGCAAAATGGTGCCACGCTTGTTGATCCGGAAAGCGTCTACTTTTCCGCGGATACTGTTATCGGACAGGATGTGGTGATTGAACCCAACGTAATTTTCGGGCCGGGTGTGCGAGTCGGTGACAATGCCACTATCCTGGGTCATTCGCATTTCGAGGGTGCAGTGATTGGTGCGGGATCGCGGATTGGTCCGTTTGCACGGTTGCGTCCTGGCGCAATGATCGGTGCAAACGCGCATATCGGAAATTTTGTGGAGATCAAGAAAGCCGACATCGGCGAAGGTGCCAAGGTCAATCACTTGTCCTATGTCGGCGATGCCATTGTCGGCAAGGCGTCAAACATCGGGGCAGGGACCATTACCTGCAATTATGACGGCTATGAAAAACACTTGACCACAATCGGCGAGAACGTGTTTGTCGGATCGAACTCGGCGCTGGTGGCTCCGGTGACGATTGGTGATGGTGCGAATATTGCAGCCGGCACAGTGGTCACAAAAAATGTTCCGGGCGATGCGCTTGCAGTGGCGCGGCCCGAATTCAGAATCAAGGAAGGCTGGGCGAAAAGCTATCGCGCCATCCTCGCAGCAAAAAAAGCCAAGAAGGCAAAGAAGTAGGGACAGATCATGTGTGGTATCGTTGGAATTCTTGGCAAGGCTCCGGTGGCATTAGGTATCGTCGAGGCGCTGCGTCGGCTCGAATATCGTGGCTATGATTCAGCGGGCGTTGCAACAATTGTCGATGGCAAGATTGAACGCCGTCGTGCAGTCGGCAAGCTCAAGAACCTGGAAGCGGTGTTGCGTTCCAATCCGCTTGATGGAAACATCGGCATTGGTCACACACGCTGGGCAACACATGGCGGTGTCACCGAAGAGAATGCCCATCCCCATATCGTTGACGATGTGGTGATCGTTCACAACGGCATCATCGAGAATTTCCGCGCACTGAAAGACGAGCTGCTCGCTGATGGTTGCAAGTTTTCATCGCAAACAGATACTGAAGTCGTGGTGCAGTTGATTGCCCGCGAACGCCGCAATGGCAAGACACCGCGCGAGGCTGTGCAGGCGGTTCTGGGCAGGCTGCATGGCGCATTTGCCCTGGGCATTCTGTTCAAGAGCGATGGTGGACAGTTGTTCGGCGCACGCAATGGCCCGCCATTGGCCATCGGTCATGGCGATGGTGAAATGTTCCTTGGTTCAGATGCCATCGCGCTTTCGCCGTTCACCAACCGCATTACATATCTTGAAGACGGTGATTGGGTTGCGATGACCCATACATCTGCCGAGATCATGGACGCGGATGGCAAGAAAGTGTCGCGGCCCATGACTTTTTCGCAAGCATCTTCGATGCTGGTCGACAAGGGCAATCACCGCCACTTCATGGCCAAGGAAATTGCCGAGCAGCCGGAAGTGGTTGGACACACGTTGGCAGAATATGTCGATTTTTCAACGCGCACCATTCGCGTTCCTGAAAAGCTGCCGTTTGATTTCAAGACACTTGACCGGATCACGATCACTGCCTGTGGCACATCGGCTTATGTCGGGCTTGCGGCGAAGTACTGGTTTGAAAAAGTTGCGCGACTGCCTGTCGATGTCGATGTTGCATCTGAGTTCCGCTACCGCGAAGCGCCAATGACCAAGAATGGTCTCGCGATCGTCATTTCACAGTCTGGTGAAACCGCAGATACATTGGCGGCATTGCGCTATTCGAAGTCGCAGAACCAGCATACGGTTGCCGTGGTCAATGTGCCTGAATCAACAATTGCGCGTGAGGCCGAGATGGTGTTGCGCACGTTTGCCGGGCCCGAAATCTGCGTTGCATCGACCAAGGCCTTTACCTGTCAGCTTGCGGTACTTGCCTGTTTTGCCCTGTTGGCTGGCAAGATTCGCGGCACATTGACCAAGGCAATGGAAGAAGAGCTGGTTGGCGCGTTGATTGCGGCACCACGCTTCATGACTGATATTCTCAAGGAAGAGAAAAACATTGCCAGCGTTGCCAAGGATATTGCCAAGGCGCGCGATGTGTTGTTCCTCGGCCGCGGCATCAATTTCCCGCTTGCACTGGAAGGTGCGCTCAAGCTCAAGGAAATTTCCTATATCCACGCCGAAGGCTATGCTGCAGGTGAGTTGAAACATGGTCCGATTGCATTGGTCGACGAAAACGTTCCGGTGATCGTTATTGCACCGCGCGACGAGCTTTACGAGAAGACCATCTCCAACATGGAAGAAGTGGCGGCACGTGGCGGCAAGATTGTTCTGATCACTGATGATCTTTCACACAAGGACAATGCGGAGAAGACATTCCGCCACATTCGCGTTCCGCATGCACATGCGTTCATCAGCCCTTTTATATATGCCATTCCGGTCCAGATGCTGGCGTATCACGCGGCGATCATCATCGGCACGGACGTTGACCAGCCACGCAACCTCGCGAAATCAGTTACGGTGGAATAGGGGGATCAAAGCTTCTTTCCCAATTTGCCGGCTTGATCCATCACGAACTGCCATGCCACGCGGCCGGAGCGGCTGCCGCGAGTGACTGACCATTCGATTGCGGCGGCGCGCAGTTCTGCGCTGGACAGGGGCAACGCGAAGTGGGCTGCATAGCCTTCGATCATGTCGAAAAATTCTTCCTGAGTGCAACTGTGGAAACCGAGCCACAATCCGAAGCGGTCGGAAAGCGAGACTTTTTCCTGCACGGCCTCGCCGGGGTTGATGGCGGTTGAGCTTTCGTTTTCGATCATGTCGCGCGGCAGCAAATGGCGTCGGTTGCTGGTTGCATAGAAAATCACATTTCTGGGTCGGCCTTCGAGCCCGCCATCCAGGGCCGCTTTCAATGACTTGTAGGACGTGTCCTGGGCGTCAAATGATAAGTCATCGCAGAAGACGATGAACTGGTATTTGGCTTGCGCGGTCAGCAATGTCATGAGTTGTGGCAGCGCGTTGATGTCTTCGCGGTGGATTTCGACAATCTTCAGAGTGCGGACGGATTTGGCAACCGTGCTGTGAGCTGCCTTGACCAGCGAAGACTTACCCATGCCGCGGGCGCCCCAAAGCAAGGCGTTATTGGCAGGAAGCCCTTTGGCGAAGCGCCGGGTGTTTTCAACAAGCTGTTCCTTGACCAGGTCTATGCCCTTCAACAGTGCAATGTCGACACGGTTCACCTTGGCGACGGGGTCGAGGAAACCGTTGTGGTTCTGGGTTTGCCGCCACTGGAAGGCCTCTTTGGCCTTCAAATCCGGCAGAGCTGGTACAGGCGGGGCGAGCCGCTCCAATGCGTCAGCGACACGCTCCCATAAATCGAGCTCTTTTTTTGTTACCATCGCGGCCCCTCCAAATCAGTTGCAATGGCCTATTCCATCGCTATATCTAGCGCAACTTTTCAATAGGGGTGGGGGCGTATGGCCCTCTGGTCGCTGATGTTCATTTCCGAAGCTTTTGCGCAAACCGCCGGTGCGCCCGGTGCCGTCGACATGTTTGGCATGATCGTGCCGCTGATCGCCATCATGGGCGTGTTCTATTTTCTGATGATCCGGCCGCAACAGCGGAAGCTGAAAGAGCACCAGGACATGATGTCGAAGGTCAGCAAAGGTGACACAGTGGTTACCAATGGCGGGCTGATCGGCAAGGTGGTCCGGGTGGTGGATGACAACGAAATCATCATCGAAGTCGGCGAGAATGTGAAAGTCCGACAAGCTAAATCTGCGCTGAGTGATGTGCGCAGCAAAGGCGAACCAGCAAAGTAGGCCAACGAGCTCATGCATTTTTCACGTTGGCAGACGATTGCCATTTTTGCCGCACTGGTTCTCGGATTGATCCTGTCTGTACCCAACGTGCTGCCAAAGCCGCAGCAGGATTGGGCACGGGCGAACCTTGGTTTGCGGCCTATGACCCTCGGGCTTGACCTGCAGGGTGGCGCAAACGTTTTGCTGGAACTGGATCGCAAGCAGCTGATTGAAGACACGCTGCTGCAAACTGCCGGTGACATCCGCGCAGCGTTGCGGGCGGCAAAAGTGGGCTACAGCAATGTGCAGCGTTCTGCCAATTCGGTGAGCGTCAAGATCACCAAGCCGGAAGACATGACAAAGGCCGAGGAGGCGGTCAAGCAGTTGGTGCCGCCGCAAGGTGTAAACATCCTCACTGGTGCAAGCAGCGCCAATCTGATGGATTATTCGCGCACTGACGACCGTCTGGCATTGACGATATCCGAGGCTGGATTGCAGGCGCGCATTGCAGCTGCCATCAAGCAGTCACTGACGATCGTGGGCAAGCGCATCAATGGCCTCGGAACGACGGAACCTGTGATCCAGCAACAGGGCGTTGACCGCATCGTTGTGCAGGTGCCGGGGTTGCAGGATACCGGGCAGTTGAAGGACTTGTTGAAGGGCACGGCGAAGCTGATGTTTCAGTTGTTGTGCGAAGAGCAGCCGACCGGAGCCGGGCAAAATCCGCCACAAGATTGCGTGAGCTATCCCAGCAAGGAAGAGGTAGACCGATTGGTTGCCGAAAAGACAACTGCCAAGCAGGACGTCACCGAACAGGATCTGAAATCGCTGCCGCAAATGTGGGTACAAACGTCCAGCCGCTCAACGGTGGACGGTGAAGACCTGACGGACGCACAGCCCTCCTTTGATCAGCAGAATCGGCCTGTTGTGACTTTCCGTTTCAACAGCAAAGGCGCACAACGCTTTGCCAAGCTGACTGCTGATAACGTCAACCGACCTTTTGCCATCGTGCTGGACAAAGTGGTGCAAAGTGCACCGAATATCAATGAGCCGATCCTTGGTGGTTCAGGGCAGATTTCCGGGCAGTTCTCGACGCAGGAAACCGCGAACCTCGCCATCGTGCTGCGGTCCGGTGCGTTGCCAGCAAAACTCAATATCGTGGAGGAACGCACTGTTGGGCCAAGTCTTGGTTCTGACTCTGTGAGAGCCGGTTTCATGGCGAGCATCATCGGCGTGGCAGCTGTCATGCTGTTCATGCTTTTGCCCTATGGCTTGTTCGGCTGGTTTGCCAATTTTGCGCTGCTGGGAAACCTGATCCTGCTCATCGCTGTCATGTCGTTTTTCGGATTCACGCTCACATTGCCTGGCATTGCCGGTATTTTGCTGACGCTCGGCATGGCCGTTGACTCCAACGTGCTGATTTATGAACGGATCCGTGAAGAGTGGAAGAACGGACGTACGGCGCTGAGTTCCATTGACCATGGGTTCAAGGCTGCGCTTGGTACCGTGCTCGATGCCAACGTGACCACCCTGATTGCCGCCGTTGTGCTGTTTGGTGTCGGTTCTGGTCCGATCCGCGGCTTTGCCGTGACGCTGGCACTTGGCATTTTCACCACCATGTTCACAGCCTTTACCTTGACCAAACTTGTCGTCGCCTTGTGGGTCAAACGCTACAGGCCGAAGGAGATCAATCTCTGATGCGTTGGAAACCAATCCGTTTTGTTCCGGATGGAACCAAGATTCCGTTCATGCGCATCAGCCGCTTTGGATATTTTGTGTCCAGTATCCTGGCCATTGCATCAATCCTCCTGTTCTTCAATCCGGGGCTGAATTACGGGGTGGATTTCAAGGGTGGTTCAGTTATCACCATCCGGACTCCGGGGCCTGCAAATCTTGATGATTTGCGCACCAAGCTGGGCAATCTGGAGCTTGGCGATGTCGAGCTCCAGGAATTTGGCTCGCCCAATGACGTATTGATAAGGCTGGAAGCACAAGCCGGTGGTGAAGAAGCGGAACAGGCGGCGATCACCAAGATCAAGGCGACACTCGGCGACAAGATCGATTATCGCAGCGTTGAGTTTGTGGGCCCAAAAGTTTCCGGCGAATTGACCGAGCAGGCCATCGGCGCGGTGTTGATTTCGATTGTTTTCGTGCTGTTTTACCTGTGGGCGCGGTTTGAATGGCAATTTGCCGTCGCCGGCGTTGCCACACTTTTGCACGACACGGTCTTGTCGATTGGCTTGTTCAGCCTCATCGGGCTGGAATTCAACCTGTCAATCATCGCGGCCATTCTGACGATCATTGGCTATTCGCTGAATGACACCGTCGTTGTGTTTGACCGCATCCGCGAGTTCTTGCGCAAATACAAGTCCATGCCGATTGCCGACCTGATCGATTTCTCGGTCAACTCAGTTTTGCCACGCACGTTGCTGACCTCTGTGTGTACTTTAATCGCATTGTTTTCGCTCTACATCTTTGGTGGTGAAGTCATTCGCGGGTTTACCTTTGCAATGATCTGGGGTGTGTTTGTCGGTACCTATTCGTCGATCTTCATTGGTGCGCCGTTGCTTATCCTGTTGGGCACAAGCCGCGATTGGGGGTCGGCATCGACGAACGCGGCGAAGCAAACCACGTGAGCGAGGCGGCGCGCTTCCTTCCCTCTCGCGAGCCGATTGACTCTTTTGGCGATGGTGGTTTTCGTTTCGGCGGCATGTCGCATCAGGGCTCGGTTCTGGTGCTGCCGAGCGGAATGCGCGCATGGCCGGTTTCTTCGTTGACGCAGAGTTCGCCTGATGATTTTGACGCATTCGTCCGTGAACGGAGCGGTATTGACATGCTGTTGATTGGCAGCGGACCGGTGATGGATGTTCTACCGGCAGCGGTGCGCAAGTATCTCGGCGAAAGTGGTGTTGCTTTCGATGTGATGACCACGAGTGCCGCGATTCACATCTACAACATCGTACTCGCCGAAGGACGGCGGGTGGCGGCGGGGCTGGTGAGTGTGGCGGATGCGCGAACGGTTTAGGATTGTGGTGGGGGCAGTGGATGATTGCTGACCTGGTCCGCGAGCATGATCGAGACCGGTATCTTGCCTCACTTTATGCGCCACCAGAGAAGCGACCTGCGCTGCTCGCTCTTTATGCCTTTGCAGCCGAGCTGGCGCGCATTCCGCGCTTGGTGAGCGAGGCGCAGATTGGCGAAATCCGGTTGCAATGGTGGGCAGAAACACTTGATTCGATAGAGCGGGGAGCCGCGGTGGATCATCCGGTTGCGGCGGCGCTTGCCGTTGTCGGTCTGCCGGTTGTGCCACTCAAGGCAATGGTCGAAGCGCGTCGGTTTGATCTCTATGCCGACCGGATGCCCTCGCTCGCGGCCCTTGAGGGTTATCTCGGAGAGACGGAAGCTGGCGTGTTTCAACTTGCAGCGATGATCCTGTCGCCCGAGGACGCGCGTGGTGTGGCTGATCTCAGTGGTTTGGCCGGGGTGGCACTCGGAATTGCGAAAGTTTTGGCTGCTGGAAATGCCGCGTTCATACCAATCGGTGAGACCAGAGAAAGTTTGAAAACCCATGCCATGAAGCGATTGGGGGAGGCGCGGGCGCTGCCATTGCCACCAGCTGTGCTGGCAGCCTATGTGCCCGCTGCCTTGACCGAGAACTATTTGTCTGGTCCGCCCGGTTTCCTGTCTCCGCTGAAAAGGCAGTTCCTGATCTGGCGGGCGGCGCGGCGGGAGGCGATCTAGGACTATACAGTCTGAATAGGCGTTTTCGGCTGCAAATTTGGCTCAGGAAGAGGTTCTAGGATTGTTTGGCATCAGACAGCCTAAAAGCACAAAAAGTGCCTGACGAGGCTCCTGGGTGGCTTAGAATTGATTTCAACCTATGAGAGTTTATTGTCGTCAAATACCATCATTGCTGCGCCCAAGAGGCCTGAATTGTCACCGAGTGCGGCCCGGACCACGGGCACTTCGCGAAATGCGGGCATGGCGTTGTCTTGCACATGGGCCACGATCCCAGGGTGCAATTGGTCAAAGCCGTTTGACATGCCACCGCCCATGACGATGACCTCCGGACTGAAAAGGTGAAGCAGGCTGGTGATGCCGGTTCCGAGATACATGGCCTGTTCTTCGACCAATTCCAAAGCGAGGCTGTCGCCAGCCTGTGCGGCCTCGAGCACGGCGCGGGCATCGATCAGCTTGCCGTTTCGTCCGAGTACGGATGATTTGTGATCTGCCGCCCTGCGGATGGCGCGGCGGGTGAAGTTTGTGGCCGACGCATAGGCTTCCCAGCAGCCTCGGTTGCCGCAGCCGCAGCGTTCGCCATTGGCCACGATGCCCATGTGGCCGATGTGGCCAGCAAAGCCCTTGCGGCCGAAAACCACTTTGCCATCGGCAATCACGCCGCCTCCAAGTCCGGTGCTGACGGTCATATAGACCATGGATTCGACGCCACGGCCTGCGCCCATTTTCCATTCGCCGATGGCAGCGGCGATCGCGTCGTTTTCGAGCTTCACGCAGTGAGGAAGCTGCCTTTCCATCAGATTTACGACAGGAACATCGTCGAAGTTATCCAGCGTGGTGATGGTGACGATCAGACCTTCCTTGGCAACGAGTGGTCCGGGTGAGCTGAGGCCTACACCAACTGCATCTGGAACCTCGCCCAAAGCTTGCACGGCATCAATGATCTGTTGCACGATGACTTTTGCGCCATCACGCGCGGCGGTTTTCACGGCATGGCGGCGTTCGATGGTGCCATCTTCCGTGATCACGGCGGTGCGGATTTGCGTGCCGCCAAAGTCGACGGCAATGGCGCGCCGAAAACTCACTGCGTCACGTCCTTGAAGAAGTCCAGCAGGGCTGTGCGCAAATCATTGGTATAGGCCTGCTTGTCCACCGCCTTCGGGGTGATCTGAACAAGCCGTGCTGACGGGATGAGTTGCTGCAATTCGCGTGCAGATGTCATCGGATGGATGAAGTCCTTGGCGTGAGCGACAATCAATACAGGCACGGAGATGCGCGAGAGGTCGTCGACGGTAACGCCTGGTCCATCGCTTGCGATTGCCCGCAGCAAGGCGCTGGTGATGGCTATTGGTTCTCGCGAGAAGAAGCCAGTGAGTGAGGCAAGATTGTCCGGTGCGTCCTGCCGCAACATGGCGGCTGTCTTGCCTTGCAGGAAAATCTCCTGAGCCTGCCTCGCTGGAAGGGCGGCGAGCAAGTTTCCAACTTCGCGGTTGGGCGCGTTGTTGGGCGGTGACGGATCGACAATCCATGCCGGACGCACGAGTGCAATCGCCTTGACCCGGTCAGGGTATTTCACCGCCATGCGCAGCGCGATTGCTGCACCCATGGATATGCCGCCGACGATGCAGGGGGTGATCGCCGAACGTGACATGTAGGCGGCCACGTCGTCGGTGAATGTGTCGATGGAGAACCGCGCGGGATCGCCGGGTTCTGACCCGCCATGGCCGCGGCATTCGACGGTCACACAGCGGAAATGTCGATCAACGGGAAAGGCGTCGAATGTCTGCTCGGCGCTGCCGCACAGCCCGTGTTGGAAGACCACGGGGGCAGCACCGGTGCCTTCGGCAACAGAGAGGCGCAATCCTTCGCGAAGAAAATCATGGCGTCTCATAATTGCGCTACCCGCAATTCTTTTGTGTCAACGGCGCCGCCAAGCCAGTTTGCAAAGTCATGCAGTGCGCGAGATGTATATGCGCGTTTGCGGGCGATGGCCTTGTCCTGGAATTTCATGCCTTTGGTCACATAGCCTGATGGTGGCGGCATGAGGCCGAAGTTGATGTTCATCGGCTGGAAGGACGACTGCTTGCCTTCGGTGACCACAATGTGGCCGCCGGTGATGTGATTGATCAGCGCGCCGTGGGCGGTGGTTGCGGGTGGCACCCCGAAAATCTTTCCGGTGCGTTCGGAAGAAGCCATGCGGCCTGCCATCAGGCCCATGGCGGCACTTTCCACGTAACCTTCAACACCAGTGATCTGGCCAGCAAAACGCAGCCGCGGATCTGCCTTCAAACGCATTTGTGAATCCAGGACCTGAGGGGAATTGAGGAAGGTGTTGCGGTGCAAGCCGCCGAGGCGGGCGAATTCGGCATTTTCCAATCCCGGAATGGTTCGGAAAACCCTGACCTGATCAGCATATTTCAGTTTCGTCTGGAAGCCGACCATGTTGTAGAGCGTGCCGAGTGCATTGTCCTGGCGTAGTTGCACGACGGCATAAGCTTTCACCGTTGGGTTATGCGCGTTGGTGAGGCCCATGGGTTTCATCGGGCCATGGCGCAAGGTTTCGGGGCCACGTTCGGCCATCACTTCGATCGGCAGACAGCCATTGAAATAGGGGGTGGATTTTTCCCATTCCTTGAAGTCGGTTTTCTCGCCTTCGTTCAGTGCGGCGACAAATGCCTCGTACTGCTCTTTCGTCATCGGGCAGTTGATATAATCCTTGCCGGTGCCGCCGGGACCAACCTTGTCGTAGCGCGACTGGAACCAGGCGATGTCCAAATTGATGGTCTCACGGTGGATGATCGGGGCAATGGCGTCGAAGAAGGCAAGCTGCTCTTCACCTGTCAGCTTGCGTACCGCATCGGCGAGCGCTGGCGAGGTCAATGGGCCTGTCGCGATGATGACGTTGTCCCAGGCTGCGGGTGGCAAGCCCGCGACTTCGCCGCGTTCAATTGTGATCAGCGGATGGCTGGTGATGCGGGCAGTGACTTCGTTGGAAAAGGCATCGCGATCCACCGCCAAAGCGCCGCCTGCGGGAACCTTGTGCTGGTCGGCCACGGCCATGATGAGCGATCCTGCCATTCGCATTTCTTCGTGCAGCAGGCCGACGGCGTTCTGGTCCTTGTCGTCCGAGCGGAATGAGTTCGAGCAGACGAGTTCCGCCAGGCCATCGGTCTTGTGGGCGTCGGTTGCCACGTGGGGCCGCATTTCATGGAGGATCACGGGAACCCCTGCCTCGGCTGCTTGCCACGCTGCCTCAGAGCCAGCCATGCCGCCGCCAATGATGTGGATTGGTTCAATGACCATCGGAGGCCTCACGAAAGCTATCAGTGCTTCCAACGCGTCCTTTGTGGATATTCGGCATGCAAATTCTGGTCAAAGCGGTCCTTCAATACTGCAATGCGACGACCGACATAAGTTGCCAGATCTTTCTTCGCAGTCTTCAAAGCGAGCTCATAGTCTCGTTTTGCAGCCTGAGGAAGGCCCATGGCGTGGTAGGCATCAGCGCGGTAGACAAGTGCGTCATCCGGGAAGGTCTGAAGTTCAATGGCTTTGGTCATGAACTTGACGACGGCATCATTGTCCCGTTCTTCGAATGCCAGTCTGCCCAAATCGAAGTGAGCCGGGCCGAAATCCGGGTTCTTGTCAAGTGCGCGGAGCAACATGTGCTGCGCGTCTGACCGGCGTTCCATGCGCAACAGCATATGCGCTTGACAGCGGAGTGGTTCAGCGCTCGACGGAACAAGGTCTTCGGCCTGCTCGCAATCTTTCATGCCATCGACCGGGCGTGCCAAATTGAGCATGATCCAGCCACGCGACAAGTGATGCCAGGGGTCGGACGGGAATTGCTTGATCGCAGCATCAAGAATTTGCACAGAAGCCTGTTTGTCACCCATTTCAGATAGTCGCCATGCTTCCACGCCGGGCAACTCATTGTACTGAGGGTCGAGTTTGCGGGACTTCTCGATGTCGCGAAATGCTGCGGCGTAGTCTTTTGCTGAAATGTGAACGCGGGCACGCTCAAGATAGCCCCAAGGCTTGTCTGGCACCATGCTGATGTATTTCGTGATGGGTTCAATTCCGCGAGCAGGCGTTGAGGAGCGGCGAGCCGCTTGCGCCTTGTGAAAGTATGGATCAGGCCGTTTGCTGTCGGCGGCAATGGCGCGATCAGCCATTTCTTCGGCTGCGTCCCATTTTTCAAGACTCACCAGGGCAAGTGACAGACGTTCGAGTCCATAAGCGTAACCTGGGCTCAGCGCGATGGCGCGGCGGAAACTATTCTCCGCTTCCTTCGTCTGGCCGTCTGCCAGTTGCGCGTTACCAAGATCGACTATCGTATATGTGTCAACTGGCCACTTGACCAGAGAAAGTTTGTAGTCGGCGATGGCCTCTTTGTATTTGCCCAGAGCCGCACGCGCACGACCGCGCCAGTAACTGGCTTCGGCGTCTGTTGGGTCACGTTTTACAGCCTGTTCGCATTTGCGATTTGCTTCTGCGAATTCTTGTTCCGCGTAAGCAATGCGGCCTTCCATGACCAGTGCGCGATTTTCGGCAATGCCCTTCTTGCGCGCTGATCCAACGTCCTTTCTGGCGGCATCGAAGTGCTTAAGCTCGATGTGCGCGGAAGCACGTAGAAGATAAGTAGCACCATCTTTTTCAAGGTTTAGCGCTTTGTCGTAATCGGCGAGGGCGGCCTCGTAATCACCCTTGTCCTGATAGATTTCGGCGCGGAAGCGGTAGTGTTTTGGATTCTTTACGTCATAGTTGATGGCCTTAGCCTGAGCCTGAAGTGCTGCATCGAACTCCTTCTGTCTGCGATGGGAATAAGCAAGCTCATCCCAAACTTCCGGATTTTCCCGATCATATACCGATGCTTTTTTGAGTAGCGCCAACGCTTCCTCATGGCGACCCATATCGTTGAGCTGGTACCCGGTTTTATAGAGATAGTCTGCGTTAAAGGGATTTTCGGCGAGCACTGACTGGAGCAGGGCCAAAGCCACTTCGTTTTTACCCATCTGATGCAGCAGGGTGACCAAGTCGGACTTGTACAAAAGGTTGTCGGGTGCACGCTTTACAGCTTCCTGAATGGCGGTTTCGGCCTCCGGGAGCTTGTTTAGCCACCATTGGGCGATGCCGAGTTCGCGAAAATCGGCTGGAGTGGCGAAGCCGGTATCTATCGCCAGTTGGTAATCACGAACAGCGAGTCTAAAATACTTTGCCTCCATGTTTAGCGAGCCGCGCCTCTGGAATATTGAGAATTTTTCGATTGGCAAAAGCTTTTTGGACGTCAGTGCCTTGGTGCAGCCTGCAATGGCTGTTTTCCCCGAAGCATAGAAGCATTGATAGTTTTGCGTTCCAGCAATGGAGAGGCTGGTTGACAGTGCCAAGAGCAGGGCAGCAAGGCGTAACATGGTTATCTCAAACTTTGCTTGAACGGCAGACTTTGTCAACGCAAGGCGATGGACAAAGTGAATATGTGCCTAGTGTTGAAACCGTCCTGCAACAGCCCTTGCGGTTTACCAACTTGCAGGGCTAAGCAGGCGGGATGCTGTCGATTTACGGAACCGAGCGGGATTGTCTGATTGAGCATGCGGCGGATGCGGTTCCTTCGCATTTGGCCGATGCCGTTTGGCTTGATCTGGTTGAGCCAAGTGCTGAGGAAGAGAGGGCTGTTGAAGCTTCCATGGGCATCGACATTCCGACGCGTGGCGAGTTGGCCGAGATTGAGGCGTCGAGCCGATTGTACCAGGAAGATGGCGCAGCTTTCATGACGGCCAACCTGATCCGGCGCGGTGATGATGACCGGCCGGAATCATCGCCGGTGACGTTCATCATCAAGGGCCACCAGCTGGTGACGATCCGCTATCACCATCCGCAGGCATTTCCGATCTACGTCAAGCAGGCAATGAAGCCGCAATCAACACCCTTGACCAACTGGGGCGTTCTCATCAGTCTACTGGAAGCCGTGGTGGACCGTGGTGCCGATCATCTGGAGCGGGTTGGTGCCATCATTGATGAGACGTCGAAACAGGTTTTCGACACTTCATTTATCGAGAAGAGGAAAAAGGTTCGCCGCAAGCCCAAGAATCTTGAAGAACTGCTTGGCAAGGTCGGGGAAGAGGGTGACTTCAACTCGCGCATGCGGGAAAGCCTGGTTTCAATCGGTCGTCTTGTGGCCTTTGTGCAGGCCTTGCTTGATCAGGTGAGCCAGACAAAAGACATCAAGGAAAACCGCGCGAGGGCAAAGATCCTGCAACGCGATATTCAGTCACTTGCCGATCACGCGAGCTTTCTTTCGGGCAAGATCGGGTTCCTGCTTGATGCGGTGCTGGGGATGATCACGATTGAGCAGAATGGCATCATCAAAATCTTCTCGGTTGCTGCCGTGACTTTCCTGCCGCCCACACTTGTGGCGTCGGTCTATGGAATGAACTTCAAAGTCATGCCGGAACTGGATTGGCCTTATGGCTATCCATTTGCGCTGGCTTTGATGGCTCTGTCTGTGGTGGCGCCGTTCATTTATTTCCGTCGCAAAGGCTGGCTCTGACGTGGAAGGGGCTTTGTGGGTTGCGGCTGGAGGTGCCTTGGGCGCGGCGAGCCGTTACGGTGTCAGCATGGCCAGTGCCCGGCTTTTTGGTCCGGCGTTTCCCTGGGCCACGCTGGCGGTCAACATTTTTGGCTGCCTGGCGATGGGATTGTTCATGGCGCTTACCCTGCGGCGACCGGAATTGCCGGCAAATTTGAAGTTGTTTCTTGCGACAGGAATCCTAGGCGGTTTCACAACGTTTTCGGCATTTGCCGCTGATTTTGCGCGCCTTTTTGAAGGCCGGGAAATAGGCATGAGCATTGTTTATGTGCTTGCTTCGGTCCTCTTGTCGCTTGTCGCGGTTTTTGCAGGGCTTGCTGCCGGGCGCGCTGTATTCTGATGGCTGAAGTGAAGCGTCATATGGTTGCCGACGATGAGGTTGGTATGCGGCTTGATCGCTGGTTCAAGGTTCATTTTCCGCAGGTGACTTTTGCCTATCTCAACAAGCTTACGCGGACGGGGCAGGTGCGCGTGGGTGCCGGTCGGGTCAAGACCAATACGCGGCTCAACGCTGGCGATGAAATCCGGGTGCCACCTTTGGCTTTTGACAAGCGGCCTGCAGATATCCCGAAAGCCGATGTCGCACCGTTGACCAGGGAAGAGCGGCGGTTGTTTGCATCGATGGTGATGCATGAAGACGGCGATTTGTTCGTACTCAACAAACCATCAGGCTTTGCGGTGCAGGGCGGGACCAAGACGCATCATCATCTTGATGGATTGTTGATGGGGCTTGGCGTTGAACTGGGTGAACGGCCCCTGCTGGTGCATCGTCTTGACCGCGATACTTCCGGGGTGATCGTTATCGCCAAGCGGCGGGCTGTGGCTGCGGCGTTGGGCAAGTTGTTTGCCACGCGGGTGGTGCGCAAGACCTATTGGGCGGTGGTCAAGGGCGTTCCCAAACCTTCGCAGGGCAAGATTGACGTGGCACTGGTGAAAGCGCGCGGGCCGGAAGGCGACCGCATGCGTGCGTCAAAAGATGGCGAGGAAGATGACGAGCAAAATGCGGTGACGCAATATGCGGTGATCGACAAGGCGGGGCAGGTGGCATCATGGCTGTCATTGAAGCCGTTGACGGGCCGCCAGCATCAGCTGCGCGCGCATGCGCATCACCTTGGGGTGCCGATCTTGGGCGACAACAAATATGGTGGCGATGTGGGTTTGCCGGACGGCGTGCCAAACCGCCTGCACCTGCATGCGCGGCGTGTTGAATTTCCGCATCCACGTGGTGGAACGATTGATTTGAGCGCGCCTTTGCCTGATCACATGCTGGCAACTTTCAAGTTGTTCGGATTTGATGCGGAGCGGTTTGATGGGTAATACGCGCCAGCTTCAAAAACGCTTCTACAAGACAGTTTCCATTTCTGATGACAACCGGGTGCTGCTCGATGACCGGGTTATCAAGACGCCGATGAAGGCGGCGCTGGCCTTGCCAAATCGGGCGCTGGCGGAAGCCGTGGCTGAGGAGTGGAAGGCCCAGGGCCAATTTATCAACTCCGGCAGCATGAAGATGACGAAGCTTGCCAATACCGCGATTGACCGGGTCGCGACAGAGCGTGTCAAAATACAAAGCGAGATCGTACAATATGCCGGTTCTGACCTGGTGTGCTACCGGGCGCTTTCACCGCAACGTCTGGTGCGGCGGCAGGCTGACATCTGGGATCCAGTCATCACCTTTGTGAATGATCGACTTGGTGTTTCGTTCAAGGCGACTTCTGGCGTAGTTCATAGCCAACAAGAACCGGAATCGCTGTTGCGGTTTGGCAAACATGTTGAACGTCTCGACCCGTTCAAGCTTGTTGCGTTTCACCATGCGATGACGCAAACCGGGTCGGCGCTATTGACCTGCATGATGCTGGAACACGCCATTGACCGAGATGCGGCATGGCACGTGGCGATGCTTGATGAAGAATATCAGAGCGAGGAATGGGGCAGGGATGACGAGGCTGATATCCGTCGCGCCAACCAGAAGGCCGAGTTTGATGCGGCGGTGAAGTTTGCCGGACTGGTGTGACGGCTGAGTCAAACCAACTCCGCCACCAGATCATATTCCTCAGCGTCGATAATCTTGACGTTAACCATGTCTCCAACTTTGAGTTCGGTTGCGCCGGGGATGAAAACATTGCCGTCGATTTCAGGTGCATCCCATGGCGAGCGGGCGATGGCTTCTTCATTCTCCGTGTCAATTTCATCGACTAAGACTTTGATTTGACGACCAACTTTCGCTTGCAGTCGTTGTTCCGAGATTCCTTGCTGCAGCTCCATGAAGCGATCGTAGCGTTCGGCTTTCACTTCATCTGGCACTTGCGGAAGGCCAAGATCATTGGCTTTTGCGCCGGAGACAGGTTCGTACTTGAAGCAACCGACGCGGTCGAGTTGGGCTTCCTTCATCCACGACAACAGGAACTCGAAATCTTCCTCCGTCTCACCGGGGAAGCCCACGATGAAGGTGGAACGAATTGCGAGATCCGGACAGATGCCGCGCCATTTGGCGATGCGGTCCAGCACCTTTTCCTGATTGGCAGGGCGGCGCATGGCTTTCAACACTGTGGGTGATGCATGCTGAAAGGGAATGTCGAGATAGGGAAGGATTTTTCCTTCTGCCATCAACGGGATTACATCATCGACATGGGGATAGGGGTAAACGTAGTGCAGGCGCACCCAGGCACCGAGTTCGCCCAGTTCCTTGCACAGGTCATGGAATTTCGCGTTGACCTGTCGACCACGATAAGGGGAGGCGGCGTATTTTACGTCGACGCCATAAGCACTTGTATCCTGCGATATGACGAGCAGTTCCTTGACGCCGGCTTTGACGAGTTTTTCCGCCTCATAAAGTATGGCAGCGGCGGGGCGTGACACGAGATCGCCACGAATGGAGGGGATGATGCAGAAGCTGCAACGGTTGTTGCAGCCTTCAGAAATTTTCAGGTAGGCATAGTGTTTGGGTGTGAGATGCAGGCCCTGCGGCGGGACCAGGTCAAATCTGGCGTCATGGACGGGCGGAAGCGCGTTGTGAACAGCAGCGATGACGCTTTCGTATTGATGCGGGCCAGTGATGGCGAGAACGCCGGGGTGGCTTTCGCGGATGGTTTTTTCCTCGACGCCGTAGCAACCTGTAACTATGACGCGTCCATTTTCCTGCATGGCCTCGCCGATGGCCGCGAGGCTTTCAGCCTTGGCGCTGTCGAGAAAGCCGCAGGTGTTGACGATGACGACGTCGGCGTTGTCATAGCCGGGAGCTATGACATAGCCCTCGGCGCGGAGGTGCGTGAGAATACGTTCGCTGTCCACGAGGTTCTTTGGGCAACCGAGTTGGACGAGGCCGACTTTAGGTACGGAGGTGTGCATATGCGCCGTTTAGACCAAAGCTTAAAGATTTCGCAAATATCTTTGCGGAATACTTGTCAGAGCCATTGAGGCACGATTCACGAGGCCCCATAGTAATGTTAATCATGTCACGATTCGTAGGGTTACTTTTTGGAACTGCGCTCGGCTTTGCCTTGCTGGCTGGAACGGCATTGGCTGCGGGGAATTCGTTCACGCTCAAGCCAGGGTTGCGGTGGATTGTGGCGGCCTCGGTTGGTACTCTCAACGAGGCGGTGGGCATTGCACACCATTATCCTGAGCAACGCACCATGGTGGTGGCAACAGAGGCCGGTGGTTTTGCTGTTGTCGTCGGGCCTTACCGGGCAAAGACCGTTTCGCAGCTGGCGCAAAAATTTCCGGACCTGCCGCCTTTCCCGAGGGATGCGCGGATGAGCAGGGGTGATGATTTTGTGGCAACGGTTTGGACAGCGGAAGAAGACGACAAGCGTGGCTTGCCTGTGCCGTTGCAGACCGTCAAGCTTGGCAAGAAGAAGCGGCTTGATGCCAGTGGCGTTTCGCTGGCCGTGAACCTTGTGAAGCAGAAGGGGGGCAATCTGTTGCGGGTCAACGGACGCGACACGGACGGCCAGCAGTTCAGTTTTGATATCGCCAAGCCTGATACGTTGGCTGGTGGTGAGGCCATGTTTGGCCTGTATCGCGTCGACAAGGATACCAAGTTGCCGCAGGTGGTGATTACTGCCTATTCCGGCGGGGCACATTGCTGCACCCAAACATGGGTTTTGTCCAAACCAGACAAAGCCACGGATTGGCGTCTGATTGATCTCGGCGCGCGTGACGGCGACGGATTTGCGCTGGAAGATGTCGATGGCGACGGGGTTTGGGAGATGATCGCCTCTGATGATGCGTTTCTTTATTCCTTTGACAGCTATGCCAATTCTTACGCGCCGGTTGTATATTGGCAAATGTCTGGCGACCGGCTGGTTGACATATCGACCACCATGCCTGTGCACAGCGAGCTTGAGCGGGATCTTGCCTATATCGAGTTTGATGCCAAGACCGATCCTGACCGCTGGAAGTCAAACGGTTTTCTCGCGGCCTGGGTGGCTTCCAAGATTCGTCTCGGCCAGGGTGAAGATGCCTGGACCGTGATGCTCGAAAATTTCAGCCAGGAGGCGAAGGGAACCGTACTTGATTGCGACCCTGACCTTGCTGACTGCGATACAACACAAAGCAGTGCCAAGGTTTCGTTTCCGCAGGCGCTTGCCCGTTTCCTGCAGGAAACAGGTTATGGGCCGCTGCCGATTACGGCGTTGAGCTTGGCTCAATAACCTGTCCGAAAACTGGCTGGAAGGTTTTCAACAAGACCTGATCAAGTTCCTCCATCGTCGTCTTCAGCCCCAGTTCCCTGAAACTGGTGACCCCGTGTTCGCGCACGCCACAGGCGATGATGCCATTGTAGTGAGACAAGTCAGGCGTGAGATTGATGCTGATGCCGTGAAAGGAAATTCCGCGACTGATGCGAATACCCAGTGCTGCGATCTTGTTTTCAACCTTGCCATCTGCAACCCATACACCGACGCGATCTTCGCGGCGTTCGCCCTTGATGCCGAACTCGTTCAGCGTCGCGATGATCCAGCTTTCCAATGCGGACACGAATCCACGGACATCGTTTCCACGCATGCTGATGTCGAGCATGACATAGGCGATGCGCTGGCCAGGCCCGTGATAGGTGTACTGGCCACCGCGGCCAGTTTGATAGACAGGAAATTGCTGGGCCAGGAGGTCTTCATTCTTTGCACTTGTGCCTGACGTATAAACGGGCGGATGCTCCAGCAGCCAAACCCGTTGCGGCGACTGGCCCGCGCGAATGGATGCAACGAGCTTTTCCATTCTGGCGATGGCATCCGGATAGTTCACGAGGCCGGGGCTTCGTTCCCAGAGGATGCGGTCCTCGCGCCACATTCGAGCTGTGATTTCGTCGCGTTTCAAAATTGCCGGACTTCCGATTTCGTCGAGAATTTACCTTAATGCTTCGGTGGCGGTTAGCGCAACATGGTTACCGAGCGAACCAGATTTTGCGCTTCCATATACGTCCTGATTGTGCTGCGATGGAAGGGCGGCAGTGCTTGGCAAGGGAACTCGTGACGATGGTCAGCAAAACCCTGAAGGACGGCGAGAATGGCGATGTAAAAGTCATTCAGCCAGGTTACAATGGCAGTGGTGCAGACCTGATCAATGTATTGAATCAGGGTGGAGTTTTTGATTACAGGATCATCACCTACGGCGGGAATGATACGATAAACCTGCGGTCATCAAACCCGAACTATGTGCACATCATTCTCTCCGGCTCCGGCAACGACAAGGTCTATGGGAGCGGTGGCGATGAAGTGATCCATGATGGATCAGGTTCCGATACCTACAAGCTTGGCGCGGGAGCAGACAACCTGAATGCCGGTTTGGGGAATGACACCTATGATGGCGGGTTGGGCGCGTTCGACGCGATAAGGTTCATATTTTCACCAAGCAATGGCGCCGGCAGCACGCCGAATTTGAAGGGCGTGAAAGTTGATCTGAATCTGAAAACGCGCCAGGACTTCGGCTTGTTCGGCAAGGATGTTGTGTTGAATTTCGAAAGTGTTGCGGGTGGCAATGGTGCGGACACGTTGCTCGGAACAAGTGGTGCCAATCAATTGGCCGGGCAAGGTGGAAATGACACGCTTTGGGGCCGTGGTGGAAATGACCGACTGCGCGGCGATGCCGGCAAGGACGTCCTGAACGGCGGGAGTGGTGCTGACATTTTTGAAATGCTGGAGTCCGGAACAAGCCGTGACATCGTGCGATATTCCGCTGTCAGTGACAGTGCGGTGACCAAGTCGTCTGGAAATACCTTAAGCAAGTATGATCAGCTCAATTTCTTCGATGGGGGGGCCGAAGCGACGGCAGACAGGATTGACCTTTCAAAATTTGCCGGAAAATTTTCGTTCATCGGCAGTTTCGGATTTTCGAGCGGTTCTACCAACCAGGTCCGTATTGACGCGAGCAGAAATATCGGTGGTTTCACGGGGCGTGACACGATTGTCTATATCGACACTGACAACGACACCGGCGCCGAAATGCGCATTTATGTGATGGATGCCACATTGAGCCAGGTTGACTTTTTGCTTTAGGCGGTGTGATGACACAGCACGACGACGACGGGTCTGGCCCGTCGTTTTCATTTTCGGGGCATGACGATGATTTCCGACCGCATACGCATCAAGCATGACAAGTCCGTGTGGAACGGCTGGGCGAAAATCCGGGCCCTGGTTTTTGATTACAAGCGACGCGATGGTACATGGGTGGAGCAGGCGCGGGAAATCTATGACCGAGGTCACGGTGCAGCCATCCTGCTCTACAATGTGGAGCGTAAAACTGTAGTGCTGGTGCGGCAGTTCAGACCTGCTTGCATGATTGCAGGATACGAGGAATTTCTCGTCGAAGTGCCAGCCGGAATGCTGGACGAAGATGACCCTGAAGGCTGCATTCGCCGCGAAGTGGTAGAAGAGACGGGCTATCACATTGGCGGATTGTCAAAAGTTTGTGAGGCATTCACAACACCGGGGTCGGTGACAGAGAAACTGCATTTTTTCGTGGCACCATATGACCACGAAGCGAAGCTTTCACCAGGTGGCGGAACAGCAGGAGAGGGAGAAGACATTGAAGTATTGGAGCTGCCTTTTCCGAGGCCTATGGCATGATCGCATCGGGAAAGATTGTCGACGCCAAAACCATTCTCCTGCTGCAACACGCGGCACTCACGGTTTTCAAGGAACGGACATGATCATCACGTCGCTCGAAGAGTTGGAAAAGATTTACAATGCGAAGCCGTCAGTGGCATCGCTGACCAAGGTTGTCGATCATCTGACACCGGAATATCGCAAACTGATTGAAGCATCACCTTTTGTGGCGCTTGCGACGATTGGGGATGGCGGGTTGGATTGCAGCCCGCGGGGTGATCGCGGCAGCGTGGTTACGATTTTGGACGAGCGCACATTGCTGCTGCCGGACCGGCGCGGCAACAATCGCATCGACAGTCTCCGTAATGTCCTGGCAGACCCGCGCGTCGCGCTTTTGTTTCTGATCCCGGGATCAGGCACCACGTTGCGGGTCAACGGTCGAGCTGAAATTTCTGTTGATCCAAAACTGCTGGGTGATCTCACGGTTGAGGGCAAGGCACCGAGGTCCGTACTCGTCATTCACGTGGATGCCATCTATTTCCAGTGCGCACGCGCTGTGAACCGGGCTGGCCTGTGGAATGGCAGTGCGGAGCCTGAAGGTTTGCCAACGGTGGGTGCAGTGCTTGAGGTCCTGTCAAAAGGCGAGATCAACGCCAAGGAATATGATACCGAGTGGCCGGTGCGGGCTGCGAAGACGATGTGGTGAAGTTTGTCATGGTGCCGGGTTTTCCGGCGCGGTGCCATCGTCGAATGGTTGCACGCGTTTGATGCGGGAGGCGGGTAGACCGCTGCTCAGTTTCTCGATGTCTTCCAGCGTGAGGTTCTGGTTGATGATCGGGAGTTTCAACAGCGCATCGCGGGAGAGGGGTGCTGTTTGAAAGCGATCAGGGCGGAACGTATCCTGTGCTGCGGACTTCGCCAGCTCGGCCAAGACATCGTTGCCGAAGATGATTGCGCCATCAAAATCGGCTGACTTCAAAAACGCACCGGTGAATGTCGGGTCAACAAGGATGGCGTTGCGGAATGTTGCCATTCCAAGATTGGTGTTGGTGAAATCAGGTTTGACCAGCAATGAGCCATCAAAACTGGCAGCTAACATGTTAATGTTGTTGAAAGCCGTGTTTGAAATGTATGCGCTGTTGAAGTCAGCGCCATTGGCGCTGGTGGTGAGCGGCGTGTTCTTTGCCAGGTACGGTGCGTGAACGCGATCTGGGGTCACTTCGGCAAATGTTGAATCGCGGATGACGCAATTTCTGAAGCGCGCGTTCTCCATCATGGTGCCGCCAAAATCGGACTGCACGACGTGGCTGCCGGTGAAATCGGCGTTGTCGAAGATGCCACCTTGCGCGGTCACCAGGAGCATGTTGGCGTTGAGCATGTGGGCGAAACTGAGATCGAGACCTGCCGTGTTCAGCGCTTCCAGATTGCGCAAGCCCGCGCCCATCAGCACTGACAAGAGCTGGCCACGCTCCGGGCTGGCTGGGCGGTCGATGAGGTTCACATCAGGGCCGGGCTCTTCCCAGCCATTGGCCTGTGCGACGCGGGCGTAGGTGTTGGGTAGTTCTGACTTGCGGCGCTGAAAAGCGATGCGGGTTTTGTCCTTGATGCTGTTGGCGCGCAGGCCGAGGTCGAGAAAGCGATATGGTTTCACTGCGCGCGATGTTGATGTGATACGCAGAATGAGGGCGCGTGGCAGGTCATGAGTTTGAATGGCATTGAATACGTTCTCCATCGGTTTGCCCGTGGCGGCGACGTATTCCCTTTCCACCCGTTCCACTACGGTTCCGAGTTCGGCTGCAATCTGAGTGATTTCGACTGCGATTTGCGCGTTGCGGTCGGCCTCTGCCAATTGCACCTGTTGGGCGAGGAGGCCGGATTGTTCCTCAATGCGGGCATTCTGCTCGGTCAGCAGGCCCGACTGAATGGCGATCAACTGGTTCTGCTTGAACAGAAGGGCGGTGCCTGCAAGTGCCGCCATGGCGGCAATCAATGCTGTGAGTGACGTGATGATCCAGCGGCGCGCCGTGATCCAGGAATAGCGCGCCAGCGCCAATGCCACGAGGTCGCGGGCCGCCGTCGTCGCGGCAGCGGTATCGCGCGCGATGGCACCCTCTGCGATGTTTGCCAACGGCGTTGCCAGCTGTTCGATCTGGACCTCAGCGAAACCGAAAAGGTGCTGCCAGATCTTGCGCCTTGCTGCAAAGAGGATAATCCCAAGGAGGAGGATTACCAGCAGCGCCGAGAGGAATACGGTTGCGATCAGGGCTGCTGAATCTTCCAGATAACCAATGCCGGAAAAGGCAATCAGAATGCCCGCCGCAATGCCAAAGCCAAAGAACAAGACGGGATAGAATCCCATGCCTTCTCTGTGTTGCAACTGCCCTGGCTCGGCCATTGGTCGGTCAGACAATCAAAATATCCCCCGCAGACAGCGCAACATTGTTGGCAATATCCGCAATCATCACTCTTGTTCCGCCGGCAAGTGAGCCGTTGGAATCGTACCATAGCTGATCGGTTACCGTGTTGAAGATGAAGCGTTCGGAAGCCCTGTCGGCAAAATTGTCGATGCCGGTGTCAAATCGCGACTCTGGCAATGTGCCTGCGAATGTTCCAAGTCCGAAAGCCGAACTTTCAAACACGAACTTGTCGACGCCTTTGGCAAATGAGGTGATGATATCACCACCTTCATTTGGGCTGTTATAGCGGAACTTGTCTGCACCGCCGCCCCCTGACAGCTTGTCCTTGCCAAGCCCTCCTATCAGGGTGTCCTTGCCGTCGCCTCCGCTCAAAGTATCGTTGCCAGCGCCGCCTATGAGTGTGTCGTTGCCGCCGCCGCCAACGAGTGTTTCGGCGAACCTGCCACCGATCCAGCTGTCGTTGGCGTTTGTGCCGGTGTACTTCAGGGGGTTGATGATCGCTGACCGAATATCATATCCGTTTGCCGCATTTTCATTGGATTGCCATGTGGCAATCAAGCGGCCGTCTGGAAGTGCCGTGAGAGCTGGCAATAGTTGGTCGTTTGCCGTCGTGGTGCTAATCTTGAAGTCGGAGCCAGCTGGTGTTCCGGCAGCGCTGTAAATGCGCGCCCGGATTTCAAATCCGTTTGTTCCCCCTTCATTTGACTGCCAAGCCACCACAAAACGGCCGTCGGCAAGCGTGACTATGCTGGGGTCTATCTGGTCATTTGCTGCTGTAATGAAAACGATGATGTCCGGTCCAGCTGCGGTGCCAGTTTTGTCAAAGATGCGGGTTCGGACCGTGTTGCTGTTAGTGTCTCTCGAAAACCAAGTCATTGCAAAGCGACCGTTGGGCAGTCCTGCTACGTCGGTCTGCGCCTGAACGCCCGCAATTGTGCTGTTGACGATGAAATCCGCGCCGGCTGCCGTGCCGTTGGCATTGAAGATGCGTGCCCGCACGTCGAGTTCGATGCCGGTGGCGGATTCATTGGAGTGCCATGTTGCCACGAAGCGGCCGTCGCTCAAGGCCACAATTTTGGGGCTGGCCTGGGTGCTGTTGGTAGAGCTGTTGATGATGAAGTCCGGGCCAGCTGCCACGCCGTTGGCGCTGTAAATGCGTGCGCGTATGTCAGCACCGGTTGGTGCTCCTTCCTCGCTATTCCAGGTTACCACGAAGCGGCCATCGGCCAGTGTTGTGATACTGGCATTGCCCTGGCCATTTGCCGTTGTTGTATTGACGACAAAATCTGGGCCAGTTGCTGTGCCAGAAGCGTTGTAAATGCGAGCACGAACATCATAACCGTTTGATGGTCCTTCATTGGAGGCCCAGGTTGCCACGAAGCGGCCATTGGGCAATGCAGCGATTTTTGGAAATTGTTGGCTGTTAACCGTGGTGCTGTTGATTATGAAGTCCGCGCCCATTGCGGTACCGTTGGCGTTGTAGATGCGACCCCTGATGTCGAAGCCATCTATTCCGGCGGCCAAATTTTCGAAAGAATGCCAAACCATCACAAAGCGACCGTTTGACAGTGCCACTATGTCAGGGCTGGCTTGGGTACTGGCAGTGGTGGTGTTAACGAGATTATTTGTCGAGATCGCGACAGGCATGGGGACACCTCAATTGACTAATCCGTGCTCCCTCTTTTTGCACGCTAGCACCCGGCACTTACGACGGCAAGATTGCAGCGTTTTCACGGATTTGACATTTCTCCGTCGCCCCGCTAGACCCCGGCGCATTCAACCTCGCACGCAGGGGCTGGCTGATCGTGGAGACATCGCGATTGTCCGTCCGGTGCCGGAAACCTTTCCGGTTACTTTCCCTGCGGTGGCATAACCGGAGAAAGATATTATGGCCGTGAATTTCACGATGCGCCAGCTCTTGGAAGCAGGCGTTCATTTCGGACACCAAACACATCGCTGGAACCCCAAGATGCAAAGCTTCATCTATGGGCAGCGCAATGGCATCCACATCATGGATCTGTCGCAGACAGTTCCGTTGCTGCATCAGGCGCTCAATGCCGTCACCGAAACGGTGGCCAAGGGTGGCCGCGTGCTGTTCGTCGGCACCAAGCGGTCGGCCTCCGAGCACATCGCCGAGGGCGCAAAGCGTTCGGCACAGTATTACGTCAACTCGCGTTGGCTCGGCGGCATGCTGACCAACTGGAAGACCATTTCCGGTTCGATCAAGCACCTGCGATCGCTGGACGAAATCATTGCCCGGCAGGGCCAGGGCATCACCAAGCGTGAATTGCTCAACGTGCAGCGTGAGCGCGACAAGCTGGACAAGGCTTTGGGCGGCATCAAGGACATGGGCGGCACCCCGGACATCATGTTTGTCATCGACACCAACAAGGAACAGATCGCAATCAAGGAAGCCAATCGCCTTGGCATTCCGGTTGTTGCCATCATCGATACGAATTCCGATCCTGCTGGCGTCACTTTCCCGATTCCGGGCAATGATGATGCTGGCCGTGCAGTTGCGCTCTATTGCGAACTCATCGCTAAGGCAGTGCTGGAAGGCATCGAAAAGAGCCAGACATCGCATGGTGTTGACCTTGGTGCGCAGGAAGCCCCTGTCGCCGACGAAATTCCGGCAGCTTAGTGATTTTTGAGTGACTCTCTCGCTTCCGTCATCCCGGCGAAACCCGGAATGACGGACTTCGAGGGCGTACGCATTCACAACTATTTATGAGGTTTAGACATGGCTGAGATAACCGCTGGCATGGTGAGAGACCTGCGCGAGAAGACTGGCGTCGGCATGATGGATTGCAAGGCCGCACTTGCTGCAACGAATGGTGACATGGAAGCCGCTGTTGACTGGCTGCGCGCCAAGGGACTGGCCAAGGCTGCCAAGAAATCCGGTCGGGTTGCTGCGGAGGGCCTTGTCGGTCTTGCCGTCAAGGGGACGCAAGGTGCCGTAACCGAAGTGAACTCGGAAACGGATTTCGTTGCGCGCAATGAAAGCTTCCAGGCGATGGTGGCGCAGATTTCCAAGATTGCTCTGGGCATTGGCGGTGATCTGGAGAAGCTCAAGGTTGCGAATTATCCGGGCACGGAACATTCCGTTGCAACCTATGTTGCCGAGATGGTGGCGACGATTGGTGAAAACATGACGGTGCGCCGCACGGCTGCACTTTCGGTTTCCGATGGTGTCATTGGCAGTTACATTCACAACCAGGCCGCACCGGGCATGGGCAAGATCGCTGTGATCGTGGCCCTTGAATCAACTGGCAACAAGGATGAGCTTGCTGGCTTCGGACGCATGCTGGCGATGCATATTGCTGCTGCCAATCCGGTGGCGCTCGACCTGGACAGCGTGCCTGCTGACGTATTGGCGCGCGAAAAGGCTGTGCTGGAAGAAAAGAACGCGGGCAAGCCTGCAAACGTGATGGAAAAGATCGTGGCGTCGGGTCTCAAGACCTATGCCAAGGAAAACTGCCTGCTGGAACAAATGTATGTTCACGACGGCGCGAAGACAGTGGCCCAAGCCCTCGCAGATGCAGGGACGACTGCTGGTTCTGCAGTGAAACTTGCGGGCTTTGTGCGCATGCAACTCGGCGATGGCATCGACAAGAAAGAAGATGATTTTGCTGCTGAAGTGGCGAAGATTTCTGGCGGGGCGTAAGCTGGCTAAGGAGAGGCATGGCGGGTTACCCGCGCCGCAGGTGATGCGGACGGAGTTCTTGCGGGTTGTCGTGCACGTGGCTTATAATGTGGCGGCGCTTTTCGGCGCCGCGACCGGGGGCTGCCACCGCTCCGTTGCTGGCGGCAAAGAGTTCCGGCATGACATCGCCCACATGGTCGTAGATGGTGCGCCAGGTTTGTTTCAATGCATCGCGCGAGACTTCAAGCTCGGCTGAAATATCCAAATCGGTGTGGCCTTCGATTGCCAGGCCCAGCAGGCGCTGCTCATGCGGTGTGAACTGGAAGGTTGGGGCGATATAAGTCATCACTACAAATGCGGCTGAACTTGGTGGCAGGCGGGATTTGTCGGCGCGGGTGACGCGGTACAGTCCGCGTTTGGTGGTGGCCCCCAGCGGTATGACAATATCCTGGTTGGTACCGCCGATGTCCATGTATTTGATCGGGAACAAACCTGAGCCCACGACAAGCGGCTCGAGGTCCACCTGTGCTTCGACAAACACGCCCTTGATGTTGTAGCCGCGCTCGAACTTGAAATAGGCCGAGTAAAGCTCGTTCATCACCGGGGCAAAATCCGGGTGTTGCATGTCCATTGGATCGATGGCGAACTCGATGATGATTTGCTGCATGCCGTCGGCGAGATTGGCGCGGGCCTGTTCCTTGCGGGACATGAAACAGCCAAATGAATTCTGCGATACGCTGCGCAGAGCCGTACTGCACAAGGCGGGTTCGGGGTTTTCGAAGTATCGGGTTACAAAATCATCGTGAATGAAGCCCAGCAGGGTGGTGCCGACGATGTTTGCGCTTTGGGTTCGGCGGTCTACTTCCTCGACAATGGCACCAATTGCGGCTCCCTCGACAATCAGGATCTCAAGGCGTTCCTCGAGATTTTTCAGCACATCGCGATGCAGCGGAGTAATCCGCCGCATGAGTGTGCCAACAACCTTGCCGTCACCTGGCCGGAGTTGGCGCGCCCGCAGCAATCGTGCCATTTCATGTTCCCCAATTGAGTTTGGCAACTGTTCGATAAACGAATATCGATTTGTCGCGGGCGAATCCAGCGCAATCCGCCGCTGTTGCATATGCTTTGAAGGGTCGCGTAAATGGCGGGCGAATCACAGGTAGGGCATTTAAGAAGTGGCAAAAGAGGTGTTTGGATCATGACGCAGCGCTTTCGGCGGGTTTTGTTGAAGGTTTCCGGCGAGGTGCTGATGGGGCCGCAAGCCTTTGGAATTGATCTTGATACGGTCGGGCGGCTTGCCGACGAGATTGCATCGGCACAGAAATCGGGCACGCAGGTTGCCTTGGTGATTGGTGGTGGCAACATTTTCCGGGGGTTGGCCGGGGCCGCCAAGGGCATGGACCGGGTTTCTGCCGACCACATGGGTATCATGGCGACAATCATGAATGCGCTTGCCATGCAGGGTGTGTTGAGTTCCAAAGGGATGGACGCGCGCGTGCTCTCCGCAATTGCCATGCCGACGGTGTGCGAAACCTATTCGCGGGCCAAGGGCATTCACCACATGGAGCAGGGGCGGATCGTGATTTGTGCGGCGGGCACAGGACTGCCCTTTTTCACAACCGACACCGGTGCGGCGCTTCGGGCAGCGGAACTTAAATGCGACGTGCTGATGAAGGGCACAAGCGTGGACGGCATTTACGATTCAGACCCAAAAACCAATCCTGCCGCCAAGCGGTTTGAAAAAATTACCTTTGACGAAATCCTGGCCAAGAACCTGCGCATCATGGACCCGGCGGCAATCGCGCTTGCCAGGGACAACAATATTCCGGTAGTTGTATTTTCGATCCGCGAAACACAGAATATCTTGCGCGCCCTGCGGGGCGAGGGCAAGTTTACGACAGTGACGAAAAATTGAGATTTTAAGACATGGCACAGCCCGCACCCTTCAATAGTTCAGACATCAAACGCCGCATGCAGGGAGCCGTAGATGCGTTGAAGCACGACTTTGGCGGCCTGCGCACCGGGCGCGCTTCCGCGACACTGCTGGAGCCGGTCCAGGTAGAAGCTTACGGCAGCAGGATGCCGCTGGCGGGATGTGCATCGGTTTCGACACCAGAACCCAGACTTATCCAGGTGAGTGTTTGGGACAAGGGATTGGTCGTTGCAGTTGAGAAAGCCATTCTTGCATCAAATCTCGGCCTGACGCCGCAGACTGAAGGTCAGGTGATCCGCTTGCGCATGCCCGACCTGACGCAGGACCGCCGCAAGGAACTGGTGAAGGTTGCCCATCAATATGCCGAGAAGGCGCGCGTTGCCGCCCGCAATGTGCGACGCGATGGCATGGAACAATTGAAGGCCCTGGAAAAGGCGCATGTGATCAGCGAAGACGAGCACAAGACCAAGGCTGACGAAGTCCAGAAGATGACCGACGACACAGTGAAGGACATCGACCAGTCGCTGAAAACCAAGGAAGCGGAGATCATGCAGGTCTGAGGCATGCCGAAGACTGAACCAGCGGTTTCGAAAAGCGCTCCGCAGCACGTTGCCATCATCATGGACGGTAACGGACGGTGGGCGGCGCAACGTGGCTTGCCACGTTCTGCCGGACACAAGCAGGGAATTGAAGCTGTCAGGCGGGCCGTGAAGGCGTCAATTGAACTTGGCGTAAAGTATCTCACGATCTATTCATTCAGCACGGAAAACTGGTCGCGGCCGCAAACGGAAGTGAGTTTCCTGATGGAGCTGATGCGACGTTTCATCCGCCAGGATGTGAGCGATTTGCACAAGTCTGGGGTCAAGATCACCATCATCGGCGAGCGCGAGGACATTGACGGGCCGACACTTGCGCTTCTGCAAGATGCCGAGAAACTGACGCAGAACAACACTGCGCTTTTCTTGCAGGTGGCATTCAACTACGGAAGCCGACAAGAGATTGCGCGTGTTGCCCGAACGATCGCTGGCAAGGTCGAGGCAGGTGAAATCAAAACAACTGATATTACCGTCGATTTGTTCAATGCGCATCTTGACACGCGGCACGTGCCCGACCCTGACCTGCTGATACGGACTGGCGGCGACATGCGGATTTCAAACTATCTCTTGTGGCAATGCGCCTACACCGAATTTGTTTTTGTTCCGGAGCCTTGGCCGGAATTTTCGCATGACATCATGGTGCGCTGCATTGATGAGTTCCACAACCGCGAGCGGCGCTTCGGCGGGTTGAAAGCGCAGACCGGATGACGATTTCCGGAGCCGGTTCCAAATGGGGTGACCTGTTGCCGCGCACATTGTCGGCGGTGTTTCTGGTGCCGATCGTTCTTGCGATGGTGTTTTATGGGGGCGTGTGGTTTCAGTTGCTGGCCGCCGCTGCCGGCGTGCTTATGGCCCGGGAATATGTGTCAATCGCGGATGACGGCAATGATTTGCAGTTTACGTTGCATGCCTTGGGCGCGTTGACGGCGGTCATTACCTACCCGGTCGCGGGGGTGATGCTGACACTTGTCATCATCATTGCGCTGATTGTGCTTTCAAATCTTCATCTCAACAACGGCCAAGGTGCTGTGACCATCTGGCAACGGATTGGCGTTGGTTATGTTGCCTTGCCGGCATTGTCGCTGATGATTGTGCGCGGGCATTCTGACGCCGGATTGATGGCGGCGCTGTTTCTGCTGTTGCTGGTGTGGTCGGCTGACACTTTTGCCTATTTTGCCGGACGGCTTATCGGCGGGCCAAAGCTGGCACCGAAACTTTCGCCAAAGAAGACATGGGCCGGACTCGGGGGCGCTGCTGCCGGGGCGGCACTCGTTGCGCTCGCCTTTCTGTATTTCGGCAAGGCCAGCGGCATTGTGCCGCTTGTCGTATTTGCAGTGGCGCTGGCGGTGTTCGAGCAGGGTGGCGATATTCTGGAGAGTGCTTTCAAACGGGCGCACAATATCAAGGATTCAGGCACTCTCATCCCGGGACATGGTGGCATGCTGGACCGGGTGGATGGTTTGATGGCGGTGTTTACAGCTGCTGCTCTTATCGCCTGCATGCACAATGCCGTCGATCCTGCGGCGGGTGTTACCTATTGGTAACCATGCTGCCTGAATTTTGATTTAATTTCCGTGTCATTTGGTTAATGCTTCGCAAATGTGCAGCGCTCTGGGACTTGGCAACATAAACACATGATTTCGCAATATCTCTACAATTTCCTGCCGTTTGTCGTGGCCATCGTCGTGATCGTTTTCGTTCATGAAATGGGGCATTTCCTCGTGGCGCGCTGGTGCGGAGTGAGGGTCACCGATTTTTCCGTGGGCTTCGGGAAAGAGATTTTCCACTGGTACGACAAGCATGGCACGCGCTGGAAACTGTGTTGGCTGCCACTTGGCGGTTATGTGAAATTTGCCGGCGACACCAACGCTGCGAGCCTGCCTGATGGGTCGACCACAGCTGCAACTGCCGAGCCAGGGGATTTCCACACGAAACCCTTGGTGAGCAGGGTGGCCGTTGTAGCAGCGGGACCGATTGCCAATTTTCTGTTGGCGATTGCAATATTCACGGGCGTGCTAAGTACGTTTGGGGAAGTGGTACTGCCGCCGCGCATTGATGGGCTGGTTGCAGGTGGAGCTGCGGAGACTGCAGGATTGAAGCCCGGCGATTATGTGCGCCGTATCGACGGTGAAGACATCGCCTCGTTTCAACAGTTGCAGCAAGTCATTCTGGCAGGTGGTGGCAATCCTGTTGTTGCCGTGATCGAGCGTGATTCCAGGACTTTCGAGTTGCGCCTCACACCGGGTTACAAGGATTCGCCCCACATGCTGGGTGGTACTGTAAAGGTTGGGCAACTTGGGATTCGGCACGATACGGCAAACGACAAGATCGAAAACACGGTCTATCCCATCGGGCAGTCATTCGTGCTCGCCTGCAAAAAAACCTGGTTCATCGTCGAAGCGACCATGGGATATTTGGGGCGCCTGGTCGTGGGGGCTGAGAGTTCCGAGCAGATCGGCGGAATCAGTTCGATGGCAAAGGGTGCCGGCAATGCCGCGCAGGGCGGGCCTGCGTCATTTATGGCCTTTCTGGCCTTCATCAGCGTCAGTATCGGACTTATTAACCTTTTTCCCATTCCTATGCTCGATGGAGGACATCTGATGTTCTACGCAATCGAAGCAATACGTGGCAAGCCGCTTGGCCCGACCGCCCAGGAATGGGGCATGCGGATAGGTCTGAGCTTTGTTGCGCTGCTTTTGTTTGTCGGCAACTTCAATGACATCGTGCGGTTGATGAGTCCGGCTTGAGAAATGCCACATTTGTTTAGTTTGCATGGTAAACGGAATTCGGTAAAAGCGCGGCCTAATGGCGCCCAGCAATGTTAGGCAGGGGAATATAGTGAGATCAACGGTTTAATGCGTAATTTGAAAAAGTTCTGTGGCGCTGGTGCTTCGGCTGCCGTGTTGTTGTGGATGATGGCTTCTACGGCGTTTGCTGCTATTACGCAGATCATCGTTGAGGGCAATCAACGGGTCGAAAACGAGACCGTCGAGTCGTATCTGCAATTGCAGCGTGGCGATGAATTCAATTCTGCGCAAGTCGACGAGTCGATCAAGATCCTGTTCCAGACCGGGCTGTTTTCCGACGTTGCCATTTCACAGCGCGGCAATGCACTGGTGGTGCGGGTTTCCGAGAATCCATTGGTCAGCGAAGTCAATTTCGAAGGCAACAATGAAATCAATGACGATACGCTTGCCAAGGACGTAGATGTCCGCGAGCGCATGATCTTTACCAAGGCGCGGGCGCAGGCAGACACACGGCGCATTCTGGCGCTGTACCAGGCAAAGGGCTACTACAATGTGCGCGTCGCGCCACAGCTGATCCGCTTGCCCGACAATCGCGTCAACCTGGTTTTCGAAATCACCGAAGGTGATGAGACAAAGGTCAAACAGATCGCGTTTGAAGGCAATACGTCGTTCAGCGATGGCACGCTGCAGAGCGTGATTGCCACGAAGGAATACACCTGGTGGCGGTTCTTTGGCGGCAACAACAACTATG
The DNA here is from genome assembly GCA_963738595.1 of uncultured Alphaproteobacteria bacterium. Taxonomy (GTDB): domain Bacteria; phylum Pseudomonadota; class Alphaproteobacteria; order Rhizobiales; family Aestuariivirgaceae; genus Aestuariivirga. The sequence continues at coordinate 665,829 of CAVTXF010000005.1, forward strand.
ATCCTGACCGTCTTGAGTACGACAAGGAGTTGCTGCGCCGCTACTACCTGAAGCATGGCTTTGCCGACGTGCAGGTTCTGTCGGCTGGTGCAAGGCTTTCAGACGATGGCAGCTTCTTCATCATCGATTTCCAGATTGAGGAAGGGCCGCGATATTCGGTAGCTGATGTTGCGGTTGCAGTCGGTGATTCCAATCTCGATCCAGATGGATTGAAGAGTGTAGTGAAGACGGGCGTTGGCGATACCTATGACGCCAACAAGGTCGACAAGACGGTTGAGAACCTGACGCTTGAAGCAAGCCGGCAGGGCTTTGTCTTTGCCAAGGTTGAGCCAAAGGTTGACCGTGAGCCATCTGCCAACAAGGTCAACCTGACCTACCAGATTTCAGAAGGGCCGCGCACGTATATCGAACGCATTGACATCATCGGAAATGACCGCACGCGTGATGAAGTCATCCGCCGCGAGCTGCGGTTGTTTGAAGGTGATGCCTACAACAAGATTCTTGTTGAGCGCGCGCGGCGCAGGCTTACGTCACTTGATGTGTTTGAAAAGATCGAGATGAATGAGCGCGAAGGCTCGGCGCCGGACAAGGTTGTGCTGGTTATCGACGTGTCAGAGAAGTCCACCGGTTCGTTGTCGTTCTCGGTTGGCTATTCTTCGGTTGAAACGGTCGTTGGCTCAGTTGAATACAACGAACGCAACCTTTTTGGTCGCGGCCAGTTGCTGCGGTTGAATACGGCACTGAGCTTCAAGCGTCAGCAGGTGGATTTCAGTTTCACCGAACCATATTTCATGGGCATGCCGCTGTCTGCCGGTTTTGATGCGTTTGCGACACTTACCGACAACCAGCAGGCATCTTCTTACAAGAGCAAGCAGATTGGTGGCGCGCTGCGCACCGGGTTCCGGCTTGATGAATACTCATCTGTCAACTTCAAATATTACCTGGCCTATCGCGACATCACTTCGATCGATGTTGATTCCGCTGCTCCTGCCATCATTGCCCAGGAGGGTGAAAGCTGGAAGTCTGCTGTGTCTGCGACATACACGTGGGATTCGATCGACAATCCGGCGCGACCTTCTTCGGGATTGAGAGCGCAATTGGAGACTGAAATTGCGGGGCTTGGTGGCACTGACCAGTATGCGGGTGTTGAAGGACACATGTGGTATTTCGTACCGCTGCTTGATGAAAGCGTGACCCTCAAGCTGGAAGCCAATGCGGGCCATATCGAGTCGCTGGATAGCGACGTGGTTCCTTTGCAGGATCGCTATTTCAAAGGTGCTGACTCGTTCCGCGGCTTCGCCAAGGCCGGTGTTGGCCCGCGCCAGGTTGGCAACGATGGCAACTATGATGCCATCGGTGGCACGACATATGCCATCGGTACACTGGAAATGACGTTCCCGCTGGGACTGCCAGAATCGTTCGGGCTTGAAGGCGTTGTGTTCAGCGATTTCGGCACGGTATTTGGCGCACCTGAAAATTCTGTTGCGAATGGCGTTGACGGTTGCACTTTCAATGCTGGCTGCGCCATCTCCGATGATCCGTCATTCCGCGCATCAGTTGGTGCTGGTGTGATTTGGGCATCGCCATTTGGTCCGCTGCGGCTTGAGGCTGCCTATCCGCTGCTCAAAGAAAAATATGATGACAGGGAATGGTTCCGGTTTTCGGTCGGCACGCGGTTCTAGCTGATGGAAGACGCAGCACTCCCTTCGGTTTCGCTCGACATCAACCGGATCATGCAGTTGCTGCCGCACCGCTATCCGTTTTTGCTGATCGACAAGCTTGAGAGTGTGGTTGGCGAAACGGAAGGCGTTGGCGTCAAGAACGTGACAATCAACGAACCGTTTTTTCAGGGTCACTTCCCCGGACGCCCGGTTTTTCCAGGCGTCCTGTTGATTGAAGCCATGGCGCAAACGGCGGGTGCCATTGTCTTGCAACATCTTGGTGATGAGCATGCCGGAAAGCTTGTGTTCTTCATGTCAATTGACAAGGCGCGTTTCCGGAAGCCGGTGGTGCCGGGCGATACCGTGCGGTTTCACGTCAAGCTTTCGAACAAGCGTGCGCCTGTGTGGAAATACTGGGCGGAAGCGCATGTTGACGGCAAGAAAGTCGCCGAAGCAGAAATCGGCGCCATGCTGATGAACGAGCGCGGCGCTTAACTCCGCTTCTTGGTATCCACATAGTCGCGACGGGCAGGACCCGTGTAAAGCTGGCGCGGACGGCCGATCTTCTGCGTCGGGTCTTCAATCATTTCCTTCCACTGCGAGATCCAGCCGATGGTGCGTGCCAGCGCAAACAACACTGTAAACATTGAGGTCGGGAAGCCCAATGCGCGCAGGATTATGCCGGAATAGAAATCGACGTTGGGGTAAAGCTTGCGAGAGATGAAATATTCATCGTGCAATGCGACTTGTTCAAGCTCGCGTGCAACGTCCAACAATGGATCGTCTTTGATGCCCAGTTCCTTGAACACTTCGTGCGCGGTTTCCTGCATGATCTTGGCGCGCGGATCATAGTTCTTGTAGACGCGGTGACCGAAGCCCATGAGGCGGACGTTGGAATTCTTGTCCTTCACCTTGGCGATAAAGTCAGGGATGTTTTCGGGCTTGCCGATTTCTTCCAACATCTTGAGGGCGGCTTCATTTGCGCCGCCGTGAGCGGGGCCCCAGAGGCAGGCGATACCGGCAGAGATGCATGCGAATGGATTTGCACCCGAAGAACCTGCAAGGCGCACGGTTGAGGTCGATGCATTCTGTTCGTGGTCGGCGTGCAGGATAAAAATGCGATCCATGGCGCGGGCCAGAATCGGGTTCACCACATAATCCTCGCAAGGAACCGCAAAGCACATGTGCAGGAAGTTTGCGGCGTAGCTGAGATTGTTCCTTGGGTAAACAAAGGGTTGGCCGACGTGATATTTATAGGCCATTGCCGCAATCGTCGGCAATTTGGCGATCATGCGGTGCGAGGCGATTTCACGCTGGCGCGGATCGCCGATGTCGGTCGAGTCGTGATAGAATGCCGACAGGGCACCGACCATGGCCACCATCACCGCCATCGGATGGGCATCGCGGCGGAAACCACGGAAGAAGAACGCCATCTGTTCGTGGATCATTGTGTGGTGCGTGATGTCGTGGTCGAACTTCTTGCGTTGCGCGGCGGTTGGCAATTCACCGTAGTAGAGGAGATAGCAGGTCTCGAGGAAGTCGCCCTTTTCAGCGAGCTGTTCAATGGGGTAGCCGCGATAGAGGAGAACACCTGCGTCGCCATCGATAAAGGTGATCTTTGACTCGCAGGATGCCGTGGCGGTGAAACCCGGGTCAAACGTGAAAACCCCCGCCTGGCCATAGAGTTTGCTGATGTCAATGACATCCGGCCCAATTGTGCCAGACTTCACTGGCAGTTCGAGCGTCTTGTCGCCGGTCTTCAGGGTCGCGGTGGTCATGTGCTTGTCTCCCACTTTATCCGAGTATATTGCACTGCAGCAGATAGGTCAATCTTACTGTCCTGAAGTGTGGCTTTTTCAGATCGTAACTTGATCCCTGATCCGCCCCAGGCTTTCCTCGCGCCCCAGTGCAGCCAGAACGTCAAATATGCCTGGTGACGTTGATGATCCCGTGAGGGCGCTGCGCAAGGGTTGGGCGAGCTTGCCGAGCTTCTTGCCGGTTGATTCAGCGTAAGCCTTTACGGCTTGTTCCAACGGGGCGGCGCTCCAATCCGATGACGATTCAAGAATGGGGATGAGGCCGTGCAGTTCCATGCGGCTCTCATCGGTCATTGACTGGGCAACTTTTTCTTCCAGCTTCAAGGGACGTTGGGCGAAGAGAAAAGCTGCGCTGTTCTTCAGTTCGACCAAAGTCTTGGCGCGTTCCTTGAGGCCCGGCATTGCGACGATCAGGCGTTGGCGATTTTCGGGTGTGAGTTTTGCAAGCATTTCCGGACCACCTTCGACATGGGGAAGGAAGGCGGCGAAATTTTCCAGCAATTCTGCGTCAGGCGTGTGTCGCATATAGTGGCCGTTCAGGTTCTCGAGCTTGGCAAAGTCAAAGCGCGCGGCGGACTTGCCGACGCCGTCGATATCGAACCAGCTGATGAAGTTTTCGGTGGAAAAAATTTCGTCGTCGCCATGGCTCCAGCCGAGGCGGGCGAGGTAGTTGCGCAGCGCTGCTGGCAAGTATCCCATGGCACGATAGGCTTCGACACCCAACGCACCGTGGCGCTTGGACAGTTTTGCGCCGTCGGGACCGTGAATCAGCGGCACGTGGGTCATGGAGGGTACGTCCCAATCCATTGCCATGTAAACTTGTGCCTGGCGCGCGGCGTTGGTGAGATGATCGACACCGCGGATGATGTGGGTGACGCCCATGTCGTGGTCATCCACGACGACCGAGAGATTGTATGTCGGGCCGCCGTCAGAGCGCAGGATGATGAGATCGTCGAGATCCTTGTTGGGGATGACCACGCGGCCTTGGGCGTGATCATTGATCACGGTTTCGCCGTCCTGTGGTGCGCGGAAACGGATGACTGGTTTCACGCCTGCTGGTGCGGTGGATGGATCGCGGTCGCGCCATGTTCCATCGTAGCGGATGGGGCGCTTTTCGGCTTCGGCCATTTCGCGCATGGCCTGGAGTTCCTGGGGCGAGCAATAGCAGTGGTAAGCCTTGCCGCGCTTCAACAGGTTTTCGGCCACCTCGCGGTGCCGGTCGGCACGGGCGTATTGCGATACTGCATCGCCATCCCAGTTGAGGCCCAACCATTTCATGCCGTCATGGATTGCCGCCGTGGCGGCATCAGTTGAGCGTTCGCGGTCGGTGTCTTCGATGCGGAGCAGCATCTTGCCACCCATGCGGCGGGCATAGGCCCAGTTGAAGAGAGCTGTGCGCGCGCCGCCGATGTGGAGGTAGCCAGTAGGCGAGGGCGCGAAGCGGGTAATAACAGCCGCTGACATCAGGTTGTTTTTCCTTCTATGATAATCGCAGGGGTAGGGCCTGCATGGGTATTTTGGGCGGGGATAGCATAAGGGCGGGGCAGGTCAAAGGCGGCCTGCATCTGGCTGCGATTGCTGCCCGCCTGAGGACTGATCTTGGCCGCGAAGGGTTGCAGGCCGTGTTGTGGTTGCCGCTGGCCCTGGTGGCTGGAATCTGGGGCTATTTTGCGCTGCCGACGGAGCCTGGGTGGCAGCTTGCCTCAGCAGGCGGGTTCGGGGCGGCAATTCTGGTGGTGTGGCTGCGGCACCGAACCTCCGCATTACTGCTCGCAACGGCACTGGCAGGGTTTGGGCTGGCCAAGTTTCGGGCAGAGATCGTGCACACGCCGATGCTGCGGGCATTTGAGCCGATGGTGCGGGTGGAAGGCTATGTCGCCGGATCCGCGCACTACAGCAAGACGCAGGTACAGCTGGTGATCGATGTGGCACAGATGAGCGAGGTCCCGCCGGATGAAGTTCCGCGGCGGGTGCGGCTGGTCGCAAAACAATCTGCCACTCCCATTGAGGTTGGTGACCAGATTGTCGTGATTGCCAATCTCGAACCATTGCCGCGTCCGGAATATCCCGGCGGGTTTGATCTGGCGCGACAACTTTATTTTCAGTCGATTGGTGCCACCGGTCGGGCGCAAGAAACAGTTGCGACAAGCAGCGATGATGTTCCGATGCGCTATCGTGTGTCGCGGATGGTGCACCGGTTGCGGGCACATATTGGTTTGCGGATCCGTTCGGCAATCGATGGGCCGCTGGGTGCATTTGCCGAGGCACTGGTGACCGGAGAGCGTGCCGCCATCCCGCGTTCGATGACAGAAAGCCTGCAAAGTTCCGGCCTGTTCCATGTGCTGTCAATTTCAGGGTTGCACATGACGCTGGTAGCAGGAACGGTGTTCTGGTTCATTCGCGCATTGCTGGCACTGTTTCCACATGCAGCGCTGCGCTGGCCAATCAAGAAATATGCGGCAGCCGCAGCAATCGTTGTGGGGTTTTTCTACATGGTGCTGGCGGATTTTGGTGCTGCAACAGAACGCTCCTACATCATGATTGCGGTGATGTTCTTTGCCATGCTGGTGGATCGGCCTGCGATCTCTCTGCACAATCTGGCATTGGCGGCGATCATCATTCTCGGGTTTCAGCCGGAGGAAGCGGTTTCAGCCGGGTTTCAGATGTCGTTCATGGCGGTGGTCGGGCTTGCGGCGTTTTACGGCTGGTGGTCGGGCAGGGAGACTGCACGGAAACTTCCGCAGAGCAAAGCCTGGCGACTGTCTGCGAAATTATTGCGTGGTATCGCAGCGGCGTTGATCACGACGCTGATTGCCGGATCGCTTTCCGGCGTGGTTGCATCACACCACTTTGGGCGGCTTGCGCCTTTTGGCACGGTGTCAAACATTCTGGCTTTGCCGGTTATCAGCTTCATCGTGATGCCGATGGCGCTGATTGGCACGCTGCTCATTCCCTTCGGGCTTGAACACTATCCATTTGCACTCCTTGGCCAGGGGCTGGATGCGGTGATGTGGATTTCCAATACCGTTGCTTCGTGGCGGGGCGCCAATTTTGCATTGCCTGCCTTGCCTGCGTCATTGACGGTTGGACTGTGCGTTGCGGCAGTGGTGTTTTGCACGTGTGGAACGTTGTGGCGTTGGGCCGCGGTGCCGATTGCCGGGGTTGCGCTGCTGATATCTTACCCGCAACAACATTCAGCTGTGTTGATCGACAGCCGGGCAAACAATGTTGCTGTGCGTACCGCTGATGGTGCACTTGTTCCGGCCATCAAGACGCGTGGGCAATATGCATTCAAGAATTGGGCGCGCAGAGCCGGTACTTCGCCGCGATTGCAGGATGCAGCCACATTGCCGGGGTGGACGTGCCTTACAACACATTGCTTTGCGGAAGTTGAGGGCAAGCGAATTGCCTTGCTGCTGCGCGAAAATGAAACCTCTGGCGTTTGCCAGGCAGCTGATGTGGTCGTTGCACAATATCCTTTGCGCGGGAAATGCAAGGGCAAGATTGTGACGGTAGACAGGTTTGATGTCTGGCGCAATGGCGCACATGCCATTCGCTTCACCGGTGACCGGGCAGAGGTACTTTCATCACGATTGCTGCAAGGTTTGCGGCCTTGGAGTTACGATGCGCGGGCGCGACGCAAGACGGCTCAGGTATCACGCAAGGTGAGCCAGGCTGGAACGTGGTCGGAGGGCTTGTCCCAGCCGCGCACATGCTTGTCGAAGCCCGCAGACTCCAGATCATCGGCGGCCTGTGGCGTAACAAGCAAATGATCGATGCGAATGCCGTTGTTTTTCTGCCAGGCACCCGCCTGATAATCCCAGTAACTGAAAGCATCCTTGCGCAGGGGATTGAGACTGCGGAAAGCATCCTGCCAGCCGTCATGTTTCATTGTTGCAAAAGCACCGCGCGATTGCGGCAAGAACAGCGCATCAGTCTTCCAATTGTCCGGGTGGCGCGCATCCGAAGGCGAAGGTATGACGTTGTAGTCACCCAGCAGGATGACACGTTCCTCGCTTAACATCAGCTGCTGTGCATGATTGCGCAAGCGCTGCATCCAGGCGAGCTTGTAGTCATATTTGGGGCCAGGTGCTGGATTGCCATTGGGCAAATAGATGCAGCCGACCGTAATTGGCTTGGGTGCAAAGATTGTTGCCTGAATATAGCGGGCCTGTTCATCGCTATTGTCGCCCGGCAAACCTTTCACGACATTTTCGAGAGTGTGACGCGAGAGGATGGCAACGCCATTGTAGGTCTTCTGGCCGTGGACGGCGCATTGATAGCCAAGATCAGAGAATTGTTCGGCTGGAAAGGCGTCGGTCTCGCATTTGATTTCCTGCAGGCAAACCACATCCGGCTTTGCTTCGGCTAGCCAGGCTTTGGCTGCATCCAGATGCGCCTTGATCGAGTTGACGTTCCACGTGACGATTTTCATCGGCTAGATCGCGAAGCTGGTGCCGCAGCCGCAGGAGGATTTGGCCTTTGGATTGATGACGCGAAATGATTCTCCCATCAGATCATCTACAAACTCGAGGGCGGCACCTTCGACGAATGGAAGCGACGCGGGATCTATAAAAACCTTTGCGCCGCTGTTTTCGAACACCAGATCGTCCGGTTCCTGCTTGTCTTCCAGCGAAAAATTGTACTGAAATCCGGAGCAACCGCCACCATCAACAGCAAGCCGCAGGGCCACCTTGGCACCCAAGATTGCCCTGATGCGCGATGCTGCTGAGTCCGAAACTTTGAATCTGGCGGTTGTCATAGGGGTGATGTTGGTGCTTTAAGCCATTTTGTCAATGCTTTCCACACTTGCGCCATATGCCTGCCATGCCGAGCAATCGCGCGGACGGCTGTATCAAGAGCCCGAAAGCCTGCGGCGGTCGGCCTTTGCTCGGGATCGTGACAGGATTCTGCATTCATCGGCCTTCCGTCGGTTGAAGGACAAGACCCAGGTTTTTGTTTACCATGAAGGTGATCACTTCCGAACCCGGCTGACGCATACGTTGGAAGTTGCCCAGATTGCACGCTCATTGGCGCGGACGCTCAGGCTGGATGAAGATCTCACTGAGGCTTTGGCGCTTGCCCATGACATGGGCCACACGCCATTTGGCCATGCCGGCGAGCGCGAGTTGGACAGGTTGATGAGGCCGCATGGCGGGTTTGATCATAATGCGCAGGCACTGCGGCTGGTGACGCGGCTCGAGCAGCGTTATGCAGGATTCGACGGGCTGAACCTTACTTGGGAGACACTTGAAGGGCTGGTGAAGCATAATGGGCCTCTGATTGACGCCAAGGGAAATCCTGTCGGTCACCATCGTGAGAAAGGTGTGCCGTCGTCGATCATCGAATATTCGGAAGTTCACAATCTTGATCTGGCGCAACATGGCTCGCTGGAGGCACAGGTTGCGGCCCTGGCTGACGACATTGCTTATAACGCGCATGACATTGATGACGGGTTGCGGGCGCGATTGTTTGACGTGATTGACCTTGGTGACGTGCCTCTGGTGGGTAAGGCATTGTCTGACGTATTGAAGGCCTATCCCAAATTGCCGCGACCCAAGGTGATTTATGAAACCGTGCGGCGGATGATCGGTGACATGGTGGATGATGCGCTGGTCACAACTGACAAGAACTTGAAACGGCTGAACCCGAAATCTGTGACCGATGTTCGTCTGGCAGGCGAGACGATTGTCGCGTTCAGCCCGCAGATGCAAGAAAACAGCCGGGTGCTGAAAACGTTTCTGACGGGTCGCATGTATCGGCACAAGGACGTGCTGGCGATCATGGCGCGTGCGAGTCGCATCATCACGAATCTCTTCACTGCCTATCTCGACGATCCCAAGCTGCTGCCGCGTGACTGGCAAGAAGATTATCTGGTGTCTGGCGAGAGCGGACATGCACGTCAGGTGTGTGATTTCATCGCAGGCATGACAGATCGTTATGCCATTCAACAGCACAGAGCCTTGTTTGACCTTGATCCGCTTTTCAGTTAGTCAGCGGACGGACAATTTTAAAAGCATTTCAACAGATGAATATATTTGAGCAACACTTGGGTTCGCTTCACGGGCTCATCGAAGACCTGCAAGCCGCTGGTAAACTGGCGCGGGGCCTGGATGTTTCGCGCATCACGATGGAGCCACCGCGCGATGCTTCGCATGGTGATGCATCGACGAATGCCGCGATGGTACTGGCGAAGCCTGCTGCCATGCAGCCGCGCGCGCTCGCTGAATTGATTGCTGAAGGCTTGCGCGGGCTTCCGGATGTGCAGACTGTTTCCATAGCGGGGCCGGGGTTCATCAATCTTGTGTTCAAGCCAGTGATCTGGACGAAGGTTCTGGCTTCGGCATTGGAGCAGGGTGAGCGTTATGGGACTTCGACGCTTGGCAAAGGAATGAAGTGCAACGTTGAATATGTGTCGGCCAATCCCACCGGGCCGTTGCATGTGGGCCATTGCCGTGGGGCGGTGTTTGGCGATGCACTTGCGTCGCTGCTGGAGTTTTCCGGTTATGATGTGACGCGCGAATATTATATCAACGACGCGGGTGCACAGGTTGATGTGTTGGCGCGGTCAACTTACTTGCGTTACCTCGAAGCATTGGGCGAGACCATTGGTGAAATCCCGGCCGGGCTTTATCCAGGAGATTACCTGAAACCCGTCGGTGAGAAACTTGCAACGGCTCACGGCGTGGCGCTGAAGGCCATGGATGAGTCGCAGTGGCTTCCCTTGGTGCGCGACTTTGCCATTGCCGAGATGATGGTTCTGATCCGTGATGATCTTGCAGCACTTGGCGTGACACAAGACGTGTTCTTTTCGGAGAAGTCCTTGCAGGACTCAGGGGAACTGGACCGGGTCGCGGCCGAACTGCAAAAGCGGGATCTGATCTACAAGGGCAACCTTCCGCCGCCCAAGGGTGAAGTGCCCGAAGATTGGGAAGACCGGGAGCAAACACTGTTCCGGTCGTCTAACTATGGTGACGACACCGACAGGCCACTGAAGAAATCTGACGGGTCTTACACGTATTTCGCCTCTGACGTTGCCTACACAAACAACAAGATAAACAGGGACTTCCGGGAACTTGTTTATGTTTTGGGTGCGGATCATGCAGGGTATGTGAAGCGCTTGCAGGCGGTTGGACACGCATTGGCTGGCAACAAGAAGGTCGATGTCATTGTCAGGCTGTGCCAGCTGGTGAAGCTGTTTCGGGCAGGCGAACCTGTTCGCATGTCAAAACGGTCTGGCGAATTTGTTACGCTCCGCGATGTAGTTGATGAAGTCGGCTCTGATGTTGTGCGGTTCATGATGTTGTATCGCAAGAACGAGGCACCGCTTGATTTTGATTTTGTCAAAGTGAAGGAACAGTCGAAGGACAATCCGGTGTTCTATGTGCAGTATGCGCATGCGCGGATTTGTTCGGTGCTGCGCAATGCGGCTGAGCAGGGAATCAGTGTGGCAGAATCCGGTGGCATCGACTTCAACGGGCTCTCAGACGAGGCCGAACTGGGGCTGGCAAAGCGAATAGCAGAATTTCCCCGCCTTGCTCGGAGCTGCGGCGCAGGCTCACGAGCCCCATCGCGTTGCCTTTTATCTCTATGAATTGGCGAGTGATTTTCATAGTTTGTGGAACAAGGGCAAAGAGTCGCCGCAATTGCGATTTATTGTTGAGGGCAATGACGGTTTGACACGGGCAAGGCTCGCATTCCTATTGGTGATCCGCTATTGTCTGGCCAATGGTTTGCGGATACTTGGAGTGACGCCCATTTCCCAAATGTGAGGGTAGAGCTGAATAGCCATGGATGACACAACTAAAGGCGGGAATGACAAGCGCAGCTGGCGCGAACGTCTCGGTATTGGCACGAAGGACATGCCAAAAATCGCTGAGGACTTCAAAGCTCCTGCACCTGCCAGGGAACCGGAACTGATCGGAGCTGGCACTGCTCCAGCGCCACGAGAGCAGAAGGTCCAGCAACCAGTTGCAAGACCGGCGCCGATGGCGCCGCGTACGCCTGCGCCCATGGCCCCCAGGGCACCTTCAAAGCCAGTCGGGTCTGCGCCTGTTGTGAATGTGACGTCGAATGCACCTTCACCCGCGCCTTCGCGGCCAGTTGCGCCGCCAACACAAGTCGGGCTGACGCCCGATGCCTTGGCAAACCGCTTGAAAGCCCAACGGGAAGCTGCCGAAAAGCTTGCTGAACAGCGTATTCAGGTTGCCCGTCAGCGGGCTGAAGCAGCTGCCAAGGCGGAACAAAACGCCAAGGCAGCGTCGATGCCTTCGCCGTCACTGGGCAACACAAAACCAGGCATTCCGAGTCAACAGGCTTCGCCTTCAAAACCTAAATTCACTTTTGCAGAGGACGAGGGGAACCGTTCGGCTTCCATGAGGCCTGTTTCGATTGAGCCAACATTACCGCCAGTCGTTGGGCGGCCTGTCGGCATTGTGCCGCCTGCGCCAGTGACTCTCGCGCCGCCGCGCCAGGCAATTGGCACGGAGCGGATTGCAATCCGGCCTCAGGTTCCACCGGCTTTCAACCCGCCGCCGCTGCCAAATGAAGGCGGGTATGCTTCACCTTATGCGCCGCCACCGGTGACGGGATATGCGCCGCAGCAGCCATCGCAGTACAATACCCCTTACAGGCCGGTTGATCCGGTTACGGGGTATGCAGGGCCGGTTCCGGGTTCGCGGCCTTCGACCATTCCACGTGCGGCACCACCAGCTGCTTATGAAAGCGAAAGCGCGGAAGCGGGATACGCTCCCATTCCACCGCGGCCACAGCGTCAGGCACCTTTGCCGCCACGGCAACCATCAAATTACAGCGATCCTGACGATATCTTCGAGCAGCCAGTCCGCAGCCAGAGGCGGCCAACGGCTGGAGAATACCGGCAAGCCTATCACGAAGCCGACATGGGATTTGAAGAAGAACCAAAGCGCTCGGGTGCGCGCTGGCTCTTGTTCCTCATTCCTCTCGCAGCCCTTGCGGCGGCTGGCCTTGGCATCATGTTCTGGCAATCCAATTTACGTACCGCCCAGGTGGATGCGCCAGTTGCGACAAAGGTGGACGAACCTGCTGCCCAGGTTGCTGCTCCCGTCGTCGCTGCGCCGGAAACTCCGGTCAAGGCTGATCCTGAGCCATCCACACCTGCTTCAACTGCACCGGCGCAAACACCAGTCGCGGCGCCAACCAAGAAGCAGATCTATGATCGCATCGTAGGTGACAATGAAGTTCCGGGCAGCGCATTGCTCAATCCTTCGGAAGTGCAGCCCATAGAACCCGCCATCGCGCCTGCTGCCGGGCAGGTGAATGATCCTGCTTCGCCTGCGTTGCAGGATCAGGGCACGGGCAACACTGCGCCATTGCCGGTTCCGCCACCGGCAGAGAACGGTACGCAGGGTGCAATCGAACCGCCACCGGCTTTGCCGACGGATGGTGCAGCTCCTGTTGAGACGGCGCGTTCCACTGGCGTCGTTGAACCTGCTGCGGATACGGAAAGTGTCGACAGCACAAGTTTGGCTGCTGCAAGTGCCGATGCATCGGCACAGGGTATTCGGCCGGCGTCGGCTGAGCCCGAAAATGCGACTGCGATTGAAGACATCCTGCCTTTGCCGAAAGACAAGGTTGCGACGCCTGCCGCTCCAGCGGCTCAGACACAGGTCGCGCTTAGCCCGGCTGATCCGCCGCCTGATCCTGCGCCCAAGGTACCTGCCAGTTCGGCAGCTGCCGCGTTTGTTGATGCCAGCACGCAAGCTGATGCCACAGAAGGTGAAACATCCGTGACAGTTCCTCAAGGAGCAACTGCCACGGATGCAGCACCAGTCACTGCCGCGTCAGTTGTTGACACTGCGGTTCCGCAAACGACAGTGGCCGAATCCAGGCCTGTCATTGCCAAGCCAAAAAAAGTTGCCACCAAGCCGGCTCCGGCGAAAAAGGTTGTTGCGAAATCAACTGCCAAGAGCGCCGAGCCAGTTGTCTTGGTTGCCCCAGGCGGGCAGGAAACACCGGCGAATGCTGTTGTTGCTGGCGATGGGGGTATTTATGGGGATATTCCTGCAGTGAATTCTGCGCAACCAGTGGAAAGCCAACCACCGAAGCGGCGCACATTGCTCGAACTTTTCAACCAGCAAAAGCGCAACCAGTCCGCTGGTGCAAACGAGCAGCAAGTGGCGGCTGTCGAACAGCCTCAGCAACAAGCAACGCCGCGCCGCGCTGTGACCCAGCAAGCGTCGGTGCCTGAGCCGCAAGCGTCAACTGGCGGCAGGGGATTTGTTGCACAGCTTGCGTCGTTCCGCACCCAAGATGAGGCACAGAATGAGTTCCAGCGCCTGAAGTCGCAACATGGCGCGATTGTCGGCGGGCTCACTCCGGTTATCAATGAGACCGTAGTGGGCGGCTCGAAGCGCTATCGGCTCGCGGTTGGTACTATGGAATCGAACGCAGCCGCAGGCCAGGTTTGCTCAAAGCTTCTGGCTGCGGGCGAGCGTGACTGCCTGGTCCGCCAGCGCTGACAATGAAGCCAGTTATTCGCGCCTTTATTTCCGGATGCGCCGGACCGTCACTTGATGATGGTGAACGAGCATTTTTCCGCGAGGCCAATCCCTGGGGATTGATCGTGTTCAAGCGAAACGTTCAGTCAGCGGCGCAACTTGCTGACTTGGCAAGAGATTTTCGAGATTGTGTGGGCCGAAAGGATGCACCTGTTCTGGTGGATCAAGAAGGTGGCAGGGTGCAACGGCTCAGTCCTTCATCCGGTGATTGGCGGGCTTATCCATCTGCCCAGAGTTTTGCACAGGTCTATGCGCGCGAACCAGTCATTGCATTGCGTGCAGTGCGCAATTGCGGGAGGTTGATGGCTGAAGATTTGCTGGCAGCCGGAATTACGGTTGATTGCCTGCCAGTGCTCGATTTGCCTGTTTCCGGCATGACGGAAGCGATTGGCAGCCGCGTTTATGGGGCGGATGCCGCAACGATCATCGCTCTTGCCCAGGCCCATGTGGCTGGCCTCATGGAGGGTGGTGTGCTGCCGGTGATAAAACATTTGCCGGGACACGGCCGAGCGACGGTCGACAGCCATTTGCAATTGCCTGTTGTGGAGGCGAGCCAGGCGGAACTTCAACAAAGTGATTTCGTTCCGTTTGCGGCCCTTGCCCACCTGCCGATGGGGATGACGGCGCATGTGGTTTTCACCGCCATCGACAAAAACAATCCGGCTACACATTCGAAGCGGGTTATCTCGCGGATCATCAGGGATCAGATTGGTTTTCGCGGGTTGCTGATGACGGATGATCTTTCGATGCAGGCTTTGCAGGGAACTCTGGCTGAAAGAGCGTCCGCTGCCTTGGGTGCCGGTTGCGATATTGCACTGCATTGCAGCGGGGTGATGAGCGAGATGAAAGCCGTGGCAGAAGTTGTCGGACCGTTGAAGGGCAAGGCACTGCGGCGGGCCAAGGAAGCCTTGAAACAAAGGCGAAAACCGGTGGCTTTCGACCGCAAACTGGCATTAAGCGACCTGGATTATGTCGCTTCCCTGGTGGTTTGAAGCGGCGCATGTTTATGGGGAAAGCCTGTTGAAAATGCGCGAAATTGGCCAATCTTTGCTTTATTGTAACGAATCATGAGTGTACCGCAAACCACAAGCGACAACTGGGACGATGAAGCGTCACCTGTTCCGGCCAGTGATGAGTTGATCATCGATGTTGGCGGGTTTGAAGGTCCGCTTGACCTGTTGCTGGACCTGGCACGGCATCACAAGATTGACTTGGCGCAGATTTCGATCCTGGCGCTTGCGGACCAGTATCTGGCATTCATCGCGCGTGCGCAGGCCATGCGGCTGGACGTGGCTGCCGACTATCTCGTCATGGCTGCTTGGCTAGCCTATCTGAAGTCGCGGTTGCTTGTTCCGACGCCAAAGACGACCGAAGAAGGTTCGCCCCAGGACATGGCGGCGTTGCTGGCCTTCAAGCTGCAACGGCTGCAGGCGATGCGGGAGTCGGCTGACAATATTTTCAGGCTCCCACAGCTTGGCCGCGACGTGTTCGGCCGCGGAGCGCCGGAACCACTCGTGGTGCAAAAGCACGCGACTTATTCCGACACGCTTGTAGATTTGCTCAAGGCCTATGCTGACCGGCGCACCCGCTCGATGGTGCACCAGACCTATACTGTGAAAAAGCAACCCGTGTGGTCGATCAAGGAAGCGCGCGAGACCTTGATGCGGTTGATTGGCGGCATGGACGAGTGGGGTACATTCGACCGCTGGCTGGAGCAATATCTTTCGACGCCAGAAACGAGGCGATCAGTGAGGGCTTCGACGTTCACAGCCAGCCTCGAATTGGCGCGAGAGGGTACTATTGAAATACGCCAGGACGAGGCTTTCCAACCGATTTTCCTGCGCCGCCGCGAACAAGCGGCATAAATCGTTTAATGTAAGCGAAGAGTATCGATGATGACTGCAAATGCGACCATGCCAAACCTCAATCAGGACGACGAGTTCGAAAATGAAGGAGAGAGTGCTGTGGTTATGATGCATCCTGCCGCGGAGCGCAGTGAGCATTTGCGGACCATCGAGGCCATGCTGTTTGCTGCCTCCGAGCCTCTGTCAGTTGATGAGCTCAAGAAATTCCTGCCAGACAATGCAGACGTTGAAAACCTGCTGGCTGATCTGCAGGAGAATTATTCAATGCGCGGTGTGCATCTGGTTCAAGTTGCAGGTGCCTATGCGTTCCGTACTGCTGGTGACATGCAGTTTGTCTTGCAGCGTGAAAAGCACCAGCAGAAGAAGTTGTCCAAGGCTGCGCTCGAAACTCTGGCGATCATTGCCTATCATCAACCAGTGACGCGTGCCGATATTGAAGAGGTGCGCGGTGTTGTCATTTCCAAGGGCACACTAGACCTGTTGCTGGAAATTGGCTGGGTGAGAATGCGCGGTCGCCGCAAGACACCGGGGCGGCCGGTGACCTATGGCACCAGCGAAGAGTTTCTCAAGCATTTCGGATTGAACGAATTGACGGATCTTCCAGGATTGCAAGAACTGAAGGCGGCCGGTCTTCTCGAAGCAAGCCTGCCACCCGGATTTGATGTGCCATTGCCAAAGATCAGCGATGAATTGCGCGAAGATGAAGAACCTCTTGATGGCACGGAGTTGCAGCCGCTGGACATGCATTTGCCAGACGAGCAGGGCGGCGGAACAGGCCAGGCTTGATGGCCAGTTTTCGAATCTGCGGCGTGACCTCTCTTCCCACGCCTGGAGCGCGGGACCCTTCTCTCCATTTTGGACAGGAAGAACGGGCGCTGGCTTGCCCTGAAATTTACCTTAAGCATTCATGCTAAACAGAATTTGACCTGTGTTTACCATAGGTTAGGCTGGTCAAAAACCGAAATTTCGACTACATTTTTAGACGAAATCAACACCCGATCCTAAAGTTTCAATCGGGAATCTCTCCACAGAGAGGGGCGGCAGAAACGAAAGCACCCGTTGCTCCGCCCGACACTTTAACACGGAAGCGATTCCGTGACCGAAAACCCTTGGGTTCAGGCCCGCCGCATCTCCTGAACACTTGGGCTCGCCGACCCGGGCCAGAAATGGGTGGCCTCCCCATTTCTCTCGAAAGCCCGGGTCGGCACCTCTTTTTTTACGATACCCGGACCAACAAAAAACGCCCGCATTTGCGGGCGTTTTTGCATCTCAATTTATCAGATCAATTACTTGATCTTGGTTTCCTTGAATTCGACATGCTTGCGTACAACCGGGTCATACTTCTTGAATGACAACTTGTCGGTCTTGGTGCGGGAATTCTTCTTGGTGACGTAGAAGAAACCTGTGTCGGCGGTCGACGCCAACTTGATCTTGATAACATTGCCCTTGGCCATGGAAAACTCCGAAATTCGATTTGGCGTGGATAGACCCGATTAGGCCCTGAAAGTCAAGGCTCGGCAGGTGATTTGGCGGGCGAGCCAAAACCGTGCATGCGGAGGGCCCATTGCAGGCCAACGATAGCACCCTTCACCTTGGGCAGGAGCCACAGTGTGAGCAGGAGTGTGGCCGGCAGCCAGATGACGCCATGGACCCACAACGGTGGCTGCCAGAGCTTTTCTGCCACCAGCAGGCCCGGCACGACGATATGGGCGACAATTGTCATGGTGAAATAGGGCGGCGCATCATCGGCGCGCTGGTGGTGCAGTTCCGTGCTGCAATTGGGGCAAGCATCGGCGACCCTGATGTAACCGGCCATGAGCTTTCCCTTGCCGCAGCTGGGGCAGCGACCGGCAAATCCGCGCATAATGGCGCTGCGCCAGGAACGTTTGACTGGAGTTATTTGCGGCATGTGGTCTAGTTGCGGCTTCAATCGCTAGGAATACTGAACTGATGGGATTGGGCTTTGATATAGGGCCTGTCGAGCGGCTCGTTTAACACACCCTGAAGCGGCGGCACAAGCAAAGGGTCCAGGGGATCGACGTAAAGCGGTTGCAGCATTTCCTGTTGTGGCAGAGCCTTGCGGAACGTTTTTTTCTGGCAACGGGTGGTTTTTGAAATGGCCTTGGCTGTACACTTCCCAGTGTGATGCCGTTGGCCCGCTTCGGCAGAAGGAGTCACGAAAAGCGACAGCGCCGAGGCGGCAATGAGCAAGGTCTTGAACATCACTTTCATGTAAGGGTGGCAATGCGGCAAATCAGCGACGTTTGGATTTTGTTTTTGGTTTCTTGTCGCGGATCCGCTGCTTGCGCGGATTGCTGGCCTTGCCCTTGCGGCCTTCGCTCATCATTTCAAAACGCAAGCCACCTTTGACAGGGGTGGCTTCAATCAATTTCACTTGCACGCTGTCGCCGAGCTGGAAGGTTTCTCCCGTGGTTCGTCCCGACAGGGCGTGGCGGACGTCATCGTAAATGAAATAGTCGCGGCCCAGAGTTGCTGCGGGCACAAATCCGTCTGCGCCCGTGTCATCCAGTCTCACAAACAATCCGGCACTGACCACGCCGGATACACGGCCTGCAAAGGTGGCCCCAGCCTGATGGGCGAGGAAGGCTGCCACCAGCCTGTCATTGGTGTCGCGTTCGGCAATCATTGAGCGACGTTCAGCGGCGGAAATCATTTCCGCCGTCTCATCTATCTGGGCAATGTCCTGTGGGGTCAAGCCATCGGCCCCGAGATCAAGCGCGCTGATCAGGGCGCGGTGCACGATGAGATCGGCATAGCGGCGGATGGGTGAGGTGAAATGTGCATAGCGGCGGAGCGCCAGGCCGAAGTGGCCGGCATTCTTCGACGAATAAATCGCCTGTGACTGCGTGCGCAGAACGACGTCGTGAACGACGCGTTCAAACTCCTCGCCTTTCACTTGCGACAGCAGCCGATTGAAATGTTTGGTATGCAGCACCTGGCCGAGCGAAAAATCCTTGCCGACGGTTTTCAGAAATTCCATCAGTGCACGGATTTTTTCTTTGGCGGGCTCATCGTGAACGCGGTAGAGCAGGGGTGACTTGCGATGTTCCAGTTCTTCGGCTGCAGCGACGTTGGCCTGGATCATGAATTCCTCGATCAGCTTGTGGGCATCGAGGCGCATGGGCACAACTACTTTGGAAACCATGCCGGTCTTGTCCAGCATGATCTTGCGTTCGGGCAGATCGAGTTCCAAGGGCGAGCGTGTATCACGTGCCTGGAGCAGGCAGTTATATGCTGCCCAGAGCGGCAGGAGGACGTTTTTCAATACCTCGTTGGCGCGCGTCGATGGTTTTCCGTCGATGGCGGCTTGGGCTTCTTCATACGAAAGTTTTGCCGCGGAACGCATGATGATGCGGTGGAACGTGTGGCGCTTCTTGTGTCCTAGCTTGTCAAAAACCATTGTCACGGCGAGTGATGGCCGGTCTTCGCCTTCGCGCAGCGAGCAAAGATCATTTGAGATGCGCTCCGGCAGCATGGGCACAACGCGGTCCGGGAAATAGGTGGAGTTGCCGCGAATGCGTGCTTCCTTGTCGAGAGAAGTCGCCGGTTTTACATAAGTTGCGACATCGGCGATGGCAACGATGACGACATGACCCCCCTGGTTTTTGGGATCGTCATCAGGTCGGGCGAAAACCGCGTCATCGTGATCGCGGGCGTCGGCGGGATCAATGGTGATGAGCGGGATATTCCGAAAGTCTTCGCGGCCATGTTGCGCGAATTCCTTCAGCGCTTCGCTTTCAGTGATCACGCGTTCCGGGAAATTGTTGGGTACACCGTGTTGGTGAATTGCAATCAATGAGATGTTGCGCGGGTCAGTGACATCGCCCAGACGCTCGCGCACACGAGCTTGCGGGAGGCCACGGCCCTGATCGCGGATGATGTCGGCAGATACAAGTTCACCATCGCGCGCGTCGGCGCTGTCGGATTTGGAAACGTTGAGATCGTGCTTTGACTTCTTGTCTATCGACAGAATACGGCCTTCACCATTTGACACGCGATAGACGCCAAGCACGCGTTTCGACTGTCCGGAAAGATTTTTCATGGCGCGCGCGGCGTGGGTGTAATGCTCGTCATTCACCAGCGCTTCGATGCGCGCGAGGATGCGGTCGCCGGGCTTGGGCGGGCGGGTTTCTTCCGCTTGCGATTTATTTGATCTGAGCAGAATTCGTGGGGGTTTCGGGCCTTCCCATTCGGATGGTGTGGCATAGAGTTCACCGTGATCGTCGAAGCCAATGACATCGAGTGTTGCGACTGGCGGCAGTGTTCCCGGTGCGGATAGTTTCTTGCGCTTGCGGTCCAGTGTGCCGCGCGACGCCATGTCTTTCAGGAGTTTCTTGAGGCCGATCTTTGCTGCGCCCTTCAAGCCGAAGGCTTTTGCAATGTCGCGCTTTCCCGATGGCCCGGGATTGTTTTGCAGGAAGTCGAGAAGTTCGGATTCGGAGGGGAGGGAGGCAGGTTTTTTTGGCATTACACGAACCTTATCCTTCCCCCTTGCGGGGAAGGTGGCGCGCTACGCGCGCCCCCATCCGTCTTTCGCGCTTTTCAAGCGCGAAATCCACCTTCCCCGCAAGGGGGAAGGATGGGGGACATTAAGCAGCGGGGGCCACCTTTTTCTTTGCCACTTTCTTGGCCGCCGGAGCTTTGCGTTTCTTTGCGGCTGGCGTAGCTTTGACAACTTTCTTGGCGGCCTTTTTTGCTGGCTTTGCAGTCTTGCCGCCACGTTCGGCGATCAGGCCCAGCGCTTGTTCCAATGTGATTTCTTCGGGCTTGATTTCCTTCGGAATGGTGGCGTTGGTCTTGCCATGCTTCACATAGGCTCCGTAGCGGCCGCCCATGACTTCGACCTTGCCGCCGTCAGGATGTGCGCCGAGGTCGCGCAGCGCACCGGGACGTGATCGGTTCGACGGGCCACGCGCGCGCTTCTCTGCAAGCAGCACGACAGCGCGATTCAAGCCGATTGAATAGACGTCGTCGGGGTCTTTCAGGTTGGCGTAGGTGCCATCATGCAGGATGAAGGGTCCGAAGCGGCCAAAGTTTGCAACGATTGGCGTTTGCGTTTCGGGGTGCAGGCCAACTTCGCGTGGCAGTGACAGAAGTTTCAATGCCTGTTCGAGGTCGATTGCTCCTGCATTTGAGCCTTTGGGGATAGAGGCACGCTTTGGTTTTTCGCCGCCTTCAACGACTTCGCCAAGTTGCAAATAAGGGCCGAAGCGCCCGATGCGGCGCGTGACGTTCTGTCCGGTCTCCGGATCAGTACCGATAATTGTGCCGTCGATGGGTTGTTCTTCGCCATCTGCGGGAATGGTCATTTGGCGCGTGTACTTGCACTCGGGATAATTGGTGCAGCCAATGAAGGAACCAAACCGACTGAGTTTCAGCGACAGTTTTCCTGTTTCGCAGGTCGGGCATTTCCGCACGTCGCTGCCATCGGGTTTGGCCGGGAAAATGTGCGGTTCAAGAAGGTCGTTCAACGAGTTCGATGACTTGCGTGATACGCAGGTCTTTGACATCTGCAATCTTGACAGTGAAATCCTTCCAGAAATCACGCAGCACTTTCTTGTAGTCAATTTCGCCATTCGAAACGCGGTCGAGCTGTTCTTCAAGATCAGCGGTGAAGTCATATTCAACGTAGCGTTCGAAGAAGCTTTCGAGAAATGCCGTGACGACGCGGCCCTTGTCCTCCGGGATCAGGCGTTTCTTGTCCATCCGCACGTAGCCACGGTCGCGCAAGGTGGACATGATGCTGACGTATGTCGATGGGCGGCCGATGCCGAGCTCTTCCAGTTTCTTGGTGAGGCTGGCTTCGGAATAGCGTGGTGGTGGTTCGGTAAAATGCTGGTTGGCGTTGATTGATTTGACGCCAATGCGGTCGCCGCGCGCCATGGCGGGCAGGCGCTTTGAATCCTCGTCTTCGCCATCGTCCAGGTCTTCGTTATAGACCCTCAGAAAACCGTCGAACTTCACCACGGAACCTGTTGCACGGAAAGAATAATTCTTGCCATCAGTGCCTGTGGTGTCGATGTCGGCGCTGGTACGTTCGAGTTCCGCACTTTCCATCTGGCTGGAAATGGTGCGCTTCCAGATCAGGTCGTAAAGTGCCAGTTGCTCAGGTTCGAGAACTGCCTTCACCATGTCCGGATGGCGCGTTGGATCCGTAGGCCGGATGGCTTCATGCGCTTCCTGGGCGTTCTTGGCCTTGGATTGATACTTGCGCGGGACCGATGGCACATAGGGTTCGCCGAAATTTTTCAGAATGGCGTTTCGCGTGGCAGCAATGGCTTCGGGTGCCATGTCCACGCCATCGGTACGCATATAAGTAATAAGACCGACTGTTTCGCCTTTGAGTTCCACGCCTTCATAGAGACGTTGCGCGATCTGCATGGTACGCGAGGCGGAGTAACCAAGTTTGCGAGAGGCTTCCTGCTGCAATGTCGAAGTGCGGAATGGCGGGAAAGGATGGCGCTTGGCGGGCTTGCTTTCAACCAGAGCGACAGAAAATGGCTGGCCTTTGACGGCGGCTTCAATCGCCTGTGCGGAACCGGCATCACCCAATGTGAGTTTTTCGAGCCGTTTGCCGTCGACGGATGAAAGGGCTGCGTCGAACTCGACGCCATGTGGCGTGACAAAGCGGCCATCGATGGACCAATATTCCTGTGCGCGGAACTTTTCGATTTCCAGTTCGCGGTCGCAGACCAGGCGCAATGCCACGGATTGTACGCGCCCGGCAGAACGCGAGCCCGGGAGCTTGCGCCACAGGACGGGCGAGAGTGTGAAGCCTACGAGATAGTCAAGCGCGCGCCGGGCGAGATAGGCATCAACGAGGGCGGCATCGACATCGCGCGGATGGGCGAGGGCTTCCTGAACGGCCTGTTTGGTGATGGCGTTGAAGGCAACGCGTTCGACCTTCTTGCCCTTGAGTGCGCCCTTTTTGTTCAATATTTCGAGCACATGCCATGAAATGGCTTCGCCTTCGCGATCGGGGTCGGTTGCGAGAACGAGACGGTCAGCTGTTTTGAGCGCGTTGGCGATGTCGGACATGCGCTTGGCAGATTTGCTGTCAACTTCCCAGTCCATGGTGAAATCTTCGTCCGGGCGGACAGAACCATCCTTGGGCGGCAAATCGCGCACATGGCCATACGATGCCAGTACGGTAAAATCCTTCCCGAGATACTTGTTGATGGTTTTCGCCTTGGAGGGCGACTCTACGACAACGACAGTCATTCTTCTCCTTCGCGCTTGCGAAATGGCGCCCGCCTATAGATGGATACGGGAAGTATGGCAATAAGCCCCCCAAAGATGAAAATTTTGATACCTCATTCAACGCGTTGCAATCCAGAGTGTGTTTACAATGGCAACAACACGTATAAATAGATATTGTCACCGGGCTCAAGGCGACAAACATGATCGAAAACAAGGATTTCACCCTATCACCCAAGGCGCTGAACCGTTTCAAGTCACAGACTCCTCCTCCTATAGAAGTTGCGCAATATACGGCAGATATGACGCTTGAGTTGCGCAATCTGGCCAAGGCGGCAGGTCTCAAAACCCTGCAAGGGCTGCTTGAGGTGACCTATTACGAGGCTTTCGCAGCGGCCCACCCGGCCAGTCCACCAGAGGGTGAAGCAGAAAAGCTGGCCGAGATGGAACGAGCGGGGCGGGCTTCAGAGGCGGCGGCGTAGATTAACCTTCGTCCTTGAAAGTAGTGCCACAAAAATACTGGGCCTGAAACTTGCGTGAAACGGCTATCACGAAAGGTAGCGTTTCATAATGGCAATCTATACTGGCACGGCTGAGCAAGATCTGATTTTTACCGACACAGCGGAAATTACCAACACAATCTACGGGTTGAGCGGTGACGACGAAATTCGTGGCACTGGCGTTTCGGCTGATCTCGTATTCGGCGGCCTTGGACACGACTATATCGCAGGCGGATTTGGAGCAGATGAGCTGCTTGGCGAAGAGGGTGATGACATCATTCTTGGCGCGACGCTTCCATTGTATTTCAACGTTGGAGATGGCTCCGAGACCAACCCCTACTATTTTCTCAGCAATGCGTTTGATCCTAACGAAGCGGATAATGACGCACTGTTTGGCGGTGAAGGCACCGACACGATTTATGGTGGTTACGGTGATGACCTGCTGGATGGCGGGGCTGGCGATGACAACGCGTTGTATCATTTGTCCGACGGCAATTTTGAAAAGGGCGGACTTTTCGGTGGCGGTGGAAACGACACGATTCACGGTGGCGACGGCAATGACTGGCTCTTCGGCCAGGACGATGATGACCTGCTTTTCGGCGATGCTGGCGATGACCTCCTGAACGGCGGATATGGCAACGACAAGCTTTATGGCTGCGATGGCAACGATTCGCTTTTGGGCCTGGACGGCTCTGATGTGCTGGAAGGTGATGCTGGACGAGACGACATTTTCGGTGGCAACGGAAACGACACCATTGGAGGCGGAAGCGGCGGTGATCACATTGAAGGCGGAGCTGGCAACGACCGGATTTACGGCGGCGGTGAGAATGACTTCATCCTGGCTGCATCGGTGATGTCAGAAATTCATGGCACCGGCACCAAGGGCATCCCACTTCAATACCGGAGCGTTGATTTTGTTGCCTCAGAAACAGACAGCGAAATGCTGTTTGGTGAAAGCGGCGACGACACCATCTATGGCGGCGGTGGACATGACACGATTTTGGGCCAAGACGGCAATGATGGCGGCAGCAGAACTGCTTCAACTGGTGAATACTATCTTGCTGGCCTGTTTGGCGGATTTGGCAAAGACACGGTTTACGGCGGTACGGGCAACGACTTCCTGTTTGGTGAAGAAGGCAATGACGTGTTGCATGGCGATGGGCAAAATGACGTCATCTCTGGCGGCGCTGGGAACGATGAGATTTTCGGGGGCAGCGGCAATGACAAACTGCGCGGCGACCTGGGCCGTGACAACCTCACGGGTGGTGCCGGCGCTGACAGGTTCCAGTATTTTTCCACAAGCGAGTGTCGTGATGTCATCTGGGATTTTGACAAGACAGATTTCCTCGTCTTCAAGGGAAGCGCATTTGGTGGTTTGAAAACTGGTACACTGGCGAAAGCCAATTTCCATCGTTCAACATCCAACCTTGCGCATGACGCGGATGACCGGTTCATCTATCGCACGACTGATGACACCCTGTGGTACGATTCAAATGGCAACAAGGCGGGCGGTGTGAAAGTGATGATCGCCGAATTCGGGCATGATTTCACGCTGACAAACCACGATATCCTGATTGCTTGATATCAGGATTTACGCGGTTCGGCGTGGGCGACGACACGGATGATCTTCGGGTTGGCAGCCTTGAGCTGGTCTTCCAGGTGATCGATGGCGGCGTGGGCTTCTCTCACGCTGGTGTCTGGCGGGAAGCGGCAGTGATAGTGGACGAAGTCACCTGATGCTGCCTTGCGCAGGCGGATGTTGTGGATTTCTTCCACCATCCGGCCGGCCTTGGCGAGTTTCAGCAACTGTGACTGGATCTTTTCCAGGCTGGCAGCATCGGCGTCCTGTCCCAGTATGATTTCAGGGGGCAGGGGTTCGATGTGGGTTTCAACCTCGACATTCTCGCCCAGTGCAGCGCGCACCGTGTCCTCGAGATGGGTCGCGGTTTCGTGTGCCTTGGCCAGCGACAACTTGCCGTCCATCTCAAGATCGTAGCTGACGGACAATTTGCCATCGAGATTTTGTACCAGCACATGGTGAATTGCCAGGCTGTCATGGCGGGCCAGCAACATCACTTTCTCGACGACTGTTTCGGTGTCGAGTTCAACTGGCTCTGTCGTGATGGTGACGTCGGCGTTACCGATGGACGCACTGATCCTGTCGGCGATGTCCTTTTTCATCGCTGCAATTGATGTCAGCGGCATCATGCGCGATATTTTCAGGACGAGGTCGATGAACAGTCCTGACCCCGAAGGCCTGGCGCGAACGCGGCTGACTTCCAGGACACCGGCATGGGCATCAGCAATATCGCGCACGGTTTCGGCAATTCCCGCAGGTGCGCGATCAACCAGTGTAGCAATGGTGCGCGTTCCAAGTTGAAGTCCACTCCACGCAATGAAGGCGGCAACCACAAGGGCAGCGAAGGAGTCCACCCAGACATAACCCAGTGCAACTCCGGCAAGTCCCAGGAGCACTGCGAGTGAACTCCACATGTCCATGTTGAAGTGCAGCGCATCTGCTGCCAGTGCTTCGCTTGCGGTTTTCTCGGCAGCCTTGTCGAGCATTCGCGAGCGATTGAAATCGACGGCGATGGTGATCAAGAGCAATGCCACGGCAAGCCAACTGAATTTGACTTCATGGGAGTTGCTCCAAAAACGATAGATTGCCGCCCCGCCCAGGCCGATGGCGGTCATGAGAAGTAGAACTGTTTCTGCCAATGCGGCGACACTTTCGACTTTCGAATGGCCAAAGTGATGATCGTCGTCGGCGGGCCTGTCGCTGACCCTCACTGCGAACCATGTGACAATTGTTGCGCCAAGATCAATCAGGCTGTGTACGACTTCGCCAATTATGCCAAGCGAACCAGTGACAAGTGCTGCAATGATCTTGAATAACAGAAGTCCGCCGCTGGCGAAAACCGAAGTCGCGGCAGCAGTTTGCTTCTCTGCCGAAGATGTGTCCGTCATGATGCAAACCTCGATTGCCCTAATGTCACTTGAGTATTGGTGGCGATTTGCGCCAATCTATGGCTCTCCAATAGAATCGCTATCGTGACGGTTACATCTTCCAAATCCAAGAGCTCCCTGGTGTTTGCAGCGCTGTTTGCGCTGGAGTCATTTTGCCGGTCACTCAACTCGACCGTCCTGTCGGTGCAGGCCTATGACATACTTGGGAGTGCTGCGAAAGTCAGTATCGTTTCTGTCATCGTATCGATCGCAGTTCTGGCGACAACGTTGATGTTGCCGGTGTTCTTTGGATTCCTGAGACGGCGCTGGGCCTACACGGCCGGGATTTTGGGAGTGCTCATCAGTGCCGCAGCGCTGTCCTCGTTCACGCTTGAAGGGCAAGTGCTGGGCGCCTATTTCCGCAATGCATCGGCGGCACTGCTCAATGTCACCTTGTCGCTGTACATCATGGACCATGTGCGACGGCAGGATCTGGTTCAGACTGAGTCGATGCGCCTGACGCTTTCCACCCTTTCCTGGATGGTGGGACCGGCGCTGGGAGTGTTTCTGTATGATCGGTACGGATCATTCGGCCCGCAAGTGCTCGTCGTGGGAGCGTCGCTGATCCTGCTTCTGGTATTCTGGTATGTGAAGTTGAATGACCCGAAATTGCTGCCGGCCGGAACGATCAGGGGGATCAATCCGCTGAATCACGTGAAGCAATTTCTGCGGCAACCGCGCTTGCGCCTGGCCTGGACGATTGCGTTTGGGCGCTCGTGCTTTTGGGCGACATTGTTCATCTATGGTCCATTGGTCTTGCTGGAGGGCGGTGCCAGCAAGCAGTTTGGAGGCGTGGTGATTTCCCTGAGCCAGGCGTCGCTGTTTCTCGCTGTCGCTTATGGCAAGCTGTCGCAGCGCGTCGGCGTGCGGAGAGTCGTGACGTGGTGCATGGCCTTGAGTGGCATGTTTGCATTGCTGGCGGGCATGTCGGGTACGCACCAGCCTTATCTTACGGCAGGTTTTCTGTTGGCGGGGGCGATTGCCTGTGTCGGGCTGGATGCGGTGGGTGGCATAGCGTATTTGCGCGCGGTGAAGTCACGCCAAAGGCAGTCGCTGACGCCAGTTTATCGCACGTTTATTGAATTGTCTGAATTGTTACCCGGCGTGGTTTTCGCTTTTGCGTTGACATTCTTTCCAATACCCATCGTATTCGGGCTGTTGGGTGCTTTCCTGTTCATTGTCGCGGGAGTTTCCTGGCAGTATTTGCCGAAGTCAATGTGAGGGATCATGCCGAAACCGCTGCTTGTTATTGGAAACTGTAATTATTCGTCGTGGTCCATGCGGCCATACATGGCGCTGAAGATGGCAGGCATCGCATTTGATTTGAAGATGGTGCGATTGAACACGCCGGGCTTTGCTTCTACGGTCCGGAAATATTCCAAGGCAGAGCGCGTGCCGGTGCTCGTCGTCAACAATCACTCGATCTGGGATTCGCTCGCCATTCTCGAATATGCGGCAGAACTCAAGCCATCGCTGTGGCCATCGAACAAGTTGGCACGGGCCATGGCACGCAGTGTGAGTGCTGAAATGCATGCGGGTTTTCAGGCTTTACGGGGGGAGTGTCCGGTCAATATCAGGCGCGCGCCGAAGGCCGTTAAACTCTCTCCGGCAGCTGTTGCCAATGTCAAACGGATTGAAACCATATGGGCCGAGTGCCGGAAGAAATATGGCAGGGGTGGTCCGTTTCTGTTTGGCAAGTTCAGCAACGCTGATGCGATGTTTGCACCTATCGCGTCGCGCTTTGTGACCTTCGATATCAAGCTTTCCAAGGTGAGTTCTGATTATGTCATGGCGGTGCTGGCTACGCCTGCTTATCAGGCGTGGAAGGACATGGCGCTCAAGGAGCCCTGGATTGTGAAAGAAGACGAGGTGGATTGACATTTGCTCACGTCAAGCTCACGCAATTCCCCACCATATGCGTGATCTGGCCGGTCACCGCCAATTCCAGCAATATTCCTGCCACCATTCCGGTCGACAAGCCGCTTTCGCGAACGATATCGTCAATGGGCGTGGGCGACGTCGAGATCAGCGAAAACACGCGTGAGCGGTCATCGTCGGATGGTTCGCTGTCATCATCCGGCAGGGGATCGTGTTCGAGGAAGATGTCCTGTTGCGAGCTGTGAGGAAGGTTGATCACTTCGAGCAGGTCGTCAATACCGGTCAGAATGTTGGCGCCATCCTTGATGAGCTTGTTGCAGCCCTGGGCGCGTGGATCGAGTGGTGAACCGGGAACTGCAAATACTTCGCGGCCCTGTTCGTTGGCGTAACGCGCGGTGATCAGTGAACCTGAGCGCAATGCAGCTTCAACCACAACAGTTGCGCGTGCCATGCCGGAAATGATGCGGTTGCGGCGCGGAAAGTGTTCGGCCTTGGGTGCCGTGCCCGGGGTCATTTCGCTGATGAGCAGGCCTTCTAAGGCGATGCGGCGTTGCAGCTGCTCGTTTTCGGGGGGATAGAAGTAATCGAGTCCGCCTGCCACAACAGCGGCGGCCTTGGCAGTGATCGAGGCTTGGTGGGCTGCCGTGTCAATTCCCCTGGCAAGGCCTGAAACGACCAGCAAGTCTTCCTGGATGAGGCGTTCAACGATCATGCGCGTGAAGCGCAGGCCTAGGGCTGATGCATTGCGCGCGCCGATCACGGCAATGGCAGGGCGTGTGGCCAGTTCCAGCTTGCCTGCGACACAGAGCAAAGGAGGTGCTGCATGAATATGGCGGAGGTCGGCCGGGTATCCCAATTCGCCAGCAGCGACGAAACGTGCGCCAATCTTGAGAGCCGCCGCAACCTCGTCCTCCGCGGCGCTGCGGCTGTAAAGGCGTGGAGATGGTCCTTTGCGCGATATATCAGGCAGTGCGGCAATCGCATTTTCGGCCGTGCCAAATTTTTGCAGCAGGCTCTTGAATGTCACCGGTCCGATGTTTTCGGTGCGGGAAAGTTGCAGCCAGCTGACGCGTTCAGAATCCGAAAGCTGGCGCGGCTCGATCATTTTTGCTTGCTGAAGGAAATCTTGGATTCTGTGCCCTTGAGAAGCCGGGCGATGTTTTCCCTGTGCTTGTACCAGACAATCACAGCAAACGCGCCAAGCGGGAGGACGAAGGTTTGGTAGCCGAGGAACAGTGCAAAAAACGGCGAAGCTGCACAGGCAAGTAAGGCAGACAGGGATGAGTAGCGGGACAGGAAGGCTGTCGCGAGCCAGACCAGCGCAAAGGCAAGGCCCAGTTCGTAACCAAATCCGAAGGTGATGCCAGTCAGCGTCGCGACGCCCTTGCCGCCGTTGAATTTCAGCCATACGGGAAACAAGTGGCCAGCGAGCGCACCGACTGCTGCAACGATCATAAGCTCGGGTTTGTGTTGCGCGATAAAGACGGGAACGAACCCTTTCAGCGCATCGAACAACAACGTCAGTGCCGCGATTGATTTATTGCCGGTGCGCAAGACATTTGTGGCGCCGATATTTCCCGACCCGACATTGCGAATGTCACCGAGGCCCGCGAGCCGGGTGAAGATCAGCCCAAAGGGGATGCTGCCACTTATGTAGCCGAGAAGCAGAAACCAGACTGTTGCGGCAGAGTACCCCATCAGGCGTCAGCGTATGCAAAAACCTTTCGGCCTGCAACGATTGTTTCGAGGGCGCGACCTTCGAGGGTGGAATGCTCAAAAGGTGTGTTCTTGGATTTGGAGAGCAGGGATTTGGTTGTCACGGTCCAGTTCTTGTTGATGTCCACGACAGTGAAATCTGCCGGTGCGCCGGGTGCGAGTTTTGCTGCTTCAAGGCCAAGCAGGTGGGCCGGGCGTTGCGACAAGGCGCTGACAAGTCGCTCCAATTTCAGGTTTTCGTTGTGGTAAAGGGTCAGGCCTGCTGAGAGAAGCGTTTCGAGGCCGATTGCACCAAAGGCTGCCTCGGCAAAGGGCAGGCGCTTGGTGTCAGCGCTTTGCGGGTCATGCGACGACACGATTACGTCGATTGTGCCATCATCGACGCCGCCGACAAGGGCCTTGCGGTCCGTTTCGGTGCGCAATGGTGGTGAGAGCTTGAAGAAGGTGCGGTATGCGCCGATGTCGTTTTCGTTCAGCACCAGATGATGCATCGAGACGCCGCAGGTGACGGGCAAGCCCTTGTCCTTGGCGCGGCGGATGACCTCCACTGACTCGGCCGTTGAAATCATCGCGGCGTGGTATCTGGCACCCGTCGCTTCGACGAGGCGGATGTCACGTTCCAGCATGATCAGTTCAGAAACCGGATTGATTCCCGCAAGGCCTAGTCGCGATGCCATTTCGCCCGCATTCATCACTCCCGACGACAATGATGCCTCTTCCACATGTTGCACGACGAGCATGTCGAAATCGCGCGCGTAAGTCAGCACACGGCGGAACAGGTTGGCGTTGGCGACGGCTTTGGTTGCATCGGTGATGGCGACGGCACCTGCTTCCTTCAGCAGGCCGATTTCAGTCATGATTTCACCGCCAAGCGATTTCGTGATCGCGGCCATGGGTGCGACGCGCACCTGGGCCGTATCGCGGGCGCGGCGCAGCACGTAATCCACGATTGCTGCATTGTCGATCACGGGATCGGTGTTGGGCATCACGACCATGGTGGTGACGCCGCCTGCCGCAGCAGCTTCTGATGCCGTTGCGAGGGTTTCGCGGTATTCGGTGCCGGGTTCGCCGGTGAAGACGCGCATGTCCACCAATCCGGGGAATATGTGGCGGCCCTTGCAATCCGTAATGTCAGTCTCGCTGCCAGCCTGTTGTGGCGAGACATCCGCGCCCACTGCAATGATGCGGCCACCTTCAAAGAGCAATCCTCCGCGACCATTGATGTTCTGGTCAGGCGCTACAATGGTGGCGTTATGGTACAGGCGGCGCTTGCCGGTGCGGAGGTTGTTCATCGGGCTGGCCTCACGCGGGACAGGGCATCAAGCACCGCCATGCGCACGGCAACGCCCATTTCCACCTGTTCCTGGATGACGGACTGTGCGCCATCTGCGACGCCAGAGTCGATTTCAACACCGCGGTTCATCGGGCCGGGATGCATGACCAGGGCGTTGGGTTTTGCCTTGCGGAGCTTCTCCTCCGAGAGGCCATAGAAGTGATAATATTCGCGCGTCGATGGCACGAAAGCACCGCTCATACGCTCGACCTGCAGGCGCAACATCATCACCACATCGGCATCGGCGAGGCCTTTGTCCATGGTGCGGTGAACCTCCACGCCCATGCGGTCAATGCCCGATGGCAAGAGCGTAGAAGGTGCCACAACGCGAACGCGCGCGCCCATCTTGTGCAGAAGCAGCATGTTGGAACGCGCGACGCGTGAATGCAGGATGTCGCCGCAAATAGCAATTGTGAGGCCTTCGATTTTCGCTTTGTGGCGGCGAATGGTGAGCGCGTCGAGCAAGGCTTGCGTGGGGTGTTCGTGTTGGCCATCGCCTGCATTGATCACGGCGCAACCAACCTTTTGTGCCAGAAGTTCGACAGCGCCAGACGAGCCATGGCGGACCACCAGAAAATCCGGATACATGGCATTGATCGTCATTGCCGTGTCGAGAACAGTTTCGCCTTTGGACAGCGAAGACGTGGCAACGGCCATGTTCATGACCGTGGCACCCAGCCCTTTGCCCGCAATCTCGAACGAGCTTTGGGTGCGCGTCGACGCTTCGAAGAACAGGTTCACCTGGGTGCGACCGGCGAGCACGGGTTTTCGCAA
Organism: uncultured Alphaproteobacteria bacterium; assembly: GCA_963738595.1. Lineage (GTDB taxonomy): Bacteria > Pseudomonadota > Alphaproteobacteria > Rhizobiales > Aestuariivirgaceae > Aestuariivirga. Next base: position 698,135 of record CAVTXF010000005.1, read on the forward strand.
ACCAGGATTGCGGTTCATTTCGACATAGGCGTTCGACAGGTCGAGCAGGGCGGAAATGTCGGGGGGTGATAAATCGTTGATGCTCAGCAGGTGCTGATGCTTGAATATCGGAGCTTTTGACTTGGGCAATGCCATCAAAGCCGGGTGCTTAGGGGGCAAGAGGGGGAATCGCAAGGGGAAACTCGCTCACCCCCGCATCGCATCCAATAGTGACTGCAGAATGTAGGCCGCCGCCAGCTTATCCACATTCTCTGCCCGCTTGGCGCGGGACATGTCAGCCTCGAGCATGGTGCGGGTGACGGCGGCGGTGGACAGTCTCTCGTCCCAGTAGACAATCGGCAGCGTCGAATGCAGCTGCGAAAAATTGCGGGCAAAGCTGCGGGTGGACTGGGCACGGGGACCTTCGGTACCATCCATGTTGATCGGCAGGCCGAGCACGATGAGGCCGATATTTTCCTGTGCCGCAAGTTCGATAATCCGCTTCACGTCGATGCTGAATTTCTTGCGCTGAATGGTTTCGCGCGGTGTGGCGATTTGGCGGGTAAGATCGGCCGTTGCAATGCCAATGGTCTTGGTGCCGAGATCGAGGCCCATGAGGCGCTTGTCGGGCGGTAAATCTTGAAATGCGGTCTGGGCGGCGGCGAGCAAAGTGGACATGGTGGCTGACATAAGCCTATTGCATCTTGGTGACCATGGTTGAAAATTCGTCCGGACTGCCGATAGGCCCCATAGTTGATCCGCTGCCACCGGGGCGCGTGCCGGACTTGCGTGACTTGCATGGAGGCTGGGTTACGCTTGAGCCTGTCAGCATGGCGAAACACGGGAAAGAACTGTTTGCTTCGATCCATGGCAAAGGTGACGGTCTGTGGCGATACATGGGCTATGGTCCCTTTACGGACGAAGACCAGTTCCTCGCGTGGCTCAAGGACCGGGAAGCTGCCCGTGATCCGTGGTTTTATGCTTTCGTCAACAAGGCCACGGGCAAAGCCGTGGGTATGGGAGCCTTCATGCGGGCCGATGCCGCCCATGGCGTCATTGAAATCGGCCACATCTGGATGTCACCGGAGTTGCAGCGCACCCGCGAGGCAACGGAAGTGATTTACCTCATGATGCGCCATTGCTTTGATGATCTTGGCGTCAGGCGACTGGAATGGAAATGTGATTCTCTCAATGCGCCCTCGCGGCGTGCTGCACTGAGGTTCGGATTTACCTATGAAGGGATTTTCCGGCAGCACTTCATCATCAAGGGCCGTAACCGAGACACCGCATGGTACGCCATGCTGGACCACGAATGGCCAACCGCGAAGGCGGGGTTCGAGGCGTGGCTTGCGCCTGATAATTTTGACGGGGCAGGGCGGCAGAAGAAGTCACTCACGACCAGTCAGAAACGATGAGTCCGGGCACCTGGGAAAACTCGCGCGTGTTGTTTGGGCCCTCGCGGGTGTCAGGCCAAATGCTCAAGATCGACATTCAGCGCAACCGCCAACTTTTTCAAAGTTGCGATTCCACCGGTTTTGTTACCTGCTTCGATGGCCGCAATCATCGGGCGCGACACTTTGGAGCGATTCGCCAGAGCCGCCTGGGTGAGTTGGCGAAATTCCCGCCAGATTTTCAGCGGGTTCTCGCCGTTTAACCGCCGTTCCGTGAGAGCGAGCGGAACCAGCTCATCTTCACCAATTGCGAGTCGCCGTTTAGCTGTGTCATAGGCCACGACATCGGCCAGCATTTCGGCGTCGATCACGAGTTTTTTCAGCTGGGCCAGGGGCAAAATGGCATACTCCGTGCCACCCCGGATCATTTTTTCAAAGCGCATCAATAGATACCTCCTCTTGGACCGACATCCAACACCAACACTACGGGACGTTCATCAACAATTTCACCGCAACGCTGTTATAGTTGCATCAGTGGAAAGCCAGGTTGCGGCTTCGGGAGTCACCTGCTAATCGGCAGCCTCAATTTGAGGAAATCGGGATGTCAGTCGATCAGGCCACGGTCAAACGCGTTGCACGTCTTGCCCGTATCAAAGTCAAGGATGAGGACCTGCCGCGGTTGGCGGGGGAGCTCAATGTAATCCTGAACTTTGTCGAACAACTCAATGAAGTTAATGTGGAAAATGTCGAACCACTGACCTCTGTCGTGGACATGGCGATGAAAAAACGCGCCGATGTGGTGACCGATGGCGGCTATCCCAAAGATGTCATGCGCAATGCACCTGCCTCGGAGGATGATTTCTTCATGGTGCCGAAGGTGGTCGAATGAGCCTCACATCCCTCACCATCGCGGCAGCCCGCGAGAAGTTGCAGAAGCGCGAGATTTCGGCTGTTGAGCTGACTGAAGATTATATCAAGGCGGTTGAATCGGCCCGCAGCCTCAACGCCTATATCGTCGAAACACCGGATCAGGCGCGCGCCATGGCCAAGGCGTCGGATGAGCGCCTGAAAAAAAATGAGGGCGGTGCGCTGGAAGGCATTCCGCTCGGCATCAAGGATCTGTTCGCCACCAAGGGCGTGCACACGCAGGCCTGCAGCCACATACTTGACGGCTTCAAGCCGACCTACGAATCCACCGTCACGTCCAACTTGTGGCGGGAAGGTGCTGTGATGCTTGGCAAGCTCAACATGGATGAGTTCGCCATGGGGTCGTCCAACGAGACGAGCTACTACGGCCCGGTTACGAATCCTTGGCGGCGCAAGAATTCCAATGCCTCGCTGGTTCCCGGTGGTTCCTCGGGTGGTTCGGCTTCGGCCGTTGCTGCACATATATGCGCAGCCGCGACTGCGACTGACACAGGTGGATCGATCCGCCAGCCAGCGGCTTTTACCGGGACGGTTGGCATCAAGCCGACCTATGGGCGCTGCTCGCGCTGGGGCGTTGTTGCCTTCGCATCATCGCTTGATCAGGCTGGCCCCATTGCGCGCGATGTGCGCGACGCGGCGATCATGCTGAAAGCCATGGCAAGTGTGGATGCAAAGGACACAACCTCGGTTGACCTGCCGGTGCCTGATTATGAAAAGGTGATTGGCAAGCCGATCAAGGGTCTGCGCGTCGGCATCCCCAAGGAATACCGCGCCGATGGCATGCCAGCTGAAATTTCCGCGTTGTGGGAAAGAGGTGCTGCATGGCTGAAAGAGCAGGGGGCGGAGATCGTCGAGATTTCCCTGCCGCACACAAAGTATGCTTTGCCCGCCTATTACATCGTGGCACCAGCCGAAGCCTCTTCCAATCTCGCGCGCTATGACGGCGTCCGTTATGGCTTGCGGGTGCGGGGTGATGACCTGATCGATACCTACGAGAATACCCGTGCGGCAGGTTTCGGTCGTGAAGTGCAGCGGCGCGTGATGGTTGGCACCTATGTGCTGTCGGCTGGCTATTACGACGCCTATTACGTCCGCGCCCAGAAAGTCCGTACACTGATCAAACAGGACTTTGACAAGGCTTGGGACAAGGTCGACGTGGTGCTGACACCGGCCACACCATCGGCTGCTTTTGCGCCCGGCGAGATCACCGATCCCGTTCAGATGTATCTGAATGACATCTTTACCGTGACGGTCAACATGGCGGGCCTGCCTGGCATCGCGGTTCCTGCCGGACTATCAGAGCAAGGGTTGCCATTGGGACTGCAGCTGATCGGAAAGCCGTTTGACGAGGAAACACTGTTTCAGACAGCGGCTGCGATTGAGCAGGCAGCAGGAACGTTCAAGGCTGAGAAGTGGTGGGCTTAAGATCACGGCTGCGGCATTTTTCTCAAGATGCATGGCTGGAGTGTTGCGCCGGGCAGGTCGGCGATGAAGGCGGCCGTGATATCCGGCTGGTTTGCCGGTGATCCTGCCACGGCTGATTGCCAAAAGAGGTTCATGGTCTGCAGTGAATTCGGCATTGAATAGCTTCGCAACCATGACGAAGAGCCACCGCACACTGAAATGTCGGTGCGCAGCCTGCCATCTTCACCAACCGTTGCGGATTGCGTGTCCAGGTTGGCATAGTGGTCGAAGTTCAGCTCTTCATTCATGGCAACATGGCAGGAGCGACAGCCACTGGCATAAACACTCTTGTAGAATGATTTTGCAGTTGCACTTTGTGCTGCCCAGCTTGCTGGCAGGTAGTTGTGGTTTTGCACGTGGCTCGTTGCGTACCAGCCATTGACCAACTCCTTGATGGCGATGTTCGGTCCCGCCTTCAGGGCAATCTGGTTGAGCCTGAAGATGCTTTCTTCCTGGGCGGCTTGTTTCAGGGAAGGGACGTCGAGAATACGAAGTTGCCGATATCATAAGGAAGGAAGTGTGCACCTATATCGGCTGCACCCGCGCCAGCTGAGGTGAACGAGGCGGTCGGGAATGTGCCGGCATAATGGTCGCCGCCATGGCAGGCGACACAGGTTCCGGGCACAAATTTTTCGCCCCGGCCATCAAGATTGATTGACGGCAGCAAATGGCCATCAGGTCCGAAGATCAAGAAGCGCACGAAAGGCTTGTTGCCATTGACGCCGGGGGCCACATTGTAATCCATTGCCACACAAGCGACGAGGTTGCGGCCCTGCACAGCATTCTGAATGGCGATGTTTGCCGCCGCCTGAGTTGGCTGGTCAGGCCCCAAGTGATTGCACACGTAAGCTGCGGTTTCCTTGGTGCCGTAAGATATCGCGTGGTGGTTGCGGGTCAGGTTCAAATCGACCCGGTTGATATAGGTCGCCACGGCTTCTTTCGCTCCTGGTTTCAGGAAGGGCGCCATATGGGTTTTCTTCTTCCAGTCATTGAAGGTGATCGCGCCGGTGAAAGCGCCTGACGCGGTGCAGGATTTTACCGCACCGATGGCGAGATAATATCGACAGGCTGACAAGCGTGAATCAATGCCCTTGAAGGTGAGGAAGAAATCGGTGCCGGCAACCTTGTCAGACGGAAGCCCGGTCGGTGGCGGAAGCATCTTGCCGACGATGGTGCCGTTGAGCCTTGCCACCATGCTGGTGACGCGGGGTGTTGTGGTGTCGGTGAGCAAGGTGCGGGCTGATTTAACGGATGGGGCAGGCACTGGAATTGTCACAACACCTGCACCTTCACAGGTCAGCCGAATGCCCGTTGCTGCGGGATTTGCGGCGAAGCTGTAATGGCCATAAGCATTCACCAAAGTTGATGGGCCTACCGTGTTGCCGGCTACATCCACCTGCACTGCTTGCCCGCCAACCTTCTTGTTGAAGAACTCATTCACGATGCCGCAGGGCTGGCCATTGGCGAGCAGCAAGCGGCCAGTGATTTCGTCATGTCCTGATTGCGGACCTTGATAGGGATCGAGCACAGCCTGGCCATTGATCGGCAAAGGGTCGCCCGAGCACACTTGAAATGGCAGGGTGGAGTCCATCCGGCATTTCAGGTCATAGGTGCCGTTGGGCACGCCCTGTATGGTGAAATAACCGCGCCGGTCGGTTTTTGCCGTTGGCGTTGTAAATCCGGCGCCATTGTCGAGGAAGGCCTCGGCTCTGGGCGTGTAGACGCCGTTTGTGTTGTCACCGGCGTTGGGAATTGGTGATGTGTAATACCCGCTGCGCAGGATCGAGGTATAGGCATTGCCCGTGGCAGCGGGCGCTGCGGGTGCGCTGAAGTTTGCGACAGGTACGGTGGGGAGCGGTGAACCGATTGTATCCGTTGACACCACGGCGCGGCGCTCGATGTAGCCACCCTTGCCGTTGGACACGAGAACATAGGCAAAATGCAACCCTTTGCCGGGCGGCAATTGCCACTTCATGACAGGGCCAGATATGGAAAGTATTTTTCCGTCGGTGACGCGCCACTCAAATTTGAGCGGGTTGCCCTTGGACTCCGTGGCGGTGACAGTCACCGTCACCACGGGCGGGGCCGCGGCAGCGCCGGTCAGCTGCAACGCCAGGCCCAATAGCAGCAATCCGAGCCAGGTTTTTGCCCAACCGACAAAAGCCAAATTCCGTGATGCGAAATCGTTCATCTGAGCCTCCTGCAAAGCAGTCGGCCCCCTCACGCACGTTTTTCCGCCGGGTGGAATTTGTTGTCAAGTACCAGGTGTGGGGGGTGGATCTGATGACTAGAACAAATCTACAATGGCGATTTGGGCGTAAGTGAGGTTGTGATTGTTTTGCAGAATGGCGAGTTTCGTAGCGGCGGCTGATCCTGTCCCATCCGGATCATACCAGAGCGAATGGTCGGTCTGATTGAATATAAAGCGGTCATTGGCATCCAGTGCCAAATTGTTCGTGCTGGTGACAAACCATTGCGAGTGCAAGGTGCCGACGGCAAGATTGCCAAAAAATTCAGTCTCTAAAGTGATCCTGTCGCCGGAGGCAAAGTCCATGATAGTGTCGGTGCCTTCGTTCGGATCGGTGAAGTAGAACTTGTCATTTCCGGCCCGGCCATAAATCTTGTCGTTTCCGCCTTGGCCAGAAAGGATGTTGGACTTTGCATTACCAGACAGGACATCGGCAAATTTTGAACCACCCAGGTTTTCGATCGAGACAAGCGTGTCCCCAACCGCCTCGCCCCTTGCGGCAAGGGAGCGATCTAGGGCGATAGTGACACTGCCGGGCGCTTCCCGATATGTTGCCGCATCCCCGCCGTCGCCGCCGTTGAGCAAATCCGCGCCCCTGCCGCCGCGGAGGAAATCGTCACCGGTGCCAGCGTAAATTTTGTCAGCTCCTGCGTTGCCATTCAAAACGTCATTACCGGCGCGCGCATAAATCGTGTCATTGCCGCCATGGCCCCAGATGTAGTTAGCTGAAGCGTTGCCGCTGAGAATATCCGAGCCCGTGTTTGAGCCTTCAAGGTTTTCGATTGAGAAAAATGTGTCGCCAACTGCTTCGCTTTTTGCGGCCAGCGAATTGTCGAGCGCAGCGGTCACGCCTGTTGTCTGGTAGTAATAGGATGCGCCATCGGTGCCCTTGCCGCCATCGATCCTGTCGGCACCGGCACCACCGTAAAGCCAGTCGTTGCCGTCGCGCCCGTATAATTTATCGTTGCCGCCATTACCCCAAATATGATTATCCACGGCATTGCCACTGAGAATGTCGGCACCGGTTTTGGAACCGCTGAGTTTTTCGATTGATACAAAAGTGTCTCCGACAGCCTCACCAGTTGCGGTCAGGGAGTTGTCCAGAGCCACGGTGACACCGGTTGACGAATCGTAATCGGCACCATCGACGCCGTCGCCTCCATTCATGCTATCAGCGCCCAATCCACCCGCCAACCAATCATTTCCTGCGCCACCGAACAGCTTGTCGTTGCCGCCGTCGCCATAGAGGTTGTCGTCATTGGCCAAGCCATAGAGCGTATCGTTGCCAGCCAGACCGTAGACAAAACTCGAAGGATCCGTGCTGGTGTCCTTGAGAATGTTTGCTTTGTTGTCGCCCGTTATATTTGCCATTGCCTATAATCCCCGTTTCCGACTTGCAGGTACATGAACTGAAAAATTTGGGGTTGTAAATCCGTGTTTAGACTCGCCGCGACCAAAAAGCTGTCTTTTTGGCCACCCGGTGCAAATTCGTAACAGTTCGAGCAAAGGATTGTAGCCATCCGCAGATGGCCCTCAAGTCTTCGAGGAAGGCCCCAGGGCGCGTTCTTGGTTTGTTTGGCAGCCTGACTGCCTGGAATTGGATTCGTCGTCCTACGGGCAAATTTGTCGCCGGGATTTGAATTCAATCTCCAATGGTGTCAAATGGTGATGCGCCAGCTTTTTAGTCCTAAATAGGTCGTGAAGCATGATTTCCGGAAGCATGCATACAGGTCCTGCGGTTTTCAACACAAAAGCCCGGCCATATTGTGCTGGCCGGGCTTTGCGAATTGTTGGCGGGGCGATTATTTGCTTATGTCGACCAGCCGCAGATAGGGCTTCAATGTCTTCCAGCCTTGCGGGAATTTTTCCTTGGCGGCTTCGTCCGAAATCGAAGCGAGGATGATGGCCTTGTCGCCGGGCTTCCAATCGGCCGGGGTGGCCACGGATTTGGTTGCCGTGAGTTGCAGGGAGTCAATCACGCGCAGCACTTCATCGAAGTTGCGGCCGGTGCTCATGGGATAGGTGAGCATGAGCTTGATCTTCTTGTCCGGGCCGATGATGTAGACATTACGGACAGTGGCGTTATCGGCGGCGGTGCGGTTCTTGGCATCGCCTGAGGCATTGGGATGAATCATGCCGTAGAGTTTTGCCACAGTCATGTTGCTGTCGCCGATCATCGGGTATTGCACTTCCGCACCGGTGACATCCTTGATGTCATTCTTCCAACGCAGATGATCATCAACACTGTCGACCGATATGCCGATGAGTTTTACGCCGCGCTTGGTGAACTCGGGTGCTTTCGTTGCCATGGCACCAAGTTCGGTGGTGCAGACGGGGGTGAAGTCTTTCGGGTGCGATACGAGCACGACCCAGCTGCCTTCAATGAAGTCATGAAACTTGATGCGGCCTTCTGTGGTATCCGCTTCAAAATCAGGTGCGATGTCGCCGAGTTGCAGTGTCATGTGGACCTCCTGTAGCTGTGGACCTTACCCAGCATACAAGACATTTGTGCAAAGGAAACAGGTAAGCGCTGCTACATGCCGGGCTTGAGGTTCATGGCTTTCAACAACCCGGGAAATGGCTTGCGGTTTTCATCGCTTTCCACAATGCCGAAGGAGCCGCCCCAGCTGAGCACGGCCCAGCCCCAACCGAGATCTTCGGGGATTGCGATGGCGTCGGCGAGGTAAGCGCCGCGCACTTTGTTCGGAATGGAACCAAACTGGTTCTCGCGGATCGCGCCGATTTCACCGACCAGAATCTTGCTGGCTGGAATATTGTTGGCGTCGGCCCAGGTTGCAACCTTGTCGAATGGTTCGAGCACCATCATTTCGGCCTGTCCTGGCGCGTAGTATGCGTCGAGAGCCTCGTTCAAACGTTTGATCTGCGATTTTTCTTCGGCCTTGGCGAAACCGGCATCCTTGATGCGACGAATGGCGCGTTCGGCAACAGCTTTCTGCTCTTCAGGGTTTGGCGGGTAGGAGACGCCATCGACAAAACGTTCAACGCCCGAGACCCAATCCGCGCCTTGATGGGTGAAGATGTGCGGGTCGTAAGTGTGGAAGGACCAGACAATATTGGTGTCGTTGAAATTTGCCGGCTTCATCTCCACGAGGCCATCGGCGCTGCCGGAGCATGCGCCTTGCATGACGAGCGCGAGTTTGGGTGCGGCAGCGCGTGCCGTTGCGTGAAGCCGCAAGGCCATTGCGGGCCATTGCAACTCCTTGCCATCAGCAGATTCACCGGCGCAGTTGAGTGAAGGCTCGTTGATGGGTTCGAAGGCAACGTGATCCGGATTTTCATCTGCAATCGCCTGGCCAATTTCACCCACCAGCGAGAGGTATTCGTTGAAGTGTTTGTCGCTATCGAGATAGGCACCAATGGGCGGCATGGCGCTGTCGCCAGGAATGGCATGAAGATCGACGAGCACGTTAAGGCCTCCGGCGCGCAAATCCGCAATGGCCTTCTTCATGCCTGCAATGAGGATTTTGGTTTTCTCTGGCTTGCGCTTGTGCAGGAATAAAGCTGGATCAATTGTGAGCCGCACGAAATCAAATCCGGACTGGCGCAATGCGGCAATTTCAATTTTTGAAGTTCGCGAGCGCCAATCGGGGAAGTCGGCAAGTGCAGATTTTGAAACAAGCTCGGCACGATCAGGCCATGTGACCCACACGTCAGTTGACACGCCGCGCTTCAGCTCAATGGCTTGAGCAGTGTTTGCGGCCAATGCCATGCCTATCAATGATGCTGTTGCAATCAGCTTGCGAAACATGAACTTCTCCTGCGTGGTGACAGCGAAGATAGCCTTCCGCGAGTTGATTGCAACTTATCGCCAATGTAACCTTAATTTGAGAGGTTAATGCACCTCATGACTTGATGCGCAGGTTTTTCGGATCATAGAAACTCTCGAGCTGCACAATTGCCGGATATTTTTTCCAGGCGATTTCGACTTCCCAGGTTCCAGATGCGATCCAGTCTTTGGTGACGCCTTCGGCATGTTTGACGTAGCCAAGTGCGAGCGAGCGGTTGACGCGGTGGCCCCAAGCGCCTGATGTGGTTGAGCCGACGATGACACCGTTGCGATAGATTGGCTCCTCGTGATACATCATCGGTGTTGCTTCTGACTGGTCTTGCAACGCGATGCAGACGAGGCGCTTGGGCTGGGCTTTTGCAGCGCGATGTTTGGCCAATGCCTTGTCGCCGATGAAACCGTCGGGTTTGTCCCAGGTAACGGCGAAACCGAGGCCTGCTTCGATCGGGTTTTCTTCCTCTGATATATCGTGGCCCCAGTGGCGATAGGCCTTTTCCATGCGCGCGTTGTTCATGGAGTGCATGCCAGCAGGTGTAAGGTTGAATTCCTTGCCAGCCTCAATGATGGTTTCGAAAACGTGACTGGCGAATTCTGCCGGAACATAAATTTCCCAACCGAGTTCGCCGACATAGGTGATGCGGCTGGCGCGGACGCGGGCGTGCCCGATTTCGAGTTCGCGCGAGGTGCCAAAGGCAAAGTTTTCGTTCGAGAGATTTTCGCCGGAGAGTTTTTCGAGAAGAGCACGGGATTTCGGTCCCATGATCGATAGCATCGGAAGGCCCGAGGTGATGTCAATTGCTGTAAAGTGTGCATCAGATGGCGTGTTGCGTTGCAGCCAGGTCATGTCGCGCAGTTGCGGTTGCGCGCCGGTAACGACGAGGAACTTGTTTTCTGCAAGCCGTGTGACCGTGAGGTCTGCTTCGATGCCGCCGCGTTCGTTGAGCCATTGTGTGTAAATGATGCGGCCTGCCGCAACGTCGATGTTGTTGGCGCTGATGCGGTTCAGGACTTTGCATGCATCACGGCCTTCGACGTGGAATTTTGCGAAAGACGATTGATCGAAGAACGCAACATCATGCATCAGGGATTGCGCTTCGTGCGCTGCACAGGGGAACCAGTTTTGCCTGCCGTATGAGTATTCGTATTCCGGTTTCATGCCATCTCGCGCATACCAATTGGGGCGCTCCCAGCCATTGAGTTCGCCGAAGACTGCGCCAAGTTTTTTGGTCTGTTCATAAAATGCTGAGCGTCTGACACCACGCGATGTTTCCACCTGGCGATAGGGCCAATGCATGGCATAGAGCAGCCCCAAGGATTCCGTCACGCGGTCGCGAACGTAATTCTTGTTGGACTGAAACGGATGTATGCGGCGAATGTCGATGCCGTTGAAATCTCCCGGCGGGTAGCCATTCTTGATCCAGTCCGCGAGCACGAGACCTGCGCCGCCTGACGACTGGATGCCGATGGAATTGAAGCCTGTTGCGACAAAGAGATTTTTCAGTTCCGGTGCTTCACCCAGGTAGTAGCGATTGTCTGGCGTGAAGCTTTCCGGGCCGTTGAAGAACAGCTGGATGCCAGCCGTTTCAAGCAGTGGTACGCGCGCGATGGCGCTGTTGAGGATTGGTTCGAAGTGATCCATGTCCTCCGGCAGCGTCACAAAGGCGTGCTCTTCATCAATTCCTCCTCCACCCCAGGGCTTTGCAGTTGGCTCGAACGCGCCGACCATGAGTTTGCCGGCATCTTCCTTGTAGTAGGTGCATTCATCCGGCACGCGCACGACCGGCATGTTGCGGGGCAGGGTGTCAATTGGTTCCGACACGATGTAGAAATGTTCGCAGGCGTGCAGCGGGATGGATACGCCCACTGACTTGCCAAGTTCGCGCGACCACATGCCTGTTGCGACGACAACCTTGTCGGCCTCGATTGTACCGTCCTCGGTTTCAACGCCCACTGCCGCACCATTCCTGGTCATGATGCGCGTGACCTTGGTGTTTTCAAAAATGTTGGCGCCGCGAGACCTTGCCCCGGCAGCAAGGGCCTGGGTCACGTCGATGGGATTCACTTGGCCATCTTTTGGCAAAAACACACCGCCCTTCACTCCGTCGAGATTGTAGTGTGGAATGCGTTCCTTTATTTCGGCAGTCGCAATGGCCTGGACTTCGAGGCCGAAGTTTTTCGCCATGGATGCGCCGCGCAGGAGTTCTTCCATGCGACCGTCGGTCAAGGCCATCGAGATGGACCCGTTCTGCTTGAAGCCGGTCGCCTGGCCAGTTTCCTTTTCGAGTTTTTCGAAAAGTCCGCTGGTGTATTTTGCAAGTTCGGTGAGATTGCGTGAGGCGCGCAGTTGGCCGATAAGACCTGCGGCGTGCCAGGTTGTGCCTGATGTCAGTTGTTTGCGTTCCAGCACAACCACATTGGAGATCCCAATTTTGGTGAGATGATAGGCGATGGAAACGCCCACGATGCCGCCGCCGATGATTACGACGTCGGCCCGCTTTGGTAACGATTTTTTGGACATGACGACTCCCGAATTTGACTGATTGTAGCAATTGTCCGCGCGCATGGAAGCGCCAAGCAGGTGTGATTTTGGTGCCAGAAATGGCCTTGCGGCTGGCGGCAGTTCGGCTAAGAGAAGGCTGTTATGAGAGGTTTTGTCCATGTATCGTGGTGATATTCCGCCGTCTGAAGCGCACAGCCGTTTAAAGGCCAATCCACAGGCCGTGTTGATCGATGTTCGAACCCAACCTGAGTGGGTGTTTGTCGGTGTGCCGCAAGTGGAGCGCCTGATCCGCTTGTCGTGGCAGGTGTTTCCGGCAATGGAAATCAACGCGAATTTTGTGGCCGAAGTCGAAGCGGCGAACCTACCTAAGGATACGGAAATATTGTGCCTGTGCCGTTCGGGTGCGCGGTCTGCTTCGGCGGCCACTGCGCTGACCAAGGCTGGCTTCACCAATTGCTGGAACGTGGCGCAAGGGTTTGAGGGCGACAAGGATGGCCAAGGCCATCGCGGCATTACCAACGGCTGGAAAGCGGCTGGATTGCCCTGGGTGCAAAACTGATGACCAAGCGAACCCGTATCAAGAACTCTCCAACCTGGGGAGATGCCACCAAGCTTGTGCGCGGTGGATTGGAACGATCGCACTATGGCGAGACGTCGGAAGCACTCTACCTCAATTCTGGTTTCGTCTATGATGCGCCGGAAACTGCGGAAGCACGGTTTGACGGTACCAACAACGATCCTGATGCATACGTCTATGGGCGCTATGGCAATCCGACAGTTTCGATGTTTGAGCAGCGGCTATGTCTGCTCGAAGGAGCAGAGGCTTGTTATGCTGTCGCTTCCGGCATGGCCGCAGTATTTGGGGCACTGGCCTGTCAGCTCAAAGCGGGCGATCATGTTGTTTCGTCGCAAGCCTTGTTTGGTTCCTGCTATCAAGTGATCACTGCCATTTTGCCGCGCTTTGGCATCACCCATACATTGGTCGATGGCTCGGATCTCGGCGCGTGGGAAGCGGCCTTCAGGCCAGAGACGAAATGCGTGTTTCTCGAAACACCATCAAACCCGATGCTGGACATTGTTGATCTTGAAGCTGTCTGCAAGATTGCCAAGGCACGCGGCGTTTGTATTGTCGTCGACAATATTTTCGCGACACCGATATTGCAGAAGCCGCTCAAGTTCGGAGCAGACGTGATTGTCTATTCCGGGACCAAGCATATGGACGGGCAGGGGCGTGTGTTGGGTGGTGCCATTGTGTCCACCCTGGAGTTCAAGGAAAAACTGCTGAAACCTTTCCTGCGGCACACCGGGCCTTCACTTTCACCGTTCAATGCCTGGGTGTTGTTGAAGGGCATGGAGACATTGAAGTTGCGCGTGGAAGCACAAAGCAATGCAGCATTCACTGTGGCGCAACATCTGGAGTCAGTGAAGGGTGTGCGGCGCGTGATTTATCCATTCTTGCCGTCTCATCCGCAAAACGCTCTTGCGAAGCGGCAGATGGTGAGTGGCGGCACGATGATCACTTTCGAAGTTGATGGTGGAAAGAAGAAGGCATTCGATGTGCTACGCAATTTGCGCCTCATTGATATTTCCAACAACCTCGGCGACGCAAAATCGCTGATGACGCACCCGGCGTCGACCACGCATCGCAATATTGGGCCCGAAGCGCGCAAGGCGATGGGCATTACCGATGGAATGCTGCGGCTCTCTGTCGGACTGGAAGATGTGAAGGATATCCTTGGCGACCTGAAGCAGGCGATCTAACAATCAAGCTGTCGCCAGGCGATAGACTGCGATTCCGATGGCCAGCATTCCCACTGCAATGGTCAGGGCGCGGCGTGGCGTGATTTTAGACAAATAGCCGCCGATGACTGCTGCTGGAAGGCCACCACACACGAGACCTGCGACTGGCCAGAATACCGTGTGCCAGTCTGCGCCACCTTCCCAGTGGCCAACCCAATAGGCAATCACGAACGTGGCGAACACAGCGATGCTGACGACGAATTCGGCAAAATTGCTGGAGCCGATGGCATAACGCGATTCAGTTCCAGCACCCATGAGGCTGGTGGTAACGACCGGGCCCCAGCTGCCACCGATGCCTTCGATGATGCCACCGATGAAACCGATGAGTCGTGTATAGGCCGCAGGGATGACGCGCGGTGCGATGCCGGTGACGCCACGCCAGACGATGAGACCGCCGATGGCAAACATGTAGACGGTGACAAGGGTTGAGAGGGCATTCCCCTTGAGGCTGGCAAGGACCAATGCGCCAATCACACCGCCTATTGCGCCAAAGATTGCAACGGGGATCATGATCCGCCGATCAACATTCTTGTGCATGATGTGAGACAGTGCAGCTGTGCCAGTGGTCGGCAATTTAGCGGCGTTCACGCTGGCGGAAACAAGAGCTGGCGGGATGCCCTGTGACAGGAGCACGGAATTCGATATGATCCCGAAGCCCATGCCAAGCGAACTGTCGATGATTTGCGCAACAAAGCCGATGAGTGCAAAGACCCAGAAGTCAGTCATGCCGAATCTCCGTGATCATAGTTTTGTCAGACAGCAACTGCAGCCCGTGAAACATTGCGGACCACTTTGCCATTTGCCGTGAAGTGTATCCCACATTCTGTCTTTTCTGTGCCCTGCCAGCGGCCGGCACGCGGATTTTCATCGGTGCCGCCTTTGGTGGTGCAGGGCATGCAGCCGATTGAGCGATAACCTTCACTTGTCAACGGATGCACGGGCAGCTGGTGAACCTGCATGTAGGATTGAAGGTCAAGGGATGTGTGGCCTGCGAGAGGCTCGATTTTCAGCATCCCATCCTGGACGGACACGAACTGCAAATCACTGCGTGCTGCACCATGGAACCGCTTTCGGCCGGAAATGACCACATCAAAATCTGCAAGAGCGCGATTCATAGGCAAAGTTTTGCGTATGTGGCAGCAAGCGTCGGTATCGTATTTATGCAAATCGCCGTCGCTATCTGCCGTGGTGAGGTCGCTTGCATCCGGCTTGACGATGCGCAGATTGCGGAAGCCGAGTTGCTTCACCAGGCGATCACGATAGTCGATGGTTTGCGGGAACAGTTTCAAGGTATCGAGGAAGATGACAGGAATGTCTCTTGAGACTTCCGAAACCATGTGCAACAGCACGGCGGATTCCGCGCCGAATGACGAAAGAACAGCAACACGGCCATTGAATTCGCGGCTGACGCGCGCAATCAATTCGCGGCCTTCGAGTCCTGCAAGATTCTCGACATGGTCATTGAGCGAAAGCCTAGCCAGCATGGGGCTGCTCCTCCCATGGGGCAAAGCCCTGGTGACGCAGTGACCAGACTTCCTTCTCGCCAGCGCTTCGAAAAAGTCCGCGCTGGTAGGCAAGGGACATCTGGCGCGATGCCCTTTGCCAGTCTTCAAGCGAGAAGCGATCTGTCACGTCGTATGCGTCGATGCCGACTTGATGCATGAATTGCACCTGGTCCGGCAAGATGTTGCCGGTGGCGCGGAGCTCGCCACGATAACCATCGAGACGGAGCTGGCGCGCGATGGAATAGGCGCGGCCGTCGTTGAAGGCGGGAAATGGCAGGATGATCAAAGCCAGCTGGGCTGCGTAAGGGGAAAGGTTTTGTGCCTTGTCGGTGTTGGCAAGACGGGTGCCGAGCTGCCCTGTAAAGCGTGCGAGAGAATCCCACTCTTTTTCGAGACGTTCGAAAGAGACGGTGACAGAGCCCGATGCAGGTAGCTCATCAGTGTCAGAGAGGTGCATCCATTCATCCGCGATGAAGGTGTTCTTCTTAAGCAGTGGCATAGAGCGCCTCCTTGAAAGGCTGCGGGCCGAGGCGGCGGTAGGCGTTGAGGAACTCCTCGCCCGGCTGGCGCAGTTTCACATAGGTGTTGAGGATTTTTTCAATGGCGTCCGGCACATCTTCGCCGGCAAAGCCAGGTCCAAGAATGGACCCAATGGAAGCATTTTCCGATGACGAGCCCCCAAGGGTGATTTGGTAAAATTCCTCGCCCTTCTTGTCCAATCCGAGAATTCCGATGTGACCGACATGATGATGCCCACATGCGTTGATGCAGCCTGAAATGTTTACTTTGATCGGGCCGATTTCTTCCTGACGCTTTTGGTCTGCAAACTTGCGAGAGATGGATTGCGCAATCGGAATTGAACGTGCGGTTGCCAGCGCACAATAATCGAGGCCGGGGCAGGCGATGATGTCACCAACCAGTCCATAGTTGGCGGCTGCGAGTCCGTGCTTTGCCAGTTCCTGCCAGATGGCAAAGGCGTCATCCTTTTTCACGTGAGGCAGAACAATGTTTTGCGCATGACTGACGCGGAGTTCGTCATGTGAGTATTTTTCGGCGAGGTCGGCCATGACACGCATCTGCTCTGCTGATGCATCGCCCGGGATTTCGCCGGTTGCTTTCAACGAGATGTTGACGATGGTGTAGCCGTCGACATGATGGGCAGCGAGATTATTGCGGGCCCAGTGGCCAAAGTCCTTGTTCTTCAGGCGCGCATCCTCAAACACTGGTGTGAAACGTGACAATTTTTCGAACGAAGGTGGTGCAAAGTATTTCGCTATGCGTGCGAGTTCGCGCTCTTCGACTTCGGTTGTTTGCACCGGATGACGCGCATACTCAGCTTCGACTTCGGCGCGGAATTTTTCAGCACCGATTTCGTGCACGAGAATCTTGATGCGGGCCTTGTACTTGTTGTCGCGGCGACCATAGAGATTATAGACGCGCATGATGGCTTCGAGATAGGGGACCAGTTCACGCTCGGGCAGGAATTCACGGACGGTGACCGCGATCATGGGTGTGCGGCCCTGGCCTCCGCCGACCATGACTTCCCAGCCATTTTCGCCCTTGTCATTTTTGTGCAGGCGTAGACCAATGTCGTGAACTTTGACGGCTGCGCGGTCGTTCGGTGCGCCGGTGACGGCGATCTTGAACTTGCGTGGCAGGAAGGAAAACTCCGGATGGAGTGACGACCACTGGCGCAGCAATTCACCAACCGGTCGCGGATCGGCGATTTCGTCAGCGGCAGCGCCTGCCCAGTGATCCGTCGTCACATTGCGAATGCAATTGCCGGATGTCTGGATGGCGTGCATTTCGACATCTGCCAATGCTTGCAGAATATCTGCCGTATCTTCCAACTTTATCCAGTTATACTGGATGTTCTGGCGGGTTGTGAAATGACCGTAACCCTTATCCCATTTCTCAGCAATGTAGGCTAACTGCTTCATTTGCCTGGATGAAAGGGTGCCATATGGAACTGCGACGCGAAGCATGTATGCATGTAATTGCAAGTAAAGCCCGTTCATGAGACGAAGCGGGCGGAACTCATCTTCGGTCAACTCGCCCTTGAGGCGGCGGTTGGCCTGATCGCGGAACTGGGCTGTGCGCTCGTCAACAAACTGGCGGTCAAACTCGTCGTAGCGGTACATGTTATGCGTCCACAGCGGCGAATGCGCCGGCTGTGCCTTCTGATTGCTTGCCGAGGTCGTTGCGGATGGTTGGGCCGAGAGTGCGGATGCGTTCGCGGATGTGCGAGGCCTTGATCCGTCCTGCGACGCGTATGGCATCGAAGAGATAGTGCCCGGTCACGATATTGGCATCGGAGGCGAGCTTGGCGCGCTGTTCCAATGCGGCGATGGCCTGTGGCTCCAAGCCCAGAACAGCTTCGTCGATGCGTTCGTTCCACTCGCCGGAGCGGGTGAGGAATACGACTTCGCCATCGCGAAGCCGGTTGGCGGTCATGACTTGACCTTTTTCAATCGTGCTCATGATGCTGCTCTTAAAATTGCGTCGCGGATGTCCTCGCGAACAGGGAAGGGAACGACATCGGCAGATGATTTTGCCTGGCCCATGCCAACATAAATCAGTGACGGGCCAGTGACGCCATTGAGGTGTACGGTTTCCCAAAGGCTGCCGATTGTGGATTCAAACACGCGTTGATTTGGCAACGTGCCATTCTCGACAATCGTCACCGGGGTTGAAGGGGCGATGCCGCTAGCGAGCATTGATGCGGAAATATCGCCGCAGTTGTTGAGGCCCATGTAGATGGCCAGAACATTGCCGGACTTTGCCAGTGAGGCCCAATCATGTTCTGCAACGCCCGTATCGGAAGCGCCTGTGAGGAACGTGATGGAGCGATTGTGGCCGCGCTGCGTGAGGGGGCGTCTCGCAGACGCGGCACAGCCGAGGGCAGCGGTGATGCCGGGTACGACATCAACGCTTATGCCCACAGCTTCCAGCGCGGCTTGCTCTTCGCCGCCACGCCCGAACATGTATGGATCGCCGCCCTTGAGGCGGACGACGTGAAGGCCTTTATTGGCTTCACGGATCAGAATGGAATTGATTTCGCCTTGCTTGGGCGAGGCTTCGTAGGGTGTCTTGCCAACAGGGATGCGCACGGCATCGCGGCGAGCCATTTCGAGAACGCCTGCGCCCACGAGGCGATCATAGACGATGACGTCTGCTTCCTGGATCTTGCGATGGGCTTTCAACGTCAGGAGTTCGGGGTCACCAGGGCCAGCGCCAACGAGGGAGACATGTCCTTTTGACGGTGGGGACTCGCTCTTGACGTTCAATTCAAAGGCCGTTTCAAATTCGGTTACACTTTGCGCGTCGAATGCTTTCCGGACTTTGCCAAAGAAAAAATCCTGCCAGAACGAGCGGCGGCGATTGCCGTGCGGTACATGTTCGGCAACGTATTTGCGCAGTGACGCCGCGCGGGTGGCAATGGCACCCGTATTGTGCGGGAGGAGGGCATCAATTTTTGCGCGAATGCCCTGGCCGAGTACCGGGGCTGTTCCTTCCGTACCGATGGCGACGACGACGGGGTCGCGGTCAACGATGGATGGCACGATGAACGTTGAAATGTCAGCGTCATCAACGGCATTGACCGGAATGCTGCGGGCCTTGGCATCGACGCTGACCTGAGCATTGAGGGCAGGGTCGGCGGAATAGACCAAGGCTGCGCCATCCAGCAGGGATGGGCTGTAGTTTTGTGCCAGCCAGTTGACACGAGGATTGGATTGCAGTTCGTTATGAAGAACAGGCGCTACAATAGCGATTTTTGCCGGGGTTTTGAGCAGGAGCCGGACTTTGCGCAGGGCTTCTTCACCGCCGCCCACGACCACGACCTTTTTGCCTTCAAGGTCGAAAAATACAGGGAAATAGCGCATGTCCGTTCTCCAGAACTTCCATTTTGTTTGATTTTTAACGCATTTTCGGGCATCAAACAGCAAGCAGGATCGTTTCCGAACGTATCGTTCGTTATTAAGAACAGTAATGAGGTTAAAGCGGAATGTCAACACGCAAAGTCGGCAAGAAGGGTGATGGCGGGTCCGATGACACGGCAGGTGACCTTGGGAAGACCATTCAAAGGTTGCGCAAGGCCTATAATTTGTCTTTGGGTGAACTTTCGGAACAGTCTGGCGTCGCGAAGTCGATCATTTCGCAGATCGAGAGAAATGAAACAAATCCAACGATTTCAACAGTTATGAGACTTTCGAAGGCGTTGGACACGACAATCGACGAGGTTCTGAAAGGCGAACAGACTTCACTTTTCATTGATCACCAGACCAAATCAGGCATTCCGATGCTGGAGAGCCAGGACGGGCTTTGCAAGTTGGCGATTGTGGGGCCGCTGAACCTCGTCGAATTTTTTCAATGGTATGATTTTGATGCCCAGCCGAAAGGTGTTCTGGAATCATCGCCACATCCACCGGGAACGATTGAGCACCTCTATTTGGTGCAGGGTGAGTTGAACGTGACAGCGGGTGAAGAAACCAAATTGCTGAAAGGTGGCGAAGCCTTGCGCTTCAGGGCCGATGTTCCGCACAAAATCGAAAACATCGGCAACGGCAAAGCGCATGCTGTCATGATGTTGTCTTTGCGGCAGTTTGGGGTTGGCTGAACACTGAACCGCATACGGTTTACAACGCCCGAGTGTTAACCTAGAGTCAGTCGAAACAAATGAGGCTGACATCATGATTACGCGTATTGCGGCTTTGGTCCTTGCGGCGTTGCTGCTCGCGGGCTGTGGCATCAACAACATCCCGACATATGAAGAGGCCATGAAGGGACGGTGGAGTGAGGTGCTCAACCAGTATCAACGCCGGGCCGAGTTGATTCCCAATCTTGTGGAAACAGTGAAAGGCTATGCCGCGCAGGAAAAGGATGTGCTGACTTCTGTCGTTGAAGCACGCGCCAAGGCGACGCAGGTGCAGATCACACCGGACATGATCAACAATCCCGAAGCCTTCAAGAAGTTCCAGGAAAGCCAGCAACAGCTTTCTGGCGCGCTGGCGCGGTTGATGGTGGTTGTCGAAAAATATCCTGATCTCAAGTCAAACCAGAACTTCCTCGCATTGCAGTCGCAGCTTGAAGGCACCGAGAACCGGATTGCGGTGGCGCGGCGCGACTACATCGAAGCGGTTCAGGTTTACAATACCGAGCTCAAGACCATCCCTGGTCGCTGGTGGTGGTCATGGATGTATCCTGCCAACAAGCTGGCGGAAAGCTTCACTATCGAAGAGGAATTGAAGACGCCGCCGAAAGTTGACTTTTCCAAGGACAAGGCTGCGACGCCACAATAAGTCCTCATAATCTGCCGGGGAGGAACTCCATTGGCGCAAGTCTCACAGTTTGGCGTGAAGGTGCTTTTCGGCATTCGCGCTGCGCTGTTCGTCGCCTGGATTTTCGCGCTCGCTGCAATGTGTGCGGCGGCGCCGACATTTCCTGAACTTACTGGGGCTGTTGTTGATGTTGCCGGATTGTTGTCACCGGTGGAGCGACAGGCTTTGGATCAGCGCTTGCGGGACTATCAGGCGTCAAGCGGCAAGCAGGTGGTGGTTGCAGTTGTGCCGACACTCGAGGGTTATGACGTCCGCGACTACGGAAACAAGTTGTTCCGGCAGTGGCAGCTGGGAGACAAGCAGCGCAACGACGGTGTGCTGCTGCTGGTTGCTCCCAACGAACGCAAGGTTTCAATTGAAGTGGGGTATGGTGCCGAAGGTGACCTGACGGACGCGCTGTCGCGCATCATCATCGAGAATGGTATTGTTCCACGGTTCAAGGCGGGTGACTGGGCAGGCGGGATTTCTGCTGGGGTTGACGACATAACAAAAACCTTGGGGGGTGGCGGTGCTGTGATCGCTGAACGG
This sequence comes from uncultured Alphaproteobacteria bacterium, assembly GCA_963738595.1. Lineage (GTDB taxonomy): Bacteria > Pseudomonadota > Alphaproteobacteria > Rhizobiales > Aestuariivirgaceae > Aestuariivirga. The sequence goes on from CAVTXF010000005.1 coordinate 719,624, forward strand.
GCGCGCAATTCCGGGGGGCAGATGACGATTGAAGACCTGCTGCCGCTGATCATTTTCTTTGTCATTGTGATGGTCATTCTGTCGAATGCATCTCGCGGCGGCGGGCGGCGGAGCAGGGTGATCATCCTGCCAATGCCTGGTGGAAGCTGGGGTGGAGGCGGCGGCTGGAGTGGTGGCGGTGGTTATGGCGGCGGCGGGGGCGGAAGCTCTGGTGGCGGCGGCGCTTCGGGGAGCTGGTGACATGACGCTCGATGTAACGCAGGCCGACGTCCTGGCCGTTGAAACTGAAATCAAGGCGCAGGAAGTACACACTGCTGGTGAAATCGTTGTCGTGATTGCGTCGCAGTGCGATGATTACATCCACGTGCCCATTCACATTGCAACAGCTTGCGCATTGGCGGTGCCGCTGGTGATGCCGCTGTTCCAGTTTCTGTTCCCATGGTCTTCGGTGCCCTGGCGCTGGATTTTTGTGGCGCAGCTTCTGGTCTTCATTGCTGTTGCAGCGTTGCTGAGCCTCGACAGGCTTCGCTGGTGGGTAACGCCACGCAGCCTGAAGCGGAAGTATGCGGGGCGTTTTGCGGCTGCGGAGTTTCTGGCGCTTGACCTGCATCGCACGGTGCGGCGCACTGGAGTGCTGATTTTCGTTGCGTTGCGCGAACATTATGTCGAGATCATTGCCGACAAGGCGGCGGGCGAAAAGATTTCTGATGCGGCATGGCAAAAGGTGGTTGGGGAGATGCTGACGCTCTTGCGCAAAGAACAACTGACAGAGTCGTTGCTGATCGGGGTAAAGCGCGCAGGTGCGCTTCTGGCACGGGAGTTTCCACCGCTTGGCCGCAATCCCAATGAAATTGCAGACAAGGTTGTGATTGTCGATGACCGGGGAACGCGCATCGCGCGGCCTGGCGGGCATTGGGACGCCGGGGATTGATGGAAGCTTGCATTCGGGCGCGGTTCTGACCATAACGCACGCGAAATTGTCACATCATTTCTGGAGTTACACATGACCGCAATTCTTGACATCACTGCCCGCGAAATTATTGACAGTCGCGGCAACCCTACAGTTGAAGTGGACGTGACATTGGAAGACGGTTCGTTTGGCCGTGCAGCAGTGCCATCGGGCGCGTCGACAGGTGCGCATGAAGCTGTGGAGCTGCGTGACGGCGACAAGAAGCGTTATATGGGCAAGGGTGTTACCAAGGCAGTGGCCGCGGTGAATGGCCCGATCTACGAAGCGCTTGCCGACATGGAAGCCGAAGACCAGGTCGCCGTAGACCTGGCAATGATCGAGCTTGACGGCACGGCGAACAAGGCAAAACTTGGGGCCAATGCAATCCTTGGCGTGTCACTTGCCGTTGCGAAGGCAGCAGCCGATGCGTGTGCGTTGCCGTTGTACCGCTATGTCGGGGGTGCTTCTGCGCGCATTTTGCCGGTGCCGATGATGAACATTGTCAACGGCGGCATGCACGCCGACAATCCGATTGATTTCCAGGAATTCATGGTGATGCCGGTTGGTGCAGCAAGCTTCAAGGAAGCAGTGCGGATGGGTTCTGAAATTTTCCACACGCTGAAGAGTGCGTTGAAAAAAGCCGGACACAACACAAATGTGGGCGATGAAGGTGGCTTTGCGCCCAACCTGCCATCAGCGGAAGCCGCCTTGGATTTTGTCATGAAGGCCATTGAGCAGGCTGGCTACAAGGCAGGCAATGATGTGTTCCTGGCGCTTGATTGCGCGGCGACCGAGTTTTTCAAAGACGGCAAGTATGTTTACGAAGGCGAAGGCAAGACGCGCACCATCGAACAGCAGGCGGACTATCTCGCCAAGCTTGCCAAGGACTATCCGATCATTTCGATTGAAGACGGATTGTCGGAAGATGATTGGGACGGCTGGAAGCAAGTCACCGACAAGATCGGCAAGTCATGCCAGCTGGTGGGTGATGACCTTTTTGTGACCAACACGAAGCGGCTTGGTGATGGCATCAAGAAAGGTGTCGCAAACTCCATTCTCGTCAAAGTGAACCAGATCGGGTCATTGACGGAAACGCTGGCCGCCGTCGAGATGGCGCACAAGGCAGGCTATTCCGCTGTCATGTCGCATCGTTCCGGTGAAACCGAAGATTCAACGATTGCCGATCTCGCGGTTGCGACGAATTGCGGGCAAATCAAGACAGGTTCACTGGCGCGGTCTGACCGGTTGGCGAAATACAACCAGCTCATTCGCATTGAAGAAGAGTTGGGCACTGCTGCCGTCTATCAGGGACGGGCAATGTTGCGGGCGTAATCGGCCCTTACCCGCCCTTCGGGCACCCTCTCCCTGAAGGGAGAGGGGAAGCAACTCAAGGAACCTATTCCTCCTTCTCCCTTATGGAAGAAGGCGGCGCGGAGCGCCCGATGAGGGCCGGTGCCTCAGTATTTCCTCAGCAAACCCACCAGTTTGCCCTGAACGCGCACGCGATCGGGTCCGAAGATGCGGGTTTCGTAGGCGGTGTTGGCCGCTTCGAGGGCGATGGACTCGCCCTTTTTGCGCAAGCGCTTGAGGGTGGCTTCCTCATCATCCACGAGGGCCACGACGATTTCGCCGTTCACGGCCGTGTCGCCTTTGCGGATCAATACCGTGTCGCCATCAAAAATGCCAGCGTCGATCATTGAATCACCTTTGACCTCAAGGGCGAAATGCTCCCCAGTACCCAGCATATCAGGCGGAATGGCAAGATTGGCGCTGTGATCCTGGATGGCAGAGATCGGGACACCCGCAGCAATGCGACCCATCAGTGGCACGTAACTCATTCGGGCGGTGGAGTCGTTGGCGACAGCAGCCGGTACTTTGCCCTTGCCAAGATTGCCTTCAATGACACTGGGCGTGAAGCCGTTGCGACGTGGTTGCAGACTTGGTGAATGAGACTCCGGAAGTTTGATCACTTCCAATGCGCGGGCGCGGTTGGGCATCCGTTTCAAAAAACCACGCTCTTCGAGAGCAACAATCAGGCGGTGGACGCCGGACTTGGACTGCAAATTCAATGCGTCCTTCATTTCCTCGAATGACGGGGGCACGCCATCTTCCTTGAGGCGGGAGTTGATGAAGAGCAGAAGCTCGAGTTGCTTGCGGGTGAGCATTGGGAGACCTTTCACTGAGAATCGGAACAAAGACACAACATCTATACATGTTCCAAATGTGTTCCGCAAGTGTTTGTGTTTCACCCCAGAAAGTAGGGCCAAAAATGGTTGATTTTTGTAGGCGACATAGATAATTTCCAAAACTGCACATAGTTATTTTCCAATTTTGGGGGTTAAGCGCATGTTTTGTTGGGCTTATTTTGTCCTACAATAGTTTTTTGTTATTTTACACCGCTAGCAATTGTCAAATAACTATTATCGTGTTGAAAACATTGTATTTATTGGCGAACATACAGTTTCTTGCCTCGCTTTACGATGCCGATTGGCGAACTTATTGGCGAACTTTTGCACGCCGAGTAGATGGTACGAGGTCTTCCTTTCTCAGGTCGTCATATCTCTCTGCGATTAATACCGCCAATTCCGCAGCCAACACCACAGCGTCCGTGTGGCTCTTTAGGTCTTTATCTGAAGCTAATCCTTTCCGAAGGATAGTCATGTAGACCGCATCCCTGAAGGCGTTAGATTCCAGCTGGAAAATTCCTTTGCTGAGGTATTCAAAATCGACGCCTACGAAGGAGCAAACACCAAGCACAAAGGTAGCAGGTATTTTCTTACTGCCAGCGAGATAGCCTTGGACTGTTTTGTAAGGCACCTGAAGGGCGTCGCTAACGTCCTTCTGAGACCGTTTTGAAGCCTTCAAAACATCACGCAACCGAGTAGCGATTACCTTGTCAGTATCCAAGTCTATTGACATTACCTCTACTCAGGGGTATTTGGTGCTTTATGAGCACATTTCGACATTCAATTTTCCTCACCTTCAAGCCCGGCAAAGACCTTCATTCAACCATTCGTGGTGCTTTGATTCTCAAGGGATCATCGCTCAGCGAATGGTGTAGGGAAAAAGGCTTGCATAGGCAAACTGTAGACAAGGCGCTCAAAGGCGAGCGTTGTGGACGGAGGGCAATAGCACTTGTTGAACAGGTCACAAGCGAAGTCCTGTCAACTCCACGGGCCGCGTAGTGAACTGGATTTCCCTTCCACAACTCGCACAAGCAACAAACCGCAGTGTCAGGGCGTGGCAAAAGGTTTGCTCACGCCAGCAGGGTGGAGAAGCCAGCTACCACGGCCATTCACTTAAGGTCCGAATGGGTGGCGGAAGGGGCGGTCGCAGCGGCTTGAGTTGGGCAGTTCGTTACGACTTCCTTCCAACCCACATTCAGGATGCTTTGAACCGCGTTCAAATGCCTGTTCAACGAGCTTCCGGGTTCAAGGCAACACAGTCCTTGCATCTATGGAATGCAGAGCTTGTTCGGCTTGCTCCACTCAAAGGGAAAGAACTTGCCCTGGCAATCGCCAGTCTGGTTGCAAAGCCGCCATTGCGCGAAAATGGCAAACCCGTCTTCGCAAGTGAAAGCACCATTCGCAAGAAGCTGAAGAACTACAAAACCCATGGCATGCGCGCGCTTCTGAGAAAGGTGCGCGAGACCAAAGGCACAAAGCTGGTTTCAATCACGCGTGAGTTTGATGATGCTGCTGAGGAATTTGGCCTGACTAAATCGCAAATTGAAGAAATCAGCCACAATCTGGATATCTATGTGAAGTCTCTGATTGGTGAATATGCCGCCCGAAGCACCGTGATCATGTTGGCCCAAGACTGGCTCAACAACAGGGCAATTGATCTTGGGATAGATGTTTCTGCAAGTGGTTTCAAACTGCCACAATACTACATCCAGAAGCGCCGCAATTATCGCAAACTGGCGCGCTTGCGCAAAGATGCCAAGGCCCACCAAGATGCAATGCCATCCATCCGCCGTCACATCCACGATATGGAACCAATGCAGTTGGTTGTTGGTGATGTTCACCCGATTGATGTGTTGGTCCAGCGGGAAGATGGTTGAACGGCGCATCCAAGATTGATCGTGTGGATGGATGTTGGAACACAGAGGGTTTTTGCTACGGTCGTACTCCTTGCAAAGGGTGAAGGCGTTCGCAACACTCATATCATCGACAGCTTTAAGGAAATGGTTGCGAATAAGGGCATGCCGTAGTCACTCTATCTGGACAATGGCAGCGAATACAATTTCGCGGATTTTCTTGTCGATGCCCTCGATTTGATGAGCGAAGACGGGCGCGTAATCCGTTCGATTCCCTACAATGCACAGTCGAAAATTGCCGAAAGATGGCACTCCCGTTTTGAAGCTGACTACATGAGGCATTTGCAAGGTTATGTCGGTGGCAACCGCATGACGTCACTCAAGGAAAATGTCGGCAAGGCAACTTGTTCCGTATACGGATGGAATTGTGCAGTTCACATCCTACGTCCTATCCTGCATTGACGTCTACAATGCCAAGCCCCTCAAACAACACGGCAACAAGTCACCGAATATGTTGCTTGGCGAATGGATTGCCAATGGCTGGCAACGGACAGAAGTCACTGAATTTGCTTTTGCACTGGCTTTTTCTGTCGAAGAGATACGGGATGTTGAACCAGGGCAACATCAAATTTGGAGGAGAAGAATGGCAGGTTCCGGCTGACTACATTGATGACACGATTGTTCTGCTTGTGCCCAAATATGAGCGATGGAACCGCCTACCTCTCAAAGATCGCGATGGCAATTTTGTTGGATTTGCTGAACGGGTAAAAACCTACAGTCATCTCGATCCTGAAGGCGCTGTCGTTTCCGCCACTCGCAAGAAACAATACACCGCCGCAGTTCGCGCCCTTGGCGACGGCCTTCCTTATATTGATGTTGTGGGCAACCTGATCAATCTGTCCCGACGCTTGCCCGCGCCACCGCAAGCGCCTGTGGGCAAGCGACTTGGTCCAAGTGATGAAGCCAAGCGAATACTTAATGGGCTGAGAGAAACCGAACAGGACCGCATCTTGCGCGAGGCGCGTGAGCGTGAAGCGAAAGACAATGAAATAGCTGATCAACGCAAGAAGATGCACCGGCTCATGGTGGAGCAAGGTCTCATTCGGGGGAAGAATTCATGAGCCACAGCGCGAACGAACAGCCATTCCTTTCTACTGAAACTTCGGAAAAGATTCTCGGGACGTTTGAACTTGGTTGGGGAAAAAACAAGCCCATCGTTGTCATTGGCCCGCCTGGCATTGGCAAAACACACACGATCGACAAATTGAAGTCGGATAATCACGAAGTCATCATCATCACCACGCTCAGCAGCACCGGAAGCGAAAAGAGTATCTATGACCAAATATTGAACCGGATTTGCAGTTACCGGGATACGCGTTCGCGCATCAAAGCGGGCATGCTGACTGACATCGAAACCGAACTGGAGAGCAGATCAAATCTCTGGACCAGTGATGTTTTACCATCATTCATTTTTGATGAGGCCCAGAACATGGATTTGGAAGCCATGCGCAACATGCTTGAACTGCACAAGAAGTGGCAGGTGAACGTGGCATTTGTTGGCAACTCTTCGACGTTGAAACGGAAGGGCGTAAGCATTGGCGACTTGATGCAAATCACGGACCGCATTCCAGATTCCAACATTTTGACCCTTTCCGGCATCACGATCAAAGACATTGAAGTGATTGCGATGCACCGCGAAGTGACAGGCGTTGATGCTTTCAACTATGTGAAGGCTTATGCCCTTGGAAAGAGCCTTCGGAAACTCGAAAACCTGCTCGAAGATGCCAGATTGTTTGCTGGAATGGCAGGTCCGATTTGCCTTTCACACTTGCGCGAAGCGATGAAAACGCAGCTGGGCAAGGATGTGGAAAGCGGCATTTTCAAACTCTCGCAAGCCAAGGCGGCTTGAACAATTTTCTGTGTGTGTTGCGTGACGGCGTTTCCTTCAACCATCAAATCAGGGACCATATCACATGAGCGAAATTAGCATTTTGGTACAAGACAAACTGGACTACAACATCGAGGGCCTCAAAGGCTTGCGCGATATGTTCAACTATTCAAATGACAGAGTTGAAATCAATGGGCCTCGCATAGGAGCAATGCTCGCTATGCACGTCAATGCACTTGAGGCCTCATGTAATGAGTTGGCCGAATGTGGTGTTGATAAGATTTTAGTTTCAATCGATGACCCTCGACTTCATTTTTCCAGGGAAGAAGTCAAGGAAATGGAAGCGCGATGCAGGTCAATTGTCTGGCAGAATGATCAAGAGCAATACTACGCTTTCCTCAGGGCCAGGAATGCTACCCGGAGTTTTTCAATCAACAGAAGTCACTGATGCAAATCCAGGTCAGTGAAGACACTCAACAAATTTGGGATGAAGGCTTTGAAAAACTGAAAGCAAAAACTGCCTCGAAGGATATCTTTGATGAAGTCACCAAAGTTCTGAACTTGGCTAAGAGTTCAGCACAACCGGGTGAACCCAACATCGTAGCTGGAATCCGGGAAATCCTTCAAACCTCCACGCCGCGCGAAGCGGTTGTGGATCACGTGGAAGGCGACGACCAACCACAACAACTGCAAGCAGCGGAGTGATGGCAATGGATGATGCAAGGCAAGAGGTTATAAACAAAATCAAAGCGCTCAGCAGGGATCAATTGGAGAAATTGTTGCTCACTGAAATGCAAGTCTCTGCCATAATGCTTTTGACTGCTCGCCACTTGATAACGGAAGTTGGGGCGAGCAACAATTTGGACAACAAACTTCAGTCCATTTTGTTTCAGTCAATGCGGGAATTTGATAGAGCTATCGCCATGCGTGAACTGGTTTTGGCGGAGTTTGCCACTGGGAATCGATCACAGCTTAATTGAGAATACAATGAAACCATCCCGCCGCATAGGCGTGATCCATGCCGCCAAACTTGCCCTGGAGCTTGATGATGAAAGCTTCAGGGCAATCCTTTTGGACGTTGCTGGCGTCACGCGCTCGCTGGATTTGAGCGAAGCACAGATTGACGAAGTGATTGAGGAATTCACCAAGCTCGGTTGGCGTCCATTCAATGGCAAGCCACGCCCCCGGCAACAGTTTCCGGGGCGTCCGGGCTTCACCTTGATGGCCAGTGAAACCCAAGTGAACCACATTCTCATCATTATGGCAGACCTACCGGGGCCGGGTTGTGCGGGCCGAACTGGGCAGCTGGCTTGAACACTTCCAAGGCGTTTCCGATGTGAGGTTTTTGACCGAAAAAAAAGCCAGCGATGTGATCGCTTCCCTGCGCATTTTGCTGGGCAAGGCACATTGACGGTTTACCTTGCCATCCCAAAATCAAATTTGAAGGGGTTTTGAACGGGTTTCCAGCGACTTCGCGCAGGTTTAGGGGTCATGACAGCGGACAAGCCCCGGTGAGGGCCTCTGGGGCCTTAAAACGCGGTCTTGAATTTTTCAGGATTTGGGGCTAAGATTGGACCCGCTGACCGAGCAAGGATACCTGCCCCCGATGGCAGTGAGGATGTTCCGCCCCTCCGGTCAGCTTTTCACTTCAACACATCAGTCTTCCGTGCCTTGATGGTGACGGAGGTGTGCCCGACCTCCCGGTCAGCACTTTCTTTTGCATTCCGAGTCTGGTATGGCTTGCTTGTGTCCGAGCCAGTTACACCAGGCAACAGCCTGCGAGGAACTAACGAACCTCCGGACACCTTCACAATCTTCAACTCTTATGTTATGGCATTATTCGCTGGCAGCGCAATCCGGGCAGCCGTGTACAGCACACGTGAAGGGGTAACGGCCTTCCTGCCAGCATATTTTGCATCGTGCATTGCAAATGCAATAGTTGGTCCCCCTGCTTAAGTGGTCCCCCGGCAGCCTATTGGTTTGCCCATGGCCAAAGCACCTCTCAAATCATCCGGAAAATTTGATTACGACGGATCGCTGGCGTCTGGCCGCCTGCCATCGTTGCTGCAAGAAATCGCCGATGCAACAGACGCCAGGACAGCGCTGCTGATTGCTGAAAGTGGTGGAGGCATGCGGCAGTATTTTGCGGCAAACCCGCCTGCTACCAATTGGCTGGTCCGGATTGTCGGGATGACAAAAGCCGTCAAGATCGCGCGGGCTGTTTGCCCTGGCAAGATTGGCGTGACTCTGGACGTTCCACTGGCTGCCGACATCCGCAAGCACATCCGCATTCTCGAACTTGCCGCAGCGGGTGTTTCCAATCCGAAAGCTGCCTTGATCATGGAATGTGACGTGCGTTCGATCAAGCGCGTGAAGTCGCACTACCTCAACAACCCCAACCCAGATTACCGCCCGTTCATGCCGGGCAAAACCAAAGGAAACTAACCCATGGACATTACCCAGGCCAATCTCAACGCCTTCTTTGACAACATCAACACCAAATACAAGATGGGGTTTGATGCTGGCGTGTCGCATTATGCGCAAATCGCCATGACCGTACCATCAACGGCGAAAAGCGAAACCTATGCCTGGCTTGGCAATTGGCCAAAGCTTCGCGAATGGATTGGCGACCGCCAAATGAAGCAATTGGAAACCCACGGCTTCAGGATCGACAACAAGCTGTTCGAGTTGACCGTGCGGGTGAAGCGCACCGATATCGAAGACGATCAGTATGCGATCTATGCGCCAATGTTCGATGAGCTGGGCCGCACCGCAAAAGGGCATCCGGATGAATTGATATTCAGTCTGTTGGGCAATGGCTTCACATCAACCTGCTATGACGGCCAGAACTTCTTTGACACGGATCATCCCGTTCATGACGATCAAGTTGATGTCACGGGCCTCTTTTCCAACATGCAAGCCGGTGCCGGAACACCGTGGTATCTGGTTGACACCTCACGCGCCATCAAGCCGATGATCTTTCAGGAACGCCTGCCTTACAAGTTGACGAAGCTGGATAACGAAAGCGATCACAACGTCTTTTTCGTTGATGAATACATCTATGGTGTTCGCGCGCGTGCCAATGCAGGCTTTGGACTCTGGCAGCTCGCCTTTGGTTCAAAAGCTGAATTGACGGTTGCCAATTATGCCACCGCGCGTGCTGCGATGATGAGTTTCAAATCGGATGGTGACCACAAGCTTGGCATCACGCCTACCTTGTTGGTGGTCCCACCAACACTGGAAGAAAAGGGCCGCGCGGTTCTTATGGCGGACCTGGACAATGCCACATCCAATGTCTGGAAGGACTTGGCGAAACTCCTGGTCACCGACTATCTCGACTAATCACAAGGGGCTTTGAACATGGACAAATATGTGACGGCCTTGCTTGCTGGCAACATTGCGGCATCAACCAGCCTGCAAGAGGCCAAAGCGCCGGAATGGGTGATGCTTATTCCAGCGGGCCGCATTGACACCAATGATGGCCGGTTTTTCAACAACGACAATCCGGACGGCGTGATTGCAGCTTTTGCGGCGAACAAACTCGATTTGCCGTTCGACTTTGAACACGGCTCGGAGACTGTTGCAACGCGTGGCGAGTTTGCGCCGGCGCTGGCTGGATCAAGGAACTTGCCAATCGTGAAGGTGCCATTTTCGGACGCGTTGAATGGACCGCACGGGGACGTGCTGCAATCGAAGCAAAGGAAGTGAAATATGTCTCGCCCGCCTTTCTCTACGAAGGCGATATGAACGTTGTCAGCCTCACATCCGCTGCCCTCACGGTGCGCCCCGCCATATCAGTGCTTCCGGCGCTGGCATCGCAACAGCCTTCACTGAAGCAATATGTTCCGCGCGCGGATTATGATGCATTGGCGGAACGCTGCACCCGTGCCGAAGCTGCCCTGGCAAACCGTGACACAAGCGATTTGAAGACGGAAGCGGAAGCCTTGCTGGCATCCGGAATGCGCGATGGCAAGATCCGCCTGCGTCGAAAACCATGTATCTCAGGCTATGCGCCACGCGTGAGGGGCTGGATGATTTCAAGACGTACCTTGCTAGTGCGCCAAAAATTGTGAACACGGCTGCACTTGGCGACAATCCGAAATTCACGGCATCACAGCGCAGCGTCACATCCGAAGCCGTCAAGATTGGCGCGGTGATGGGCGTTTCCGAAAGTGACCTTCGCAAATATGCGGTGCCCGAAAACCTGACTGAAGGATCATAACAACATGGCAGAGATGAATGCTGAAGTTGTCCTGTCACTTATAGACAAGCTCTCAGGCCCGATGAAGAAACTTCAACGGCAGTTTGCGGGCTTCACCAAACAGCTGGACAGTCTCAATAAGCCCGCGCGAAATGGCGGGATAGGCAAGCAATTTGCCGATGCAGAGGTCAGGGCGCGCAAGTTGCGGATGGAAGTTGGCAGGCTGAAAGGTGTCATGGGCAACCTTAAGACCCATGCCGGAAAACTGTTTGGCCGGGCTGGGATTGCAGGCATGTTGTTTGGCGCTATTCCGGCAGGAACGGCAGCTGCTTTTTTGCGACCAGCGGCAGAATTTGAAGAATTGCGTTCGCGGTTGAAAACTTCATTCGGCGGCAACATGGGTGAAGCCGAACAAGCATTCTCATGGGTGAAGCAATTCGCAACCAAAACGCCGTTTCAGGTTGGTGAGGCTACAGATGCATTCATCAAGCTTGTAGACAACGGCATTGATCCAACATCGGGTGCCATGCAGGTGCTTGGTGATGCAGCCGCGGCGCGCGGCAAAGGCATGGTTGATACGGTTGAAGCCGTTGGGGACGCGATGATGGGTGAAAATGAACGTCTCAAGGAAGCGTTCGGCATAACTGGCACCATCAAAGGTGACTCGGTCTTCTATACTTTCATGGGAATTGGCGGAAAACAGCAAACGGTTAAGGCCAACCTTCGCGACCGCAATTCCATTCTCAAAACACTGCTGGGCATTCTTGGCAAATACAAGGGTGCTGCTGAAGATCAATCGAAAGGCTGGAAAGGCCTTGTTTCAAACTTGCAGGATGTGCGCGACCAGTTTCTTGACATGGTGGCGAATAGTGGCCCCTTCCAGCGCATGAAAGACATGCTGAGAAGTTTGCTTGAAGAAGTTGACCGCGCCGACAAGGACGGGCGGCTGAAACGTTGGGCTGAAAATATCGGAAAGTTCGTTACAGACGGCATCGACAAATTGGTTCCTATTGCTCAAGGCGCATGGAATTTTGCCAAGGACGCGGCCACAGTCATCGAGCGCATTGCCAAAGCGGTGGGTGGATACAAGGAACTCGGATATTTCGTTGGAGCTTTGTGGTTGGCTGGACCCGCACTGAATATAATCAATACCGCTAGCAAAGCCGCCGCCATCATGACAACAATCGGGGCCGTGGCAACGGGTGGGGCCGCAGTGGGACTGGCTGGCATGGCGGTTGGCCTCGCCGGAATTGCAACTGCCCTTGGTGCAGTCTGGCTGGCTTGGGACGATACTATTTTTACCAAGCTACAGAACTTCCGCCCTGGTGAAAGCAAGGGCAAGGCCTTCGGCACGATCAACGAAGATGACTGGACGCTGGTCAAGAACCTCAAGGCACTGGCCACGCTGGATGCAGAATGGTCGCGCGTCATTGAAGAGGAATTGAACCAGGCACTGGCCCGCCTGGGTACTGCGCTTTATTCATTTGGTGCCAAGATGGTGCAGTCGATTGTCGATGGCATTGTGGGTGCTGCGTACAAGATCGGCGCTGCGCTGAATTCAATTGTCCCTGAAACAACACCGAACCCCGGCACCTACATGGGCCCGCGGCGGGGTTTTGTGCAACCTGCGCCCAGCGATCCTGTTCAACCCCGCGCCATGGGCGGCTCGATTTATAGTGGCGGAACCTATCTCACGGGTGAGCGCGGGCCTGAACTCATTACCGCGGGGCGTGGTGGTCATGTGACCGCCAATAGTGACCTTGCCAAGCGTTTTGGCAATGCTGGCAACACCGTCAATATCAATATCTCAGGCAACACTGTCAATGGTGGCAGCACTGAAAATGCGCTTTCCAAGTTGGCTGATATGATCTCAAAGCGCGTAAGCACAGGGCTTCACGATGGCGCTTACGTCTAAAGAATATGCAGTGCAGAAGGTCCAGAACCTCCGTCACTGCATTGGCAAGGGAAGGTAGACCCTTGCCCGAATGCGGGTTGGATTCCCGCTTGTCGCCCGGACCGCCCCCGATATGGTCCGGACTGCAATGGCAACGCCGAAGGTCCCGAACCTCAGTCGTTGCCTTCCCGCTGGCCGGGCTTGGTCCTTTGGCCCGGCCAGCATTGATTCTTGAAAGGTGGTTCCATGCAAACCTCAAACACTCCTGAAATGGTCACAATTCCCGCTGCCGAATATCGGGATTTGCAGGCAGCAACCGTCACAATCCCGCTGTCTGAATATCACGCTTTGAAGCGCATGGCAGAAAACACCAAAACAGTCGTTATCTTGCCCAATCCCGGCAAGAATGGCAGATACCAATCGAAGTTCTATCACGACAAGGAAATGCGTGACTTTGTGGCCGAACGTTTGGGCCGCGAAAAGATCAAAGACATCGCAGCCCAATGCCACAAGATATTTGGGGCAAAACGGGCACCAAGCCAGTCAGCAATCAGCCGCTTTTGGATCGCCGAAACCAGCGCCGGGCGGGCTGTCAAAAGAGACTATTTGAAACCCCTTCAAGAGCGGGTTTGAACGGACATTTTCAATGGGATTTCCCGGTTTGGGACAGGCCGAAATCTCCCACGAAATCCCGGAATTAACCACCAAATCCCGCCATTTATCTATGTACAGTGTACTTTATCGATATCGTCCACAATTTTCTATGTCCAGCGCTTTTGCGGCGGGTCGTAGCTGCGAAAACGGGCCAGCATCGAGGTGATATCGTCGTCAATGAGCAGCATATCGACAAGCTCCGGCTGGATGAATTCAGCTGCGCGCATGCGGTGGAACATTTCCACCAGTGGGTCGTAGTAACCGTCGCAGTTCAAAAAACCAATCGGCTTGGTGTGAATGCCAAGTTGCGCCCAGGTCCATTGCTCGAAGATTTCTTCCAACGTGCCGGCACCGCCGGGAAGCGCCACGAACGCGTCTGACAGCTCCTCCATCATGGTCTTGCGCTCATGCATGGACGCGACAATGTGCACTTCTGTGAGCCGTTTATGCTCGATTTCCTTTTCGGCGAGGAATTTGGGAATGATGCCGACTACTTTGCCGCCTGCTTCCAGGGCTGCATCGGCGACGGTGCCCATGAGGCCGACGCGGCCGCCGCCGTAAACTGTTGTCAGGCCCGCCTTGGCTATGGCTTGGCCGACTTTGATGGCGAGGGTCTTGTATTTTTCGTCGTTGCCGAAGCGCGCGCCGCAGAAGACGCAGACGGATTTCATTTGGGCCTCTCAAAAATCCAGAATCAGTATCTCTACCTCATCACCCATTTGGGCCGCGGGTGCAAAGGGTTCGCGCATGATCAGGCATTGCGCTTCGCGGAGTGTGCGCTGCATGGAGGAATCCTGGGTGGGATAGGGGGCGACGGTGCGGGTGCCGTTGCTCGCGATCTCCATTTTGGCGCGGATGTAGTCCTTGCGGTTGTCGTTTTCGGGCAGGGCAGCGCCAAGCCTGCCGGTGAATATTTGCTGTTTCTGTTCAATGCCTTGCAGCATTTCCATGAGAGGTTTGATGAAGATGCGGGAGCAGACGAGAGCGGAAACAGGATTGCCGGGAAGGCCAATGATGCGGGTTTTGCCCTTGGTGCCGAACATCAGCGGCTTGCCGGGGCGGAGTGCGATTTTCCAAAAGTCGATTTTGACGCCGCAATTCCTCAGAGCCTGCTGGACGAAGTCATGGTCGCCCACGGACGCACCGCCTGTGGTGATCAAGAGGTCGGCGCCGAGACCCTTGCGGATCGCTGCCTCGGTGGCTTTCAACGTGTCCCTGACGATGCCGAGATTGGTGACTTCTGCTCCCCAGGCGCGGGCCATGGATTCGATCGCGTGGCTGTTGGACGAGACAATCTGGTCGGCGCGAGGTGACTGGCCTGGGAGAACAAGTTCGTCGCCGGTGGTCAACACCACCACATGTGGGCGACGGGAGACTTGCACCTTGGCAGTGTTGCCAGCTGCGGCGAGGCCGATGTCACGGGCGTTGAGCCTGGTACTGCGAGCCAGCAATTCAACGCCTTTGGCGAAGTCGAGGCCGCGTTTGCGAATGTTCTTGCCTTCTGGTGTTGCCACCGTGATCGCAAGATCGGAGCCATTTCGTGTAGTGTTTTCCTGGATGACAATTGTATCGGCCCCCTTGGGAAGTGGTGCGCCCGTGAGAATGCGAATAGCCTGGCCGGGTTTGAGTTTTCCCTTGTAGGCGTGGCCTGCGGCGGACGTGCCCTTGATTTTCAGTGACGCGGGGATTTGCGCGACATCGGATTGGCGGACCGCGTAACCATCCATGGCAGAGGCCGCGAAGGGGGGCTGGTCGCGGGTGGCCTTGACGGGTTTCGCTAAAACCCGGCCATGAGCTTGCTTGAGGGAGATGGTTTCGGGCGGCAACGGCTTTACGCCGTGCAAGATGCGGGCGAGGGCGTCGGCGACGGGCATCAGGGCCATGTCAGTTACCCGTGAAGGTGCCCGATTTTCCGCCTGATTTTTCCATGAGGCGGAGATCGGTAATGCGAATGCCGCGATCCACGGCTTTCACCATGTCATAGAGTGTGAGGCAGGCGACTGAACATGCGGTGAGGGCTTCCATTTCAACGCCGGTCTTGCCTTCGACTTTTACGGTTGCTGCGACGTCGATGTGGGTTTCGGCAATTTCGAATTCCACGGATACTTTTGAGATCATCAGTGGGTGGCACAGGGGAATGAGGTCGCTTGTTTTCTTTGCCGCCTGTATGCCGGCGATGCGGGCAGTTGCGAGAACATCGCCTTTCTTCGCTGCGCCAGAGGCAATGAGTGCGAGCGTTTCCTTCTGCATCAGCACACGGGCGCGGGCTGTGGCACTGCGCGAGGTCACATCCTTGGCGGAGACATCCACCATGTGGGCCTGGCCCTTGTCATCGAGGTGCGATAGCTTGTTCATGATTTCGCCAGTATGGCACGAGTTGCTGCGGTCACGTCATTCTGCCGCATCAGGCTTTCGCCAATGAGGAAGGTGTTGACGCCAACCCTGGCGAGGCGGGCGAGGTCTGACGGATTGAACAGACCGCTTTCGCCGACAATGATGCGGTCCCCGGGAATTCGCGGTGCGAGTTCTTCGGTGGTTGCCAGTGTGGTTTCGAATGTATGGAGGTTGCGGTTGTTGATGCCAACAAGCGGTGACTTGAGTTTCATGGCGCGCTCAAGCTCGGCTTGATCATGCACTTCAATCAACACATCCATGCCGTAGTCGAAAGCTGCCTGTTCGAGATCGGTGGCGAGTGAGTCATCGACCATGGCCATGATGATGAGGATGCAATCGCCGCCCCAGGCACGTGCTTCGGCGACCTGGTAGGTGTCCAGCATGAAATCCTTTCGCAATGCGGGCAGGATGCAGGCCTTGCGGGCTTCGGTGAGGAATTGCGGTGCGCCCTGAAAGCTTGGCGTGTCGGTGAGGATCGAAAGACATGCGGCACCGCCTGCTTCATAGGCTTGGGCGAGTGCTGGTGGATCAAAGTCAGCACGGATCAGGCCCTTGGAAGGTGAGGCCTTCTTGATTTCGGCGATCAGCGCCCAGCTGCCGGATAGGATTTTTGTTTCAATGGCCTTGCGGAAGCCACGTGGTTTTGGTTGGGCGCGGGCATGAAGATCAATGGATGAAAATGATAATGCGGCCTTGGCGGACCGCACTTCTTCGCGCTTGTAGGCAGCGATCTTGTCGAGGATTGTTGTCATCAGTTGTTCGACACTTTCACAAGTGCTTCGAGCGCTGCGTGAGCGGCACCGGATCTGATTGCTTCACGTGACATTGCAGTTCCTTCGGCAATGTCTTTGGATTTGCCTGCCACGACGAGGGCGGCTCCTGCTGTCATTGCCGCAGCGTCGGCAAATGCAGAAGGTTTGCCGCTCAGTACAGCGCGCAAGGCTTCGGCATTGTGGGCGGCATCGCCACCTTTGAGGCCCTCCGGGTCAACACGTTTGACACCCGCCAATTCCGGTGTCAGTTCGTGGGAGGTCACGTTTCCGTTCTTGAGTTCGGAAATCCATGTTGTGCCGCTTGGCGTGATCTCGTCCATGCCGCCTTCGCCGTGACAGATCCAGCAGGCTTCGCTGCCAAGGTTCTTCAGAACATGCGCGAGAGGTTCGACCCAAGCCTTTGAAAAAACACCCGTTACCTGACGTCTGACACTGGCCGGGTTGGACAGGGGACCGAGCAAATTGAAGATCGTGCGGGTGCCAAGCTCGACACGGGTTGGACCAACATGTTTCATCGATGAATGATGGGCAGGTGCAAACATGAAGCCGAGGCCAGCGGTGCTGATGCATTCCGAAATCTTCTCGGGTGGCACGTCTACCTTCACGCCAAGCGCCATCAGCACATCTGCTGAGCCTGACTTGGAAGACAATGCACGGTTGCCGTGCTTGGCAACCTTGAGGCCTGCACCTGCGGCCACGAAGGCGGCGCACGTCGAGATGTTGTAGGAACCTGATGCATCGCCGCCGGTTCCGACGATGTCGAGGGCTCCCGGCGGGGCCGCGACACGCGTCATTTTTTCGCGCATGACATCTACTGCACCGGTGATTTCATCAATGGTTTCGCCGCGCACGCGGAGCGCCATCAACAGCCCTGCGATCTGCGAAGGCGTTGCTTCGCCCGACATCAGAATATTGAATGCAGTGCGCGCTTCTTCGCGTGTCAACGGTTTGCCGTCAGCAGCTTTGGCGATCAGTGGTTTGAGTTCGCTCATGCTTTTGCCTTGGCGATGGTGAGGAAGTTCTTGAGTATCTGGTGCCCGTGTTCCGATGCGATGCTTTCAGGGTGGAACTGCACGCCGTGCACATTCATGGTCTTGTGTTGCAGACCCATGATCAATCCACCGGTCTCGGCGGTGACTTCGAGGCTGTCTGGAAGTGAGTCACGATCCACCACGAGGGAATGATAGCGCGTTGCTGAGAATGATTGCGGGATGTCGGCGAAGACGCCTTTGCCTTGGTGCCTGACGCCGGAGACCTTGCCATGCATCTGAGTGGGTGCGCGTGTGACCTTGCCGCCAAAGGCTTCGCCGATGGCCTGCAGACCGAGGCAGACGCCGAATACCGGAATCTTTCCGGCAGCTTCCTTCACCAGATCGATGATGATGCCCGCCTGCGATGGCACGCCGGGGCCCGGCGAAATGACAATTGCCTCAGGCTTGGCCGACATGACCTGGCCGACGCTGATCTTGTCGTTGCGATGCACCACAGTGGTGGCACCGAGGTCACCCAGGTAGTGATAGAGGTTCCAGGTGAAGCTGTCGTAATTGTCGATCAGGATTATCATTGCGCACGCCCCGCGCGGCCGGCAAAGCGTACCGCTTCTTCTGCGGCGCGGAACAGCGCCTTGGCCTTGTTCACGCATTCCTCGTGCTCGGCTTGCGGATTTGAATCCGCCACAATGCCAGCGCCGGCCTGCACATACATCTTTCCGTCTTTCACGATTGCCGTGCGCAGCACGATGCAGGTGTCCATTTCGCCATCTGCCGAGAAGTAACCCACGCAACCGGCATAGACGCTGCGCTTGTGTTTTTCGAGTTCGTCGATGATCTGCATGGCGCGAACTTTTGGAGCGCCTGAGACCGTGCCTGCCGGAAAACCGGCAATGAGCGCGTCAACGACATCGTGTTTGTCGTCCAGTTTACCTTCGACATTGGATACAATGTGCATGACTTGCGAATAGAATTCGAGGAAGAACTTGTCGGTGACCTTGACGCTGCCGATTTCGGCGACGCGGCCGACATCGTTGCGACCAAGGTCGAGAAGCATCAGGTGTTCGGCGCATTCCTTTGGATCGGCGAGAAGTTCGTCGGCCAGGGCCTTGTCCTCTGTTGGAGTAGCGCCGCGCCTGCGCGTACCTGCGATGGGCCTGATCGTGATCTTGCCATCTCGGACACGGACGAGGATTTCAGGGCTCGAGCAGACGACCGCGAACTCATCGAAGTTGAGATAGACCAGAAATGGCGATGGGTTGACGCGGCGGAGCGAACGATAGAGCGAGAATGAAGGGAGATTAAAATCAGTCTGGAAACGTTGCGAGAGCACGACCTGAAAAATGTCGCCGGCTGCTATGTACTCCTTCGCCTTCAACACCATCTCCTTGTATTCAGTTTCTGTGGTGTTGGAAATTGGTGGCGCAATGGGTGGCATGTCGCCTTCGCGCATCGACATGTCCAGCGGGCGGTCCAGCGCATCGACAATATCGGACAATCTTTCCAGGGCGCGGGCATAGGCAGCACGCGGCGAAATGTTGCTGTCAGGATAGACCGGTGATGTGATGGCTACCTCGTCACGCACACTGTCAAAAATCGCAATGACTGTGGGACGGATCATGATGGCATCGGGAAGGCCCAGCATGTCGGGGTTTTCATCCGGCAGGTCTTCCATCAAGCGCACAGTGTCGTAGCCGAGATAACCGAAAACACCAGCGGCCATGGGTGGGGCATCGTCCGGCAGTTTGATGCGGCTTTCGGCGAGCAAGGCGCGAAGTGAGGCGAGTGGATCGTTGCCTGCATCTTCGAACGGGCCTTCGACATCCGCCAGTGCCTTGCGATTGATCGAGGCCGTGTTGCCCTTGGCTTTCCAGATGATATCCGGGTTCAGACCAATAATGGAATAGCGACCACGGACGGCACCTCCTTCTACTGATTCCAAGAGGAAAGAGTAGCGCGCCTTGCGGCCAAGCTTGAGCATCGCTGAAACGGGCGTTTCAAGATCTGCCACCAGCCGTGTTGTGACGACCTGGGTTTCGCCTCGAAGATAGGCTGATGCAAACTGGTCATATTCTGGGGAAGTAATCATCGTCCTGTGCTTGCTTTGAATTTACTGCGATGCACCGGACACACGTGCCCATTGCTCTTCATTGATGGCAACCGGAACAGCACTGCGTGCGGCCTTCAGGAAGGTCTCTTCCATGTCCCGCGAAAGCGCCATGCGCATATCCTTGCCCGCATCTGCAGCGGGTGATGCAGCGGGAGGGATTTCGACCTTTTCAGCCTGGATTATGCGGCCACTCTTGCCATCACCTTCGAGCGACCAGGCGAAGCCCTTTTCCGGAATACCGAAAAGTGAAATTGCTGCCAGGCCGTCGAATTCCGGCAAGGCTTGTCCACGCTTAAGGCTTGGGACCGTCTTTATGGTGGCGCTCATTTCCTTTGCGAGGTCATCGAGCGACTTGCCAGCCTTGCCTTGTGCAGCGAGCGCCTTGCCTTTTTCGCCGGCGATTTCACGGAGTTTTGTGATTTGCCAATCGCTGCGGACCTGCATTTCGACTTCAGTCAGCGGTTTGAGTGCAGACGGGATGATTTCCCGAACTTCATACCAGACATATCCACCTTTGATATCAAGCGCGTCATTTTCGACTCCGGCTTCGGTTTCAAAAACGGATTTCAATACCAGGTCAGCGTCAGGCAGCACCACCGGTTTGCCGTCTTTGCCTGTTCCATTCGCGGAAATGGCAGGAATGATCGTCACAGGGATGTTGAGCTGGGCCGCAATGTCTTCAAATTTCTTTTCGTTGGAGCGAAGCTCTTCGACGGATTCAAAAACCGACTGGATATCTTCAGTTGCCTTTTCAAGCTGGACCCGTTTCTTGATGTCCTCACGGTGTTCGGCGAGCGTTGGATCCTTGCCAGGACTTATCAGGGTTGCCTTGACCAGAGCGGTCGTCAGGCTTCCCTGCACGGGGCTGCCCACTTCATTCAGCTTTGCCGAAAACACAGCTTCTGCGACCTTGGGATCGAGGATGTCTCCCTTGACCTTGTTTTCGAATGTTATGTCGGTTGCCTTGAAACCCAGTTCGGTTGCGATCTTGGTGAAGTCTTCACCTGCCTTGATGCGGGTGAGGGCCTTTTCAGCCTCGACCACGTTCTGGAAACTCAATTGCAAGAATGATCGACGCTCGGGAACAATGTAGTCGCCTTTCATGCGCTCAAAAGCTGCTGCCAGTTCGGCGTCGGACACCTCAAATCGTGATGCCGTGTCTTCGGGGAATGCATGAAGCACGGCGACAGCACGGTATTCCGGCGCTGTGTAAGCTTGAGGTGTTGCCTCGTATTGCTTCTTTATGTCTTCCGGTGTGGGTTGTGGGACGGTGGTTGCGTCCACTGTGTAGGTGAAATAACGGGCTGTGCGGGTTTCTTCGCGGAACTGTCGTTCAGCATCGGCCATTGCATTTGGAACCTTTTGCATCGAGGCTCCGCTGGTGAGGATGATGCGCTGGCGGTTTTGCTGTTCAGTTGCGAGGAAACCAGCTTCAGTGAGGCCGTTTGCCTCGAGCACACGCTGAAAAGTAGTGTGGTCGAATTTGCCATCGGCATTTCGAAAAGCGGGATTGTTCGCCGCGTCACGCACAATGCTGGCCTGGGAAACCATGACTCCCAGACCGCGCGCCTTTTCATCGATGCTTGCGCCGTTGATCAAGCTGTCGCGCACCTGACGGTCAAGACCAAGCCGTTTGGCGTCTTCATAATTTATCCGCGTACCAGTTTCACTTGAATAGCGTTGGATGGCCCGGTTGACAGCTTGTGTATATTCGATGCTGCTGATTGACTGGTTGCCTACTGTGGCCAGATCCTGAACGCCGCCGCCGCGGAAAACGTCGGTTATGCCCCAGGCGGCAAAGCTGACAACCAGCAATCCCAGCAGCAATTTGGCGACCCAGGATTTGGCGGCATTTCGAAAAGTTTCAAGCATTCAGTTGTCCTCAACAGCGGCTGACAAATCAGCCAAAAAAACCATCTTAGTTACGCTGCTTTTTTCTCGCAAGCGCGAGATGTGTTTGCTAAGCGTCGAAGCAGAAGCAAGGGGATTAGCATGGCCGGAACAATACGCCCAATGGTTGCGGGCAACTGGAAAATGAACGGAACGACGTCAATGCTGCGCGAGCCGCGGCTTTTGGCGGGCATGTTGGGCGATGTGAAGCTGAAATGCGATGTGCTGGTTTGCCCGCCTGCGACCTTGCTGCGCCGGGTGAAAAGTGTGCTGAAAGGCTCAAAAATCCGGGTTGGCGGGCAGGATTGCCATGCTGCCGTTTCGGGTGCTCATACGGGTGATATTTCGGCCGAAATGCTGAAGGATGCCGGGGCAAATGCGGTTATCGTGGGCCATTCCGAGCGGCGCACGAACCACAAGGAAACCGATGCTGTTGTTGCGGCGAAAGCCAAGGCTGCGCATGCTGCCGACCTTGTTGCCATCATCTGCATTGGTGAGACGTTGGACGAGCGCAAGAGCGGCAAGACATTGGCGGTTTTGACTGAGCAGTTGAAAGGCTCAATTCCTCCGGGCTCAAATTCCACAAACAGTGTGATCGCCTATGAGCCCGTCTGGGCAATTGGAACAGGACTTACGCCAACGACTGCCGAAGTTGCCGAGGCTCACACTCATATTCGTGGAGAGTTGAAGTCTATCATGGGTTCGGAGGGCGAGCAGACGCGCATCCTTTACGGCGGGTCGGTGAAGCCAAACAATGCTATAGAGCTGATGGGGGCTGCGCATGTCAATGGTGCGTTGGTCGGTGGAGCGGCCCTTAAAGCAGCAGATTTCATAGGTATTATAAAAGCTTACATGTGATTGTTGCGAATTTGCGTGAGGTTGGGCTGTGATTGTTGCTTGACCTTGCGTCGCGCATTGCCCATTTAGGCCGATATCCCGGAAAGATTTTCAAAGATGCAACAATTCCTCATCGTCATTCACCTTATTGTCACCGTGCTGTTGATTGGCACGGTCCTGATGCAACGCTCTGAAGGCGGGGCTCTTGGCATTGGTGGTGGTGGTGGCGGTGGCAACCTTTTTTCCAGCCGTGGGGTGGGCAATGCCTTGACCCGGGCGACGGCTATTCTGGCTGCGTGTTTCTTTGTAACGTCAATATCGCTCGCTGTGCTTGCGTCACGGCAACAGGGTGGCGGCTCGCTTTTCGACGCGGTTGCGCCAACGGCCCAAGAAGCGCCAGCTGGAACGGACAAGGCACCGGCAGGGTCCAACGTTCCGGATGCGCTGATGCCAAAGCTTGATGGCAGTGCTCCGGCCACTCCCGTGCCAGCACCTGCTCCTGCCCCCGCACAATAACCTGAGTTAAATCAAAACATTAATACGCCAATGCGGTTGCGCAAATAGTTGTCCATTGTGTGCATTATTTGCTTCGAATCGTGAATGGTCGCAGCTAGGGTGAACTCCCATGGCGCGATATGTTTTCATTACTGGCGGCGTGGTTTCATCCCTTGGCAAAGGCCTTGCTTCAGCGGCACTTGGTTCGCTGTTGCAAGCTCGTGGCTACACGGTGAAGCTTCGCAAACTTGATCCCTATCTCAATGTCGATCCGGGGACGATGAGCCCCTATCAACATGGCGAGGTTTTTGTCACCGATGACGGTGCGGAAACCGACCTTGATCTTGGGCATTACGAACGGTTCACCGGTCGTCATGCAACCAAGCAGGACAACATCACCACGGGACGCATTTATCAGGAGATTCTCGCCAAGGAACGGCGTGGCGATTACCTGGGGGGAACGGTGCAGGTCATTCCGCATGTGACCGACGCGATCAAGGATTTCGTCAAGGCAGACAATGATGGAGTTGATTTTGTGCTGGTCGAGATTGGCGGCACGGTCGGCGACATCGAAGGTTTGCCGTTCTTTGAGGCCATCCGCCAGTTTGGCCAGGAATCGCCGCGCGGTTCGTGCATTTATATTCACCTGACCCTGCTGCCTTATATTCCGACAGCGGGCGAGTTGAAGACCAAGCCGACGCAGCATTCGGTGAAAGAATTGCGTTCCATTGGCATTCAGCCTGACATTTTGCTGTGTCGTGCTGATCGCGAAATCCCGGTCAATGAGCGGCGCAAGATTGCGTTGTTCTGCAATGTGCGACCGAGTGCCGTGATTCAAGCGCTGGATGTTGCCAATATCTATGACGTGCCGCGCGCCTACCATGTCGAAGGACTTGATCAAGAAGTGCTGGAAGCATTCGGCATCTTTAACAGTCCCAAACCAAATCTTGCGAAATGGGACGAAATCCAGCGGCGCATCACGCATCCGGAAGGTGAAGTGACAATTGCCGTTGTTGGCAAATACACAGGCTTGCTTGATGCCTACAAGTCGCTGAAAGAAGCGCTGGTGCATGGCGGCATTGCCAACAAGGTCAATGTAAAGCTTGAATGGATTGAGAGCGAGGTTTTCGAGAAAGAAGATCCCACCGCTTATTTGCAAGGGGTTGACGGGATTCTGGTGCCAGGCGGTTTTGGCGAACGCGGTGCGGAGGGAAAGATCCACGCGGCCACATTTGCACGGACCCGAAAGGTGCCATATTTTGGCATATGCTTCGGCATGCAGATGGCTTGCATCGAAGCGGCACGGAACCTGTGCGGAATTTCCGATGCCAGTTCAACTGAATTCGGTGAGACCGAGCAGCCTGTCGTGGGCACCATGAAAGAATGGATGAAGGGCAACGAGCTGGAAATCCGCAAGTCTGGTGGGGATCTTGGCGGCACAATGCGGCTGGGGGCATTTGACGCCGCGCTGAAGTCGGGAAGTCGAATCGCTGCGATCTATGGCGACACGCGGATTTCCGAGAGGCATCGCCATCGCTATGAGGTGAATACTGCCTATCGATCCGTTCTGGAAAAGGCGGGCTTGAGTTTTGCTGGCATGTCGCCCGATGGCTTGCTGCCGGAGACGGTGGAATATCCCGACCACCCATGGTTCATCGGAGTGCAGTATCATCCTGAACTGAAGTCCAAGCCGTTTGAACCGCACCCGCTGTTTGCATCATTCATTGCAGCGGCCGTGGTGCAAAGCCGGTTGGTGTAGGCGGTGCTGGGCAGGCTGCTTCTTTTCATAGCGCTGTTTCTGGCGCTGGGATTTGCACCTGTTGCAGCACAATCCACTAGTGATGCGCAAGTCACCGGCATTGAAGCCAAGCTGGAAAGCCTGCGGGGGCGGTTGAGGGCCATCCAGGCGATTGCAACCGATCAAGAACTGACCAACGAAATGATGGCAAACCAAAAGGCTGCCATCGAATCCGTCCTGCTTGATGCAGCTGCCGAAACCGCAAAGCTGCGCGGTCCTGTCAATGAAGTTGAGGCCCAGCTCGCGCGCATCGGTACGCCCGCGACCGATGGGACCCCCGAAACACCAGCGCTGGCCGCGCAACGGCGCATTCTGGAAACGCGCGCAGCACGGTTGGCAGCAGCGCAAAAGCAGTTTGAACTGATCAATTTTGATGCCGCACAAGAACTTTCCAAAAATACAATAACTCAACGCGAACAATTCTTTGGACGGATATTCAAATCCGAAAAATCGGTTCTCAATCCGCGCTTGTGGATTGATGCGGGCGTTGGTCTTTGGGCCATGGTGGGGAATTTTTGGCGGACGGTGGAAGATACTTTCAAGTATGCCCGCAACAATGCCAATCCGGCGGGCCTGTTGTTGCTGCCACTTATTGCAATGGTGTTGTATGGGCTGTGGGCGTTTGCCCATAACCGGATCATCAGCGGTTTTGGCCGGGCGCCGTCACGTGATGGCGATGACAGAGAGTCCGCTGCTGCGCAAATGGCCCCGTTGGACCGGTTATGGCGTGCACTGCTCGGGTTGATCGGGGTCATATTTCTCGTACTGGTCGGCTTTGTTGTGATCCGGGCGTCTATTGAAGCTGCTGATGTCGCAACGCCCAATGCCATGGCTTATGTCAACAGCGTGCTGGCAGTGATGACGAGTGCCATTATCTATTCCGGGGTCACATATTTCCTGTGTGCCCCGCGCAATCCAGAGACCCGCTTGATTGCGGTTGACGACAAGGCGGCGCGCATTTTGCCTGTGCTTGTGGGTGTGGCTGCGCTTACCAGTTCCATCGGCAATGAAATGCCAAAGCTCTTTGATACCCTCAAATTGCCGCAAGGAGGGCTGGCCGGGCAATCCGCCCTAGTTGCCATCATCATGATCGGTCTCATCGGATTGATCACGGCGGTGATCCAAAATCAGGCCAAGCATAGTCAGGCAGAAGGGTCTTCGTATTATCTGGCGTGGTTCGTGAGGTTCTTGCCGCTCATCTGGGTGGTGCTGGCTGCGGCGATGATTGCGCTGCTGCTGGGATATATCGCACTCGCTTACTTCATCACGGGCAGCATTCTTGACACGGCGTTGTTCATCATTTCGCTCGCTTTGATACACAGCCTCGCGGACGGTTTTTCCGAAGTACTGCAAAATCCCATTTCGAAAACGGGGCAGTTGCTACGTCAGTATACGGGGCTTACCGAGTTGTCGCTGTCGCGCATTGCACTGGTGTTTCGCACGGGCATCGACATCTTGCTGGTTGTCATCGCCATTCCGGCGCTGTTTGTCATATGGGCGCTGACCTGGATTGATATCAGATCGATTTTCGGCTGGGTTTATAATGGCGTCACCATAGGCAACATCACGTTGTCACCGTGGGGCATTCTCGTTGCCATCGCGGTGTTTGTCATTGGCGTTGCATTGACGCGAATGATCACTGGCTGGCTGCAACGGCGCGTTCTCTCGGAAACGACCCTCGACAATGGCGTGCAGGATTCGGTACGCACAGGTGCCAGCTATCTTGGTTATATCATCGCAGCATCATTCGCATTGTCTGCGGCCGGACTTGATTTTTCCAACATCGCCATTGTTGCCGGTGCGCTCGGTGTTGGTATCGGTTTTGGTTTGCAATCCATCGTCAACAATTTTGTGTCTGGCCTCATCCTGCTGGCTGAGCGGCCGGTGCGCGTGGGTGATTGGGTGGTGACCAATGCGGGCGAGGGAATTGTCAAGAAGATCAATGTTCGCTCGACCGAGATCGAAACTTTCGACAATTGCACAGTGATTGTGCCGAACTCCAACCTGATCACGGAAGCGGTTAAAAACTGGACGCACCGTGACACGATTGGCAGGTTCACTGTCAATTTCATCATTGAACCGACAGGAAAACCGCAGGTCGTAGCGGACTTGTTAAAGACTGCAGCTGGAGATCACCCAAAGGTACTTCGATATCCCGAGCCATTGGTGCGACTGACACGCTTCTTCAACGGCGGCATTGAGTTTGAATTGAAAGGCAGCGTTGCTGATGTTTTCGAAGGTTCCACAGTTGCCAGCGATATCCGCATTGCAGTTGCTGCCGAACTGATGAAACGTAAAATCAATTTGCTCGGCGCGCCAAAGTAGGAGTTAGTGGTGGAAGTTGTGAGCGGTCTTGAACATTTGCGCGAAATGGTAGGCCGGGAGGTTGATGCGCCTTATGAAAAACTGCTCGGAATTCATTTGGTTGAAGTCTTGAATGGGCAGGTTGTTCTGGAGGCGCGACCAAAAACGACGCACTACAATCTGCATGGGCGCGTGCATGGCGGGTTTTGCGCTTCGCTCATTGATACAGGGCTTGGCATTTCGGTTCTCAGCAGTTTGGACCAGATGGTGCCGTTTGGGACGGTGAGCCTGAATGTGCAGTATGTGCGAAAAGTTGACGTTGGCTCTGGGGTATTGCAATGCCTAGCCAAGGTGTTGCATCGCGGCCGAAGCATGGTGACATGTTCGGCAGAAGTATATGACGCTGCAGGAAAGCTCTGCGCGCACGGTACAGGAACGTTTCTGATCTATCCGAAGTAGCTATGCGGCTTTTGCCTGCAAATGCCTTTCGCGGAAAAATATGTACAGGCCTGCAAGGATGATCAGGGCAGCGCCAATCCAGGTGTTGATTGCGGGAAACTCCTGCCAGATGACAAATCCAAACAGGGTTGCCCAAATCAAGGAACTATAGGCAAAAGGTGCGACGACCGAGGCAGGTGCCGACTGAAATGCCTTGATGATGCAGAGATGTGCGATGCAGCCGATGACGCCACTGCCGATGAGAAGTGTCCAGCCAAATGGATCGGGACTTTTCCAGTGCCAGGGCAATATCATTGATGTGATGATGGCACCGGCGCTTGCGGTGTAGAGCAGGGTGGTAAGGTGATGATCGCCGCGCAGCTGGCGCGTGGTGATCTGGTAGAGCGCATTGGTGAGAGCTGCTGCAAGAAGAAAAATCGGTCCGGTGCCGAGTGAGGCCGAGGTTTCGTTCCAAGGCGCAACGATGATGACTGCACCGGCGAAGCCGACAATGATGCCCATCCAGCGGCGGATGCCGACATGTTCGGCGAGAATGAAGATGGACAACAGCGTGACCAGAATGGGTGTGAGAAACATGATGCTGGTTGCCGTGGCCAAGGGCATTTGAACCACGCCCGCATTGAACAGGCCGGTTGTGACCATGAGGAAGAGCGAACGACGGGCGTGCAGCAGTGGCATTTGCGTGCGCATATATTGAGGCAGGTTTCTGAGGCACAGGATGAGTGCTAGAAGGGTGGCGAAGAAAAAGCGGGCCCAGGTGACCTGAACCAGGGGATAGGTCTGCAAAGCGTATTTCATCACGGCATCGAGAGTAATGAAGCACAGGATGGTGGCCAGCATCCAGGCTATTCCGCGCAAGCGGTGTTCAGTGACCACGACTATGCTGACCGATCGTCTTCCAAGTGAATGCGGATGATGTCCTCAAAGGTTGCATCATGTTTGAAGCCGAGTGACTTGGCGCGGTTGGCGGCGAAGTTTTGCGGCCAACCGTCGACGATCTTCGCGATCTTTTCATCCGGCTCGCGCTTGATGAGTTTTATGACTTCCGCTCCGGCAATTGATTTCAGCGCGGCAATCTGTTCTCCGACGGTGCAGCTGAGGCCTGGCATGGAGAGGTTTGGGCGGTTCTCGAGTTGGCTCTGTTCAATACCGCAGGCGTGAATCAGGAGGCCAACGGCACCGCGGGGTGAGATGTGCCAATGGCGAACGTCTTCGCTTACAGGCAGGATTGCGGACTTGCCGGCCAGTGGTTCACGGATGATGTTCGAGAAAAATCCGGATGCTGCGAGATTGGGTTTGCCTGGCCTGACGCAGACTGTGGGCATGCGCAGGCCAATGCCATCGATGAAACCTTTTCGCGTGTAGTCAGCGAGAAGCAATTCACTGGCGGCCTTTTGTGCACCATAGCTGGTCAGTGGTGTACAGAAGAAATCATCTGGAATGATTTGGGGAAATGGCTTGCCAAACACTGCGATTGACGATGTGAAAATGAACTTGGGTCGATAATCTGGCACGGCACGGATTGCTTCCAGAAGTGCGCGTGTGCCATCGAAATTCACGGCGTAACCTTTTTCGAAATTGGCCTCCGCCTCACCTGACACAACTGCAGCAAGATGGAAAATGACGTCGGGACGGAGGTTGACCAGATTGGCAATCTGATCAGTTTGCGAGAGATCAGCTGCATAAGTTGCAACTGGGAAATTACTTGCTGGGGGAGGCGGAGCCAGGACAACATCAAGACGGTCGAGATGGGTGATCTTCTGTGGCCCAAGATTTCCATCAGATGACAGTCTGTCGATCAGTTTGCGGCCCAGCATGCCGGCGGCACCGGTTACGAGAATTCTCAACGTTTGTTCTCCCTTGATCCTGCTCACATTGCCATAGTCCAAGAGCGCTGCAAATGTGTGCTGTTGGCCGCAGCCCTGCCATGCAGATTCGTCATCGAGAGAATCACATTTTTCAATCCACGGTGTTAGTGTCGAGATGACGCCGAAATTTATAGGCGTGATTTCAAAGGTTTGAGAGCCCGGTATACGCCTTGTAGGAATTTTGCTACCTGATGAGTGTGAAAGTTTCACTTCGGTGAACAGCAATTTGCGGGGGGACGCATGGCTGCAAAAGTGTGCTGCAAGAGTATCAGTGTGGTGATGCGTACAGGAAGAGATTTTGCTTTCCAGCCGATGGCTGTGATTGCCTTGGGTGCAGGTGAAGTTGATGCGGATTGATACAACAGAACATCCGGCGGACCGGTTGGCGCTGGCCCTGTCGCGCGCCAGCGGGATCGTTGCTTCGGTGGCACATTGCTTCAGTGACAAGTCAAATGATTTTGCCGTGACGTCAGCATTTATCGCCCATGCGTTGAAGACCGTTGACACATTTATCGGCGAAGCAAGTTCGTCGCTGACAGATCTGAACCGTGATTTTGACCTCAGCACACCGAAAGGCGACGCCGGTTCACCAGCCCTGACTGATATTCAGGGTGCGGTCACGACCCTTGCGCCGCAAGACGAGATTGGTGCCTATGAGGATGATGCCAGCATGCGTTTCCGAGAAGATGGCACAGCACGGACGTATGACGAGTTGCTTGCAAAAGTGACAGCGGCGGAAGTTTTCGCGTCAAGCCAGGCTGAACATAGCGTGAGCCAGCAGAATGATCTGGTTCCATTGCTGAACAGCCTGAAAGCCGATTTGCTGCGGCTCAGGTCGGTGGCTTAGGCCGCTCCTGCTTATGCTAACGTTTTCCGAATTGTCTGTTTGAACGTGTCGAGCATCACGGCTGCCAAAACGAGCAGGCCATGGATGACTTGGGTAACATGTGCTGGAAGCCCCATGAGATTGATGGCGGTGTTGATGGCGGACAACATCAACACGCCGGCATAGACACCAGGAAGCGAACCTACGCCTCCCTTGAGGCTGACCCCGCCAATGACCACAGCTGCGAAAGCGTTAAACAGCATGCCGACACCGAGGTTGGCAGTGGCACCTGACGTGCGGATACAGAGGAGCCAGCCGGCAAGCCCGGCGATGGCTCCTGCCAGTACAAACGCGATGATCAAATTGCGCGAGACGCGAATACCGGCGCGGTGGGTTGCTGTTTCATTGCCGCCGATCATTTTGAGGTGTCGGCCGAAGGGCGTTTTCATGATGATGAGCGAGAATGCGACAAAGCACAGGATTGCAATCCATGCTGTGAGTGGAAGACCGAGGAACCGCTGGATTCCAAACCATCGAATGGCTGGTGCAAGATCCTGTGCCGACCGACCGCCAGAAATCGCCACCACGAGGCCACGAACCCAGATATAGGCAGCGAGCGTGATGATGAAGGCGTTCATTTTCATCTTTACGACGAGCAATCCGTTGAGCAGGCCAATGAGACCGCCAATGGCAAGTGCCGCAGCCAGTGACACAGGCACTGCAAGCCAAGCCGGTGTCAAATGAAGACCCAGCCCAATTCCGGCGGAGCAGAAGAGGATGCCAACCACCATGGCCGCAAGGGCGGCGGTGGATTCGACAGACAGGTCCATTTGCCCCGTCAGGATGACAAGCGCCAGGCCAATAGACATCACACCGAGGACGCTTGATGCTTCGATGATGTTGGCAAAAATGGCAGGCTGGAAATAATTTGGGATAAAAATCGAAAATGCAGCCAGCACGAAAAACAGCATGAACCAGACGAGATTGTCGAGAACGAACTCGATTCTGCGCCGGGATTGGTGTGTCATCATCATAGTTTCGTCACGCCGCATTGATGGGGCAGCCTCCGGGCGTTGGTGCACGGGGGCTGCGGTTTTGACTTTATTCAACAGATTTGATTGTGCCAGCCGGTGGCTTCAGGTTTCCCCAGAATGCAGGGTTGTCGATGTTGTCCTTGGTGATGGCAGCACCTGGTACCTTGATGTTTGGCCCCCAGGACTCGATGGTTACCGTGGACTTCAGGCCTAGCACATCATATTCACCGGCCTTGATTTCCTGCTTGTTCACGATCTTGTCCATGAACATACCGACGGCTGCGGCCTGGGCATAAAGCGGTTGTTCCACTTCAACATTGAGCCATCCTTTGCGAATGAGATCGAGACCAACAGGTGCGCCGTTGGAACTCATCATCATGACGTCACCAGGTTTTTTGCCGGCCGCTTCGAGTGATGCAACAGCCGCTACCGAGAGGTGCGCAGCATGGCTGAATATCAGATCGATGTCCGGATTGGCCACCATGGCATCAGCCACCACGGTTCCGGCATTGCTCGCTTCCCACTGCATGGCGGGTTTGGATATGATCGTCACGTCGGGGAAGGCCTTCATCTTCTCTTCGAAACCCTTCTGGATGTCGAGCGTATAGGGATCGGCCGGATCGCCCAGAACCTGTAGCACCTTGCCCTTTACTGCGCCGCCTTTGGCCGTGAGAAGTCTCTGCGTTTCAGCGGCTGCAATGTAACCAATTTCAACCGTGCCTGCGACTGAGGTGAAATCGGACGGCGTCGATGTGATTTGCCGGTCGAATTCCACAACCGGAATGCCAGCCGCGCGGGCTGCTTCGATAGAAGGCTTCAAGGCGTTGAAATCCACTGCAGCCAGGATGATCGCGGCGGGCTTCAATGCGATTGTGTCGTTCATTTGCGATTGCTGGATATCCGTCTTGTTGTCGGCATTGAGCGTTTTCATCTCGTAGCCTACCTGCTTGAGGAACATTTCAAGCGCACTGACGGAGCCAGTCTGGAACTCGTCGAGCAGGGTCGGGACCATGTAGAATATGGTGCCCTTTGTTTCGGAAAATGCCGGTGCCGCAATTTTCGTCGACGCGGCCAACGCGCCCATAAGTGACAGGAAGTTTCTTCTAAGCATGGCGTTCGCTCCTCTTCTTCGTTTGCCGGAAATTTCAATTCCTTCCCGCTGTTCCGGAAGCAGCGAGAGATTCTCCAGTGATCATCCGGATCACTTCGTCGGGTGTGGTGTTGCTTGTTTGCACGTCGCCAGCGACTGCGCCCTGGCGGATAACGACGATACGATCTGCCACTTGAAAGGCCTGTTGCATGATGTGCGTGATGATGATGACACCGACGCCTTGCTTTGCCACCTGACGGATGGTTTCAAGGCCGCGCCGGGTTTGTTCCACGCCAAGTGCGGCGAAAGGTTCATCGAGCAGCACCAGTTTCCCGCCCCAATGGACAAACCGGTTCAATTCAATCGCCTGGCGCTGGCCACCCGAAAGGTTTTCAACGTTGGTTCTGAGCGAAGGGATTCGCGTCCCCGCATTTGCCATGGCATTGGCGCAGACTTCTTCCATGGCTTTTTCGTCCAGGATCGGGATGCCGAGGAACTTGCGGGTCATCTCGCGGCCCATAAAGAAGTTCGCAACAACATCCACGTTGGTACAGAGTGACAGGTCCTGGTAAACAGTCTCAATGCCCGCCGACTTGCCTTCTGCGGGTGACTTGGCGCGATATTCGCGGCCGTCAAATACCATGCGGCCTGAGGTCGGCTGCTGGCCGCCAGCGATGATCTTGACCAATGTGGATTTGCCTGCGCCATTGTCGCCCAAAAGCGCAACGACTTCACCCTTGCTGATGGAGAAGGAAACACCTTTCAGGGCTTCTATTGCACCATAAGTCTTGCGGATATTCTCAAGCACCAAGAGTGGATCGTTCATGCTTTATGCCATCCACCATGGCACCCTGGCGGTCCAAATGCCTCGACCAACATCAACATGATAGAAGCAGCGCAGAAGCATTCATTCTTCTCCAAGCAGGAGCTTAGGCAGCAAATGAATATTTTGTCAAAGATGTGTTGATGTTGAGAGAATCGCAGACGCGATCAACGTGCTGAAACCACTGGCGGAGGGGGGAGTCCGTCGTGCCGATTTCCGTTACAGCGCTCCGTTGTATTGATACGCATCATTATGCGCATTACAACTTGGCTGTGGCCGCCCGTTGGCGTAGAGATCCAGTTATGGGCAATGAAACCAATACACGCAAAGTCATTGCCCGTCTGGAACGCGAAGGCTGGCAGAATGTTGGCGGCGGGCGGCATGACAAGTTCGAGCATCCGGGCAAACCTGGACTGCTTCTGATAGTGCCACGTCATCGTTAACTTTCGCTCGGTGTGGTGCGCGACATTGCCAAAAAGGCAGGATGGACGGCATGACCTATTATGTTGGCATTGTGGATGGCAGCGGCAAGACCTGGGGCGTTCGCTTCCCGGACCTTCCCGGATGCTATGGGGGTGGTGCTTCGTTGGATTTGGCCTTGAAGGATGCTGCCAGTGCCGCGCGCGAATGGATTGCTCATCATGACGCTAAAGGGGGAGCCCGCCCCAAGGCCCGCAGCGTGGAACAAATTGTCAAGTCGGGCGAACTCGACTCATCGAATGACGAAGCTGCCGTGCTCATTCCAGTTGTGCTCAATTTAGGCCGTACCGTGCGCGCCAATCTCACTTTCGATGCAGGCTTGTTGGAAGCCATCGATGCTGAAGCCGAACGATGCGGCCTGACCCGATCTGCCTTTCTTGCGAGTGTTGCTAGGGAACGACTGGAGTTGGCGTGAAGGCTGGCCGCATTGAGGTCGTATCAATGATGCCAAGCACCTGTGAGTCAGGAACCATTGGAACGCGCAAAAAATAATGTGACGCCGCTTGGGCTTCGCCCGAGCTTTCAAATTCGGTACAAGCCTATATCAGGCATCGTTCGGTCGTTGGGAAAAACGTTTTTCTCTCTTATTTCATGTATTTAAGCAAAAACACTGGCGGAGGGGGAGGGATTCGAACCCCCGGGAGGCTTGCACCCCCAACGGTTTTCAAGACCGCCGCGATCGACCACTCTGCCACCCCTCCGCGACGCCGGTGACGGCGTTCCATTAGCATGAAAACCAAAGATTACAAGACGTGCGATCAGGATGCGTAGGACGGGTCGCGCTGGTCCAGGATGCGCTTCATTTCGGCGAAATGGGAGTGGAATTGCTCCCGGTCGGCCTCCCACTCCTGGGCGGTTTTTTCTGCGACTGCGTCGGACATGACGTGCAGCTCCTGGCAGGTTTGATAGGCCAGGGCCAGGTTCCGGCAAGCGCGCTCCAGATAGTAGGATAGGTCGAAGGCTTCCGCCACTGTGGCGGCACAGACGAGAATGCCGTGGTTGCCCAGCATCATAATCGATTTGTTGCCCATGAGGCGCGCGAGGCGATCACCCTCTTCGTTCGTATTGGCCATGCCGCCATAGCTCATGTCAAAAGCCACTCGGTTGAAAAAGCGTGCGGTATTCTGGTCAATCGGTTTGATTTCCGGATCAGCCAGCGAAGCAATTGCCGTGGCGTAAGGCGGATGAAGGTGAATAATACAGCGGGCATGGGGCAGGGCGGCATGCAGCCTGCCATGCAGCGACCATGCTGTCAGGTCTGGTGCATCCGGTCGCTCCATGGTGGACTTGTCGTCGGAGTTGAGATGCAGCAGTTCGGATGCGCGGATTTGCGAAAAATGACGCCAGCGAGGGTTCATCAGAAATTCCTTGCCGTCCGGCGAGACGGCGAGGCTGAAGTGATTTGCCACGGCTTCGTGCCAGTCGTACATGGCGGCAAGCCGAAATGCTGCCGCAAGGTCGACACGCAATTGCCAGACATCTGTGTCAGCTTGATTGACCTTGGAAAACTGCAAATTCATGACGGGTTCATCCTGTGCTGGATATTGGTGAACTATCGCGGTATTTTGCGATGCTGGCAAGTGAGGTCTGATGATGAGGAAATTGATCGCGTATAGTGCAGTGGTTTTGGCTTTGGCGGCGGGGGCCGTTTCAGCAGAGACGCCATCTGCTGGTCCTGAAGGCATGTGGGCGCTGCCCAAGAACAAGCTGACGGTGGATATCAAATTCTGCAATGGCGACAGGCTGTGCGGCACGATTGCAAAAATCCGCAAGCCGCTGGACAAGTATGGCAAGCCGAAACTCGACAAGGAAAATCCCGATCCGGCGCTGCGGTCGCGACCCATTATTGGCCTGCCAATCATGACAGACATGAAACCTACCGGGAGTGGCGAGTGGGAAGGCAAGATTTACAACGCCGATGACGGCACGACATATCGCGCGGAAGCGCGGTTGGAAGGTGACAAGTTTCTGGTCAAAGGTTGCTGGGCCGTATTCTGCAAGAAGCTGAATTTTCGCCGGGTGAAGGTCGTTGCGAAAAACTAGGCTCATGTCGAAGTGGTTTGCAAAGTCACTTTCTGTCTCGCTGCTGCTGGTGATTGCGGTGCATGGTTCCAGCATGGCGCAAGATGCAGCCTTCGCGACGGATCCACTGGCCACGTTGCCGCTCGACAAGAAGATGAAGCTTGCCAAGGCAGGTGACGACGAGGCCAAATTTGCTGTTGGTGAGGCTTATGAACTTGGCCTTGGCACCACGCCTGATTTGTTTTCGGCAGCAAAATGGTATCGCGATGTGGCGCTGAAAGGCAATCTTGAAGCGCAATATCGTTTGGCGAAAATCATCCGCGATGGTGCCAAGGGTCTGCGCAAGGATTTGCCTTCAGCGGTGACACTGCTCACCGATGCAGCCACAAAATCTCACGCCGGGGCGCAGTTTGAGATGGGCCTCATGTATGAAGCCGGTCTCGGCGTCGAGAAGAGTGATGAAAAGGCTATCGAATGGTATGGCAAGGCCTCGGGGCAGGGGCATGCGGGGGCGCAGCGCAACCTGGGGCTGATGTATGTATTCGGCAAGGGAATCAAAGCTGATGCCAAGACAGCAGCAGAGTTGTTTCAGAAAGCTGCTGACCTGGAAGATGGATGGGCCGCGAACAATCTCGCAGGCCTTTATGAGCAGGGGTGGGGCGTGCAACGTGATTTGAGCAAAGCGCGAGCGCTTTATGTGCGCGCCGTGGGACTCGGCATCGCGGCTGCCGAGACCAATATCAAGAGGCTGGATTCCAACCCTTAAGATTTCATTTACCATATTTGTCAAACCGCTGTTTACCAAGGTCATCCATGAACGGTGTTTGCGTTCATGAAAGTTGGGTCGGTTTTGCTTATGCGCTATTTGATTTTGTGTGTTTCAGCAGTAGCAGTTGCGCTTGCCGGATGTTCTTCGAAAAAATCCGAGAAACTTGATCCATTCGCTGGCATTGGCAGCCCCTATTACAAGGGCACAGGTCCCGTGCCTTCGGGTGGCGGGCGATATCATGTCGGCAAACCTTACCAGGTTGCCGGGCGCTGGTTCAAACCACAGGAACAGCCTGGCTATGATCGCACTGGAACGGCATCCTGGTACGGCGAAGCATTTCACCGGCGCAAGACGTCCAACGGCGAGTGGTTCGACATGAATGACATGACAGCTGCGCATCCCACATTGCCGCTGCCGAGTTATGCGAAGGTCACCAACGTGGAAAACGGCCAGCAGATTGTGGTTCGCATCAATGATCGCGGACCGTTTGTCGGAACTCGGATCATCGATCTTTCCAAACGGTCTGCTGATGCGCTTGGTTTCCAGCACAAAGGTAAGGCGCAGGTGCGCGTGCAATGGATTGGCAATGCGCCGATCAATGATTCCGGCCAACACCTTCTTGCAATGAACCAGGCGCTGGGCCGCGGCGAAGATGTTTCGGGCTTATCACAGATAGCTTCGCAAAGCGTTTCGTCGGGCAGTGTGCAAGTTGCAACAGCAGCGGATGATGCGTTTACAGCGCCGCAAGCTTCGACTGGTTATGCGATACAGGTTGGCAGTTTCTCGGAGCAATCCAATGCGCTGGCCGCAATGTCGATGGTATCTGATTTTGCCGAAGCACGTCTGACGACCAGCGAATCTGATCAGGGGATAATCTACAAAACGGTGATCGGACCCATACGCGGGCAGGCGGAAGCCATGCAGATCCTGGCGCGCGTGCATGATGCTGGCTTTGGAGATGCCAGAATATCGCGCATGAACCTGGCACAGACGGCCGCATTGCAATAGGTTTACACCCTGATACAAAAGATTGTATCGTCGGGGCATGCCCGTCAACCGCCGTTCGATTCTTGCTGCTTTCACGCTGATCATTGGCGGCCTGTGGGCTGTGGCTTTTGCGCAGGAGCAGCAACAGCCTGAAGTTCCGGCGTTTGAAAGCAAGGCTCCTTACGCCATCCTGATTGACGCGCGATCAGGTGCTGTTTTCTACGAAAAGTCGGCTGATCTCTCCGTGCCACCTGCGAGCATGAGCAAGTTGATGACGCAATCAATCATCTTCGACGCGTTGAAGCAGGGTGACCTCAAGCCCGATCAGTTATTGCCAGTCAGCGAATATGCCTGGCGCAAAGGCGGCGCCCCATCTGGTGGTTCGACCATGTATGCCGAGCTCAATTCGCGGGTTCCGGTGATGGACCTTCTGCGCGGGGCCATCATTCAATCGGCAAATGACGGTTGCATTGCCTTGGCAGAAGCGCTTGCCGGAACTGAACAAGGCTTTGTCTCCCTGATGACCCGGCGGGCCAAAGAACTCGGACTGACCAATAGCACATTCGGAAATGTTACGGGGCTTCCTGATCCTGCCCAACGCATGAGCATGCGTGACCTCGCCATTGTGGCGCGGTATATATTCACCACACACCCTGACTATTTCAAAATATATGCAGAGCGCGAATTCACCTGGAACAAGATCAAGCAGGCGAACCGAAATCCGCTGCTGCTGGAATATCCGGGTGCAGATGGCATGAAGACCGGTTACACCAAAGAAGCGGGTTACGGGCTGGTTGGCACTGCAGAGCGTGATGGCCGACGATTGATCATGGTGGTCGGAGGAGTGGAGAGCATTGCGCTGCGCCGTGAAGAGTCACAGAAGCTACTTGATTACGGGTTCAGCCAGTTCCGGCCATTTGATGTTTATGAATCTGGTCAACAGATCGGCAATGCGCGCGTTTGGGGTGGTGTTGAGCGTTGGGTGGGACTGGTGACTGACCGCGAATTCAAGATTGCCTTGTCGCCAGCGGAGCAGAAGACTGCGGAGATCAAACTTGATTACAAAGGTCCGCTGCTGGCACCGGTGAAACAGGGCACGGAAATCGGAAAGGTACGCATCCTGATTGATGGCAAGACTGTTGCCGATACACCAGTGTTTGCTGCTGACGATGTGGCCGTCACGGATTCGATGTGGACAAAGGCGCTGGACAGTGTGCTGATCATGACGTTTGGCGGCTGATGTACGGGCTGTTCATTACATTTGAAGGCGGCGAGGGGACGGGGAAGTCGACCCAGGTACAAAGGCTTGCCACTCATCTTCGCGACTTGAAAATTGCGCATGTTGTAACTCGCGAGCCCGGTGGCACGGGCGAGGCAGAAAACATTCGTGCACTGTTGGTCAATGGCGAGCCTGATAGATGGACAGCCAATGCCGAATGCCTGTTGAATTATGCTGCGCGCGAAATGCATTTGCAAAGCCTTATCCGCCCGGCGCTGGCCCGTGGTGATGTGGTGATCTGTGACCGTTTCATGGATTCGACGCGCGCATATCAATTCTTTGCAGGTGGATGCAGCAAGTCATTGGTTGATGATCTGGAACTGGAGATCGTTGGGTCAACGCGGCCGCAGCTTACGTTGGTTTTTGATCTGGACCCGGTGCAGGGTCTGGAACGTGCAAAAGCACGTGGCGGTGGTTCGGAAGACCGGTTTGAACGCAAGGGGTTGGAGTTTCATCGCCGGTTGCGGGAAGGGTTTTTGACGATTGCACGCATTGATCCCAAGCGCTGCAAGGTTATCGATGCCAGCGTTGCGATTGACGATGTGTTTGTGCAGGTCATTTCGCATGTGAAAGCGCTGCGTGATGGCTGAGGACAGCGAAGATCTGCGCGAGACAGCGCTGCACCCGCGATTTGCAAAGCAGGTGGTTGGCCACCGGGCAGCGATTTCGCAATTCAAGGCTGCCTTTGCTGGCGGCAAACTGCACCATGCCTGGCTGATTTCGGGGCCGCGCGGTGTCGGCAAGGCAACACTGGCTTACCATCTTGCGGCACATGTGCTCGGATCAGGCGATGCCACTGGAAATTCAGGGCGGTGGATTCACGCGCGCTCGCATCCAGACCTGTTTGTTCTGGAGCGGCAGCTGTCTGATCGCAAGCCGGTGAAACTGAAGACGGAGATTTCGGTTGAAGATGCCCGCGCGCTTCCGTCTTTTTTCGGGCGAACGTCGGGCAGCGGCGGCTGGCGGGTTGCCATTGTGGATGCTGCCGATGACTTGAACCGCGAGTCAGCAAATGCCTTGCTGAAGCAGGTCGAAGAGCCACCGGCAAAGTGTGTGTTGTTGATTATCTGTCACCAACCGGGCCGGGTTTTGCGCACTCTGAAATCGCGTTGCCTGCGGCTGCCCTTGGGGCGGCTCAGTGTTGAGGAGACCGCGAAGGTCTTGCAGTCAGTTGAGATTGATGACGAAACCCGCAAGAATGCGTTGGCGATCGCAGATGGCAGCCCGGGCAAGGCGATAGAACTTGCGACCTCTGCTGCTGCGAAGGCATTTCAACGGTTTCCTGCCAGTGGGCGCACGACTCCATCAAACCGTGCGGCAATTGTTAACGCGCTGTCGGGCAGGGCGGCGGGGCAAGACGAATATGTCGCCATGAGCGAGTTGCTGCTGGGCTTTACTGCGCGCATGGCGATTGTCGAAGCTGGCAACCCTGCCGGTGAAAAGCTGGCCAAGGCCTATAGTACCGCAGTTCAGCGCATCCGCGAGACGACGTCCTACAACCTGGATCGCAAGGTGGCCGTTGTGGCCCAGATGATGGCCATCGATGAGGCCCTGAAACCATAAAAAATGCGTGGCTTGAAGCGCGCAGCAATTCGGGGCAATGAGTGGCCCATGACTGAAAAATACCTTATTTCGACTGCGATTCCCTATGCCAACGGGGCTCCTCACATCGGGCATGCCTATGAGCGCATCGCGACTGATGTGATGGCGCGTTTCAAGCGGCTGGATGGTGCTGATGTCTTGTTTGTCACCGGCATGGATGAACATGGCCAAAAGATGCAACAGACGGCAGCGCGCGAGGGTTTGACGCCGATTGAACTTGCGGACCGGACGGCTGCACAATTTGAAGCCATGGGTGACATCTTGAATGCGCGCGCAGATGACATTGTGCGCACGACATCAGAACGGCACAAAGCCGCGGTCAGTGAAGTCTGGAAACGGATGGAAGCGAATGGCGACATTTATCTGTCGCGTTATTCAGGTTGGTATTCCGTGCGCGACGAGCGCTTCTTTGTTGAAGATGAAACAGAAGAGCGCGAAGGCCGCCGCTTTGCCATTGAAACCGGAACGCTGGTGGAATGGATGGAGGAAGAAAGCTACTTTTTCAAGCTCTCCGCTTACGCAAAACCCTTGCTTGAACATTACCGCAAGCATCCCGAATTCATCGTGCCTGAAAAATACCGCAACGAAATCGTTGCCTTTGTCGAGCGCGGGCTGAACGATCTTTCAATCAGCCGCACGACATTTGATTGGGGTATTCCGGTGCCGGGCAATGCCAAACACATCATGTATGTGTGGGTGGATGCGCTGACAAACTACATTACTGCAACCGGCTTTCCTGACGCGAACTCGCCGCGCGCCGATTTCTGGCCTGCTTCGGCGCATGTCATCGGCAAGGACATCACGCGGTTTCATTCGATCTATTGGCCAGCCTTCCTGATGTCGGCAAAGCTGGCACTGCCCAAACAGATTTCGGTTCACGGGTTCCTGTTCAATCGCGGCGAAAAAATGTCCAAGTCCACGGGCAACGTGATTTCTCCAGCCGATCTGGTATCGCGCTATGGTGTCGATCCGGTTCGTTATTTCTTCATGCGCGAAGTGCCATGGGGGTCAGATGGTTCCTATAGCCATGAGGCCATTATCGCGCGGATGAATGCCGATCTCGCCAATGATCTTGGCAATCTGGCGCAACGTTCCTTGTCGATGATCAACAAGAATTGCGGTGCCCAGGTGCCGACATGCGGTGTGCTGAGCGACGCGGACACAGAAATTCTTGCGAGTGCTGATGCCTTGCTCAATGACGTGCGGCAACAGCATGAGGCGCATGCGTTTTCCAAGGCGATGGATGCCATCTGGAAAGTGGTTGCTGATGCAAATCGCTATTTCGCAGCGCAAGAGCCGTGGGCGTTGAAGAAAACCGATCCGGCGAAAATGGAAACGGTAC
The DNA here is from genome assembly GCA_963738595.1 of uncultured Alphaproteobacteria bacterium. GTDB lineage: Bacteria > Pseudomonadota > Alphaproteobacteria > Rhizobiales > Aestuariivirgaceae > Aestuariivirga. Next base: position 761,420 of record CAVTXF010000005.1, read on the forward strand.
TCTATGTCACTGCCGAAGTCTTGCGCATGGTTGGTGTGTTGATCCAGCCCTATGTGCCTGCGTCGGCGGCCAAGTTGCTTGATGTCCTTGCTGTTCCAGAGGCGAAGAGAAGTTTTGCACACTTTGATGTGAGGCTATTGAGTGGTGCCAGCCTGCCCGCGCCGCAGCCGATTTTTCCGCGGTTCGTTGAAGAAGAGCCGAAAGCTTGAAGCATGGCCTGGATTGTCGATAGCCACTGCCATCTTGATTACGAAGGTCTGGGAGAGCACTTGCCAGATATCATGGCGCGGGCCGAAGCGACAGGTGTCGGGTTCGTTCTGTCCATCAGCTCACGCATCAGGAATGCCGAACGCGTTATCGCGATTGCAGAGCGGTTTCCCAATGTGTGCTGCACCATCGGTACGCATCCGCATAATGCGCATGAAGAGCTGGATATTCCGGTGTCTGAAATTGTGCGGCTGGCCCAGCATCCCAAAGTTGTTGGAGTTGGCGAGGCCGGACTTGATTACCATTACGACAACAGCCCGCGCGAGGCGCAGGAACAAGGATTTCGCAATCACATTGCGGCAGCACGGGAAACAGGATTGCCGCTGGTTATCCATACGCGCGAGGCTGAAGAAGATACCGCCCGAATTCTTGAAGAAGAAATGCGCAAGGGTCCGTTCAAGGCATTGCTGCATTGCTTTACATCGAAACACTGGCTGGCGGAGCGGGCGGTGGAGCTGGGCCTTTACGTGTCCTTCTCGGGCATTCTTACATACAAGAGTGCGGACGACCTTCGGGCCACGGCGCGTGCATTGCCTGCTGACAGGATTTTTGTGGAAACCGATGCGCCATTCCTTGCGCCAATTCCGTTTCGCGGCAAAGCCAATGAACCTTCATTTGTGGTCAAGACGCTTGAACACCTGGCTTCGGTGCGTGGCGTTTCTCGCGACGTGATGGCGCGGCAAACATCGGACAATTTCTTCCGCTATTTTGACAAGGTTCAACAGCCTGAAAAGTTCAAGGTCGCGCCGTGAGCTTGTCATTCACGATACTCGGCAGCGGCTCATCCGGTGGAGTGCCGAGAATTGGTGGCGACTGGGGTCTCTGCGACCCCTCGAACCCGAAGAACCGCAGACGACGATGCTCGCTCCTTGTCGAAAGCCACAGTGACGCTGGCATAACGCGGGTGTTGGTCGATACATCACCGGACCTGCGCGACCAGATGCTTGATGCAAAGGTAAATACCATCGATGCCGTGTGGTTTACCCATGAGCATGCCGATCACACACATGGCATTGATGAACTGCGTGCCTTTTATCTGCGGCAAAGAAAGCGTGTTCCTGTTTGGGCCGATGCGCCGACCGGCAATATGCTGAACACGCGTTTTGCCTATTGCTTTGTGACGCCAGCTGGCAGCCAGTATCCACCGATCGCCAGCCAGCATCTGATTGAACATGGTCGAATTCTGGAGGTTCAAGGGGCAGGGGGATCCATCACCGGCCTGCCCTTCCCGGTTCGTCATGGTGACATTGATGCTTTGGGTTTCCGCTTCGGCAACATCGCCTATACGCCGGATATCAATGATGTGCCCGAGCCGAGCCTGGCAGCGCTCAAACACCTCGACGTCTGGATTGTCGATGCGCTCAAGCGAACACCGCATCCCAGCCACTTCAGCTTGCCGGAAACGTTGCGCTGGATCGAACGGCTGAACCCGAAGATGGCCGTGCTGACCAATATGCATGTCGACATGGATTATGAGACACTGTGCAAGGAGCTGCCGGATAATGTACGCCCGGCCTTTGATGGAATGGTGCTTCAGGCGTAGCGTCATGCAGCAAAGTGTGAGGGCGTTGCGCCAAGACTTTGCCGGCGCTCGGTTTTCGGCAATCCGGAGACGTCATATAAATATTCCATAATATATATTATGCGAATTGCAGACTAGAGGTTGGATATGGGACTGAGTTATCAGAAAATGGCGCAGCTCGAATTGAGCGCGGCCTTGAACGCGGCGCGAGCCGAGCCCTCCTACCGTGGGCAGTGCCAGGCGCATGCCTGGATCGCGCGCTTCATGCGCGAGCAAAAGAACGTGCGTCGGACTGCCGAAGCCGCGATTGACGCGGCTCTGCGCGATGAAGACCCTTACACGGCTGTATTCCCGCTGGCCTGGCCCATCCGTGCCTTGCTGGAGCGCGGCGAGCAGAAAGTTGCGATTGAGCAGCTGGAACGTGCCTTGCATAGGTGCGACGGCATAAATCCTGCGTCCAGCCGTTCTGAGGCGCTTTTTCTGCTGTTTCAGGCCGCCATGCACGGCCCTGATCGCATTTGGGAAACGGCATTCGCAAAACTCGCAGCAGCAAGCCTGCCCGTTGGCCATTGGCGACAAAGGCGCAATTTGCGCGATGCGTTGCTGATGATTGCGGCAATAGATTTTCGCTATGCCAGGGAATTTGCCAATACCGTTGAAGATGCGAAACTGAAGCAAGATGTGCTTGACCATCTCGCCAACAGAAGTTTCAAGGCTGCAAGGCCGTTTTTCTGGTGATGTATCGATGACTACTGACCCAACCAATATGGATCCCCGCAACATCGATACGCTGCTTGCAATCATGAAAGCCCTGCGCACGCCTGTTACAGGATGCCCTTGGGACCTTGAACAGTCTTTCGAAACCATTGCGCCCTACACGATTGAAGAAGCCTATGAAGTGGCCGACGCGATCGCACGCAATGACTTGGTGGAGCTTCGCGAAGAACTCGGCGATTTGCTGTTTCAGCCCGTATACCATGCGCAGCTGGCAGCGGAATCTGGCCACTTCACATTCGCGGATGTCGTGGAAGCTGTTTGCACAAAGATGATCCGGCGGCATCCGCATGTTTTTGGTGATAGCAATGCCCGCTCTGTGCCTTTGGCCAAGGGCTTTTGGGAAGACGCCAAATCCAGAGAGAATCCTGGCGGCAAGCGCAAGCGAACACTGGACGGTGTCGCCTTGGGGTTGCCTGCCCTTCTGCGTGCGATCAAGTTGCAGAACAGGGCAGCAAAAGTTGGTTTTGACTGGCCACATGTGGATTTCGTTTTCGACAAGGTCGCAGAAGAAATCGCTGAACTGAAATCAGCGCCTCCGGATAAACGCGCAGAGGAAATTGGTGACTTGTTTTTTGCGCTGGCCAATGTTGCGCGGCACTACGGGATTGATCCCGAGGGTGCATTGCGCAGTGCAAATACGAAGTTTGAGCGCAGGTTTCAATACATCGAGGATGCACTGGAGCGGATCGGCAAGACACCCAGTATGTCCAACCTCGACGAGATGGACGGGTTTTGGGACGAGGCCAAGAACACAGGGCTGTGACAGCCTCTGTTCTTTCACGCGAGTTTCTTGATTGCTTTTCCGAATTGTGTCGCCGCCTGCCCGGCACGATCGGAATCCAGTCTGACGTCCACAGTGACTTTGCCGGTGCGGCCGGTTTTTTTCGCTATGACTTCGCCACGCTCGTAGAGCCAGGCCAGGCCCTTGCCGTTCTCGGGATCCAGTGACACCCGATAAAGTGTAGCACCTGTTGCCAGTTTGCTTTCGACCTTCTCGAGCAATTCTTCCATGCCTGTGCCATCAACCGACGACACGAGGAAACAATCGGTCTTTCGGCTTGCGGCGGTTTCGCGCTGGGCCTGCTCCAAGGGGTCAAGCAGGTCAGACTTGTTCCAGACTTCGATGATGTGGCTGCGGCGCTCTTCGTCGATGCCAAGCTGTGCCAGCACCTTGTTGACATCAGATGCCTGTGCATCGGTTTCCGCGTGACTGATGTCACGAACATGCAAGATCACGTCGGCCTGCAGGACCTCTTCGAGCGTGGCGCGGAAGGCAGCAATCAATGTCGTGGGCAGATCGGAGATGAACCCAACGGTATCTGAAAGCATGATCTTTCGTCCGTGTGGCAGGGTTACAACGCGCATGGTTGGGTCTAGCGTTGCGAACAACATGTCCTTCGCCAGAACTTTTGCGGATGTGAGGCGGTTGAACAATGTTGACTTGCCGGCGTTGGTATATCCCACGAGTGCGACCACAGGATATGGCACGCGCTCCCTGCCCGCACGGTGCAGTTTCCGGGTTTTGACAACGCTCTCGATCTCGCGTTCGATTTTTGAGATGCGCTCCTGGATGAGGCGACGATCTGCTTCGATCTGGCTTTCGCCGGGGCCACCGAGGAAGCCGAAGCCGCCACGCTGCCGCTCAAGATGGGTCCATGAACGAACAAGTCGGCTTTTCTGGTATTGCAGATGCGCCATCTCAACTTGCAAGGTGCCTTCACGCGTTGACGCGCGACGACCGAAAATTTCGAGGATCAGACCGGTGCGATCCAGCACCTTTGTGTCCCAGGCCCTTTCGAGGTTGCGCTGCTGGATGGGCGAGAGCTGTGCATTGACGATAACGAGACCGTCTTCAAACTCCTCCACGAGTGCAGCTATTTCCTTGACCTTGCCTTCGCCCAGCAAGGTTGCGGGCTTTGGCTTGGTCAGTGGCGCAATTAGGGTATGTGCTATGGTGAGATCAATCGCTTGGGCGAGGCCGACGGCTTCCGCCAGCTTGGTCTCGGCGTCTCGCAGTGCGTTGTCGGCCTTGCGGCTTCTGTTTTCGACATGGATGACAAGGGCCCTTGTTGCGGCCCCCTCTTCTCGTTTGAAGTCGAATCCCTTGCCGCCGCGGGCGGGCTTAGCGCTTTTACTCGATTTCAAGTTCCGGCTTGCTCATCGTCAAACAGGCTTAGAGGACCACCTGGCATGATTGTTGAAATTGCGTGTTTATAAACCAGCTGCGATACGCCATCCCGGCGCAACAGCAGGCAGAAATTGTCGAACCACGTGATGATGCCCTGCAACTTCACGCCATTTACAAGAAAAACAGTGACGGGGATCTTTGACTTGCGTACGCCGTTGAGGAAAGTATCCTGCAGGTTCTGCGGCTTATCGGTTGCCATGGGTTTTTCCTTGTTGTTCTTGTTTTGGAGCCCCCTCCGTCAAACTCTCTTATCATGCTTCAGGGAGGAATTGAAGCATGCCTAGCCCGCTTCGTCTTCATCTTTCCCGTGCATACCTAAGAGTTTGATCTTGCGATGTAAAGCCGATCTCTCCATGCCGATGAACAAGGCGGTTCGCGAAATATTGCCACCAAAGCGTGAAATCTGGGCCGCCACATAGTCGCGCTCGAAGGCCTCTCGCGCTTCCCGCAAAGGCAATGCCAGAAGGTGCCCCAAACTATTTGCGCCGTTGGTGTTTGCAGTGGTGGATTCCTGGGGGAGCATGGCACCGGTGATTTCGTCTGACCCCTCGCCCGACGCCACGATCATGATGCGTTCCACGTTGTTGCGAAGCTCACGGACATTGCCTGCATAATCGCGCGTCTGCAGGGCTGCGACGGCATCCGGAGCAAATCGCCGGGCAGGCTGGCCGGATGACAAGGAATAGCTCTTGCCAAATTGTTCGATGAGTTCGGGAATGTCTTCGCGGCGCTCAGCCAATGGAGGCACGGCAACCGGTACGACGCTCAGTCGATGAAACAGGTCTTCGCGGAATTGCTGCTTGCTGATCAATGACTGCAGGTCACGCGCTGTTGACGTGATGATGCGCACATCGACTTTCACCTTTTTTGCGCCACCGACACGCTGGAATGTTTGCTCCATGAGTACGCGCAATACTTTGCCCTGTGTTTCCATTGGCATGTCTGCGACTTCGTCGATAAACAATGTGCCGCCGTGCGCCTCTTCCAGCGCTCCAATGCGTTGTGGTTTGTCGGTGCCGTTCTCCACACCAAACAATTCCTCTTCGATATGTTCGGGAGTCATGGTCGCGGCGTTCAGGGTGACAAACGGACCTTCGGTGCGCAGCGACAAGGCGTGCAATGCGCGGGCCGCCATTTCCTTGCCCGAACCCATGGGACCGGTGATCAAGACACGGCTGTTGGTGGGGCCAACTTTCTTCAAAAGCTGGCGCAGCTGGCGTACTGCCTGTGAATTGCCAAGGAACTCCAGGTCAAAACCGGTTCGTCCCTTGAGCTGTTCATTTTCCTTGCGTAGCCGCGATGCTTCCAAAGCACGGCCAACAACATGGAGAAGCCTGTCTGCGGTGAATGGCTTCTCAATGTAGTCATAGGCGCCACGCTTGATGGCAGAGACAGCAGTTTCGATATTGCCATGACCTGAAATGATCACGACCGGAAGATCGGCATGACTCTTCTTGATCTCAAGGAGCAAATCCAGACCATCCAGCTTTGATCCCTGCAGCCAGATGTCCAAAATGACCAGCGAGGGCCGACGCTGCATGACTTCGCTGATTGCGGCATCGGAATTGTGTGCCAGGCGTGCTTCAAATCCTTCATCCTGAAGAATTCCCGCAATCAATTCCCGGATGTCGGTCTCGTCGTCAACAATCAGAATATCAGCTGGCACAAGTCTATACTCCCGCATCTTCCAACTGCGCTGGTTGCACCAAAGGCGCGAAGCGCAGTGTTATCTTTGCGCCGCGCCCCAGAGGTGAGTCCTCCAGAACCAGCGCGCCCCCGTGCTCTTCCATGATACGCTTCACAATTGCAAGTCCAAGGCCCGTGCCCTTCTCGCGCGTCGTCATATAGGGTTCAGCGAGGCGATGACGATTTTCACCGGGTAGCCCTACGCCATTGTCTACTACAGCGATAAAGGGAATGTTGTAGTCAAGGCCGGCCGTAATGGTGATTTGACCGTGCAGCGTGGGTTCCACTGCCTGTCTCGCTTCAATTGCCTCCCTGCCATTCTTGACCATGTTGGTGATGGCTTGCGTGACAAGGCGACGGTCAAATGGAAATTTGATGTCTTCATCTGCAAGGTCGAGTTCGATTTGTACATCGCCAGACGCAACCCGTTGCAGCACTGTTGAATCGCGGATCGTGTCATTCAGCGAATTCATTTCCGGCACAACTTTCGGCATTCTGGCGAAAGACGAGAATTCATCAACAATGCGGCCCAGGTCGCCAACCTGGCGAATGATGGTGTCGGTGCATTGTTCGAATATGGCGCGGTCCGTCTGAATTTCCTTGGCGTATTTGCGCTTGAGCCGCTCTGCTGAGAGCTGGATCGGCGTCAATGGGTTCTTGATTTCATGGGCAATGCGCTGTGCAATGTCGGCCCAGGCCGAGTTGCGCTGCGCTGAGACAAGATCGGTTATGTCATCGAAGGTCAGAACATAGCCGTGCTGTTCTCCGTCTGATCTTTCAGTCGTGATGCGGACAACAAAGCTGACGTCCCTGCCCCTGACGACGGTGTCAATTTTTCCTTCGGCCGCGCCTGAAGGACGCGCCAGTGCCTGGGTGTAGAGAACCGCAAACTCCGGATGCACAAGTTCGATCGGTTGGTCAATGATGTCCTGCTGCTTGCGATTGAGCAGCGTGAGAGCTGATCTGTTGACCAGGGAAACACGGTGATCGGCGTTGATGCCTATGACGCCGGCGCTGACGCCTGCGAGCATCGCTTCGGTAAAGCGCCGTCGTGAATCCAGCAGTCGGTTTGCGGAGACAAGTTCATCCTGATGGAGTTGTACCTGTTCGGTCATCATGTTGAAGGTGTTGGCCAGTGTCTTGAGGTCGGCATGGCCGTCATTCGCAGAAACCCGGGCCGAGAAATTCCCGCCTGCAACCTGATTGGCGGCACTCATGATGCGCACGAGGGGAGATACGAGACGATGCGAAAACCATAGGCCTGTCCAGATAGCGGCGAGTACGAAGACGAGTGTGACCAGCGCGTAGACCAAAGCAAAAGTAAGTTGCACGCCAGAGCGCTGACCCTGCAGTGCGTCATATTCCGCCTTTGCATCCTGGGTTTTCACAAGCTGTTCGATCACGACGGGAGAAATAATGCGATAGACATAGAGATAGTGGTCGGGAAAACCTTGCAGCTTCATGAGGGATCGAACGAGATTGCCGCCCCTGCCCGGTGACAACAGCACAACTTCCCCCTTGTCCGCGTTTCTCAGCGCTTCATCGGGCGGGGCAATGAACTTGATGTTATCATTTGCCGTGATGTTGGCTTCGATCTTTTTGTTGCCTTGATCGAGTACAAATGCTGCGGCCAGGTTTCGCAGCGATGCGTGTCTTGCGATGCGGCGGATGAAGGCTGGTCGGTCCTTGTCAAACATCTCACGGTTTTGCACGAGGTCCGCGGCGATGTTTGCGACGTCAGATTTCGTTGCTTCGGCGGCATTCTTCACATAGGCCTCGGCAACGGTGGTGGCCGTGTCCACAATTGCCTTGGTGCGCTCCGAGAACCATAGATCAAGACCGCGATTGAGGGTGACTGTTGCAAACACCGCAACGAGAATTGCAGGCAGCGCTGCGATGATGCTGAACAGAGAAATAAGCCGGATGTGAAGGCCACTGCCTGGTGTGCCCTTGCGCTTTTCCATGGTGAGTGAAAACACCTGCCCCATGACAAGTGCGATCATGAGGAGGACCAAGGCGCCATTGGTGAGCAGCAATGAGCGAACGATACGCTCGGTCGGCTCGATTGGAGTCAGGCGCGTCAAAACGAGGAATGTGAAGAGCCCGACAACTGTGCCAAGCATGATCAGGAAGGTGGCAAGCCATCCTGGAATGCCGCGATATCGCGGTGGAATATGGAGATCGGAGAGTCGCACAGTTCCCTACCCTACTGTTGCAGCAATTCAACAACAATAGTGGCTGATTTGCGACAGTTGTCAGAACTTGCCAAGCCCGCGCACAGCCTGGACATTGCGTTCGCGCAGTTTGGAGCGGAGTGTGTTGCGGTTTATACCAAGCAGATCAGCAGCGCGCAGCTGGTTGCCGTTGGTTGCTGCCAGGCTGGTCCGCAGCATGGCCGGCTCGATTTCCGCCAGCAGTCGCTCATACAAGCCCGCAGGTGGAAGTTGCGACCCAAATGACGCGAAATGCTGGTTGAGGTAATTCTCGACAAATTCAGACAGGGACTGCGCGTCATTCGTGCCCGCGCTGTAAGTGTTTTGAGTCGGCAACAGTTCCGATAATTCACGCCTTACAGAGTCTGCCGAGATGACATCATCAGCTTCCATTGCGATGAGGCGCTTGACGAGATTTTCCAGCTCTCGAATGTTGCCTGGCCAGCGATACTGGCGCAGTTGTTCAATTGCGCCATCGGACATTTCTTTTGAAGGCAAACCATCTTTTGAGGCGCGCGCCAGGAAGTGGCGGACCAAATCGAATATATCTTCGGTGCGCTCGCGCAATGGCGGCAAACGCAAGGGAACGACATTCAGGCGGAAATAGAGATCTTCGCGGAAAAGACCCTGCGCAATCAACTGGCGAAGATCGCGATGCGTTGCCGCGATGATGCGGACGTTGGTCTTGATGGCGTTGGTGCCGCCCACTGTTGTGTACTCGCCCTGCTGCAAGACGCGCAACAATCGCGTCTGGGCTTCCACGGGCATGTCGCCGATTTCATCGAGGAAAAGTGTTCCGCCTTCCGCCTGTTCGAAGCGTCCGGTGGCGCGACTGACGGCGCCGGTGAAAGACCCCTTCTCGTGGCCGAACAAGTCAGACTCGATCAAGTCCTTGGGAATTGCAGCCATGTTGATTGCGACAAACGGACCTTTGCGGCGCTTCGAGTAATCATGCAGTGCGCGGGCAACCAGTTCCTTGCCGGTGCCGCTTTCGCCGACGATCATCACGGTCAGGTCGGTCTGCGTCAGTCTGGCTATGACGCGATAGATTTCCTGCATCGCGGCAGAACGACCGATGATTGGAATTGCTTCAACCTGCGTGTCGGGCTTGCTCACTGACAGTTTGCGCGGTTGATCAAGTGCTTTGGTAATGGTTTGCAGCAACACATTGAGATCAAAAGGTTTTGGAAGATACTCATGGGCTCCCAGTTCGGCTGCCCGGATGGCGGTGACGATGGTGTTTTGCGCGCTCATGACAATGATGGGAACCAATGGCCGTAGTTTCTTGATGCGCGGAATGACCTCAAAGGCGTTTTCATCCGGCAGGATCACATCGGTTACGATTGCATCCCCCAGTCCGTCCGATACCCAGCGCCAGAGCGCACCGGCGGTGGCTGTCGCCCTAACATTATATCCGGCACGCGTCAGAGCTTGCGAAAGTACGGTGCGTATCGTGGCATCGTCATCCGCAAGGAGGATGGTTTTTGCTGTCATGGATGTGCACCAATCTTTTGAGGGGGTTGCTGTATCAGGGGGAGCAGGACACGGAAGGTTGTTCCACGGTCGCGCGGCAGGCATTCAACAACGCCGCCATGGTCGCGAATGATCTTGGCCACAAACGCGAGACCAAGCCCGCGGCCGTTTTGCTTGTTGGTGATAAACGGATCGAAAATATGAGCTCGGATTTCAGGTGCCACACCAGTGCCGGTGTCATGAATACAAACTTCCAGCGGCAGGCTGATGCGATCATTGCTGCCGGGAACCGCGAGTTTCACGCCGGGACGAAAAGCGCTGGTGAAGGTGATTTCACCGGGGCGTTCGCTGGCTTGAATTGCTTCGCGCGCATTCTTGGCGAGATTGAGAAAGACCTGCACGAGTTGGTCGGGGTTTCCGTAAACATCTGGCAATGAGGGATCGTAGTCCTCCCGCAGTTCGAGGGAGCTCATTGTTTCAGCGGCGAGAAGCTGCTTCACGCGGTCAAGCACAACGTGGATATTGGTGGGTTTGCGCACCGGCGGGCGTTCGTCGGAGAAGACTTCCATCTGATCGACCAGACTGCGGATGCGGTCTGTTTCATCGCATATCAGGCGGGCCAGCATGCGATCCGGTTCGCCCAGTGAACTTTCAATCAACTGTGCTGCACCCCTGATGCCGGCCAACGGGTTTTTGATTTCATGTGCCAGCATGGATGCCATGCCGGCGACAGATCTTGCGGCTCCCTGATGCGACAGTTGCAGATCAAGTTTTTGTGCCACGGATCGGCGCAGGATCATCATCACGACGAATCCGGGTTCATCCGAAATTGGCGAAGTCTGAACATCAACGATGCGTTCCCCACCAACTTTGGGCGTGCCGATGGCGACCGAGTATTCCAGCACCGTGCCCTGTTTTTTATAGACCTGTGCCACAGATTGCAGGATCGGGCTGGAGAATGGCACCAATTCGCTGAATCCCATGCGGCACAATACGGAGCCGGATGTCTGGAAGAAATCTTCGGCGGCGCTGTTGGCAAAACAAATGGAGTTTTGCTGTGCGATGATCAGGATGGGATTCGGAATGGCGTCAAATACGCTGCGCAGGGCCGGTGCTTCAATCGTCGTCATGCTGCGGACCTTGCCTGTTGTGACAGCGCCTTGTCGTATATCACCTTGATGTCGTTTCGGACGCGTTCGTTATCGGGCTGGCCCAGCGACCCGCGCCGGAATTCTGCAAGTTGCATGTCGCTGATCATGTTGCGTTCGGCCAAACGCGCTATCGACCAGCCAGCATGCTTGCGAAATGTCTTGTTGCCGAGCGTATTGCCGTAGAGTTCGATGGTTTCCTGGTGATGGCGCAAGACCAAATCTCGCTCATTCTGCAAGTTCGGTACACCCTTGCCAGTACCAGTCTCCAGTGCTTCAGCAACAACACCCGGCCACCAGGGGCGGCCATAGGCACCCCGACCGATCATAACGCCATCTGCGCCAGAAACCTTCAGCATGGCGCGCGCATCTGCTGGCGTCACGCCATCCCCATTGGCGATCAATGGAATGGTTACCGCCTCTTTCACAGCACGAATGGCCGACCAGTCGGCCTTGCCGGTATAGAACTGGCAGCGCGTGCGCCCGTGTACGGTGACAAGTTGAATACCTGCGGCTTCGGCGCGCCGTGCAAGTTCGGCTGCATTCTGCGATTTGTCATCCCAGCCCAGCCGCATTTTCAAAGTCACTGGCACTTTGGAAGCAGCCACCGTTGCCTCAATCAGGGTCAGCGCATGATCGAGATTTCGCATGAGAGCAGACCCGGACAATCCGCCGGTGACTTGCCGTGCCGGGCAGCCCATATTGATGTCAATGACGTTTGCGCCGAGGTCTTGCGCAACACGTGCGCCTTCTGCCATCCAATGTGCTTCACGGCCTGCCAGCTGGATGACAAATGGCGTGAGGCGGGATTTTCCGCGCGCGCGGCGCACCATGTCGCGGCGCTCGCGAACCAGCTCTTCGCTGGCGACCATCTCGGATACAACCAATCCTGCGCCGCAGTCATGAGCGATCATGCGGAAGGCTTCATCGGTTACTCCCGACATCGGTGCCAAGAAGACACGGTTTCTGGTTTTGATGTTGCCTATTGATATGCTCATTAATTAAGCACTTTATTCCTTCGTCTATTCGTTAGGCAGAATATTTGCTGCGCCGCACAAGTCAAGACTTTTCCTGCATTTTCCGGAACTGCCCGCTTTCACTCATGACACATGATGCGCTATTGCACCGTTCCATGACAGTTGCTGCGGTGATCGTGGCGGGCGGTGTGGGCCTGCGGGCGGGGGGCGAAAAACCCAAGCAATACCAGCTCATTGGTGGAAAGCCGATGATCCGCTGGACGTTGGAATCATTCCTCTCCCATCCCGCTGTGAAGCATGTTCAGGCCGTCATTGGCAGCGGGCATGAAGAGCTTTTTGCACAAGCTGCTGCCGGGCTTGACCTTCCCTCCCCGGTTATCGGTGGATCCAGCCGACAGGAATCTTGCCGTCTGGGGGTTGAGGCCTGCTCTACTGCCAGCCCCGACAAGGTGCTGATTCATGATGCAGCGCGCCCTTTTATTTCGCATGACGTGATCAGCAATGTCATTGCGGAACTGGATCGGGCTGATGCTGTGATTCCGGGACTTCCGGTGGCTGACACCATCAAGTTTGCCCCGGGCGGAATTATTGAGCGCACGGTTGACCGCTCCGCGATGTGGTTTGTGCAAACGCCGCAAGGCTTCACCTTCTCGCGAATTCGGGATGCGCACCGGCAGGCTGTGCGGGAAGCGAGAGATGGCTTTACAGATGATGCCGCAGTGGCGGAGTATGCCGGGATGCCGGTTCGCATTGTGAGCGGCAATCAGGCGAACAAGAAGCTGACAACTGCGCACGACATGGATATTGCCAACAAGGACTTGACGGCGCAGCACCTTGCTGATCGGCCCGATGTACGCATGGGGCAAGGCATCGACTTTCACATCTTTGAAAAAGGAAACGCGGTCACCTTGTGCGGTGTTGCCATTCCGCATTCGCAAAAGCTGAAAGGTCATTCGGATGCGGATGTCGCAATGCATGCGCTGACGGATGCGATTTTTGGGGCCATTGGCGAGGCGGATATCGGCGTGCACTTTCCGCCATCCGAGGCGCAGTGGAAAGGTGCTGCTTCGTCGATTTTCCTGAAGAAGGCGATGCAGCTGTTGTGTGAGCGCGGTGGCATTGTTGCCAACGTGGACATAACCATTCTTGCTGAAGCCCCCAAGATTGCGCCACATATCGCTGCGATGAAAAACAACCTGGGTCCATTGCTCATGCTCAGTCCCGACAGAATAGCGATCAAGGCGACAACCACAGAAAAGATGGGTGCCATTGGCCGCAAGGAAGGCATGGCCGCTTACGCGACTGTCACCGTGAGACTGCCAGGGTGATTGCTGCACACGTCTTTCAGGCACTGAAGGATCAAGGCCTCGTGTTGGCTACTGCGGAAAGCTGCACGGGTGGCATGGTGGCGGCGGCCATTACCGACATTGCCGGATCGTCAGAGGTTTTTGACCGTGGGTTTGTGACTTATTCCAACAGCGCCAAAACTGAGATGCTTGGCGTGCCTGCTGGGCTGATTGAACGACATGGTGCTGTGAGCGAAGAAGTGGCGCGGGCCATGGCCGCTGGCGCGCTTGTGAATTCCCGGGCTGACGTATCTGTTTCAGTGACGGGAATTGCGGGGCCTTCGGGTGGTTCGGCAGAAAAGCCGGTGGGACTTGTTCACTTCGCCTGCGCGCGGCGGGGAGGTCAGATTATTGGTGGCGTGGAGCATTTTGGAAATCTGGAACGCGGCGCTATTCGGGCTGCGGCGCGCGACCGGGCGCTGGAATTGGTTCTCAGTGGATTAAATTTACAATCCTAGATTGAAATCGATTCCTGCTGGGCGAATTTGGCCGTAGGACGGTTTGTGAGGTTGGAGGCTGTCGGAGTGCTGAACGAACCAAGAACGCCTTGTAGGGCCGTCCTGGTGCAATTACGGGGCTGTCAGGACCAGTTCTAGCCGACCGTCCGGGCCATGAGCCCAGCGCGGGTTTCGAAGGCTTGCATGATCCTCCCGGCGGCGAGGTCCAACAGGCCTGCGAATAAGGTTTGCATCATGCGGCTATGAAAAGCGTAATCGATGGTGATTTCGACATTGGATCCGCCGGGTGTTTCGGTAATCTTCCAGCTTGACGTGAGGGACTTCAACGCGCCTTCTGACGACGTTGCGACGACAGTTCGAGACACCGGATCAGTCACGACCTTGCTGGCAAAACTTTCGCTGATGCCGAGCTTTTCATATCCGACGACGAGTTCTGCCATGAACTCTTCCCCTGCTCCCACGGGCTTGCGCGCGCCACGAATGGTGGAGCGCTGGAGCATCGGCAGGAAATCCTTGTAGGCGGCGACATCTGCTGCCACGGCATAGGCCGCGTTGGGGTGGACGGCAACAAACCTGCTGGCCTTGTATTGCGGCATCAGGCGTTCCGCGCCGCCTTGAGACGGGCAAAATCTTCGCCTGCGTGATGTGACGAGCGCGTCAACGGTGACGATGCGACCATGAGGAAGCCCTTGGCATAGGCTATGGTTTCGTAAGACTTGAATTCATCCGGCGTGACAAAACGGTCGATGGCTGCGTGTTTGCGCGAAGGCTGGAGATATTGGCCAATGGTGATGAAGTCGATATCGGCAGACCGCATGTCGTCCATCACTTGCATGACCTGTTCGCGGGTTTCACCAAGGCCCACCATGATGCCGGATTTGGTGAACATTCTTGAATCAAGTTCCTTCACGCGCTGCAACAGCCTGAGCGAATGAAAATAGCGCGCGCCCGGGCGGATCTTGAGATAGAGTGCTGGGACAGTTTCGAGATTGTGATTGAACACATCCGGGCGCGCTTCGACAACGCGCTCAAGTGCCCCGTCTTTTTTCAGGAAATCAGGTGTGAGAATTTCGATTGTGGTCGCTGGCGCTGCCTGGCGTGTTTTCCGGATCACATTGACAAAATGGTCTGCGCCGCCATCGGCCAGATCATCGCGGTCGACAGATGTGATCACCGCATGTGACAGGCCCATTTTTGCGATGGCTTCGGCAACGCGGCGCGGCTCATCGAGATCGAGTGCATCAGGCATGCCGGTTTTTACATTGCAGAACGCGCAGGCCCTGGTGCAGGTATCACCCATGATCATAAAGGTGGCGTGCTTTTTCGACCAGCATTCACCAATGTTCGGGCAACCTGCTTCCTCGCAGACGGTGACGAGATTGTTGTCGCGAACAACTTTCTGGGTCTCGGCATAAATGGCCGAACCTGGAGCCTTGACGCGGATCCATTCTGGCTTGCGCAGCAAAGGTGTATCCGGCCGCTTCACTTTTTCAGGGTGACGCGGCCGCGGCTTCTGTGTTGTGTCGATGACGGTAGTCATGCGTCAGACTTGGCTGCGACCTTTGATCATGCGGTAGGCAAAGACCAATACGCATGCGCCGACGACAGCGAGGATGAGTTGACCGATCAAGCTGCCGCCGATCAAGCCTCCCAGCAGCAGATTGCCGACGACGGAACCGGCAATGCCGAGCCCGATGTTTGCCAGTAGACCCGTATCAAACTTCATGACCTTCTCGGCAATCCACCCTGCGAGGCCACCGATAATGATTGTCAAAATCCAACCCATATTTTTTTCTCTTTCAGTTACGTTGCACGGCGACCGCGGAACAGTTTCAGGATAGTGAGGAACAATGTTGCCCCCACAGCCGATATGATCAGATTACCCCAGAACCAGCCCTGGATAAACTGTGACATCTCAAGCTTCATGAGGTCTGAAACAAAAAACCCGATCCATGCGCCGATCAGGCCGACGATCAAGTTCCTGATCAGTCCATGATCCGATCCTGTCATTTTCTCAGCGATCCAGCCCGCAAGGATACCAATCAATATTGTTCCCACAATACCGACGCTGCCCAATTCCATCAATGCCTGCATCTCGTCCCTCCTAGGTTAGCATGTGCGCAACCACCATGACGATGATAGCGCCGATCGTGGCGGTTGCAATATCCCGGCCGATTTCGTTGCGAATGCCAAGATTGATGTTGAATTTCTGCAGCGCGAAGCTGCCGACAAATGAACCCAAGCATGCCGCTGACGAGATACTGGAACAGACCCCCGCCGCCGACAATGAAACTCGCGAGCCAGCCAGCCGCCAGCCCCATCATGAGAGCGATGACGATGTTTTTTGAATCCAGACTACCTGCGCCGGAATCCCGCGCGCGTTGTTTCAACTCTTCCTGCGTGAAAATCCGCTCGCCCTTGGTGTTGTATAATTCTTCCTGCGTGCGCATGACCGCCCCCATTTGAACGGGCATATATGGCCCCGACTTATACAGATTCAAGGTCATCTGGTCGCAGATAGTCTGGCAAGATCTCGTCTTGGTATCCGTGAAGGCCCCCTGCAACTGTTCACGAGTGATGTTTGCCGTTGCTCAAGATCGGCTCCGCGGAGATTGGTCTTGAACGAGGCTCGTGCCCTTTGAAGTTAGTTCGCCGGTAAGAAATTGACGAAGGCGCAGTCAGCGTCTGACGATCTAACCATCTTCAAGATTATGTCTACTGCTAAAACGTCCAAGATTCGTCCTGTTGTCAAAGATGCCGCAAGGAGGTCCAGTGGCGAACCACTGTGGCACTGTGTCGCCTGCGAATGGTACAGCTCATGGAGTTCTTCATCCTGTCCGAATAACTCGAGGATGCCTATGCCACGGTTGACCGCCACGGCCGGTAATGCCATTTCCATAGGCTAACCACCGGTTTCTTGTACAAGGTAGTCAGAGCTGCCCACGGTGCCTGACAGATCGGCCAATCTCTGCAACCTGCTGCAGTGTACAAATTGCGCCCAACCGGAACCTCAGCTTCTTGTCTTTCATCTGGCTCACGGCGCGATTGAACAGCTCCGCGACGTGGTCGCGCCTCGCTAGTTCGGCTTGGCTTGAGTTGTGCATCCGCCTGCCGCGTGGACCGAGTTTGTACGCTTCCAAGCCAGCCAAATGCCAATGGCACCTCCAATGTATGATGGCATAATTGCGGATGATTTCCGATGTGACGATGGTCACATTTCATGGATATCTTACATATGGATAACCCGCCCATAGGCATCGAGGACGCTCTCGTGCATCATCTCTGAAAGGGTTGGATGCGGGAAGACGGTGTGCATCAACTCTTCCTCTGTCGTCTCCAACCCCATGGCGACGACGAAGCCCTGGATGAGTTCGGTGACTTCTGCGCCCACCATGTGCGCTCCAATCAGGCGACCCGTCTTGGCATCGAAGATGGTTTTGATCAGGCCCTGGTCTTCGCCGAGTGCAATGGCCTTGCCGTTGGCGAGGAACGGGAAGCGGCCGATCTTGAGTTCGATATCCTGCGGCCTTGGCCTTGGCTTCGGTCAGGCCAACGCTCGCCACTTGCGGATGGCAATAGGTGCAGCCGGGGATTTGCTCCTTCTTCATCGGGTGCGCATCAAGACCCTTGATCTTTTCAATGCAGATGACGCCTTCATGTTCAGCCTTGTGCGCCAGCATCGGCGGGCCAGCCACGTCGCCAATGGCATAGATGCCTTTGACATTGGTGTTGCCATAGCCATCGATGACGATGCAGCCCTTTTCGGTTTTCACACCGAGTGCTTCAAGTCCGAGGTTTTCGATGTTGGCGACAACACCTGCTGCCGTGATGACGCGGTCTGCCGTGATGGTCTCGGACTTGCCGCCAGCTTCCAAAGTGGCGGTGACATTGTCCGCGCCCTTCTTGAGACTGGTGACTTTGGTGCTCAGGCGGAACTTCAGGCCCTGCTTTTCCAGAAGCTTTTGCGCGACCTTGGAAATCTCGGTGTCTTCCACCGGCATGACCTGATCCATGATCTCGACCACGGTCACATCCACGCCCATGGCGTTGTAGAAGGACGCGAACTCGATGCCGATGGCGCCGGAGCCGACAACCAGCAATGACTTCGGCATCTTGGGTGGCACCATTGCCTCGAAATAGGTCCACACCAGTTTGCCATCCGGCTCCAGGCCGGGGAGTACGCGCGGACGCGCACCTGTGGCGATGATGATGTGCTTGGCGGTGTAAGTGCCCGCCCCTGCCACACCCTTGGGGATCGGGTTCTGCGGTTGCACGATGGTCTTCTTGGTATCGGCGACAACCACTTCGCCTGGCTTGGTGACTTTCGCTTCGCCCCAGATGATCTGTACCTTGTTCTTTTTAAGCAGACCGTTGACGCCCATGTTCAGGCGGCCGGACACACCGCGTGACCGCGCCACGACTTTCGCCGGATCAAAGGTGATGTCCTTCGCCGACAGCCCGTAGTTTTCCGCGTGCTTCATGTAGTGATAGATTTCAGCAGACCGCAACAGCGCCTTGGTCGGGATGCAACCCCAGTTGAGGCAGATGCCGCCGAGATGTTCACGCTCGATGATCGCGGTCTTGAATCCCAGCTGCGCCGCGCGGATCGCAGTGACATAGCCTCCAGGGCCAGCGCCGATTATGAGAATGTCAAAATTTGTGTCGGCCATAGTTGCTCCTTGCATAGAGCGAATAGCGAATAGCGAGTAGCGAGTAGGGCAATCCTATTCGCTATTCGCTACTCCCTATTCGCCAAAATCTTTTCCACCACCGGCACCAGCGCTTCGCCCAGTTTGCGCGTGTCGGCGGCACTCATGTGCCCGCCGTCTGTCGGATCAGTCTTTGCCACGCTTGCCCGCATCAAAGAAATGCACGCCCTGCTCTTCCGCGATGCGCTTGTAGTGCTGCGCGAACAGTTTCAATTCTTCGATGGCGTGGCCCCACAGATCGTTGAACCATTCATCCTTTGTCTTGCACAGCGCCGGCGGTGACATGACGAGAACCTGCGGCCGTGGTACTTCGTCATTCACCCAGTCAAAATGCTTGATGATCTTGATCAGCCTTTCCATGCCCATGGCGGCGTCAAAGGCGCGGCAGCGATTGGCATATTTGATATCGTTGGTGCCGAGCATGATGATGACGAGATCAAGCGGCTGGTGCGTGGTGAGCAACATCGGCAACGCCACGGCACCATTGCGTTCAGCTTCACAGGTGGGATCAGGAAACACGGTGGTGCGGCCGTTCATGCCTTCTTCAATCACCCGTGCCTTGCCATTGAGACCGGCAGCGAGCGCATTGGGCCAACGGGTTTCGTGAGCATGGCGCTTGAAAGTGCCCGCTTCAAAGCCCCAGGTGAGCGAGTCACCGAATGCGAGGATGGATTTCATGGTGCTTTACCTAAGTATTTGCGGGTATAAGCATGTACGGAACCAATTTCTGCACCCACACCAACATCATCCCCGGTTCTTCCAAATTGCCCTTGTTCGCGCCGATCAACTCAGCACCTAATGCCCGATCGTTGAGCACGGTACTTAAATTCTTGCTTCGAGCGAAGAAATGCGAGCGGACAAAATTTCCACCTTATCCTCCAAAGCTTCTGCCGACATCCTGTGCCTGGTTGTCAAACCAAGATGCTGAAGATTGTCCCTGCGCATGGAAGCGACCAGGGTTTGTGTCTCTATGATTGCGTCAGTCATGTTGACGTCACGCTCTTTGGAAGCATGTTGTTCCCGCCGGATTGCAGACAACTCTTCCTGTATCTTCAGCAAAACTGGCATAACCGCATCGGGTGTTTCAGCCATACGCCTTCTCTCCTCAATTGACCTTTATCAAAGCACTGCCGGAACAAAAAAGCAACTACACCAACATCAACCCCGGCTCTTCCAGATAAGCCTTGATCGCGCCGATAAACTCTGCCCCCAACGCCCCATCGATGCAGCGGTGGTCCGTGGACAGCGTGATTGTCATCTGTTGTTCGATCACGATGTCGTTGCCGCGCACAACCGGGCGCCTTTCCCCCGTGCCGATGGCCAGGATGCTGCCATGCGGCGGGTTGACGATTGCCGCGAAGTTTTTCACGTTCATCATGCCCATGTTCGAGATGGCGGCGGAGCCGCCAGTGTATTCATCGGGCTTCAGCTTGCGGTCACGCGCGCGCTTGGCGTAGTCTTTCATCTCTTGCGAAATGGTGGCGAGGCCCTTGGTTTCGGCGCTGCGAATGATCGGTGTGATCAGGCCGCCGGGGATCGACACGGCCACGCCGATGTCGGCGTGCTTGTGCTTCACCATGTTGGTGTCGGTCCAGCTTACGTTTGCATCCGGCACCTTCATCATCGCCATGGCCATGGCCTTGATGATGAAATCATTGACCGAGACTTTCCACGTTGGCTTGCCGTCCTTGTCCTTCGGGGCTTGCAGGTTCAGGCGTTCGCGCAAGTCGAGGAGATGATCGAGCGTCACATCAACCGACACATAGAAATGCGGGATGGTCTGTTTCGACTCGGTGAGACGGCGCGCGATGGTTTTGCGCATGCCATCGTGGGGGACGAGGTCGTAGGATCCTTCTGCGAAGAGTTTGAGGATGGCGGCTTCTGACATTGTCGCTGCTTGGCCCCCTCCGGCACTGCGCGCCACCTCCCCGGCGAGCGGGGAGGATGGTTTTCCGGCTTCGACATCTTTCAATACAATGCGCCCATGCGGGCCTGATCCATTGAGCGAGGAAAGGTTGATACCCTTTTGTTTTGCAATGCGTTTTGCGAGTGGCGAAGCGAAGACGCGCGCTCCGGAGGAAAGACCACCCGACCCCCACCCCTGACCCTCCCCCACAAGGGGGGAGGGAACCGAAACAGGCTTGCTCCCCTCCCCCTTGTGGGGAGGGGCGGGGGTGGGGGTCGCTCCGACAGAAACTTTTACATCCCCTAATTTCTCCCCCTCAGCCAAAATCACGGCAATTGGCGTGTTGACCAGCACATCGTCCGTTCCTTCAGCCACCATGATCTTGCCGAGCGTGCCCTCATCGACCGCTTCAATTTCCATCGTTGCCTTGTCGGTTTCGATCTCCGCTAGGATGTCGCCAGATTTGACCTTGTCGCCCTCCTTCTTGAGCCACTTGGCAAGCTTGCCCTTTTCCATGGTAGGTGACAAAGCGGGCATGAGGACGTTGGGCATGGGTTACTCCAGTGTGTCTTCGTTGAAGCCTTCTGGCTCGGGAAGCGGCCACAAGGTCTCAAGCGTAAATGATAAGGCATTGAAAGGTGGAGCGCTCACGTCCATGCTTCCGGAATAGGTTCCAAAAAGTGTCCACTTTCCTTGCGACAACTCATAAACTTCCAGTGAGCGCGTTCTCGGATCAACCATCCAATAATGCGGAACGGCAAATGCCGCGTAGATATCGCGTTTGAAATGCCGATCGCGCAGTACAGTCGACGGCGATACCACTTCGCAAACCCAGTCGGGCCTGATTGTAACCCAGTTTTCACGGGGCGGCGCTGCGAGCCGCTCGCGCTTCCATCCGGCAATATCCGGCACAAGGAGATGCTCGCCGAATTGAACTTCCTGTTCAGTGGCAAACACCCAGCCACCGGGACCACCTTTGCCCTTTTGATAGGGGCCAGTGACTTCGGCAGAAAGCGAGTTTGCTGCGGCGTTGTGAACAAAGGCGGCGCGTGGCTGGGTGTAAAGTGCGCCGTAAATGATCTCCCCCACGACATGTGGCGGCAATGCCTCGATATCGGCATAGGTCGCATTATGCTTGGCGGGTTCGGCCATGTGGCTCAGCTCTTGTTCGACAACACAGATGATTGTGCAGCAGCTTTTGCAAGGTCCTCGGCCAGTGTCTTGCGGATGGTTTCGAGATTGTGAGACGTGGTGCTGTGGCCCATCTCTTCCATTGATGCAGCAACTTGCTGCGCGATGCCAGCGAGAACGTGACCCCAGATATCAGCCTTGCCGAAGGCCATGGCATGCAGGCTCAGTTGCAAGTGACCTTGGGTGATCCAACCGCGGATAATCTCGCCAGCGTTGGGGTCGTGGAAGACAGCATGAGGTGGCTGCAATTGGTGCGGATGGGTTTCCTTGGAATGATCGTGGTGGTGATGATCGTGGTCGTGGTTCTTGGCCATTTCTTTTTCCCTCTCAAGCTGTCATCCCCCGCGCAAGCGGGGACACAGCTTTATGTCAGTACATGGAGTTTGTTGAAAGCTGGGCCCCGGCCATTGCCGGGGTGACGTTTGTAGGTTGTGGGTGAAACTAAACATAAAGCACACTCTTCACCGCCGCCACCACTTCATCGGCATTTGGCAGCGCTAGCTTTTCGAGATTGGACGCATAAGGCATGGGCACATCCTTGCCAGCCACGCGCGCAACCGGCGCATCAAGATAATCAAATGCATGCGTCATGATTTCAGCAGCAAGTTCCGATGTCACCGAGAAGCGCGGATAGCCCTCCTCCACGCACACACAGCGATTGGTCTTCCGTACACTGACCAATACAGTTTCAAGATCAAGCGGGCGGATGGAGCGCAGGTCGATGATTTCGGCTTCAATGCCTTCGGCTGCCAGCTTGTCGGCGGCGGCATGGGCGTAGGTCATGCCGATGCCGAAGGAGACGATTGTGACGTGGTGACCGACGCGCGCAACGCGCGCCTTGCCGATGGGCACGACCCAGTCATCCAGCTTCGGCACATCAAAGGACTTGCCGTAGAGAATTTCGTTTTCAAGGAAGATCACCGGATTGGGGTCGCGGATGGCGGCCTTCATCAGACCTTTCGCGTCCGCTGCGGTGTAAGGCATCACGACTTTAAGGCCGGGAATGTGTGCATACCAGGCGGCGTAATCCTGTGAGTGCTGGGCGGCGACGCGAGCTGCGGCACCATTAGGCCCACGGAACACGATTTGGCAGCCCATTTGTCCGCCCGACATATAAAGCGTTTTCGCGGCGGAGTTGATGATCTGGTCGATGGCCTGCATGGAGAAATTGAACGTCATGAATTCGACGATGGGTTTCAGGCCAGCAAAGGCTGCACCCGTGGCAATGCCGGTGAAGCCGTGCTCAGTGATCGGTGTGTCGATCACGCGCTTGGGGCCGAATTCATCCAACATGCCTTGCGAAATTTTATAGGCACCCTGATACTGACCCACTTCTTCGCCCATCAGGAACACGTCCGGATCGGCGCGCATTTCTTCTGACATCGCCGCGCGGATCGCTTCGCGCACGGTCATGGACACCATCTCGGTGCCTTCGGGAATGGTGGGGTCGCGCAATGGGCTGCCCTCACCCGGCGCTTTCGCGCCACCCTCTCCCTGAAGGGAGAGGGGTAAGGATGTTGGCTTTTCTACCCCTCTCCCTTCAGGGAGAGGGTGGCCCGCAGGGCCGGGTGAGGGCTGTGTGGATGCGGCCCCGATCACCGCAATCGGCGTATTCACCTTCACGCCCTCGGTGCCAGCTGCCACCAAAATCTCCGTCAGCGGACCTTCGTCCACGGCTTCAATTTCCATCGTCGCCTTGTCGGTTTCGATCTCGGCAATAATATCGCCGGACTTGATGTTGTCCCCGACATTCTTGAGCCACTTGGCAAGCTTGCCCTCTTCCATGGTGGGCGACAAAGCGGGCATGAGGATGGTTGGCATGAATCAGGGCTCCGTGAGTTCTTTGTCGAAAGGCCATAGACGACCGAGAGAAAAAGTGAAGGTTTCGAATGGCGGCGCGCAAACCTCGTCCTTGTTCAAGACAGTTTGAACAAGCAGCCAGTTGGTGCCAACGCGCGCAAACACTTCAAGTGATTTCGATGGCGGGTCAACGTACCAGAGATGGCCAATTTCATACTCTGCATAGATTTTCCGCTTGGGACCCATATCCCTCTGTTTCGTTGATGGAGAGTGGACTTCACAAACCCAATCCGGTGAGACTTCAAACCACGGCCCATCATCACGTTCAGTAAAGCGTTCTCTCTTCCACCCTGCAATGTCTGGCACAACGACATGTGGGCCCAAATGCAACTCGGGCTCAAAAATTATGATCCAGTTGCCCGGCGCGTCTGTTCCATCGTCAAATGCATTGCCGATCAGGCCGGTTATCCGGCTTGCTGCCAATGAATGTTTGCGAGCTGGTCGCGGCTGGGTGTGCAGCGAGCCAAACAGCAGTTCGCCAGTAACATCTGGAGGAAGTGCCTCAATGTCGGCGTAGGTGGCGGTTTTTGGTTTTGGCTGCACCACTCTCGTCAGGCTACCTTGTAAATATCAGTCCACAGCTCGCTCTCGTCCGGTTGCGGATCGTTGGTGGCGAAGTCGGCTGAGGCGGTGACGATGTCGCGGATATTGGCGTCTACGGATTTCAGATCGTCTTCGGTTGCGTAGCCCGCTTTCAGAATCCGCGCTTTCACCTGTTCAATCGGGTCATGCTCCTCGCGCATCTTCTGCACCTCTTCCTTGCTGCGATATTTCGCAGGGTCAGACATGGAGTGGCCACGGTAGCGGTAGGTCATCATCTCCAGAATGTACGGCCCCTTGCCCGCGCGGCAATGTTCCATGGCTTTGTCGGCGGCGTCTTTCACAGCGCGCACATCCATCCCATCAACTTGTTCGGAAGGAATACCGAAAGCTTCGCCGCGCTTGCCCAATTGTTGTGCCACTGCTGTCGAACGCTCGGCGGAGGTTCCCATGGCATAGCGGTTGTTTTCGATGATGAAGATGCAAGGCAATTTCCAGATGCTTGCCATGTTGAAGGTTTCATAAACCTGGCCCTGGTTGGCAGCGCCATCGCCGTAATAGGCCATCGAAACATTTTTGTTGCCGCGATACCAGTTGGCAAAGGCGAGCCCTGCCCCCAGTGGCACTTGTGCCGCGACGATGCCGTGGCCGCCGTAGAAATTCTTCTCTTTCGAGAACATGTGCATCGAGCCGCCCTTGCCCTTCGACAGGCCGCCCTTGCGGCCCGTCAGTTCGGCCATGACGCCGTTGGGGTCCATGCCGCAGGCCAGCATGTGGCCGTGGTCGCGGTAAGAGGTTATGACCTGATCGCCTTCGATGGCGGACATCTGCATGCCAACCACCACAGCTTCCTGGCCAATATACAAATGACAGAAGCCGCCGATGAGCCCCATGCCATAAAGCTGGCCGGCTTTTTCCTCGAAGCGGCGGATAAGGAGCATGTCAGAATAGGCTTGAAGTTCTTCGTCCTTCGAAAAGCCGCTGTTCTTGAGATTTTTGGTCTCAGCCGGAGTCGGTGACTTGGCTGGTTTCTCCTTTTTCTTGCTCAAATATGCGGATTTAACAGCCATCAGCACTTCTCCCACACGAATTTTTTATGACAGTAGCACTAAGCCACTGGTATTGCGCGTAAAAAAGGTGATTAACTGAATTTCGGTTGAAACTACGGAAAGGGTTAGGTTTTTTTAACGGTTCAGATGAACCAACAGGTCGTTTGGTCCGAGGAGACCCAGTTGCACCCGCGCCATTTCGTCGAGCATGTCGGGGTCAAGTGACTCCTGTCGCAACAGGGAAACCCGTTGTTCGAATTTCTGGCGCTTGTCCTGCATGTCAACCAGTTCAAGCTCTTGCATGCTGCGCTCCGCCTGCAGCAGATGTAATTCCTGGAAGCCGCGTGGCGACCAAAATCCATGCCAGGCGAAATAACCAAGCATTGCCATCAGGCAAGCGGAAACAAGTAAATCAGCGCGCAGCCATATGCGGGTTTTCATCACACAATAATCCAGATTTAGCGTAAATGGTGCGTTAACAAACTTTGACCACGTAAGTGTTATGTAATATCATGTTCGTGTATAGTCCTGCTCACGTTGTCCGATTGGCCTATAACCAGCATGCTCAGCAGTAGTCGTTTTGTTGTCGCCGTACATGCAATGTCCCTGCTGGCAAAAACGCCGGGGGGCAAGCCTGTGTGCTCGACTTTCATTGCCAGCAGTGTCCAGACAAACCCTGTGGTGATTCGCAGGATGATGTCCGCGCTCGAAAAATCCGGCCTGGTTCAATCGGTTGCGGGACGCGCTGGCGGATTTGTACTGGCGCGCAAGGCCAACACGATTTCCCTCGGCGACATTTATCACGCGGTCGAAAACGATGCTGTGTTCAGGTTGCACAAGACAGATAGTCCGGCGAAATGCCCTGTGGCGCAGCAAATGGGAGGTGTGCTTGCGCCCTATTTGAAGAAAGCAGAACTGGCTTTGACGGCAGCTTTGGGCGATACAAGCCTGAAGCAGGTTGTTGAAGGATTTATTTGAGTTATTTACAAGATTTACCAAACTGACAATTTGCTGACAATTGTTGAGCGACAAATGTCAGCTCATTCCTGCTAGTTTGCTAGCTTGGAAAGAATTTTAATGGCGACGATTTCAAGACGGTTGTTTTTGTTTACTTTGGTGTCGGCTACTTTTGGCGTCATGCCAATTGTACCTGCTTATGCCAAGGATGGCGATTCCGGTGGTGGCAACAGCGGGTCTGGTGGCGGTGACTCGGATGGCGGTGATTCCGACCACGGTGGGGGCGACTCTGATGGTGGGGGGTCTGACGGCGACTCGGGCGGCGACTCGGGCGGTGATTCCGACGGTGGGAACAGTGGTTCGGGTGGTGGTGACTCGGACGGCGGCGATTCAGATGGTGATTCTGGCGGTAGCGGCTCGGGTGGAAGTGGTTCTGGCGGCAGCGGTTCTGGTGGTAGTGGTTCTGGCGGCAGCGGCTCTGGTGGCAGTGGTTCTGGCGGTAGCGGCTCGGGTGGCAGTGGTTCTGGCGGTAGCGGCTCGGGTGGAAGTGGTAGCGGTTCTGGCGGTAGCGGTAGTGGCTCGGGTGGCAGCGGCGGTGGATCTGGAAGATCGCGTGGCAGTTCGGAAGATAATGAGTCAAGGTCCGGTTCAGATTCCGATTCTTCTAGCCGGCGCAGACGTGGCAGCGAGCAAGATCGGGCTCTTGCTGCCGTTCGGGCCGGAAAAGCACAGCCTTTGAGCCGCGTTATTGCTCATTGTGAACGCAATTATAAGGGCAAGATTCTGGACGTTAAGTTGCGGGAACGTGGCAATGTGACCGTCTATGAAATCAAGATTTTGAGCAAATCGAATTTCGTGCGATTTATCAGGCTTGACGCGAAGTCGCTCGACAAGATCTGAGGCCCCTGCACGTGAAAGTACTTATCGTTGAAGACAACCAGAAAGTTGCCGATGGCATCGGTCAGTCGCTACAAGCCAACGGTTATTTGTGTGAGTTTTCGCAAGATGGGGAAGATGCCTGGTTTCGCGGGTCGACTGAAAATTATGCAGCAATCATCCTGGACCTCGGGCTTCCGCAAATTGACGGATTGACCATTCTCAAGCGTTGGCGCGGAGAGGGTATCAAGACTCCAATTCTGATACTTTCTGCGCGTGGTACGTGGACTGAGCGGGTTGACGGGATAGATGCGGGTGCTGATGATTATCTGCCAAAACCATTTGAAATGGCAGAGCTGCTGTCGCGATTGCGCGCAATTACGCGGCGCAACTCCGGGCAAGTGACGTCGACAATCACGGCCGGGGCTTTGCATATTGACGAAAAGGCCGGGCTTGCGATGTTGAGTGGTGTGAAAATCAACCTCACGCCGCTGGAATTCAGGCTGTTGCATTATCTCGCCAGCAATCTTGATCGCGTTGTTTCGCAGGCTGAGCTGGCAGACGCGCTCTATGCGCATGACCACGACAAGGATGCCAATGCCGTCGAAGCGG
Organism: uncultured Alphaproteobacteria bacterium; assembly: GCA_963738595.1. Taxonomy (GTDB): domain Bacteria; phylum Pseudomonadota; class Alphaproteobacteria; order Rhizobiales; family Aestuariivirgaceae; genus Aestuariivirga. The sequence continues at coordinate 789,175 of CAVTXF010000005.1, forward strand.
CTGTCAGCCGTGTGCGGCGCAAGCTTGGCGGAAATGTTCTTCAGAACAAGCGCGGCTTCGGATACTTCCTGGCTGTGGGATGAACAGCGGTTCGCTTCGCCTCAGGCTCCTGGTACTGTCAGCCCTTGCGATCAGTTTGGCCCTGGCACTTGCAGGCATCTCATTTTACCTTCGTTTCCAGCAGCATGTCGAAAAGTTGATGCTGCAAGAGTTTGATGCACATTTCGAACAACTCGCTTCCGCCGTGTCTTTTGACGATCAAGGTAATTTGTTCATCGACACGGAGCTGAGTGATCCGCGATTTTCGAAACAGTTTGGCGGGTTGTATTGGCAAATCGATCCCGTTGGCATGCCGACGTTGCGTTCGCGGTCGCTGTGGGACGAATTGCTGACTGTACCAACGCCACCATCGACAGAACAAGAAGAACATATCCATACCCTGCCGGGGCCAAATTCAACCAACCTTCTGGCACTTGAGCGAGCCATTGAAATTGAGAAGCCTGATGGCACGACGACCAAGGCCGTTGTGACGATTGGCATGGATCGCAGCGAGGTTTCCAACGCAATTTCCAACTTCCGTGGTGACATGAGCATCGGTTTCGCCCTGCTCTATCTCGTGCTTCTGGGCTCTTCCATTTTCCTCATATTCTTTGGCCTGAAACCACTGCAGGAAATCCGCAATTCACTTGCGAGTATCCATCAGGGCAAAGTCCAGCGGCTTGAAGGCGAGTATCCGCTTGAGGTGGAGGGACTGGTCGGTGAACTGAATACCTTGCTTGATAACAGGGAACAGCAGGTGAGCAGAGCGCGTCATCGCGCCGGCAATCTGGCCCATGGCTTGAAAACTCCGCTGACAGTTCTCGATGTCATTGCGGGGGATCTGGACAAAAAGGGAAAGAAGGTCGTTGCAGACGAGATTCGTCAGGCGACGCGGGACATGCAACAGTTTGTCGAGCGCGAGTTGATGCGTTCGCGTGTAGCCGCAAATCAGGCGTTGGCCAGCACGCTGCTGGCACCGATTGCCACGCGCGTTGCTGTTGCGATCAACAAGGTGACCGCTGGACGAATCCAGCCCATTGAAATCGAAGTTGATCCGGGCGTGAGTGTGCCGATGGACGAAGGTGACTTGCATGAGTTGCTTGGAAACCTGATGGAAAATGCAGCCAAGTACGCCAAGTCCCGCGTCATGGTGCAGTATGACGAAGGTGTGGTGAGTGTATCAGATGACGGGCCAGGGGTTCCTCACTCCGATTTTGAAAAAATCGCCAAGCGCGGCGTCAAGCTGGACCAGCGCAAACGCGGCTCAGGGTTAGGTCTGGCAATCGTCCAGGACCTTGCCGATGCCTATGGCGCAACGCTTGCCTTTGCGCGGTCTGACATGGGCGGATTGCGTGCAGAGTTCAGGTTTTCTGCAAATGGTGGGCGATGAGAGACTCGAACTCCCGACATCTTCGGTGTAAACGAAGCGCTCTACCAACTGAGCTAATCGCCCGCCCGGGCTGCTCATAACGGGTGATTGCGCGGGACGCAAATAAAAAGCCATTTTGTCGCCGACGAACGGTTCTGGTACGGCTTGCCAAGAGCAGATTTGCGAAAGTATGCTGCGACCATGGCTTTCCTTCCTGATTTGACAATTCTATTCGGATATTCCGTGGCTTCGGTGCTGCTGTTCGTGACGCCAGGGCCTGATATGAGCCTGTTTCTGGCGCGCACCATGTCAAGCGGTCGTCAGGCCGGGATTGCATCGGTGACCGGGGCCAATCTTGGCTGTCTTGTTCATACTGTGTTGGCGGCATTTGGTGTTTCAGCGCTGGTGGCTGCTTCGCATACCGGATTCATGATCCTGAAAATTGTCGGCGCGGCCTATCTGATGTGGCTTGCCATCGATGCTATCCGCAATGGCTCATCGCTCAATGTGCAAGCTGGTGAGCGCAAGCCGGTGTCAGTGATGAGCAGCTTTCTGATGGGCTTTACCGTTAACCTGACCAACCCAAAAGTGGTCTTGTTTTTCATTACGTTTCTGCCGCAGTTCGTTGACGCGACGGACCCGCATGCGCGTGGCAAGTTGATGTTTCTCGGATTGTATTTCGTGCTGATCAACATTCCACTGTCGGTGGCAATGATCCTGGGGGCTGAACGGCTGGTGACATTCTTGCGGACCAGGCCCGGCATTTTGCGCGGCATCGATTATTCATTCGCAGGCGTGTTTGCGTTCTTTGCAGTGAAGATCGCTATGACACAGGGCAAAGGCTGAACGGCTTCACCCGCCCCCCGGGCACCCTCTCCCTGACGGGAGAGGGGCAATGGGGAGGTTCAATGTGTAATCGCTACCTCGGCAGCGTCGCCACCTTTGGCGCGGGCTGCGGCGGCGGCTTCTTCTGCCACTTCATCCCATTCGATGGCGACGGGCTGGCGCACAAGCGCGTGCTTCAACACATCATCCATGCGCGATACCGGCACAAGTTCCATGCCTGACTTCACGCTGTCAGGGATGTCCGCAAGGTCCTTCACGTTGTCCTCGGGGATCATCACTTTCTTGATGCCACCGCGAAGTGCCGCAAGCAGTTTTTCCTTGAGTCCACCGATGGGCAGCACCCTGCCCCGCAATGTGATTTCGCCGGTCATGGCAACATCCCTGCGCACCGGAATGCCGGTCATCACCGAGACGATGGCGGTGACCATGGCGATGCCAGCGGATGGGCCATCCTTCGGTGTTGCACCTTCCGGCACGTGAACGTGAATGTCCTTCCGGTCAAACAACGGTGGCTTGACGCCAATCGAAGGCGCGCGCGAGCGCACATAAGATGACGCTGCGGAGATCGATTCCTTCATCACGTCACGCAGGTTGCCAGTAACTGTCATGCGGCCCTTGCCTGCCATCATGAGGGCTTCGATGGTCAGCAATTCGCCACCCACTTCAGTCCAGGCAAGGCCCGTTACGACGCCAACCTGGTCTTCGCCTTCGGCCTCGCCGTGCTTGAACTTCGGCACGCCGAGATATTTGTGAACAACTTCCGGCGTGACCTTGATCTTCTTCTTTTTGGACGTGATCAAATCCTTCACCGCCTTGCGCGCGATGGTGTTGAGTTCACGCTCGAGATTGCGCACACCGGCTTCACGGGTATAATGCTGGATCATTTCGGTGATCGCGGCTTCGGTGATCTCGAACTCCTTCTTGTCGAGGCCGTGGCCTTCGACAGCCTTGGGGATCAAGTGGCGCTTGACGATTTCCAGCTTCTCCTGCTCGGTGTAGCCGGCGATGCGAATGATCTCCATGCGGTCGAGCAAGGCTGGTGGAATGTTCAGCGTGTTGGATGTTGTCACGAACATCACATTCGAGAGATCGTATTCGACCTCCAGATAATGGTCCATGAAGGACGAGTTTTGTTCGGGATCAAGCACCTCAAGCAAGGCCGCTGAAGGATCGCCACGGAAATCCATGCCCATCTTGTCGATTTCATCGAGCAGGAAGAACGGATTGGATTTCTTGGCCTTCTTCATCGATTGGATGATCTTGCCAGGCATGGAGCCGATATAGGTGCGGCGGTGACCGCGGATTTCGGCTTCATCACGCACGCCACCCAGCGACATGCGGACGAACTCCCGGCCCGTTGCCTTTGCAATCGACTTGCCGAGCGAGGTCTTGCCGACGCCTGGAGGCCCGACGAGGCAAAGGATCGGTCCGCGCAGCTTGTTGGTGCGGCTTTGCACGGCCAGATATTCGACGATGCGTTCCTTCACCTTCTCGAGGCCGAAGTGATCGGCATTGAGAACGTTCTCGGCAAATTCGAGATCCGTCTTGACCTTGCTCTTCACGCCCCAAGGGATCGAGAGCATCCAGTCGAGATAATTGCGCACAACTGTGGCTTCCGCCGACATTGGTGACATCTGGCGAAGTTTTTTCAGTTCTGCCTCGGCACGCTCGCGCGCTTCCTTGGAGAATTTGGTTTCCTTGATGCGCTTGTCGAGTTCGGCGAGCTCATCGCGCTCTTCACCATCACCCAGTTCCTTTTGGATGGCCTTCATCTGCTCGTTCAGATAATATTCGCGCTGCGTCTTCTCCATCTGGCGCTTGACGCGGCCACGGATACGCTTTTCAACTTGCAGGACAGAAATTTCGCCTTCCATCAGCGAGTAGCATTTTTCAAGACGCGCCTCGACCGAGGTGAGTTCAAGAAGTTGCTGCTTTTCAGGAATTTTGACTGCAAGGTTGGACGCAATCGTGTCAGCCAGCTTTGATGGATCAGTGATCTGGTTCAACGTCGCCAGAATTTCCTGTGGCACTTTCTTGTTGAGCTTCACATAGCTCTCGAATTGCGAGGCTGTGGTGCGGGCAATGCCTTCCACTTCCTTGTCGTTTTCAATCTGGCTCGGCAACACGCGAACCGTTGCTTCGAAATATTCGTTACGGGTTGAGAACTGTTCTACCTTGGCACGCTCAACGCCTTCGACCAGAACCTTCACCGTTCCATCTGGAAGTTTCAGCAGCTGCAAAACCTGGGCAAGTGTGCCGACTTCGAAAATCGTATCTACTGACGGATCATCATCACCGGCATTCTTCTGGGCGACAAGCAAGATGCGCTTGTCTTCGCGCATGACTTCCTCAAGTGCGCGGATGGATTTTTCGCGACCGACAAACAGCGGCACGATCATGTGCGGGAAAACCACGATATCGCGCAAGGGCAAGACGGGAAGGGTTTCGACAGCGCCTTTGTATTCCTGGTTCTTCTTGGTCATCATTGTTCCTTTGACTGGCATGGCCAGCTGACAGGCCCCCTCGCGGAGGCCAGATAAACTCGTTACGCAAATCCGCACCAGGCGGATTGGACAAACCGGAATGTGGAGCTTCAAACGCCTGATTTCAAGGCGTTTAGCAACAATGGGTTAAGCGGAGGCAGGTGCCATCTTGGAGCTGGAACTATCCCGATCAGCATAGATCAAAAGCGGCTTTGCATCGCCGGAAACGACCTCTTTCGAGATGACGACCTCTTCCACGCCATCCATGGCGGGCAAATCATACATCGTATCCAGCAATATGCCTTCCATGATCGACCGCAGACCGCGGGCACCCGTCTTGCGCTCGATTGCCCTGCGGGAAATCGATTTCAAAGCCTCTTCGGCAAAGGTCAGCTTGACGCCTTCCATTTCGAACAGACGCTGATACTGCTTGACCAAGGCGTTCTTGGGTTCGCAGAGGATTTGTACAAGGGCGGTTTCGTCGAGATCTTCGAGCGTTGCTATGACTGGCAAACGGCCGACAAATTCCGGAATCAAACCGAAGCGGAGAAGATCATCAGGCTCAAGTTCGCGCAGTATGGCGCCGGTGCGGCGGTCATCGGAAGACCGCACATCGGCTCCGAAGCCCAGGCCTGAGCCCTTGCTGCGCTGATTGATTATCCGTTCCAGACCGGCAAATGCGCCGCCGCAAATGAAAAGAATGTTGGTTGTATCAACTTGCAGGAATTCCTGCTGGGGATGCTTGCGGCCACCCTGTGGCGGAACAGAAGCGACCGTACCTTCCATGATCTTGAGCAAGGCTTGCTGCACGCCTTCGCCCGAAACGTCGCGGGTGATGGACGGATTGTCAGACTTGCGGCTGATCTTGTCGATTTCGTCGATGTACACAATGCCGCGCTGGGCGCGTTCGACATTGTAGTCGGAGGCTTGAAGCAGTTTCAGAATGATGTTTTCGACGTCTTCGCCCACGTAACCTGCTTCAGTCAGCGTGGTCGCGTCGGCCATGGTGAATGGCACATCGAGGATGCGTGCGAGCGTTTGGGCCAGCAAGGTTTTGCCCGAGCCGGTTGGACCGACGAGGAGGATGTTGGACTTTGCCAATTCCACGTCGTTGTTCTTCTGCGCATGGTTGAGGCGCTTGAAATGGTTGTGCACGGCAACGGACAGCACGCGCTTCGCCTGGTCCTGGCCGATGACATAGTCATCGAGTACCTTGCGGATTTCGTGCGGGGTTGGAACGCCATCCTTGGATTTTGAAAGCGACGTCTTGTTCTCTTCGCGGATGATATCCATGCAGAGCTCGACGCATTCATCACAGATGAATACAGTTGGTCCTGCAATCAACTTGCGGACTTCATGCTGGCTCTTGCCACAGAAGGAACAGTACAAGGTATTCTTGCTGTCGCCTGAAGTATTCTTACTCATAATGTCACTCCTTATTCTGAGGAGGACTGGTTCGCCCCAACCCTGCCAGAACTGACGGATATCCCTGTCTTAACACGCCACTGGTTATTATTGCCTAACAAATCGAGTCGTATCCAGAATGCGCTGGCGCAAGTTAATCATTCCTTGCGGCATTGCAAAACGACTAAATTGTTACTTGGTTTCCGGCGGAAGTGCCCGTTTTTCCAAGATTTTATCGATATGACCAAATTTGAGGGCTTCCTCAGGGGTCATGAAATTGTCACGTTCCAACGCGTCTTCGATCTCTTTGTGGGTCCGTCCTGTATGTTTTACATAGATCTCGTTGAGCCTGCGACGCAGGTTTTCCACGTTTCTGGCGTGAATCAGGATGTCGGTCACCTGGCCCTGAAATCCGCCCGAAGGCTGGTGAACCATGATCGATGAATTGGGCAAAGCAAAGCGCATGCCCTTGGCACCGGCTACGGCGATGAGCGAACCCATTGATGCCGCCTGCCCCATGATCGTTGTAGATACCGGGCAGCGGATGAACTGCATCGTGTCGTAGATCGACAGGCCCGAAGACACCACGCCACCGGGCGAATTGATGTACATCGAGATTTCCTTCTTGGGATTTTCGGCCTCGAGGAAGAGCAGCTGCATGCAAATGGAGCTTGCCATCGTATCTTCGACCTGGCCCGTCAAAAAGATGATGCGCTCGCGCAGAAGACGCGAGGGAAGATCATAGGAGCGTTCGCCGCGCGCTTCCTGCTGAATGACCATCGGCCAGAATGCGGCGTGAGGTGTTGTCGGATCAAATGAAGGCATGGTCGCTCCGGATGGGTGTGAATCAGTCGTTACAGATCACACTAGATAGGTGACCGAGAGGTTAAGAAAAAGGGTCAACCGCATGACCCTGTTAATACAAGATATTCGGCAAGTTCTCAGTAAAACGAAAAACGCAGCCACGGGATGAGTTCCATGGCTGCGCAGATGTCGGGCGGTTGATAAGAGGCAATTACTCGTCGTCGCCCATGTCTTCTTCGACCATGCCCTTGAGCTCATCGCGGGTTACGGACTTGTCGCTCACGTTGGCCTTGCTGACGATAAGGTCAACAACCTTTTGTTCGAAGATCGGGCCGCGCAATTCGGTCAGCGCGCTCGGGTTCTTGCGATAATAATCGTAAACCTGCTTTTCCTGGCCGGGGAAGCGGCGAACGCGGGCCATCAAAGCGGCCTGCAGCTCCTGCTCGTTGACCTGAATGCCTTCCTTTTCGCCCATGGTGCCAAGCACCAGCCCGAGGCGCACGCGGCGCGCAGCAATCGCCTGATATTCCTTGCGGGCATCTTCTTCGGTTGTTTCTTCGTCCTTGAAGCTGCGGTTGGCGCGGGCCATTTCCTGCGTCAGTGCGTTCCAGATGCCATTGAATTCGGCGTCAACCAGCCTTTCCGGCAGTTCGAAAGCGTATTGCTTGTCGAGCGCATCAAGAACGTCGCGCTTCAACTTCATTGAGGTCATCTGGCCAAACTCGCGATCTAGGCCGGCCTTGACCATTTCCTTGAGCTTGTTCAGGTCCTCGAAGCCGACCTTCTTGGCGAAATCCTCGTCGATTGGGCTCTTCTTTGGCGCTTCAATGCCGGTGACCTTGGTTTCAAATTCTGCGGGCTTGCCTGCGAGATCTGCAACGCCGTAGGATTCGGGGAAAGTTACCTTGACGGTTTTTTCGTCACCGACCTTGGTTCCTTCCAGCTGGTCTTCAAAACCGGGGATGAACTGACCTGAACCGAGTTCGAGCGGAATATCCTCACCCTTGCCGCCGTCAAATTCCTTGCCGTCAACACGGCCGACGAAGCTGATGGTGATCCGGTCGCCCTTTTCGGCCTTGCCGTTTTCCTTGGTTTCCCAGGTCTTGTAGTTCGATGCGAGGCGCTCCAGCGCTTCGTTGATGTGTTCGTCTGCCGCAGACACGATGTGCTTGGTCAGTGTCAATCCGTTTGCATCCTGCAATTCAAATGTCGGGATGATTTCGCCAGCCACCGTGAACGACAGATCCTGCTTGCCTTCAATAACGGCATTCACTTCGTCTTCTGCTTCCGGCAGCTTTACTTCCGGCTGATAGGCGGGTTTCAGGTTGCGGGTTGCAAAGGCCTCGCGGGTGGAGTCATCCACCTTCTTCTGAATGACCTCGGCCATGATAGCCTTGCCATAAACTTTCTTCAGGTGATCAACCGGAACCTTGCCGGGGCGGAAGCCCTTGATATTGGCGGTTTTGGCCATATCCTTGAGGCGCGTATCGGCATCGCGGCCCAAATCGGCGGCTGCGACCACGACCTTGAACTCGCGCTTCAGGCCGGTGCTGACTGTTTCGGTTACTTGCATGATATTGCTCTATCTTTCGTCATTTTTTAAGGCGCGCTTGACCCGTGGCTGGTTGGCCAAGTGGCATGGTGCGGGCGGAGGGACTTGAACCCCCACGGGTTTCCCCACAGGAACCTAAATCCTGCGTGTCTGCCAATTTCACCACGCCCGCATGAGGGCCAAACTGCCCAAGGGGCTATTGGTTGGCGCGGCTATAGCAGGGGAAATTGGTGGGGGAAAGGGGGAATTAAATTACTACCTCACCTGCTCAAATCTGCATCGAACGGCGAATATCCCCTGATATTCTCATTCACTTCGAGCGGCCGCGACATGGGTGGGGCGGCGCGCTGGATGCAGTTGGTACGTTCGCACAGGCGGCAATTGATGCCGATGGGTGTGAGCGGCTGCGGTTTTGAGGTCGAGGCCTTTTGCGTAGACGAGTTTGCCTGCGTGCTTGATCTCGCAGCCGAGGCCGACCACGAAACGTGAATTTTCCTCGCCCCAAGGGGCAGCCGCACTGCGCACGGTGCGCGCGATGGAGAACCACTTCGCGCCATCCGGCAATTCAATGATCTGTGTTTCAATGCGGCCGGGATTGCGGAACGTGTTGTGGATATTCCAGCGCGGGCATGTGCCGCCGAACTTCGAGAATGGAAAGGTTCCTGACGAAAATCGTTTGGAGACGTTGCCGGCGTTGTCGACGCGCACCATGAAAAACGGGATGCCGCGTTCATTGGGTCTTGCAAGCGTGGTCAGACGATGGGCCACTTGCTCAAAGCTAGCCTGGAAGCGCGCACTCAAGACATCGACATCATAGGCCAGCGCTTCTGCGGCTTGCAGGAAATCCTCATATGGCATCATCAGTGCTGCGGCGAAATAATTCGCCAGCGATACGCGGGCCAGTCGCTTCACTTGTTCGCCTTGCAGCGGTTCTGTGATCTTGTCGAACGCCCAGCCGGCTTCAATCAAACCAAGATGGTAGGCCATTTGAAATGTCCGGCCCGATGGCTCCACCAATTCCGAGATCAGAACCTTGCGGCGGTGCAGGTCGAAGCGGCGCAGCGTTTTGCCCATGACGTGGATCGGCATGATCTGGACACGGATGTTGTGGCGGTTCTGCAAACGAAGCGCGAGGGCCGTTGCAAGGTCTGCACCTGTCGAGCGCAGGTCGCGCGTGATGTCATCGGCAAAGTTTTCAATTTCGGGAAAGTGGTTGTTGGCCTGTTGCAGGAAGCTGCGAATATGTTCGACCGTGTCCTGTATGCCCGGTGCTGCATCGCCACGTTCGCTGCTGATAATCGTGCCTGGAGCCCTGTCTCGCACCTCTGCATAGGCAGAAAACAGACGCTTGATGGCTTCCACCACAGTTGGAGATTGTTCGATGACTGAACGGATTTCCGGCTTGGGCACCCGCGTTGCTGAGAACAGCGGATCGGCGAATATTTCCTCCAACTCGCCAGTGGAGCGCAATTCCTCGGTTTGGGCGAAACTGGAAGGGTCAACCCCATAGGTTTCAGACAGCTTGATCAAAAGCTGGGCCGTCACGGGCCTCAGGTTTCGCTCGATAAGATTGAGATAACTAACTGAAATACCAATTTCATTTGCCATCGCACTTTGGGAAATATCGAGTTCTGCACGCAGTTTGCGCAGGCGTGCACCTGCGAGAATCTTGCGGGAATTGTCTTGTGCCATGCCCCATGTTGTCAAGTTTTACAGGTTTTGACAAGTTGACAAATTTACAAGAGTAAATATTTTGCAATTGGTCCTTTTCGCTCATTTGTCTGACTGTTCATGCTGCCCTTTTTCCATCAGTTTGGCGATTACAAACTGCCATTCCCGGCAATTGAATTGAGGGCAAAGTACATGACGGCGACTTTCCAGAACCTGATTCCTAACGCGCCGAAGGGCCGCTTCGATGGCATCAAGCGTCCCTACTCTGCGGTGGAAGTGCAAAAGCTCCGCGGCTCCATCACCATTCAGCACACACTGGCGGAACGCGGCGCAAATCGTTTGTGGGAACTGCTCAAGACCGAGCCTTTCATCAACGCGTTGGGAGCGGTGACCGGCAACCAGGCCATGCAGATGGTGCGCGCCGGGTTGAAAGCCATTTATCTGTCAGGCTGGCAGGTGGCAGCCGATGCCAACACGGCAGGTGCCATGTATCCCGACCAATCACTGTATCCTGCCAATGCCGCGCCGGAACTGTGCCGCAGGATCAATCGCACGCTGCGACGCGCCGATGAGATTGAAGCAGGCGAAGGTCATGTCACACGCGACTGGTACGCGCCGATCATTGCAGATGCCGAAGCAGGCTTTGGCGGCCCGCTCAACAGCTTCGAAATCATGAAAGCGTTCATCGAAGCAGGTGCCGCAGGCGTTCACTTTGAGGATCAACTCGCATCAGAGAAGAAGTGTGGTCATCTGGGCGGCAAAGTGTTGATCCCCACGGCTGCGCATGAGCGCAACCTGGTTTCGGCTCGCCTTGCCGCCGACGTGATGGGCGTTCCGACAATCACCGTTGCCCGCACCGATGCTGAGTCGGCCCAACTGCTCACTTCGGATGTGGACGAGCGTGATCGCCCCTTCATCACCGGCGAGCGTACGGCAGAAGGTTTCTTCCGTCTGAAGCCAGGCTCAGGTCTTGATCACTGCATTTCGCGCGGGCTGGCCTATGCCGACATCGCCGATCTTTTGTGGTGGGAGACGTCGCATCCGGACCTGGAAGATGCGCGAAAATTTGCCGAGGCGGTTCACAAAAAGCATCCCGGCAAAATGCTGGCCTATAACTGCTCGCCGTCGTTCAATTGGCAGAAGAAGCTTGATGACGCGACCATCAAGAGGTTCCAGCGTGAACTTGGGGCCATGGGTTACAAGTTCCAGTTTGTGACGCTGGCCGGATTCCACGCCCTGAACATGTCGATGTTCGATCTTGCAGATGGCTATCGTGACCGTGGCATGGACGCCTATTCGGAATTGCAGCAGCGTGAATTTGCTGCCGAAGCCCGTGGCTACACGGCAACACGCCACCAGCGTGAAGTTGGCACCGGATATTTTGACCAGGTCGCCATGACAATATCGGGAGGAACGTCTTCAACCACTGCGATGAAAGAGTCGACAGAGACCGCGCAGTTCCATCTTCAAGCCGCAGAATAAGGAGTATTGCACATGTTGGATATCAGCACCCGAACTCAAGCCCAAACCAGCCACATGAATGACGAGCAACGGTCATCGTTCCTTGCTGTTGCAAGCCAGATCGACGAACTCAACGCCTGCATCCGCAAGGCGGTTAACTCCGGCCTGTCAATTGAAGTGCAACGTAGCGCGCGTCATCACGACGAGGCTGGCGCCTGGGGTGACCTGATGATGCCTTCTGTCGTCAGGAAGGGTTGAATAGTCGCCCGCTCCAATTTGAGACCACGACCCCTGCAGCAATCAGCCCTGCCCCTGCCCAGACTGGCCAGGGGTAGGTTTCGCTGAAAATGAACGTGCCGAAAAACAGGCTCACAGCCGCTGCCACGTAACCGATCTGGCTCAGATAGGTTGGGCCGCCGACCCATTGCAGGCGAAAGAACACGAGAAACATCGCGAGTGATACCGCGATCTGCATGATGATGAGCCATGGATGATCGAGCGCTCTTACCGCACCATCGGAATTGAAGAACAGCACGACGAGAAGCAATGGCAGTGCCCCCAGGTTTGCGGCCGCACCAACCTCAACCGGGGTCGCTCCGGCAGGCCAACGCGCCGTGCGCCATACATTACCGAGTGCAAGCGACAGCGGGATAGCAAAGGCGAGCAATGGCCAGATTGTTTCGGCACCCAACTGGAGTTTCTGCCGGTTAAAAAGGATCAGCAATGCCCCGGAAAAACCAAGAGCGACTGATGCAAGCAGTTGCCGGTCTGGTGGGCGAATGTTGAAGATGATCGAGAAAATCGCGGTAAACACCGGTGAGACAGCATACATCAACCCAACATAACCGGCACCAACATGCGGAATTGCAGCAAACGATAGCGTGTTCGGGATAACATAGGCGGTGAGGCCCGCCACAAGTCCGAAATCAATATGACTGCGCCGCAAACCACCGCTGCTGAACCATAGAATGAGTTCCGGCACTGTTGAAATCACCAGTGCCCACAGCACCGGATTAATACCGGCCGCCCCCACATGTTTCCCGATTGGAAGGTAAAGGCCAAGGAGAAACCCGGTGGAAAGTAAAAGGAAGAGTGGATTGTTAAACACTATCTGCGCTTCTTGCGCCGGTTCTCGAGGCTTGTCTTGACAGCAATGTCGAGGGCTGATCGCAGGTGATTTACGCTCGCTGCGGAAATATCAACACGGGTCCACCCGAGGGGTCCCCAGCCGCCCGGCACTGGCGAGAATATAGCTGGATCCGATTCGCACATCATTTCCTGATAATCCTGGGGCAGCATGACGTTGAGCTGGCCATCGCTGTTGCGCAGCGTGGCGAATATCCTGCCGCCCGCACGATAGGCCATCCGGTCCATATGTGGCTTGTCATTGGCAGCGGGGTAGCCCAGCAAGATTGCGCGTGCTTCGGAAACAGTCAGGGTCATTTCACGGCGTCGCCCTTTCGCGAATGGGGGGCGTGAATTGCAGGCCCATGTCCCATGGCAGGTAAATCCAGGTATCCTGGCTTACTTCAGTTATGAAAGTGTCAACCAGCGGGCGGCCCTGAGGCTTTGCATAAACCGTCGCGAAATGTGCCTTGGGCATCATTTCCCGAACCAGTCTCAAAGTTGCGCCGGTGTCGACGAGGTCATCGACGACCACCACTCCCTTGCCCTGCTCATTGCCGATTATATGTGGAGCAATGGTTTTCAGAACTTTAACCTCGCCCTGCTTGTCGTAGTCATAGGAGGCCACGGAAACGGTTTCGATGATGCGGATGCCAAGCTCGCGTGCCACGACTGCGGCTGGCACCAGTCCTCCCCGGGTTATGCCTACAACCCGGTCAAATGGCCCTGCCCCAGAGAGCCGCCAGGCGAGCGCACGTGCATCCCGGTGAAACTGATCCCAGGAAACCGGGAAACTCTTTTGCCACTTCTCGTCCATGCCATCCGTCCTCAATTGTTAAAATTTGGCTCAATCGCACTCGTATCATCAACCGTTGTTTCACTTTTGACGCGCATTATTGGTTCAGGGAACCTTTTCTTGCAGTAAGTCCACGGGAAATCAATGATATCCGAATTCGTCAAGGCTTTTGAGCTGGCCAACTCCGAGCTGGTCGTCCTCTCGGTGCCAAATGCTGTGATCGTCGAGATCACCAGTCCGGTCTTGCGCAAGTGGAACTGCCTCAAGGACGACATGGTCGGCAAGAGCCTCAAGAAGTATGGTGCCGGGTTGTTGTCGGCGCGATATCACGGCGAAGGTGCCGACCAGAAGATCGAGATTTCGTACACGCCGCCGTTGGGCAATCCGATCAATTCCAATTTCAGAACGCAAAAAATTACCGACGGCCACCATGAATTTCTTCTGTGTGTCGCCGAACGCTCATCGACCGAAGACATCGAACACACGATCAACAACGAAAAACGCCTCAACATGGCGATGCGTTCAGGTGGTTATGCGTTGTGGGATCATGATTTTGAAACGGGTATGACTTACAACTCACCCGAAATGGAAGACACTTTCGGTTATGGGCAGTCTGACCGGAAGCTGGACTTCAATTCGTTCAACGAACTTGTTCATCCGGAAGACCGTGCACATACGCTGGGCGAGAAAATCAGCAAGCTGCCATTCGGGCAGGATATTGTGCAAACGCGATATCGCGTGCGGAGCAAGGTTGGCAAGTATATCTGGATAGAATCCGTCGCCTATATTGTTCGCGACCCGATGACCGGCCTGCCGTCAAAGTGTGTTGGCCTGTGCCGCAATATCGACGACCAGATGATTGGCCTTGACCGGTTGAGAACTTCGGAAAGAACCCTGAAGCGGACCCAAGCCGCAGCCCAGCTTGGAAGTTTCACACTGCGCGTGGACAGTGGCGTGTCGCGCTTGACAGCTGAGCTTGCAGAACTCATCGGCCTGGGTGATGCAATGGTTCACCCCAATCTAAAGACCTTCATCAGCATGATTGAACCCGGAGACCGCGAGCGGTTTTCAGAAGCGCTCGAGCTGGCGAAACTTGGCCGGATGGTGAAGAATCTCGAGATTGCCGTAAAACTCAAATCCGGCGATCAACAATGGTTCCAGGTGACAATGGAGCCAGAACGCAACAGTTCGCAGGAAGTGGAAAGCGTTTTTGGTTGCTGCCAGTGCGTGACCGAACGCAAGGGCCTGGAGCGCAAGTTCCACCAGGCGCAGAAGATGGAAGCGGTCGGACAGCTGACCGGTGGCATTGCGCATGACTTCAATAATCTCTTGATGGTTGTCATGGGCAACCTGCAGCTTGTTGAGCAATTGGTCAGCAGTAATGAAAAGGCAACGAAGCGCATTCGCGCGGCGATTGATGCTGCCGAAAAAGGTTCTGACCTGACCCGTCGCATGCTCGCCTTTTCACGCCAGCAAACGCTGCAAAACAAGGAAATACCTGTCAACGAGTTGATGTTCCGCATGCAGGACATGCTGAAGCAGGCGGTGACTGCAATTGTGGACCTCAAGATCATTCCCGGCGCGGATGTTTGGCCAATCAAGGCTGACGTCACGATGCTCGAGACTGCGGTTCTCAATCTCGCGATCAACGCGCGCGATGCGATGAAGCCAAAGGGTGGCACATTGATCATTGAAACTGCAAACCGGACGTTGGACGAAAATTACTGCAAGGACCTGGAAGACGTGCAGCCGGGTGACTATGTCGAAATCTCCGTCAATGACACGGGGGCGGGGATTGCACCGGAGAATATTGAAAAGGTGTTCCAGCCGTTCTTCACAACCAAGGGGCCGGAAGCTGGTTCGGGTCTAGGCCTGTCGATGATCTATGGCTTCGTGAAACAGTCCGGCGGCCATATCAAGATCTATTCGGAAGTGGGCCACGGTACTGCGGTAAAGCTATACCTGCCAAAACTGAAAGACAAGGTTGTGGTGCTGGCACCACAGAAGCCAGCTGAAATGCAAGAACAACTTTCGGAACAGCTGAAGGCTGTCGCAGCGCCATCGGCAACCGAAAAAATGCGTGTGCTCGTTGTTGAAGACAATGATCAGGTGCGCGAAGTTGCTTCTGCCATGGTTGAGGACATGGGTTTTGACGTGATCACGGCGACCAACGGAAATGAAGGTCTGAAGCTGATCGAGACAGACCGCAAGATTGACCTGTTGCTATCTGACGTCATCATGGCGGGCGGAATGAATGGTCCGGAGCTTGCGGCCAAAGCCATCAAGTTGCGGCCTGAACTCAAGGTGCTGTTCATGTCTGGTTATGCGCCAGGATCGGTCCGCCAGATGCAGGATCTTCCAGACACGATTGACCTCGTGAACAAACCATTCACCCGTGCGGATTTGACGGCTAAGGTCATGAAGGCAATCACGCAGAATTCAGCTGTCGCGGCCTGATCAGGTTATCCGCCTCCAACCGCGGGCCTTGCCCTCCTTGAGCAATGTTTCAGTTGCGACGCAGACATCGCTCGTGGCGAGGTCCAGGCTTTGCAAGTTGCGTGATCGCATGACAAGATTTGTCGCGAAGCCCTGTGGAGTTTCGAAAGGATATGATCCGATCGATACACCAGCGAACTTATCCTGAATTTCTTTCAGAGGCTTGGCAATATCGCCCTCCCCGCCGAGAAACTCCACGGTGACTGATTGTACAGGTGAGCCGCGCGTCAAGCTGGGAGCGAGTTCATCCATCATGGCGTTCATCACCTTCGGTACGCCCGCCATTACAAAGACGTTGCCGATTCTGAATCCGGGGGCTTTTGAAACATGGTTGTAGATGAGGCTCGCGCCGTGCGGGATACGCGCCATGCGCATGCGGGCCTCGTTTGGTTCGCGGTTGATCAAAACGAAGTAATTTGTCAGGATTTCGACAGCTTCGGAATTGTGGCCGATCCCTACACCGAATGCCTTAGCCATTGCATCAGCGGTAATGTCGTCGTGGGTCGGGCCTATGCCACCTGTTGTAAAAACATACGTGTATCGTGATCTTAAGGCATTGACGGCATTCACGATATCTGCCTCGTCATCGGCAACGACGCGGGCTTCCTTGAGGTCTATTCCCAGGGCGGTGAGATAGTCGGCGATAAAGCCTAGATTTTTGTCCTTGGTGCGGCCCGAGAGAACCTCGTCTCCAATCAACAAAACTGCAGCTGTGGGGGCATCGGCCATAATTCATCCTTACTTGTGACTGGACATGTGCCACTGGCTATGGTTCCTGTCAAAATCTGTGATAGAAATCGAAGATAGATGACAAAGGTTCACCAGGAAAGCAGACACCCGAAAATCAGGTTGCACAAGCCTGACGAATTTGAGGCCATGCGCAAAGCGGGTCAACTTGCCGCTGCGGCGCTGGACGAATTGGTGCTGGCATCACAGCCGGGTGTTACGACCGCTTATCTCGACAAATTGTGTGTTGAATTTGCGCGAGATCACGGCGCTTTGCCTGCCACGGTTGGGTATCGTGGCTACAAATACGCCACCTGCATTTCCATCAATCACGTTGTTTGCCACGGCATGCCTTCTGAAAAGCCGATAATCGAGGGTGATATTGTCAATATCGATGTGACACTGATTGTCGACGGCTGGTATGGCGACAATAGCCGCATGGTCAACATCGGCGCGGTTTCGCGAAAGGCTGAGCGGCTTGTGGAAATCACGCATGAAAGCCTGATGCGTGGCATTGCTGCCGTCAAACCCGGTGGACATCTTGGTGACGTGGGCCACGCGATACAGAGTTATGCCGAATCCGAGCGCTGTTCGGTGGTGCGGGATTTTTGCGGCCATGGCTTGGGTCAGGTGTTTCATGATCATCCCAATGTGCTGCACTACGGCAAAAAAGGCGAAGGTGTGCGCCTTGAGCCGGGAATGTTTTTCACCATCGAACCGATGATCAATCTTGGAAAACCACATGTCAAAGTGCTGTCAGATGGCTGGACTGCGGTGACGCGGGACCGTTCACTGTCTGCGCAATTTGAACACACAGTGGGTGTCACGGAAACTGGCTGTGAGGTCTTTACCTTCTCGCCAAAAGGGTTACACTGTCCGCCATATCGTTGAGGTTGTGGCGCTGTGACGGCGGTAGAAGATCCTAATCTTGGGCATCGCGAAAGGTTGCGCGAACGGTTTCATGCCGGTGGTGCCGGTGCGATGCCAGATTATGAATTGCTTGAGCTCGTGCTGTTTCGCGCCATTCGCCGTGGTGATGTAAAGCCGCTTGCGAAGAGTTTGATCTCCCGGTTCGGTTCGTTTTCTGAAGTCATCAGTGCACCGGTCGAGCGTTTGCGCGAGGTCAAGGGCGTGGGTGATTCTGTGGCGTTAGAATTGAAAATCATCCAGGCAGCCGCCTTGCGGTTGGCGCAAGGCGAAGTCTTGAACAAGCCGGTGCTGGGATCATGGAACGCCATCATCGAGTATTGCCGATCCGCCATGGCCTATGAGGAACGTGAACAGTTTCGCCTGCTGTTTCTCGACAAGAAGAACCAGCTGATCAAGGACGAAGTGCAACAAGAAGGCACAGTCGATCATACGCCAGTCTATACAAGGGAAGTGATGAAGCGCGCGCTGGAACTTTCTGCCTCCGCCATCATCCTCGTTCACAACCATCCATCGGGCGATCCGACGCCATCAATGGCAGATGTTGACATGACCAAGAAAATTGTTTCAGCGGCGGACAAGTTGGGGATCATCATCCATGATCATATCATCATCGGCCGCAAGGGGCACGCCAGTCTGCGGAGCATGCAGCTGATCTGAAGCTGTTACCCGGAATCGCTGCAGCTTAACAATTATCTGCCTGCATTGTGGACAGCATTTCCACCGTGTCCGCATCGCGAAGAACAGCGTCACTTTCTGCCTCCACTTCCACTGCTTCGGACTTGCATTCTTCGATCAGGTTGCGTGCACCTTTGTCACCTGAAAGTGCCATCAATTGCGGGAAGTATTGTGCGCTCCACAGCACGGGATTACCCCTCTCGCCCTTGTAGGTCGGAGCAATGATGTTGCGGTTTTCAGTCGGGTTATAGGCAGCGACAAGACGGTCGATAATCCTAGCGTCGACCAGTGGCATGTCGGCGAGGCAAATCAATGCGGAATCGGCGCGGCCTGCAATCGCCTTGATGCCGGCAGCAAGTGACGTTGCCAGTCCCGCTGCGAAATCCGGATTATGAGCGAAGCGCACATGCAGGTTGGCCAGGGCGGCTTCGACAGCTTCCTTTTCATGCCCTGTGACAACCACAACTTCATCGACGGATGATGCCAGGATGTTTGCCACTGTTGCGCGGACCATGGGGTTGCCCCTGAAATCCGCCAACATCTTGTTGCTGCCCATGCGGGTCGATTTACCTGCCGCGAGAACGATTGCGGCGATGCGCGGCGCCCTGGGCGAGTTCAATTCGCGTGGTTGCGGGCGTGTGCCGATTTCAGCGAGCAATCCCCCTGCTCCCATGTCCATGATATTTTCGCGCGACACCGGGACCCCCGCGACGACACGTTCCAGCACCCAGTCAAAGCCATTGATCTTGGGTGAGCGCGCACATGATGGAACGCCGATGACGGTTGCGTCTCCGATTTTTCCCAGCATCAACAAGTTGCCGGGATCGACCGGCATGCCGAGGTGGTTTACTTCTCCACCTGCCTGAATGAGTGCTGCGGGAAGCACGTCCGATCTGTCAACAATTGCGGAGGCACCGAAGAGAAGGATTGGGTCACATCCTGATTGCGCTTGCATGGTTATGGCCGCGCTCACAGACTGCTCATCATGTTCACAAGTGACGACGTTTGCCAGTGTCGCGCCAATTGCCTTCAGTCGGTCACGGATGGACAATTCCGATTTTTCGATGATGGATGGTTTGGTCTGTGGCAATCTGGTGATGACCAACCCGGCTTTCTTGTCTTGAAACGCCGCGACATTAACCAGCGGCTTGTCGCCGATGATTGAAATTGCCTTGTTCAGCACATCACGCGGCACAGCAAAGGGGATGACTTTGAGGGTTGCCACCATTTGCTTCTGCCGCACGACGCTAAAGTTCGACAGTGTGGCGAGCGTCAGGCTTTCGTGAAGGTGATTGATTTCGCGCACCCGCATTTCATCAATGGTTACGATTCCATCGACAATTGCGTGCAGATTGGCGCGGCCTGTGAAGGCTTCCTGGGAGCGTGCGCCGCTGCCGCATGCGGCGCGTGCGACCTGGCGGGCTGCTATGTCTTCGGGGACGTCATTGGAATCCAACTGCACGCCAGTGACGTTTTCTCTTCCTGCGGCGGCAAGCAGCGCAATATCTGCGGTTGACAGTACCCTGCCCTTTTTGAACACGCCGCCTGCATGTTTTATGCCGTGGGCGAGAATGACACCCTCAGCATCCGCGAGCGAAAACGTGCCAAACTTCATGTCAGGTTCCGCTGCGCAGGGCTTTCGTCATGGCTGCCATGATCGATATCGCAATCTCGGCTGCGCCCATCGCGCCAATGTCGAGGCCTATGGGGCCGTTGATGCGCGACAGATCTGTTTCGGTGAATCCATTTTGTCTGAGGCGCTCGAAACGCGAGCCTTGGGTTTTCTTCGAGCCCAATGCTCCGATGTAAAATACGTCTGACTTGAGTGCGAGTTCCAGCGCTGGGTCGTCGATTTTTGGGTCATGCGTCAGCGCGATGAAAGCGGTGCGTGCATCCAACCCAAGTTTTGGAATGACGTCGTCCGGCCATTCCGTGTGGAGATTGATGCCTGGAAAGCGAGTGCCTGTGGCGAAGGCACCGCGCGGGTCGATGACAGTTATATCGTAGCCTGCCGCACTGGCCATGGGGATCAAGGATTGCGCGATCAGGACTGCGCCGGTGATGACAAGGCGCAGTGGTGGATTGTAAATGGCAACGAACTGATCACTATCCACGCCCGACTTGTCAAAGCGGAAGGCCTTTTCCAGGGTTGCATCCGCGTTGGCCCGGATTACGATTTTCTGCTCGCCGGATTGCAGGTCTGTCACCAGCGCCACAGATTGGCGTCTGGCTTTGGCCGCGATGAGTTCAGTGAGGATGTCCCGTTTCATTGGCTGATGGTCAGTTCAGCTTTTCAACGAGCACGCGGATTTTTCCGCCACAGGCGAGGCCCACTTTCCATGCCGTCTCATCGGCCACGCCATAAGACAGCACCTTGTGCTGGCCGGTTTCGATGGCTTCCAGCGCTTGCGTTATCACGTCGCCTTCGACACATCCGCCCGACACGGCACCTTCAAAATTGCCATCCTGATCGATGACAAGTTGCGAGCCCACGGGCTGCGGGGCTGATCCCCAGGTTTCCACCACAGTTGCCAAAGCAACCTTGCGGCCCTGTTCCAGCCAATTGTTCGCTGTCTGCAATACATCGATCATGAATTGGCTCCCTTCAGCCACCTTGACGGATCATGGGCATTGCTGCGTGGACTTGCAAGTGTTGCGGCCAGATCCTGCAGGCTGTCCAGGCTGTGCACCGGGCGAAATTCGTCCACATATGGCATCATGGCCCGTATGCCATTGGCGCGGGCCTCGAAACCATCATAGCGCAAGAGCGGGTTGAGCCAGACAATGCGTTTTGCCGAAAGTCGCAGGCGTTTCATTTCCTTGCCAAGAGAGGTCACGTCTTCGCGATCCAGGCCGTCTGTCATCAGCAGAACATGCGCTCCTTGCGTCAGCACACGTCTTGCCCATTTTTGGTTGAACTCGTGCAATGTTGTGCCAATGCGGGTTCCGCCCGACCAGTCTTTCACCGCGAGGGAGACCTTGTTGATCGCTTCGTCAATATCCTTGCGGCGCAGTTCACGCGTGATGTTGGTAAGGCGTGTGCCAAACAAGAACACATGCACGCGATTGCGGTCATTGATGAGAGTGTGCAGGAAATGCAGAAACATGCGGGTGTAGTTTGAACATGAACCTGAAATGTCGCAGAGAATGACGAGTGGTGGCTCGCGCCAGCGGCGCTCTTTTTTTAGCAGTTCCACGAATTGTCCACCATCACGAATGGAGCGCTGCATTGTCAGGCGCATGTCAATCCGCCGACCTTTGTGCGAGGCGAAGTAGCGGCGTGTGGGGACTTCGATCCGGTTGAGGCGGAGTTTTCTCAGGGCTTGTTTTGCCAGCGTTTGTTCGTCAACGGTCATCTGCTCGAAATCCTTGGCGCGGAGAATTTCGTCGCGGGAGGCCGTGAAGCTGGCGTCAATTTCCAGCTCATCCGATTTCTGTTTCGCGTTTGACGGCACTTCGTGCTTGTCGAACATCGCTTCTGCCAAACGACGGAAACCTGCCTTTTTGGCGTTCTCATGCGGCTTGCGCGCGATTTGCTGGTACATCAGCTGCATGAGTTGTTGCAAGAATTTCGGTTTCTTCCAGAACACATGGAAGGCCTGGTCGAAGAGCTCGTTGTGTTCTCGGCGTTTGACGAAAATGGCGTGCAGGGTCCAGTAAAAATCCTCCCGCTTGCGCAAAGGTCCGGCGAGTGCAGCGTCGAGTGCATCCAATACCAGACCCGGTCCAACCGGAATTCCGGCTTCACGCAGCACGCGGGCGAAGTGCATGATGTTTTCCGCGAGATGGCCGGTGATGGCGCGGTTGGAGTTGGCGGGAGTGCCAAATTGCGGGGTGGTCACGTCCGCCCCATGTGACGCAGTTCTTCCTTCACCTGATTGAGAATGCGTTGCGCCTCGGAACCTTCCATGCGCGAAATGTCGTCCTGGTATTTCAGCAACACGCCGAGTGTGTCGTTTACCATTTGCGGGTCAAGCGTGATCGCGTCGAGCTCGTGAAGCGCTGATACCCAGTCAAGAGTCTCGGCAACGCCTGGTGACTTGTAAAGATCACCACCCCGGAGCGCCTGCACAAAACCAACCACTTCCCGTGCCAGGTCCTTCGAGGCCTTGGGACGCTTTGCACGAATGATAGCAACTTCGCGAATTGCATCCGGATAGCCGACCCAATGATAGAGGCAGCGACGCTTCAGGGCGTCGTGTACTTCGCGGGTGCGGTTTGAGGTGATGATGACAATCGGCGGTTCGGTGGCCTTGATGGTGCCAAGTTCGGGGATTGTCACCTGGAAGTCGGACAGCACTTCGAGCAGAAATGCTTCGAAGGCTTCGTCTGTGCGGTCGAGTTCGTCGATCAACAGGACTGGTGCTGCACCGTCTGTTGACTCCAGCGCCTGGAGCAAGGGACGCCGGATGAGAAAACGTTCAGCGAAGACATCTGATCCCAGGCGGTCGCGGTCAACGGATCCAGCGGCTTCGGCCATGCGAATCTCGATCATCTGTGCCGGGTAGTTCCATTCGTAAACGGCAGAGCTGACGTCGAGGCCCTCGTAGCATTGCAGGCGGATGAGTTTGCGCCCCAGCGATGCGGCGAGGACCTTGGCGATTTCTGTCTTGCCAACACCTGCTTCGCCCTCGAGGAACAGCGGCCGACCCATTCTGAGTGCCAAGAACACCACAGTCGCCACGTCGCGCCCGGCGATGTAGTCGGCGGACTTCAACAGTTCGACTGTTTCGTCGATGGAGGAAGGGAGTGAAACGGCCATTTGATCTCTCAATGAATAAAGAGGCCCGCGAGTTTATCCCGCGGGCCCCGAATACAGGAATAGCGTCGCGGTATTCCTAAATCGAAGCCACGGCGCGTTTTGCCAATGTCGAAATGAGGCTGGCGCGGTAATCTGCCGATGCGTGCATGTCGGACATCAGGTTCTTCGATGAAACCTTGATCCCCTTGATGGCGTCAACAGAGAAACTCTTGCTCAGTGCTGCTTCCATATCGGCGACGCGAAAGACTGAAGGTGCTGCACCGGTTACAGCAACGCGAGCGCCACCTTTTGCATCCTGCGCCACGAATACGCCAGTCAGGGCATAGCGTGAAGCAGGGTTCGGGAATTTCTGGTGGGCCGCCTTCTTTGGAATCGGGAAATGCACCGCCGTGATGATTTCGCCTTTGCCGAGTGCCGTCTTGAACATGCCGACGAAGAACTTGTCTGCCGGAATTTTGCGCTTGTTGGTTTCGATTGTTGCACCAAGCGCCATGCAGGCAGACGGGTAGTCAGCTGCCGGGTCGTTGTTGGCAACCGATCCACCGATGGTACCGCGATGGCGGACGTGGACACCACCAATCTTGCCCGCCATTTCGTGCAATGCCGGAATAGCCTTCTTCAAGGCGCTGGAGGTTGCCACTTCCATGTGGGTTGTGCCGCCACCGATGGTAACGATGCCCTTGCCGACCTTGATGCCCTTCATTGTCTTGATGCCGGTCAAGTCAATCACATCCTTGGCGGTTGCAAGGCCCTGTTTCATGGTCGGGAGCAGTGTGTGCCCGCCCGCCAGGTACTTGCCGTCCCTCGACTTTTTCATGAGTGCCTCGGCTGCCTTGACAGTTGCGGGGCGGTGATAGTTGAAGTTTTCCATTTTTCGTTTCTCCCCGAATTACTCTGCTGCCTTGCGCATGCCCTGCATTGCCTGCCACACCGTAAGCGGTGTTGCGGGCATTGCGATATCGCGGATGCCGAGGGCATCGGTGATGGCGTTGATCACCGCTGGCGGTGCTCCGATTGCTCCAGCCTCGCCGCAACCTTTGATGCCGAGAGGGTTGGTTGGGCATGGTGTGCAGGTAAAACCAAGCCTGAAGTTCTCAATATGTGGCATGTTGCGCGCACGTGGCATGTTATAGTCCATGTAGGAACCGGTCAGCAGCTGGCCTGAGTCATCGTCATAAACAGCTCCTTCCAGCAATGCCTGGCCGATGCCTTGCGCGATACCACCCTGCACCTGCCCTTCAACGATCATCGGATTGATGAGATTGCCGAAGTCATCGACACATGTGTAGTTCACGACTTCGGTGAAGCCGGTTTCAGCGTCAATATCCACTTCGCAGATGTGGACGCCTGCCGGGAATACGAAGTTCGCGGGATCGTGGAAGGCCGATTCCTTCAAGCCCGGCTCGATTTCATTCGAGTTGAACTTGTGGGCAACGTAGGCGGCAAGTGCAACTTCGCCGAAGGCCATTTTCTTGTCGGTGCCACGCACCGTGAATGTACCATCCTTGAACTCGACATCGTCCGCCGAGGCTTCCATGACCGCAGCTGCCACTTTCCTGGCTTTTGCTTCGATCTTGTCGAGGGCCTTTGATATGGCGTGCATGCCGACCGCGCCGGAACGCGAGCCGTAAGTGCCCATGCCGAACTGCACCTTGTCTGTATCGCCATGAACGATAGAGACGTTGTTGATGTCGACACCCAGGCGTTCGGATACGAGCTGCGCGAAGGTCGTTTCGTGACCCTGCCCGTGGCTGTGAGAACCGGTTAGGATTTCCACAGAACCGACTGGATTCACACGAACTTCTGCTGATTCCCAGAGGCCGACGCCGGCTCCCAACGAACCTACTGCAGCAGATGGTGCGATGCCGCAGGCTTCAATGTAGGCCGAGAACCCGATGCCGCGATGCTTGCCGCGCTTGGCGGCTTCTGCCTTGCGGGACTTGAAGTTCTTGTAATCCGACAGTTCCAAAGCCTTGTCGAGCGATGCACCATAGTCACCGGTATCGTAGCACATGATGACAGGTGTTTGATGCGGGAACTGGGTGACAAAGTTCTTACGGCGGAACTCTGCCGGATCCATCTTCAGTTCGCGAGCAGCGGTTTCGACAAGACGCTCCACGACATAGGTGGCTTCCGGACGCCCGGCACCGCGATATGCGTCGACTGGCGCGGTGTTGGTATAGACCGCGTCCACTTCGGCATAGATCGTCGGGATGTTGTATTGGCCCGAGAGCAGAGTTGCATAGAGGTACGTTGGCACGCAGCTTGCGAAGGTGGAGAGGTAGGCTCCCATCGCAGCAATCGTGTGCACACGCATGCCGATGATCTTGCCGTTCGAGTCCATGGCAAGTTCGGCTTCTGTCACATGGTCACGGCCATGCGCATCGGTCTGGAAGCTTTCAGTGCGGTCAGCAGTCCACTTGATGGGACGGCCGCCGATTTTCTTGGACGCCCAGACACAGGCTACTTCCTCACCATAGATGAATATCTTCGAGCCGAAACCGCCGCCGACGTCTGGTGCGATGACGCGGAGCTTGTGTTCCGGGGCAAGGCCATGGAACGCCGAAATCACCAGACGGGCCACGTGCGGGTTCTGGCTTGTCGTGTAGAGTGTGTAATGATCCGAACCGGCATCATAAGAGCCAATCGCGGCGCGCGGTTCCATTGCGTTTGGCACAAGACGATTGTTGCGGAGAGACAGCTTCGTTACGTGTGAGGCACGGCGGAATGCATCTGCTGTCGCGCTTTCATCACCGATTGACCAGTTGTAGACCCGGTTGTCTGAGGCTACGTCGTGAACCTGGGCCTTGGATTTCATGGCCTTGGCGGCGTCAACGTTGTGGGCGAGCACGCTGTAGGTGACCTGTACAGCTTCGGCAGCTGCCCTGGCCTGATCCTTGGTTTCAGCGACAACGAGTGCGACTTGGTCGCCAACGAAGCGAACCTTGCTCTGGGCAAGTACCGGATGTGGTCCGGCTTTCATGGGCGAACCATCTTTAGAGTGAATCATCCAGCCACAAATCAGGCCGCCGAGCTTGTCTTCAGCGACGTCGTCACCGGTGAAAATGCCAACCACGCCCGGCATCTTCAAAGCCTTGGCCTTGTTGATCGACTTGATTGTTGCGTGGGCGTGCGGGCTTCTGACGAACACACCGTAGGTCTGGCTTTTCAAATTGATGTCGTCGGTATACCGGCCTTTGCCGGTGATGAAGCGTTGGTCTTCCTTGCGCTTAACGGAAGCGCCCAATCCTGTAGATGTCATGCGATTTCTCCCTCGACCTCTGAATTACATATTTGACGCGCCGGTTTGCACGGCCTTGACGATGTTGTGGTATCCTGTGCAACGGCAGATGTTGCCGGAAAGCTCGCGGCGGATGGTTTCTTCATCCAGGTTCTTGCCATTGCGCTTTACGATATCGATTGATGCCATGATCATGCCTGGCGTGCAGAAGCCGCATTGCAGGCCATGCTCTTCGTGGAAAGCGGCTTGCATCGGATGCAGCTTGCCATTTGCTGCGAGGCCTTCGATGGTGACAATGCTGCTGCCCTCGCAAGACAAGGCGAGCGTGGTGCAAGACTTGACCGCTTTGCCATCAATATGGATGACGCAAGCACCGCACTGACTGGTATCGCAGCCGACGTGGGTTCCCGTGAGGCCCAGATGGCCACGCAAGAAATCGACCAGCAGCGTTCTGCCCTCGACCTCGCCGCTGACTGATTTTCCGTTCACTTTCATAGAGACTGTCGGCATGTTTTTTCCTCCCGCATTCTGCCGTTGGGCAATTGTCTTGGACAAAGAGTGCGCGCAACGGCAGTCACACAATTGCCACTGCACATACTCACTGTTCGCGGATTGATCGTCAAGCAATACCAACGTGCCGAAGACTGGAAGATGTGGATGCGGGGGTTTGCACCGCAAACAAGGGGATTAGTGTAATGGTGAGACCAAGTTCGCTTTGGGGAAAGGGCATCGCCCGAATCGCTGTTGGCAGTTTGGCTGCCGTTTTTTTCCTGAGTTCAGCTTATGCCGGAGAGTTTTCGGGGCCAGATGCAGAAAAAGCCCGAAGTGTTGTCGAAATGCAGCTCCAGGCATTTGCAGAGAACGATCAGGAAACAGCGTTTTCCTTTGCTGCACCTGTAATCAAAGACAGTTTTGGCTCCGCCGATGCTTTCATGGAGATGGTCAAACGGGGATATGGGCCCGTATACCGCAATAACAGCCACAGGTTTGAAGAAAGCTTCATTGACAAGCTCGGCCGTCCCTCACTGAGAATGCGGCTTGGCGTTCCGGACGGAGCTCAGTTTGAAGCAATTTACACAATGGAAATGCAACCAGACGGTTCATGGAAAATCTCTGGTTGCATATTGTTACCAGTAATGGATTTTGGTGCATAAACTTTGTATTACATAATTACTTGTCTAATCTGACCAATTATAGCATTTCAAGATGAAATTGGTTGATTTGTCGCTTTGTGTCTATCGATCCAGCAACAGGAGCAGTGAGATTTAATGGTTGTCAGAAATGTAACGGGCTCGGTTGTCACTGATTTGAACAACGCAGCAGACAACTATGGGCTTTCGGCTGACAAAATGTACGTTCTTGACGGTCGGGAACGCATCATAGCGACCTATGCCGGCAGTGATATTATCGACTTCCGCCATAACGCCCAACAGAATGGTACGGTGAGCGTATATGCGGGTTCAGGGAATGATACCGTTTACGGCGATACTGGAACACAGTACGTTTATGACGGAAGTGGCAGCGATTATCTCAGCCTTGGCAAGGGCAACGATGCCATTGGCGTTGGTTACGGGGATGACATTTACATCGGTGGAGCTGATCCAGACCTCTTGATGTTTTATTGGACGAATTTCGATGGATATGAAGGTGCTTACACCGACAACAGGACAGACATCACAGCCGATCTTGCGATTACTACACGCCAAGATTTCGGGATTTATGGCCATGACATCATCATCGGGTTCGAACAAATCAAGGGGGGCAACGGTGATGATACGTTCAAGGGCAACTCCCAGGCCAATGTATTGCGCGGTATGGGCGGCGATGACACCTTGATTGGCCGTGAAGGCAAGGACACGTTGAATGGAGGGGTTGGTCACGACTATATGTCTGGTGGCCAGGGAACTGACAAGTATTACTACGCCTCAATCAACGATGGTGGCGACTCGATTAATCTGTTCAGTCACCTGGACAAGTTTGTTTTTGAAGGGGTGGGCTTTGGCAACCTTTTCAGTGGTGTTTTGTCTCCGGGCCAATTCCTTTCACGCAGCGACAGCAGCGCGGCAACAACGTCGTCGCAGCGCTTTATCTACAATACGACCAGTGACACCCTTTGGTACGATGCAAACGGCAACGGTGCTGGCGGCAAGACCATGATTGCGCACATGCTGCATGACTCGACCGTATCCTATAACGATATCATTATCGTTTGATCCCGACTTTCAAGACTGTGAAGGACTGGCTATTTTCTGCTGTCATGCTGATGGCAGTAGCGGCGGTGCTGTTGTTCATGGGACGCGAACCCATTTGCAAGTGCGGCTACGTGATGCTGTGGAACGGCGCAGTGTTCAGCGCGCACAATTCGCAGCACGTTACTGATTGGTACACGTTTTCGCACATCATCCACGGTTTTCTGTTTTATGCGCTTACTTGGTTCTTTGGGCGAAACTGGTCGTTTGCGGCGCGGCTTGCAATTGCCACAGGCATGGAAGGTGCGTGGGAGATTTTCGAGAATACGGATTTCATCATCAATCGCTATCGCGAAGCGACAATTGCGCTCGATTATTATGGCGACAGCGTGCTGAATTCCGTTTGCGACATTCTGGCGATGATGGCGGGATTTGTGATTGCGAGAAAAATGCCGATTGCGGTCACGATCAGTCTGGCCATCACGATGGAACTGACCGTGGGATACATCATTCGCGACAATCTGGTTCTCAACATCATCATGTTGCTGTGGCCTCTGGAAGCCATCAAGACCTGGCAGACTGGCGCCTGAACCTGACGTCAGTGGCCGAACGTGTGCCGTTCAAACTGTTGCGGGTAGACTGGCTCTATTGAATCTTCCAGCCACAGGGAAACATATCCTTCGCCATAGGCCAGGACGCGGCAAATACCGTCTTCCCTGGATGTCACGTGGCCTTCGCGCCCGTCCGGGACCATAACAAGCGCTCCAACCCGACAAATGGGATGGCCAGCTTCTGTATCGTCTTCAGACACGACAACTGGCGGAGGCAGTGCTGCGAGAGGCTTGATCGCAATTTCGGGCGTGGTCGGCATTTCGACAGGCCTGGATGCTTCTACGGGAACATCATGTTGCACCGCAGGCATAACTGACAAAACCGCGAAAACGACAATATCCCGTAGGGCCAAAGAATCTCTCCGATCCCTGGAAAATGACACTCATCTTTGTGCAAGTCAAAGGCGGCGGGCCGACAATCAAAAATGCCGTTAACGTTTTGCAGATGCCGATTTTGTTCGCTCAAGCGCTGATTCTCGGTTTAGATTTGGTGGCGGAGGACATCATGCAGCCAAAAGTCATCATCACTTGTGCCGTCACAGGTGCAGGCGATACCGTGGGCAAAAGCCCGCACGTGCCGGTTACGCCAGAGCAGATCGCCACGTCAGCCCTTGAGGCCGCGTCAGCTGGCGCAACTGTGGTTCACTGTCATGTGCGCAACATCAAAACCGGGAAAGGTACGCGCGATGTGGCGCTTTACCGCGAGGTGATGGAGCGCATCCGCGCCAAAAATACCGACGTCATCATCAATCTGACTGCCGGTATGGGCGGTGATGTGGTGGTGGGCGATGGTGAAACTCCGCTCAAATTTGGCGAAGGCACGGATTGCGTCGGGCCGCTGGAGCGCCTCATTCATGTGAAGGAATTGCGCCCTGAAATCTGCACACTGGATTGCGGCACACTGAATTTTGGCGATGGCCAATCCATTGTCGTGCAAACGCCGGCGCAATTGCGCGAACAGGCCCGCCTCATCAAATCCTACGGCGTGAAACCCGAGATGGAGATCTTCGATTCCGGAAATCTCTGGTTCGCGAACCAACTCGTGAAAGAAGGCCTGATTGATGGCCCTCCGCTGTATCAGCTCTGCTTGGGCATTCCTTGGGGTGCGCCGTTTGATGTGGAGACCATGGCCTATCAGAAGGGCCAGTTGCCAGCTGGTGCAGTTTGGGCTTCGTTTGGCATTGGGCGGAATGAGTTTCCTGCAGTCGCTTCCGCCGTTCTGCTCGGCGGCCATGTCCGTGTCGGCCTGGAGGATAATCTCTGGCTCGAAAAAGGGGTCCACGCCACGAATGGGCAGCTGGTCGAGAAAGCGGTGAAGATCATTCAGCTGCTGGGAACGCAGGTAGCGACACCGGATGAAGGTCGCACGATTTTGGGATTGGGGAAGTGAGCGAATGGTGAGGGGCGAGTAGCAAATAGGGAAGTGACCCTATTCGCCATTCGCCATTCGCTACTCGCTCCTTGAAAAAGGGAGCTGAACTTGAAACTGAAAACCATCGGCATAGCCGGAACCGGCCTGATCGGAGCGGGCTGGGCGGCGCGGTTGCTTTATCGGGGCTATGACGTCATCGCTTATGATGTCTCGCCCACCGCCGAAGCAAAGTTGAAAGCGCAGATCAAGACTGCCTGGCCGTCACTGGAAAAACTGCTGGGCAAGCGCAAGACCAAAGGGAAACTCAAATTCACCACTGATTTGAAGGAGATGGCCTCCAAAGCTCAGTTCATACATGAGGCCGCGCCGGAGCGCGAAGATCTTAAAATCAAACTGTTTCGCGACATCGATGCCATTGCGGCGAAGGACGTGATCATCGCATCGTCATCATCCGGATTCCTGCCCACCAATCTGCAATCACAATGCGCGCGGCATCCCGAACGCGTTGTCATCGGTCATCCTTTCAATCCGGTTTATCTTTTGCCGTTGGTGGAAATCGTTCCTGGCGAAAAGACCTCTGCAATGGCGATGGACGCGGCGGCAGAGTATTTTGAAGCCATCGGCATGCAGGTGCTGCGCCTCAAAAAGGAAATCATGGGCTATGTCTGCGATCGCCTGCAGGAGGCCCTGTGGCGCGAGAGCCTGCACATTCTCGACAAGGACATTGCATCAACAGGCGATATCGACAACTCCATCGTCTATTCCGCTGGCATGCGCTGGGCCTTCATGGGCTCGTTCCTCACCTATCACCTGGCCGGTGGTCCCGGCGGCATGCGGCATTTCATGAGTCAGTTTGATCCGACACTGGAACTGGATTGGACCGATCTCAAATTCCCCAAATGGAATGATGCGCTCGAGAAGCGCCTGATCGACGGTTGCGAGGCGCAGGCGGGAAAGAAGACCGTGGCGCAGCTCGAAGCCAAGCGCAATGCCATCCTGGTCGACATGATGAAGCTGTTCCGCAAGCACAAGATTGGATCGGGGCTGGTGCTTGAACGGGAACTCAATAAGAAGAAACGGAAATGACCCAACGCGTCATGATCACCGCGGCGGCCACAGGTATTGGTCGAGCCATTGCCAAGGCATTCGCTGATGAGGGTGCGCGGGTTTATATCTGTGATGTGAATGAGGAAGCGGTGCACCGTTTCCGCGACGACTTTCCCGAAATTCCTGCGGCAGTGGTCAACGTTCGCAATGAGGCAGAAGTTGATCGCTGGTTTGACGTGGCACTGGAAGAGATGGAAGGGCTTGATGTGCTGGTGAACAACGCAGGCATCAAGGGACCCACTGCACCTGTTGACGATATTGAGCTGGCAGACTGGAAAGAGTGCATCGAAATCTGTCTCGATGCGCAGTTCCTGTGTGCACGGCGGGCAGCGCCGGTCATGAAGGCGCAGAAATCTGGCTGCATCATCAACATGTCATCCAATGCTGGTCAGTTCGGCTTCGGCAACCGCACGCCTTATGCTGCTGCCAAATGGGGTGTCATCGGTCTCACCAAATCCCTCGCCATCGAACTCGGACCTTACAATGTCCGCTGCAACGCCATTTGTCCCGGTGCCGTGCGGGGACCGCGCATTCAAAAAGTTATCGAAGGCGAAGCGGCCTTGCGCGGTGTTGGCGCACAACTCGTCGCTGCTGAACTCGTGAGCCAACAATCTCTCACACGTTTCACCGAGCCTGAGGAAGTCGCAGCGCTCGCTGTTTACCTCGCGTCCCCCGCCGCCTTCATGATCAATGGTCAGGACATTGCCATCGATGGCCATGTAGAGACGTTTCATATCAAATAGCTTCCCTCCCCCTTGCGGGGAGGGTTAGGGTGGGGGTCGCTCCAAACCATCAGAATTGAAAGAATTTGGCATCATGCTTGACGCACCTCCCGACCCCCACCCCGCCCCTCCCCACAAGGGGGAGGGAGAAGATTAAGATGAACTTTACCCTCACCGAAGAACAACAGATGATCGTCAAGACGACGCGCGATTTCGTCGTCAACGAACTTTATCCGCATGAGAAGGAAGTCGAGGAAACGGGAAAACTCCGCCCTGCCCTTCGCGATGAACTGAAAGCCAAGGCCATCGCTGCCGGACTCTATGCGGCGAATATGCCGGTTGATGTCGGCGGTGCGGGGCTCGATACGCTCACATGGGTTTTGTATGAGGAAGAACTGGGCCGCGCTTCTTATGCGTTGCACTGGAATTGCGTGTTCCGTCCGTCGAACATCCTGCTCGCCTGCAACGAAGTGCAGCGGAAGAAATATCTGTTTCCGGCCATCGCCGGCAATGCTTCGGACTGTCTTGCGCTCACCGAACCGGGGATTGGCTCGGATCTTCGCGGCATGAAAACCTTTGCCAAAGTCGACGGTGATCACTTCGTCATCAACGGCACCAAGCATTTCATCAGCCATGCAGATGAAGCGACCTTCTGCATATTGTTTGCCGCCACAGGGGAGGAAGACACGCCACGCGGCAAGAAAAAGCTGATCACCGCTTTCCTGATCGACAAGGGAACACCCGGTTTCACAGTGCGCGACGGCTACAAGAACGTGTCGCATCGCGGTTATCAGAACTGCATTCTCGAATTCACTGATTGCCGCGTGCACAAATCGCAAGTGTTGGGCGAGGTGCACAAGGGCTTTGAAGTTGCAGGTCAATGGCTTGGGGCCACGCGGCTGCAAGTTGCCGCGACGTGTTTGGGTCGCGCCGAACGCGCGATAGACCTCGCCAAACAATATGCGGTGGACCGGGTCCAGTTCGGCCAGCAGATTGGAAAATTCCAGGGCGTGTCTTTCAAGCTCGCAGACATGGCGATGGAGTTGAAGGCAGCCAAACTGCTCACCTACGAAGCCGCCTGGAAATACGATCAAGGCACCGTCACAGAAATGGATATGGCCATGGCGAAGCTGAAAGCCAGTGAAGTGCTGGCATTCATCGCTGACGAAGCGATCCAGATCCACGGCGGCATGGGCTTGATGAGCGACCTGCCGCTGGAACGAATCTGGCGCGACGCGCGGGTGGAACGGATTTGGGAAGGCACATCCGAAATCCAGCGGCACATCATCTCGAGGGCTTTGCTGAGACCGCTTGGGGGATAGTTATCAGTGTTGATTTCTCTGTAAGAAAAAATTTACCCACAGCCAAAATAATTATTGCAATACGATACAGTTTACATCATATGCAGCCCGTCCAAAGTCGCACGTGCCGCTAAGGGTTACCCTAAAGCAACGACGGTGAGGGCTTCTCGTCTCTGCCGCTCCTCCAAAGGCGGCAACACAAGAGGCAAACACAAGTCTGCTCGATGTGCGATTGGCCCAAGCAAACCAGCCAATCAATCAAAAGCGAAAGTCAGGTTCAGTTTCCGCTGGCGTCTCCACCGCGCTGGTTAGGTCATTGGCTCTGGATAGCCAACTTTTGTTGAGGATTATGGCAATGGCGACTGCACGTATCATCGATTTTCTCCGCACGCAAAAACCGGAAGGCCCTTGCCTGATCGTCGATCTCGACGTGGTGAAAGCCAACTACAAAGCCTTCGCAAAGAGCATGCCGGGCACGCGCATTTTCTATGCGGTAAAGGCAAATCCTGCACCTGAAGTTCTGAAGGCGCTGGCCGATCTCGGCTCATGCTTCGACACCGCTTCGGTCGTCGAAATCGACATGGCGCTGGCCGCCGGTGCAACGCCGGATCGCATTTCTTTCGGCAACACTATTAAAAAAGAACGCGACGTTGCAGCTGCTCACGCCCGCGGCATTG
Organism: uncultured Alphaproteobacteria bacterium; assembly: GCA_963738595.1. GTDB lineage: Bacteria > Pseudomonadota > Alphaproteobacteria > Rhizobiales > Aestuariivirgaceae > Aestuariivirga. Next base: position 823,534 of record CAVTXF010000005.1, read on the forward strand.
ATCTCTTTGCCGTCGATTCGGATGAGGAAGTCGAGAAGGTCGCTCGCGCCGCTCCCGGTTCGCGCGTGTTCTGCCGCATCCTTGCCAATGGCGAAGGTGCGGAATGGCCGTTGTCGCGGAAATTTGGCTGCGAACCATCCATGGCCGAACAGGTGTTGCTTCGCGCACATTCCCTTGGACTGCGCGCCTATGGCGTCTCTTTCCATGTGGGATCACAGCAAACGCGCCTCGATGCGTGGGATGCTGCGGTTGGCGAAGCCAAGGCGATCTTCAACACAATGCTATTGCATGGCATCAAGCTGGAAATGGTCAACCTCGGCGGTGGCTTCCCGACGAAGTATCTGAAGCAGGTACCAGGCCAAAGCAAATATGCCAACGCCATTCATGATGCGCTGACAAAGCATTTCGGCAATGACTTGCCCGAGACCATCATCGAACCGGGTCGCGGCATGGTCGGCAACGCCGGCGTCATCAAGGCTGAAGTTGTGTTGATCTCGAAGAAGCACGCCAACGACAATCTGCGTTGGGTCTATCTCGACATCGGCAAGTTCGGTGGCCTGGCTGAAACGATGGATGAAGCGATCCGCTATCCCATCGTCACCGCAAAAGATGACGGCGAAAAAGCACTGTGCGTGATCGCAGGTCCAACTTGTGACTCCGCCGACGTGCTTTACGAAAAGAACCCCTACCCGCTGCCGCTGTCTTTGAGCGTCGGCGACGAGGTTCTGATCGAAGCCACGGGCGCCTACACGACGACGTACTCGGCTGTGGCGTTCAACGGCTTCCCGCCGCTGAAGGCTTTTGTGATTTAAGCCCATTCCCTGCCCTCACCCGCCGCTGTCGCGGCATCCCTCTCCCTGAAGGGAGAGGGGACGATTGAATGCCCCTCTCCCTTCAGGGAGAGGGCGGTGCGAAGCACCGGGTGAGGGCCGTTTCCCTCTTGTCATTTGAAAGTTTCGACCATGTCCACCATCCGCACCGAACTCCCCTCTGATGTTGCCGCCCGTGAATCCTTATTGACCAAGGCTTTCGGCGCTGCCCGTTTCCGCAAGACATCGAACCGCCTGCGTGAAGGCCGTTTGCCAGCGGAAGGCCTGGCCTTCACCGCCACTGACGCGAAGGGCAAGATCGTTGGCACGGTACGCCTGTGGCATATCATTGCAGGTTCGGCTGGTCCGTCGCTGTTGCTTGGCCCTTTGGCGGTGGATGCGAAAATGCGCGGGCAAGGTCTTGGCACACAGCTGATGAGCCACGCCATCAATACGGCAAAAGTGATGGGCTATGACTCCGTCCTGCTGGTCGGTGATGCCCCGTATTACGGCAAGTTTGGTTTCAGCGCGGAACACACACGGTCGCTGCACCTGCCGGGACCCGTGGACCGCGCGCGTTTTCTCGGACTGGAACTGGTTCCTGAAGCTCTGGATGGTGCGGAAGGTCTGATGCAGCCTCGGGCGAGCTAGCTCCGAAAGTGGCTGAGAGAAAAGTGGCTTAGGACGTCTTGGCAAACCCGCAACTAGTGACTAGATTGCAGGTATGAAACTCAAGGCAATCATACACGATGCAGAAGAAGGTGGTTTCTGGGCTGAAATTCCAGCCGTCCCCGGTTGTGTTTCGCAGGGCGAGACCATGGAGGAACTTCTTGCAAACTTGAAAGAGGCTGTTGAAGGATGTCTTTCAGTTGATATCGTTGCGCCGCTGAAGCCGGAGAATGGCAGGGTGCTTGAGATTGCTGTGTGAAGTCAGTATCGGGCAAAGAATTTGCAAGAGCGATTGAAAAGCGTGGTTGGCAATTGCTTCGCGTCAATGGCAGTCACCACATCTACGGAAAAACGGGCTCAGACGTGCGTATTTCGGTGCCCATTCACGGAAGCACTTCGCTAAAGACCGGATTGGTGCGCCATCTCTTAAAGCTTTCCGAACTGAGTGAAACAGACTTTTAGATAGATAATGTCCCTCTCCCGCCTCCTCAATCCCACTTCCATCGCCTTCATCGGTGGCAATGAATGTGCCATTGCCATCAAGCGCACCCAAGAGATTGGTTTTACTGGAAAGATTTGGGCGGTGCATCCCAAGCGGGCTGAGCTGTCGGGTGTTGCGACTGTTGCTTCGGTTGACGAGATCGACGGGCCGATTGATGCTGCCTTCATTGCCGTGAAGCGCGAACCCACGATTGACGTCGTCCGTGCACTGAGGAAAAAGGATTGCGGGGGTGCCGTCATCTATGCCGCCGGGTTTGCCGAGGCTGGCGCCAGCGACTTGCAGAACGCGCTGCTAAATGCTGCCGACGGCATGCCGCTGCTCGGCCCCAACTGCTATGGATTTGTGAACGCGTTGTCGCGCGTAGCACTTTGGCCGGATGAACATGGCATCAAGCCACACGAGCGTGGTGTCGCGATCATCACGCAATCCGGCAACATTGCCTGCAATTTTACATTCACCCAACGCGCCTTGCCGCTGGTCGCGGTTTTTGCAATCGGCAATCAGGCCGATGTTGACATCGCGCGGTTGCTGGCTGCTCTTGCAGAAGATCCGCGCATCACCGCGATTGGCTTGCACGTCGAAGGATCTGAAAGACATCACCTCATTCGCCGCTGCGGCCGAAAAATGTCGACGCCAACCGCAAGCCCGTCATCGCGCTGAAATCCGGCAAATCCGAACAGGGCGCAAAAACCGCGATGAGCCATACGTCGTCCCTCACCGGCTCTGATGCACTGTATGATGCGCTGTTCCTCAGCCACGGCATTGCGCGCATGCCCGGCATCACGGCATTCGTTGAAACCCTCAAGTTCCTGCATCTTGGTGTGCTGGAGAAGACCACACTGGTCTCGCTCAGTTGTTCCGGCGGGGAAGCCGGATTGGCCGCCGATCTCGCTCTCGGTCGCGGCGTGACTTTTCCCGCATTCGATGCCGCGACAAAATCCAGGGTGACGGCAACACTGAACGAGTTCGTCGCCATCGATAATCCGCTCGATTATCACACCTTCATCTGGGGCGATGAAGAGAAGCTGCGCAATACGTTTACGGCGGTGCTTTCTGGTGGCTTTGGCTGCGGCCTGTTGATCCTTGATTTTCCACCGCCACACAGTGATCCGACCCAATGGCACAAGACGGCGCGGGCCTTCGCCGCTGCTGCAAAGGCAAACCGCGCCCGAGCCGCCATCGTATCAACTTTGCCGGAGTGCATGCCGCTGGAATTGGCTGAGCGTTTGCTGGCCAATGGTATCGCGCCCATGATGAATTTGAATGACGCGATCGCGGCAATGGAAGCCGCAGCATTTATCGGTGCGAATTGGAGTGCGCGTGAAGGAACCTCTCCCGGCGCAGCGCACCATTCGAACCAGATGGGGAAGGATGTTCACCCTTCGACCCTCACTGAGTCTGCGGCGAAGAAAATTCTCAAGAAATTTGGGCTCGCCGTTCCGAAAGGTGCTGTTTGTGCTGCCAGAGATGCCGTCATGACAGCAGAGAAAATTGGCTATCCGGTAACGCTGAAAGTGTCGTCAACAGCCATCGCGCACAAGACAGAAGCGGGTGGCGTTGCCCTCAATCTCACCTCGGCAAAACACGTGCGTGAAGCGGCGCGGCGCATGGGTGAGATATCGGACGAACTCCTCGTTGAGAGGATGGTCACCGGTGCCGTCGCGGAACTCATTATCGGCGTAAAGCGCGATCCGCAGTTTGGGTTGGCGCTGGTCATTGGTGCTGGTGGAGTGTTGGCGGAATTGTTGCAGGATTCTGTCTCCCTTCTGCTTCCCACCACACGATCAGAGATCACCCAGGCTTGTGAGACGCTCAAAGTGTGGAAGCTCGTGACCGGCTTTCGCGGAAAATCCGGCGATGCCGAAGCCACCTACAAAGCCATCGAATCCGTCGCAGCATTCGCACTTGCGCATGACGTTGAAGAACTCGACATCAATCCGCTGCTCGTCCTGAAAAAGGGAGCAGTTGCAGTGGATGCGCTGGTCGTCTTGGGATAGCCCCAATGCTTGTTACAGCGGCAGGTATTCCTTCACGTGTTTGTAGATCGCATTTACGTCCTGATGCGCATAGTCGTGTACAATCTCTCCCAGGATGATTTTGTGGGCCTGCGTGTTCAGCGCCTTGCGCAACTGCCCCATCACATTGGCGGGTGCCACCAGGATTAATCCGTCACAGGCATGGCTTGAAACACCTTGCTGCACAGTTTCTGCCAGCGTGTCGACAAAAGCGGTTTCACGGCGCTTTTCCTCTGTTGGCTTAAAGATGGGTGAATGGTGAACCGCTGCTCCTGGTTCATGGTTCAAAAACCGGGGATCGTGCTTGCTGGCCAGAGGAAGTTCCGTCAGCCCCTTGTCCCGGTGCGTGTTCAGCAGGATGCGAGCCTGCCCGCCGTCTGCTACGACGATCCATGTCTTGTGCGCTTGGTCTTTCATTTGAATCTCCTGATCATTTTCCGGAGTTGATTTTGTCACAGCGGATGTATTTGTATATGACACAGATCAAATGCTTGTCGAAGGAAGTAACATGCCCACACGCATCCACACTGCCCGCCGTGGCGCGGTTCTTGAAGTCACCATCGACCGGCCGAAGGCCAATGCGATTGATGCTGCCACCTCACGCATCATGGGTGACATATTCGCCGGGTTCCGCGACGATCCGGACCTGCGCGTTGCCATTCTGACTTCTGCAGGCGAGAAATTCTTCTGCCCCGGCTGGGATCTGAAGGCAGCGGCACAGGGTGAAGCGCCAGATTCTGACTATGGTGTTGGCGGCTTTGGCGGATTGCAGGAACTGAAAGGCCTGAACAAGCCGGTTGTCTGCGCGGTCAATGGCCTTGCCTTTGGTGGCGGGTTTGAAATCATGATCTCCTGCGACATCATCATCGCTGCAGAACATGCGACTTTTTCATTGCCGGAAATCCGCTCGGGCACAGTGGCGGATGCCGCGACAATCAAGCTGCCGCGACGCATTCCCCATCACGTCGCCATGGAGATGTTGTTTACGGGCCGGGTGATTGACACCAATGAGGCAAAGCACTGGGGACTGGTCAACGAGGTTGTTCCAGCCAGTGAATTAATGGCGCGGGCGCGGGCGCTGGCCGATCAGCTGGCTGATGGTCCGCCGCTGGTGTTTGCAGCGATCAAGGAGATTGACCGCGAAACTGCTCACCTGCCCGTGCACGAGGCGTTTCACATGGTCACGAAGCGGAAGTTGCCGACGGTGGACAAGCTCTATGCGAGCGAGGATCAGCTGGAAGGGGCACGGGCCTTTGCCGAAAAGCGCAAGCCCGTGTGGAAGGGGAAGTAAACGTTACACACCCCACAGGCGGGATGAACGGCGCACCTCAACGTGGGTGATTTCGAGCATGCGGACAGTGGCGGCATCCATGGTCGTGACGCTGTCGTAGAACTTGCGGATGCGGGTGATGAGGGAGGTGTTCATGGCCTTAACTTTCTGTAAATCTTTTTGATGATCCCTATTTAGGAGGTAGAAATATTAAGTGCAAACGAGTAATTCTTGCTTCAACGTCAAATTTTGTTTGAAGATGAGAAATGCTCGAGACCTTTCCCGGATTGCGTTCGCTGCGGGCTTTTGATGCCGCCGCCCGCCACCTGAGCTTCAGTCGTGCCGCTGAAGAATTGCATGTGACCCCTGCCGCAATCAGCCATCAGATCAAGGAGTTGGAAGAGCAGACAAGGGTCGAGCTGTTTACCCGCACCAGCCGCAGCATGAAGCTGACCAAGGCGGGTGAAATCCTGTTTGAATTCGACGCGCGAGACGCTGGATATCCTGAGCCGGGCGCTGAACCGCATGCGGCGCATCACCTCACACAACCAGCTGCGGGTATCGTCCGCGCCTTCGATTGCGGCGAAATGGCTGGTACCGCGGCTCGATCGGTTCTTTTCGACTTTTCCCGGGGCCGATGTGCGCGTGGATATTTCCGCTGCCCCCGTCGACTTCACCCGGGATGATGCGGATGTGGCCATCCGCTTCGGGCTTGGCAAATATCCGGGACTGCGCGCCGACCTTTTATTTCAGGACAAGGTGTTTCCGGTGTGCAGTCCGAAGATCATTACCAAAGAGAAGCCGCTCAAGGTACCGCGCGACTTGTTGAAGCATACCCTGATCCATCTTGATTGGGATGCGCAAGGTTCACCCTGGCCCAACTGGCGCATGTGGATGATGGCGGCGGGCGTCAAGGATTTCGACTCCACGGCAGGCTTGCATTTTGATCACACGGCCTTGGCGGTTCAGGCGGCGATCGATGGTTTCGGCGTGGCGCTGGGCGATTTAAATCTGGTGGCGGATGATCTGGCCGCTGGCCGGCTGATCAAGCCATTTGAATTGTCGCTGAGGGCGCCTGCAGATTTTGCCTATTATGTGATTTCTCCGGTGGAGACCGCCGACCAGCCGATGATCAAGGCGTTTCGTGAGTGGTGCCTGACCGAGGCGCATGCCACAGATTTGTCGGCTTCGGGCGGCAGTGCAGCGGCATGATTTCACGGCGTGGGTTTTTCAGATGGCTGGGCGGGCTTGTTGCTGCCGGTGCGGTGACCGGATTTTACGGCACGGTTGTTGAAGCGGGTTACCGGCTGCGCACGGTGACCTATCAATTCACGCCACCACGCTGGACCGATGGCCTCAAGTTGAAAATCGTGATGCTGGCTGATCCGCATATTGCCGGGCCGGTGATGAATATCTCGCGATGGCAAAACATCATTGCAGCGGCCAATGGTCTCTCGCCGGATGTGATCCTGCTGATGGGTGATTATCTCGCCACCAACCGCTTTGTCACAACGTCGTACAGCGAAAAGGATGTGGCGGATGCGGCAAGCGCGCTGAAGGCGTCGATGGGCGTCTATGCGGTGTGTGGCAATCATGACTGGTGGGTGGACGAGGCCGCGCAGATCAGGCAGCACGGACCGACGCGGGCACAAGTGGAATTGGAAGGCGTCGGCATTCCTGTGCTGGAAAACCGCGCCGTGAGACTTGTGAAAGATTCCCTGCCCTTTTGGCTTTCCGGCACGGCCAGCATGGTTGCGATCAAACTCAAGAAGCACAAGTTCATTTCCCGCGCCGATCTGGATGGGACGCTCGCGCAAGTGACCGACGCTGCGCCGATCATCCATCTGGCGCATGAACCCGACCTGTTCATGGACGTGCCGGAGCGCGTTTCCCTGACGCTGAGCGGACATACGCATGGAGGTCAGGTTCGGCTGTTCGGCTATTCACCGGTCGTGCCATCGAGCTATGGCAATCGCTATGCCTATGGGCACATTGTTGAGGATGGCCGGCACCTCGTGGTGTCGGGTGGATTGGGATGTTCCATCCTGCCTATCCGGCTCGGAATGCCACCCGAGATCACGGTGTTGGAACTTGGGTAAATTGTTTATATTCCTATGTTTTTCTCACAAAGGATGTTTTCATTTGACCATTCCGTATTCCTCTCCCGCAAGCGGGCGAGCAGAGTGCGTTGCGTACGCGGGCGAGCGGAGCGCCCTACTCCCGCGCCAGTGCCGGGTGGTCGTCGAAGACGCCTGTTGGCATTTGCTCGTAGTCGATCACGGCACCATTCATCATCATGGCTGATGGTGATGTGAGGAATGAGCAGACGCCTGCCACGTCTGCTGCGTTGATCAGGCGGCCTGCCGGCATGCGCTTGCCCATTGCCACGTGCCAGTCTTCCGGCAGCTTGTGAAATTCGGTCTGGGTCTTGTGTTCGCCCTCGGTGTGGATCCAGCCGAGGTTGATGGCGAAGACACGGATGCCTTGACGCTTGTAGGTGTTGGCGGCTGATTTCGTCAGCGTTATCAGGGCGGATTTGGATGCCGAGTATGTCGCAAGGTTTGGCGGGCCGCCATGCGCCAGCATGCTGGTCATGTTGATGATCACGCCGGACTTCTTTTGCAGCATTGGTTTCACCGCGGCCTGCATCAGGAAGAGTGGGGCTTTCACATTGGTGTCGAACAGCCGGTCGAAGGCAGCCGGTGTTGTGTCATCGATGCCGCAGCGTTCGGTGCTGCCTGCAGCATTCACCAGGACATCGATGGTTCCAAAGGTTTTCAGTGCGAGACTGACGGCGCGTTCCGGCGTTGCGTCATCCATCAGATCCGCAACAACGGTTTCAACCATTCCAAAACGAGAAAGCTCGCGGGATTTCACCGCGAGCATCTCGGCATTGCGATCCACCAGCACAACACCCCTGAACCCATCCTTCAGAAAGCGTTCTGCACTCGCGCCGCCTATTCCCTGGGCACCGCCCGTAACCAATGCAATTCGCGACACATGAGCCTCATTCCACCAAGGTGATCCGTGTCCTGTTCATCCCATATTTTTGAACCAGTGAGAAGAGCCGCGCCGCGTTTCGCGGATGAAGCCTGACACAGCCATGCGATGCAGGGCGGCCGAGGGTGCGCACATAATCGGTGGCGTGGATGGCATAGCCACCCTTGAAGAACACGGAATATGGCATCGGTGCATTGTCGTATTTCTGCGAGTAATATTCCCTGGCCATGCGCTTCACGCCATAAGTGCCGCGCGGCGTGTAGTAGCCATCGCGGGCGGTGGAAACTTTCCAGTTGGCATAGTGACGACCGTTCACATCGACCCACATCGCCTGGTCGGAAATGCTGATTTCGACGTTCACAACTGGTTCAGCCTTGGAGCTGCGCTTGCTCGCTTCAGAAGGACCGGCAAAAACAGTGACTGCCACACATAGGGCCAATACAGTTTTCAGGATTTTTTGCATTTGCGTCCTCAATTGGTGGGCCCCGAGGCGCATGCCTCGAGGCCTTGGGGACACATTGCTGCATGAACCTGAACTGGTGGTTACCTCCAATTCAATTCAATGCGTTACAGTTACCAAAGTGTTTTTCATACCATGCCTTGCAACCAATCCGTAAACCTTTGCGGCATCACCCGGGGACATGCGCACGCATCCGTGCGAGGCGCGTGTGCCCAGGCGATGCACGCCTTTGGTTGCGTGGATCGCTACGCCGCCGACGAAGAAAATTGCATGTGGCAGAGGCGCGTTGAATTGTCTGGACCAATGGACCCGCGCCATGCGTTGCACACGCCAGCTGCCGCGCGGTGTTGAATAGCCGGGCTTGCCTGTGGATACCTTGTAGTTGCCCTGACTTTGGCCGCGTGAATAGATCGACATGGATTGCGACGAGATATCTATACTGATGCGCAAGGTAGGATCTGGGAGATTTCTGGAGCGGCGGGCTTCAGCCATATCGACGTTGGCAACCAGCAACAACAGAATAGCCGCTAATGCGGCGCGGACGCGGTTCAACATATACTTTATCCCACTACAGACGCCATACGTGGGACAGTTTTAACCAGTTAATTACAGGTTAAAGCAAGTATAAAATTAGTCGAAAAGGAATTCGCGACCAAGTTTTACACGTTTTTTTCCGTTATACTTGATAATATCGGCTGTGGCGTAAGTTTCGCCCAGTGTAGCGGGCAGGAAACTGCCTGTGCCGACAGTATCCAGAGGCGCGTTTGCTGCTCCCATGATCTGGCATTTTTGCGGGTCAAAACCGGAAGACCCAACGATTTTCGCGGATTTGTATCCGGCCTTGTCCAGTGCCAGGCGCATGTGGATGATATTTGCGACTGACACGCCTTTGCCGAACAGGATACGGCGGACTTTGTCGACGAGGATGTTGCCTGGATCGAGCTGGAAGGCCCTGCCGCCAACGACATGTTCAACGATGTTGTACTCACCCGACACCTTGAGCCAGTGGCCGACGACATCGACTGATTTTTCGTAGTCGAGACCCTCGGAAAAGCGGCCACCATGCGTGTCGAGGCGGACGCCGAATGACTTGCCTTCCTTGTCGAGTTTGGCTTCGTCATAAAACCATTTGGCGCAGCGCAGGGCGTCGGTGATCTCTTCGCCCTTGTAATCGACAAGTGCCACGAGTGATTTCACATCGGGCAGCGCCTTCACAAATTGCTTCATTGCCTTCAACACGTCACCATCGGCATAGCCGACAAGGGCATGTGGCATGGTTCCCATACCGCCGCCGCTGCCGAAGAATGGCGCTGTCAAATCCTGTGACGATCCGACAAAGCCCTTGATCGCGCTGTTGTCACGTTTTGCCGCTTCGCTGCCAACCATCGCACCGTAGGCGGCGAGGATATTCATGTCTGCGCCGCTGCCGTGGCGGGCATGCATATCCATGAAGGCCGCATAAGGAATGGCGCGGCACATTTCATAGGCGTTGTTGGCGGAGACGCAGGGAAAACCAATTTTCTGCAACAACAGGGTTTCGCATTCCGAGAGCTTCTTCATTGAGCCCGTGACTTCGAGCAACTTGCGCTCTGAGGGCACAACATCGCCCTCTTCCACCAGCCGCTTGATCTTCACATCCGGCACCAGATAGCGCGCCAGCCTGATCGCAGGTTCGAGTGCTGCGACAACACGGCGGCGCATGAAAATTGCGAAGGTCACTTCCATATCGCCATTGGCTGCAACAATTCGGCTTGTATTGGTGAAATACTTGTCGGTTTGTGCGTCAATCGGACCTGCCGCGTGGACCAGCGCTATCAGCTTGTCCAGAATTGCGGCGTGATCTGCCGCGAGGTCTACCCGTTTGTCCATATAAGTATTCCCCTGCGTTGTTTGCGGGTCAGCGTTTCACTTCTGCCAACATTGCAGATGCACCGCGGCGAAGCAAATCACCGTCGGTGATGGCTGCGAAGAAGCGGAAGCCTTCTGTGAAGTAGGCATTCAACACGTCTGCCGAACCGGCAAATGCGCCAGCGACAAGCTTGTTGGCCTTGCAGGCTGCAGATACTTTCTTCATGGCAGCGATTGTGTCCGGGCTGGTCTTGTCGATGCCCTTGCCGTTTGACAAGGCAATAGACAAATCACTTGGCCCTACAAACAAGCCGTCCAGGCCTGGCACAGAGGCAATGTCATCCACAGCATCAAGGGCGGCTCGGGTTTCAATCATCGCAAAGACCAGTGTTTGTGAATTGGCCTGCTGCAGATATTCTGCTGCGGAAACGCCTGCCGCCTGCACCATCTGGTATCCGCCCCAGCTGCGCGCGCCCATGGGCGGGTATTTTGCGTAGCTCACGAGTTTTTCCGCTTCGCCCCTGCTGTTGATCATCGGGGCGATCACAGCTGATGCACCCATGTCCAAGGCATAACCGACGAGGCCTGGATCGTTCCACAAGGTGCGGACAATTGCAGGCTTGCCGGCTGCAACGATTGCGGGAATCATTTCCGCCGCAGCGCCGTTGTCAATCATGCCATGCTGCAGATCGAGTGCTACACCTTCAAACGGCAGCCGGGCGATTTGTCCGGCCTGGGTAGCGCCCGGCATGCCAAGCCAGGGAAACAGGAATGGTTTGTCTGATGCCAAACGATCACGAATATTGAATGCTGAAGTGGCCAAAATACTCACCCAGCCTTGATTTGATCAATGGCGGTGGCCATCAGATCGTCCATCGTGCGGCGCACCTGATGTTCAGACTGGTCCACATTCTTTGCCGTGAAATCAGCCATGACCTTGCGCACGACATCATCATCACCGGCCTCTTCAAAATCCGCGGCCACGACGTCCTTGGCGTAGCTGACGGCAGCATCGCCCGAGAGGCCCAACTTTTCTGCTGCCCACTGGCCGAGAAGCTTGTTGCGGCGCGCGGTTGCCTTGAAGCGGAGCTCTTCATCGTGGGCGAACTTTTTTTCGAAGCCCTCTTTGCGATTGTCGAAAGTTGTCATAGCGGGAATCCTCTCGTTCTATGGGTTCCAGATAGCCATGGGACGGTCCTAAATCAACACTTTCAAAGGCATTGTGCAGCGCAACACAATCCGCTATATCCCCAACTGATTTCAACTCACCCTAAATTCCTGTCTGAGGATGGTTCCTGGCGTGCTATTCGGGAACTGCAAAAGGTATCAATGAGGATTTTCCCGATGAACCACAAACGGGCCAAGATCTATGAAGGCAAGGCCAAGATCATTTATGAAGGTCCGGAGCCGAATACTGTTGTTGTCCATTACAAGGATGACGCCACAGCGTTCAACGCCGAGAAAAAGGCCGTCATTGAAGGCAAGGGCGTGCTGAACCAGCGGATTTCGGAGTTCCTGTTTACCAAGATCAACGACATCGGCCTGCCCACGCATTTCATTCGCTCGCTCAACATGCGCGAGCAACTGGTGCGCGCGGTCGAAATCATTCCGCTCGAAGTCGTGATCCGCAACGTGGCTGCCGGTTCCCTGTCCAAGCGTCTGGGCATGGAAGAAGGCACTGCCCTGCCCCGCTCGATCATTGAACTTTACTACAAGAACGACAAGCTCAACGATCCAATGGTCAATGAGGAACATGTCACTGCATTTGGCTGGGCCTCTCCGCAGGAGATGGACGACATCATGCACATGACGATCCGGATCAATGACTTCCTGTCGGGACTGTTTCTCGGTATCGGCATCAAGCTGGTGGATTTCAAGCTTGAATTTGGCCGTTATTTTGAGAATGACATGATGCGCGTGGTGCTGGCTGACGAGATCAGCCCGGACAATTGCCGCCTGTGGGATCTGAAAACCAACGAGAAGCTGGACAAGGATCGTTTCCGCCGCGACATGGGCGGACTTGTTGAAGCCTATCAGGAAGTGGCACGTCGGCTTGGCATTTTGCCACCGGCGGATCAGCCCGAGCGGACCAGGCCAAAGCTGGTGAAGACGGATTGACGTCTATCGCCCGCTTGCTCACGCGAGCTTCCCTCTCCCCAAAGGGAGAGGGATAACACACCGCCTTCCGGGCGGATGAAGGCCTTACTGAAAGATTCCGATATGAAAGCATACGTCAAAGTCACCCTCAAAACCGGCGTCCTCGATCCGCAAGGCAAGGCCATTGAAGGCGCACTTGGCCATATGGGGTTCGACGGGATTGGCAGCGTGCGGCAGGGCAAGTATTTCGAAATTGAACTTGCGGAGACTGATCGCGCAAAAGCGGAAGCAACGGTAAAGGCCATGTGCGACAAGCTGATTGCGAATACCGTGATTGAGAATTATTCGATAGAAATCCAATGAACACCGCCGTCATTGTTTTCCCTGGTATCAATCGTGAGCGCGACATGATGTTGGCGCTTGAGGCGACTACTGGAAAAAAGCCTGTCGCCGTGTGGCATGCGGAGACGACTTTGCCCAATGTTGATCTTGTTGTGGTTCCGGGCGGGTTTTCATATGGCGACTATCTGCGCTGCGGGGCGATAGCAGCGCGTTCACCCATCATGTCGGATATCAGGGCCAAGGCCATGAAAGGGTTAAAGGTTCTCGGGGTTTGCAATGGCTTTCAGATCATCACCGAGGCTGGCCTTTTGCCGGGGGCGCTGGTGCGCAATGCCGGTCTCAAGTTCGTGTGCCGCGAGGTGAAGCTCCGGGTCGAAAACAATGCGACCTGGTTCACCAACAAGATGAAGCAGGGTTCTGTGGTTTCCTGCCCCATCGCGCATGGCGAGGGGAATTATATCTGTGACGCGGAGACGCTGAAGGAAATCGAGGCCGAGAACCGCGTTGTGTTCCGCTATGCCGAGAACACCAACCCAAATGGCGCGATGAATGACATTGCCGGCATCGTCAGCAAGGATGGCAATGTCATCGGCATGATGCCGCATCCAGAAAACATGATTGAGCCGCTGCATGGCAAAACCGATTGCAGGCCGCTGTTTGAAAGCCTGCTTGCTGCTTAGCGAGATATTGATGCAAATCGGTGCGCCTTTGATAAGCAGCTGTTCAACACAACCCGTTTTAACCGTAGATTAACAGTCAAAAACGAGTCATTTATTTGCGGGCAATCTAACGGATTGCATGCACCCTAAACTTCATAGAGGCGACAATGTTGAAGTTCTTTTCCAAATCATCCACGACAGCCGAAATGGCAAATGAAGCCCTGGAACAAGCCAATAATATGCTTATGGACCGCATGACGCGCGTGCTGCAGGCAGCTTCTCGCAACCAGGAAAAATACTCCACCATCACGAGTCTCAAGCCGCTCGCTGGCTGAGCTTGGTTAACGCACGTCTCCGATTCTGGGTAGAATTAAAGATCCCGCTTTCAACCTGATGAAATCTGTTCCTGCTAGGTTACTCGCAAGGGGCGTTTGGAAGGCAAAGTGTGATGTTCAAGAACGGAATGGTCGGCAAAATTCTTGTCGAAAGAAAACGGCGCGAGGACATGCGTGCCCTCGCGCAAGCGATGAAAACGCATTCGGACGAAGTGCATGCAACTTTTGACGTTGCCGACTTCAACGACAATATGCGGCCAATGATGCGTATTGTCAGCGCGTCGGGAGAAGTGTGTTAGGCTGACCGGGCAACGGGGAAATAATTATCCCCGTTGTGAAAGAAACGGGTTTTGCACATGGTCTCTGCGCTGACGATGCGCTCTGCCGAGCATCGGACATGTCTGTTGCGATGGGCAGTTGTGAATCTATATTTGGCCCGCTAAAGCCGGGCTTCCATGACACATTCCCATGAACCTGCCATCACCCCGGAACTCGTTGCCAGCCATGGTCTCAAGCCGGATGAATACAAGCATTTTGTCAGCCTGCTGGGCCGCGAGCCCACCTTTACCGAACTCGGCATCTGTTCGGCCATGTGGAATGAGCATTGTTCTTACAAGTCCTCCAAAAAATGGCTGAAGCAGCTGCCAACCACTGGCCCCCGCGTTATCTGCGGGCCTGGCGAGAATGCTGGTGTCATTGATGTGGGCGATGGCCAGGCGATCATCTTCAAGATGGAGAGCCACAATCACCCCTCCTACATTGAACCGTATCAGGGTTCGGCCACGGGTGTGGGTGGAATTCTGCGCGATGTGTTCACCATGGGTGCGCGGCCGATTGCGGCGTTGAATGCGCTGCGCTTTGGTGCGCCGGATCATCCGAAAACCAAGCGGCTGGTGTCCGGTGTCGTTGCTGGTGTTGGTGGCTATGGCAATTCGTTTGGCGTGCCGACGATTGGCGGCGAAGTGAATTTCCACGCGCGTTACAACGGCAATATTCTCGTCAATGCGATGGCGGTTGGCATCGCGGACACCGACAAGATTTTCTATTCCAAGGCCAAGGGCGTGGGTCTGCCAATTGTCTATCTCGGAGCGAAGACCGGACGCGACGGCATTCACGGGGCGACGATGGCGTCCGCCGAATTTGACGACAGGGCGGAAGAAAAGCGCCCCACCGTGCAAGTCGGCGATCCTTTCACCGAGAAGTGCCTGCTGGAAGCGTGTCTGGAGTTGATGGCATCGGGTGCGGTCATTGCCATTCAGGATATGGGTGCGGCGGGGCTCACATCGTCGTCGGTTGAGATGGGGGCCAAGGGCAATCTTGGCATCGAGCTTGATCTCGACAAGGTGCCGTGCCGCGAGACCGGCATGACGGCTTACGAAATGATGCTGTCGGAATCCCAGGAGCGCATGTTGATGGTGCTGCGGCCCGAGCAGGAAAAAGAGGCGGAAGCGATTTTCCACAAGTGGGATCTGGATTTCGCCATCATTGGATACACCACGGACACGCTGCGCTTCGTGATCAAGCATGGCGGCGAAGTGAAAGCCGATCTGCCGATCAAGCAGATGGGGGATGAAGCGCCGGAATATGACCGGCCCTGGGTGGAGCCTGCAGAAACTCAGTGTACTGACGAATGTCCCTGCGCCTTCTGATCTCAAGGCGGCTGTGCTGAAACTCATCGGTTCGCCCGACATGTGTTCGCGCCGCTGGGTGTGGGAGCAGTATGACTCGCTGATCGGCAGCAACACCGCGCAAATTCCGGGTGGTGATGCCGGTGTGGTGCGCATCGGGCCGAACAAGGCCATTGCCTGTTCATCGGATGTGACGCCGCGCTATGTCGAGGCTGATCCGTTTGAAGGCGGCAAGCAGGCGGTGGCGGAATGCTGGCGTAATCTGGTGTGCGTCGGTGCAGAGCCGATTGCGATCACCGACAATCTCAACTTCGGCAATCCGGAGCGGCCGGAAATCATGGGGCAGTTTGTGTTGGCGCTCAAAGGCATCGGTGAAGCCTGCCGCGCGCTGGATTTCCCCATCGTCTCCGGCAATGTGTCGCTTTACAACGAGACAAACGGGAAAGCGATATTGCCCACGCCCACGATCGGTGGCGTGGGGCTGCTCAACGATTTGTCGAAGATGACGACGCTGGCGTTCAAGTTTGAAGACGATGCGATCTTGCTCGTCGGAGGGCACGGTTCACACTTGGGCCAGTCGGCCTATCTGCGTGATGTTCTGGGCCGCGAGGAAGGCGCTCCGCCACCGGTCGATTTGGCCCGCGAATGCCGCCATGGCGACTTCGTGCGCAGCTTGATCAATCACGGGCAAGTGTCTGCTGTGCATGACATTTCCGATGGCGGGCTGGCTGCGGCGGTCATCGAAATGGCACTGGCCGGAAACCTCGGTGCGCAACATCAAGGTGAGCGACCACGCGCAGTTGTTCGGTGAAGACCAGGCGCGTTACATATTAGCCTGCCCCGCCAAACAAGCCGCCAAGATCATCACGCAGGCGCATGCGGCGGGGGTGGATGTGGTGAAGATCGGCATCACGACGCAAGACCCAACCGTGGTGATGGGAGATGTGTCCGTGCGCCTCAGCGAACTGCGCGCCGCGCATGAGGGATGGTTTCCGGGGTTTATGGCGGGGTAGGTTTCTCAAATCCCTATTTTCTTCGAACTGCCCTGAGCAAGCTGTCATAAGATTGGCAGTATCACGCCCTTCACCCTCCCATGCCGCTGATGCGCTGTAGGTATATTTCCGCTTCGCAGCTCCCAAACATACCGTCATCCCGGCGCAGGCCGGGACGAGGCTTTTTTGCGGGCCACTTGAGGTAAGCCTGGCCCCGGCCTGCGCCGGGGTGACGGAATCTTTTTGGTGTTCTGCTTCTGCCCCGCCCACAAAACCAATTGACAATGTTCTTATTATGTTCTATTTGCGGCGCAGGAGAAAACCTGTGGACTGGGACAGAGCCATCGACATCAACAAGGCAGCGCTGACCCGCATTGTGGCGGCGCTGGTGGCCTTGCTGGGGGACACGAAGCTGTTGCCGCAGCCGGTTTACCGGGCGATTGTCCGGGTTCTCCACCCAGCAGAATCGGCGGTGCGCCGGTTGATCGTTGTTGCGGCGCGGGGGTTGGTGGTGCCGCTGCCGTCACCCCGGACGATGCCGCCAGGGCTTGTCTTTGCGTCCAAGGGAACCGGTCGGTGCCTGGCGTTTCAACTCTTTGATACGCGCAAGACGTTCAGGGATGAGGATCAAAGCCCGGCCCAATCGGGTCCGCGCATCAGAACGGTTGGTGATCCCGATCCGCGCTCACTGTTTCTGGCGATGTTTCCACTTCAGCGCATGAAAAGGGAAGCCGAGACCTTGCGCCTCAGCCGCCGTCTGGAGGCGGTCAAACGGGCGCTTGCGAACCTGTCCCGCGAAGCCAAGCGCATGGCGCAATGGCGGGCGCGGCGCGCGACATTAAAAGGTCATGTGTTCACAACGCCACTTCGCCCCGGTCCGCCTCCGGGACGACGTAAAAATGGCAAGGACGAGATCGACAGCGTCCTGCGCGAATGCCACAGTCTGGCGTGGGATGTCCTCTCGCAGGATACATCCTGAGTGCCGGCGATGATCGCGGTTCGAACCAGCGCACCTGCTGTCTTCAGCGGGGCGTCTATGCGCGCTGTTGCCCTCCCCACAAGGGGCCCACAAGGGGGGAGGGAATCCTCGCCGGCATTGTCCTGTCGCCGCGTTCCTACGCCATCATCACCACGCGTGTTCCCACCTGCACATTGGCGTAGAGGTGGATGATGTCGACGTTGAGCATGCCGATGCAACCGGCCGTTTTCTTGCCGCCGATGTCGGATGGCTTGGCTGCGCCGTGAATGCGGTTGATGGTGTCAACGTCGCCCTTGAAGAGATACATGGCGCGGGCACCCAGCGGATTGTCGGGGCCACCGGGCATGCCGTCTTTCCATTTGATCAGATCGGGTTTCACCTGCAGGTGATAGGGTGCAGGAGTCCAGGTTGGCCATTCCGCCATTTTCTTGATCACCACTTCGCCGGTCCAGGCGTGGGTGCTTTTGCCGAGCGACACGCCATAGCGTGTGGCCATGCCATTGCCGAGGACGTGGTAGAGAAAGCGCCCGCGCGAATCGACGACCAAGGTTCCCGCAGGTTCATTCGTTTCAAACGCCATGTCGCGGCGCTGGTATTTGAAGGCGACCTGCTTGGCTTCGGTTGTCTTGATGGGGAAAGGTTCTTCGGCCCTGGCAATCGGGGCGAATGCAGGCGACATCAAGGTTGCGAGGAAGTGACGGCGCGATAGTGTCATTGCGTTTCCCTTTTGGTGCGGTAGGGAACAGATACCGCTACTTCTGCGATTGATCAATATTGGGAGTATGAATTCTTCTTGTCTGTGCCACACTGACGCGAGGAGAACCAAAATGACCCAAGCATCAGACATGTTCAGTGATGGCAAAGCCTACGAACGCATGATGGGACGATGGAGCAGGATTGCAGGAGATGAGTTCTTGCATTGGCTGAAGGTTCCGGCGGGCAAAAGCTGGCTGGACGTGGGCTGCGGCAATGGGGCTTTCACAGAGGAAATCGTTGCCCGCGCCAATCCTTCTGCGGTCACAGGAATTGATCCATCTGATGGACAAGTCGCTTTCGCACGCGAGCGGCCTGCACTGCATGGCGTATCATTTCACGTGGGTGATGCGCAGGCGTTGCCTTTCGATGGAAACTCTTTCGATACCGGCGTCATGGCGTTGGTCATTGCGTTTGTTCCTGATCCGGCGAAGGGCGTGGCTGAACTGGCACGGGTGGTAAAACCCGGCGGGATGGTGGCCGCCTATATGTGGGATCTGCCGAATTTGTGTGTGCCGCTGAGCCCGCTCTATCGCGCATTGGTCAAACTTGGGCACGCAGCACCGCAACCACCAAGCCCGCAGGCTTCGTCGCAAGCGGGCCTGCGCAAACTTTGGACGGATGCCGGGCTGCAATCGGTGGATATGACGGTTCTGCGAATCTCGGTGTCTTTTGACAATCTTGATGACTTTTGGGCGTCAAACGTGGTTCCGGTGGGGCCGCTGGGCAAGGTCCTGTCTGGTCTTTCGCCAGCTGAAGGGAAAGCCTTGCGGGCAGAACTTGCGGAATCTCTGCCGGTGCAGCCTGATGGCAAGATTGTTTACGAATCCGTTGCCAATGCCGTGAAAGGTGTGAAGGCGGGGTGAATGCGGTTGCAGCACTGGTAATTGCGCCTCGACTGCTCTATTTTAGGTGTCTCAAACGAGGTACCTTATTGCATGGCCATGACTGCCCAGGAAATTGAACGCTTTATCAAGGAAGGTCTGCCGGACGCGCAAATCGAAATCCGTGATCTTGCAGGTGACGGCAACCACTATTCCGCCAATGTCATCTCGGCGTCCTTCAAGGGCAAGAACCGGGTACAGCAGCACCAGATGGTTTACGCAGCGCTCAAAGGCCGCATGGGTGGCGAGTTGCATGCGCTGGCCTTACAAACTTCAATACCAGAGGAATAAAATGACCGACATCAAATCAACCATCGATACAACTGTAAAGTCCAACGACGTTGTGCTGTTCATGAAGGGCACCGCCGAAATGCCGATGTGCGGCTTCTCGGGGCGTTCTGTGCAAATCCTCAAGCAACTCGGCGTAGGATTTCAAGGACGTCAATGTTCTTGAGTCAGACGAAATCCGCCAGGGCATCAAGGACTACACAAACTGGCCCACCGTGCCGCAGCTCTACGTCAAAGGCGAGTTTGTCGGTGGTGCCGACATCATGATGGAAATGTTCCAGTCTGGTGAACTTGAAGGGTTGATGAAGGAAAAAGGTGTTTCCGCGTGAGCCTTACACTTTATCACAGCTCGGGCCTCAGTTGTTCGGTTGCCTCGCACATTGCACTTGAAGAAGCGGGTGCAGATTACACCACAGTGAAAATGGACCTGGGCGCGGGTGACCAGCGCAAGCCGGAGTTTCTGCGACTTAATCCAAAAGGACGGGTTCCGGTTCTGGTGACAGACAAGGGCGTGATTACAGAGAATGTTGCCATTCTCCTGTTCGTTGCGCAGATCCATCCGAAGATCCGGCTGGCACCAAATGATCCATTCAAGCTGGCGCAGTTGCAGGCTTTCAACGCTTACTTGTCATCGACAGTTCACGTGGCCCATGCGCACAAGGTGCGTGGTTCCCGCTGGAGCGATGATGCGGCTGCAATCGAAACCATGAAGGCCAAGGTTGCGCAGAACATGACGGATTGCGCCGCTGTCATCGAGAATGATTATCTCGAGGGGCCATGGGTCATGGGCGAGCAATATACAATCGCAGATCCCTACCTCTATATCATCGTCACATGGATGCAGGGCGATGGCGTTGACCTTGCTCGGTTTCCCAAAATCTCTTCGCATTTTGCAGCGATGAACCAGAGACCCGCAGTGCAGCGGGTTATGGAGGGTTACAAGTAGGGCGTCACTTCATCCTGTCCATCAGGTTGCGCAATTGCGTGGCGGTGGCCGGATCGGCAACTGCGATTGCCGCTTGCATGTCTGCAACAGCTCCGGGAAGCTCACCTCGCTTCCATTTGTAAGTCGCGCGAACGACGAAGACTTCGTAATCACCGGGCGTCACTTCGACAGCCTTGTCAAAATCGGCGAATGCCTGCTCCCATGAATTCAAAATCACCTTGGCTTCGCCTCGCCGCGCATAGGCCCGGCCATAATCCGGCAGTACCACAATCGTTGTGGTAAAGTCTGAGATGGCTTTCTGCGGTTCCCCGATCTTCAGAAATATCCGCCCGCGTTGATAGGCAGCTTCGGGGTGTTTCGGATCTGTGTCCAGCGCATGGGTGTAAGCGGCCATGGCTGCAACCACATCCATCTTCCTCAGCGCTTCGTTACCTTGCGCAACAAGATCGTCAGCAGGCGCAGCACAGGCGATGCCTGCGAACCACAGGATTAGCAGGAAGGACAATCGATACATCCAGGCAGGCTATCTTCTTGCCACATGGCAGGCAAGCCTCACGAAACAATTGACCACAAGGCCATTTCCCCGCATCACTAGCCGAGCATGCGCACCAAAGCTTACATCGCCCTGGCAATAACGGTCATGGTCTGGGGGGTTGCCCCCGGCTTCATCCGGTCATTCTCGCAAACGATTGGGGCGTGGGATTCCATCTTCATCCGGCTGACATCGGTTGCGTTGATGTGCCTTCCTTTCTTGCTTTTTTGCGGGACCCATGTTGCGCGCAAGGATTGGCCTAGGCTGTTGCTCGTCTCCTGTATTGGCATGTTTGGTTATTTTCTTGGTTCAATTTTCGGCTTTCAATTCGTGAAGGCAGGCATCGGAAGCATCATCATCGCGGTGCAGCCGCTGATCGTCGCGCTGATTGCGTCGGCCCTTGGTGCCGAGAAACTGAGTGGTGCGGTGATTGTCGGGCTTGTCATCTCACTTGCCGGATCAATCCTGCTGTTCAGCGGGGATGCTGACATTGCGAGTTTCAACCGCGACACCATGTTCGGCATAGCGGCGCTCATGTTCTGCAATGTGTGTTTTGCCATCAACATCGTTTTTTCGAAACCGCTGGTACTTGCCTATGGCGCGATGCGGGTTACGATGCTGACGATGATTTTGGCCGCTGTTCCTGCCCTGTTTTTCTTCCGGCCCGGTGTTTTCGGTGTCATCGCAGGACTTGATGCCTTCGGTTGGTGGTCGCTGTTCTTCCTGGGCTTTGTGGGGACGATCCTTGTCGTGGTAATCTGGAACCACGCCGTTGGACAGTTGCCACCGACGACAGTTGGAGCATCACTTTATGTCATTCCAATCCTTGGCTCGTTGTCCGGTTGGCTGATCTTGAACGAGACACTGACCTGGCAGGCGATTGTTGGTGGTGTGATTGTGCTGGCAGGTGTTGCCTATTCCGAATTCGCGAAATCTGCCGCACGTGACATGGAGGCTGCATGAACAATACACAAACCGCGCCACTCCCCTGGTACTTCATGCCTATGACTGTGCTCATTGCGGGATGCATTGTTGCCATCATCAACTTCGGAGTACGGTCGACTTTTGGGCTGTTCACGCAGCCGATTACGGATTTCTACCAGTGGCCGCGTGAAACATTTTCATTCGCCATGGCGCTGCAAAACCTGTTGTGGGGTGCGATGACGCCAGTGGCCGGAGCGCTGGCAGACCGCTACGGATCGGCGCGCGTCCTCATGGTTGGTGCCCTGCTCTATGCGGCAGGTATCGTGACGATGAACTATGCACATGTGCCGTGGATGATGCATTTCGGCGGCGGCGTACTTGTTGGGACCGGAATTGCGTTCTCGTCTTTCGGCATCGTGATGGCGGCACTGGGGCGGATTGTACCACCAGAAAAGAGATCATGGGCTTTCGGACTGGCGACGGCATCTGGCTCGCTGGGGCAGTTCATTTTCTCGCCATTCGCAGGTGCGATGATTGCAGCTTATGGCTGGAATACATCGCTGCTAACGCTCGCTGCTTCGTCGCTGCTCATTATCGTGTTTGCAATGCCGCTGATGGTACAGAACACGTCTGACAGCAAGCATGTCGCTGGCGAGACAAAACTCTCGATGCGAGAAGCCATTTCCGAAGCTTTCGGACATCGCTCCTATGTGTTGCTGGTGTCGGGGTTCTTCGTGTGCGGTTTCCAGCTGGCATTCATTACCATACATTTGCCGCCCTACCTTGGCGAGCATGGCATTACCAAGGAATTTGCCGGAATTGCCATGGCCCTGATCGGGCTGTTCAATGTCGTTGGCTCCTACACATCCGGCATCATTGGCGGCAAGGGCGAGAAGCGTGTGCCGCTCAGCATCATCTATCTGCTGCGGGCTGTTGTGATTGCAAGCTTTGTGTTGTTGCCGGTGACGCAGACCACGACGCTTTTCTTTACCGCAGGCATGGGGTTGCTTTGGCTCTCCACCGTGCCGCTGACCATGGGGCTTGTGACCGTGATGTTCGGGACGCGCTACATGGCGACGCTTTATGGCTTTGTGTTCTTCAGCCATCAGGTCGGGTCGTTTCTGGGTGTGTGGCTTGGCGGCAAGCTTTACGATATCTATGGCAATTACGACATCGTCTGGTGGCTCAGTGTGGCGCTTGGCGTGTTCGCGGCGATTGTGCATTTGCCCATCCGCGAACAACGTGCGCAGTCTTTTGCGGCAACCTGATCGATGCAGTGGCCTGGCCACAGGTTTGCCATTTTTCTCTTTGCATCGGTGATCCTGGTGTGGCTCGCCGGCATGATGATCCTGATGCGGAAATCGGCACTTACCGCTGATGCCAGCGGAACAATGATGGTGGTGTTCAATCCCGGCACCGAAAAAGACCAAGCCTTTGCCGCGATTATCAATTCCGGTGGCATGCCCATTCGTGAGACGTCCTTCGGGTTTATCTGGGTGGTCTCGGGTGATGTGCCCGGACTTGCTGGAAAACTCGAGCAGAATGGCGCGCTTGGGGCCTATCGGGACTTGCCGATCAGCCCGACGATTGCCGGATGTATTGCCGTAGCCGATGCAAAAGTAGCTGATGCGTTTGGATTGCAGTAACCGTCGCAAACGTTGCTGCGGCGCGATTTAACCAGCGATTCAAGAATCTGGCGCAACATCGGATCATCAAGAAATTGTCTTGTGCGATCACCGAAGGAGATCAAACATGAGTGACAGACGTATTGATCGTGATTTCGAACGGCAGCTCGCAGGCTGGAGCCTGACGACCGCGGAAATCACCTATTGCATGCCGGATTACAGGCATCTGGTGCAGACTTTCATCTGGCAAGAATACGATCTTGCGCCGAAGTTTCCGCGCCTCATCAAATTTCTCGATTTCTGGTCCCACAATCTCGACGGTCCCCTGCAAGCGGTCCGCGTCGCGCATGCGTCAATCATCCGTCCAACTGAGCTCAAACATGTGAACGCCGAATGGAGGCTACATTGATGGATACAGTCCTTTCTCTTCTTTCACGGTTTTTGGCGCTGACACTTCCACCGCCGGGACCGATTTTAGTTCCCATTCGTATCGCAAGCGAAACGCAGCGCCACAGCATGCGAGTGCCAAATGCGCCACATAA
Source organism: uncultured Alphaproteobacteria bacterium (assembly GCA_963738595.1). Taxonomy (GTDB): domain Bacteria; phylum Pseudomonadota; class Alphaproteobacteria; order Rhizobiales; family Aestuariivirgaceae; genus Aestuariivirga. Next base: position 847,633 of record CAVTXF010000005.1, read on the forward strand.
TTTTCACTCAAACGTTTGGCCAAGTCCAAAACCACGCTCGCGCATCAGACAAGCTCCCAGACCCTGCACCAAATGAAAAAGGGCCTCCTTGCGGGGCCCTTTCACTTTGTCTTGCAAAAAAATTAGCGTGAGTAATATTCCACAACGAAGTTTGGTTCCATCTGGACTGGATATGGAACTTCTGAAAGTGACGGAATGCGCGTCAGCTTGATACCGTCGCCTGAAACTTCGAGGTAATCCGGAACGTCGCGTTCAGCCGAAGCCTTGGCTTCCATAACCGAAACGAGCTCCTTGGCCTTGTCCGTCAGTTCAATCGTGTCGCTGATCTTGACGCGGATTGAAGGAATGGTGACGCGGCTTCCGTTGACCTTGACGTGACCATGGCTGACCAGCTGGCGCGCTGCGAAAACCGTCGAGGCGAGCTTGGCGCGATAAACAACTGAAGAGAGGCGGCGCTCGAGCAGGCCGATCAGGTTCTCCGACAAGTCGCCCTTCATGCGGACTGCTTCTTCGTAGAGCTTGGAGAACTGGCGCTCGGAAATGGTTCCATAATAGCCCTTGAGCTTCTGCTTGGCGCGCAGCTGCAGGCCGTAGTTCGAGAGTTTGCCCTTGCGGCGCTGACCATGCTGGCCGGGGCCATATTCGCGCTTGTTGACGGGGCTCTTGGGACGACCCCAGAGGTTTTCACCCAGGCGGCGGTCAAGTTTGTATTTTGCGTTGGCACGCTTTGTCATTTACGGCTCTCCAAAAGAGTTATGTGGAGCCCACCCTCCTCTTCCGGTTTCCCAGACGACAGGCACGCAGGATTGCGGGCCGCAGGTAAGCAGTGGCGGTGCTATAGTGCAACGCAAAATGGAAGTCAAACGGGCAGATTAACCACTTTCAGGTGATGGAATCCGAGGCGGGAATAGGCATTCCGGGTTTCCATGTCAGCGGCCGTGCCGGATGTAATAATGACCGTTCCGTGTTCGGGGCAATCTGGGGGAGCAGGCTTGCGGCTGGCTTCGTCTGTGACGTCACCCACCCTTCTGGCGATCGCTGCTGAAGGGTCGATATAGGTCACTTCCCATGGAGCAACCTCGGCGATCTCGTCGGCAATCAACGGGTAGTGGGTGCAGCCCAGGACGATAACATCGGTTCCGGGGGCAAAGGCCGGCGCTATTTCAGCACGCAATTCTTCCCGGTCAATGCGCATGCCGCGCAAGTGTCGTTCGGCAAACTCTGCCAGATGCGGGGCACCGTGAAGTGTCACCCTGCAGTTTGAAGCGAAGTTGTTGATCAATGCCTGGGTATATTCGCGCTTGACCGTGCCGGGTGTTGCGAGGACGCCGACGATGCCAGATTTTGTCTGTGCCGCTGCAGGTTTGATTGCGGGCACTGTACCAACGAAGGGTGTGGAAAGCGCTGCGCGCAATTCCGCCAATGCAATTGTCGAAGCGGTGTTGCAGGCAATTACAATCACGTCGGGCTGGACCTGATTGTTGAATGTGTTGATGACCTTTAGAATACGCTGCACGAGTGCTGCTTCATCCCAAGCGCCATAGGGAAAACCTGCTGTGTCCGCAGCATACACCAAATGCGCTTCTGGCATCTGTTGCGCCACGGCGCGGGCAACGGTTAGGCCGCCCATGCCGGAATCGAAAAGCAGAATGCGGGGTGCGGTCATTGCTTTTCCCGGAGATGCTTGCGGGTAAGCGATGAAATGACACCGCGCAGTGACTTGATTTCCTGCTCGGTAAGGGAAGCACGGCCGAAGAGGTTGCGCAGGTTGCGCATCATGGTCGGTTGCTTTTCAACTGTCTTGAAAAACCCTGATGCCATCAGTTCGGTTTCGATGTGCACATAGAGATTGTCGAGCTCGTCCTTGTTGGCGGGTCGGGTGCCCGGCATTTTAAGGCCCGGGCCTTCCATGGCCTGCAATTCCGGCGTTGCTTGTCCCAGCGTTGTTGCCTCGTGGCGAAACCACTCATATCCCATCAGCAACACGGCTTGTGCGATATTGAGCGACGCATAGGCGGGATTGACGGGTGCGGTCACGATGACATCTGCGTATGATACTTCGTCATTATTGAGGCCGAATTTTTCACGGCCAAAGATCATCGCCAGGTTTTCACTTCGCTTGATACGGGCGCGCATGTCGGTGCCTGCCTGTTCCGGCGTGATGACTTCCTTGGTCATATCGCGCGGGCGGGCCGTTGTTGCGTAGACAAATTGCCGATCGGCGAGGGCCGATTTCAGGTCTGGAAACACGGTTGCACGCTCAACCGTACCATATGCTCCAGATGCTGCGGCTATCGCCTTTTCGCGGTCCCAGCCTTCACGCGGTTCTACAAGGCGCAGTTCAAAAAGTCCGAAGTTGGCCATGGCGCGCGCCGCCATGCCGATGTTTTCGCCGAGTTGCGGGTTGACCAGCACCACACAGGGTGCCGGGCCAAAGTCAATTTTCATGGTTTTGTCTGTTCCAGCCATGGCGAGGGGATAGCCTTATCGCTGCGGCGCCTCAAGCTTTCGTGCGCTGCGCAGTTGCGGGAACATCCAGCTCCAAAGTCCTGCAACTGTAACCGTGCCTATTCCACCCATCATGACAGCGAAGATCGCAGAGGTCTTGGCTGCGACGACGCCAGCGCGGAATTCGCCCAGTTCATTGGATGCTCCGATGAAGACCCGGTTCACAGCATTGACACGGCCACGCACCTCGTCCGGTGTCCACAGCTGCATCAGAGTTTCACGCACGTAGACACTGACCATGTCGAAGGCTCCAACAAAGGCCAAGGCGAAAATCGACAGCGGAAGCCAGGTTGAATAACCGAACATGATGGTTGCCAATCCAAACCCTGCAACGCAAAGGAACAGCCAGCGCCCGGCGTGGTCCCTGATACCGAACTTGGCAAGCCACAGAGCCATGGCTACGGCCCCTACTCCCGGTGCACCGCGCAACAGGCCGAGGCCCAACTCATTGGCGTGCAGAATGTCGCGCGCGTAAATCGGCATCAGGGCATAGGTTCCGCCCAAAAGTACTGCAAACAAATCGAGCGAGATTGCTCCCAATACGACGGGTGCGGACTTGATAAACCTGAAACCCGCCAAAAGGGTGCTGATCGTCGTTTCATCCACATGGTTGTCCTGCTTCACGCGACCAATCATGGTGACACACATAACCCCCAGCACCAGCAGAAGTGCTGCAACCCCGTAAGCAGTGCCGCCGGATATGCCATAGAGCAAGCCGCCGAATACTGGCCCGGTAATGGACGTGATTTGCCAATTCATGGAATTCAGTGAAATGCCGTGCGGGATTGCTTCTCTGGAAAGAAGGTTTGGTGCAAGGGCATCCGAAGCGGGATTGAAGAATGCGCGCGCTGTTCCGAGCAATGCCAATAACGCGAAAATGATCCGTACATCTGTCTGGCCGGATGTTGTGAACCACAGCAAACCCAATGCGACGACCAGTTCCAGTGTCAAACAAATACCGGCAATCATCCGGCGGTTAAACCGGTCAGCCACAAGGCCTGTTACAAGCACCAGCGCCAAAGCCGGCGCAAACTGCGAGAGGCCGATCAATCCGAGATCGAAAGGATTGCGGGTAATGTCATAGACCTGCCAACCCAGAGCCACGACCATGATTTGCGCGGCAAAACCGTGGGCCGAAAGCGCTAGCAGATGGAACACATAAGGGCGGTAGCTGAGTGCATTCGCCGAGGGAGCCGTCGTCATCACACAGCCGTGCCATGGGTTTGTGATGTTTGCAAGCTTAGCCAGTTAATCATCGGAGCAGAAATAGTTAATTGGCTGGAATTCACGGTTGCCAGCAGGGTGCAGAGGGCCTATCTTTTTCTGGTTGCCGCCGACCCGTCTGGGCTGGGGGCAGCCATATGGCCTTCCTACGGCGTCAAACCTGTAGGTTGGCCATATGTGGATTCAGGTTTGTCCAGACTAACTGCGCCGATTTACCTAGACTTGCGTTTGCGGACAATGGCCTGTCTATCCAGTCGGAGCTCCCAGATTTTCCTTTGCGCCGCCAACCAGTCGTCAATAATTTCGAAAATCTCTGTCCGCAATGCACATGTCCTGACGCGACCGGTCTTGCCGGATACAACAAGACCGCTGTTCTCCAGAATGCTCAAATGTTTCATCAGGCTCGGTAGCGCCATTTTGAAAGGTTTTGCGAGTTCGCCGACCGAGGCTTCGCCCTCGCATAGCCGCATCACGACAGCCCTGCGCGTGGGGTCAGATAGTGCTCCGAAGACTTCGTCCAGCGCATGATCATTGGTGGCCATGCGATGTGCAGGCACTGCGAGCGAGCGCGATGACTTGCCGCTCACCCTGCCCGCTTGATGAACATGTGGGCGGCTTTCTCTGACGGCAGGTATTCGGTGCATTTATATCCCAGGGCTTGCAGATCCAGCCCTGTGAAAAGTGGCTCACCTCTGCCCAGCAGCACGGGCGACACCGGAATGTGCATCTCATCGATCAGTCCGAACTTGAGACACTGCCGGATCGTCGCAGCGCCACCGCCGATGCGGATGTCCTTCTCTTTCGCCGCTTCACGGGCGCGGCTGAGTGCTTCCTCAATCCCGCTGGTAACGAAGTGAAAGACAGTTCCACCTTCCATTTGCAATGGCTCGCGGGGATGGTGGGTGAGGACGAAGACCGGGACGTGGTAAGGCGGATTAGGCCCCCACCAACCCTTCCATTCAAGGTCCGGCCATGGCCCGCGTACGGGACCGAACATGTTTCGGCCCATGATCCAGGCACCGATGTTTTCCAAACTCTTCGCGGCGAGATCATTGTCCAGGCCGGTTGTTCCATCGCCGTTACCAAACATGGCATTGAAGGTTTTGGTGGGGAAGAACCACTGAGGCAAACCGGTTCCACCAACGCCAAGCGGATTGTCGAGACTCTGATCGGGGCCTGCGCCGAAGCCGTCGACCGACATTGTGAATGCGCTGACGCGGACCTTGCCCATGGCGATTGCTCCTCGAAAAAGTATCCTGTACGACTTGCAATAGAAGCGGATGCGTTGGCTGTCAATAACACTTATCTATTTGGCTAACTATTTCGGCGGAAGGCAGATCAAGAGCGATTGCGGAGGGATGTGACTTCTGCTAAATTGCGCTGATGACATTCGAGCAACGCCTCGGTTCGCATCCTGGACTGATGGGTGCGGTTACCAAAAAATGTTCGGCGGAACATGTTTCATGCTGAATGGCAATATGGTTCTTGGTACATTCAGGGACGGCATGATGGTTCGCATTGCCAAAGCCGTTCGTGCCGAGAATGTGAAACTGCCTGGTGCGTCCGCCATGGAAATGAAAGGACGCGTGATGGAAGGGTTTATACTGGTTCAGTCGGATGCTGTTGCAAGCGACGCTTCGCCACGCTCCCCGTAAAGACGGCATGAGGAAGTTCGTGCCGCCAGGAAATCCATGACAAAGAGGAAAAAGGCCCAGTGTCGATCAACCTTTGCGTCTCGCCTTGAAATTCGATATTTGCAGCCCCCCATGCCCCCTGCTATAGCGCCGCGATATCGCCAATCAGCTGAGGATTTCCATGGACAAGATCAAGGTCGCAAAGCCCGTTGTTGAACTCGACGGGGACGAGATGACGCGCATCATTTGGGACTTGATCAAAAAGAAGCTGATCTTGCCCTATCTGGACATCGACTTGCACTACTATGATCTGTCTGTCGAAAACCGCGACAAGACCGAGGACAAAGTGACTGTCGATTCCGCCAATGCGATTAAGGAGCATGGCGTTGGCGTCAAGTGTGCGACGATCACTCCCGACGAGGCAAGAGTAAAGGAATTCAACCTCAAACAAATGTGGAAGTCGCCAAATGGCACGATCCGCAATATCCTGGGTGGCGTCATTTTCCGCGAACCGATCATTTGCTCCAACGTGCCGCGCCTGGTGCCATCGTGGAGCAAGCCAATCATCATCGGTCGTCATGCATTTGGCGACCAGTATCGGGCCACCGATTTCACTTTCCCCGGCAAGGGGACGCTGACGATCAAGTTTGTCGGTGACGATGGCAAGGTAATTGAAAAGGAGGTGTTCAAGTCTCCAGGTGCGGGCGTTGCCATGGCGATGTACAACATTGATGAATCAATCAAGGAATTTGCGCGGGCTTCCTTCAATTATGGCCTGAACCGCAAGTTTCCGGTTTACCTCTCCACCAAGAACACAATTCTCAAGGCCTATGACGGGCGATTCAAGGACATCTTCCAGGAAATCTTTGACGCCGAATTCAAGGCGGATTTCGACAAGGCCGGCATTACCTACGAACACCGCCTTATCGACGACATGGTTGCGTCTGCGATGAAATGGACAGGTGGATATGTGTGGGCTTGCAAGAACTATGACGGTGATGTGCAGTCGGATCTCGTTGCGCAAGGCTATGGTTCGCTGGGCCTCATGACTTCCGTGCTGATGACGCCAGATGGCAAGACTGTTGAAGCGGAAGCGGCACACGGCACGGTGACGCGGCATTACCGACTGCATCAGCAAGGCAAATCCACTTCGACCAACTCTGCCGCATCGATCTTCGCGTGGTCCGGCGGGCTCAAGCACCGCGCCAAACTCGACTCTAACGAAAAGTTGATGAAGTTTTCAGAAGCACTTGAAACTGCTACGGTTTCAACGATTGAGAGCGGCCACATGACAAAGGACCTGGCGGTGCTTGTTGGACCAGATCAGAAATGGCTGACAACGGAAGGCTTCATCGACGCGGTTGACCTGAGCTTGCAGAAGGCAATCGGCTGAAGCAGCGCAGCAGTTCAGGCCGCTTGCTCTTCCTGCTTTTCCAGTGGCAAGCGCACAGTGAATGTCGCGCCTTTGCCCTCTGATGTCTCGATGTCGAGTGATCCGCCGTGGAGATTTACAATCTGCTCCACGGCAGGAATACCAAGGCCCGTGCCAAAACTTTTCGTGGTGAAGAGCGGCTCGCGGATTCGTGCAAGAATTTCTGACGGAATTCCGGGGCCGTTGTCTGTGACGCGGATGAAGGCCGTTTCGCTTTCGACGCCGGTCGTGATCGCAATTGCGGGATTGTCGACAACCACACGGGATTTGTCGCGGCCGTCGCCGACCATTGCTTCCGAGGCGTTCGACAAGAGGTTGATGATGACACGTTGCATGCGGGCAGCGTCGAAAGGGATGCTGCGTTTCTCCAGCCCGAGCGACAGTTGAATTTGCACGGCTTGTGGCAAGCGGCGCTGTTCCTCTGCAACCACTTTCTTCAGCCATTCGTCGAGATCGGCGATCTCTGTGTCGACTTTCTTGGCGCGGGACACATCAAGCAACTGCGTGATGATGTTGTCGCAACGCGTGACGCCGTTGGTGATCCGCTGAATCTGCACTTCAACGCCAAGTTCCTTGCCGGCGAGTTTGCGCTCCAGCAAGAATGTTGACGTGCGCACCGCGCCGAGCGGATTGCGCAATTCGTGCGCCACCGTCGCCGTGAGCTGACCCAGCTGTTCCATGCGCTGGCGCTTGACCAATTCTTCCTGCATTTCCTTCAGTCGCTTGACGTTTGCTGCCAATTCCCGATTGAGGCGGGAGACTTCTTCGTTGACGCGACGGAGCTCCGCCATTTCGGTTATGTCGACGAAGCTGACGATGGCCGATCTGCCGCGCTTGCCAACGGTCTGCAACCAGCCGGAACTCAGGATCAACAGCCTGCGGTTCAAGCCGTTTGATACATGGAGATCAATCTCGAACTTGCTTTTGACGCCAGGAAAGCCTGCATGCTGCTCCCCGAACAATTCATTAAGCATCTTCAATGTCGGCGGCGCATCGAGCCCAAGACTTGATATGCTGAGTGCATTGGCAAACGTGACCTTGCCCGATTCTTCGATTTGCATGACGCCAACCGGGACTGTGCTGGCAAGTGCACGGTTTTGTTCATCACGGCGTTTCATTTCCGTGATGTCGGTGTTGGTGCCGATGAGGTAAGATCTCCCGTTTGGTGCGACCAGCCGCTTCTTGACAGTCAAGACCGGCTTGCCGGATCCGTCCTGCCGCACAGCCATTTCCTCAACACGCGAAGTTTCGCCTGATGCAATTACGGCGTGGTCACGCTCGAGAAAGCCCTCTGCGACATCAGCGTGGTAAAAGTCAGCGTCTGACATGCCCAGAAGCTCTGCTTCTGGACGACCAATCATTTCGCAATGCTTCTGGTTGGAATATGCAAAACGCAAGTTCTCGTCCTTGACGAAAATCGACGTCGGCAAGTTGTCCATAATGCTGAGCAGCAGATCGGAATCCTGCAACCTCATGGTTCACCGTCCTCAAATGCCAAGCTGCGAAGCAGCGATCAGGCTGCCTGTGAATCAATGACCTTCAGAACCTGTGGCAAATCCACCGGCTTGCTGAAGACGCCCTTGGCACCATTGTTCATGGCTTTTTGCAACAGGTCATCGGCACTGTAGCCTGTCATGAAGTAGATGCATGCGTCCGGATGCTTGCTTTTGATTTCGAGAAAGCTGTCGACGCCGTTCTTGATCGGCATCATCACATCGAAAAAGCCGACATCGACCTTGTTCAGCGAAAAGGCTTCGATGGCCTCCTGACCATTGTAGGCGACGATGACCTGGTGGTCGTCCATCGAAAACAGTTCGGCCAGCGAATCTGCATTTTCGGTATCGTCATCGACGACGAGAATCTTGAGTTTGGTTTTCATGGTGGTGCCCCCTTATGCTGCCAGCTGGCTGACGGATGTCACCAGCAAGTGTGGATCGAATGGCTTGTTGAGTATTCCGGTGATCCTGTAGTCATTGAGAAACTCATCACCGTTTGGCGTTTCAGCGCCGGTGTCAGTGAGGATGATGGCCGGAGCCTTATGGCCATTGCGCTGGAGTTCGGTGTAGCAGCCGATGCCTTCAATGAGCGGCCGGTGGATGTCGATAATGATCACATCCCTTGCAGAATTTTTCATGTGCTGGATTTCAGCTTGAGACCTCAAAACGGCGCAGCTCTTGCCTGCGATTTTCAATGCGCTGTGCAGCTTGTCGCCAGTTGCGAGCCCCTCAGAACGTGCAATGACCATGCCGTTCGGCCCCACGTCTTGCAGCATGTTCAGCGCGAGGTTTGGGTCCATCGGCTTGGAGAGTACGCCAATGGCACCATTGTCCATTGCTTGTTGCAGCAGTTGCTCGACGCTGTAGCCGGTCATCATGATGACCTTGGCAGCGGGTTTCAGTTTGCGGATTTCGAGAAAACTTTCGACGCCATTTTTTCCCGGCATCATCACATCCATGAAGGCAACATCAAAGTTGCTGTTCACGTATGCCGAGATTGCATCTTCGCCGCTGTGAACCAAATGTGTGTCATAGCCATAGAGCTGAAAAAGCTCGGATAGCGATTCCGCGTTGTCGACATCGTCGTCGACGATCAGTATCTTAAGTTTACGGTCAGACATTGTCCCCGCCCAGCCAGCGTTTCACCGGCGCAACTTGGCGGCTTTGCGTAAACAGCCGTTTAAGTTAAAGTCATTGATTGTAGTTTCCGCCCGGCAAGGTTTATGATTGGTGTGTTTGGATGTTGTCGTCGTTAATCTTTGGAAGTTTTCTGCAATGAGACATGGTGGATGCCAATGCGGTGCGTTGCGGTATCAAATTGAAGGCCCTTTGGGTGACGCTTCAATTTGCCATTGCAGGATGTGCCAGAAGGCATTCGGTTCCTGGGGGGCAGCCCTCGTCAATGTCCCTGTCGCCCGTTTCAGTTGGACCAAGGGGGCGCCTGCGGAATTCAGGTCGTCATCGATCGTGGTGCGGGGATTTTGCAAAACCTGCGGCACGCCAATGTATATTAAAGATGACGGGGAACCCAACCTTGACCTCGCCATTGGCACCCTGGACCGGCCAAGTGACATTCCGCCTCTGTCGCGTCAGGTCGGGGTAGAGTCACGGCTGAACTGGTTTGCAACGATGTTCGAGTTACCTGAGCAAAAAACAACTGACTATCGCAGCGCCGACGACATGAAAAAATTGCGCAGCCTGCAACATCCCGATCACGATTAAGTCGCGTATCTCTAACGCGTGGCAATTTCCGCAAGGATTGCTTCCAGGGCTGCTTCGGCCTTTGATCCATCGGGCCCGCCAGCCTGGGCCATGTCCGGTCGGCCGCCGCCGCCCTTGCCGCCCATGGCGACCGAGCCGATCTTGACCAAATCAATCGCACTGATCTTCGCTGTAAGATCATTGGTGACGCCGCAGACGACGGCTCCCTTGCCGTCCTCGGAGACGGCGACGAAGATAGCCACGCCCGAACCCAATTGGTTTTTTGCGTCATCTGCAAGGCCTTTTAGGTCTTGTGGTGCAACGCCTTTCAGCACCCTGGCAATAATGCTGGTGGAACCGGCTTTTTGCGGTGCGCTGTCCGTTGATCCACCACCGCCCATGGCGGCCGCCTTGCGGAGTTCGACCACCTCTCGTTCCAATTTGCGGCGCTCCTCCAACAACTGCTCGACACGCGACACTACGTCTGCCGGTGTGGTTTTCATCACGGTTGCAAGGTTGCGGAGGCGCTTGTCCTGTTGGTCGAGATGGGCTTTTGCTGCCTCACCGGCCAAGGCTTCCATGCGGCGCACGCCCGCAGATGAACCGCTGTCTGACAGTATCTTGATGAGACCAATGTCGCCGGTGCGCTGTACATGCGTGCCGCCGCAGAGCTCGAGTGAGTAGATGGGCCGCTTGTCATCGGCACCATTTCGGCCCATGGAAACGACGCGCACTTCTTCGCCATATTTTTCGCCGAACAAGGCCATGGCCCCTTCAGCAATCGCTGCGTCAACGGACATCAACCGTGTTGACACGGTATCGTTTTGCATGACAACCGAATTGGCAATCGCTTCGACTGTGCCAAGATCTTCTTCGGAAATCGGCTTGGTATGTGAAAAATCGAAGCGCAGGCGCCCCGGTTCCACAAGCGAACCCTTCTGGGCGACATGATTGCCCAGCACGCGGCGCAAGGCTTCATGTAGCAAATGCGTCGCTGAGTGATGCTGCCGGTTGCCAGACCGGCGCGCATTGTCGACCGTCAGCACAACCTGGTCACCAGTCTTGATGGGGTTGCCGGAGACCTTGCCGACATGCACGAAAACGTCGCCCAGTCTCTTCTGCGTATCGGTGACCGCAAGCGTTGCGCCTTCGGCGGTGCGAATGATGCCGTGATCGCCAGTCTGACCGCCCGATTCGGCGTAGAACGGCGTCTGGTTGACAAGAACGCTGGCGGTTTCGCCGGGCTTCGCTTCAGTGACTTTCTTGCCGTCTACCACAATTGCAGTGATGTAGCCTTCGGCCTGCTCGGTGTCGTAACCGAGGAATTCGGTGGCGCCTGCCTTGTCACGCAGCTCGAACCAGATGGTGTCGGTCTTGGCGTCGCCCGATCCTTTCCAGGCTTTGCGTGCGTCTTCCCGCTGCGCTTCCATGGCGGATTCGAATGTCTTGGTGTCAACCGTGATGCCGCGCGATTTCAAGGCGTCCTGGGTCAGGTCCAGGGGAAAGCCATAGGTGTCATAAAGCTTGAAAGCCGTGTTGCCGGGGAAGACATCGCCCTGTTTGAGGTTGGTCGAATCTTCATCCAGCAGCTTAAGACCGCGTTCCAAGGTCTTGCGAAACCTCACTTCTTCCAATTCGAGCGTTTCTGCGATGAGTGGCTGGGCACGGACCAGCTCCGGATAGGCACCACCCATTTCACGGACCAGTATGGGCACAAGCTTGTGCATCAAGGGGTCCTTGGCACCCAAAAGTTCGGCGTGGCGCATGGCACGGCGCATGATGCGGCGAAGGACATAACCCCTGCCCTCGTTGGACGGCAGCACGCCATCGGCAATGAGGAAGGAAGATGCACGGAGGTGGTCGGCGATGACACGGTTGGACGACTTGTTCCTGCCCTCGGCCTTTACATGGGTTTGGTCGACAATGGCAGAAATCAGTGCCCGAAAAAGATCTGTTTCGTAATTGTCATGCGTGCCCTGGAGAACAGCCGCGATGCGCTCGAGGCCCATGCCAGTGTCAATCGAGGGACGCGGCAGGCCGACACGTTCGGCCTTGCTCACTTGCTCGTATTGCATGAAGACGAGGTTCCAGATTTCGATGAAGCGGTCACCATCGGCATCAGGGCTGCCGGGAGGTCCGCCGGGGATCTTGTCGCCGTGGTCAAAGAAGATTTCGGAGCATGGCCCGCATGGGCCGGTATCACCCATGGACCAGAAATTGTCGCTGGTCGGAATGCGGATGATGCGGCTATCGGGGAGACCTGCAATTTTTTTCCACAAAGCGTGGGCTTCATCGTCTTCCGAATAGACTGTCGCGGTGAGGCGGTCTTTTGGAAGTCCAAATTCCTTGGTGATCAGGGTCCATGCCCATTCGATGGCATCCGGCTTGAAGTAGTCACCAAACGAGAAGTTGCCGAGCATTTCGAAAAAGGTGTGATGGCGGGCGGTATAACCGACATTGTCGAGGTCGTTGTGTTTGCCGCCGGCGCGGACGCATTTCTGCGCGGTGGTGGCACGACTGTAGGGGCGCTTTTCGACACCGGTGAAAACATTCTTGAACTGCACCATGCCTGAATTGGCGAACATCAGGGTTGGGTCATTGCGTGGAACGAGAGACGACGAGTCCACGATTTCGTGTCCCCTGGACTTGAAGAAATCGAGAAATGTGGACCGTATCTGGGCGAGACCGCTCATGTTGAAAACCCGTCAAAGATTGAAATCAGTAGCTCTTGTGGCTCTTTAGGACGCTCCATTGCGGTCTGTCCATAACTTCTGACGGGACGCCCGCATTCACCATTATAAGAAAGAGGCACCTCCAGGGGCTGAGGTGCCTCTTAGGCCGCGTTGTGGGGACAATCGACGGCGGAGAAAACTGAAGTGGTTTAGTCGTCGGCTGCTTCCGAGGCTGAACCATCCGCGATTTTTGATGCAATCAGGCCGGAATTGGCGCGGATTGCAGCTTCAATTGCATTGGCCATGTCAGTATTTTGACGCAAGAAAGTCTTGGCGTTTTCACGTCCCTGGCCGATGCGTTCACCATTGTAGGAGAACCAGGAACCAGATTTTTCGACAACGCCTGCTGTCACACCGAGATCAACGAGCTCGCCAACCTTGGAGATACCCTCACCATACATGATATCGAATTCAACCATCTTGAAGGGAGGGGCGACCTTGTTCTTGACGACCTTCACACGCGTCTGGTTGCCGACCACTTCGTCACGGTCCTTGATGGCACCGATGCGGCGAATGTCGAGGCGGACCGAGGCGTAGAATTTCAGGGCATTGCCACCGGTCGTCGTTTCGGGGCTGCCAAACATGACGCCAATCTTCATGCGGATCTGGTTGATGAAGATGACCATGGTGTTTGATTTGGAAATTGATGCTGTGAGCTTGCGCATGGCCTGGCTCATCAGGCGCGCCTGCAGGCCTGGCAAAGAGTCGCCCATCTCGCCTTCGAGCTCAGCCTTGGGCGTGAGGGCTGCAACTGAATCCACCACAAGTATGGATACCGCGCCAGAGCGCACCAGCGTATCGGCGATCTCGAGGGCTTGTTCGCCTGTATCGGGTTGTGAAATCAGAAGGTTGTCGACATCAACACCAAGCTTTCGCGCATAAAGCGGGTCAAGCGCATGTTCGGCATCAACAAAGGCACAGATCCCGCCAAGTTTTTGCGCTTCTGCCAGCGTCTGCAGGGCCAGCGTGGTTTTGCCCGATGATTCCGGGCCATAAATTTCAATGATGCGGCCCTTGGGCAACCCGCCAATCCCCAAGGCAATATCAAGCCCCAGAGATCCGGTTGAAATTGCCTCGATTTCCATGGCACTTACCTGGGTGCCAAGCTTCATGATCGAGCCTTTGCCAAAAGCCCGCTCGATCTGGCTCAGTGCCGCCTCAAGTGCCTTGCCCTTATCCATTGAACCGTTCTCGACTACCTTGAGATTTGCCTGTGCCATTCACTTGATCCTTATTTCACTTGCCAGATAGAGACGCAACCGCCGTCCGCTGTTCAACGGATGTTTGTTATATGTTCTGTTTGTGTTCGGAAGTCAACGGTTAATTGTGAGCGCTTAGGCAGCAATTCAACTTGTTGTATTTACTTGGAAAATGCATTTTCTGGCTAGAATCCGCTTTCCCTTCGGAAAACGACTACAACCCTGGATATTAGCGACCCGATCAAGCTTGTTCTCTCTGCCGATATCGTGGCGATTCCCCGAATCACGCGTTGAGGAGATTGTTGATCAGTTTTCATGGAGACGGGAAGTACAGATACGCTTGGCTTTAAAGTACCGTCCTGGTTCTTTTCTGTTAAAATTGGTCCACCTGCGGACGTGCTCAAGTAATCGTAATAGATACCCGCCCCACCTGGTATGCCGATGTTTTCTACATTGCCTTTGATTGGCGACATCGCGCCGTCTTCTGAAACAAAGCTAACCTGGGCACCTTTTTGCAGGCGCATTGCATCACGCTCGTTTGCGAGGCCGAACAATCTCGCCGCACCGGTTCCGGCGATGTGGAGAAGCGGGTCTTGTGGCCCAACATATTCGCCGATGTGCAGCGCGTCCAAAAATGCATTCACCTGTCCGCTGATGGGTGCGCGAATGGTCAAGCGGTCACGACGTCTCTTGAGGCCTGCCAATCTTGTTTCCGTTTCAGTTTTTTGTCGATTGAGGATTTGCAGCGGTGCGAGGGATTCCATGCTGCCCGGCAAAGTCTGGCGGAGCCTTGCCTCGAGCAAGGCGCGTTCACTTTCTGCAACCGAGATTTCCGATGACAACCAGGCCGAATGTAAACGGACGATGATGTTCCCCTGCTCTACCCGTGCGCCGTCGCGAACGTAAAGTTCGGCGATTGCAGATTTTTCAGGTGCAAACACCCAACTTTCCTCAGCCGCCACGGCGATGGCCGGTACCGAGACTGAGCGGTCAAGAGGCAGAAATGTCAAAATCATCAGCGTCGTCAAAACAACCGCGTTGATCCTGAAGCGGGACGTCTTGAACACGGCGGAACCTCCATAATCTTTCCAGGTTTTTGTTTCGTGCCAGACTGGCACCAGAATGAAGAAGATGATTTCGACGGCGGCCAAAGGGAGGCCGATGACTTTCGGAAACATGTGGTAAACGAGAAAAGCGATGCCAATGAACAGCGACAGGCGGTAGACCATCGTTCCAATTGCAAAGGCAACGAGGCTGCGTGTCAGGTTTCGGGGCAAGTACTCGGGCGGATCTTCGGCAATGCCAAGCAGCCACTTTCTGATCTGCCAGCAAGCCAAGGCAGTTGCCCTTGGTCCATGGTTGTACATGCCCAAGAGGTCGCCCAGGATATGGTAGCCATCAAAGCGCATGAACGGCGATACGTTTACCAACACACTCAGCATCCAGGCAGACGTCGCGACAAAGAATGCAGCATTGCGCGATGTGCCATCCGGCATGAATGCCCACGCGAACAATGCGAGACTTGCAATCGCAATTTCAACGGCAACACCGGCAGCGGCGATGCGCATTCGGTGGGATCGGTTCGGCAGTTTCCAGGCATCGCTGACTTCCGTGAACAGCATAGGCGTCATGACCATGAAGGCGACACCCATCACTGGCACGCGGCAGCGATAGTGACGCGCCACCAGTCCGTGTCCCAGTTCGTGAAATATCTTGAGAATGATTATTGTCAGGGCAAATGCAGCTGCTCCTTGAAGATTCAAGGTTGATGAAAAGCTCGCGACAAACTTGTCCCACTGGCGCAAAGCGAAGTAGAATCCGGTCAAACCCAGGAAAGTGACAAATGAAATCACGTATGTGTTCACCAGGCCCTGCGCGAATGGCAACAAGGCGTCCAGCATGCGCGTTGGATTGAAAAATGGTATCCGGAAGTAAAGGTAGCCGTGCAAAATCTTATGAAGTGGTCCCTTATCACTGTGACCATGTTCGCGGATCAAGCCGTCCAGCCCGCTTGTCGGCATTTCAAGCAGCCGGTTGAGTTCGAGGAAATGATACAGTTCGCGAACCTCTTGCAGACGAGCGCCAGATGCCTGCATGATGGCACCTACCTTGCCCATCTCCCATGACGGGAGTATCTCTGCGGCACGGCTTGGCACGCGGAAGAATCTGGATCGCACCGGGTCTTCGATGATTGCGCCGCGTGATCCGCTTATGTCGTGGCCCGCATCGTGCAAACGCAAATCTGACCGCAGGGACTGCATCGGAGTTGTCTCGGTGAATTCTCCCGCCACCATTTACCTGCCCAGATATTGGCGCAAGGCGGCAATGGGGCGGCGGAACAGAAAAAACCAGAGTCCGACTTTTTCACCAGTGATCTGCGCCGTACCACGCAGACCCAACCTCGGTTTGCTGCTGTCTGAAACGGGATCGGCCTTGATACGATAGGCCAAGGAGGCATCAGGTTGCGGCAATGCGTGGTAACTCATCTCGCTGATCATGGCATCGTGACCATTCAACGGATCTGCATCGAGAAATACCCGGACACGGTTTTGGCCATGCAGCGCGATTGCATCGTGTACGGAGAGATCGATGCGGTAAGCAATATCGTCAGGGTCCGCAATGTCCATGAGTTTTTCTCCAACACGAACGGGTTTGCCAATGAGATCACTGCGTGATGCAAAAATCGCCACGCCCTGTTTGCCCGCAAGTACATTTACGCGTGACAAGAGCACTTGAGCATTGCGGTGCTGAACTTGCGCCAGTTGCAATTCCTTTTCGTCTACCGGCAGTCGGCCCTTTGCTTCGTCACTTGCGAATGCCCCGTTCTGCGATGATGCGAGTTTTGCGACAGCAACTGCGACCCGTTCGCCAGCAACTTGTTCATCGGACTGCAAGATAGTGGAATCGAAACGGAGTAATACATCGCCCTTTGACACCGGCATGTTCGGCGCCACGAACACTTCCTTTACAACACCTTCAATGGGAGAGCGAATTGCCGTTGGATTTGCCGGGACGACCTCAACCTGTGCAAGTGTCGTCAAAGGCACAGGGATCATCGCAAGACCCGCCGCAACTGTTGCCATTGCCAACCGAGACCAACCCGGCAAAGCCGATGGACGGAACACCGCAGGCGCCGTGTGAGCGCGAATGGCCAGGCCATATGTTTTGCCGAGCCGACCGGCGATGGTAATGTCTGCCGGTTGCCATGGTGTCGCCCGGAGAAACAACAGCCCTGCGCACGGTTTGCGTCTCCTGTCATGAATTGGAACCCAAAGGCCATCTGATGAAGGCAAGACAGACTCAGCATCACTGCTGACCAGATTGAGACTTTGCGGTTCTGTTGATGGCGGTAAGTTCCGGATGATGCGCGCCAATTGCATGATCAACGGTGACATGGGTTCGGGGCGGGATACGCTGCTTACTGCTTCGATATGCGGTTTGCCACGACGATCAAGGCAGAACGTCATGGCCTGATCGAAGCCGAGGAGCGGCCGCGTGGCGTTGACTGCGTGAAGCAACACTGCGGCCCGCGATTGCAAGGTGGCAAGTTCACCTTCGATGTGAACCAGCTGCTCCAGCTTGCCAGGCGTTTTTTGTTGCAGGGTTTGTGGAAATGGAATTGTGTTTCCATTTGCCTGCAGTGGTCCGGGGAGCGAGACCGGGTGCGCGAGGTCGGGGTTGTTCATGGGATTATGAACACCTCATTTGGGGGAGAGAGTTTCGCGCACCCGGCTTCTAGCTGCCAGATGAGCTGAACATTGCTGTTCCGCTCATGCCCGGCAGGATCAGCTGATTGTTCGTGTTGAATGTTCCATAAATTTTTGTCGTCTGGCTGACGGGATCAACAATTGCGCCCATGCGGGTTACGGTTGCTGCGGCGTCCACACCTGAGTCATCCACGCGGAACTGAAATCGGGCCTCCGGCTTCATCCAGTGCAGCCAACTTGCCGGGACAATCAGTTCAATCTCGGGCAGTCCAGAGCTTACTATTCGCAACACAGGCTGACTTGCGCTGGGTGTTTCATGCTGCTGTGCCAGTCGCTGCACAATCACTCCATCATATGGAGCCTTAAAGGTGCAAGCGATGGAGCGGGTCGCAAGAGCTTGTGCTTCGGCGCGCGCCTTTTCATACTTGGCTTGCGATACCTTGACTTCGTTTGCTCCGATGGCACCGCGCGCCAAAAGTCGGCGATTGTTCGAGAAGACAAGCTCCTCTGCGTGGGCTGATGCCTGCAAAGCGGCAACTTCTGACTTGAGGCGGGCGCAGTCATAGCCAACGAGAATATCTCCCTCCCGAAAGGCCTCACCTTCGCGAAAAGGCATTTCCAGGATGCGGGCCGACAGGTCAGTCGTAATCGTTGCCTCGGCGCTTGCACGGACAACTCCCTTGGCTGCTATCGCATCAGCAGCCCTGGCTTGCTGGGGTAGCATGCTGGTGACAGCCAATGCGAAGAACCGAACTGCAATCCACTTCATCTTCATGATCCCGATTTGTCACCGCGTTCAATCCAAACCGAGCGCAGGGAATTGGCCAGAACCTTGACGCTTTCAGTGCCGTCAACACCATCGGCATAAGGATCGATGCCGATCGAAGCATAGACATTGGCGAAAGCATTTTGCTGGTCGGCGTGAGCGACGTCGTATTTCACCGACGCCAGCAACGTGTTCATTTCTTCGCGGATCAAGGCCTGTTCGCTCTCGGCATCGACGGAAGCCTGCTTGCGCACCTGGTTGAGAATGCGGCGCTGGACTTCCAAATAAGCAGCAAAATCTTCAAGCAGCTTTGTGGAATGATAATAGCGTGCGCGCGCTGCATGGACCTGGGTGAAGACCGCCATGGTCATGGCAAGGGCTTGCTCTCGCTGCAAATCCCGTCGCGCATCGTTTTCCTTCCTGATGGCAGGCAAACTGAATAGCCGCATCGCATTCCAGCTAGCTTTCGCCCCCCAGGTTACCCAGTTCGAATGATAAAGCAGATCGTTGGAGTCCCAGTTCACGCCACCAA
Organism: uncultured Alphaproteobacteria bacterium; assembly: GCA_963738595.1. Classification (GTDB taxonomy): domain Bacteria; phylum Pseudomonadota; class Alphaproteobacteria; order Rhizobiales; family Aestuariivirgaceae; genus Aestuariivirga. Next base: position 866,564 of record CAVTXF010000005.1, read on the forward strand.
ATACTTGTATGCCCGGAAGCAATTGCAACAGCGCAGCGTTTGCTTCTTTCGAAGAGATTCGCTCACGCAACAAGGCTTCACGCAACTCTGGACGGTGCGTCATCGCTGTTTCGACCAGTTCGGAAGACGACTTGTTCAGACGCAAGGTTGTCGCACTGCGGTTGGGGACGACCAACGAGAACTTTGAACCGGGCGGAATGTTCATCAATGCCGCAAGCTGAATCTTTGCTGTTTTCAATTCGAGCTCGAGCTGGTGAATTTGCTTGCGAATGTCGACCAGTTCGCGCTGATAAGTCAGAGCCGTGAGTGGTGAAAGTGCGCCATCCGCTGCCAGAGAGCGCGAGTTTCCCAGCGCGTGATTGACCCGGTGTTCAAGACCCTGCAATCCGCCCATGAGGTGTTCTGCGGTTACGGCGCGCCAATAGGATGTTCTTACGTCCTCTATGATCTTGTTGACGATCTTGCGCTTGCGCTCATTGGCAATCAGGGCTTCATCGCCGGCCTGCTTGGCGCGGACGTAGGACAGGCCAAAGTCCAGGATGTTCCACGATGCAGTAATATCAGAATTCATGGTTTCGCGTTCGGTGGACGATGAAGCTCCAGCTGACCTGGTGCGGCCGGGCAATGAGCGCGAGTAGCTTCCTGCATCGTTGTCCCTGCCGTTGTATCCGGACTGGGCTACGACTTGCGGCAGCATGGCTGCGGACTTCACGTCGGCAGCGCGGGCGGCAAGTGTTGCATTCATCATCTCGACACGGTGATCGAGATTGTATTTCAACGCGCGGGCCATGGCCTCGTACAGGCCAATCGGACCTTTCACGGCTTCCTGGTCGGCCACCAACATGTCGGCGTTCATTCCCACAAAGCTTGCCAGTTCATTTTCGGTAAGTGCATCGGGGTTAACGGAGCATCCTGCCAGCAGTGACGCGGTGAGGCAGGTGGCCAGGGCGATCTGTTTCATACTGTTTTTCCGACTCTTGGTTGCTTGTTTGGCGGGTTTGATTCTTGAGGTTGTATTGCTGGACGCGGCTACGCCGTCGGTGTTTGTGCCTTAGAGACGCAGGGCGCTGATCAGGGCATCGTTGGAAGCTTGACGTTCGACGGCATGACGCCGGAGTTGTTCTGCGAAGATTGGTGTCCTCTGCTCCAGACGACTGTCTTTCTCTGCGGGTACCGAAAGCCGGGTAATTTCACCGTTCTGCGGGTTCACTGAGATTTTCCAGGCGACATATTCTCCATTTTCGAGACGCGCCTTGACGCTGTAGATTTGCGAACGCTCCTCGGCCTGAATGTTTGTGACAGCCGAGCGGCGATCAAATTGCGTGGACCCTGCAGGACCATTGACGCTCACTACCTGCGCACCGTGTATGACGCTCATCGACGCCAACAAAAAGTGCATTGCCGTTGCGCAAAGTCTTTACCGTCAGAACGTCTTCACCTTGATGGCTCAAGGCAAGATCTGCAGTTTGACCGATGTAGGGGTGATGCGAGACATCTTGCAACAGACTGCCCATCCACCCGGCTTTGCCCTGCTTTCCAAGCCATTCGACCAGTTGTGTTATCACCGGTTTTCCAGGATCGAAGCCGGTGCCATTGAGATCAGAGAGCATATCAACCGTCACGCCCACTGCATTTTTGCCAAAGTCGGGGAACCTTTGATCAGAAACTGAACCGACCTGGCTGATGGTTTCTGTTACTGGCTGATTGATTTCCGGCATCGGCGATTCAACCAATGGCGGTGTCACGCCCGGCGTTGCAGGTGGTTCGACAATGCCTGATGGCACGACATCCACGACATAGGTAAATGTCATGGTGATGAGACCGCCGTTGCCATCGCTGACTGTAACGGTGACCAAATATGGTCCATTGGTCGCGGCACCAACTGAAACCGTGCCGGTGATGATGCCTGTGAGAGGATCAATTGTCAGGCCAGGTGGAAGGCCGCTTGCCGCGAAGGTCAATGGATCGCCATCCGGGTCCGAGAAGAAACCGCTGAGGTCTATGACAATGTCGTCTCCCTCAAAGTTGCCGTGGTCGGGCAACGGTTCCGCAACAGGCACATCGTTTGTGCCTGTAATGGTGATGGTAAGCGTTGCGGTATCATTACCGCCATTGCCATCAGAAACCGTGTAGGTAACTTGTTGCGTCACGACCTCGCCAACTGGCAGCGCGTTGGCCTTGTCATTCGGCGTAAACGTGTAGGTGCCATCGGCGTTCAACACCATTGTTCCGTAAGGCATGACGATTGGTTGCCCGACAAAGCCACCACTTACCGCCGAGATCACGAGCGGGTCTCCATCCGGATCGCTGTCATTGGGCAGCACATTTCCAGTGGCTACCGTGTCTTCGTCAATTTCATTTGCGTCGTTCGCCGCTACCGGAGACGGATTGCCGATTGTGTAGGTGATGGTTGTTGTCGTTTCATTGCCTTCGCCATCATTGATGGTGACGATGACGAGATAAACGCCATCGCCATTTGGACCGCCCTGGCTGGCATCAGGCGGAAGTGTGCCGCTGATGATGCCAGTCGCAGGGTCCAGCGTCAGGCCTGGGGGCAGTCCTGTCGCTGTATAGGTAAGTGTGTCGCCTTCCGGGTCAACTACATAATGCGAGACTTCAATTGGTGGCGGCGTCAGGCTGTCGCTCGTCGTCACATCCGGAATGATATTGTCAGGGTCGGTGGCTCCTATCGGATTGAGAGGCGTGCCGGGGTTCAACGGATCGATGATCACGGGTGGATCATTGACCGGTTCCATGGTGAGCGTCAGCGTCGCTGTATCTGTGCTGCCTTCGCCATCCGTGATCATATAGGTCACGGCGGGAATTGCCCCATCGAAGTTTGGCATCGGATCGAAACTGTATGAGCCATCCGGATTGATGGTGAGAGTGCCGACATCAGGAATGACTGCCGGTGAACCCGCCTCGATATCGCCCAAGCCCTCAACATTGTAAGTCGTGATGGTCAGCGTATCGCCATCCGGATCGGTATCATTCAACAGGAGACCTTCGCCCACCGGGACCACAAGCGTCACATCTTCGGTCACTGTGCCAACATCATTCACCGCGTCAGTCCCGGGATTGCCAATGGTGTAAGTGATCGTGGTGGTCGTTATCCCTCCATTGCCATCGTCTATGGTTATGGAGACAGGGTAGATGCCGTCATTGTCCGGGCCACCTTGCGACGCATTGGCAGGCAGGGTGCCGGTAATCAGTCCCGTGTCTGGGTCAAGGGAGAGTCCAGGCGGTAGACCTGTCGCGGTATAGGTCAGCGTGTCGCCTTCCGGATCGACAACATAGTCAGAGACAGCAATTGTTGGCGGGGTCAGGCTGTCGCTCGTCGTCACATCAGGAATGATGTTGTCAGGGTCGGCGGCCTCGATCGGGTTTTCTGGCGTGCCGGGGTCCAATGGATCAATGATCACTGGCGAGTCGTTGACACCTGTCACCGTGATGGTGAGGGTTGCGGACGACGTTCCGCCTTGCGCGTCGGAGATGGTGTAAGTGATGGCTTCAACTTCTTCTGCGCCAACTGCAAGATTGTTATACGCGGTGCCCGGGTCGAAGGTGTATGAGCCGTCTTCGTTAAGCGTCAGTGTGCCGCCGCCAGCCACAGTGAAGGCTGAGCCGATGGTGATGACAGCACCATCTTGCGATGCTTCAGAAACGATCAGCGGGTCGTTGTCGGGTGCGGTATCAAAATCAACGCCCGACCCGGTTATGGTATTGCCTGCTCCTGTCAGCACATTGCCTTCAAGCTCAGGGCCATCTTCTGAGACGGTTGCCGCATCTGCCACAGCCACAGGCGGCAGATTGCCAATGATGAAGGTCACGTACTGGGTTACCTGGACGCCGTGCTCATCGGTTGCCTTTACCGGTACAATGTAGGTGCCGGGCGGTTCACCCGGTGTTGAACCTTGCGAGGCGGCGTTGGTTGGTGTGCCGGTGAAAGTGCCGGTCAGGGGATCAAAACTGATGCCAGGTGGCAGCGCTGCTTCATCAACCGACAAAGTAGTGACAGCCGATGCATCAGGATCGGCAAAGGCATTGGTGACCACCACGGGCGCAATGGGCTCGCCGTCGGTGCCAGTGATTGGGTCGATCACCGGATCTGTGCCAAGACCCGTGGAAGGTCCAACTGTGATGTTTACAGTTGCCGTAGTTGTGCCACCCTGGCCATCGGAGATGGTGTAGGTGAAGCTATCGGGGCCGTTGTAACCTGCGTCCGGCGTATAGAGTATCGAGCCGTCAGGATTGATCGTGACGGTACCGTTCGTCGGCGCAGTGGTGGACGTGACAGTGAGCGGATCGCCATCTGGATCGCTGTCATTGGCGAGAACACCAATGGTGACGGCGGCATCCTGCGGCGTTGCAACAGAGTCGTCCCCGGCAGCTGGCACTGGATTGGTGATCGAGAATATTACGGGAATGGTGACCTGGTTGCCATCCGGATCTGTAGCAGTGACAATAACTGTATAGGGACCATCAACTGAAGCACCGGAAAAAGGTGTGCCAGAGACAATGCCGGTCGCAGGATCAATAGCAAGGCCTGCCGGCAAACCCGTTGCCGTAAAGGTCAATGGATCACCATTCGGGTCGACCATGAAGTCAAACAGGTCAACAGGTGTGATCGGCAAACCATCGATGCCGGTTTGATCAGGAATTGGTCCTGTCGCGGTCGGCACAGTTGGCGAAGGAACACCCACAGTCACCGTCACCGTTGCGGTGTCAGAACCGCCCTGCCCGTCGCTCAGCGTGTAGGTGAACGTATCGGTTCCGGTGAAGCCAGTGTCTGGCGCGTAAGTCAGTGTGCCATCAGGATTGATCGTGACCGTGCCATTGGCTGGTGGCGTGGTGGCAGACACATGTATTGGATCGCTATCAGGGTCCGCATCATTCATCAGTGTACTGATGACTACTGCTGTATCGAGTGGTGTAGCCACGCCGTCATCTTCGGCAAGGGGTGCCGGATTGGTGATGGTGATGACAAGCGGCACTGTCACCTGATTTCCGTCTGGATCAGTGCCGGTGACCAGCACCGTATAAGGACCGTCAATCGAGGCATCGGGCGGCAATGTGCCGATGATTACACCGGTGTCTGGATCGATTGACAAGCCGGGCGGGAGGCCAGTTGCCGTGAATGTCAGCGGATCGCCATTCGGATCGGCGAACGCAATTGCCACATCAATCGGCAAGATGGGTGACCCATCAATTCCTGATTCCGGTAGCAGTGGTATTGCAACTGGGCCCACGCCATCGGGCGCGCCGACGTTGACTATGACAGTGGCGGTGGACACACCGCCCTGCCCATCGTTAATCGTGTAAGTGAATGAGTCAGTTCCGGTGAAGCCTGCATCCGGCGTGTAGGTCAACGTGCCATCCGGGTTGATGACAACTGTACCATTAACTGGTGTGCCAACTGCCGTCAAAGTCAGATCATCGCCATCGGGATCCGTGTCGTTGCCAAGCACAGCAATGGTGACTGGTGTATCAAGAGGTGTCTGCGTACCATCATCCGTGGCCAGAGGTGCTGGATTAGTGATGTTGATCACCAATGGAATGGTGACGCTCGAACCATCCGGCAGCGTCGCCGTGACATTGACCACATAAGGACCTTGCAGCGATGCATCTGGTTCCAGCGTTCCGGAGATCACACCCGTTGCCGGAACAATGGTGATACCATCCGGCAGGCCCGTTGCCGTAAACGTCAGCGGATCGCCTGCTGGATTGTTGAAGGCTGTCGCTGTGCTGATCGGTGGCAGTGGTTCTCCATCAACACCGTCAACTGGCGCAATCGGTCCCAAGGCAACAGGCGCATCATTGCTGCCAGTCACGGTGATGGTAATTGTCGTGGTGTCGAATCCGCCATTGCCATCTGACACGCGGTAAGTCAGCGCTGTATCGCGGCTCTCGCCCACATTCAGGTTCTGGAAATCGAGACCCGGATCAAAACTGAAGCTGCCATCGGGATTGATGACGAATGTGCCACCTGTTGAACCTTCCACTGACTGTCCAACCAGCGATGGTTCGCCATTGATCGCAGCGACCGTCAACACATCGCCGTCAGAATCGGTGTCTTCACCAGGACCTGTGATGGCATGACCCGACAATGGCGGTCCATCCTCAGACACAGTACCTGTGTCATCTACTGCATCCGGCAGATCATTCATGCCAATCACGGTGCCGTGGACAGTGCCGGTATCCGTGCCGCCATTGCCGTCGGAGACGATATAATCGAAACTGATTGGCCCGTTGTAGTTTGGCGCTGGCGTGAAAGTGATGACGCCGATGTCCGAAACATGCACAGTGCCATTGGTGACAGGGATAGTTTGCACCACTCCTGGTGTCAGTGTGGTGCCATTTATAGATTCGACGGTCAGTGAGTCACCATCGAGATCAGTGTCGCCGGCCAACAGATCGATTGGCAGCGAAGTGGTGTCTTCGTCGGTCGTGAACAACTCGTCATCTGCCAATGGTGGATCGTTGACGTCCCGGAACAACAAGTCGGTTGACAGCGGTACTGCATTGGACCCATCCGCGGCCAGAGAAGGAACTCCCACGAGATTGAAATTGGTGTTGGCGGGATCAAGGTTTTCGTCATTGACATCGAAGCCGTCAGCGACCGATCCGCTTTCAACAACATCCTTGAGGCCATCGCCATCCGCATCTGCCGAGGCTGCAATTGCTGTTGCTGTAACGCCGTGCCCAGCTTCGGCAATGTCGGTCAGGCCGTCATTATCACTGTCTGCGTCAAGATAATCCGCAGCATCAATACCATCAGTGTTGGCTGGCGTCAGTCCAAGGCTGCCTGCCACACCGTTTGTTGCATCATAGGCGTCATCCAGACCATCACTGTCAGCATCGCCCATGAGGGCACCAGAGCCGGATGGCGCAATGTAACCAGCCGTTGTCTGTGCTTCGACATTGTCGGTTATGCCATCATTGTCGGCGTCGATGTCGAGACGATTGACGACGCCATCAGCGTCGGAGTCCACATCAGTTCCCGCGGGCGTAATGCTGAACGCGCCGCCAATGATGGTGCCATTGTAGTTCGTCGCTCCAACCGGAGCTCCAGCACCGGTGAGGATGCCGTTGCCACGATCCACGCCCGTGTGGGTAATGGTCAATGACGTGACGGCTGTAGCGAAGCTCCACGTCACAATGGAGTCAGAGCCAAACGACTGGGAGGTGTTGGATCCAAAGTCTCCAGTCAGGTTGGACCGCAGTTCCAACCCGCCATTTTCAAGTGTTGCCTGGCTCATGATGGGCGTGGCAACACCATAAGTAGAGTTCAAAACATTTGTCACTGAACTTGCGGGCTGGCTGAATGTGATGCGTTCTTCATCCTGCTGGGCTTCGAATGTTGTTGTGAACGAAGAAATCGGCTGGCTGAATGTGTAGGTGATTGTGGAGGTCGTTGCGCCAAAGCCGGGATTGAGGTGAGCACCCGGGGCAAGCTGACCATCCCCTGCAAAACTATTCACCGTCCCAGAGGTTACCACCGTGACATTCACGCCTGCGATGTTGGCTGTGCCGCCGCCCAACAGCGTGCTCATATCGGGGTCACCATTGGTGCCTGTTGCCCCGGCGAGCATTTCATTCGTGTCGAGTACACCATCATTGTCGTCGTCAATGTCGGTACTGTCGACAATACCATCGTTATCTGTGTCTGCGTCGCGGTAATCGAGATCGTTGATCAAGGGCACGCCTAACGCAGCATCCGCACCACCATCCGGCAGATAGGAATTTGGTGTTGTCAGTGGATTGGTGATGCCTTCACTGACGACGAAGCCATCGTTGACGGTGCCGTCGATTGCTGTTTCGTAGACGTTGAACAGGCCATCGCCATCTGCGTCATTTGCTGCAGTTGAGAGGCCGCTGACCATGGCAACGCCCAGGCCGTTTTCCTGGTTATCGGTCCGGCCGTCATTGTCGCTATCCAAATCGCGATAGTCCGGAGTGCTGTCGCTGTCGGAATCAATGGGGGTCAGGCCAAAGCCAAAGTTGTCATCAAGTCCGTCGTTGTTGGCATCCACCATTGCAGCACCACTGTCAGATGGTGCGATATATCCGATGGTCGATTGTGCCTCGATACTGTCCGTTATACCGTCATTGTCAGAGTCAATGTCCATACGATCGAGAACACCATCCGCGTCAGTGTCGGCAGTACCTTCGACACTGTCCAGAATGCCGTCATTGTCACTGTCGACGTCAAGATGATCGAATGAGCCGTCGCCATCCGAGTCGGTCAATGCCGGCGATGCTTCGAATACAAACTCAATACCGTCACCGAGCACGTTACCTGCGTCTTCACCCGATGGTCCTGCGGGGAACATGATTTGCATTGTAGTTGCAGCACCAACAATCCGCACAGTGCCAGAAGCCGTTTGCGCCGCACCCCAGTCCGATTCTGAAGCCTGTCCGTTCGCTGTGCCAATTGATGAGTCCGTCGCCGTCGTTGAGCCAACGACGAAGTCCAAAGTGCCGCCAAGGCGGGTCCATGTCAGACCACCGTTGAGAGTGACAACGGCCCCGTTGTGCACGTTGCCAGTTCCACCGCCTGTTACACCAGTACCGCCAATGCGGTCCAAGTGAATGATTGGGTTTTCGACTGTGACCGGGGCACCAGTAACGCTATCAACGAACTGAAATGTGACCGTACTGCCAAAACTGAATGCACCCTGCAAACTGTCATGAGAAGCAACACCCGGTGTCGACCAAAATTGCTCTGCCCCCACATCGTCGCCGACTGGATTCATCTGCCCGGTCGAGAAATTTCCAATGAAGGCCCCAGCACTGGTGGACGTCGAGTTCGTTGTGGCAATTATCTTGACGCCATTGCCATAGTCATAGGTGGCTGTCTGGCCAGCGATTGTCCACAATCCAGACAGCGCACTCGGCGCATTCGCTCCTTCAGCAATATCAGAAAGACCGTCATTGTCGTCGTCACTGTCAGTCAAATCCGAAAGCGCATCGCCATCGCTATCGCGGTCGAGCATAACTGTAGCTGTGGCGTTCTGGGCGCCCGCTGTGATCTGGTAAATGAAACTTTCACGCGACTGGATTGTCAGGGGCTGTACGACGCTGAGCGTCCCATCGGCAAGCCGGGTGATCTGGGTGCCGCTGGTCAGCGTGACGGCAACGCCAGTATTGAGTGCCAATGTGACGCCTGATTGCGGGTCAATAATTGCCGAAACAGAAATCGCATCGCCATCAACGTCTGTGTCGTTCGTTCGCGGATCGATAATCGTGGCAATACCGGGTCGCGTGACGAAACTATCATTATTGGCCACTGGAACAGCGAGCAAGCCTTGCCAATCCAGGGCGGCGACCGTTTGCGTCTCAATCAGACCGGATGCGTCTTCCAGCACCCAGTCGCCCCCCAGGGCAGCGGCACCTGTCAAGTCATCAGAGGCGGCTACATCTGCACCTGTTGCTGCAGCCAGAGCTTCTACAGCGACTGCTCCGCTGCTGCCGGAGGCGAAGTCACAGCCATAAATAAGTACATCTGAGTTTGCCGAAAGCGATTGCTTGATGATCGACAGGTCATCGGAATAAACAGTTGCAATCGATTCCGACGTTAGCGTTGCTGTGCCGATTTCAAGGGTTCCCGAGCGGCCATGAGCGAGAATATGGATGGCGCTTATATCCTGCCGGGATGACAGAATTTCAGCCATTTGTTCCACACCGTCACGGGCTGGGTTAAGAATGTGAACTTCCACATTCGGGCCCATGGCCGCTACGAGACTATCGACGTCTTCCAAGCTGGCGTCGATAAAGGCAATTTCATGCAATTGTACTGTTGCTTCGAGAGTCGAGGGTTCTGAAAGGGCGGCGAGCAAATCATAACCGCCGCTCTCCACATTGCTTTGGCCAGTTTGGATGTGTTCTGCAAAGTGGTCAGTTTCTTGACCCCATGTTTCTGCCATCGCACCGTCAAACATGACCCGTGGTTCAAGAACCATATACTCTGCGCGGTTGAAACCAAACCTGTTACGTATGCCACTTCCTGACCCATCCGGGGCTGCGGAACGTTGCCACGTCAGTGTCGATGCGGAATTCAGCAGTTGCAGCGTCAAGCGGTTCGTCGTCATTCGTTTTTCTCGCTATGAGGGTGTTTACTGATTCAAACAACCTATAGGGGATTTCCTAACGATGACCTAATTTAAGTTGCGTCATAGCGCAACAACATCTTTTACGTGTATGCGGTTCAACCCGAATCCAACCCTACCTTGCTCTGCTTTAAACTGCTGAATTTGATGGGATTTATCGCCACCTTGGGACTGGCGGTTGCGATAGGTTAGTCTTTTTGCCGCTCCACCGGCGCGAGCAAGTTGCTTCGATGGTTAACGCGACGCAGGTGATTCTCGTGACCTGCCCTAACTGTTCATCACGTCCTTAACCTTCTCCGCGAGCTGTTTCAGGGAGAATGGCTTTTGCAAGAATGCGAAGTCGTCCGGATTTTCGAGGTTTCTCTCGAACGCGTCTTCCGCGTAGCCGGACATGAAGATGAACTTGGTCTTGATGCCGCGCTTGCGGATTTCAGAGAGGAATGTCGGGCCGTCCATTTCAGGCATCACGACGTCGGAGAGGATCAGCTCGAAGCCCTCCTTGTCGCTGAGGATAATTTCCAGAGCCACCTCGCCAGTATTCGCTTCGACAACTGTGTAGCCACGGGTTGTCAATGCGCGCATGGCAAATGCCCGGACCGAATCCTCGTCCTCGACAACGAGTATACGGCCTTTGCCGGTGAAGTCTTCGCGAACCGTCGGAACGGTGGCTGCCGTTATGGTTTCGACTATCTTCGGCGCAGGATAGTGACGTGGCAGATAGATGCGGAACGTAGTGCCCTGCCCCATCTTGCTGTGAACAAAGATGAAGCCACCAGTTTGCTTTATTATGCCGTAGACCATGGACAAACCAAGACCAGTGCCCTTGCCGACGTCCTTGGTAGAAAAAAACGGCTCCCAAATCTTGTCAACGATTTCGGGTGGAATGCCGGAGCCAGTATCCTCGATTTCACAAGCGACATATTCGGCTTCCGGCATTGTATAGCCGGTGGCGATGGCGGCTTCCTTCGACACATTGTATGTGCGGACTGTCAATGTGCCGCCGCTCGGCATGGCATCGCGGGCATTGACCGCGAGATTGATGATGACTTGCTCGAATTGATGGATGTCCACCATCACCAGGCCCAGATCACGGCCATGGACGATTTTCAGGTCTGTCTTTTCGCCCAGCACGCGACCAAGAAGATTGCCGAGATCAGACATTGCGTCACTCAGTGAGTGGACGCGCGGCTGCATGGTTTGCTTGCGTGAGAATGCCAAAAGCTGGCGCACAAGGTTTGCTGCGCGGTTGGCATTCTGCTTGATGTTCATGACATCAGCAAAAGAAGGATCGGTGGGCCGCATCTTGCCGAGCAACAGATCTGCAAATCCGATGATTGGTGTCAGAACATTGTTGAAATCGTGTGCGATGCCGCTGGCCAACTGACCTACGGCCTGCATTTTCTGGCTTTGCGCCAACTGCACTTCCAGTGCCTTGCTTTCGGTTTCATCAATCACGAATGCAAAGACATCCTCACTCACTGACGGAAGCTTTACGAACGAAAGCGCCACAGCCCTTGGCTTTTCGCCAACAAGCATTGCATTCGCACTTTGCACCACACCCGGAAAGTCGTGTGCGGCGGCCAAAGCCGCTTGCTGGGCATTCTGGTCCCTGTCATTAATCGAGTCACGCAAGAGGCCACCGATCTTGAGGCTCGTTGCAAGTTCAATAAAGGCTGCGTTGCAGGATACAACGCGTCCGCCAAGTGTGAGCATGGCAATGCCAAAGGGTGCTGCCCCAACCAATTCGCTAATGGCTTTTTCGGCATTTTCGCCAACGCGGGCGGTCTTGCGCTTCAGAACCATCGTGCGCATCGGCATTGGCTGCCCATCGCCATCAAAATCCACGCGGTGCATGACATCGACTGCGAGTTCAGTGCCTTGCGATGTCTTCACCGGGATGGAAAACTCTTCGGTCCGTGTCGTTTCACCGCCACTAACGACAGATTGCAACAAGTGCGCTGCATCGGGACCGAGAAGTTCAGACAGATCCAGCTTTCCTCCCTGCGATTCCGCCAGATCTATATCCAGCCAACCGGCCAAAGTGGCGTTGATGTAGTCAACCTTGCCGTTGGGAAGTGTTGAGAAGAACCCTGCCGGGGCGTGATCAAGATAGGTGATAATGAATTGAAGGCGGGTAAAAGCCTGTTCCTGATGTTGACGATCCTTGGTGATGTCCGTCATCCGCCAAAGTGTGTAGCCTGCCCGCTTCATTGGAGCGATTGACAGGCGTAACCAGCGCGCCTCGGTTTTGGAACCGCCGGGCACCGAGCGGCCTGGCGGCACACGAATGTCGCGGTGCATGGTTTCGCCGGCGCGTGCAGCCTGCACCAACTGAAAGACAGGATTGGCAAACTCCTGTTGGCCGGCGTAGAGATTGTCGATGCCAATGAGGCGTCGGCTGTCGACAGACTGCAGCAACTTCCTGTAGCGTTCGTTGGCAAACACTGCGCGGCCTTTGGCATCTGTGACCACAATCGAATCGCCGAGTGCGTCGCTGGCGTCTTCCGTCAGGGAAACGATTTGAGCGGCATTGCGATTCTGCAGCATCCCTAAAATGGTTGCCAAAATGTAGTAGAGGCCGACGAAGGACAGAAATGCGCCGATGACCAATGGCGGCAACTCAAAACGATTGCGCAACATCATTGCGGTGACAGCGACGAGAACGCCTGCAACAAGCGCCAAGGTCAGGACACGGAACAATTGCCGCTTGTCCCTGCCAGTTACCTGTCCGCCCAAAGCATCGACCTGCTGCACCATGTTTTGACTATAAGCCCCGAATCACACGCGCATAGTAGCGGGCGGCGGAAAAATGTGTTCGAAAATGATACACGATCAGGCATCAAAACCCTCGTTTCAACACTTGCGGATGTTTCGCATTCTTGGCAATATAATTGCGAATTTATGGCGTGATTGCCGGAGGCTAACATGACCGCACTGCAACCGTATATGTCGTCACTCGTCGCTGCCAGCGTGATCCTTGGCGGATTGATCCTCGCATTGCTGGTTTACAAGGTCTTGAGCCGCCGTTCATTTGAAGGGCGCGGTGCGCGGCTTGGTGTTTCGGAAGTTCACGAAATTGACAAGAACCGGCGGCTGCTGTTGGTGCGGCGCGATGACGTGGAGCATTTGCTAGTGATTGGCGGCGATCATGATCTAGTTGTCGAGCAGAATATCGAGATTGCCCCTGCTCGTCCAAAAGCAATTACGCCAAGCATGCCCATAACAAACAATGTGCAGCCGCTCCCCCTGCGCCCATCTCCGCGGCCACCGGTGTTTGGCAGTCACAGGGTACCTTTGCGCAGTGTTGAAACCAACGAACTGCCGCTCGATCCGCAGTTCACCCCGCGCGAACCCAGCGCCTAAAAGCTGTCACAGGTGGTCCAGCAGGTCCTCTGCCACAGGGTTTCGGCGGTTGCACTTGTTCGCGATGTTGGCATGTATCCATACAGCAGCGCATGCACTTTCGAAGCCATCCATACCCTGCGCGAGCAGTCCCGTAGCGATGCCGGCCAGTACATCGCCTGATCCGGCGGTCGCCAATTTTGCTGTGCCATTGGTGTTGATCACAGCACGGCCATCGGGATGGGCTATCACAGTGTCTGGTCCCTTATAGACGACAACGGCTCCGGCTTGCCTTGCGGCGGCTCTCGCTTTCTCATGCTTCGCTTCAGATGATGTCGCGATGTTGCTGAAAAGGCGTGTAAATTCTCCTTCATGGGGAGTGAGAACCACAGCTGGTGACTGGCTCTTTTTGATTGCGCTGAACAGTTCGGACGGCTTCTTTTCAAATGAGGTGAGTGCACCTGCATCAATCACAAGCGCCAAGCCTCGATGCTCCAACAGTTTGAATACCAGTTTGCGCGTGGCGGCGCCGACGGTTGCACCCGGACCGATGCATAAGGATTTCCATTTCTTGTCGTCGAGTTCGACACTGGTCTTGAGCATGATCGAGGTCACATGTGCTGCGTGGATGCGAAGGGCGGCCGTTGGTCCGCAAATTGTTACAGCGCCTGCGCCACTTCTGGCGGCTGCAATTGCAGTCAGGCGTGATGCGCCGGTTGAAAACTCTCCGCCGGACATGATGACTGCACCGCCGCGTGAGTATTTGTGGGCATCGACGGCAAGCGATGGCAAGGATGGTTCGGTGTTTTCAAAAAGGTTACACGTCACGGAGCACGCTGGCGAGCGCGTCGAGCGGCATCCCGATTTGTTTTAGAACAATTTCGCCGCATAAGGACCGGCCCGGATAAAGGACATGGGCTGGCTTCTTGCGGCAGAATGTGACTGTCAGATCGGCGCGCAGGCTTGCACCGCGCGGCGATCCGCTCAGTCCGTCAATTCCTGACGGTACATCAATTGACACGACTGGTGCATTGGTTTTTGCAACGCGTTCGACAATGGATTTCGGAAAATCGTGCGAGAGGCCCGCGCCGAAAAGTGCATCAACGACAAGGCCAGCGGATGTCAAGTTTGCAATTGGTCTGCATGGGCCCGTCCACTTTGCTGCCATCCTTGCTGAATCACCATGCAGTTTGTCGCGGTCTCCCCAGAGATAGACTTCCGCAGGCCAGCCCGCTTCTTGCAACAATCGAGCAACGACAAAGCCATCACTGCCGTTATTTCCCGGTCCGCACAAAATCGCTGTCTCACACGGCTTATAGCGCTTCTGGATTTCGTCTGTTACTGCCTTGCCGGCGTTTTCGATCAGCTGTTCAAAACTCACTTTGCCGGTGGCAACTGAAGCGTGATCAACCTGGTACATCTGCTCCGGCGTCAAGATCTCATTCGTCATCTTTACAATCCTTGACGATGAAAATGGGCCAAGGCTTGCCGACGTCAAGTGTTTTGTGCGCGATGAGCCTTGACCAGAGATGCGGTGTAAACGACGAGAGCCGACCAGATCAACAAAAAGGCAACGGCCTTGTACTGGCTGAAGGGCTCTTTAAAAACGAAGACTGCGATCAGGAAGATCATGGTCGGCGCAGAATACTGCATGATTGCAATTGTTGTGAGACGCAGTCGCTTTGCCCCCATTGCGTAAAGCATCAACGGCACCGCTGTGAACAAACTGGAACCGACGAGCAATGCCGTGTCGTGCCAACCGGTATGCACGAAATGGCTGGAGCCCTGATGTTCAAACCACCACATCAGTACGAGTGATGGGATCAGCAGGATAAGAACCTCAAGGAAGAAACCCTGTGTTGGGCCAATTGCCAAGGTTTTCTTGAAATACGCGTAGAAACTCCATGTCAGCGGCAGTGCAAGGGATACCATCGGCAGACCACCCGCTTCCCAGGTCAGCACCGCAACAGCGAGACCTACCAGCGAAATAGCACATATCTGTACCGTATTGAGTCTCTCGCCAACCAGCACTGCCGCAAGAAAAATGGAAAATAGTGGGTTGATGTAATAGCCCAGCGCTGACTCGAGTGTTTTGCCTGATGTGATTGCCCAAACATAGATGCCCCAGTTGATTGACAGGATCGTTGCTGTCAGTAGCGCCAGAGCCAAGGAGCGAGGATTTCGCAGTGCAGTTGCGACGTCTGCCAATTCATTGCGATACCAGACAACAGCGGCTGCGATGGGCAACGACCAAAGGACGCGATGTGGCACGATTTCCCAGGCGGAAATGTGCGACATCATCTTCATGTAGAGTGGAAGAAAGCCCCAGATGAGGTAGGCTCCTCCGGCATAGAGGAAGCCATCTTTCGTATCGCGGTTGTCCTGGGGAGGCATTTATGGTTTTTCTTGTTGAGCAAAACCATATGCACCGTAACCCGAAACTGAGCCACCCGAAAAACCGCGTGGCTGCGTTGCGCGGCTTTCAGTGTTCGACTGCAATAGCCTTTCCGGCGGGCTGCCCGATTTCCTTCAGAAGCTTGCCAAACCACTTTTCATTGATATTGAAGTTCTTGCCGCCCTTGATGCGCGGAAACTCTATGGCGCGGAGCCTGTTCTTTTGACCCTCATCGTGGCCGATGACGCCACTTTCGCCTTTCATACCGCTTTTAACGGCAGCAAGCGCCATGGTCTTGATCAAGGCAAGGTCTTCCTTGTTAGCCCTGGCTGAGCGGGCGAAATAACCCGATTTCTGAACGAGCGTTTTTTCGGCACCCACCATGTCGGCAAAGCGCTTGGCGAACCATGCACCGGGATTGATCTTGTCAATCTTGACGTGGCCAAAAGCATCGCGTTCCGGTTCCTCACCGCGGGCGCGCATTTCAGCCACGATGTCGTTTACGCCCGCGCCTTCCGAAAGAAAGATCGTGACGCAATCTTCCGCATCCATCACCTTGCGCAGACGCTTGGCTTCTGCAACCAGATCAATCTGCATTTCAGGCACGTAGACAGCGTCGACATCCTTGTAGCCGATCGGCAGGTTAAAATCCGGCACAAAACGCTGCTTCTTTAGTCGTTTGCGGTAGGCCTCTGTCGTTGCGGCAGTAAGCCAGCCACAGTTGCGCCCCATGACCTCATGGATCAACAGCATGCGCGGATTGGTGCTCTGTTCATTAATGGCGTTTTCGAAGAAGATGGCGCCCTGCTCTGCAGCGGTCGCGGCACCCAGCGTTTGACGGATTGGAATGACGTCGTTGTCGATGGTCTTGGGCAGGCCGACAACTGTGAGATTGTAATTGTTCTTGGCGAGGTATGCCGCAAGGTCGGCGGCCGTTGTATTCGTGTCGTCGCCGCCGATGGTGTGAAGGATTGTGATACCGTCCTTTACAAGTTGCTCGGCTGCCACATGCAAGGGGTCCTGGCCTTCCTTGACCAAGCCGCGCTTTATGCAATCCTTGACGTTGGTCAGCTTGACGCGGCTGTTGCCTATTGGCGAGCCGCCATGTTCCAGAAGAAGCTTTGCCGTTTTTCGTACTTTTGGCGTGACCTTGATTGACCAGCCCTTGAGCAGGCCCATATAGCCATTGCGATAGCCAATGATTTCAGCTTTCGGCAGGCGCTTTGAGTACTCCATGATAAGGTAGCCGACGGCGGCCGAAAGACAGGGTGCCAGCCCGCCTGCAGTGAGAAGTGCGATTTTCTGCTTGTTCGCGGTCTGTTTATTTGCAGCTTTGGCCATTGCATCAAGTCCTTTGATAGATTCTTCGTGGATGGCGATTGCTAGCGTTTTGAGGTGCGCCAATCAACAGCTCTGTAGGTCGGCCAAAGTGACTGAGACAATGGTGACAATGAAACGCGCCCGACATTTTTGTCGGCCAATGCCAAGACGAATTATCTTGGAACCGCATAAGCTGCATACATGCTGCAACTTCGACCCATCTGCGAAAACTGCGCCAAGGAATTGCCTCCTAACTCCGAGGACGCTCGCATATGCTCATATGAATGTACATTTTGTGCGGATTGCGTCGAGCGGTTTCTGCACAATGTTTGTCCCAATTGTGGGGGTGGTTTTGTGCAACGCCCCATCAGACCGCGCCTGGAATGGCGCAGCAAGACAAATCTTACATTTGATCCACCCTCGACCGAGCGGAAGCACAAACCAGTCAACCTTGCAGAACACGAGGTTTTCAGTGCGCCTTTGCGCCTTTTGAAGTTGACCGAGCGCTGAAACCGTTCACCAGCAGATGTACCCGCCATCTGCATTGACGATTGAGCCCGTCATCAGGCTGGCGGCATCGCTGGCCAGGAACAGGACCACTGAAGCAATTTCCGCAGGCTGGCCCATGCGGCCCATGGGGGTGCCACCGATCCAGTGTTTGCGGATTTCGGGGTCGAGGGCCACTTCGCGCGTGAGATCGGTTTCAATATAGGTAGGTGCTACAGCATTGACCCGCACGCCGCGTTCGGCCCATTCAGCGGCAAGTGAGCGCGTGAGATGGTGTACGCCTGCTTTTGACGCGTTGTAGTTTGCCTGTTCCTGCGGGTAATTGACGATCTGTGCCGAGATCGACCCAATATTTACAATGGCACCTGATTTCTGCGCCAGCATGGTCTTGCCAAAAGCCCGACAGCACCAAAAGACGCCATTGAGATTTACATCGATCACCTTGCTCCACTCATCGTCGAGCATCGATTCAGCTGGCTTGAATGAGATGGCTATGCCGGCATTGTTGACCAGAATGTCGACGCGTTTGTGTTTGGCGATGATCGCGTCATGCGCTTTTTCAACGTCGCGCGGCTTGGTGACGTCGAGCACTACACTGGCGGCGTTGCGACCTTTTGCTTTCAATTGAGCCACGGCCTTTTCGGCCGCTACGGCGTCCATATCTGCCACTACAACAGTGGCACCTGCTTCGCTCAAGGCGTCAGCGATTGCGAAGCCGATGCCCTTGGCTGCGCCCGTCACCACCGCCACCTTACCATTCAGTCTGAACTTTTCGAGATACATGCAGGACTCCTTGTCTGTTGATTTCTGACACCATTGGCGTGGCGCGCGCAAGCCTTGCGCATGTTGCCAAGCTGGATTGCCCCTTTTTTAGGCACCGTGCCTATTTTTAGGTCATAGACAAAAGATTTTGTCTTGCCACTACCCATAACCGATTGAAATTGTTCAACTGTGTTTTGGCACAAACCGTGCAGACGGGTTAATGCCAACATATGAGGCCCATCACACAATGAAAAAGATCGAAGCCATCATCAAGCCCTTCAAGCTGGATGAAGTGAAAGAAGCGCTGCAAGCCGTGGGGCTGCAGGGCATTACCGTGACTGAAGCAAAAGGCTTTGGCCGACAAAAAGGCCATACGGAACTTTACCGCGGGGCAGAATACGTCGTGGATTTTCTGCCGAAGGTGAAGATCGAGGTGGTAATTGATGACGCCCTGGTCGACAAAGCTGTGGAAGCCATCCAGAATGCTGCCCGCACGGGGCGCATTGGCGACGGGAAAATCTTTATCTCGACCATCGAACAAGCTATCCGCATCCGCACCGGCGAGTCCGGCACGGAAGCGCTCTAAATTCTTTCTTCAAACGCCAAATACCAAGAGGATAAAATGGCTAAAGACAGTGCAGTAGAAAATGCCTTGAAAATGATCAAGGACAAAGACGTGAAGTATGTCGATCTCCGCTTCACGGATCCTCGCGGCAAGATGCAGCATCTCACCATGGACATTTCGCAGATGGGTGCGGATGCGTGGGAAGAAGGCCTGATGTTTGATGGTTCGTCGATTTCCGGCTGGAAGGCCATCAACGAATCCGACATGATCCTGAAGCCTGATGCTGCCTCGGTCCATCTCGATCCGTTCTATGCACAAACAACCATGGCCGTTTTCTGCGACATCGCTGATCCGGGCACGGGCGAAGGCTATAATCGCGATCCACGTTCCATTGCCAAGCGCACCGAGAATTACCTGAAGTCCACCAAGCTGGGTGACACCGTTTTTGTCGGTCCAGAAGCTGAGTTCTTCATTTTCGACGATGTAAAATTTGCGACTTCGCCATACAACACCGGCTTCAAACTCGACGGCGTGGAACTTCCGACCAACTCGGACCGCGACTATGAAACCGGCAACATGGGCCACCGCATGCGCACCAAGGGCGGGTACTTCCCAATGAACCCGATGGACTCCGCACAGGACATGCGCGGCGAAATGCTCTCTGTCATGGGTGAAATGGGTCTGGCTGTTGAAAAGCACCACCATGAAGTGGCGTCATCGCAGCACGAGCTTGGCACCAAGTATCAGCCACTGACCATTGCCGCCGACCACATGCAGATTTACAAATACGTGATCCACAACGTGGCACATTCCTATGGCAAGACGGCGACCTTCATGCCGAAGCCGATTTTCGGCGACAATGGTTCGGGCATGCATTGCCACTTCTCGATCTGGAAAGATGGAAAGCCACAGATGGCCGGCAACCAGTATGCTGACCTTTCTGAACTGTGCCTGTACTTCATCGGCGGCGTGATCAAACATGCCAAGGCGCTGAATGCATTCACCAACCCTTCGACCAACTCCTACAAGCGTCTTGTTCCGGGTTATGAAGCACCGGTGCTGTTGGCCTATTCAAGCCGCAACCGTTCCGCCTCGTGCCGCATTCCGTTCACCTCGAACCCGAAAGCCAAGCGTGTGGAGGTGCGCTTTCCTGATCCAACGGCGAACCCATACCTGTGCTTCTCGTCAATCATCATGGCGGGTCTTGATGGCATCACCAACAAGATCCACCCCGGCCCTGCCATGGACAAGAATCTTTACGACCTGCCACCAGCAGAACTTGCCAAGGTGCCTACGGTGTGCGGCTCATTGCAGGAAGCACTTGATTCACTTGCCGCTGACCACGAGTTCCTCACAAAAGGCGGCGTGTTCAGCAAGGACTTCATCGAAAGCTACATCGCCCTCAAGCAGGAAGAGCAAGACCGCTACCGCATGACACCGCATCCGGTGGAATTCGACATGTATTACAGCTGTTGATCAGCACTCGGTTGTGAGACTAAAAACCCCGGTGGGAACGCCGGGGTTTTTTTATAATCAACGACCCGCAAACCAGTTGACCTAAGTCAATGTCGCAGTTCATTTTTTCGACTAGGTACATAACCGATGTCAAATCGCACCATCAAGGTCACGCTTTCACTTGCAATTGCTGCGGCGGTCGTTGCTGGACTATTCGTTTTGCTCAACAATCGCCCCTTGGGGATTACTGTTGCCGCCCCGGAAAAGAATGCAGCAATCCAGGTTTTTGGACTCGGCACCGTCGAGGCACAGATCGTTTCAAATATTGGATTCGAGCTTGGCGCAACACTCATCGAATTGCCGGTTGACCATGGCAGCATGGTAAAGCGCGGCGACGTTCTCGCTCGCCTTGAAGCATCTGAACAAATTGCGCGTGTGGACCGCGCCAAGGCCGGGCTCCATTCGGCAGAAGCCACAATGGCCCGGACAAGTGTGATGATCGACCGCCAGGCTGCGGTCATGGCCCAGATGGAAACGGTGAACAGGCGGCAACAGGACTTGCTGCGGAGAAATATTGCTGCCGTAGAAAAAGCTGAAGAAGCCGCCAAGAATTTAGCTGTTGCCAAGGCTGATCATGCTCTTGCAATGGCGGATGATTCAGTCGCCCGTGTTGCACTTGAAGCGGCTCGCGCTGATCTGGCTCACGAGACAGCGCTTCTTTCACACCATGTCCTGAAAGCTCCGTTTGATGCAATAGTTGTTGAAAGACACAAGGAGCTCGGAACTGTCGTCAAGGCAGGTGATCCTGTTTACACCATTGTCGATGTCAACAGCGTCTGGGTGCTGGCACATGTTGAAGAGTCTCGTTCCGGCTCGATCGCGTCAGGTCAAAACGCAGAGGTCCGATTGCGTTCATTGCCGGGCGTCGTATTTGAGGGACGTGTCGCGCGCATTGGCATCGAAAGTGATCGTATCAGTGAAGAGCGCCGCATTTGGGTAAATTGTTTGCGGTGTCCGCCAGATTTTCATTTGGGTGAACAGGCAGAAGTCATCATTACGACAGTGATACTGCCAGAAGCCATTCTGGTTCCCGAGTTGATGGTCTCGGGCTATGATGGCCGCAAGGGCTACGTGTGGGTTACCGCGAACGGAACGGCGCGACGCTTGGGCGTAACATTTGGCCAGCGCACACTTGACGGTCGCCTTGAGATCACGGGCGGACTGCCGGAAGATGTGCAAGTCATCGCGTCACCGGCCGCCGGACTCACTGAAGGGCGGGCCGTGCGTATCAACCCGGTTGCTGCACCATGAACCTCGCCTATCGCGATATACGACATAATGCCGGGCGCTTCCTCCTGACCTGTGTCGGTCTCGGCATGCTGTTGGGCGTCGTGCTGGCAATGATTGGCATCTATCGAGGGCTCGTTGCAGATGCTTTGACACTGGTGCGTGCGCCAGTGGCTGATATCTGGGTTGTCGAGGCGGACAGGCGCGGTCCGTTTGCTGAGTCGTCACGCATTCCGGGTGATACGCGCGAGGCAATCGAACGCATCCAAGGCGTTGATGCCGCAGGTTCGTTAACCTACCAGTCCGTCGATATCGCGATTGCCACAGGCAGACTGCGTTTTCAAATCATTGGTTATGAACCCGGCAGACCTGGGGGGCCAGAAAACCTGGTTCTTGGCAGACCACTGGCGCGCAACCATTTCGAATTGGTAGCTGACAGGTCGACCGGGTTGAAGCCCGGCGACACACTGATGATAGGCCGCAACCGATTTACAGTCACTGGGTTGACCGCTGGTCAGGTTACCTCCGGAGGCGATCCCGTGATCTATGTCAGCCTGCTGGACAGTCAAAAACTGCAGTTTGAATTGGCACCTCCTGCCGCCCGTGTTGAACTGGCACGGGGAATCGCCGGCGGTGGCAAAGATACGGTCAATGCGGTCGTTGCTCGAATTCATGAAAACTTTCGCGTCGAGGACGTTGCTCAGAGTGTTAGCCGTTGGAAACACTTGAGTGCTATCACCCAAGCTGAGCAGGAAAACATCCTGACGCGTTCAGTTGTGCAACGGGCGCGCCAGCAGATTGGCCTGTTCACATCAATCCTCATGACAGTTTCCGCGGTCATCATTGCGCTCATCATCTATACGATGACCATGGATAAAATCCGTGAGATTGCCACTCTGAAGCTTATCGGCGCACCAGATCGCACCATTATCAGCATGATCGTTCAGCAAGCTGTGGCGCTTGGTCTCACTGGTTTCCTGTTGGGTGCCGTTCTGATCTCAAGTGTGAAAAACTATTTTCCCCGACGTGTCGTGCTTCAGCCCGAAGATGCCTTGGCAATGGCTGGCGTCGTTCTGATTGTCTGTCTTGTGTCAAGCGGACTTGGTGTGCGCCTAGCATTGACCGTCGACCCCGCGAAAGCCCTCGGAGGTTGACATGGTCGGCGAACCTACAACAACTGCGCTGGTTGAGTTGCGAAATATCAGCAAGCACTTTGGCGACGGCGATACCCGTGTCGATGCTCTGCGCGATGTATCAATGGCCGTCGCACCAGGCGAAATCGTTGGTTTGGTCGGACCGAGTGGTTCGGGCAAGTCGACCCTGCTCAACATTATCGCATGTATCCTGGAACCGTCCAACGGATGGATGAGCCTTGATGGCGATGTCGTCTATGACAATCGCTGGCTCAAGAGTGATCTGCGCAAACTCAGACTCGACAAGATCGGATTTATATTCCAGTTCCACAACCTGCTCCCCTTCCTGAACACGACAGAAAATGTTGCGATGGTACTGGAGCTTGCTGGAGCAACGACTACCGAGGCGAAACGACGCGCGGCGGAACTTCTGGATTATCTTGGTGTGGGCAATCGCAAGCAAGCGATGCCTGCCACGATGTCAGGCGGCGAAGCGCAGCGCGTCGCCATTGCCCGCGCCATGGCCAATCGACCCCGCATCATTCTGGCCGACGAACCGACGGCTGCTCTCGATTCACAACGCGCGGGGTCAGTCATGGATTTGATGAGCCGCGTCGCGGTTGAGCAACATGCAGCCATCATCGTCGTGAGTCATGACGAAAAGATATTCAACCGTTTTGATCGCATCATTTATCTCAGGGATGGATATTTGGAAACAAATCAAATCAACGGTAGTCCTTGATGGAATCAAACAAAATCAACCATAGACAAGAAACTCCACAACCCGCCAGTTCTTCGCCTACGCCGTTTCATGTGAGCTTGGCCGGAAACCCGTCTGCCCTCAGGTTTTCACCTACTGCGTCTTCAAGCAGTTTCGCGATCTGGGTTGATTGGGCTTTCATGCCATATTCACCCGCGCCCTTCTTGAAGGTTTCGAAGGTGCGGGATGCGAGGTCGAGAGGGACGCCGAATTCTTCGCCGAATTTCATGGCAAAACCCAGATCCTTCAGTGCAAGTTCCATTGTGAATGCGATGTCGTAACTGCCATTCAAAATCAGCTGGCCCTCGGTTTCGTGGACGAAGCTGGTGCCGGAACTTGCAGCAATCGCATGCCATGCCGTTGCGAGATCAAGTCCGCCGCGTTTGGCAAGCATGAGAGCTTCTGCATCCGCCACCAAGTGAATAAATGCCAGCATGTTGGTGATGACCTTGATCACCGAGGCTGAACCAAGCGGCCCCATGAAGAAGATTTTGCTACCTATGGCGTCCAGGGCGGCGCGGTGTCTTTCAAAGTTGTTGCTGTCGCCTGCCGCGAGCACCGTGATTTCGCCACGCGCTGCAAGATGCACGCCGCCTGTTACCGGGGCTTCCAGCATTGTCACGCCAAATTCGCGTGCCTTGGCGGCAAGCCGCAGGACATCCTCGCGACCCAGAGTCGAATTTTCGATCCAGGTCGCACCGGGTTTCATCCGGGGCAGTATTTCCGTCAGGACTGCTTCGGAAGCTGCCGGAGAAGGGAGGCAGGTGAAGACATGGTCGACACTTGCGGCAAGCTGGGTGGCAGATTGCGCCGACTTTGCTCCCTGCAAAAGCAGGTCGCCAGCCAATTCCTTGTTACGGTCAAAGACCGTGACGTCAAAACCGGATTTCACCAAATTAGAGGCCAGGTGGCCGCCCAAATTGCCCAGACCGATGTAACCATATCGCATGATGTGCCGCCTGTCAGAATCTGGGTTATTGATTGCCATGCCGGTTAAAACTAAACAACATCACAACCAACAAGAATTTTTACCGGGGGGCACATGGACGCTGACAGCCTGTTCGAGCTGCGTTGGGAACGCAGCGAGAAGGACCTGCTTTTTCCCTTGCGGGAGCTATATGGCCTGCTTCCGGAATTTGAGAAAAAGCTCAAGAGTCTCATCTTATCTCATTGGAATAAAAGACCTTCTGAACTTCAAGCGCTTGACTTGAAACGCGACCTGAACCCGGAGTGGTTCCTGTCGGAAAGGATGGTTGGCTATGTCTTCTATATTGACCGATTTGCCGGTGACCTGAAGGGGGTGCTCACGCACATCGACTACATGAAGTCACTTGGGGTGACCTATGTGCATTTCATGCCGTGCCTGAAGCCGCGGCCCGGTGACAGCGATGGCGGATATTCGGTGATGGACTATCGTTCCATCGATTCCAAGGTCGGGACCATGGCAGACTTCGAACAGGTTGCTGCGGAATTGCGCAAGCATGGCATGGATGTGTGTATCGACCTGGTTCTCAATCACACTGCGAAAGAACATCAGTGGGCGGAGAATGCGAAGCGGGGAAACAAGGCATTCCAGGACTATTACTGGATGTTTGACAATGACGAGATTCCCAATGCCTATGACAAGACGCTGATCGAGATATTTCCGGACACCGCACCGGGCAGCTTTACTTATTATCCGGATTTCAAAAAGTGGGTCTGGACGACCTTCAATGAGCATCAGTGGGATTTGAACTGGTCCAATCCGCAAGTATTTTACGAGATTGTGGACATCATGTTAACCCTTGCCAACAAGGGGGCGACTTGTTTGCGACTTGATGCAGTCGCTTTCATGTGGAAGCGCATGGGCACGAACTGTCAAAACCAGCCTGAAGTGCATGATATCCTGCAAGCGCTGCGGGCCGCGACACGGGTTGCTGCGCCTGCAATGATTTACAAGGCAGAAGCAATTGTTGCACCCAAGGATCTCGTTCCCTATCTCGGTCAAGGTCGGCATGCGGGCCGCGAGGCAAATCTTGCCTACCACAATAATCTGATGGTGCAATATTGGGCTTCGCTTGCCACGCGCGATACGCGGTTGATGGCGCATGTGTTGCGTGCGCATTTCCCTGCAAGCTTCAAGAATGCGTGTTTTGCAACGTATATCCGATGCCACGATGACATAGGATGGGCGATTACTGAGGAAGATGCAGCAGCGGTTCCCGGCATTTCAGGCCCGGGGCATCGGCAATATCTTGCGGATTTTTATTCCGGCAAACATGTCGGCACATTTGCACGTGGGGGAATTTTTCAAGAGAATGAAGAGACTGGTGACAGGCGCAACAGCGGATCATTCGCCAGCCTCGCAGGTCTTGAAGTGGCTGTGCAGAACCGGGATGCCGCGGCGATTGAAACTGCCATCCATCGCATTCTCATGGGTTATGCGATCATCTGTTCATTTGGTGGTTTGCCCCTCCTCTACATGGGAGATGAGATTGGCCTGTTGAATGACTACAGCTTCTCCAAGACTGCCGAACATGCCCATGACAACAGATGGATGCACAGACCCCAGATGGATTGGAAAGTTGCTTCCAATCCGCAGGGAGCGGCCAAGGAGTTGCTGGCAGGTGTCAAGCACATCATTGCGCGGCGCAAGAGCCTGCCGCAATTTGCTGCAAACAATGCGACACGTATTATTGCGCTCGGCAATGATGCCCTGTTTGCATTTGTGCGTGATGGTGATAGCGGGCCCGTGGTGTGCGTCTATAATTTTACCGAGATTTGGCAAACTGTTTCAGCTTACGCGCTGCAAACCGCAGGGGTTGCGCGATTTTGGGACGAGCTTGGCCAAGGACAACTTGAAATTCTCGGCGACGGGATGGCTGTTGCGCCTTATGGCAGGCTGTGGATCATATGAAACCGGCCCTGCAAATGTTGCAGGGCCGGTGAACCATTCCGCCTAAACGAGAATGAAATCGCCTTTGACGAAATCGTGGATGTTTGCAACGTCCAAGGTGAAATCGGCCACGCCGTCTGCATTGACGTCAGCTTCAACAACAGTCGTGTTGCTACTGATGAAGGCGTCATAGCGAACTTCGCCGCGACCTGTGGCAGAGAACTCATTAATTCCGATAAATGTGAAGCTTTGCTTGCCGGGGGCGATTTCGTTCGCATCAATCTTGAGAAGATCGATCTTGTCCACGCCATCGATAAAGTCCTTGATGAGGTCAACACCGAAGCCGAGGGATGTGCTGCTATCGTCTACGGTGGCAAACACAAAATAATCCACACCAGAACCGCCGATCAGGTCGTCTGCCCCAAGGCCGCCGACAATATCGTCATCTCCAGTGCTGCCGTTGATGGTATCGTTGCCGCTGTTGCCAGAGAGGTAGTCGTTGCCGCTGCCTGCAAGGATTGAGTTGGCACCGGTGCCGCCGTAAATGCTGTCGTTACCCGCACCACCTGACAAATAATCAGCACCGGAACCACCCGAAAGGTAGTCGCTGCCAAAACCACCGAAGAGGTCATTGGCCTTGCTGTTGCCGGTTATGCGATCATTGAAATCCGAGCCATAGACATTTTCGATTGAAGTAATTGCATCGCTGAAGCGCACACCAGCGTTGCGGGCCACTGCAGTGCCAGATGTCAGGTTGACGCTCACCCCTGAGGTAACGTTGAGTGAGGTGTAATCACCAAACCAGGTATAATCCAAAGTGTCTTCGCCTGTACCTCCGTCCACATCATTGTGGCCATAGAAGCTCTTGATGCGATCGTTGCCGGAACCACCAAAAATCTCGTCGTCACCGTGAGCTGCAACAATGATATCGTTGCCGCCATATGCGTTGAAGCCAATGTCGGCCCAGTCAACCCCGGGTTTGAAAATTGGCTGTGTCGAATAAACGCGCAGTGTCTCGCTGTTTGACGTGCCCCTGATCACGCGATCAATGATGCTGCTGAATGTGCCAATGTCTGCCATAGTTGAAATCTCCTCGGTGTTTGTCACCGTGATGGGTCTTCTAGTGTCGATGCGCTGAAACGGCTCTGAATACAGCGTTCATATTTCATTCATGTTGTCGAACATTGTGGCCGAAACGAGATACCAATCGGCATCAATGCTTTCGTGAAAATTTTACAGGTTTCCCAGCTTCGTGAGCAGCAAATGTGTTATTAACCCTACTGCACTGGCGTGTTGGTCATTTCGAGGTGAAGCTGATTGCCATTGTAGGGGTGTGCTTCTGCTACCTTTTCATCGAGCTCCACGCCGAGGCCAGGTTCGGTTGATGGAATGACATAGCCCTGCTCCCAGTGGATCGGTTTTTTCAGGAGTTTCGAATGGAAGCCGCTCCATTGTTCAATGCTCTCGAGGATCAGGAAATTCGGCAGTGATGCCGCGAACTGGATGTTGGCTGCGCCTTCAATAGGGCCGGCATAAAGGTGTGGTGCTATTTGCGCGTAGTAGACCTCTGCCATCGCAGCGATTTTCTTGGCCTCCATGATGCCGCCGACACGACCCAGTGCCATTTGCAGAATTGAAGCAGCGCGCAGTTCGAGGACCCGACCGAATTCGTATTTCGTTGTCAGGCGTTCGCCCGTTGCAATCGGAATTGATGTTCCCCGCGCCACCAGCGCCATTTCTTCCGGTCGGTCAGGAGGTGTCGGTTCTTCGAACCACAGCGGATCATATGGTTCTATTTTCTTGGCGAAGCGGATTGCGCCCGATGCTGTAAACTGGCCATGCGTGCCAAACAACAGGTCGGCTTTGGTCCCCACTGCCTCACGCATCAACTTGCAGAATTTCACACAAAGCTCGATTGATTCCAGTGATGGCTGGCGCGGGTCGAATGACGAGTAAGGTGCAGCAGGGTCGAATTTGATTCCGGTAAAGCCCTGTCTGACATAGTCAGCCGCGCGTGCGGCGGATTGTTCGGCATTCCAGAAGATGGAAGAGTCCTGGCCTTTGCTGCGGTCGGGATAGATGTAGGTGTAGGACCGCAGTTTCTCGTGCACGCGGCCTCCCAACAGGTCGTATACCGGTTTACCCAGTGCCTTGCCCTGAATATCCCACAGCGCAATTTCAAGCCCGGACAAAACGCCCATGAGTGATACATCCGGCCGCAATGTGTAGCCAGAACCATAGACCTTGCGCCAAAGGACTTCGAGGTCGAAGGGACTTGTTCCCTCTACGTAACGGGCGAAGACATCTTCAATCATGGCAGTCATGGCCCGATGACCGAAGGTTGCGCAATACACTTCGCCATAACCAGAGATGCCATTGTCGGTTGTCAATTTCACAAATGTGAAATAGCGCCCGCCCCACTCTTCTGGTGGTGTGCCTACGATAAATATCTTGAGGTCTTTGACTTTCATTGCATCACCGTGCTTGGATTAAGGGGCAACCTTATCTGAACTTTCAATCCAAAATGAACAATAATCTTGCGGTGAGCAATTCCCAGCGCCGTCGCAATTGAGAACGAGCCTGATGGAACTCCCTGAGATCTACGATTTTATCATTGTCGGCGCTGGCTCTGCCGGGTGTGTGCTGGCCAACCGCTTGACCGAAAATGGCAGATATCAAGTGCTGCTGCTGGAAGCCGGAGGGAGCGACGACCGGTTTTACGTCACCATGCCGATGGGGTACGGGAAGCTTTTCTACGATCCTTCTGTCAACTGGATGTATGCAGCCGAGCCTGATCCGGGCCTTAACAACCAACGTGATCACTGGCCGCGCGGCAAGATTTTAGGTGGCAGCAGCTCGATCAATGCAATGGTTTATGCGCGCGGCAATCCGGCAGATTATGATGACTGGGTCAAAGCCGGTGGTGCAGGCTGGGGATGGAAAGATGTTCTGAAAGCCTATCTGGAATTGGAGGACAGTGAAATCGGTGATCCAGCCTATCGTGGAAAGGGCGGTCCGTTGCATATCAGCGATGTCTCGAGACAAGTTCATCCGCTCACCAAGGCGTTTATCGAAGCGGCGGAAAAAACCGGTCTGGTCAAGACATCCGATTTCAACGGTGCCCAGCAGGAAGGGGTTGGAACTTACCAGATCACTACAAAATCCGGTCGCCGACATTCAGCCTCTGCGGCTTTCCTCAAACCGGCGATGAAGCGCAGGAACCTGACTGTCTTGACGGAAGCCCTTGTCACAACTCTGCTCTTCAAAGAAGAGACAGTTTCTGGCGTTGCATTCAAATGGCGTGGCAAATCGCAGAAATGCTTGGCGGCGAGAGAAGTGATTGTTGCCGGTGGGGCGATCAACTCACCACATTTGCTGCAACTGTCCGGGATCGGGGACGGAGCGTTGATCAAGAGCTTTGGTTTGCCTGTGCGCTTTGATAATCCCAATGTCGGGCAACACATGCAGGATCATGTCGGTATCAACTACACTTGGCGGATGAAGGTCCCGACACTCAACAATGTTCTGCGCCCCTGGTATGGCAAAGCCTATGCCGGATTGAACTATCTTCTTTTCAGGCGCGGACCACTATCCCTCAGCATCAATCACGGCGGTGGATTTTTCCGGACCAACCCAAAACTCAAACGACCGAACATGCAGCTTTACATGCAGGCATTTTCCACCTTGCTGCCGCGGGCTGGCGAGCGGCCTATCCTGTCTCCTGATCCCTACCCCGGCCTGTCACTTGGTCTCTCCAACTGTCGACCAACAAGCCGGGGAGAAATCTTGCTGCAATCGTGTGATCCCGGCACACCGCCAAAAATCGTCGCCAATGCCTTGTCGACCAAACACGATGTGGAAGAATACCTGCTCGCCGTAAAATATTTGCGAAAACTTGCACAGCAGGAACCGCTTGCAAAGCTGATTGATGCCGAGTTGAGACCTGGGCCCGATGTTGTCAACGACGACGCAATCATCCACGATTTCAGGCAGAGAAGCGGAACTGTTTATCATCCGAGTTCGACGTGTCGCATGGGTCGCGATGTCAAAAAATCGGTCGTTGACAGCCGGTTGCGCGTTCATGGCATCAGGCACTTGCGCGTGGCGGATGCCTCGGTATTTCCAAATCTAATTGCTGGCAACACCAATGCACCGGCCATCATGGTGGGCTGGAAGGCTGCGGAGATGATTTTGGAAGACGCCGGAACGGCTCAATAGGGTTGATCGAAGTATTGCTGCGCTGACATGCGGTAGACTTCGACTGTTTCGCGGCGGGTTCCGCTAACCACGTAATTCTGCAATGTCTTGTCCAGCTTCATGCCAATCTTGCGCGCCAGGCTGGTTGAAGCGGCATTTCCCGACATGACCTTGCACCAGGTTTCTTCAGCCTTGAGGTGTTCGAAACTCATTGCCAGCAGGGCGCGGCCGATTTCGTTGCCGTAACCCTGGCGCCACAAGTCCGGATCGACACCCCAACCAATTTCATGTGTCGTATCCTGGTGAACGATCACAAAACCATCTCCTACGACGGCGGCTGAGTTGCGGTCTTCGGCGACCACATGAAATATCCGGCGACGAAAATCTCCCTGGGAGCCCACATTGCGTTTAACAAACGCCATGACTTCGTTGTCGTCTTTCAAGCGGTGAGCCACGTATTTCTGATACCGTGGTTGAACGAGATATGAGGCGAGGCCGTTAGCGTCAGTTGGAAGCATCTCCCGCAGGGTGAGGCGTGAGGTATCAAGTGACGGGATGTATCGAACCGAGCTCATGTCTTAACAATATGCAAAGTCCGGGCCAGCTGTAAACAGGGATAAAGGCCTGTTGATGGTAAATGAAATGGTCCCGGGGTGGCGTGCCGCGCGGGACCATGATGACTTATATGTCTTTATGCGTGTTTGATTTGCACTTTGCGAGCACCGCTTTGCTTGCATGGCTTCGGCGGGTTCGCTTGGATAGCTTATATGTCACAAAGAGCGCTTCGACTTAGGCGGCGTCATTTTCCTAGACCTCCCGCATTGAATTTGTCAGGTATTGAGACAGATGTCCCGAAGGTGGAGTCATTCTCATAACCTCCTTGCCTTTCTATTCGAGAATGGGCCTTTGGCGCGACTTCTTCAAATCACAAATCAGGTCATGACTATTCACCAATCATACCCTGTGTAACTGAGACGCACCTGCCAGCAGAAAATTACGTGCCAACTGGCTTGGCAATAGTTTAGAATTATTCTAATTTGGAATTCCACGCTTGTTGCCGGTGGCAAGTCACAAATCAAGAACACACAAGAGGAAGAGATCATGGACGCAAAAGTAGACAAGAGTGCGGGCAAATGCCCGGTTATGCATACTTCGATTGGAGTCCGGTCAAACAGTGATTGGTGGCCAAACCAGCTCAATCTCAAGATCTTGCATCAACACTCGTCACTTTCTGATCCAATGGACAAGGGATTCGAATACGCAAAAGAATTCAAAAAACTCGACCTGCGAGCGGTGAAGCAAGACATCAACGCCTTGATGACCAGTTCGCAGCCTTGGTGGCCTGCAGATTTCGGCCATTATGGCCCTTTCTTTATCCGCATGGCATGGCATAGCGCTGGTACATATCGCACTGGCGACGGTCGCGGCGGTGCCGGTGACGGGCAGCAGAGATTTGCGCCGCTGAACAGCTGGCCTGACAATGGCAATCTCGACAAGGCGAGACGCCTGCTTTGGCCCGTCAAGCAGAAGTACGGTGCCAGGATTTCTTGGGCCGACTTGATGATACTTGCCGGCAATTGTGCGCTGGAATCGATGGGATTCAAAACCTTTGGTTTTGGCGGCGGTCGGGCTGATGTGTGGGAGCCGGAAGAAAGCGTCTATTGGGGTCAAGAGGATACGTGGCTTGGTGACAAGCGTTATAGCGGCGACCGTGATCTCGACAACCCGCTTGCAGCCGTGCAGATGGGCCTGATTTACGTGAACCCTGAGGGGCCGAACGGAAATCCCGACCCAGTGGCTGCGGCCAAGGACATTCGTGAAACATTTGCCCGCATGGCGATGGATGACGAAGAGACAGTTGCGCTGATTGCCGGTGGCCACACATTTGGCAAAACCCATGGAGCGGGACCTGCTTCTCATGTTGGGCCGGAACCAGAGGCTGAGGGTATCGAGGCCCAAGGGTTCGGTTGGCTTTCGAGCTATGGCAGCGGCAAGGGTGGAGATGCCATCACCAGCGGTCTGGAAGTGACCTGGACTACCACGCCGACCAAGTGGAGCAATAATTTCTTCGAGAACCTTTTCGGCTTTGATTGGGAGCTGGAAAAAAGTCCGGCCGGGGCGAACCAGTGGCGCCCAAAGAATGGCATGGGTGGGGGGACCGTACCCGATGCCCATGACGCAGCAAAACGTCATGCTCCCAAGATGCTGACGACTGATCTTTCGCTGCGCTTTGACCCCGCTTATGAGAAAATTTCACGGCGGTTCCTCGAAAACCCCGAGCAGTTCGCAAACGCATTTGCCCGTGCATGGTTCAAGCTGACACACCGGGATATGGGTCCCAAGGCACGCTATCTTGGGCCTGAGGTGCCAGCTGAAGACTTGATCTGGCAAGATCCTATTCCGGTCGTAGATCATCCGCTGATCAGCGATGAAGACATTGCGTCGTTGAAAACGAAGATACTGGGATCGGGACTAGCGATTTCCGAACTGGTAAAGGTTGCATGGGCTTCGGCTTCAACATTCCGCAGTTCCGACAAACGTGGCGGTGCGAACGGCGCACGCGTCAGGCTGGCTCCGCAAAAGGACTGGGAAGTCAATGAACCGGCAACACTCGCTAAAGTGCTGAACGTGCTTGCCTCAATCCAAAAGACTTTCAATGAAGGGCAGAATGGCAAGAAGCCGAAAAAGGTTTCGATTGCCGATCTTATCGTTTTGGGTGGTTGCGCTGCTGTTCAGGAAGCCGCGAAAAAAGCGGGCCACGACGTTGAGGTGCCGTTCACACCGGGCCGGACCGACGCCAGCCAAGACCAGACAGATATAGAGTCGTTTGCGGTGCTCGAACCAATTGCGGATGGCTTCCGCAATTATCAAAAAGGCGAGTACACAATGTCTGCCGAAGAGTTGTTGGTCGACAAGTCCCAGTTGCTACGATTGACGGCCCCTGAAATGTCGGTCCTGATTGGCGGCATGCGCGCTATCGGAGCAAATTTCGGCCAGACAACACATGGTGTGTTCACAACACGACCAGGCAGCCTGTCGAATGACTTCTTTGTCAACCTTCTCGATATGGGAACTGCATGGACGGCAAAGTCAGACACAGCGAATGTGTTTGAAGGACGAGATCGTAGCACCGGGAAATTGAAATGGACGGCCAGCCGAGTTGATCTCGTGTTCGGCTCGAATTCGCAGTTGCGCGCAATTGCTGAAGTCTATGGCCAAGTTGATGCCGGGAAGAAGTTTGTGAAGGATTTTGTCACGACCTGGACGAAAGTCATGGATGCAGACAGGTTTGATCTCGCCTGAGTGATGTTTCAACAATTCAAAAAGGGCGGCACAAGCCGCCCTTTTTCTTGGCTGTATGGATTAGTTGCGCTCGTCGGACAACAGGGCTTTGTGAATGATCGCGCCAATCACTGCACCGAGGATCGGGGCCACCCAGAACAGCCAAAGCTGCTGGAGCGCCCAATCGCCGGTGAATATTGCTACTGCTGTAGAGCGGGCCGGATTGACCGATGTGTTGGTTACCGGGATTGAGATCAAGTGGATCAGCGTGAGCGCCAGACCTATAGCGATTGGAGCAAATCCTGGCGAGGCCGATTTGGCCGTTGCGCCAAGAATGACAATCAGGAAGCCTGCGGTCAGCACCACTTCAGCCAAAAGACATGAAAAGAGCGCATATTTCCCAGGCGAGTGATCGCCGTAGCCGTTTGATGCAAATCCACCCGCTGTCGAAAAGTCTGCTTTTCCTGATGCTATCAAATAAAGGACCAATGCGCCTGCAACACCGCCGACAACCTGGGCAATAACGTATCCCGGCAATTCATTCCATGAAAAGCGGCCAGCCGTTGCCAAGCCAACCGACACAGCCGGGTTGAAATGTCCTCCCGATATCCAACCCACGGCGTATGCCATGGTGAGTACTGTCAGGCCGAAGGCAAGAGAAACGCCCATCAAGCCAATTCCCACTTCAGGGAAGGCAGCTGCGAGAACAGCGCTGCCACACCCCCCAAGCACGAGCCAAAACGTACCAAAAAACTCTGCCGCTAACTTCTTCATTCCCAAACTCCTTGTTGTGCCTCGCAATATATTGCATGGTCAATTTATTCACAATTTTTAGTAGATACAACCGGAGTTATTGGCGTGTGGATATGTCGGTCCCGTGACGCTGCAGTCATTTGAAACCAGGTGCTCTGGAGGATTTGACTTTCAGCTCTATTGTAACTATTAGGAAGTGGATTTGTTGCACTGCGGCATAGGGCGAGGCCGCTATCTGCACGCTGCCTTTCGCCAATGGTTTCTCAGAACAGATGAATTTTGACGCGCTCGGACTGAGCGAAAAAGTGTTACAGGCAGTTGCTGCTGCCGGATATACAACTGCAACCCCCATTCAGGCGCAGGCTATTCCGCATGCGCTTCAGCGGCGCGACGTGCTTGGTCTCGCCCAGACCGGCTCCGGCAAGACAGCGGCATTCGTATTGCCCATGTTGACGCTGCTCGAAAAAGGCAGGGCACGTGCGCGCATGCCGCGAACGCTGATCCTCGAACCGACGCGCGAACTTGCCATGCAAGTGCAGGACGCATTTGAGTCACTGGGCAAGCAGCACAAGCTTACTGTTGCCACATTGATTGGCGGCGTCGCGTTTGAACCGCAGGCGCTGAAGATTGATCGCGGCGCTGATGTTGTCATTGCCACTCCAGGGCGCCTGCTCGACCATTTTGAACGGGGCAAGCTGCTTTTGACTGGCGTAGAATTGCTGGTCATCGACGAAGCAGACCGGATGCTGGACATGGGATTCATTCCCGACATTGAACGCATTTGCAAATTGCTGCCATTTACGCGTCAGACGCTGTTCTTCTCAGCTACAATGCCGCCGGAAATCAATCGGCTTACCAGTCAGTTCCTGCACAACCCTATCCGTGTCGAAACGTCTGCCACATCTTCAACGGCGGCGACCATCAGTCAAAATGCCGTCAAGGCGCCGTCTGATCCGAAGGCGAAGCGTGATGCATTGCGCACTCTTGTACGATCGCAAGACAACATCAATAACGCGATTGTCTTTGCCAACCGCAAGACAACTGTTGCTTTGCTTGAGAAATCTCTCAAGCGTCATGGATTCAACGCCGGTGCTTTGCATGGTGACATGGACCAGAAGTCGCGGCTTGAATGTCTGGCAGCATTCCGGGCTTCCGAAATCACCTTTCTCATTGCATCTGACGTCGCGGCACGCGGACTGGATATTCCCGAGGTCAGCCACGTGTTCAACTACGATGTTCCAATCCATGCTGAAGATTATGTGCATCGCATTGGCCGCACGGGCCGCGCTGGCCGTGAGGGTCACGCCTACATGCTGGTAACGCGCGAAGACGCGAAGTATTTCAAAGCAATTGAGGCATTGATCAAGCAACCAATTCCATGGACTGACAGTGGCGAAACGCCAAAGGCAGAATCAGAACCAGCGTTGGTAGCAGAGCCAGTGTTGCGGGTTGCAAAGCCTGCAAAAAGCGAGAAACCTGCCAAGACTGCTAAACCTAACGTTAGGGCCGCCAAAACTGAATCCAAAACCGTCAGGAAAATGTCAGCTCCGGTTTCTCCCGTGCAAGATGCTGAAAAAGAATTGCATCCGACAAAAAGTGATCTCGGTTTCAATCAATCGAACATGCCGGCATTCCTCTTGAGAACCTCACGTGCTGCAAGTTGACCACGTCCTACGGTAGACAAGGCATCGTTAATTTGTTTGTATCATGCCTGATGCAGGGTGGTGGGCATGTCTGAAACCGATGGCCGAATTGCCAAGAGGCAAAAGGTTCTGAAATCCGCGAAAATCATTTTCAACCGCAATCAATCGGTCGTTGATTGTACTGTTCGAGATCATTCTGCCACCGGCGCCAAGCTTCTGACCCCTAACGCAGCAATTGTTCCCGATGAAATGAGGTTATTGCTGACTCAGGACAACACAATCCGTGATGCACGTGTGGTTTGGCGCAAATCAGATATGCTGGGTGTTCATTTTGTTTCCGACGCAATCAGAGCGCCTGCCCGAAAGTTCTGATACGAGCGAAACCACGATTTTATGAAGCTGGCGATACTGCTTTCAGCTCTACGCTTTCGCCACAGCCACATGCAGATGTCTGGTTCGGGTTGTTGAAGACAAATCCCGATTTGAGAACACCGGTCTGATAGTCCATTTCGGTGCCAAGCAGGAACATCAAAGCTTTGGCATCGATGAATATTTTTGCACCCTTGTCTTCGACAAGCTCGTCGAACGGTTTCTGGGCAGAGGCCCATTCCATGGTGTATTCCATGCCGGCACAGCCGCCGTTCTTGACGCCAACGCGCAGACCAACGCCCTCGCCCTTTGCCATCAGGTCGCGAATGCGTGCGGCGGCTGGTTCGGTCAAAGTCATCACTTGCGGTCTTGGTTTCATGCTGCCCATGGCTTGCATCCTATTCTGAATATCTTACCACATGTTGAGCGCCATGCGCGCTTCATCTGACATGCGGCTGTGATCCCAAGGGGGATCAAAAACAATTCGCGCCTTTGCACCAATAATTCCCGGAACCGCGCCCACAGCATTTTCCACCCAGCCCGGCATATCACCGGCAACAGGGCAGCCAGGTGCGGTCAGCGTCATCTCGATGTCCACGTTCCGGTCATCATCGATGTCGACCTTGTAGATCAGGCCGAGTTCATAGATGTCGACAGGAATCTCTGGGTCATAAACGGTCTTCAGAGCTGACACGATATCGTCAGTCAGCCGCGCCAACTCATCCGCAGGAATGGCGGAAGGGTTTGGAGCATTGTCCAAGGGCGAGGCGAGCAGTTCCGTCATCCAAATATCCTCTGGGCTGAGATAAGGGCTTCTGCCAGTATATCAACCTCTTCCTTGGTATTATACATCGCGAAAGATGCCCGGCATGTGGCGGTGACGCCCAGTCGCTGCAACAACGGCTGGGTGCAATGCGTCCCGGCCCGCACTGCAACACCCTGACGATCAATTACTGTAGCAATATCATGCGCATGCGCGCCATTCATCATGAAAGAGATGATCGGACCTTTGTGTTTCGCCTGGCCGAATATGCGCAGTGAATTGATGCTGTGCAGGCGCTCCATGGCATAATCATGCAGCTGCCTTTCGTGGTTGGCGATGGCTTCGACGCCGACGCTTGTCATATAATCCAGAGCAGCCCCAAGGCCAATGGCTTCGACGATGGCGGGGGTGCCGGCTTCAAAACGGTGCGGGGGGTCATTGTAGGTGATACCCTCTACAGTGACTTCTGAGATCATTTCGCCACCGCCTTGATATGGTGGCATTTTCCTCAAGCGGTCAGCCTTGCCGTACAGAACACCAATACCCGTGGGTCCGTAGGTCTTGTGACCCGTGAAAACGAGGAAGTCGGCATCCAGAGAATGCACATCGACATGGCCGTGGACAGCGCCCTGACTCGCATCGACCAGAACAGGTATGCCTTGCGCATGGGCGAGCTGGATAATGTCGTGAACCGGCACGATAGTGCCCAGCGCATTCGACATCATGGTGATCGCCACCATTTTCGTCCTTGAACTGATGAGTTTAGCAAACTCCTCAATCAGGAAATTGCCATTGTCATCAATTGGTGCCCACTTGATCACGGCACCCCGGCGTTCGCGGTGGAAATGCCACGGCACGATGTTGGAATGATGTTCGAGAATGGAAAGGATGATTTCGTCGCCCTCGCCGATCTGTGTGCCGCCGAATGACTGCGCGACAAGGTTGATTGCTTCTGTCGCGTTGCGGGTGAAGATGATCTCGTCTTTTGATTGTGCGTTGATGAAGCGACGCACGCTTTCACGTGCATCCTCGAACGCTTGCGTTGCCGAGTTGGACAAGTAATGCAATCCGCGATGGACATTGGAGTATTCCTCCGTCATCGACCTCACCATCGCATCAATCACCGCTTTTGGCTTTTGCGCCGAGGCTGCATTATCGAGATAGACGAGCGGCTTGCCATAGACCTCGCGGGAGAGGATGGGGAAGTCGGTGCGAATGGATTTCACGTCAAACATTCTGCACGCCGTCATTTCGTGCAAGCCGGAGCGCAGAATTTTTGGTTCACGTGCTTCACTTGTACCGACCCAACACAAACTTCACCAAAACATCCCGTATCGCTTCGTCTTCGACGTTGTCAAAAGCCTCACTCACAAATGCCTGAACCAACAGGGATCGCGCCTCCGCTTCCGGGATGCCGCGAGACTTGAGATAGAATAGGTGATCGTGGTTGAGGTCGCCGGAGGTTGCGCCGTGGCCGCAGACGACGTCGTCGGCGTAGATTTCAAGTTCGGGTTTGGCGTCAAATTCGGCTGTCTCGGAAAGAAGCAGCGCGTGCGATGATTGTTTGCCGTCAGTCTTTTGTGCACCCGGACGGACGATGGCCTTGCCCTGAAAAATGCCGCGCGACTTTCCATCCATCACGCATTTGAACAATTCGCGACTGGTGCAGTGCGGCACCTTGTGGTCGATGACGAGCTTGGTGTCGGCATGCTGTGTACCCGACAAAAGATAAGCGCCTGAAATGCGCGCGTCGCCGCCGGTGCCTTCAAAGGTGTAGGTACCGTTCTGACGGTTGAGCTGCGCACCTGATGTGAAGGTGACATCACGCAGCACGGCGTTCTTGCCGAGCGCTACCAACGCGTGAGCAAGATGCGTGGCACTGCGGGATTCAAGTTCCACCTTCACGCGGTCCAGTCGGGCGCCCTCGCCCAATATGATATCCAGCACGCTGTTGGCAAGATACTCACCCTCGCCGATATGTGTTTCAATCAATGTACCCGAAGCACCTGCTGCCACTTCGATGTGGTTGCGTGTGGCCACACTGCGGGCGAGGCCGTCTGTCGTGACATGGAGGATTTCAATCGGGCTGTTGGTATTCCCATCAATGCGTATCGTGACGCCAGTGGCTGCAAGCTTGTTGTTAAGTGCAATGATGGTTTCTGATTGCTCGATTGCTGCGACACCAGAAGTCACGGTTGCGCCACCCAGTGTCGAGCGGCTGGCGTCGTATTGACCATTCACAAACACCACGCGTTGCGCATTCACTGTTGCAAAGGGTGTGGAACTGATGAGGCGTGCAACATCTGCATCTTTGGTGACAATATCTTGTCTCAAATAGACAGACGAGACCATGCGGCGGAGGTCAGTCCACTTCCAGTCTTCTTCGCGGCGCGTGGGCAGAGAAATGCCCAGGGCTTCTTCTGCGGGTGTTCTGGTGATTGCAATGTTCACGCTGCTTTTCCCGCGAATTCTGTGTAGCCCTTTTCTTCGAGCTCCAGTGCCAGTTCCTTGCCACCTGACTTGACGATCTTGCCGTCAGACAACACGTGTACCTTGTCCGGCACGATGTAATCCAGCAGGCGTTGATAGTGTGTGATGACGATCATGGCCCGGTCTGGCGACCGGAGCGCGTTGACACCATCGGCCACTACCCGCAGCGCATCTATGTCGAGGCCGGAGTCAGTTTCGTCGAGAATGCAGAGCGTTGGTTCAAGAACGGCCATTTGCAAGATTTCGGCGCGCTTCTTTTCACCGCCGGAAAAACCGACATTTACAGGGCGCTTCAGCATGTCCTGGCCCACATTGAGCTTGGCGGCGCGATCCTTCACGAGTTTCATGAATTCGGGGGTGGTGTATTCCTTCTGTCCCCGCGCCTTGCGCTGTGCGTTCGCCGCCACTTTCAGGAATTGCATGGTGGCAACGCCGGGAATTTCAATCGGATACTGGAACGCGAGAAACACGCCCTTCGCCGCGCGGATATTTGGTTCCATCGCAAGCAAGTCTTCGCCGTTATACGTGACCGAGCCTTCGCTGACTTCGTAACCTTCGCGGCCGGCAAGCACATAAGAAAGCGTGGACTTGCCAGAACCATTCGGCCCCATGATGGCGTGAACTTCGCCTGGCTTCACTTCGAGCGTGAGGCCTTTGAGAATTTCCCGGGATTCGTCTGCGAGTTTGACGTGGAGATTTTGAATTGAGAGCATTTTATCCAACTGAACCTTCGAGTGAAATTCCTATGAGTTTCTGCGTCTCCGCCATGAATTCCATCGGCAGCTGCTGCAATACGTCGCGGACGAACCCGTTGACGATCAGGGCCACTGCTTCTTCCTGCGAGAGGCCGCGGGACATGCAGTAGAACATCTGGTCGTCGGAGATTTTTGAAGTCGTGGCTTCGTGTTCGAATTGCGCCGTCGATGTTTTTGCTTCGATGTAAGGCACCGTGTGTGCGCCGCATTTGTCACCAATCAGCAGTGAGTCACATTGCGTGAAGTTGCGGGCGTTGGTGGCCTTGCGATGCGCGGAGACCAAGCCGCGATAGGTGTTGTCGCTGCGGCCTGCGGCAATGCCTTTTGAAATGATGCGACTGGACGAGTTCTTGCCGAGATGGATCATTTTTGTGCCCGAGTCCACTTGTTGGCGGCCATTCGAGATCGCAATCGAATAGAATTCTCCGCGCGAATAATCGCCGCGCAAGATGCAGCTCGGATATTTCCAGGTGATCGCCGAGCCCGTCTCAACCTGCGTCCACGAAATCTTCGAGTGATGTCCCCGGCAATCGCCGCGCTTCGTCACAAAATTATAGATGCCGCCCTTGCCCTCCGCATCGCCCGGATACCAGTTCTGCACCGTGGAATATTTGATTTCGGCATCATCATGCGCGATCAATTCGACAACTGCGGCATGCAGTTGGCTTTCATCGCGTGTGGGTGCAGTGCAGCCTTCGAGATAGGACACATAAGCACCCTTGTCGGCGATGATCAGTGTACGTTCAAACTGCCCGGTGTTCTTGGCATTCATGCGGAAATAGGTTGAAAGCTCCATCGGGCAGCGCACACCCGGCGGCACATAGACGAAGGAACCATCGGAGAAGACAGCAGCATTCAATGCGGCGTAGTAATTGTCGCCTTGTGGCACCACAGAGCCGAGATATTGCTTCACCAGATCCGGATGCTTTTGGAGCGCTTCGGAAATGGAACAGAAAATCACGCCGTGCTTGGCCAGTTCATCCTTGAAGGTCGTGACAACTGACACGCTGTCAAAGACTGCGTCAACGGCTACCTTGCCCGACGCATATTCGCCGCCTTCATCGAGCTCGCTTTTCTCACCCTGCTTGCGCACGCCTGCGAGGATTTCCTGCTCTTTCAGAGGAATGCCCAGTTTGGCATAGGTCTCGAGCAGTTTCGGATCGACTTCATCGAGTGACTTTGGTGTCGCCATCGATTTCGGTGCGGCGTAGTAGTACAGGTCCTGAAAATTGATTTTGGGGTAATGCACTTTGGCCCAGGTCGGTTCGTCCATTTGCAACCAGACGCGATAGGCTTCGAGACGCCAGTCGAGCATCCATTGCGGCTCGTTTTTCTTTGCGGAAATGAACCGTACAATATCTTCGCTCAAACCCTTGGGCGCGAAATCGCTCTCGATTTCGGTTTCGAAGCCGTATTTGTATTTGTCGACTTCGATCTCGCGGACCAGTTCGACTGTTTCAAAGTCTGCCATTATGCTGCTCTTTTCGCGCTGTGACGCGCCAATAATTTGTTCCAGGTTTCAGTGAAGCGAACGATATCGGCCTGTGTGGTGTTCCAGCCCAGCGACACGCGGATCGCGCCTTGCGACATTTCCGGGGCAATGCCCATCGCTGTCGAGCACGTGGCTGCGCCCAACCTTGCCAGATGAGCATGCCGAACCCGATGACACGGCGATGCCGTCGAGGTCGAGGTTCATCAGCAGGGTTTCAGCTTTCATGCCAGGGATGGCGAAACATGAAGTATTTTGTAAACGATCGGCCTTGCTGCTGAATATTTCGGCGTTGCCCAAACCCAGTTCGAGTTCATTTCTCAAATCTTCAATGGCGATGAGTGGTTCCGAGGCAATGGCGGCGAAACCTGCGATGGCCATAATATCCTCTGTGCCAGCGCGGCGGCGCAGCTCCTGGCCGCCGCCATGCAACAGTGGTTCGATGACGAGGCCATCACGGACCACCAATGCGCCGATGCCTTTGGGGCCACCAACCTTGTGGGCGGCAACCGTCAGCATGTCGCATCCCAGTAACCCAAAATTGACCGGGATTTTTCCAAAAGCCTGAACAGCATCGACGTGCAACAATGCACCGGCACCACGCGCCATGGCGGCGATGACGGGCATGTCCTGAATGACGCCGGTTTCATTGTTGGCCAGCATGACCGACACCAGTGTGTTGGGCTGGCGAACAAGCAATGACTCGAACTTTTCCAAATCAACATGGCCCTGATCATCGACCGGAATCAGATCTACTGGCTTGCCAGACGCTTTCGATGCGGCGAGGACGCTCGGGTGCTCGATTGCAGAAACAAGTATGCGTTCCGCGCCAACGCCGCGCAGTGCCATGTTGTTTGCTTCTGTTCCACCCGACGTAAACGTTATCATTTGCGGCAGGCAACCAAGGACGAAGCCCAGTTTGGTGCGCGCATCGTCCACCAGCTTGTAAGACGCCCTGCCCTCGGCGTGGATCGACGACGCGTTGCCGCACACTTCCATTGCCGCAACCATGGCTGTCTTCACGCCGGGTCGCAGCGGGCTCGTTGCGTTATGGTCGAGATAGGTTCTCACGCGCGCACCACGTGGCGGTCTTTCGCCTGCTTGATTGATGCGGCCAGCGCCAGGTTGCGCTTTTCCACCACGTCTTCCAGCGTGATCGAACTCGAGAAAGTGCATCATCTGCCTGCCGAGTGACGACCACAGGTCATGAGCGCAGCACTGGGTTCCCTTGACACAGCCTTCTACGCCGTCGCCATCACAGCGGGTTACGCGCAACGGCTCGTCAACTGCAAGAATGACTTCCGCGAGGATGATTTCTGACAGGTCACGGGCCAATTTGTAGCCGCCGCCAGGACCACGGACGCTGGTCACGAGGTTGGCGCGGCGCAGTTTGCCGAAAAGCTGCTCAAGGTATTCCTGGGAAATATCCTGACGTTCTGCAATCTCTGCGAGCGACACGGGATGATCAGGGGCGTGTTGAC
Source organism: uncultured Alphaproteobacteria bacterium (assembly GCA_963738595.1). Taxonomy (GTDB): domain Bacteria; phylum Pseudomonadota; class Alphaproteobacteria; order Rhizobiales; family Aestuariivirgaceae; genus Aestuariivirga. The sequence goes on from CAVTXF010000005.1 coordinate 910,296, forward strand.
CGATATCGATCATCGCCATCACGGCGTAGCGCCCTTTTGTGCTCATTTTCATGCAGTTGGTCCTTCTTCACAAAACGAAAAGCTTGCTTTTTGCCCCCCGCATCATGCTAAACGCCAAGCCGTCCGCAAAAACGGGATCAGCGCCCTCCTGTTTGGAATTGTTCTAAAGTGTTTTAGTAAATCCGACTGCCGGAGTCAACTAACCGGACCAGTGAATTCAGGCCATTTGCCAGAAAGATTTTGAGTTTCATCCATGCCAGAAGTGATTTTCAACGGACCTGCCGGGCGCATCGAGGGCCGCTATCACCAAGCCAAGGCGCGGGGCGCTCCAGTCGCGATCCTGCTGCACCCGCATCCCACCTTTGGCGGCACCATGAATAACCCCATCGTGCATGCACTATACCAGATGTTCGTGAGCCGCGGCTTTTCTGTCATGCGGTTCAATTTCAGGGGTGTAGGGCGTAGCCAGGGCATTTTCGAAAATGGAGCGGGCGAACTTTCAGATGCCGCTTCGGCTCTGGACTGGCTGCAATCATACAACAAGGAAGCCAAGATTTGCTGGATTGCCGGCGTGTCGTTTGGTGCATGGATTTCCATGCAGTTGCTGATGCGGCGACCAGAGATATCGGGATTTATCTCGATTGCGCCATTGGCCAAGCATTATGACTTTTCGTTCCTTGCGCCCTGCCCTGCGTCGGGACTGTTCGTGAACGGCGAGAAGGACACTGTGACTGCACCTGAGGCCGTGCACAGTCTTGTGTCCAAGCTCAAGACCCAGAAAGGCATCACCATCGAACATAAGGTGATTGCCGGGGCAAACCACTTCTTTGAAGAGAAAATCGACGAACTTTCCAAGCTGTGTTCTGACTATCTTGACCGTCGGTTGACGCGCGAGCTTTAACTCACCACGCGATTTTCAGTTTGTCCCTGAAGAATCCCCCAGTCGGGCCATCGTCCGGCAGCGTTGCGAGCCAGATTGGTGTTTCGGCACCATGTTCGGGTGCACGTGTTGCGGTTGGCCCTCCCATGCGGGTGCGCACCCAGCCCGGGCAACATGCGTTCACTTTCACGCTGGCTGGCATTTCGCGGCTGGCGGCCAATGTCAGCGCGTTGAGTGCTGCCTTGGTCATTGAGTAAGTTGCAGGACCGTCAAGGCCTTCGGCGAAAGAACCCCAACCAGAAGATATGTTGACGATGCGACCATAGCTGCGGCGGACCATCGGCGGCGCGAAGATGCGGATCAAGTCGATGACTGCAAGATAGTTGACCTGCAGTGTTTCATCCAATTGGGCGTCACTGATCTCCAGAAGTTTTCCTTCTTCGATGACCCCTGCGTTGTTGATCAGGATGTCGACCTGATGCTGTTTGAGAATGTTTGTGGCCTGCGCCTTGCGCGTTTCGCGTGACGACAACTCAAGATGGACAGCCGAGATATTTCCACCAATCGTCTTGGCGGCGGCTATTGCATCAGCAAGATTGCGCGCTGCGAGCAAGACATGAATATCGCCGCGCGCCACTAAGCCTTGCGCTATTGCAAAGCCGATCCCGCGATTGCCGCCTGTGATGAGAGCTGTACGCTTGTCTGCCATGTATCAACGTCTCACGTTTGGCGGTTCGACGCAACTATCCGCCGCGCTCCTGCCTGAGCTTGTTCCAATATTCCAGGCGCTTTCGCACCTCGCGCTCAAATCCGCGTTCGACCGGCGCGTAATAGCTTTCCCGCCCCATCACATCCGGGAAATAGTTTTGGCCTGAAAAAGCTTCAGGTTGATCATGATCATAACGGTAACCAGTGCCGTAGTCCTGCTCCTTCATCATCTTGGTAGGAGCGTTCAAGATGATTTTGGGCGGCATCACCGAGCCCGTTTCACCTGCACGGCGCATGGCTGATTTGTATGCCGTGTACAGCGCGTTGGATTTGGGTGCGGTGGCGATGTAAACAGTGGCCTGTGCGAGAGCGAGTTCGCCTTCCGGCGAGCCGAGGAAGTCAAAGGTTTCCTTGGCAGCCAGCGCCTGATGCACTGCTTCGGGGTCTGCCATGCCGATGTCTTCGTAGGCCATGCGTACGAGACGACGGCAGATGAAGAGTGGATCCTCTCCTGCCGTCAACATGCGCGCCAGATAATAGAGCGCTGCATCTGGGTCGGAACCACGCACAGATTTATGCAGCGCTGAAATCAAATTGTAATGGCCATCAGCCGCCTTGTCGTAAAGTGGCAGGCGCTTGGCCACGATGCGTGCAAGTTGGTCTGGTGCAAGATCGGCTTCGCCCTCCTGAACGGCTGCGAATACTTCCTCGACGAGGTTCAGAAAGAACCTGCCATCCCCATCCGCCATTGCAATCAATGCTGTTTGCGCGTCCGGCGTAAGGGGCAGCTTGCGTTTTTCGTAAAGTTCAGCGCGGGTGACGAGCCCTGCCAGTGCATCTTCCGACAGGCGATTGAGAACCAGTACCTGACAGCGCGACAGCAAAGCGCCATTCAATTCGAATGATGGATTTTCCGTGGTTGCGCCGACCAGCGTGATCGTACCGTTTTCGACAAATGGCAGAAACGAGTCTTGCTGAGACTTGTTGAAGCGGTGGATTTCGTCGACGAAGAGCAGCGTGGCGCGTCCCTGCTCACGGCGCATGCGGGCCTGGTCAAACGCTTTCTTCAGATCGGCAACGCCGGAGAAAATCGCAGACATTTGTTCAAACACGAGGCCTGTCTCACCGGCGAGCAGGCGCGCTATGGTGGTCTTGCCGGTTCCCGGCGGTCCCCACAAAATGATTGATGGAATACGGCCCGAAGCGAGCATGCGCGTCAGCGTGCCGTCGCTGCCGACGAGGTGATCCTGGCCGATGACTTCCGAGAGCTTCTTTGGCCGAAGGCGATCCGCCAGCGGGCGCGGGCCTTCCTTGCCCATTCCGGCAGCTTCGAACAGCGACGTCATCCTCCCAACCTGAGGCGCAAGGTGCGATTGCCACGGAGAATTTCGATATCCCAATAATTGGGCGTGTTTTGCAAAATGCGGCGCAAAGTTGCCACATCAGGTATAACGTCGCCGTTGATGTTCACCAGGATATCACCCTCGCGGAAGAAGCGGGTCGCTGGCCCGTCTTTGACCGTAATTGCTGCGACGCCTGCCATGTCGGCAGACAATCGCAATTCTTCTGCCAGTGCGGGCGAAAGATTACCGACTGTCAGTCCTGCAAGCGGCGTCTGACCAGATATGCGCACGGGATCGCGCGGTGGCACTTCAGGAGCCGCCACCATTTTAACGTTCGTTTCAAGTGTTCGTCGTCCACGATGAAACTCCAGCAGCCGCGACTCGCCGATTTGCGCGGTTGCAACCCGGTAGCCAAGTTCGCGGGCGTTCTCCACGATCTTGTCGTCAATCACCGTGATTACATCGCCGCGCTTCATGCCTGCTGCCTGCAACGGGCTTTGCGGATGAATCTTGACGATTAACGCGCCTTCGGGCCGTGCGAAGCCCAAGCCGTCAGCAATTTCCTGGGTCACGTCCTGGAATTCTGCGCCGAGCCAGGGTCTGCGGATTTTCTGGCCAGTTGCAGCGGACTGCACGACAGTTTTCACCATGTTGGAAGGAATGGAAAATCCGATTCCGATTGAACCGCCACTTCGCGAGAAAATCGCCGTGTTGATGCCAACCAGTTCGCCGCGCATGTTGACCAGCGCCCCACCGGAATTTCCGGGATTAATGGCGGCGTCGGTTTGAATGAAGAATTGGTAGTCGGTCACGCCTACCTGCGTGCGCGCCAGAGCCGACACGATACCACTGGTCACGGTTTGGCCCACGCCAAACGGATTTCCGATTGCGAGGACCAGGTCTCCCACTTCGAGATTTTCAGAATCGGCAAGGCGCAGCGCCGGCAGAATTTCCTGATCCGGCACGTCAACCTTGAGGACGGCGAGGTCGGTCCGCTCATCTGCCAGCAAGAGTTTTGCTGCAAACTCACGCTTGTCGGACAGGGCTACCCGGATATCGATGCCATTCTTGACAACATGGTTGTTGGTCACAATCAAGCCGCGACCATCAACTATCACACCCGATCCCAGTGAATTTTCGATACGTTCACGCGGGCGGCCGAATGATCCTTCAGGGTCGATAAAGCGACGGAAAAATTCGTCTTCAATCCGTGCCCTGCCGCTTTGGGATACAATTTGCTTGGCGTAAACATTGACGACGGTGGGGGCCGTTCTCTTGACGATCGGTGCAAAGGACAAAGTTATATCACCTCGCGAGGCAGGAGCTATGCGTTCCTGAGCCAAGGTGGACATGGGGCAATAAACAGAGCAAGGCAAATGCCGCGGTCACTATGCGAGGCAGGATATTCATTACAAAATTACTCCAGAACGCGCAGGCTATCTCCGGTTCATCTTTGGCGACAAGATGACGGAACTTCAGACGAATGTCACCTTGGAGCAACTGGTTCGCCAATTTTGGACTATATTAAGGTTCGCATTTATACCATTGCAATAAATACGGCTCAGTATTTAGGGAATTATTCGGGAGGTCATCATGTCCAGTGTTTCCACTCTGCCGGTTTCCAAGGCACCAGTCAGCTACGCCAATGCCGGAGCGGTGGCAAAAGCGCTTCTGCCGGATGAACCCGTCTTCTGCTTTTCAGCAAAAGAACTGCGCGACCGAAGCAACCAGTTTCTCAAGCGGTTTCCTGGCCTCGTCACTTACGCGGTGAAGTGCAATCCGTCACATGAAGTCTTGTCCACTTTGTCTGCCGTTGGCATTACGCATTGGGATGTTGCCAGCGTACACGAGATGGCGTCGGTGCGGAAGGCCGATCCGGATGCCAAATTCCATTACCACAATCCCATCAAGTCACGGCGCGAGATTGCAGACGCCTACAAGATTTATGGATGTCGGCGGTTCGTCGTTGATTGCCGTGAAGAGTTGCAGAAGCTCCATGACGTGATCGGCGCCGACCCGACGGTTGAAGTTTCTGTCCGGCTGGTCTTGCCGCGCGACCGTGGCTCCTCGGCACATGATTTTTCTACAAAGTTCGGTGCTCCGGAACATATTTGCGTTGAGCTTCTCAAAAAAACAGTCGAGCTTGGTTACATTCCCGTTTTGACATTTCACCCCGGCTCGCAAAGCAAGGAACCAGCGGTCTATGCGCGCCATATCGATGCAGCGGCGCGCATATCCAAACAAGCGGGTGTCAAGGTTTCCAAACTCAATGTCGGTGGCGGGTTTCCCGCCAACTATACATTGTCGACAGCGCCGGAGCCGGAGGTTTTCTTCCGGGCGATTGATGATGCGGTCATCAAGGCTTTCGGGGCGAAGGACAAGCCAGCGCTCGAATGCGAACCCGGACGTGGACTGGTCGCCACCTGCATGTCGCTGCTGACGCGAGTGAAGATCGTATGTTCCGATGGCGATGATATTTTCATCAATGACGGTGTCTATGGCGGCTTGATGGAATACATGCAGGTGCCTGATCTGCGTCCCCCTTTCCGCGTCTGGCGCAACGGAAAAGAGCTGGAAGGGGTTTCAAAGTCGTTCAAGGTATTTGGCCCAACCTGCGATCCGCTTGACGTGCTGCCACACCGATTAGACATCTATGATGGGCTGAAGGAGGACGATTATATCGAATTTGGCACTCTCGGTGCCTATGGTATTGCAACCTGCACCCAATTCAACGGTTATGGCGGGTATCAGATTGTCGCTGTCGACAAGGTGCTGGAAATGTAAAAAACCCTCCTGTTTCCAGGAGGGGTGATATTTGCATGCGTGGCGTTCGGCTTATTCCGTGAACGCGTAAGTCACCGGTTCCCAGTGATAGCGAGCTGGTTCGCCGCCGTGCTTGTAGACATATCCTACGGCCGGGAATGGCATGTGATAGCCAACCAATGGAATCCGGTCAGCTGACGCCATGTCCATGAGACGCATGCGGGTTTTGGTGGCTGTGTCCTTGTCCATGTCGAAAAGAACATGCCACTGTGGACGTTCCAGCGAGAGGACGTTGTGGTTGCAGACGTCTCCTGTAACGATGAGTTGCTTGCCCTCCGACTCCAGGCGATATGATGTGTGCCCCGGCGTGTGGCCGGGGGTCGCGATTGCGGTGATGCCTGCGGCAACTGTGCCCTGGTCCTTTACAAAGGTAGCCTTGGCAACGAGTGGTGTGACCTTGGCCTTGGTAAGCTGGTAGAAGTCCTTGGTGCCGCCTGCATCCTGGGCCGCGTTGGTCCAGAAATTGTGCTCGGTTTCACCAAACACATAACGCGCGTTCGGGAACACCGGCTTGTCGCCGTCCATCAAGCCGCCCATGTGGTCGGGATGGAAGTGAGTAAGAACAACCAGGTCGATCTGGTCGAGCGTGTAGCCGGCAGCTGCGAGTGCCGCCGACATCTGGCCACGGCCCGGATTGCCTGAGCCCCAACCCGTGTCAAACAGGACGAGCTCGTTGCCGGTGTTGACGATGAGTGGCGTGAAAGAGATGGTGTGCTTGTCGGTCGGCAAATTATAATGGGCGGCGAGCGCCTGTACTGTTTCCGGCTTCTGGTTTTCACCAAATACGGTCCAGGGCTTGTCGAGGGTCACCTGACCATCGCTGACTGCCGTCATTTCCAACGCGCCGAACTTGTAGCGATGAACTGTGGCTGGCTTGATGCCGAGCATTGGTGCCTTGGCGAAGGCTGATTCCGGCAGGATTGCCGAAGCGCCAATTGCTGCCGCAGAACCAAGTAAATGACGTCGCGTTACCATGAAGTGCTCCCGATTATTGTAACTATTTTAAGTATAACGGTATGGTTTTGACAACTTTTGTTGCCGCACACAAGCAGGTTCGTTGTTAACCGTTTATTCCCTGCGCAAGGAACCGGCCGGCAGTTAAGCAATCATTCAATTTGTACCAATATACCAGAAATTGAAACAATGTGTGGAGTGTTTCAAAAAGATGCGCAGTTTTCAATTTTTACTTTTATTCTTGTTTGCCGTTGCAATCAATGATCTTGACGCTATGGCGGTCGAGAAGAAGAGGATTCTCGGTGTCTTCTATGAAGGCTGTGAGAAGACTTGCCAGGGTTTCAAGGCAGCAATTGAGAAGTCCGGATTTGCTGTGGAAGTTGCAATATTCGACGTCAAACAAGACAAGGATCGCATTCACGAAGCAATCAAACTGGCGCGCGACAGCAAGCCCGATCTCATTGTGACGTACGGCACGACGACAACGCTCGAATTTATCGGGACGCTTGAAACAGGCACGGATCCCAAGTTCATCAGTGACATTCCCGTTGTCTTCACGGCTGTTGCCGATCCCTTCGGCTCGCGGATCGCCGAGAGCTTTGACCGTAGCGGCAGGGACAACGTTACGGGGACGTTCAACCGCGTGCCTGAGCGGGCCAATATCGAGACAATTCGCCAGTACGACCGGAAATTCCAAAAGCTTGGCTTGCTTTATAACAGCAATGAAAAAAACTCTGTCTTGAAGAAAGATGAGCTTGCAAAACTTGCAACCGAGATGAATTTCGAACTGGTCGCCATCGAGATTGACCCTGGTAATCCCAATGTGCCTGATCCCGCCCTGATACCGCAACGGGTGAAGCAACTGGCGGAGCAAGAAGTGACCTGGGCCTATCTGGGTTCAAGTTCATTCCTCAACGCCAATGGCGCAGCCTTCACGGCGGCAGCGGTGGAAAACGGTATCGGACTGCTCAGCCCCTATGAGGCATTGGTGCGGGAACAGCAGGCACTGATTTCAATTGCTGCACCGCGCGAAAAAGTTGGCCACCTGGCCGCGCAGCAGGCGCTAAGCATCCTGCGCGACGGGAAATCGCCAGGCAAGCTGCCAATCAAACGAGCCACGGAGTTCAGCTATCTCGTCAACATGAAAGTGGCCGAAAAACTCGAGCGCAAGCCGCCATTTGCGTTCTACAGCGACACTGAACTGGTTCAGCAGTAACTGATTTCTCAATACAACACTCTATTATGACTTACTCTGTCTTTTCGTTTTTACTTTCGTTGTGAACTGTGTTTTGTTTGCTACACACTCGGCATTGCGTTAGTGTTAATTTAGAAATCGCTTGCAAATTGTAGCGTTTTGGTTAGGTTTTTTTAACCCTCATCAGGAGCAGGAACACAATGAAATCTAAGATTGTAAGACTTATAGGTGCTGCAGTACTTCTCGGTTTGACCAGCCTCAGTGCTGCGGCCGGACTCACTGAGAAATGGACGCTCACCGGCATGTCGCATCCGGAAGGCGTCTACTTCAACAAGAACCAGAACGTGCTCTACGTTTCCAACATTGTTGGAGCGCCGACCGATCAGGATGGCAATGGCTATATCGCCAAAGTTTCGACGAGCGGTGCTCTACTGCAACAAAACTGGGTAACTGGCCTCAACGGACCAAAAGGCATGGTCATGCAGGGCAACATTCTTTGGGTTTCGGATATCACCCGTCTGGTCAAGATTGACACCCGTACGGGCACAATCCTTAACACCTACCCTGCCGAAGGTTCGGTTTTTTTGAACGACACCGCCGTTGACGAAGACGGCAATGTTTACGTGTCTGATATCGCCACGCGCCGCATTTATCGGCTGAAGAATGGTACCCTGTCGTTGTGGGTAGAAACGCCACAGCATCCGAATGGACTGCTCGTCAAGGACGACAGGTTGATCGTTGCTGGTTGGGGCTACAACATGGATGCTGACGGAAACACCAACCCGCTTGGCAACCTGTTCACGGTGAACCTTGAAACCAAGGCGATCAAGAACCTCGGCAGTGGGCAACCGATTGGCAACCTCGACGGCCTCGAGAGCGATACCAAAGGCAGCTATCTGGTTACCGATTTCAATGCCGGCACACTTTTCCGCATCAAGCCAAATGGCTCGTTCACTGTGATTGCTGATATTGAAGGCACATCTGCTGATCTTGAAGTGCTTGACAAGGGCAAGACTGTCGTCATCCCCTTCTTGTTGGGAGACAAGATCACCGCCTACACGGTTGACTGATCCTGCATCAGTTTTGATTTGAAAGGGCGGAGGAAACTCTGCCCTTTTTTGTTATGCACGGGCTCTCGCGCACGACCAGACCCAATACTCCAGAATAGCCAAAACATAGCTGTGCAGCGTACGCTTGTCAAGAACTATTTTCTTATTTTGGATTTTAATGCTATTTCAGTCAGTTACCGTCAGCACTTGCGGCATTCAATAAAAAAACCGGCACAAAGGCCGGCTTTTTGATTTCTCGATGCGGAGAGAATTATGCGGCCACTTCTTCCGCAACTTCCTTCTTTTGCACAGGGCCTGAGTCCTTGCCCTTTTCGTTCACGTCTCGATCAACGAACTCGATCACGGCCTGAGGGGCAGCATCGCCATAGCGAAAACCGGCGCGCATGATGCGCAAATAGCCACCATTGCGGCTGCCATAGCGCTTGGCCAGCACGTCGAACAGCTTCTTGACCTGGGTTTCATCACCAATCTGGGCAATGGCCTGACGACGGGCTGTGAGACCGCCCTTCTTGGCGAGTGTCACCAGCTTTTCGACAATCGGTCGCAAGTCCTTTGCCTTCGGCAAAGTCGTGACAATCTGTTCGTGCTTGATCAGCGCAGTTGCCATGTTTGCAAACATGGCTTTCCGATGCTCGGACGTGCGGCTAAATCTCCGGCCCCTAAATCCATGACGCATGACGTAACTCCTTCAATTCAATTTCCGTACAACGATCTGTGTACAGATCAATAATGGCTTTCAAGTTTCTTGGCGAGCTCTTCGATATTCTCAGGCGGCCAGTTCGATACTTCCATGCCGAGGTGGAGGCCCATTTGAGCGAGCACTTCCTTGATCTCGTTAAGCGACTTGCGGCCGAAGTTCGGCGTGCGCAGCATTTCGGCTTCGGTCTTCTGGATAAGATCGCCGATGTAAACGATGTTGTCGTTCTTCAGGCAGTTTGCCGACCGGACGGACAGCTCCAGTTCGTCGACCTTCTTGAGCAATGCTGCGTTGAACGGAAGTTCCGAGCGGATCTCTTCCTGAACGTGAGCAACTGGTTCCGAGAAGTTGATGAACACGGTCATCTGGTCCTGCAGGATGCGCGCGGCATAGGCCACGGCGTCTTCAGGTGTCACAGCGCCGTTGGTTTCAACTGTGAGCGTGAGCTTGTCGTAGTCGAGCACCTGGCCTTCGCGGGTAGCGTCGACGCGGTATGACACGCGGCGTACCGGAGAGAAGATCGAGTCGACCGGGATCATTCCGATTGGCGCGTCTTCGGCGCGGTTGCGATCGGCGGAGACGTAGCCTTTGCCGTTCTGAACCGTGAATTCCATGCGCACTTCAGCGCCCTGGTCGAGTGTGCAGATAACATGCTCAGGGTTGAGGATGATCACGTCTGCCGTTTGCTGGATGTCGCCGGCGCGAACGATGCCGGGACCTTCCTTGCGCAGCGTCAGGCGCTTGGGGCCTTCAGCGTGCATCGCAAACGCGATTTCCTTGATATTGAGCGTGATGTCCGTCACGTCTTCGCGAACGCCGGCGATTGACGAGAACTCGTGGAGCACGCCATCAATCTGGACTGAGGTTACTGCAGCACCCTGCAAAGAAGAGAGAAGCACGCGGCGCAAAGCATTGCCCAGCGTGGTTCCGAAGCCCCGCTCCAACGGTTCAGCAACGATTGTTGCAACGCGCTTGCGGTCCTTGCTGGACTGAATGTCGATCTTTGTGGGACGGATCAGTTCCTGCCAGTTCTTCTGGTTTACCTGCATATTCATCTTCCTGTTCGCCTCCGGCGCCCTCGCGAGCCACCAAAACTCCGTTCAGCAGCACATCAACCTGCACCGCTGTTACGCTTAACTGATCTTAGACGCGGCGCCGCTTGGGCGGGCGGCAGCCATTGTGCGGGATCGGGGTCACGTCGCGAATGGATGTGACCTGCAAGCCTACCGACTGAAGTGCACGTAGAGCCGACTCACGGCCGCCACCTGGACCGCAGACTTCGATTTCGACGGTACGCATGCCGTGTTCCATGGCGGCGCGGCCAACCTGTTCGCCAGCGACCTGGGCGGCGTAAGGTGTCGACTTGCGCGAGCCCTTGAAGCCCAGCTTGCCAGCCGATGCCCAGGCAATGGTGTTGCCCTGCACATCGGTGATGGTGATCATCGTATTGTTGAATGAAGAATTCACATGAACGACGCCCGAAGACACGTTCTTGCGCTCTTTGCGGCGGGTTTTGCCTGCTGCTTCTTTAGCCATTGTTCAAAACCTTCCTTAGGTAGCTTTTTTCTTGCCGGCGATCGGCTTCGACGGACCCTTGCGGGTGCGTGCATTGGTGCGGGTGCGCTGACCACGGACTGGAAGACCCTTGCGGTGGCGCAGGCCACGGTAGCAGCTCAGGTCGGTCAAACGCTTGATGTTGATCGAGACTTCGCGGCGAAGGTCACCTTCCACCGTGTAGTCGCGGTCGATGATTTCGCGGATTGCCAAAACTTCGGCATCCGAAAGCTCGTTCACACGCTTGGAAGCCGGAATTTTGACTTCATTGCAGATGATCTTGGCATTGACCGGGCCAATGCCGTGAATGTAGCGCAGGGCGATTTCCACGCGCTTGTTGGTCGGAATGTTGACGCCTGCGATACGGGCCACTATAAATCTCCTAATAAATCAATGGTTTAAACGAAATGCGGAACACCCGCCCAAACCACAATGAAGCGGGGCCACGACTGCAGGAGAGGTTGTTCCCGCAATACGAGCCCTAGAAACCGTTGAGAATGTGGCGTGAATAGAGGTGAATCGGAAATCCGTCAACCTGAATCCAAGCCGCATTATCAATTCTTTACTGATTGGAGCACGGCTTCCATCAGGGCCGTTACTGCCCCAATTTCTGCCATGCCATCAATCACATGCAGGTTGCCATTGCCCTGGTAATAAGACACCAGGGGGGCCGTCTGCCTGTTATAGACCTGAAGCCGGTCTCGGACCGTCTTCTCGTTGTCATCCGGGCGGCGCACAAACTCTGTCCCGCCACAATTGTCGCAGGCACCAGCCTTTTTTGGTGTCTCGAAATGGTCGTGATAACCCTTGCCGCAGGTTTTACAGGTGTAACGGCCTGAAATCCGCTGCACCAGCGCCTCGTCGACAACCTTGATTTCAATGACGGCGTCGAGTTTTTCGTTGCGGCCTTTCAGCATCTTGTCGAGCGCCTCAGCCTGGGCCGTGGTGCGCGGGAAACCGTCAAATACCACGCCGTTCTTGATGTCTGGCTGGTCCATACGGTCTGATACGATACCAATGATCACATCATCCGAGACAAGGTCGCCGCGATCCATGATGGCCTTGGCCTGCAAGCCGACTTCCGTGCCTTTGGCTATGGCCTGGCGCAGCATGTCTCCGGTGGAGAGCTGCTTCAAACCGAACTTTTCTTCGAGGATCTTTGCTTGTGTTCCTTTGCCTGCTCCAGGCGGTCCCAGCAGAATCACATTCATTTCTTGCTCCGCAGGGAATTGCGCTGCAGGAGCTTGCCATATTGCTGTGCCATGAGATGGCCCTGCAACTGCGCAACGGTATCGAGCGTGACGCTGACGATAATCAAGAGCGACGTGCCGCCGAAGTAGAACGGAATGCCGGAGAAGCCGACGAGCAGTTCGGGCAGCAAACAGATGACGACGAGATAGAGTGCGCCGAGCACCGTGATACGCGTCAGAATATGATCGATGAATTCCGCGGTCTTTTCACCCGGACGTATGCCAAGAATAAAACCACCCGACTTGCGCAAATTTTCCGCAGTTTCCTTCGGGTTGAACATGATCGACGTGTAGAAGAAAGCGAAGAACACGATCAGCAATGCGTAGAAGACCAGAAACAAGGGTTGCCCGTGGCCAAGCAGTGCCGTGATGGCGTTGAGCCAGTCAGGACCTTTGCCAGCGGAGAAATTAGCAACGGTGATCGGCAACAGCAGCAATGATGATGCAAAGATTGGCGGGATGACGCCCGATGTATTGAGCTTCAAGGGAAGATGCGAGCTCTCGGCCTGAGTCATCTTCATGCCGACTTGTCGCTTTGGATATTGAATCAGCAGCCGACGCTGGGCGCGTTCAAAGAACACAATGAATGCGATGACGGCAAAAGCGAGCAACAGAATGAAGAGAATCAGGAAGAACGACATCTGGCCAGTGCGGCCGAGTTCGAGCAAGGCTGCGACGCCTGCAGGAAGGCCCGCAACGATACCAGAGAAAATGATGAGCGATGTGCCGTTGCCAATTCCGCGTGCGGTGATCTGCTCACCGAGCCACATCAAAAATACTGTTCCGCCGGTCAGCGTGATGACTGTCGACAAGCGGAAAAAGAGCCCGGGCTCGGTAACGATACCGCCCTGCCCTTCAAGCCCCACAGCGATACCCCAGGCCTGCAATGCAGCCAGAACGACCGTGCCGTAGCGCGTATACTGATTGATTTTCTTGCGACCCGATTCGCCCTCTTTCTTGAGAGCTTCGAGCTGCGGGGAAACTGTTGTCATCAGCTGCATGATGATAGATGCAGAGATGTAGGGCATGATGTTGAGTGCGAAAATCGCCATGCGGCCCAGTGCGCCGCCGGCAAGATTATTGACCCAGCCGAGAATGCCCGCTGAATTCTGTGTGGCGAAAGACGCAAGTGCTGCGCTGTCGACGCCAGGAATTGGAATGTAGCTGCCGAGTCGATAGATAATCAGCGCACCGAGTGTGAACCAAATGCGCTTCTTCAGCTCTTCGGATTTGGCCAGAGCCCCGAAGTTGATATTCGCTGCAAGTTGTTCTGCTGCTGATGCCATTGTCCACCTTTACCGCTTGTCCAAGCTCCCTAGATGGGGCTGGACGGAGCGGGCATCAAGTCACTTGCTGGCTTTCGCCGGGGCCTCGGTTTCGACCGGGCGGAGGATCTTCACAGAGCCGCCAGCCTTTTCGATTGCCGCAACTGCACCTGCTGAAGCATAGAACACTTCGAAGCTCAGTTTGGATGTGAATTTTTCCTTGCCGATCAGGCGAACGCCGCCTTTGGTAGGCTTGGAGATCACGCCAGCAGCCAACAGGCTCGCTGCCGTGATGGTGGCATTGCCGTCGAGTTTTTTCGAGTCGATTGCGGCCTGCACACGGGCAAGATTCACTTCGTTGTATTCAACAGCGTTTGGCTTGTTGAAGCCGCGCTTTGGCAAGCGGCGATAGATTGGCATCTGGCCGCCTTCGAAGCCGGCCTTTGCGCCGCCCTTACGAGCTGTTTGACCTTTGCCGCCACGACCTGCGGTCTTGCCGAGGCCAGAGCCGATACCGCGACCCACGCGGGTGCGGGTTTTGCGGGCGCCTTTGTTGTCGGCGAGCTGGTTGAGCTTCATGTTCTTGTTCCTTCGAGTCTTATTCCACGATCCGGATCAGGTGGGCGACCTTGGCGATCATGCCACGCGATGCCGGTGTATCCGCAATCGTCGAGATGCGGCGCATTTTATTCAGGCCAAGGCCGATCAACGTCGCCTGCTGTGCGCTCGGACGACGATTGGCGCTGGCAATCTGCTGAATGGTGACTGTCTTGGTTGCTGGAGCTTTTGCCATGATCAATCAGTTCCCTTATTCTGCCACGACTTCGGCGCCAGCGCGGCCACGCAGAACTTCGTTGACCTTCTTGCCGCGACGGCTTGCGACCGAACGTGGCGAGTTCTGCTTCTTCAATGCGTCGAATGTTGCGCGCACCATGTTGTAAGGGTTCGATGAACCCTTGGACTTGGCGACGACGTCATGCATGCCGACCGATTCAAATACAGCGCGCATCGGGCCGCCGGCGATGATGCCGGTTCCTGGAGGCGCTGTACGCAATGTGACCTTGCCTGCGCCCCAGCGACCATCGATGTCGTGGTGCAGTGTGCGGCCTTCGCGAAGAGGAACGCGGATCATGTTGCGTTTTGCACCTTCTGTTGCCTTGCGAACAGCTTCGGGCACTTCGCGCGCCTTGCCATGGCCAAAGCCAACGCGGCCTTTCTGGTCGCCGACGACGACGAGAGCTGCGAAACCGAAACGCTTGCCGCCTTTCACAACTTTCGCGACGCGATTGATGGCAACGAGTTTGTCAATGAACTCGCTGTCTCTTTCTTCACGGTCGCCGCGATCCTTGCGTTCGCCACGTTCGGCACGTTCTTTGGCCATGCTGGTTTATCCTCAGAAGTCGATTAGAAGTACTTAGAAATTCAGTCCGCCCTCACGGGCGGCTTCGGCGAGCGCTTTGACGCGCCCATGATAAATGTAGCCGCCGCGATCAAACACGACGTCCTTGATGCCTGCCTTCACGGCCCGTTCGGCAATGGTCTTGCCTATTGCAACAGCGGCAGCCTTGTCGGCACCGGTTTTCTTGGCAGCCCGGAAATCCTTTTCCAGGGTCGATGCCGAGGCGAGGGTTACACCCTTCGCGTCGTCGATGACCTGGACGTAAATGTTCTTGCTCGAGCGATGAACGCAAAGACGCGGACGACCGTTGAGACGGTTGGCCAAGGTCTTGCGCACACGGATCTTGCGGCGGTTGAGTGGTGTGACTTTTCCCATAAACTGATCGCCTTACTTCTTCTTGCCTTCCTTGCGGAAGATATATTCGCCGGCGTACTTGATGCCTTTGCCCTTGTAGGGTTCGGGCCCGCGCCATTCACGGATTTCTGCTGCCACCTGGCCGACCTGCTGCTTGTCGATGCCGCTGATCACGATTTCCGTTGGCTTCGGCGTCTTGATTTCGATGCCAGCCGGAATCGCATAATTGACGTCGTGGCTGTAACCGAGGTTCAGCTGAAGCACCTTGCCCTGCACAGCAGCGCGATAACCCACGCCGTTGATTTCGAGGTTCTTGGTGAAGCCCGTGGTGACACCGTCAACCAGGTTCTTCACCAATGTGCGGCTCATGCCCCAGGATGAGCGGGCCATTTTGCTTTGATCGCGCGGATCAACCTTGATGCCACCGTCTTCCATCTTGACGACGACGTAGTCATTCAGCGTGTGCTTGAGTTCGCCCTTGGGACCTTTGACGGTCACGAGCTTGCCTTCAACCTTGGCGGTGACGCCTGATGGAATTGGGACTGCTTTTTTACCGATACGAGACATTGTTCTACCTCAGAATACCGTGCACAGAACTTCGCCGCCGACGTTCTGCGACTTGGCGTCTGCGTCTGACATCACGCCTTTCGGGGTCGAAAGGATCGAAATGCCGAGGCCGTTATAGACCGACGGAAGGGTTGCGACCGATGCATAAACGCGGCGGCCAGGCTTGGAGATGCGTTGCATTTCCTTGATGACTGGTGCGCCATCGAAATACTTCAATTCAACTTCGATTTCGGACTTGCCGTCCTTTTCGACAGTGGTGAAGCCGCGGATATAGCCTTCGCGATGGAGCACTTCCAGAACGCGTTCGCGCAGCCTGGACGGCGGAATGACCACCTTGTTCTTGCTGCGCTGCTGAGCATTGCGGATGCGTGCCAACATATCGCCAATTGGATCGCTGATGTTCATCGACATAGATACAATCCTTCCTTACCAGCTCGACTTGACCATGCCAGGGATCAAACCCTGGTTGGCCAGATCACGCAGTGCGATACGAGACATTTTGAACTTGCGGTAATAGCTGCGCGGACGACCTGTGACCTCGCAGCGATTGCTGATCCGAACCTTCGCGGAGTTGCGCGGCATCTGAGCCAGCTTGATCACCGCGGAGAAACGATCCTCCATCGATGTCTGCTTGTTCGTTATCAATTCCTTCAACTTCTTGCGGCGTGCCAAGGCGTTCTTCACCAATTTGCGGCGCTTTTCGTTGCGGTTAACTGAGCTAGTTTTTGCCATATCGTGTCCTCTTAAGCCGCTTTGCGCTGCGACTTGCGGAAGGGGAAGTTGAATGCGTCAAGCAGAGCGCGGGCTTCGTCGTCCGTCTTTGCTGTCGTGCAAACGATGATATCCATGCCCCAGACGCGGTCGATCTTGTCATAATCGATTTCCGGGAAAATCAGGTGTTCCTTGATGCCCATGGCAAAGTTGCCATTGCCATCAAACGAACGGTCGGTCAGGCCACGGAAGTCGCGCACGCGCGGCAAGGCAATGGTGATCAACCGATCAAGGAATTCATACATGCGCACCTTGCGCAGGGTAACCTTGGCACCGATCGCGAGATTTTCGCGGATCTTGAATTGTGCGATGGCCTTTCTTGACTTGGTAATGACAACCTTCTGGCCCGCGATCTTTTCAAGATCGCCAGCAGCTGTGGTTACCAGCTTAGAATCCTGGGTAGCTTCACCGACGCCCATGTTGAGGACGATCTTGGTGAGGCGCGGCACTTCCATCACATTCTTGTAGCCAAACTGCTTGATCATGGCAGGCTTCACGACGTCGTCGTAATGCTTGCGCAGACGCGGCACGTAATCCTTGGGCAGGCCGGCATTTGCATCAGCAACGCCGGTGACTTCGCCCTTGGGCTTCTTCTCGGCCTTGGGGGCGACCTTGCCGCCCTTGTCGCCAGCTGGCGCTTTTGCGGCTGGCTTTGCCTTCTTGTCTTCAGCCATCGATCTGTTCTCCTGAACGCTTGGCGACACGGACTTTCTTGTCGCCAACCATCTTGTAGCCAACACGGGTCGGCTTTCCTGATTTCGGGTCGCGCAGCGCCAAATTCGAAATGTGAATTGGCATGCTCTTCGCGATAATGCCACCTTCCTGCGAAGGCGTCTGTTTCTGGTGGCGCTTGGCGATGTTGACGCCAGCGACAACAGCACGGTTTTCGGTCGGGCTGACGCTCAGGACTTCGCCCTGCTTACCCTTGTCCTTGCCGGTGAGGACGATAACCTTGTCGCCCTTCTTGATCTTCAACTTCATCACAGAACCTCCGGCGCCAGCGAAACGATTTTCATCTGGTTCTTGCCGCGCAATTCGCGAGGCACGGGCCCGAAGATGCGGGTGCCGACTGGTTCGCCCTGGGCGTTGATCAGAACGGCTGCGTTGTGATCAAAGCGGATTGACGAGCCGTCAGCGCGGCGCACATCCTTGGCGGTGCGAACGACAACGGCCTTCATGACCGAGCCCTTCTTGACACGACCACGGGGGATTGCGTCCTTGACGGATACGACGATAATGTCGCCTACGCCGGCATAGCGGCGCTTGGAACCGCCCAGTACCTTGATGCACTGAACACGGCGGGCGCCTGAATTGTCGGCAACGTCGAGATTTGTCTCTTGTTGGATCATGGTGTCACCTGTTCACTCAAGCTTTCGACGCGTCGACTTTTTCGACGAGTGTCCAGCGCTTCAGCTTCGATTGCGGGCTCGTTTCCTGGATGCGGACGATCTCGCCGATCTTGGCTTCGTTCTTTTCGTCGTGCGCGTGGTATTTCTTGGACACGCGAACGGTTTTCTTGAACACCGGATGGCGAAGGCGGCGTTCCACCTTGACCACGATGGTCTTGTCGTTCTTGTCGCTAACGACTTCACCCTGAAGGATGCGCTTTGGCATTCTCTTTTAACTCCTACTTCGCCGCTGCCGACTGGGTCTGCGCTGTTTTGAGGCGCGCGATATCCCGGCGGATCTGGCGAATGCGTGAACTTTTTTCCATCTGGCCCTGCGCTTTTTGGAAGCGGAGGTTCAGCTGTTCCTTGCGCAGCTTGAGGATTTCATCCTGCAGCTGGTCCTTCGAGAAGGCGCGAACGTCGCTCATCTTCATGACTTCTGTTCTCCCTTACTCGCCAAGGCGCGCTACGAAGCGCGTCTTGATCGGCAGTTTCGCAGCGGCGAGGCTGAGGGATTCCTCAGCGACGTTGCGCGGCACGCCATCGATTTCAAACAATACCCGGCCAGGCTTGACGCGGGCGGCCCAATATTCCGTCGAACCCTTGCCGGAACCCATGCGGACTTCAGCAGGCTTCTTTGACACTGGCACGTCCGGGAATACGCGGATCCAGATGCGGCCAGCGCGCTTCATGCCACGCGCAAGGGCGCGACGTGCAGCTTCGATCTGACGGGCGGTGAGGCGATCCGGTTCGACAGCCTTGAGGCCGAAGTTGCCGAAGTCGAGCGTGTTGCAGCTCGTCGCCTTGCCGTGAATGCGGCCCTTGTGGGCCTTGCGGTATTTGGTTTTCTTGGGTTGCAGCATGATCGTTACTCGTTATGCCCGTTCACGATCTTCGCGGCGCGGACGGCTTGCGCCGCCGCCTTCCTGAAGTTCAGCGAAGCGCTTGTCGGTTGCCATCGGATCGTGCTCAAGGATTTCGCCCTTGAAAATCCAGACCTTCACGCCGTTGGTGCCGTAAGCCGTGTGGGCCGTGGCAACACCGTAGTCGACGTCGGCGCGCAATGTGTGCAAAGGCACGCGGCCTTCACGATACCACTCTGTGCGGGCGATTTCTGCACCGCCCAGACGGCCGGAGCATGTGATCTTGATGCCAAGTGCGCCCATGCGCTGAGCGGACTGAACCGCACGTTTCATGGCGCGGCGGAAGGCCACGCGGCGTTCCAGCTGCTGGGCGATGTTGTCGGCAACGAGGGTTGCATCGACTTCAGGCTTGCGCACTTCAACGATGTTGAGGTGAACTTCCGAGCCGGTCATGTCAGCGACCTTCTTGCGAAGCTTTTCAATGTCCGCGCCCTTTTTGCCGATGACGACACCGGGGCGAGCGGAATAGATCGTGACCCGGCACTTCTTGTGCGGACGTTCGATCAGAACCTTGGACACACCAGCCTGCTTGAGTTCGGCCTTGAGATATTCGCGGATCGCCATGTCTTCATGGAGAAGCTTGCCGTATTCGCGGCTGTTGGCGAACCAACGCGAGTCCCAGGTACGAATGATGCCGAGGCGCAGACCAATCGGGTTAACTTTCTGGCCCATTAAGCGGCCTCCTTCTCAACTGCGCGCACTTCGCGCACGATGATTGTCAGTTCACTGAAGAATTTGTGGATGTGACCGACACGACCGCGGGCGTCCGGGAACCAGCGTTTCATCACCAGGTTCTTGCCGGTCCAGGCTTCAGCAACGATCAGGTTGTTGATGTCCAGATCGTGGTTGTTTTCGGCGTTGGCGATGGCGCTTTCCAGCGTCTTCTTCACGTCCTTGGCAATGCGGCGCTGCGAGAATGTGAGCATCGCGAGAGCTGTTGCCACTTTCTTGCCGCGGATCGAGGCTGCGACTTCGTTCAGCTTCCTCGTGTTCACGCGGATAGAGCGCGTAACCGCCTTGGCTTCGTTTTCTTTTTGCGCACGTTTGGTTTTTGGCTTGCTCATGGTCTTACTTCTTGTCCCCTGAAGCCTTCTTGTCGCCGCCGCCATGCGCCTTGAAGGTGCGCGTCGGAGCGAATTCGCCCAGCTTGTGGCCGACCATTTCTTCGGTCACATAAACAGGAATGAACTTGTTACCGTTGTGAACCTGGAATGTCAGGCCAACAAACTGTGGAAGAATTGTCGAGCGGCGGCTCCAGGTTTTGATCGCCTGGTTGCGGCTGCCACGGGCAGCTTCCGCCTTCTTCAGGATGTAGCCGTCGACAAACGGACCTTTCCATACAGAGCGTGTCATCGTTCCGGCTCCTATTGCGACTTCTTACGGTCATGGCGTGACCGCAGAATGAGTTTCTTTGTGCGCTTGTTGGTGCGCGTCTTTTTGCCCTTGGTTGGCTGACCCCAAGGCGTTGCCCAGTGCTTACCACCGTTGGTACGGCCACCGTTTGGATGGTCAACCGGGTTGCGTGCGATGCCGCGCGAGACCGGGCGATAACCTTTCCAGCGCGTGCGACCGGCCTTGCCCACCACTTCGTTGATGTGGTCAGGGTTTGATACAGCGCCAATCGATGCCATGCATGATGCCGGAACCATGCGCGTTTCGCTCGACTTGAGCTTGATGATCACATAGCCGCCATCACGGCCAGCAACCATTGCATATGTACCTGCCGAGCGGGCGAGAGCGCCGCCAGCACCTGGTTTCATTTCAACATTGTGGACAATCGTGCCAACCGGAATGTTGCCGATTGGCATGGCGTTGCCAGGCTTCACGTCGACGTTCTGGCCAGAAATCACGGCATCGCCGACAGCAAGGCGCTGCGGTGCAAGAATGTATGATTGTGTGCCGTCGGTGTATTTGATCAGGGCGATAAATGCGGTCCGGTTTGGATCGTATTCAAGGCGCTCGACCTTGGCTTCCATGTCGTGTTTCGTGCGCTTGAAATCGATCAGGCGATACGATGTCTTGTGACCACCACCCTTGCGGCGCGAGGTAATGCGACCAGTGTTGCCACGGCCACCATTGTTGCTTTGACCTTCGACCAGGGTCTTGACTGGTTTGCCCTTGTAGAGACCCGAGCGGTCCACCTGGATCAAGTGGCGGCGGCCGGCGCTCGTTGGGTTGAATGTTTTCAATGCCATGGCGTTATTACCTTAGAGACCGGTTGAGACATCGAGACGTTCGCCTTCGGCGAGCGTGACATATGCCTTCTTGCTGTCTGAGAGCAGTGCCTTGCGACCTTTGAAGACGCGCAGCTTGCCCTTGCGGTTGAGCGTGTTCACTGCCTTGACCTTGACGCCGAAAAGACCTTCGATGGCGGCCTTGATCTCAGGCTTGGTGGCGTCGCGGGCGACGTTGAACACAACCTGATTGTGTGCCGACACAAGTGTGCCCTTTTCCGTCACAGCAGGTGAAATGATGATGCTGTAGAAGCGTTCCTTGCTCATTTGAAGCGAGCCTCCAAAGCTTCCACCGCGGCCTTGGTTAGAACCAGGTTCTTACGGCGGAGAATGTCATACACGTTGATGCCCTGAATAGGCAGAACGTCAATGTTGGGAATGTTGCGGGCGGCGTTGGCGAAACCCTGGTTCAAGGTCGCGCCGTCGATGATGAGGGCGTTGGTCCAACCAAGTTTCTGGAATGCTGCGACAACTGCCTTGGTCTTGGCTTCGGAAATCTCTGCCTTGTCCAGAATGATCAGTTCGGATGCCTTTACCTTTGCCGAAAGTGCATGTTTCAGGCCGAGGGCGCGAACTTTCTTGTTCAGTGCTGTCTCGTGACTGCGGAAACGAGGACCGAAGGCCTTGCCACCGCCGACGAAGATACCCGGCTTGCGGGAACCGTGACGTGCGCCGCCGGTGCCCTTCTGGCCGTACATCTTCTTGGTCGTGCGGCTGATTTCAGCGCGCGTCTTTGCCTGGTGCGTGCCCTGCTGGCGCTTGTTCAACTGCCATTGGACAACCCGGTGCAGAATGTCGCTGCGCGGATCGAGACCGAAAATGGCGTCGGACAGATCAAGTGATCCAGCCTTGCTCGCGTCGATTGATGTGACTTCAAATTTCATTGGTGCAGCCTCACTTACGCCTGCGCTTCTGCCGGGGCCTTGAAGGCACCTGGCTTTGGAGCACCGTCCGGAAGCTTGCGCTTCACTGCATCGCGAAGGCTGACCCAGCCGCCGCGTGTGCCCGGAACGGACCCCTTGAGAAGAATAAGACCACGCGCTGCATCGGTGCGTACCACCTCTACATTCTGCGTCGTCACAGTTTCGGAACCGAGTTGACCCGGCATCTTCTTGTTCTTGAAGACCTTGCCTGGATCCTGGCGATTACCAGTCGAACCGATCGAGCGGTGGCTGACCGACACACCGTGCGTGGCGCGAAGACCGGAAAAGTTCCAGCGCTTCATGCCGCCAGCGAAACCCTTACCCTTTGAGGTGCCGGTGACGTCGACATATTGCCCGGCCACAAAGTGATCGGCAGTGACTTCCGAGCCTACCGGCATCGTCATGTCAGGAGCCACGCGGAATTCCTGAAGCTTGCGCTTAGGTTCCACTTTCGCCTTGGCGAAGTGGCCACGCTCTGCCTTCGACAGCCGTTTGATCTTCGGTGTTGCCGAGCCAAGCTGGACGGCCGAGTAGCCATCCTTTTCATTGGTTTTGTGGGCGACCACGTGAACATTGTCCACCTTCAACACGGTCACGGGTACAGCTGCACCCTCGTCCGTGTAGATCCTGGTCATTCCCAGCTTTCTGGCGATAAGGCCTGAACGCATTTGCTTTCTACTCCAGAGGCTCTGAGTTTCAGAGCTTGATTTCAACGTCAACGCCGGCAGCGAGGTCGAGCTTCATCAGCGCGTCAACAGTCTGCGGTGTCGGATCCACGATATCGAGAAGACGACGATGAGTTCGCATTTCGAACTGCTCGCGGCTCTTCTTGTCCACGTGGGGTGAACGGTTCACTGTGAACTTTTCAATGCGCGTTGGAAGCGGCACAGGTCCACGGATCTGTGCGCCGGTGCGCTTTGCAGTGTTCACGATCTCGCGCGTCGAATTATCGAGAATTCGATGATCAAACGCTTTGAGACGGATCCGGATATTCTGGCGTTGCATGTTTTGTACCTGCTTAATCCGTAATCTTGGCGACGACGCCGGCACCGACGGTGCGGCCGCCTTCGCGGATGGCGAAGCGGAGTTTTTCTTCCATCGCAATTGGCGTGATCAGCTCGACATCAAACGAGATGTTGTCGCCGGGCATCACCATTTCCGTGCCTTCCGGCAAGGTCACAACACCCGTCACGTCGGTCGTGCGGAAGTAAAACTGCGGACGGTAGTTGGCGAAGAATGGCGTGTGACGGCCACCCTCTTCCTTGGTCAAAATATAGGCTTCCGCCTTGAACTTCTTGTGCGGCTTCACAGAGCCTGGCTTGCACAGAACCTGGCCGCGCTCAACGCCTTCGCGTTCAACACCGCGCAGCAACGCGCCGATGTTGTCGCCAGCCTGGCCTGAATCCAACAGCTTCCGGAACATTTCAACGCCCGTGCAGGTGGTCTTCACCGTGTCGCGGATGCCGACGATTTCGATTTCTTCGCCGACCTTCACAACACCGCGCTCGACGCGACCCGTGACAACCGTGCCGCGGCCCGAAATCGAGAAAACGTCTTCAATCGGCATCAGGAATGGCTGGTCAATCGGACGCTCTGGCTGTGGAATATAGGTATCAACAGCTTCCATCAGCTTGAGAATGGCATCGCGGCCAATCTCAGGGGTCTTGCCTTCAAGGGCAGCCAAAGCCGAGCCCTTGATGATCGGGATCTTGTCGCCCGGGAACTGATAGCTCGACAGAAGCTCGCGGATTTCCATCTCAACAAGTTCCAGCAATTCCGGATCGTCGACCATGTCAACCTTGTTCATGAACACAACCAGTGCCGGAACGCCAACCTGGCGGGCCAACAGAATGTGCTCGCGGGTCTGCGGCATCGGGCCGTCAGCAGCCGACACAACAAGAATGCCGCCATCCATCTGCGCTGCACCGGTGATCATGTTCTTCACATAGTCAGCATGGCCCGGGCAATCGACGTGGGCGTAGTGCCTTGCCTTCGTCTGATATTCAACATGCGCCGTGTTGATCGTAATGCCACGCGCGCGCTCTTCAGGAGCCTTGTCGATCTGGTCATAGGCCGTGAACGTTGCACCACCGCTCTCAGCCAAAATCTTGGTGATCGCTGCCGTCAATGACGTCTTGCCATGGTCAACGTGACCAATCGTGCCGATGTTGCAATGCGGCTTGTCGCGGTTGAATTTTTCTTTGGCCATCGGAGGTCTCCGTTATCAAAAAAGTTAAGCGTATTTCTTCTTCACTTCCTCAGCCACCGCACCGGGCACCTGAGAATAGTGATCAAACTGCATTGTGTAGGACGCACGTCCCTGGCTCATCGAGCGCAGGTTATTGATGTATCCAAACATGTTGGCGAGCGGCACCAGCGCGTTGATGATGTTGGCGTTGCCGCGCATCGAGGTTCCAACGATCTGGCCACGACGCGAGTTCAAGTCGCCGATGACCGAGCCCACGAATTCTTCGGGAGCCGTCACTTCGACCTTCATCATTGGTTCGAGCAGCACTGCACCAGCCTGTTCGAAAGCTTCGCGCATTGCTGCACGGGTCGCGATTTCGAAGGCGATGGCCGATGAGTCAACGTCATGATAGGCACCGTCGATCAACGTCACCTTCATGTCGACCACGGGGAAGCCAATCAGCGGGCCGTTGGACAGAACCGAGTTCAAGCCCTTTTCGACACCGGGGATGTATTCCTTCGGAACCGTACCGCCTACGATCTTCGACTCGAACGAGTTGCCCGTGCCCTTTTCGGCTGGTTCAACTTCGAGGATGACGCGCGCGAACTGGCCGGTACCACCGGTCTGCTTCTTGTGCGTGTAATCCTTCGTGACCTTGCGGGTGATCGCTTCGCGGTAAGCAACCTGCGGCGCGCCAACAGCGACCTCGACCTTGTGGGTGCGCTTCAAAATATCGACTTTGATGTCGAGGTGAAGTTCGCCCATGCCCTTGATGATGGTTTCGCCAGATTCTGAATCTTGTCGAGACGCGGAAGGACGGATCTTCAGCAGCGAGCTTGTGCAAAGCCACGGCCATCTTTTCCTGGTCTGCCTTGGTCTTGGGCTCAACCTTCATTTCGATGACGGGATCCGGGAATTCCATCTTCTCGAGAATGACAGGCTTGTTGGGATCGCAGAGCGTATCGCCAGTGCGGGATTCCTTGAGGCCAACAAGGGCGACGATGTCGCCGGCGTGGGCTTCAGCAATTTCCTCACGGTTGTTGGCGTGCATGAGAACCATGCGGCCGACACGTTCTGTCTTGCCGCGCGTCGAGTTCAACAGCGACACGCCCTTGGCGAGAACGCCCGAATAAATGCGGCAGAAAGTCAATATGCCATACTGGTCATCCATCAGCTTGAATGCCAGCAATGAAAGCGGTTCGGTATCTGACGATTTGCGCGTGGTTTCGCTGTCATCCTTGGGATCGATGCCCTTGATGGGCGGACGGTCGAGTGGCGAGGGCAGATAATCAATCACTGCGTCGAGCAAAGGCTGTACGCCCTTGTTCTTGAAAGCCGAGCCGCACAGAACCGGGAAGAATGCGCCGGTCAAGACGGCCTTGCGCAGCAATTTCTTGATGGTTTCGTTGGTCAGTTCCTTGCCATTGAGATAGTCGTCCATGGCCTGGTCATCGAGTTCAGCGCAGGCTTCAACCATGTCGGCACGCGCTTGCACTGCCGCATCTTTCAGGTCCGCCGGGATTTCGATGTCGTGGAATTTTGCGCCGAGTGCCTCGTCTTCCCAGACAACGCCCTTCATGCGCACAAGATCAATGATGCCCTTGAATTCGGTTTCAGCGCCGATTGGCAACTGGATGGGCACCGGACGTGCGCCCAGACGTTCCTTGATGTCCTTGATGCATTGTTCAAACGATGCACCGGTCTTGTCCATCTTGTTGCAGAACACGATGCGCGGGACGTTGTACTTGTCGCCCTGACGCCAGACGGTTTCTGTCTGAGGCTCGACACCCTGGTTTGAGTCGAGAACGCAAACTGCACCGTCAAGCACACGCAGAGACCGTTCGACTTCGATGGTGAAGTCAACGTGTCCCGGT
This sequence comes from uncultured Alphaproteobacteria bacterium, assembly GCA_963738595.1. Lineage (GTDB taxonomy): Bacteria > Pseudomonadota > Alphaproteobacteria > Rhizobiales > Aestuariivirgaceae > Aestuariivirga. The sequence continues at coordinate 936,656 of CAVTXF010000005.1, forward strand.
GTGTCGATGATGTTCATGCGCTTGCCATTCCAGATGGCAGTGGTGGCAGCCGATGTAATCGTGATACCGCGCTCTTGCTCCTGCTCCATGAAATCCATGGTGGCAGCACCGTCGTGCACTTCGCCGATCTTGTGGCTCTTGCCTGTGTAATACAGGATGCGTTCGGTGGTCGTGGTCTTGCCAGCATCGATGTGGGCCATGATGCCGAAGTTGCGATAGTCTTCGAGTTGGTATTGGCGTGCCATAATCTGTGTCTCTTACCAGCGGTAATGGCTGAAAGCGCGGTTCGCTTCGGCCATCTTGTGGGTGTCTTCGCGCTTCTTGACTGCGGTTCCGCGGTTGTTTGCGGCATCGAGCAGTTCGCCAGAGAGACGCTCAACCATGGTTTTTTCATTGCGGCCACGAGCAGCAATGATAATCCAACGGATAGCGAGAGCCTGGCGGCGTTCAGCGCGCACTTCGACAGGAACCTGATAGGTTGCACCACCGACACGGCGCGAGCGCACTTCGATTGCCGGTGCGACGTTGTCCAGCGCCTGGTGGAACATCTGAACGGGGTCAGACTTTGCCTTGGCCTGGATGGTTTCGAGAGCACCATAGACGATTGTTTCAGCAACCGACTTCTTGCCCTCGTACATGAGGTTGTTCATGAACTTCGAAACGACGAGATCGCCGAATTTCGGGTCTGGGTTGATTTCGCGCTTGTCGGCGCGGTGACGACGGGACATGCTTGCAAATCTCCCTTATTTCGGACGCTTCGCGCCGTATTTCGAACGGCGCTGGCGGCGTTTGGCAATTCCCTGTGTATCGAGAATGCCGCGAATGATGTGATAGCGAACGCCTGGCAGGTCCTTGACGCGACCGCCACGGATCATGACGACTGAGTGTTCCTGCAAGTTATGGCCTTCGCCCGGAATGTAGCTCACCACTTCAAACCCGTTGGTGAGACGGACCTTGGCGACCTTACGAAGTGCCGAGTTCGGCTTCTTCGGCGTCGTCGTATAAACACGGGTGCAGACGCCACGCTTTTGCGGGCAAGACTGCATGGCAGGTACCTTGTTACGGTACGTTGGCTTCGTGCGGGGTTTCCGCAGCAGTTGGTTGATCGTTGGCATCGTGCCTACTTGACCTTCGCAATTTCGCCGGACCGGGTTTCCAAACGCGAACGGGCACTGGTGCGATCCGGTCCGGAATCGTCCAGCGCTCAAAACCAGAGGCCCAGGAACCGGCCAGGTTCTATGGGCGTGACCTTGAATGTTCTTTCTTTCCCTCCGCCGTGAGCGTTTCGCTGCGCGAAGCAGCGACGGCCTGCAGTTGCCGGAAGTTGGGGGGTTACTAGCGGTGGGGCGTACGGTCGTCAACCCCCTTTTAACGTCGACAAATACTGATTTATCCAGAAATGCTGCACCGCAAGGCTGATATGCGCTGATTTCGCACCCGCAGAACGCGCGGGAGTGCCACCTTTGCGCCACGATATGGTCACGGTTACCACGGAATCTCCTGATTCTATCGTTGCGGGACGGTTTTTCGACACTGTTGTTAAGGGGCTCAAATGACAGAATCGGCACATAAAACCTGGTGGCATGAACTTTACACTTGGGAGCCGGAACAGGCCCTGGCTTTCTATACGCGTGCGATGGGTTGGACTTTTGAGCCCGTAGCGCTCCTGGATCGCGGGGCATACTGGATTGCCTATGCCGAAGGGAAGCCGGTGTGCGGGATCTATGAGTTGACGGAACCGGATTATGACGGGGTTCCGTCGCACTGGATGACCTATCTACATGTGGACAGTATCGCGCGCGTGGTTCGTGAAACAGCTCAGGCCGGTGGCGAGATGGTGCGTGTGCCCGTCAAGATTGAAGGTGTTGGTGTTTTGGCGGTTGTGATGGATGCTGGCGGGGCCATGATCGGGCTTATTCAGGATGCAGAATTTGCCGTGCAGAGCATGGATCGACCGGTGGCGGCTTAAAGTGTAAAAGTCTGGCTCTTGTAGATCATCAGCGGTGGTGCATTACTAACTGATTATGTCAGTCGCCCTCCTCTTTAGTGTGTTAGCGGTTTTTCTCGCGGCCGTTGTGCGCGGGTTTTCGGGGTTTGGATTTTCGCTTCTGGCTGTCTCGGCGTTAACCCTTTTTTATGCACCTGCGGAAGTGGTGCCTGCGGTTTTTTTGCTGGAAGTAGCCGCGAGCCTGCATCTTCTGCCTTCGATCTGGAAAGACATTCACTGGCGCTCGCTGTTGCCCTTGATCATTGGTTGTCTGGTGGCAACGCCTGTGGGGGCTTATCTCCTCGCCAATATACCAGCCGGCCCAATGCAAATTGCGCTGAGCGTATTCGTTCTGTTTCCGTGGCCGTATTGTGGAGCGGGTTTGTGCTGTCGCGGGTTCCTGGGTTTGCTGCATCTACTGCTGTCGGAGCTGCGTCAGGGTTGTTCAACGGCGCGTTTGGCATTGGGGGGCCGCCGGTTGTGGTGTTCTATTTTGCTTCTCCTGCTGGCGTTGCGGCAGGGCGGGCGTCGGTGATCGCATTCTTTCTCGTTACTGACGTCGTTGGATTGCTGAATTTGTCCGTGTACGGATTGGTTACGCGTGATTCGTTGATCAAGGCCGCGCTGTTCTTGCCCGTCCTGTTCGCTGGTGTGTGGATCGGAGCTCGCGGATTCAAGTCAGTCGACGAAAAGCTGTTCCGGCGAATTGTGCTAGTTGTGATGGCGGTGCTTGCTGTGATCGGTGCTGCGAAGGCCGTTGTTGCAAGCCTGTAGCCATACGCAAAAACCCCGCAGTTACCCGCGGGGTTCCTGACTTTCGGATTTCCTATTCCGCCGCTGCCGGTGGCAGCTGCGTTTTGGATTGTTCTTCCAGTATCAGCTTGTCACGCTTGTCGGCAACCTGACGATAGCGGGACAGCATGCCGCCGGTACCTGCCGGGATGAGACGGCCGACGATGACGTTTTCCTTGAGGCCATCGAGCGTGTCGATCTTGCCCTGGACCGCAGCGTCTGTGAGGACGCGTGTGGTTTCCTGGAAGGATGCAGCAGAAATAAAGCTGCGGGTTTGCAAGCTGGCCTTGGTGATGCCAAGCAGCACCGGCTGGGCCACAGCCGGACGACGGCCTTCGGCTTCGAGCTTGGTGTTTTCACGATCCAGCTCTTCACGATCAACCTGCTCGTTGAGAAGCAATGTACTTTCACCTGGATCGGTGACCTCAACTTTCTGCAACATCTGGCGAACGATCACTTCGATGTGCTTGTCGTTGATGGAAACGCCCTGCAAGCGATAAACTTCCTGGATTTCATTGACGAGGTAAGCAGCAAGCTCTTCCACGCCCTTGATCGCAAGAATGTCATGCGGTGCCGGGTTGCCGTCCATTATGTACTCACCCTTTTCGATGAGGTCGCCTTCCTGAACAGGAAGATGCTTGCCCTTCGGGATAAGATATTCGACTGGTTCCCTGCCCTCTTCAGCTGGTACAATGCGGACACGACGCTTGTTCTTGTAGTCGCGACCGAACTCCACCTTGCCGGAAATTTCCGCGATGATGGCGGCATCTTTCGGACGGCGGGCTTCGAACAACTCTGCAACGCGCGGCAGACCACCGGTGATGTCCCGGGTCTTGGCACTTTCGAGCGGGTTACGGGCGAGAACGTCGCCTGCGCCCACTTTCGAGCCGGGTTCGACCGAGAGAATGGCGTCAACCGACAAAAGGTAGCGAGCCTCGCCACCACGTGGCAGTTTCTTGATCTCGCCCTTCTCGTCCTTGATGACGAGTGCTGGTTTGAGACCTGTGCCGCGCTGATTGGTGCGCCAGTCAATAACGACGCGGTTGGCAATGCCGGTTGCTTCGTCTGTGACTTCGTTGACCGAGATGCCGTCGACCACGTCTTCGAATGCAACGATGCCATCAACTTCGGTCAAGGCCGGACGGGTGTATGCATCCCATTCAGCGATGCGAATGCCGCGCTTCACCGAGTCGCCATTGTCGACAAAGAGACGCGAACCATAACCAACCTTGTGGCTGGCGCGTTCGTTGCCCTTTGCGTCCTTGATCAGGATCGAGACGTTGCGGCCCATGACCACGAGTTTGCCGTTCGAGTCCTTGGCGACTGCGCGGTTCTTGATCTCGACTGTGCCTTCGTGATTCGATTCCACGTAGGATTCGTCGAGCACCTGTGCGGCACCACCAATGTGGAAGGTACGCATGGTGAGCTGAGTTCCTGGTTCACCGATCGACTGTGCGGCAATGACGCCCACTGCTTCACCCATGTTGACGGGTGTGCCGCGTGCAAGATCGCGGCCGTAGCAGGTTGCGCAAACACCGAACTTGGTTTCGCAGGTAAGGACCGAGCGAATCTTGACTTCAGTGATTCCGGCCTTTTCGATCTTCTCGACATCTGGTTCGAGAATTTCCAAGCCGGCCTTCGCCAGCACTGCGCCGGAAACCGGATCAACAACATCGACTGCTGCCGTGCGGCCGAGAATGCGGATACCGAGGGCGACGATGACTTCACCGGAATCGATGATTGGCCGCGTGGTGATGTAGTTCTGCGAGCCGCAATCCTCTTCCGAGATGATTGCGTCCTGCGCCACGTCCACCAGACGGCGGGTGAGGTAACCGGAGTTGGCCGTCTTGAGTGCCGTATCAGCGAGACCTTTTCGGGCACCGTGGGTGGAGTTGAAGTACTCCATGACCGACAGGCCTTCCTTGAAGTTCGAGATAATTGGCGTTTCGATGATTTCGCCCGATGGCTTGGTCATCAAGCCGCGCATGGCGGCGAGCTGACGCATCTGGGTTGGCGAACCACGGGCACCGGAATGGCTCATCATGTAAACCGAGTTGATCGGTTTTTCACGCTTGGTCTCGGGATCAATCTTGACGGAGGAAATCTCGCCCATCATTTCTTCCGCAACCTTGTCGGTGCACTTGGCCCATGCATCAACGACCTTGTTGTATTTTTCACCCTGGGTGATCAGGCCGTCGATGTACTGCTGTTCGAACTCCTTGGCGAGCTCACGCGTCTGGTTGACCAGACGTTCCTTCGCTTTCGGAATGACCATGTCGTCCTTGCCGAACGAAATGCCCGCCTTGTAGGCGTTGTAGAAACCGAGTGCCATGATGCGGTCGCAGAAAATGACCGCGTCTTTCTGGCCGCAATGGCGATAGACGGCGTCGATCATCTTGGAGATGTCGCGCTTGGTCATCAGCTTGTTGCAGAGATCATAGGTGATGTTCATGGCGAGCGGCAGAAGCTCGCCGATGCGCATGCGGCCCGGCGTGGTTTCGATGATCCGGGTGCGGACCTTTCCGTCTGCGGCGGTGTCCTTGATGCGCGCCTTGATCTTGGCGTGCAGCGTTATGACGCCATGCGCCAGGGCGTGTTCAATCTCGTTGACCGAGCCGAATACCTTGCCTTCGCCAGGCTCGTTATTCTGCATGATCGAGAGATAGTACAGGCCAAGCACAATATCCTGCGATGGCACGATGATCGGCTGACCGTTCGCCGGATGGAGAACGTTGTTGGTCGACATCATGAGGACGCGGGCTTCAAGCTGGGCTTCAAGCGACAGTGGCACGTGAACAGCCATCTGGTCGCCGTCGAAGTCGGCGTTGAAGGCGGTGCAGACGAGTGGATGCAGCTGAATGGCCTTGCCCTCGATCAGCACGGGCTCAAACGCCTGGATGCCGAGTCGGTGAAGCGTTGGCGCGCGGTTCAACATGATCGGGTGTTCGCGGATGACCTCGTCGAGGATATCCCAGACTTCCGGCTTCTCCTTTTCAACCAGTTTCTTGGCCTGCTTCACTGTTGCAGAGAGGCCCTTGGCTTCGAGGCGTGAATAGATGAACGGCTTGAACAGTTCGAGCGCCATCTTCTTCGGAAGGCCGCACTGATGCAGTTTCATTTCTGGACCAACCACAATGACCGAACGGCCAGAATAGTCGACGCGCTTGCCGAGAAGGTTCTGGCGGAAGCGGCCCTGCTTGCCCTTGAGCATGTCGGACAGCGACTTCAGCGGACGCTTGTTTGCGCCGGTGATGACGCGGCCACGACGACCGTTGTCGAACAATGCGTCGACCGATTCCTGCAGCATGCGCTTTTCGTTGCGCACGATGATGTCCGGAGCCTTGAGTTCCATCAGGCGCTTCAAACGATTGTTGCGGTTGATGACGCGGCGATAAAGATCATTAAGATCCGACGTTGCGAAACGACCGCCGTCGAGTGGAACCAGTGGGCGCAATTCCGGCGGAATGACGGGTACAACAGTGAGGATCATCCATTCCGGACGATTGCCGGAATCGAGGAACGAGTCGACAAGCTTGAGGCGCTTGGCGAGCTTCTTGGGCTTCAGGTCACCGGTGGCGACCTTGAGTTCTTCGCGCAGACGATCACGCAGCTGCTCGAGGTTCATCGAGGCCAGCATGTCGCGGATGGCTTCTGCGCCAATAGCCGCCGTGAAGCTGTCGTCGCCGTATTCTTCCTGGGCCTTCAGGTATTCGTTTTCACCGAGAAGCTGGTTCTGCTTCATCGGCGTTAGGCCCGGTTCCACAACGATGTAATTTTCGAAGTAGAGGATGCGTTCGACATCCTTCAACGTCATGTCGAGCAGCGTTGCGATGCGCGATGGCACAGATTTGAGGAACCAGATGTGGGCAACTGGAGCTGCGAGTTCGATGTGGCCCATGCGTTCGCGCCGGACTTTTGAAAGTGTTACTTCCACACCGCATTTTTCGCAGATGATGCCCTTGTACTTCATGCGCTTGTACTTGCCGCACAGGCATTCGTAATCCTTGGTGGGGCCAAAGATGCGGGCGCAGAACAGGCCGTCGCGCTCTGGCTTGAAGGTACGATAGTTGATGGTTTCCGGCTTCTTGATTTCGCCGAATGACCACGACAGAATCTTTTCAGGGCTCGCAATCGAGATACGGATCTGATCGAAAACCTGAACCGGCACTGCCGGGTTGAAGACGTTCATGACCTCTTGGTTCATGTGCCTTGCTCCTTGTTCAATTCAAAAACGTTATTGTGCACCGGGTGTGGAATTCTGCAGCTCGACATTGAGGCCGAGCGAACGCATTTCCTTCACGAGCACGTTGAAGCTTTCAGGGATGCCGGTTTCGAAGGCATCGTCACCCCGGACGATAGCCTCGTAAACCTTGGTGCGACCGGCGACGTCGTCGGACTTCACTGTCAGCATCTCCTGCAATGTATAGGCGGCGCCGTAGGCTTCGAGGGCCCAGACTTCCATTTCGCCGAAGCGCTGACCGCCGAACTGCGCCTTGCCACCCAGCGGTTGCTGGGTCACGAGCGAGTATGGACCAATCGAGCGAGCATGGATCTTGTCGTCGACAAGGTGATGCAGCTTCAACATGTAAATGTAGCCAACGGTGACTGGACGGTCGAACTTTTCGCCCGACTTGCCATCGTACAGCGTGATCTGGCCGGAAGTCGCGAGGCCGGCGTCTGTCAACATCTTGGCGATGTCTTCTTCGCGGGCACCATCGAATACCGGTGTTGCAATCGGCACACCCTTGCGCAGGTGCTGGGCATATTCGACCATCTGGTCATCCGGCAGGTTTTCGATTTCCTTGTTGTTGCCGAAGATCTCGATCATGCCGTCACGCAGAGGCTTGACCTTCTGTGACTCGCGATAGACCTCGAGCATCTTGCCGACCTTCTTGCCCATGCCTGCACAGGCCCAGCCAAGATGGGTTTCGAGAATCTGCCCAACGTTCATGCGAGAAGGCACGCCGAGAGGGTTCAACACGATATCCACCGGTTGGCCATCTTCCAGATATGGCATGTCTTCCTGCGGCACGATGCGCGATACGACGCCCTTGTTGCCATGACGGCCGGCCATCTTGTCGCCAGGCTGGATCTTGCGCTTCACAGCGACGAAGACCTTTACCATTTTCATTACGCCTGGCGGCAGTTCGTCGCCACGCTGAAGCTTTTCGACCTTGTCCATGAAGCGGGTTTCGAGACCCTTCTTGGATGTGTCGTACTGCACTTTCATGGCTTCAAGTTCGGCCATTGCCTTTTCGTTTGACAAGGCAATGTTCCACCACTGCGAACGGGGCACATCATCAAGCTGTTCAGACTTGATCTTGCCTTCCATCCGGTGGCCCTTGGGACCAGCGGATGCATCTTTGCCAGTCAGGAAGTCCTTGAGACGGCCGTAGGAGTTGCGGTCGAGAATGGTCATTTCGTCGTCGCGGTCCTTGGCGAGACGTTCGATTTCCTCACGCTCGATCGAAATCGCACGTTCGTCCTTATCGACACCATGACGGTTGAAGACGCGGACTTCAACGACAGTGCCCGATACACCTGGTGGCAGGCGGAGCGAGGTGTCGCGGACGTCGGATGCCTTTTCGCCGAAGATGGCGCGCAGAAGCTTTTCTTCCGGCGTCATCGGGCTTTCACCCTTTGGCGTTATCTTGCCGCAAAGAATATCGCCCGGCTTCACTTCGGCACCGATATAGACGATGCCGGCTTCGTCGAGGTTTTTGAGCAACTCTTCACCAACGTTGGGAATGTCGCGGGTGATTTCTTCAGGACCCAACTTCGTATCGCGTGCCATGACATCGAATTCCTCGATGTGAATGGAGGTGAACACGTCGTCCTTCACGATACGCTCGGACAGCAGGATCGAGTCTTCGAAATTGTAGCCATTCCACGGCATGAACGCGACGAGCACGTTCTGGCCCAGTGCCAGATCGCCGAGGTCGGTTGACGGACCGTCTGCGATGATGTCGCCGACGTCCACAACGTCGCCGACACGCACCAGCGGACGCTGGTTGATACAGGTCGACTGGTTGGAACGCTGGAACTTGGCAAGCGCGTAGATGTCAACGCCTGGCTTGGTTGGATCAGTTTCTTCGGTGGCGCGGATGACGATGCGCTTGGCGTCGACCTGATCAACGATACCCGAACGACGTGCCGTGAAGGCAGCGCCTGAGTCACGGGCGACAACCAATTCCATGCCGGTGCCTACAAGTGGCGCATTGGTGCGGACGAGTGGCACGGCCTGACGCTGCATGTTTGAACCCATGAGCGCGCGGTTGGCGTCGTCGTTTTCAAGGAACGGGATGAGTGCTGCGGCAACCGAAACAATCTGCTTCGGCGACACGTCGACATAATCGACGCGGTCCGATGGAACCTGCAATACGTCGCCGTGATGGCGCACGACGATGATGTCGTCGTTGAACGAGCCATCCTTCTTCAGCGACACGTTGGCTTGCGCGATGTGATGCTTCGATTCCTCGATGGCCGAGAGATAACGGACTTCGTCCGTTACCTTGCCATTCGTGACCTTGCGGTAAGGCGTCTCGATGAAGCCGTATTTGTTGACACGAGCGTAAGTTGCCAGCGAGTTGATGAGACCGATGTTCGGACCTTCCGGTGTTTCAATCGGGCAGATGCGGCCGTAATGTGTTGGATGAACGTCGCGGACTTCGAAGCCCGCGCGCTCGCGCGTCAGACCACCGGGTCCAAGAGCCGAGAGGCGGCGCTTGTGGGTGATTTCCGACAGCGGATTGGTTTGATCCATGAACTGGCTGAGCTGCGACGAACCGAAGAATTCGCGAACGGCAGCAGCGGCCGGCTTGGCGTTGATCAAGTCGTGCGGCATCACCGTGTCAACGTCGACAGATGACAGGCGTTCCTTGATGGCACGTTCCATGCGGACCAGACCGAGGCGATATTGGTTTTCCATGAGCTCGCCGACCGAGCGCACACGGCGGTTACCGAGATGGTCGATGTCGTCCACGTCACCTTTCGAGTCGCGCAGATCGTGCAAGACCTTGATGACCGACAGGATGTCCTCCTTGCGCAGAACGCGGATTGAATCTTCGACGTTCTGTTCGAGGCGCATGTTCATCTTCACGCGGCCTACTGCGGAAAGATCATAACGTTCCTGGTCAAAGAACAGGCCCTTGAACAGCAGCTCTGCACCTTCGCGTGTTGGTGGTTCGCCCGGGCGCATGACGCGATAGATTTCAACGAGCGCCTGCTCGTAGCTTTCCACCTTGTCGGCCTTCAGGGTGTTGCGGATATAGGGACCCGTGTTGAGATGGTCGATGTCGAGAATGTTGAGCGTCTTGAAGCCAACGTCCTTGAGGGCGGTCAGCAGCTTCTCGTTAATTTCCTCGCCGGCTTCAGCGTAGATTTCACCGGTTTCCGGATTGACGAGTTCGTCCGCAAGGAACTGGCCGTTCAGATTTTCATCGAGAACGAGCAATTCCTTGGTGCCGTCTTCAGCGATCTTCTTGGCAAGGCGCGGCGTGATCTTCTTGCCTGCTTCGACAACGATCTGGCCCGACTTCGCATCCACCAAGTCGGTGGTTGCCTTGGTTCCCTTGAAGCGCTCGGCTTCGAATGGTGTTTTCCAGCCATTCTTGGTCTGGGTGTAAGGGATCGAGCGGTAGAAATATTGCAGTACTTCCTCGCCATCCATGCCGAGAGCGTGGAGCAAGGTGGTGACTGGAAGTTTGCGGCGGCGGTCAATGCGCGCGTATATCAAATCCTTGGCATCGAACTCAAAGTCGAGCCACGAGCCGCGATATGGAATGACGCGAGCTGCGAACAGTATCTTGCCGGATGAATGGCTCTTGCCCTTGTCGTGATCAAAGAACACGCCTGGCGACCGGTGCATCTGGGAAACGATGACGCGTTCGGTGCCGTTGACGACGAAAGTACCGTTCTTGGTCATGAGCGGAATATCGCCCATGTAAACGTCCTGTTCCTTGATGTCCTTGACGGACTTGGCCTGCGTATCCGGATCGATTTCGAATACGATAAGGCGGAGCGTGACCTTGAGAGGGGCCGCGAAGGTCATGCCGCGCTGTTGGCATTCATCGACGTCAAACTTTGGCTGTTCGAATTCGTAGCGCACAAATTCGAGCACCGACTGACCAGTGAAGTCCGAAATCGGGAACACCGATTTGAAAACCGACTGCAAGCCTTCGGTCAAGCGGCCACCAGCAGGTTCCTTCATCTGAAGGAACTGGTCGTATGACTCTTTCTGCACTTCGATGAGGTTCGGCATTTCAGCAACTTCAATGCCTTTGCCAAATACCTTGCGGATGCGCTTGCGGCTTACAACGGAATGGATCTCTGCCATGCTTCTTTCCCTGTCTAACTCAACTCAGGAACGGTACGCTCCTGAAAGCCAATCAACGGCTTGCCCGACTCGCCCTCGCGGGGCGAATCGGGGAAACCGTTACCTTATACAACGTCTGTCAAGCCCCCACCGGCATCCAGGCCTTGCAGAACCCGGATACCGGCGAGAATCGCTTGAAGATTACTTCAGCTCTACCTTGGCTCCAGCCGCTTCGAGCTTCTTCTTCATGTCGTCTGCGTCTTTCTTGTTGACGCCTTCCTTCACCGGCTTCGGTGCGCCTTCGACGAGGTCCTTGGCTTCCTTGAGGCCGAGACCCGTGATGGCGCGGACTTCCTTGATCACTTCGATCTTCTTGTCGCCAGCGGCAGCAAGAACGACGGTGAATTCGGTCTTTTCTTCAACCGGAGCAGCAGCAGCGCCGCCAGCGGCAGCAACAGCAACTGGAGCAGCAGCAGAAACGCCCCACTTTTCTTCCAGCATCTTGGACAGTTCAGCAGCTTCAAGAACAGTGAGTTCTGACAGCGTATCAACGATTTTGGCAAGATCGGCCATTTTAAATACTCTCTTTGTTTCAGTCGGTTAGATGTTTCAATTCAACAAGTGCTTCAATTGCCCTTGGTGGCGTAGGCATTCATCACGCGAGCCAGCTGGCCAGCCGGAGCTGCCAGAACACCAGCGATCTTCGTCGCAGGAGCCTGAATAAGCCCGATGAGTTTGCCGCGGAGCTGATCCAGTGACGGAAGTTCCGCGAGTGCCTTGACGCCATTGGCATCCATGATTGTCTTGCCGAGAGCGCCACCGAGAACGACAAACTTGTCGTTCGCCTTGGCGAAATCCGCAGCAACCTTGGGTGCCGAGACCGGGTCGTTGCCATAGGCCACCATGGTGGGGCCCACGAAAAGATCCGAAATCCCTTTGGCATCGGTGCCATCCAGAGCAAGCTTTGCAAGGCGGTTCTTGGCGACTTTGACAGTCGCCCCCGCCTTGGCCATCTTGTTACGCAGGTCGTTGACCTGGTTCACCGTCAAGCCCTTGTTGTGGGCCACGACGACCACGCCGGTGGTTTTGAACACCTCGTGGAGCGTTGTGACGAGCTCTTTCTTTTCAGCTCTTTCCACTTTGCTTTCTCCGTTTGAGTGCAATCACCAAAGTGACTGCACCGGTTTGACCTGCCATCCAACGCATCATGCGTGGGATGGCGCTTCGTCCTGCCGCCAGCATTGCTGCTGGTTTGAGGTCATCACCGACTGGAACACCGCTATATGGTGATCCGAATTCCGTTTTGACACCCATCTCATGCTGGCTTTCGCAGTTTAAGCAGACTTGACGTCTACGCCGGCAATCTCGGACAGGGGCATCTGAGCCGGTTTTACCCGCCTCAGAATTCTTTGTTACACTCCACCGACCTGGGCTGGATCGAGCTTGAGGCCCGGTCCCATGGTCGAGGAAATCGAAATCTTTTTCACGTAGGTGCCCTTTGCACCTGCGGGCTTGGCCTTGTTCACGGCGTCGATGAATGCGCGGATGTTCTGCGTAATCTGATCGGCCGAGAATGATGCCTTGCCAACGCCAGCCTGCACAATGCCGGCCTTTTCAACGCGGAACTCAACTGCGCCACCCTTGGCTGCTTTCACAGCTGCAGTGACGTCCATTGTGACTGTGCCGACTTTTGGGTTCGGCATCATGTTGCGCGGGCCGAGCACCTTGCCGAGACGGCCGACGAGGCCCATCATGTCCGGTGTGGCGATGCAACGATCAAAGTCAATCGTGCCCTTGTTGACGATTTCAAACAGGTCTTCAGCGCCAACAACGTCAGCTCCGGCCTTCTTGGCTTCTTCAGCCTTGGCACCCTTGGCAAATACGCCGACGCGCACCTTGCGGCCCGAGCCATTCGGCAGGTTGCATACGCCGCGGACCATCTGGTCGGCGTGGCGTGGATCGACGCCGAGGTTCATCGACACTTCGATGGTCTCGTCGAACTTTGCAATGGCGCGGTCCTTGACGGCCTTGACGGCTTCGTCGAGAGCGTAAAACTTGTTGCGATCAACGCCTTCGCGGGTCTTTTGTGTTCTCTTTGCGAGCTTTGCCATGACTTATGCTCCCGTCACTTCAAGGCCCATGGAACGGGCGGAACCGGCGATTTCCTTCGCTGCTGCATCGATCTCGCGGGCGTTCATGCCCTGGATCTTCTGCTTGGCGATTTCGCGGCACTGTTCCATCGTCACCGTGCCGACGATGTTCTTGCCCGGCTCTTTCGAGCCAGCTGTGATTTTTGCGGCTTTCTTCAGGAAGAATGACGCTGGAGGCGCCTTCATTTCGAAGGTGAAGGACTTGTCCTGGAATGCGGTGATCACGACTGGAACGGGCGAACCTGGTTCCATCTTCTGCGTGGCGGCATTGAAAGCCTTGCAGAATTCCATGATGTTCAGACCGCGCTGACCCAGCGCGGGACCGATCGGAGGCGAAGGATTCGCCTGTCCGGCCGGAACTTGCAGCTTGACGTAGCCGACAATTTTCTTGGCCATGTGTTCCCTTTCTCAAGGTTAGTGGTGCGGCTTCACATTTCCTGCGAAATGCTTACCTCCCACGGGTTGCTTTTACGTCTCCTCCCGCAAGCGGGAGAAAAAGGGGCCCAACGTGAACCGTCGGGTAGATGTAGGGGTTAAACCAAGGCGAGGTCCCTACCCCCACCTTCCCCACGCCTTGCGGCACGGGCCCTGACCTCTCCCGCAAGCGGGCGAGGACAATTCCGGTTACTTCATCTTCTCCACCTGGCCGTATTCGAGTTCGACCGGCGTTGGACGGCCGAAAATGGAGACGGCGACTTTCAGGCGGGAGCGTTCTTCGTCAACTTCTTCAACTTGACCGTTGAAGGAAGCGAATGGGCCATCGGCCACGCGAACCTGTTCGCCGACTTCGAAGTGGATCGAAGTTTTCGGCTTTTCAACGCCTTCAGCGACCTGGTTGAGGATGCGCGAGGCTTCTGCGTCGCTGATGGGAACTGGCTTCTGGCCGGAGCCCAGGAAGCCGGTAACTTTCGGCGTGTTCTTGATGAGATGGAAGGCTTCATCGCTGAGCTCAACCTTCACCAGCACGTAGCCGGGGAAAAACCGGCGCTCACTCTTGATGCGGCGACCGCGACGGATCTCTACAACTTCTTCCGTTGGAACAAGCACTTGTTCGAACAGGTCAGTCAGCTTTTTCTGGGCTGCCTGTTCCTTGATTGAGTCCGCCACCTTGTTTTCGAAATTCGAATAGGTGTGAACGATGTACCAGCGTTTTGCCATCGGCGAGGTCGGTCCTTAAGTCTTAAATTCCTAGTATTGCCCGTTCAACGACCCACTTCAGAATCGCATCCACGCCCAGAAAAAACACACTGGCCAAAGCTACCATGATGAGCACCATGACAGTCGACACGACCAACTCCTTGCGGGTTGGCCAAACTACCTTTTTCGCTTCGTCGCGAACTTCCTGAACAAACTCGACAGGGCTGGTCTTTGCCATATTTCAATCCTTTAGCTACCCGCAACAGCCCCATATGGCACTGCGAGCGGCAATTTCCAAATGGCAGGGGCAGAAGGGCTCGAACCCTCGGCCTGCGGTTTTGGAGACCGCCGCTCTACCAACTGAGCTATACCCCTATCAATTGTCAGTCGTCAGTCCTCAGGTCCCGGTGACCCGCTGAACTGGCAACATGTTGGAAATTTGGGCTGCTCTTAAGCGAGGATGGCGGGGAGTGCAACCCCTTTGTTAAGGGAAATGAACCTATGGTCCAAAGCAGCCTGAACCAGTGGCTGCAAGCTGGGTAACTGTCTGACTTTCCGGGCATTATCCTAAACGCGAAACCATTCGCTGGTATTACCTTGACGGAACGCCTTTCTCGGGAAAAAAGGGCGAGAAATTTGCAACTTATTGGACGTTATCGAGGACAGATGGAAGCGCTCAAGCTGAAACGGATGCTGGTTGGAACTTGGGTGGGGGACAGCCTTGAGGCACTTCGCGACCGCTGGGACCTCATTGCCACGCGCAAACGGCATTACGAAGAGGCCGGAAACATGGCCAACGACATGATGTGCCGGAAGCTAATGGTTGGGCTTGCCCTTCCAGCCACCGTGTTTCTCGATATTGGCGCACATATCGGTTCGGTTACAGGTGCTGTCACCAAGCGCTCGCCTGGCACTAAAGTCATTGCATTTGAAGCAGTTCCTGAAAAAACCGAACTGCTGCGCAAGAAATTTCCGGACGTGACTATCCATCACTGCGCTGTGAGCAACAGCTCGGGCGAAGTCACTTTCTATATCAGCCTGGAAAAGTCGAGCTACAGCAGCCTCGACAACAAGCTGGCCGCCAATTCCGGCAAGACACGGGCGATCACTGTCAAAGCCTACCGTCTTGATGAAATGAACATCGAGGGCAAGGTCGATATCATCAAGGTCGATGTCGAAGGTGCAGAGCAAGGCGTATTCGAAGGCGGGCAGGCATTGATCAAGAAGAACTTGCCTCTGATTTTCTTTGAAAGCGGTCCGGGCGACCATCCCCATCTTGGTTTCACCAAGGCAGGAATCTGGAGCCTGTTTGACGCGCTGGGATACGGCATCATCATTCCGACGCGCCTTGCGCATGCTGATACTGGGATGTCGCTCGATACATTCGAAGACAGTCACCTTTATCCACGGCGCACCAACAATTACATCGCCGTGCCCCGGGCCCGACGCGATGAATTCAGGCAGCGGGCAAGGGACCTTCTCGGTTTCCGTGATTGATCGCCAATGCAATGCCGCCGGTGGGCGGCATTGCAGAGGTCAATGACCTGCTTAATCCGTAATCTTGGCGACGACGCCGGCACCGACGGTGCGGCCGCCTTCGCGGCTGGCGAAGCGGAGTTTTTCTTCCATCGCAATTGGCGTGATCAGCTCGACATCAAACGAGATGTTGTCGCCGGGCATCACCATTTCCGTGCCTTCCGGCAAGGTCACAACACTGGGGAAGTCCGTCGTGCGGAAGTAGAACCGTACGCTTCAGTGTTAAACCTTTTTGTGCGGCATGACGGAACTGTTCTGCAAAGCACCTGAAAGGATCGCCGACGGAACCGCCTCAACTGCACAGCAAACCAGCAATTTTCTCACCGATGACCACCGCCGGAATATTGGTATTGGCGCGTGGAATTTGCGGCATGAGCGAAACGTCCCCAACGGTCAGCCGCTGCATTCCATGGACCTTGCCTTTGGCATCGCACACTGAATCGCTACCTGTTCCCATCATGCAGGTGCCGACCGGGTGATAATAGTGGGCGACATGGCGGCGGATGCTGGCATCATCGGAAAGTTCTGTGACGCGAGCACCCAGAAGACTGGCCAGCGCTGGCGCATTGAACAGCGCTTCAGCCATGACCAAGCCATCGCGCAAAACTGAAATGTCGTGGTCTTCGCTGTCGCTCAGATAGCGGTGGTCAATTTGATGATGTGCCGCCGGATCAGCCGACGTGATGTCAAGTCGGCCACGGCTTTTTGGCGTGACGCAACAAACCTCAATCAGCGCAAGGCCGCTTGTCAGTGTCGTCTGTGTCGAGGCGCAGACGGGAAACAGGTGAAGGTCAAAAATGCCTTCGGTGGCTTTCGACGACAAGGCCTTGCCCAGCGTTTGTTCCTCTGGCAACTGCCCGCGCGCCGCTGCTTCAGCCAGCCATTGCTTCAGCTGCGGGCCAACAGTGCGGTCGACATGGATCATGGGATGATCGTGCAGGTTCGCACCGACACCCGGAAGATCATGGATTGGAGTGATGCCAAGGGCGCGCAAGCGTTCCGCATCTCCAACTCCGGACCGCTGCAAAATGGCCGGGCTGCCATAGACACCTGCTGACAACACTACGTTTTCAGCTGTCACTTCAATCCGTTGACCATCGCGCCATCCCAGCACGATTGCTCCTGTGGCCGTTTCGCTGACACGATCCACCAAGGTCTTGTCGATGATCGTCAGGTTCTTGTTGTTGCGCAGCGGGTCAAGATAGGCGAAGGCCGTGTTCCAGCGCACGCGATTGACAATATTGACGGATTCCAGACCGAAGGAATCATTGGCGTCGAGATCATCAAGATCTTCCGCCATGCGCCAGCCACAGGCCTTGGCAGCCTCCAGACAACGGGCATGGAAGGGACCGGTTTCCTCTGCTGTATAGGTGCGCACGCGCATCTTTTTCAGCGCGGTGGCGAAAAGCGGTCGAAGGTCGTCCGTCCACCATCCCGGCAAATTCCAGGCATCATAGTCAGTGGCATGGCCAACGGCTGCAATCGCCCCATTATGGGCCGAACAGCCCCCTATGACACGGGCGCGCTCAAACTTCCATGCACTACGGCCCGCAACAGGCCCAGACCCGTAGTTCCAGTCATGCGAGGTTGCGATTGTGTGTGCATCCAGCAGGTCCGCTGGCCATCGTCCGCCCTCAAAAGAACCGTAGTCCGGTCCCGCTTCAATCAAGACAATACGGTGCCCCGCCTCCACGCAGCGCGCAGCAATGACAGCCCCGCTGCTCCCACCTCCGACGACAACGATATCTGCTGACATTGAGTCCATGAATTTTACTCTCACCACGTTTGGGATTTAAGGCAAGAAGGTTCTCGCGTTCAAGACATCAGTGATAGCAGCCAGCTGCCCACTTGTGCATCCTTCGCTTCAACGGATCCCCGCTGAAAGAAAAACCCGCCAGATTGCGTCGGCGGGTTTGAAAGTCTTTGTGACGATCGAGGACTCAATCCGTAATCTTGGCGACGACGCCGGCACCGACGGTGCGGCCGCCTTCGCGGATGGCGAAGCGGAGTTTTTCTTCCATCGCAATTGGCGTGATCAGCTCGACATCAAACGAGATGTTGTCGCCGGGCATCACCATTTCCGTGCCTTCCGGCAAGGTCACAACACCCGTCACGTCGGTCGTGCGGAAGTAAAACTGCGGACGGTAGTTGGCGAAGAATGGCGTGTGACGGCCACCCTCTTCCTTGGTCAAAATATAGGCTTCCGCCTTGAACTTCTTGTGCGGCTTCACAGAGCCTGGCTTGCACAGAACCTGGCCGCGCTCAACGCCTTCGCGTTCAACACCGCGCAGCAACGCGCCGATGTTGTCGCCAGCCTGGCCTGAATCCAACAGCTTCCGGAACATTTCAACGCCCGTGCAGGTGGTCTTCACCGTGTCGCGGATGCCGACGATTTCGATTTCTTCGCCGACCTTCACAACACCGCGCTCGACGCGACCCGTGACAACCGTGCCGCGGCCCGAAATCGAGAAAACGTCTTCAATCGGCATCAGGAATGGCTGGTCAATCGGACGCTCTGGCTGTGGAATATAGGTATCAACAGCTTCCATCAGCTTGAGAATGGCATCGCGGCCAATCTCAGGGGTCTTGCCTTCAAGGGCAGCCAAAGCCGAGCCCTTGATGATCGGGATCTTGTCGCCCGGGAACTGATAGCTCGACAGAAGCTCGCGGATTTCCATCTCAACAAGTTCCAGCAATTCCGGATCGTCGACCATGTCAACCTTGTTCATGAACACAACCAGCGCCGGAACGCCAACCTGGCGGGCCAACAGAATGTGCTCGCGGGTCTGCGGCATCGGGCCGTCAGCAGCCGACACAACAAGAATGCCGCCATCCATCTGCGCTGCACCGGTGATCATGTTCTTCACATAGTCAGCATGGCCCGGGCAATCGACGTGGGCGTAGTGCCTTGCCTTCGTCTGATATTCAACATGCGCCGTGTTGATCGTAATGCCACGCGCGCGCTCTTCAGGAGCCTTGTCGATCTGGTCATAGGCCGTGAACGTTGCACCACCGCTCTCAGCCAAAATCTTGGTGATCGCTGCCGTCAATGACGTCTTGCCATGGTCAACGTGACCAATCGTGCCGATGTTGCAATGCGGCTTGTCGCGGTTGAATTTTTCTTTGGCCATCGGAGGTCTCCACGTTCAAAAATGTGGAGGCTCAATAGAAAGAATTTGAAAATCCTGCAAGAGGTGGTTGGTCAGAAGTGTTTCCAGCCAAAGGAACGGCCTGTGGCCATTCACAACAAAATTTTGGTTTTGCCAAAGTTTCCGCAGGCGAATGGAGCGGGTGAAGGGAATCGAACCCTCGTATTCAGCTTGGAAGGCTGCTGCTCTACCATTGAGCTACACCCGCATATTGTGTCACCCATCAAAGTGATGGTGGGAGAGGTAGGACTCGAACCTACGAAGCCGTAAAGCAGGGGATTTACAGTCCCCCCCCTTTGCCACTCGGGACACTCTCCCGCGCTTTACGACGCATATGACTGAACCGCGAAAGCGCGCACCGTATGCCGTCACGAGTCCGCAGTGTCAAGGTGTTGCGCCAAAGGCCCGAATAGTGCTGTTGTTTAAGAATGATTACCAACTTTGATGATGCCTATTCAAACGCGGCCTATATTCCAGGAGGAGCCGAGTATCCTGTGCGGTGGCAGGCCGAGGCGGGAGCTTTCCGGGCCAATCTGCCTGCGGGTTGTTCTTCGAAGCTTGATCTTGTCTATGGCAGCCGTCCCCGCAACAAGATTGATCTGTTCTTGCCCAGTGATACGCCCCGGGGACTCGCAGTGTTCGTCCATGGCGGATACTGGATGCGCTTTGGCAAAGGAGACTGGTCGCATCTGGCGCGCGGGGCGCTATTGCGAGGATGGGCAGTGGCTTTGCCCGGATACACGTTGACGCCGGAGGTGCAAATTGCCGGTATTACACGCGAGATTGGTCGCGCCATCGAACACGTGGCCGGACTTGTTGCCGGACCTGTGAGGCTCGCTGGCCATTCCGCTGGCGGTCATCTGGTCACGCGGATGACGTGCAGCGACAGCAGCTTGCCTCAAAGCGTGCTAAGGCGCATTCAGCATGTGGTGTCGATCAGCGGCGTGCATGATCTTCGTCCACTGCTGCGCACCCAAATGAACGAAACGCTCAAGCTCGATATCGCGGAAGCACGGGCTGAGAGCCCTGCCCTGCTGGAACCCGTTTCCGGAATCGGCGTGACATGCTGGGTTGGCAAGGACGAGCGGCCGGAATTTGTCAGGCAGAATGATTTGTTGGTCAATGCGTGGACTGGGCTGGGTATTGATATTGCTTATATTCATCACGATAATGCGCATCATTTCAATGTAATAGACGGTCTGTGTAATCCTGAAAGTGAACTGGTAAAATTGCTGGCCCAATAAGGTGTCGTGTTTCAAATTGACGAGGAACGCAAATGTTCGATTACGACAAGGTGGTTGGTTCGATTTACGACTGCGCGGCGAATCCGGATTTATGGGAACCAACGATCGCCGTGATCCGCGATCATATGCACGCCGCTTATTTCATGGTTGGGTTCGCCGATACAACGCCGATCCTGCACAACTTGCCGCCAATTTTTTCGTATCGGCACACGCCCTGGGACAAGGAGCGGCTGATGCAACTCTCTGGTCTCACGCAATCAGTGCCGGGAGTCGAACATCTTTACGGATCAGGAATTGACAAAGCGTGGACGCAAATGTCACACGTATCCAGGGAAGAGTTCAACGAGTCACATTTCAACAAAGTCTGGGCGCAACCCCAGGGGTTGACCGATAGCCTCAATACGATCTTCATCAACAGGCAACAAGTCATGGGCTTGTTTTCGTGTGCGATGCATGAAAGCCGTGGACTTGCCTTTGATGCAGAACAATGCCGTTTGGCCGAGATGCTGTCACCTCACTTTCGTCGCGCCGTGATGATCAATGACATTGTGGACAAGGGCAATCTTGCCTTGGCACTTTATCGCAAGACACTCGACGCGCTTTCTGCTGCAGTGTTCATCGTGGGGCCAGGCAGGCGACTGGTGTTTACCAATGCTGCGGGCGAAGCGGTATTGTCAGGCGAGAACTTGTTGAAATCCAGCAGCGGTCAATTGCAGGCCACCCGGGTTTCCGTGCATGCTTCGGCGTTTGATGATGCACTTGACCGTGCTGTCAAAGGTGATGTTGCGGCAGGCTTGACCGGCATCGGGGTTCCCCTGATTGGCATCGATGGCGAAAGGGCAGCCGCTTATGTACTGCCCATTGCTGGACAGGATTTGCGCGGAGCATTGGGGCTTGGTCATTGCGCTGTTTTCGTGGCCCGGCGCGGCGAACAACAGCCAATGGCGATGGAAATTCTGCGCACCGTTTTCGACCTCACCGCTTCCGAGGCGCGCATAGCATTGATGCTTACAAAGGGCGACGGGCCACAAGAAATCGCTGAAGCCCTGAATGTGACAGTCGATACGATACGTTCGCACTTGAAACATGCCTATGTCAAAGTCGGCGCGACGAGCCAGACGGAGCTGTGCACGATCGTCAACAGCGTCCTGCCGCCGATTGCAACAGGATAATGGTGCTGCCAGAGAGGGGAGATCCGATGTAAAAATAGCAACCTGAATTCATTCTACTGCGAACCAGTGCCTTCGCAGACACGGCGGCAGATCGGACCAAAAGATCATGGTCAAAAAAGATCTAAACCAGAGCTATTTTTGAGATCGGAAAGTTTAACTTTTTAAACCGCAAGTATTCATTCCGAGCAACCTGTAGGCAGGGCAAAAACTGAAAACTGCGGTCATGAGCAACACCAGCCCAACAAGTGGAATTCCCAAGCGGAGCAATTGATTGCTCCATAGACCGAAGCTCGTAAAATATGGCAACGCTATCAGAACGACGCCAACAATACCGCGAACAATGCGGTCGGGACTTCCTACATTTGCCATTTCAGCCTCCAAAGCTCATTTCACGATTTAAAATATGACTCTACTACGGCAAACATTGATATCAAAATCACTTTCAACAGAACACGGGTACAATTGCTCGTTCCCATAGGCTTTCTTTCATCGATGGAGTGCTATCAACCTGCAACAAAACGGAAGCCATGATCCTTGACCTCCACAAAACCAAGACCACCCTTCGGCAGATGGTAGCCGATCACTCGCAATTTATCGGAAGCCAGCATCGACAGCAAAGACAGCCGCGTTTGAATGGCCAGCTCTTTGTCGACATCTGGCCCGAAAGGCCAATCGGGTCGCGCAAAATTCACGACGGCATTGTTGATACTGTCGCCCAGCACCAAGAGGCGTTCATTTCCGCTTTCCAACATGACTGACATGTGCCCCGGCGTATGGCCGTGTGTGGGAAGGAAAGTTAATCCAGCGGCAATTGCATCCCCCGCATTGAGGCGTAGCATTTTGTTTTCGAGGCGTTTTAGAATGCGCTGCGTTCCCGCCGCCATGCCTTTGCCTTCGTCTGGTGTACTGTCGACGAGGTCTGCTCTTGTCCAGTAGTCCCATTCCCGCGCGCCAATCACATAAGACGCATTGCTGAAACGTTCTGTGTCATCAAAGTCATCAATAGCACCCCAAAGGTGGTCAGGGTGCGCGTGGGTAAAGACGACTTTGGTGACGCTGGCAGGATCAATATTGGCGGCTTGCAAGCTGTCTGCGAGTTTGCCGGCGCTGTCCATGAAGTTTGTGCCAGCACCTGTGTCGATGATGATGGTTTCAACACCCGATTTGACGATGGTGATGTTGAGGGGCGGCTTTGCCATTAAATCAAAAGGTTGACCTTCGTCGGCGAAAAGCTTCTGCAATACCTCAGCTGGCTGACCGGGAAATAGAAAGCTCGTGGGCATTTGCAAATTGCCATCTGACACAGTGATCACTTCGAAATCACCGACCTTGGTGGAGACCGCTTGAGCGCGCGCAGGTGTGAAGGACGCTAGCCCCAATGCGGCAGTCGTTCCCGCCAAAAAATGCCGGCGGCTCAGAGTGTCAAACATGGAATGTGTCATGATAATCTCTCCAAGCCGCCGGGCCCCCAAAGTTTAGGTGAACATGTCGGCTGTGATGCCTTCATACCAACCCACCGCTTCGCTGGAGTTGGTTTTGTGTACGGCAAGATCCTCACCGGGCTTTGACACGAAGCCTTCGCCAGCCGTGATTTTGCCGTCCTTGGGTGAATAAGCAGCGCCCACTTTAATGGCGTCTTCGGTTTCCACCAAACTCCAGCAGGTGTTGGAATATTTGGCTGGGAAGGCTTGGCTGCCGGTCAAAGCAGCACGCACATGCATGGCCGCAACTTTGGCCTGGCTGTTGGCCGAGAAGGCGGATTTCGGCATGTCGCCGGCGATGCATGAGTCACCAATGACATGGATATTGGGATCCATTTTTGACTGCATGGTTTCAGGGTCGATCGGGCAAAAACCTTTGTCGTCGGCAAGACCTGAAGCGATTGCAATGGCACCTGCTTTTTGCGCAGGAATGACGTTGATCAGCGCTCCCTTGAATGTATCAAGGTCTGTCACAACTTCCAACTTTGCAGCATCAACGCTCTTGATGCCACCGTGAACTTCAGGGGCAACCCATTCAATCATGCCGTTGTAGTGACGATCCCAAGCTTCTGCGAAAACGGGTTGCTTGGAGAACTTGTCCTTGGGATCAATGATGTAAATTTTCGAGTCCTTGAAGCCCTTTGATTTCAATACATGCGCCATCATTGAGGCGCGTTCATAGGGTCCGGGTGGGCAACGATATGGGTTTGGAGGTGCCACCATGACAATGTTGTCACCATTCTTCAGCGCGTCCAGCTTTTGCTTGAGAAGGCGCGTTTGCGGACCGGCTTGCCAAGCATGCGGCATGATTTTGGAAGCGGCTTCCGAATAACCCGGCACTGATTCATAGTTTAGCGTGATGCCCGGAGACAGGACAAGTCTGTCATAGTTTAGGCGTGTGCCATCGGCGAGTACGACAATTTTCTTTTCACGATCAATCGTCTCGGCGCGCTGATGCACAACATGAATGCCATTGGTTTTGGCCAAGGTCACATAGTCGTGCGAAATCGACTTCCAATCGCGGTAGCCGCCGAGATAAAGATTGGAGAAGAAACACGTGGAATAGACAGTTTTCGGCTCTACAAGAATAACCTGCACGGCGCCCTTTAAATCCTTGGCAATGTATTTTGCTGCCGTGGCGCCACCAGCGCCACCACCAATCACTACAACACGCGGCTTTGCAGCGCCGTAGACAGGGCGGAGCAAGCCGCCCGTCGCGATCGCCAAACTTGAGGCCGTGAATAGTTTTCCAAATTGACGTCTGTTCAGCGCAGTCATAGTTTCACTCCTAGGGTTGCGGCTTTATGGTTTCAAAGTAAGTGGCAAGTGCTGCCACCTCTTCATCGGTCAGCCGTGACGCGATTGTTTGCATGGCCTCATTGGGCCGAACCTTCTGTCGATACTCATCAAAGACTGAGACGAAAATTTCCCTGTCCCAGCCAACAATGGCGGGAATGCCATCAGTCTTGCCTGACAGGCGGTGACAGGTGACGCATTCCCCCGAAAGATATTCGCCAAAAGCTATCAGCTTTTCGTCCGCTCTGGCGCTTTGTGTAGCCGCACACATCAGTAGAAGTATGGCAACCCTCTTAATCAAGGTTACCACCTTCTTCTCCGCCGTCTTCCGGCGTCACATCAAGAATACGGGCACGCCCGGTGATTTTCACCTCGGCTTTGCAGTCCTTCATGCATAACTCACCATCCTTCAGATTTTTGGCATCTGGGCGGTCATCGTCGATGAAGTTGGCTTCGTTGGGCAGTTTGATGGTGTTGAAGTTTTCCTTCGACAGCTCAAACTCAGTGTCTGTCACCACATCGTTCAAGTAGAGAAGATAGGCCACAAGCGCATAGGTTTGGTTGGCATCCAGCGATTGCGCATCACCAAAGGGCATGGCGCGGTGCACATAGTCGTAGACCGTGGAAGTATAGGGCCAGAATGAGCCAATAGTTTTGACCGGGTCATCGGACTTCAAGGTGTCCCTGCCACCTGCCAGTTCTGGCCACCGGTCTTTGCCTTCGCCAAAATCACCGTGGCAGGACGCACATTTCTCTGCAAAAATGGCATCGCCTTCACTGACCTTGCCCTTCCCTTCCGGCAGGCCAAGGCCATCAGGGCGTACATCTATGTCCCAAGCGGATATTTCTGCAGGTAATGCCTCTCGCCCCAGACCTATTTTATCCGCATAAGCCGTGCCAGCGACGGCCAGCATCGCTGAACTTGCAATCAGCAGACTACGAAATTTCAACATTTTCTGCCTCGCCGGTTTCAAGCACGTGCCATGTTTGAATGCTGTTGTTGTGATAAATGGAATTGGTGCCGCGCACGGCGCGCAATTCATTTTTGGTGGGTTGTATGTAACCCGTTGAGTCAATCGCACGAGACTGGATCAACATCGGTTGGCCCGTCCACTCAAATTCATAATAGAAGCGGTGCACGGCCTTATCCAGCGAGGGGCCATCAATGCGCGCTGCAAACCAATTCTTGCCGCCATCCAATGTCACATCAACACGCGCAATTGTTCCGCGACCTGACCAGGCAATCCCTGTCAGCACATTATGCCCCTTGTATTTCAGCGGCGCTTGCGGACTAGGATTGGTGATGACTGACTTGCAATCCATGATCCATGTGAACCGACGTGAACGGCCATCGGCAAGCAAGTCTGTATATTTGGATGTTTCTTCGCGGTGGTGCCAAGGCTGATCGCCGACTTCGATGCGGCGGATCCATTTCACCCACATATTACCTTCCCAGCCGGGAACAACAAGACGCGCAGGATAGCCTTGGTCTGGATGCAACGCCTCACCATTGGCCTTGAAGGCAATCATGCAATCATCCATGGCTTTTTCAATTGGCACCGAGCGCGTCATGGCTGATGCGTCACCACCTTCAGGCATAATCCATTTTGCGTTGGTCTTGAGGCCAGCCTCGGCCAGAATGTCTTTCAGCAACACGCCTGTATATAACACGCTGTGAACCATGCCGTGGGTGAATTGGCAGCCGTTCAACTGAGAGCCACGCCATTCCATTCCGGTATTGGCTGCGCACTCACAAAAATGAACGCGGTTGTGACGGGGAAACCGCTTGAGATCGTCAAGGGTAAACACCAAGGGTTTGTCAACCAACCCATTGATCATCAACCGCCAGTTGGCAGGGTCAATATCAGCGCGGCCCGCGTGGTGGCGGGCAAAGCACAAGGAATTTGGCGTAATGATACCGTCGATTTCATGCCACGGCGTGAAATTCACCGAACTTGCAGTTTCTGCCGTAAGCCACGGCACGTTTTTGCGCACCACATGCTTTTCATATTGTGAAGGCGCTCCGTAAGGCGTGTCATCAACGCCTGGGCCAATATATTTGCTGGCATCAGGCAGTTCAATAATTGCCTTGTCGGGCTCCGCCGCAATTGCGCGCCCTGCAGCAGCGGCGATCACGGCTGCACCACCAACAGCGGATTTCAGAAAACCGCGCCGTGCTGGTTTGATTTCAATGGGTTTTACTATTTCCACCATACTTGCACCTCTTACGAAATCACTTTGACAGCACGATTTTCTTCGAGCCGGATCACTTGTTGTTTCTTGATGTAGCTCTCGGCCACTTCCCAAACAGGCGGGCCTTCCACGTTCTCATTGATGCTGGCCCAACCTGACACGGTATAGGTTTTCGCAGCGTCCAGTTTTTCGCCTGTCTTCAACACTGTCATCTCAGAGATGCGCGTGCCAACGGCAGCGTTCACATCCATAGTGTAGGCAAGACCGCCAACGCGGACCATATCTCCACCTTGCTGATAGTAGGGATCGGCATTGAACAAATTGTCCGCCACATCTTCCATAATGTCTTTGATGGTTTGTCCGGTCATCTCGCTGCGATAGACTGAGGGGTAGGTCATGGCCGTGGCGTCGTAGATGTCTTCCATCGTGATGTCTTGGCCCGGCAGAAGTGACGTTCCCCAACGGAAGCCAGGGGACAGTGCAAGCTCGGTGTCTCGTTCTGCCATCATGGCTTGGCAGAGCAGATCATCCATGGTGCCATTGAAATTACCACGGCGGTACAGAAGCGATTCTGTTTTTCCCAAAACACGTGCAAGCTCTTTTTCATGCGGTGCACGCACGGCTTTGATATGGGCTGCCATCTCAGCGTCTGGCGAAATAACATCCGCGAAGATCGGAATCAGTTTGTAGCGGAAGTCTTTGACGGCACCGCCTTTCACATCAAGATCAAGGCGCGAAACGAATTTGCCGTGGGAGCCTGTGGCGACAATCAATGTTGAAGCCGACCTTGACCGTTTCTGGCAAAGCATCATGTGTATGGCCACTGAGAATAACGTCAATGCCTGTAACGCGCGTGGCCAGTTTGCGGTCCACGTCAAAACCATTATGCGAAAGCAACACCACCAGTTGTGCGCCTTCAGCCCTTGCCTTGTCGACATTCTTTTGCATCACGTCATCGCGTATCCCAAAGGACCAGTTGGGGAACATCCAACGTGGATTGGCGATTGGTGTGTAAGGAAATGCTTGCCCGACAACGGCCACTCTAACGCCGCCGCGCTCAAACATTTTGTAGGCATCGAATGCAGGTTCTTGCCATTCATCATCAAAAATGTTTTGGCCCAGAAACGGGAAGGCCAGAGACTCTTTGATTTCCTTCACCCGGTCTGTGCCATAAGTGAACTCGAAATGCCCGGTCATGGCATCTGGCTTCAGCAGGTTCATGGCATCCACCATGTCCTGGCCTTTGGTAACATTGGCTGTGAAGCTGCCCTGCCACGTGTCACCGCCATCGAGCAGCAACATTTTGTCCTCGCGCGCCGCACGAATGGATTTTACTACAGTTGCAATGCGGTCCATACCGCCCATGCGGCCATAGGTTTTGGCCAAGGCTTCAAAGTCAACGTGGCTCAACGCATAGGCAGAGGCTGTGCCTTGTTCGATGCCGTAGGACTTTAGAAATTCAAGGCCTGAGATATGCGGAACTTTGCCTTTTGCATCCCCCACACCCAAATTGATTGATGGCTCCCGAAACAAGATTGGCTTCAAGTGGGCGTGGATGTCCGTTAGATGAACTATCGTGACGTTGCCAAAGTCCTCAAACCGCAACAATTCATCTTGTGTCAGCCTCTGTTGAGCTGCCACGCGTGACCAATTTGCACCAACACCCCACAGGGCCGCTGCTGCAGCAGAGACCTGCAGGAATTCGCGTCGGTTCATTGCATTTTACCTGTTACTGCCTGACGGATGGTGTTTCCACTTGTAGGCCTTCGCCGCGGGTGGCGACGTAGGCTTCAAGCGCCATGAACTCATCCGAAAGGGGCTTGTATGGCTCTGCGCGCACATCCTTCATGCAGCCCACAAAACGATTGTGGAGTGACACGATGGAAGGCTCTTTCAAACGGAACGTTGGGAAGCCGTTCGAATGGCCCTGGCTCAAATGGTCAGAACGCAAATACTTTGTGGCATTGGCTTCATGGCATGTGGCACAGGCCATATTGAGTTGACCAACGCGGGTGTAGTAAATTTCCTTGCCCTTGGCGATAACGTCCTTCATCGGGCCTTCTTGCGAAATCTTCACCGGAATGCCACGCGACTGGTGGCGCACATAGGTTGTCAGCCCCTTCAATGGCTCGCTATCAAACTTAAGTTCTTCAGCCTGCATTTGGTCTTTGCGGCAGGTGTTGATCTGTGACTCGATATTTACAACTTTGCCAATTCGGTCGTTCCACTTCGGCATGGCGGCGCCGATGCCCTTCAGCTTGTCTGGTGTGTGGCAAGAAGCACAGGACTTTCCAGCAGCACCTTCAACCTTGTTGAACAAATCCGCACCCTGCTCCACCCACAACATGCCGGGGTTGTCAAAGTCATCAACTTGCAAGGCCTGGGTTTCCTTTTCACGCATGGTCCAGCCAGAGAACAGCTCGGTTAAAGGATGGTCCTTGTTCGGCGCGGGCACCGTGACCGCAGTGATTCCGGCTGGCAAATCCTCAGCTATTGCCGGAACAGCGGAGAGGAAGCTGATGCAAACAAACGATACCGTGAGTATTTTCTTGAACATGCTGTGCTCCCAGTGTTTCCCTCAGTGTTTCGCTTGTCGAACTCAGCCGACTTTCAGCGCAGATTTACCTGTGGTGACGGTGCCATCATCATCTGTCCACGTGAATTCAAATTCACCCGAGGCCTCAGCCTTGAATGAAAACTCAATGTAAGGATTTGCCGAAACAGCAGGCTCAATCACGGTTGAGAAGAATTCTTCGCCGTTGAACTTTGCAATAAAGCTGTTGATGATCTGGCGCGGAATAACCTCGCCTTTGTCATTTTTGCGCTGTCCACTTTCCATTTTGTGGGAAAGCAGTGTTTTGATTGTGATGACATCTCCAGCCTTTGCTTCGGTTGGAACTTTGATGCGGGGTTTTGCGTCTGCCATGTGATTTCTCCGTAATTCTTCCTGATCAGCCGCCGCAACCGCCGATGGTGACCTTGACTTGCTTTTTTGCAGACTTGAACGAACCATCAGATAGTTCTGCGACCGCGATCACGTTTTGTGTTTTCGCCAGCCGGATGCGGGTTGATGCTTCAGCAACGCCACTTTTTGCTGAAAACTTGAATGTTGCGACGGCAGGATTGGGATTGCCATCAGCCACGATCAAGACACGCTTAACGTAAGCCTCAGCAGTCATCGGGCTTTCGACTGAGACCTTCAGCGGCACCGTATTTCCGTTTTCGGCAATTTCTGGAAGTTCCAGCGTAACACCGCCTTCTGTAACGTCCTTGCCACCGGTGAATTTCTTGATGTCGTCTTCGGCAGTTACTTTGGCTTCCTGCGCAATGGCCTGAAAACCCGTGGCAGCCAATGTGCCTGCTGAGAAGGCAAGACCCAAGGCGTGACGACGCGTCAGCTTGATTTCGACTGGCATGAAAACTACTCCTTTAATGTGGTCAAAAAGGCCACAACATCTTCGACCTGTTGGGCCGTCATGATGGTCTTGCCTTTGAATTTTTCGAGAACGCGGGGGGCCGGATCGGCCACATAAAATGCGGGCATCGCAAACTCGGGGTTCAACGCGTCTTTGGAATTCACAATGATGGCGCGCAACTGTTCAACTGAATAGCGCGTGCCCGCTCCGTCAAGTGGTGGTGCAATATCACCTTGAAACGCTTCTTTGGCCATGGCTTTGGCTTGGTGGCAGGCCACACAATTACCAATGGCTCTTGAGGCAATTACCTTTTTGCCTTCTTCGGCATTTCCGGCAACTGCTGTCAGTGGTGCTGCTATCGCTCCATCAATGACTTTTTGCGGGACATAGACTTCGGCGTCTTCTGCACAAGCAGCCGACGAAAGTGCAATCGCGAATGCAATTGCGCCAGCAAGGCGCACGATATCTCGGCCCATTGGCATTTCTCCCATTCATCTGGCGGCATTCTTTGTGTCCGCTCAGACAACATTCATTGCACAAGATGATCACCAACACAACATCATATTCGAATGTGTGCATTCGATTATGATGCTCGAAGGCTTCAGGGTGCTGGTGCGGCGATAGTTTTCAGATATGCAATCAAATCGGCGCGATCTTCTGGCTTTTTGATACCGCCAAATGACATGGTTCCCTTGGGCGCGATTTTCTTTGGATTTTCGATGTATTGCTCAAGCAATACCTCGTCCCAGACTTTGCCTTCTTCTCCCATTTTGGTGAGGTCAGCTGAGTATTTGAAGCCTTCAACTGAGCCAACTTTGCGACCCACAACGCCCATCACATGGGGACCAACTTTTTTTACTGGTTTGTCAAACGAATGGCACGCACCGCATTTTTTGGCTTGGTTTGCGCCTTTCGCAACATCGCCTTCGGCAAAGGCAGAAGTCGTAAATGTTGCCGCCACTATGGTTGCAATTGAAATGGTCTTTAGAAAATTCATCGTGTTGCCCTCGGGATTTTTTAAGAGATTGATTTCAGATAATCGCGGAAACTGCCGCGCTCGTAAGCTTTGGTTTCTACAAAACGGAACATGGCGAGAAAATGATCTGGCTTCAGGTATCCTTGCGCACGGGCTATTTCTCGTTTCAGAACTTGAGTCTGGGCCACATCGACCGTTTCTGGAAAGAATTGCAAAGTCGGCGTAAAGCGAATGCCATATTTTGCAGCCAGGTCGCGCTCGGCAAGCTTCTCACCATCAAAGTCAGTTACTTCGCGCGAGCCAATCAGGTTCAATTGCAAAATGTTGAATTTCGACTTTACAAATTCAAGTATGTCAGGTCGCGCTAAATTGACGAAATGGGTTTCCTTGCAATAGGGGCATCCCTTCAGCTCCCACATAATGGCAAAGCGTTTGCCTTCTCCAGCAGCGCTTGAGAGATCATCGGGGAGTTCCAAAAAGCTTTCGAGAAACCACGGTTGGTGCCACAGTCCATCGTCTGTCAGCACGGGCTCTTCTGCATGGGCCAAGGGCGCGAACACGGACATTCCGAGCGCCGGACAGCAGCATTCTCCGAGATAGTGGCAATCTCATTGTCATATGCGCATGTTTCTATATGATGCGACGCATGTCAAGAACCAGGCTTTCCATTTCGGGTTTCTTCATGCTTTGCGCCTTGAGTGGTGCCGCATATGCCGATGCATTTTTTCAGGCTGTCAACCCGCCCTTGCGCACGGCTTGGAGTTACTTGCGCACACAGAATATCGATCTGGCACTGATTGAACTCGATGGGATTTTGGCGAAGCTTCCCGCTGATGCCAATGCTGGCGTGAAGGACAGCGTGTCCAAAGCGTTGAAATTGGCCGAGGCTGGTGAGATTGAAAAAGCCGGAGATGCCCTGTTTGAGATCAGACAAGGCCTTCGCAGCCGCAACAAAACGCAAAATAGAACCCTGTTCGAAGATTGTATTTGGGACGCCAACCGTTTGGGGGATGTCCTGTGGCCCACCATTCGAACAGCACCTGATTTTAAAAATGAAAGTGTTCGAACGACGCTTGTTACGGCATTGATGGCTTATCGGGCGTCCCTGCAAAGCTGCAACGATTCTGCGCCAATTGCTGTCCACGACAATGCCGAGTTCCGACGTCTGATGGATGGAACCTTTCCCAGCCTAGATATCGCAATCGAGGCCGCGCAAAGGGCAGATAACGCCTTGTTCTATCGCTACATGATCGAAATCATTTCATTCGACCGACTGCTGTATTTCCGCTTTGGCTAACCTTGACGACCCAGCGACGGAAAGGTTTCCAATAGCCAAAAGCCCACATCGTTGATTCCGCCTGTGATAAAAAGCAGGCCCGTGACTACAAGAAGTGAGCCTACCACTTTT
Organism: uncultured Alphaproteobacteria bacterium; assembly: GCA_963738595.1. GTDB lineage: Bacteria > Pseudomonadota > Alphaproteobacteria > Rhizobiales > Aestuariivirgaceae > Aestuariivirga. The sequence continues at coordinate 968,907 of CAVTXF010000005.1, forward strand.
TCAACTTTGCCAATGTGGCGGCGAAACCGCACCATGAATTGCATGAATGGCTTTGCAAATAACGCAGCCAAGAGAAATGGAACGCCAATGCCAGCTGCATAAGATCCCAACAAGATTGCGCCCTCCCAAATACTTTCCTCAGCTCCCGCTACAAAAAGCAAGGCAGCCAGAATGGGGCCGACACAAGGTGTCCAGCCAAACGCAAATGCAAGTCCTATGACAAAGGCACCAAATAACCCAACGGGCTTCTTTTCAACATGTACACGCGCTTCCCGGTACAATAAGCCAATACGAAAAAGCCCAAGAAAATGCAGCCCCATGATGAGAATTGCAAAACCCGCAAGGATCGCAAGGGGACGCGCATATTGTGCCAACAACTGGCCAGTATAACTTGCGGTCGCTCCCATCGCCACAAACACCGCGCCAAATCCAAACACAAAAGCCAGTGCATTCAGAAACACATGCCGTGCGGATGCTGAATCCGTCTTTTCACTGGTAATTTGATCCAGCGTCATACCCGCCAGAAAACTCAAATAGGGTGGTACGAGCGGCAAAACACAGGGAGATGCAAAAGAAAGCATGCCCCCAACAAACGCCGCCCACATGCCAATGTCGTCCATGCCCACCTCATTTTCAAACATTCAATCTATCGTATGTGTGAGCTTTGTGATAGAGATCGGAGAGATGTTTTTATTGCGCGCCATATTTGGACTTTTCGTCCTTTGCTTGATTTCAGCACCCGTTCGTGCCGCAGAACTCGTCATGTTTGAGTCAAAAGTCTGTGCTTATTGCGCAGAGTGGCACCGAACCATTGGCCCGATCTATCCAAAAACTGATGAGGGAAAGTTAGCGCCACTGCGACGCGTGGATATTCACGACCCAAGACCTGCAGATCTTGCCGCCATCCAACCGGTCGTCTACACACCAACATTCGTGCTGGTTGAAAACAAACAGGAAATCGGTCGCATGGAGGGCTATGCGAGTGAAGATTTCTTTTGGGGGTTATTGGGCCAGCAAATTGCCAAGTTAAAACGGAAGTGATGGATTATGACTGCACAAGCAGCCGAAGCTCGAAAATATCATATTTCATCGTCGATGGAAGAATCGGCCCGCGAGGCGTGTGACATGCTTCGCTCACTCGCCAATGAAACACGGCTGATGATCCTCTGCATGTTGGCAGATGGTGAAAAATCTGTGGGTGACATGGAAGAATTTCTTGATATGCGCCAACCAACCGTCTCACAACAATTGGCACGGTTGCGCGGCGATGGCATGGTGGATACGAGACGAGACGGCAAGACGATTTACTATTCTCTGGCCAGCACAGAGGCAAAAGCTGTGATTGATCTGCTCTACAAGACCTACTGCGAACCCAAGAAGAACTGTATCCGATAGGGGCGGCTTTGAATCATGCCTGACCTCAGCAGTGCACAATGGCTCGTTCTATCTGGGTTGTTGTGTGGATTGTTGTTGGGGGCCGCTGCTCGAGCTGTTAGATTTTGCACATTCGGGGCCATTGAAGATGTTGTCATGACAGGCAACACCGTGCGTTTGCGCACTTGGTTTTTCGCCATGGCGGTGGCAATTTTTTCAACACAGCTTGCCGCCTATTTCGGGTGGGTTTCACTTCAGGACAGTTCCTATCTGCAACCGCTGTTTCGTTGGGGGGCTGTGATTGTTGGGTCTTTGATGTTTGGCTTCGGCATGGCACTGGCCGGAAATTGCGGGTACGGCAGCATCATTCGCATGGCCAGTGGGGATTTGCGGGCCTTCGCCAACACCATTGTCATGGGCATTGCGGCTTATGTTACGGCTCGTGGTATTTTAAACCCCGTGCGGCAGGTTTTGATAGAGCCTTTGTCAACGAACTTCTCCACACGGGAAGCCGCTTCGCTTTCTGAATGGGCATCTTCTGCGACTGGTGCACCCTCATTGATTTTCGCCATGCTTGTTGCATTACTGTTCGCAGGCTGGTGTTTTGCCAGTCCAAGCTTTCGACACTCAAAGGGCGACATCGCTATCGCTTCGATTGTAGGCGGCACAGTGTGTCTTGGCTTTGTATTGACCAGTCAAATTGCCCAGAAAAGTTTTGAGCCCGTTACCGTCGAATCCATGTCCTATGCTTTGCCGCCAGGTGAGGCGCTGGTCTATTTAATGACATATACAGGTGCAAAAATGGATTTCGCTGTCGCTGCCATTCTCGGCACAATTGTTGGCGCAGCTCTGATGGCGGCTTATAAGCGGGAATTTCATTTAGAAGGTTTCGATGAGCCTCGTGATATGCGACGCCAAATGTTTGGTGCATGTCTCATGGGAGTCGGCGGGGTTCTCGCTGGTGGATGCACTGTTGGGCTTGGCATATCAGGCATGGCCACACTTTCAATTTCCGCACCTTTAGGCTTGGCTGGCATCATCATAGGGGCTGCTTTTGGTGTGCAATATTTGATCGGGGGACGAGCATTTGATATGCTGGCAACACTCGCTCGCTTGGACCTCGGCAGTCGCGATTGAGCAACACTATTCCGGGTCGCTGCGGTCGTTCCAGCGCTCGTCATGCTTTGTGCTTGGTTGTATTATCGCGGTCTCAAGTAGGACAAAGTCGTACAACCATTTCCCGCGTCACTTGGCCTGTTCGTTATTACATTTGTCCAGGCATCAGTTTAAAATTCATGTTGCCCGACGTTCTCATTCTCGTTCCCATCATCATCGCCTGCACCGCCTATTCCTATTGGGTGTTCCGGGGTAAAGTTGATGCCGAAGCCGGGTATCATTGAGCAATGCCGCGTCGAGTCAAACAACTCACTTGGTTTGCAGTCAATTGGCTTTTGGGTGTCGCGGCAGTGACCTTGGACGACACGATCATCAGGTCAGTTCTGGTTGAGTTGGACAGTATTTTTTGGGGGCATTTGCGTTCAGAAAACGCTAGGTGCCACGTCCAACCTCACTCTTGAACACCCAGAGAACAGATTCCCCGCATATTCCCCTAACTTCATTGCATTTTACTGCCGAATCCTGCGTGCTGCTGCCAATATTGTTATCGGTTTGCGCCAACAGACATTGAAATATTTGAAAAAATGGTGCTGCCAGAGAGAATCGGACTCTCGACCTCTCCCTTACCAAGGGAGTGCTCTACCACTGAGCTACGGCAGCCAGGTGATTTGCCGCTCCATGCCACAGGTTTCCGACGGACGCAACCCGTGTCACTTTGTTAATAATTTGGACTCCATTCGGGTGCAGAATTAACGCGCTTTTTCCGAGCAAGACGGGTATGCAGCTGCCGACTCAACAATACGGACTGGGGACGACGATTTTGGACACTATGGCGCACGGCTGGTATCCCCTTGAATTGCGGGAGATGGCACACCGTCTTTCCGCTCATTGCAGGGATTTTTGCCAGACTGACGACAAGCGAGCGTTCTGGCAGGTCACCTCGACCGCAATCCCGTTTCTGGCCCTTGTTGCCGCCATGTTTGCGCTGGAGCCATTTGTTTCATGGTTCCTGGTCTTGCTCATTGCAATTCCTGCAGGTGCATTGCTGGTCAGGCTTTTTGCCATTCAACACGATTGCGGGCATAGTTCGTATCTCTCATCACGCACACATAATGACGTCCTCGGGGCGATCATCAGCCTGTTCACCTTCACGCCCTATTATGCCTGGCGGCGGTCACATGCCTTGCATCATGCCAGTTCAGGCAATTTGCATCGCCGCGGCATTGGCGACATCGAAACCGCAACGGTTTCTGAATATCAGGCGATGACGACTGCCGGCAAGCTGCGCTACCGTTTCATGCGCAATCCCATCGTTTCATTGATCATCGGGCCACCGGTCTATTTCCTCATTCTGCAGCGCACGCCATTGGGCGCTAACCTGCCAATGAAAGAAACCTGGCGGGAAGCGATATTCCACAATCTCGGGCTCATCGCGCTTTACGGCCTGTTGATGTGGTTCTTTGGATTTGCAGCTGTTGCCAAGATCGTATTGCCGGTTGCCGTCATCGCATCGTGGATCGGCGGTTTCCTGTTTTTCGTCCAGCACCAGTTTGAGGAAACTCTGTGGGAAGGTGCCGACGAATGGGACGCCAAGATTGCCGCCCTCAAAGGTAGCTCGCACCTCATTGTGCCAGGGTTCGTGAACTGGTTCACGTGCGATATCGGCCTGCACCACATCCACCATTTGTGCAGCCGCATTCCCAACTATCGCTTGCGCGAGTGCATGTTGAGTGAGCCGACGCTGCAGAACATCGCGCCGCAGTTGACTTTGTGGAAAGCGATCCGGGGGGTTCACTACGCTCTGTGGGATGAAAAAGGACGCAAGCTCATCAGCTTCCGTCAGTATCGGGAAGCATTCGCTGGCTAGAACCCCATGACGCTGGAAAAGACTTCCGGTAAATCAAAGCAACGCGACAGGCGAAAAAAGAAGCTGGCGTCCGCGCTCAAGGCCAATCTGGCCAAGCGCAAGGTCCAGTCCAAAGACAGAACGGACACTGGGGCTGCGGCAAAACAATAAGGTTGCCCCGATTGGGCCATATGTGCTGATTAAGCGCACTTTCGGGATCAGCGCTGCCGAGTCACCCTCCCACAACGGTGTTGCGCAAGGAAAAAACGATATGGATCGCATCCGCATTCGCGGTGGTAACAAGCTGAACGGCACAATCGAGATTTCAGGCGCAAAGAATGCTGCCCTGCCGCTGATGATCACGGCGCTACTCACGCCGGAGACGTTGACCTTGCACAATGTGCCACGGCTGGTGGACGCATTGCGCCTGCAGAAAATTCTCGGCAATCACGGCGTTGACATCATGACCGCCGGAAAGCGCGCTGGCCAGAACGGCCACACCGGCGAGACCCTCAAGATTTCGGCGAAGACAATTGTCGATACAACTGCTCCCTATGACCTGGTATCGCGGATGCGCGCATCGTTCTGGGTGCTGGGACCATTGATTGCGCGCATGGGCGAAGCCAAGGTTTCGCTGCCCGGCGGCTGCGCCATTGGCACGCGGCCTGTGGATTTGCATCTTCTCGCCATGGAAAAGCTCGGCGCGCATTGCGATGTTGAGGGTGGCTATGTGCTGGCCAGGGCCAAGAACGGCTTGAAGGGGGGACATATTGCATTTCCAAAAGTTTCGGTTGGTGCAACGCATGCGGCCTTGATGGCCGCCGTTCTGGCGCATGGCGACACGATCATTGAAAACGCCGCAACTGAGCCGGAAATCGGCGATGTTGCAGAATGCCTCGTCAAGATGGGTGCGAAGATCGAGGGTATTCATACCCGCGAATTGCGGATTACAGGTGTCACTTCATTGCACGGTGCAGAGCATGCTGTCATTGCTGACCGCATCGAAACCGGTACCTATGCGATGGCTGTTGGCATGGCGGGTGGCGACGTTCTCTTGCGCGGTGCGCGCCCTGATTCACTTGAGAATGTGATCATGACCATGCAACGCGCTGGGATAACAGTTGAAACCACAAATGATGGCATGCGGATCAAGCGCAATGGATCCGGGTTGATGCCGGTTGATGTAACGACCGATCCTTTTCCGGGTTTTCCGACAGACCTGCAGGCGCAGTTCATGGGCCTGATGACGATGGCCAAGGGCAAGTCGCATATCCGTGAAACGATTTTCGAGAACCGCTTCATGCATGTGCAGGAGCTGGCGCGGCTTGGGGCGGACATTCATCTGAATGGTGACATGGCGGAAGTGCGCGGTGTCAAGAAGCTCACTGGTGCCGAAGTGATGGCGACAGACCTTCGTGCCTCCGTGTCGCTGGTCATTGCCGGACTTGCTGCCGAGGGCGATACAATGTTGCACCGGGTCTATCATCTCGACCGCGGGTTCGAAGACCTCGAAGGCAAGTTGTCCGGCTGTGGTGCCGATGTCATCCGGATTTCGGGGTAGGCCTTGCTCAAGTTAAAGGCACAGGACGACGGTGACCTCGAAGTCATTTCCGCACAGATGCAGGACGCGCTGATCCGCGTTTCAGACATCGCATATGATGCGAAACGGCGACAGTTTGCGCTGATTGCAAACCGCTTTGCATGGGATGCACAACCGGCGAGTCAGCGGCGGCGCACGGGCTTCAGCTTCGAGCATGTGCTTGCGGTTCGGCGCAAGGGATTTGACCAGACACAGCGCGACACGATCCTTTCGCTTCTTGCTGTCTCTTTTACGGAGACGGACAAGCCCGAAGGCCGGGTGGATCTGATATTCTCTGCTGGCCATTCGATCCAGCTTGATGTTGAGTATCTTGACTGCGCGATGAAAGACCAGGGTGCTGCATGGTCTTCGGAACATACGCCTGCACATGAGTGACAATCGCCTCATCGCTGTCGAACTTGATGAATCACTTGGTCAAGGACCTTCCGCAGATGCGGAGCATGAGCGGCAGGTTGCGATCTATGACTTGATCGAGGCCAACACGTTTTCACTGAGCAATGGGGTGCAAGGGCCCTACCGGTTGCGCCTGTCTTCCGCAGAAGGACGGCTGGTGTTCACGTTTCTGGATACGACCGAAAGTCCGGTCTACACGATCGCCCTGTCGCTCACGCCGTTTCGGCGAGTGGTGAAGGACTATTTCACGATCTGTGACAGCTATTACACAGCCATCCGTTCATCCTCACCGCAGCAAATTGAAACAATCGATATGGCGCGGCGTGGCATACACAACGAAGGCAGCGAGTTGCTGCAAGAGCGACTGAAAGGCAAAGCCGAGTTTGATTTTGATACGGCACGCCGATTGTTCACGCTCGTTTGCGCTTTGATCTGGAAAAGTTGATGACCCGCAAGACCCCACATGCCGTGCTTTTCATCTGCACGCAAAATGCCATCCGCTCGCCGATGGCTGCGGCCATCATGCATGCGGCACATGGTTCGCGGGTTTACGTTGCGTCTGCTGGTATCGTTGCGGGTGATCCTGATCCGTTTGTCGGCATTGTCATGGAAGAAATCGGTCTCGACCTTACCCGGCATCGGCCACATTCGGTGGAAGACCTTTCCGATCATGGCTTTGATCTTGCAATCACGCTTTCGCCGGAAGCCAAGGGCTTCGCCAATGATCTCGTGAAAACGCAAGCCATTGCGCTGGAGAGTTGGGACATCGAAGATCCGTCAAAAACCCAGGGCAACCGCGATACAATTCTTGCAGCCTATCGTGACGTGCGTGACGCGTTGAAGCAAAAGATTGACGCGCGGTTTGGTGGGTTGGGGGTTTTGCCGTCCTAACCCATCTCGGGCTTGTCGCATTGCATTCCGGCAACATCACAACTCCAAAACTATCTTTGTCGTGCGCGTGGTGAGAATGACAGTGATGGAGGAGCGTGCTCAGCCCGTCATCACAACCACCTTCGATGCTTTTCCTTGCCAGGCCGCTTCAAATGCAGCTTGGGCATCTGTCAACGGGTATGCATGGCTGATCAGTGTTTCGAGTAGGTTGAAAGACGGTTTTGCCAGAAGCTTCAAAGCGCGGCGGAGACCATCCGGTGTTGCAGAATAGCTGGTCACCAAATTGATTTCGCGCAGGAAGCACTCCCAGAAAGGAACTTGCAGGTTTTCGTTGGGCTTGCCGCCGAAAAGCATCAGTGTGCCACCGTCGCGAACTGAAGACAGAGCGAGTTTCAGCGTCGCATCATTGACAATCGTCACAATGACCGCATCCACGCCCCTGCCCTCGGTGTGACGTTTGCAGATTTCTGCCACGTCCTTGGTGCCGCCATCAGCTGCGCCCCACTTGCGCGCGCGCTCGACCTGGTCGTCGCGAAGGTCCGTTGCAATTGACACCACGCCCAGTTCGCGCAGCAATGGCATGAAGAGCATGCCAATGGCACCGACACCGATTACCAGTGCGCTGTCGCCGGTTTGCATGTTCATGCGATCGGTTGCGCGGAGACAGCAGGCGAGCGGTTCCATGAACACGGCTTGCGCATCGGTCAATTGATCGGGAATGGCAAATACCGTCGCGGACACGTGTGTGGCTGGCACGCGGATGAATTCAGAGAAACCGCCTGGATCGATATTTGATGACTTGAACAGCGGGTCCATGGTTTCGCTGCCACGGCACGAATAATGTGAATTTTGGTCCGGCACGTGATGGGCCAGCGCCACACGCTGTCCGACTGCGAATTGTCCCACGCCCTCGCCCAAGGCATGGACAGTGCCAACTATTTCGTGACCCAGTTTCTGCGGCTTGGCATACGAGCCAAAAACCTTGGCGGTATCGGTTCCGCAAACCCCGCAAAGCGTCAACTTGACGACCATCTCGCCAGCTGCAGCGTTCGGCACATCAGTTTCGATGATGCTCACTAGGTTGTGTGTCAGGCAGGTGGCGTATTTCATATTGGTAGTCTTTCCTCACTGGCTCGCTGATGCGAGTTGCCCTCTCCCTGAAAGGAGAGGGGTAGCAACGTCAATGCCCCTCTCCCTTCAGGGAGAGGGTGCTGAGCGAAGCGAAGGGGTGAAGGCCGACGTGCTGTCATTGCGCACACTGTTTCGCAGCTTCAATACCCGCCCAATTCGCCAGTGATACAGCGATATTGCCGTGGCCTTCGGTGGTTGCTCCCATCAATGCCACGACTTTCCACGTTCCGTTCTTTTGCACAAGGATTGGTCCGCCGGACGTTCCCACAACGGTATCGCAGTTGGTCGCGAGCAGGCCCGCAACCTCGTCCACTACTTTGCAGGCGTTGTGCATTGTTAAAACCTGGCGACGGTCGGCGGGGTAACCGGCGCTGATGATCGAGGCTCCGGTTGGCAAAGGCTGCGTGTCAATACCGATTGCATCAGCTTTGGCCGTATCTTTGTTGAGCACGATCAAAGCAAGATCCCGGCTGAGAAACTTCTTCGAGAGCAAAACCGCGCGCATGTCTGGCTTGGCACGCGTATCATCGTCGAAGGCAAAGTCATCAGGAAGCAAAACACATCTGGCGGTGCTATGACCCACATTGGTTTCGTGATCCACCCCGGCAACAAAGTGGATGTCCTTCGCCGGATGCAGTTTCTTTCGCGGAATGTTTACTACGCAATGGGCAGCGGTCAAGATGAGGCCAGGTGCCACGCGCGTGCCCGTACACCTGTCGAGCGAGCGGTATCCCGATACGTTGATGTGGCCAATGGCGCTCCATGGACCGGCAAAACCACTCACCGCCACACGATCATCTGCGCCGATGATGCCCGGTTTGAGCTTGCGCTCGGCAGCACCAGCCGTCACAAATGCGAGCGCTGCGACACAGGCGAAAATCAATCCGAAGAGCTTGCTTGCGCCATACATTCCATTTCGATCCTTTCGTAGGATACTATAGCTATTTTGGCACTAGAAGTCAAGTTCTATTTTGCGATTTATTTCCACAGAATTTTCAGTGACTTCGGCGTAGCTGCCCATAGTGCTTGAATTCCATGGACAAAGGGTTCATTGCTTGCGCGCCAAATCAGAGGAGACCTAATGGCGAAGGAAGAACTGCTGGAATTCGAAGGAACGGTCAGCGAATTGCTGCCAAACGCGATGTTTCGCGTGAAGCTGGACCATAATAGCCACGAGATCATTGCCCATACTTCGGGCAAAATGCGCAAGAACCGCATCCGCGTGCTGGCTGGGGATCGTGTGATGGTTGAAATGACGCCCTATGATCTCAGCAAGGGCCGCATCAATTATCGGTTTAAGTAAAATCCGTGGCTGAAAGGACGGCAAAACTTGTTCTTGCCAGCGCTTCACCGCGCCGACTTGCGTTGCTTGAGCGCATCGGACTTGCGCCTGACTTGCTAAATCCTGCTGACGTCGATGAAACACCGCAGCGTCGCGAGTCGCCCCGTCGGGTATAAATCCGGCTTGCGGAAGAGAAAGTCGAGAAGGCGCGAAACCAGCCTCTGGTACGCAATCTGGGTGGCGACGTTTTTGTTTTGGGCGCGGA
>CAVTXF010000006.1:0-6427 GCA_963738595.1 uncultured Alphaproteobacteria bacterium
AGTCAACTTTGGTGGCTTGATGCGAGGGCTTCTTTCAAGCAGTTCTTCAGGGCATGAGTTGAACGATTGCGTTCATCCTTGCGGATGATGAGATGGAAGGTATCGAAATAGGCCAGTTGCTTGTCGAGCAGACTGGTCATGGTTCCTTGTTCCACGAATGCCCGCGCAAAATGTTCTGGCAGATAGCCAAGATAGTGCCCCGAGTTTATCAGAATAGCGATTGCTTCCATATGTGAAGTCATGGCGCGGTGGTTGAACTGATCATCGCGGCTTGGGTTTGATCCTTTCATGTAGGTCCTGGCCACGTAGGGATGGGATTTGACTTCATCCGCTGTCAGGTTTTTTGCCTTTTTGAACAGCGCGTGGCTTGAGCCGCAGTAAAGTCTTTGCTCTTCCGTATAAAGCGGTGTCGCGGCGACGGACGGGTGGAATTCCTCGATTGGCGTGAGGATGAGGGAATAGCGCCCGTCGAGAAGTCGCTGCAGGAGATCTTGCGGCGAAGCGATTTCCACATGCAAGGGTCACTTTGGGTGCCAACGCGCTAAAACGGGCAATCGCCTTGTCGAGCGGAGCTGCCGTATTGGTATGCATGGCATCGACGGTTCCGAGATGCACGATACCCGTGAGTTCGCCGCGCACGGAAGCCACTGTGCTGGAAAAGTGGTCAATCGAACGCAGCATGTTCTCCGCTGCTTCTAAGAATGCGAGTTCCGTCAGGTGTGAGGGAGAAGCCTTTGCGACCCCGCTCACAGAGGCGAACGGCAAAACGGGTTTCAAGATGGTTGATGTGATTGCTGATGGTGCCAGCCGCAATACCAAGCTCCTCTTGGGCGGCGGCAAAGCCTTCATGGCGTGCAACAGCCTGGAAAACGCGGAGCAACCGCAGGTCGGTAGGAGAAAAAACGGGCGTGACAGGCAATGCGACTCATACAATGATATTTATCATAGTAAAGCATGAAACAAAGGTATTTCTAGGTGTATAGATCGGTCCTAGCCTCCTTGGAGGGAGTGGGCCCATGTCTGAACACGGCTATCAAACAGGTCGCTTGAATTTGCCTTTTGTAGGCATCAGCAGCTTTGGCAAATCGCCGATTTGTCTCGACTGGGACAAGATCGACGCCGACGTGGCAATTGTCGGTGCGCCCTATGATTTTGGTACACAGTGGCGCGCTGGTGCGCGCTTTGGTCCACGCGCCATTCGCGAGGCATCCACACTTTTCGCCTTCGGCCACGCTGGCGCTTATGATCATGAAGACGATGTGACCTATCTTGACGGCGTCCGCATGGTCGATATTGGCGATGCTGATATCGTTCACACTGATACCGTACAAAGTCATGCCAACATTGAATTTGCAGTCCGCAAAATTCTAGCTGCTGGAGCTTTGCCTGTGGTGATGGGTGGTGATCATTCCATCAATATTCCCTGCATCAATGCTTTCAACGATCAGGAACCGATCCATATCGTTCAGATCGATGCTCACCTCGATTTTGTTGATGAGCGCCATGGTGTGCGCGTAGGCCATGGCAGTCCGCTGCGTCGTGCAGCCGAGAAATCCTATGTCACGGGATTGACGCAGATCGGCATTCGCAATGTGTCTTCCACGGCGCGCGAAGGCTATGAGGATGCGCGTCGCATGGGCTCGGATATTCTATCTGTCCGACAAGTTCCGCAAGCTCGGTGTCGAAGCGGTGCTGCAGCGTATTCCTGCGGGCAAACGCTATTATGTCACCATCGATATCGATGGTTTTGATCCGTCCATTGCGCCCGGTACGGGAACGCCAAGTCATGGCGGCTTCATTTATTATGAAGTGCTGGAGTTGCTGGCAGGCCTCGTGAAGCGCGGTTCTGTGGTTGGGGTTGATTTGGTGGAGGTTGCCCCCGACTATGACCACACCGGATCAACAGCCATTCTTGCGGCACAGCTGCTCCTCAACTTCATCGGCCGCATCATGCATCAACGAAAACAAGAATCTTAACGGAGGAATTTGACATGTTGAAGAAACTGATTGGACTTGCTGCCATGGCTTCTGTTCTGGCCTTGGCCAGTGTCGCTGAGGCAGGTTCGCTGAAATTGGGTCACTCCACTTGGGTGGGCTATGGCCCGTTCTACATCGCCCGTGACAAAGGCTTCTTCAAGGAAGAGGGCGTTGATGTTGAACTTGTCATCATGGAAGACACGCCGATCAAGATGGGCGCATTGATGGCAGGGCAGCTCGATCTTGTTGCTTCAACAGCCGATGAATTCCCAATCTACATGAAGCCCGGCATTGGACTGCACTATGTGCTCGCCGTCGACAATTCCAAGGGCGGCGATGGCATCGTGGCGAACAAAGACATCGCCGACGTCAAAGGTCTCAAGGGCAAGAAAGTTGCCTTTGAACAAGGATCGGTATCGCAGTTCTTTCTCAATGCGTTGCTGAAAGATGCAGGCATGACGCAAGCCGACATCGAACCTGTGAACATGGCGGCGACTGACGCAGGCGTTGCCTTTAATGCAAAACAAGTTGATGCGGCAGTGACATGGGAGCCAGCACTCAGTCTGGGTGCCAAGGCTGAGCACGGCAAACTGTTGCTCTCCAGCGCCGACAAGCCGGGCTTGATCACCGATGTTGTTGCCGCCACAACCGATACCATTGCCAACAAGAAGGATGATATCAAGGGATTTGTGCGCGGGTGGTACAAGGCGCTCGCTTTCATCAAGTCAAATCCCGATGAGGCCAACAAGATCATGGCGCAAGGTGTAGGCGGCTGGCTGAACGACCCTGCTGTGTTTGCCGAAACACTTGCCGGTATTGAGTACCTCGACAAGGACATGAACGCTGCCTTTTTTGGAACGCCGGAAGCACCGGGACAAATCAACCAGACTCTCGGCGCTGCATTGGACATCTGGAAGAGCTTTGACCGTATTCAGGTCGATGTGAAACCTTCCGACATTGTGGACTACAGCTTCATTGGTGGCTGAGAACAGAGCCACCCATGGGAAACGCGCTTGACCGCATCCTGACCCCGCGCCGGGAAATTTCGCCGGCGCTGGGCATGGGAGCAGGAATACTCGTTGCAGGCGGCATCTTCCTGGGTTGGTGCCTCATCACTTATGGCGGCTTGGTGGACACGACATTCTGTCCACCACCGCATCAGGTGGCGGTGGCTTTTTGGAAGTCACTGCTCGATGGTTCGCTCTTGCGCAATGCTTGGTCCAGTCTTGTGGTGATCAATGTCGGATTTTTCCTGTCGTCGCTGATTGCCATTCCACTCGGCATCATGATGGGCAGCTTTCGCATCGTGCAGGCGGCACTTGAGCCGATCGTGAACTTCATCCGCTATTTGCCGGTGACGTCGATGATCCCGCTGCTCATCCTGTGGATTGGCATTGGCATTGAAGAAAAAATTGCCGTCATCTTCATCGGAACGTTTTTTCAGCAAATCGTGATGCTGGCAGATGTCTCGGCGCAAGTTCCAAACGAACTTTTCAATGCGGCTTACACGCTGGGTGCAAAAAAGCGCCAAGTGGTCATGCGCGTTTTGCTGCCTGCAACGTTGCCTGGCGTCATTGATACCTTGCGCGTCACCATGGGGTGGGCTTGGACCTATCTGGTTGTGGCGGAACTCGTCGCATCCAGTTCAGGTCTTGGTTACATGAGCATGCAAGCCATGCGCGGCCTTCACGCCGATCTGATTTTTGTCGCCATTTTTGCGATCGGTTTTCTTGGACTTGTCACGGACCAGATTTTTAAATGGATCAAGATCGTGGCAATGCCTTGGGCGAGGCAGAGGTAGCGCCATGGGAACTGTCACAGTTGAAGCCCTTGATCTCCGTTTTGGCAAACCAGGCGCTGGCGAAGTCGTTGCACTGAATGGCCTGTCCATGGTCATTCCGGACAAACAATTTGCTGTCATCGTTGGTCCGTCCGGTTGCGGCAAATCCAGCCTGCTTGATGTGATCGCAGGCTTGCGTGAACCAAGTGGTGGTGTCTGCAAGATTGATGGCAAAGTCATCGAGCGCCCCGGCAAGGACCGTGGCATGGTGTTTCAGAATTATTCGCTGTTTCCGTGGCTGACAGTGTTGCGAAATGTCGAGTTTGGTCTGTCGCTGCAAGGCAAACCACAAGCGGAAATCACCGAGCGCGCCCGTTACTACGTCAATGCTGTTGGCCTTTCGAGTTTTGAGAATGCCTATCCCAACCAGCTTTCCGGCGGCATGAAACAGCGCGTGGCCATTGCGCGTTCACTTGCCAATGATCCGGAAGTCATCCTGATGGACGAACCCTTTGGTGCACTCGACAGCCAGACCCGCGTGGTCATGCAGCAACTGCTGCTTGGCATTTGGGAGAAGGAACACAAGACGGTTCTGTTTGTCACCCACGACATCGACGAGGCACTGTACCTCGGTGAGAAGGTCTATGTCATGTCAGCGCGACCAGGCCGCATCATCGACACCATCCCGGTGGGCTTTGCCCATCCGCGCAGTTACGACCTCGCCACGTCGCCAGAATTTATCGAACTGAAACGCCGCATACAACACAGCCTGCATGCCGAAGTGCATAAGGCGTTGTCGTCAGTGGCCTGAAAACCAATCAGGTGGAAAATGACATCCAGATCAGATCATCACTTTGACTATGTAATTGTCGGTGCAGGTTCCGCAGGAAGCGTCATGGCGGCGCGCCTGAGCGAAGTGCCGGAGAATCGCGTTCTGTTGATTGAGGCAGGCCCCCGCGACTGGAACCCGATGATCCACATGCCAACCGGCGAAATTTTCATGGTGGGAAGTTCAGTCGATTGGCAGTTCAAGTCAGAGCCTGAACCCCGGCTTGGTGGCTATCAGGTGCCGCTGCCGCGTGGCCGTGTTCTCGGAGGGAGTTCGTCCATTAACGGTCAGGTCTATTGCCGTGGCCATCACCGTGACTATGACGAGTGGCGGCAACTCGGCAATGCGGGCTGGGATTGGGAAAGCGTGCTGCCGTTCTTCCGCAAAGCAGAAAACTGGAAAGGCGGCTCAAATGACCTGAGAGGCGGCGACGGTCCACTGCGCACTGCCTTTGGCCGCTATAATATGGGCCTTTTTGATGCCTTCATCGGTGCAGGAAAGCAGGCGGGCTATCGCTTCAATCCCGATTACAACGGCGAGGACCAGGAAGGCTTTGTCTATACGCAGTACACGCACACGCACCGTTTTCCCATGCGCTGTTCGGCAGCACGCGCCTATGTTTGGCCGGCCATGAAACGCAAGAACCTGACGGTATGGACGAAGGCGCGAACACTGCGAATCTTGTTTGAGGGAAAGCGTGCCATCGGTGTTGACGTCGAGAGAGGTGGTGAGCGGCTTACGGTCATGGCCGACCGCGAACTCATTCTCTCGGCAGGTGCCTATCAATCGCCACAACTGCTCATGCTTTCCGGTGTAGGCGATCCAACCGAACTCGCCGGGCACAATATCGAATGCAAGCACGCGCTTCCAGGCGTTGGCAAAAACTTGCAGGATCATGTCGGCTCATATGTTCAGCACCGTTGTTTGCAGCCTGTGACCTATTACAACATGCGCAATCCATTGAAGCTCGCAGTGGCTGCCGCACAATATGTCTTGGGTGGGCGTGGTCCACTCTCGGTGTTCCCGATGAATGCCATGGCGTTTCTCAAGAGTGATCAGGCGCTAGAGCGCCCAGACATTCAATACTATCTCGTGCCCAATGCCATGAACCCCAATGGCTCCAGCACCTATCTCCCGACATATCACGGCTATAATATTCATTGGTGTGGTCTCAGACCCGAGTCTCGTGGCAGTGTCAGCCTGCGTTCGTCCAATCCTTTGGACACACCACGTGTCGTACACAATTATCTCACCACCAAGTCTGATCAGGCTTTGAACCGCTATGCCTTCCGCCTCGCGCGTGAATTGCATTCGCAAAAGGCCTTCGATGAATTTCGAGGCGAAGAGGTGGACCCTGGTCCATCATGCACGACGGATGCTGATATTGACGGCTTCATGTCGAAGTTCATATCCTCGCACTATCACCCTGTAGGCACTTGCAAGATGGGGCATGATGATCATGCCGTTGTCGATGACCAACTCCGTGTTCATGGCATTGAGGGTTTGCGTGTTGTAGATGCGTCAATCATGCCGAGACTGGTTGGTGCCAACACCAATGCACCGACAATCATGATTGCAGAAAAAGCTGCCGCGATGGTTCGGCATGACGCGTGACTCGAATGTCGCAACGACTTGGCTGTCTGGATTTGATTGAACGGTGACCTCGTGCCTATGTCGGACGGCGCAAATTAAGCGTGGCGATCCGTGATCTCCAAGACCTCGTGGAAAAACAGGCGCTCACCAAGACTGGCGAACTCCGACACACAAAATATTTCCTGAAGTTTGAAAGCTGAGTGTCTGCTTATCGCATCCGATGGATCCTGGAAACGCCACTGGATCGA
>CAVTXF010000007.1:0-235022 GCA_963738595.1 uncultured Alphaproteobacteria bacterium
ATGCTTGTTTGTCAACTCTTGCACATTTAGCGCCAACATCCCATGAAACTCTCTTCCCCAACTATAATCTATTAATTTTGGCAAAATCATCCAACTTGGAATATCGCCTTCATCAATCCGTTCGTTCTTCTTGCTCGAATGGAATTTGGAGCCCGGAGGGCTTCTAAAGCTAGCAAAAATGAACTGAGCCAACCTGTTCCCGGAAAAGCTCTTTGTTCTATCAGTTTTGCATTTCTCCAAATTTTCGTCTTGGTATTCCATTCGACAATCCAGATCTTATGTTCCTTTAGGTATTTCCTCGCCCTTCTTGGTTCATAAAATACCGCAGTCAACTTTTCGCCGGTAACTTGATGTCGTAATCGCAGCGTTAGCAGCTTCCTCAATCCAACTTTAGTGATTTCCGAACTCATTGTAGCACCAACCCTGTCTATTCACTTTCAACTCATGAGTTTTACGATAGCATCGGCCCGGCCTCTTGAAATCGACGGGTGGTGAAATTCCGCTAGCACCGCAATAAGCATGCCACGCATCTTCATCGCCTCTGGCTGCAGCCAGACAAGCCTTCAAGGCGTATCGATCATCAACTGTGCACATCTGTGCGTCGGTCGGATGATTGTGGATTAGCATATCCAAAAACAGTCCCCGGGAAGAGGAACGTTAATTCTTGGTCCATTCGGCGTTCCATCGGAAGTGATATGTCTGCCATCCCTATCCACATTCATAAACGGCGAGTTCCCCGCATAAGCATAGACACTCGGGCCATCGACGAAGCCCAGCGGATCAGGCTGCGTGTATCTTCCGGTGGTGGGGTCGTAGGTTCGGTGCCAGTTGTAGGCGAGGTTGGTTTCGAGCTGGAAGTATTGGCCGGGGAATCGCAGGTTGTTGAGGATCGACCCCGAGATGTTGATTGAACTAGCACCGAAGGGCTTGTAAGTCGCTTGCCACACGGTGGCCTTGCCTGCATCGGTGATGCGGTTGGGGCGGCCCAAATGATCCGTGTGGACCTGATACAGTGTGGTGCCTTCCACCAGTGCCAGCGGCATGTCGGGCACGTTGTCATTGGCAGCGTCAGGCCATGTCTTCGGCCATGGTGTCGTTGCTGGTGTCGTTTGACGGCAGCCAGATGTATTCGCGGGTCGTGGCACCGGTTGCTGCACTGGCTTCGGCGATCAAATGGCCTTGCAGGTCGTAGATGTAATGCACCGTGCCCACAGGGCCGTTGGTGATAGCCGTGTTGCGCGAGGCCAGCTGTTCCAGTGCGTTATACACATAGGTGGCGTAAGCCTGCCCATTCCGCGTGACCGAGGCCATCCGGTTGCGCTTGTTGTAGGTGTAGGTGAAGGTTTCGCCGGGACGCATGTCTTGATGATGTTGCCGCCTGCATCATAGGTGAACATCCGGAAGCTCCGCCGTTCTCGCTCATGCGGTCATGCGGTTGGAGTTCGGCGGATGGAACTGAATGCGCTCGTGGTCGCAGCATCTATCGTGTTGACGTCATAGGTGCGGTTGCCACGTGATCGTAGTAGAAGGTGGTTTGCCCCAGGGACCATCGGCCGAGGTCAGACAATTCGACGGACTGTGCCACAGCGCCACGTTCTGCGCCGCCGCAACCGTATCGGTGATCGAGGTCAGGTTCATGCCGTCACTATAGGCAAAAGTCTTGCTCTGCACCACAACGGCGGCGGGACCAGTCTCGGTCCGCATGCGGCGTACGTTTACTGCAACTCATCTTGCCTGGAAAAGGGAAGCGTCCCCGATTTTCCGCCTGATCTTGTACAACTGGAATTAGACAAAATAGCGAAATTTCACGAAAGCCCACGCCAAAACTGAAACTAACACAAGCACCAATCCATATATTGCCATGGCCGAAAGACCCATTCCGTATTCTCTAATTTCCAACATCATCATCGAGAATGCTAGCCAGTAGATCAAGACACTTGCAGTGACTGACCAGCATGCAATTCCGAGCGTGGACATTGTCATCAATGACGGGAGACTAAGAACTACCAAAAAAGCGCGGCGGTTGCAGCGGCGAGCAAAAGTGATCCATTGGTAAAAGATGAAATTGCATTTCCCAAATGCATGCAATCTGCTGTCCCTAGCAGGGTAACCACGCCAAAAGTCGTGACAAGGGCAACTGCTGGCTTTGCGAGTGGGCTTGATAAATTACCAAAATGACTGCTTCGAGAACTAAAAGTCATCAAACTGGCTCGAGATAACAACGAAATTCAATACCATTGAAGTTCACTTGCTTCGCAGAATTCTCATTGGGACCATATTACTCATTCATGAACTTGAGTGCTTGATCGAAGTTGGACATGAGCGAAGCAAAATCATGAACACTTTTGTGATAAGGCGTAATCTTCGCGTAGTCCACAAAAGCAAGAAATTCCTGGTATCTGATCTTGATATCTAGCGGTTCGCATTTTGGCTTTGAGCCGGCTATTTTTTTAACTTGTACCCTTGTACTGGAAGCTGCGAGCGTTTAAATCGCATCTGAAAAAAAGAATCGATTTGAATTCCATCGGGCGAAGACATTCCAACGATGTAAGTACCCTCATAGGTCGACAAACGGACGACTTTGTTCTTGGCCGAACTTGATCGATTGCAGAAATGATTCTCGATGCCTCATAGTTCCAGCCTACAGCTGCAAAGACCCCTACCCCCAACAAGACGATGGCCACTCTAATCACAAAAAATAACCCTAAATCTAAAAAAAGGTGCGCCACCTCGTTGCGCTCCGGCGTTTGCAAATCTTAAGTCATTTGCATCCACATTGCTTGTGAATGCGCTCAACGTATTGCTGAGGCGTCTCACCCGGCCCAAATATAAGCCCTTTCGCACCATCAACCAAATTCCAACCTCTCGCTTGCCGAGAGGCCGGATATGACATAGTGCTGCCTCTTACGCGAATTGACTGTTTATTGAAGTCAACATTAACGTGACCTCCTCCACCAAAAAAGAACTCCTTTGATTTTCCACCACTGGCCTTTAAAGCAATAAAAGTCCACGTCAGCGCCAACTGGAATGCTGCCACCCGGTGGAATGTATTGACCGTCTTGCCCGGGCAAATCGACTACTAGATCGTCATGACTATTGATTAAAATCGGTTTTGGGATTCCCAAATCAGTCATGGTCTGAATTGAAGCTGTCCACTGGTTGGAGGCCAGCATGAATGACCAAGCCTTATCCGATGGAGCTGCGCCAACGAGCATTGAAGTTTGTAAGCCAGGGAAAGAGCTGCCGCAAGGTTGCGGAGCAGTTGGACTTGGGCATATCGAGCGTGGTGCGCTGGGTTGCGCGGCATCGGGCCACGGGAAGCCTGAAGCCGGGCCAGGTCGGCGGGCACCGACCTCGCAAGATTGTGGGGGAACACCGCGACTGGGTGCTGGCGCAGGTCGCTGGTGGCGCGGATGTGACACTGCAGGGGTTGGCGGATGGCCTGGCCGAACGCGGCCTCAAGGTTGACTACCGCACCATGTGGAACTTCATGCAGCGCGAGGGCAAGAGCTTTAAAAAAAACAGTTTATGGCGATGAGCAGACACGGCCAGATGTTGCGCGAAAGCGCCGCTGGTGGGGCAAATACTTGTTGAAGACGGACATCAACCGAATGGTCTTCATCGACGAGACCTGGACCAAAACCAACATGGCCCCGCTCAGAGGCTGGGGCACCAAAGGCAAGAGGCACGTGGCCCGCGTGCCGCACGGCCGCTGGAAGACGCTGACCTTCCTCGCTGCACTGCGCTGCGACAGCATCACGGCTCCGTGCCTCTTCAATGGACCGATCAATGGCGAGAGCTTCCTCACCTATGTGCGCCAGTTCCTCGTTCCCACGCTCCGGCCCGGAGACATCGTCGTAATGGACAACCTCGGCAGCCACAAGGCCGAAGCCGATCGCCAAGCCATCAAACAGGCAGGCGCACGGCTCGTCTTCCTGCCGCCCTACAGTCCGGACCTCAACCCCATTGAGCAGTTCTTTTCAACGCTCAAACACTGGCTCCGCAAAGCCAGGGAGCGAACCATTGACGGCCTCAACGACCGCATCGGCGAAATCCTCAAACGCTTCCCGCCAAAATACTGCAAAAACTATTTCAGAAATGCAGGATATGGTTCTGTGTAAAGTCATGACGATCTAACCCACCATGTTGTCCTCCATTGACTGAAATGCTGCCATGCCCAAACGAGCCTGGCGGCCAATACTCAGCACCATCCCGATCCACATTCATAAACGGCGAGTTGCCCGCATACGCATAAACACTCGGGCCGTCCACGAAGCCCAGCGGGTCGGGTTGGGTGTAGCTGTCCAGTCACCGGGTCATAGTGGCGGTGGTGGTTGTAGGCTAATCCGGTTTCGATCTGGAAGTATTGACCCGGGAAGCGCAGGTTGTTGAGGATCGTGCCGGAGATGTTTTCAATCTCGCCCCAGGGTTTCCATGATGCCTGCCACACCGTGGCTCTGGCTGCGTCGGTCATTCTTGTTGGACGGCCCAAGTGATCGGTGTGGACCATCAAGGTGGTGGGAGTTGCAGAGACATTCACAACAGCCAGCGGGAGATCGGGGGCTACCCCCTCCGGCGCTGACGCGCCACCTCCCCCGTGAAGGGGGAGGATGAAGTCGGCGATGGTGTCGTTTGTGTTATCATTGGACGGCAGCCAGACATATTCGCGCGTCGTCGCCCCCGTTGCGGCGTTGGCTTCGGCGATCAGGTGGCCGTCGAGTGTCGTAGATGTAATGCACCGTGCCGACGGGGCCGCCGGGTGCTGCCGTGTTGCGGCTCACCAGTTGTTCCAGCGCGTTATAGATGTAGGTGGCGTAAGCCGCGCCATTGCGCGTCACGCCATTCATCCGGTTGCGGTTGTTATAGGTGTAGTCGAAGGTTTCAGCGCCGGGCCGCACCTCTTGGCTGATGTTGCCGCCCGCATCATGCGTGAACACCCGGAAGCTCGCACCATTCTCCGTCATGTCGGTCATGCGGTTGGAGTTCGCCGGATACCACTGCACGCGCGTCGTCGTCACGGCATTCAGCGTGTTGACGTCGTAGGTGCGGTTGCCGGTGGCGTCATAGGAAAACGTCGTCTGGCCCCAGGGCCCATCCGCCGAGGTCAGACGGTTCGACGGACTGTGCCACAGGGAAACGTTCTGCGTTGCAGCAACCGTATCCGTGATCGAGGTCAGGTTCATGCCGACAGCATAGCCATAAGTCTTGCCCTGCTCAACTGCGGCTCCATTCTTCCTTTGCGGTGAGGTCAACTTGCCTTTCAAGCAGGCTTTCTATCGTCTGTATCGCCGGCTCTGCCTCCCAAGAGGGCAATTCGTCTGGCTCAGTTGCGCTAACAAAACTAAAGACGTCACGGATGATTTCAAGTTGCGGTTTTGAGAAAGACATTATCCTTCTCATGTTCCGCCCGTAAAGTTCCTTGTCGCGTTCCGAATTGAGTGTGAACTTGTATATAGTGGATGTAAATTTCAGGTCTGCGTTTTCCAGATCAGTCAGTCCCAAGATCAGAAACGATGGAAAGTAATAATTGAATGCTTTGTCTGAGCAAAAGCTGAGTATTGCAGAAGCGTCGCCTTCATAGACGTGATTAAGATCGTGCAAAGTAATCTGATCCCATGACCTGCCTGACAAAAAACGCTTTACATATTCTCTCTCGAAGTCACGGTATGGAGTTTCAGCAACTAACTCCGAACTGACAGGTACCGGGATCACTGGGAAGGCAACTCGGATGCTATCCACCAGCCTCTGACGCTCTTGATGCCTGTCATCGCGCGCTTCACTCATTGGGCGAATTACCGCTGTACCGCCAATTCACGAAGTTGCCTACACCTGTTGATGGCGTTACCCGCCTCTGTGGCCTGATCACGATGATTCTGATCTCCCCCTCTGAAGCACAGTCTGTTGATGTTATTTCTTGCCCGCATGCAACTCTCGTTCATAATCTGCCTAGTTAATAGAGTACCGCTATCCATATTTCCTTTGCACGCGCGTTCCCTCTTGCAAGCTCCATCAACTTCGTCTTGGAGATTCCTGTGTTGATCGGGATCGCAATCTCCTGGTGGTGGTGGACAAGCGCTCGAACCAGAATTTGGAATTGGACTAAAAGGTAGATTTGATCTTGCTCCAGGTAAAATACTTGGTGGCACCGGGATGGGACGAATAACCGTCGTATGAGCTTGGCCAGTTGGATCCGTATTCATGAACGGCGAGTTCATCGCATATTGATAGACACTCGGGCCGTCCACGAAGCCTAGCGGGTCGGGTTGGGTGTAGCGGCCCGTCACTGCGTCGTAGTGGCGGTGGTGGTTGTAGGCCAGTCCGGTTTCGATCTGGAAGTATTGGCCCGGGAAGCGCAGGTTGTTGAGGATCGTGCCGGAGATGTTTTCAATCTCGCCCCAGGGTTTCCATGATGCCTGCCACACCGTGGCCCTGGCGGCGTCGGTCATGCGCGTCGGGCGACCGAGGTGGTCGGTGTGGACGTAATAAGTCGAGGCACCTTCAATCACGGCCAGAGGGAGATCGGGGGCTACCCCCTCCGGCGCTGACGCGCCACCTCCCCGTGAAGGGGGAGGATGAAGTCGGCGATGGTGTCGTTCTGGTTATCGTTCGAGGGCAGCCAGAGGTATTCGCGTGTGGTGGCACCGGTTGCGGCGTTGGCTTCGGCGATCAGGTGACCATCGGTGTCATAGATGTAATGCACCGTGCCGACGGGGCCGCCTGGTGCTGCCGTGTTGCGGCTCACCAGTTGCTCGAGCGCGTTGTAGATGTAGGTGGCATAGGCCTGGCCATTGCGCGTGACGGCGCTCATCCGGTTGCGGTTGTTATAGGTGTAGTCGAAGGTTTCAGCGCCGGGCCGCACCTCTTGCGTGATGTTGCCGCCCGCATCATGGGTGAAGACCCGGAAGCTCGCACCATTCTCCGTCATGTCGATTGTCCATTTTGCTGAAAAGTTGGACGTTTATTCACTTTGTACGACATATCCGGCAAGGTCACAGAAATCCAGTGGTTGAAATTGACCAGGATCGAGTTTCGATTTTGAGCCCACTAGTTTAAATGGCCAGAAGTTCAACAGCTTGAATGGCCATCCCAAGATCATTGCGCCCTCATCAGGGAAGTATTTCCAAGTTTCAAATTTGTTCTTGCTCAGACAATTGTCGTACTTGAAATCGACTGCCGAAAGAAACTCATCCGCGTCATCACCTGCTAGTCCCAGTTCACCGTACAGCTGCGTTTTGGAATGAGTTTGCGGCGGCACTCTCCTAAATTGCGCCAATAGTTCTATCAGCTCCATGGCAGTTTTTTCGACAAGTTCGGCCCTACTAGACATGGTCAATCAATTTAATTACCCGAACATTGCTTGGTGCAAAATGAAATAACAGCAATATCGACGAGACAGACTGCGAAACTGGCAGCCCCCAGTTCCCGCCCCAGACCGCGGGCGATACTCCGCGGTAGGCCACTTGGAATGTATTTACCCGCCGCCGAACTCAAGACGCTGGTCCTTGAGCCGGATGGACCACCACCTGATATTCCAGTTCGAGGTTTTGACATGTATGGGCCAGTTGCTGCATTTACAGCTGCTGCACCTGCACCGATCCCGTAGTAATCAGCAAAGCACTGTTGCGCGCATTGCTGGGTTTTTTCAGTTTGCTCCCTCGATGGGGTCCCGGTTGGAATTCCATTGTACTTTCTCCCGTCCCGATCCGCATTCATCCACGGCGAGTTGCCCGCATAAGCATAGACACTCGGCCCGTCCACGAAGCCTAGCGGGTCGGGCTGGGTGTAGCGGCCGGTCACTGCGTCGTAGTGGCGGTGGTGGTTGTAGGCCAGTCCGGTTTCGATCTGGAAGTATTGACCCGGGAAGCGCAGGTTGTTGAGGATCGTGCCGGAGATGTTTTCAATCTCGCCCCAGGGCTTCCATGATGCCTGCCACACTGTGGCTCTGGCGGCGTCGGTCATTCTTGTTGGGCGACCGAGGTGGTCGGTGTGGACGTAATAAGTCGAGGCACCTTCAATCACGGCCAGCGGGAGATCGGGTGTGTTATCGTTGGCACCACCGATGATGTCCTCGGCCAGCGTGTCGTTGCTGTTGTCGTTCGACGGCAGCCAGAGGTATTCGCGCGTGGTGGCACCGGTTGCGGCGTTGGCTTCGGCGATCAGGTGGCCTTGCGTGTCGTAGATGTAATGCACCGTGCCGACGGGGCCACCTGGTGCTGCCGTGTTGCGGCTCACCAGTTGCTCGAGCGCGTTGTAGATGTAGGTGGCATAGGCCGCGCCATTGCGCGTGACAGCGCTCATCCGGTTGCGGTTGTTATAGGTGTAGTCGAAGGTTTCAGCGCCGGGGCGCACCTCTTGCGTGATGTTGCCGCCCGCATCATGCGTGAACACCCGGAAGCTCGCACCATTCTCCGTCATGCTGATGTTCGATACTCTTTTCACGTTCGCGCGGATTTTCATAACGGGGTCTGCTGCTCACTATAGATGTTTCCTTGCAACCTTCCTTCGTGCGGTTGCGTCCTGAAGGGTCAGAGTGAGCTGTTCGATGTTTTCAAAATCGGATGAATCTTCAAGGGTCACGCAAGATACAGGACGCTCTACGCCCTCTAAAGCTGAACCATAGTCACTGAAATCTTCCGCAGACTGAAAGTACCATGTATCCTCCGTGTCTTCATCGGAGAAGTTCATGCCGAGAAAGACAAAGCTTTCAATAAGCGGATAGTGCATTTTGACGTCAGGGTAGGTTACTCGGAAATAAACTTGGCCTATCTCAAATCTTTCCCGAGACATTCGATCGTTTTCGGCTCCAGTCATCTATGCGCATCACATCTTTTAGTCATCGTTGCAGTTACAATTGACGGTGCGTTGTTCGCGCCGGATTGGTCCAAGATCTCTGACACCCTTTATTCTCCATCCAATGGTTACATAACAACCCTTGACTTCGCGTCTGCCGCACCAACCTTTGCAGTAGGCTTCCTCTGAAGGCTTGCATCTTCCAGATGTTGGCAAGTCTGTTGCTGCCGGTAGGCACCAGTCATAGATTTCCCTGCCAATTTCCCAGATCAGGGCACCAGCGCCAATACCTGCTGCGGCTCCACCAGCGCCGCCGCCTGCACCTCCTCCGCCGCCTTCCAAGATTGAACGACAACGTGGCATTAAGGGTGGACAGCCTGCTACTGTTAGCCCTTTCCTATCAGTTTTCATCCATGGGCTGTTGCCCGCATAAGCATAGACACTCGGGCCGTCGACGAAGCCTAGCGGATCGGGCTGGGTGTAGCTGCCGGTCACTGGGTCGTAGTGGCGGTGGTGGTTGTAGGCGAGGTTGGTTTCGATCTGGAAGTATTGGCCCGGGAAGCGCAGGTTGTTGAGGATCGTGCCGGAGATGTTTTCAATCTCGCCCCAGGGTTTCCATGATGCCTGCCACACCGTGGCTCTGGCGGCGTCGGTCATTCTTGTTGGACGGCCCAAGTGATCGGTGTGGACGTAATAAGTCGAGGCACCTTCAATCACGGCCAGCGGGAGATCGGGGGCTACCCCCTCCGGCGCTGACGCGCCACCTCCCCCGTGAAGGGGGAGGATGGAGTCGGCGATGGTGTCGTTTGTGTTATCATTGGACGGCAGCCAGAGGTATTCGCGCGTGGTCGCCCCCGTTGCGGCGTTGGCTTCGGCGATCAGGTGGCCGTGCGTGTCGTAGATGTAAGTCGCATAGGCCTGGCCATTGCGCGTCACGCCATTCATGCGGTTGTGCCTTTTGCTTGCGATCTGGCTCATGCATTCTGCATACACCAAGTTGCAGTTCGCACAAATACTCCACCAACTGCGGCTCAGTTTTGTCGCTCTTCTGTTGATTTTCGGCGGAGTTATTGGAGCTGCCGGGCCAGCGTTTGACGCCCGTTTCGTCCTCACCCACGACTGCCGAATGTATCAATCCATAGCCCAACCAGCGTACGCTGTCAAGCGTTATTTTCACATTGCGAGGATTTATACCCTCAAAAGCGCCGCGCCCCAGGTAAATCCGCCACCCATAGCCTCTAACAGGACTAAATGCCCTGGCTTTATGCGGCCATCCCTCACGGCAGCGTCGAACGCCAGCGGGATGGAGGCGGCGGAGGTGTTGCCGTGTTTATCGAGGGTGATCACGATCCGGTCCTCGTTGATACCGAGTTTTTTGGCGGTGCCTTCGAGGATGCGGCGGTTGGCCTGGTGGGGCACGAACCAGTCGATGTCGGCGGGTTTCACGCCGTGCTCGTTCATCAGGTCGGTCATCACCGAGGTCATGTTGGCGACGGCGTGCTTGAAGACCTCGCGGCCCTCCATGCGCAGGTAGCCCACGGTTTTTGTGGTTGATGGACCGCCATCGACATAGAGCTTGCTGACATGCTGGCCGTCGGCACGGAGCCTTGTGCCGATGATGCCGCGGTCCTTCACTTCCATTGCGCCTTCCTCTGCGGTCAGCACCATGGCGCCGGCGCCATCGCCGAAGAGAACGCAGGTGGTGCGGTCGGTCCAGTCGAGAATGCGCGAGAAGGTTTCAGAGCCGATCACCAGCACGGCCTTGGCGCTACCGCCCTTGATGAAATTATCGGCAGTGGCGAGTGCGTAGACGAAGCCGGAGCAGACGGCTTGCAGGTCGAAGGCAGCGCCCTGTTTTATCCCGAGGTCGGCCTGCACTTGCGTTGCGGTTGCGGGAAAGGTGTTGTCAGGGGTTGAGGTGGCGACGATGACGAGATCGATTGCGGATGCATCGATGCCGGCGTGGGCCAGTGCCTTTCGCGCGGCGTCGGCAGCGAGAGTGCGGGTGGTTTCGCCTTCGCCTGCGATGTAGCGCGAGCGGATGCCGGTGCGTTCCCTGATCCACTCATCAGTCGTGTCGACGATCTTTGCGAGATCGTCGTTGGTCATCGAACGCTTCGGCAAAGCCGAGCCACAGCCGCGTAGCACAGACCTGGTCATTGCTTCTCCTGCTATTCAGCCGCGCGCGCTTCGGGCGCGAGCTTCAGGTTTACCTCGGCGACATGCGCGGCGATTTTTTCGACGAGGCCATCCTTCACCATGTCGAAGGCGACATCAATCGCGGTGGCAAAGCCCAGCGCATCAGTGCCGCCGTGGCTTTTGACGACAACGCCATTGAGGCCCAGGAATACGCCGCCATTGTGCTTGCGCGGGTCCATGCGTTCCTTCAGCGCGCTGAATGCGCCATAGGCGAACAATCCGCCAATCTTGGACATCAGCGAACTTTCCATCGCCGAACGGAGGAACGTAGCGATCTGCTTGGCCGTGCCTTCGGCGGTCTTCAGGGCAATGTTGCCGGTGAAACCTTCGGTGACGACAACGTCCACCGTTCCCTTGCCGATGTCATCGCCCTCGACGAAGCCGTGATAGGCGATGGGCAATTGCAGGTCGCGGATCAGGCGGGCGGCTTCCTTGATGGCTTCGTTGCCCTTGATTTCCTCGGTGCCGATGTTGAGCAGACCGACACTGGGGTTTTTCATGTTGAATGCGCAGCTGGCCATGGCTTGGCCCATGACGGCGAATTCGATCAGCTGGCGTGCGTCTGCGCCGACAGTGGCACCCACATCGAGCACGATGCTTTCGTTGCGCTGAGTTGGCCACATGGCGGCGATGGCGGGGCGGTCGATGCCGGGAATGGTCTTGAGGACGAAACGCGACATGGCCATGAGTGCGCCAGTGTTGCCGGCGGAGACGGCGGCATCGGCATCGCCATTGCGCACGGCTTCGATGGCTTTCCACATGCCACTCTTGTGGCGGCCACGGCGCAGCGCCTGGCTGGGTTTTTCATCCATGGTGATGGACACGTCACAATGATGGATCGTGGAGACTTGCTGCAACTTTTGATGCTGGGCGAGCAGCGGCTTTATCCTTGCTTCGTCGCCATAAAATTCGAAACGGCATTGCGGATGGCGCAGTTGCGCAAGGGCTGCACCCGGAACAACGATTTCCGGTCCGTGATCTCCCCCCATTGCATCAAGCGACAGCGTAATTGGTCGTTTCATATTTCCCCAGTCTTGTGCCCTTGCCCCGGTCGGTTCGAATCCGCGAGCCGCCTATTCATAGCGACTGTTTCCGCTGCCACAAATCAAAAGCGCTCGTCAAATAATTCAACCTGAAGTTTTGTCTTTTTTGAGATTTGACAGTTTAGCGAAGGGACTGACTATTGCTGGGGCTGGCTCTTCCGGTTCCTCGCTTGCTGCAAAAACTTCGCCGGGCTTTCTTGGATAAGGGTCGAGCTCGAGGCCGATGGTTTCCATGGCAATAGCCGCAAGATCGATGGTCCGGTCGGTCAGCACGTCGATATCCGCCTCCGTGTCATCCTCCGGGAGTTTCCTGGAAAAATAGCGCTCGACCTCGTAGGATTCAGTGGTGCGAAAGTCTTCGAGGCTGACGACGGAGGTTTGTGTGAGTTCGACGTTCACATTGCCTGTCACCTTCAAGCCGCCACCGCGCCAGGGCGTGGCGAGGAACTTTACCTTGAGCGAATGAACAGCGGGGACCTTGAGGATTTCCGCGATCCATTTGCATTCCAGTTCATCCGCCGCGAAATGTTCGTGCGACCCGGTGCGGGGAATGCGGTCGATTTCGATCGGGCGGGAAAATTCTCTGCTGCGTTTCATGCTGGAAAAACCACTCTGGCAGCAACAATGTCGTTTGATGATTGCGTGGCGAGATTGGCCTGTGCGGCCAGAACCCACTTTGCCAAAGCGGGCGCGTGGCTGCCTCCGCTCTCGACATAGATATTGCGGGCGAGTGCTGCTGCAAGGTCTTCCTCGCCCTGGCCTGCGGCTTTCCTGTAGGCCAGCAAGCGGCCGTAAAAAGCTTCCGCCATCTTGCGCACTTTCTTGCCAACAGAGAGATCGCCAACACCCATTTCCCTCAACGAGCGGTCCATGTCGCGGAAGAAAACGTCGGTCAGGGTTTGGCGCGTGGCTTCGAGCGAGGCATCGTTGAGGCGGTCAAGAACCAGGAACATGTGCAAGGTAATCATGTCGAAGCGGCCATCAACAGAATCCGGCACTCCCATGTCGGCATAAAAGCGGGGCTGCCGTGCCGCAGCCACAATTACCTCATAGAGGGCCTGACCCGGATCGGGCCTGCGCTCGAACAACCGCCTTAAAATCATCGCCTTGCCCTTCCTTCGTGTTGGGGGCAAACACATAACGGAGTTGATTCTTTCACACCCATGGTCATATCGCCGCTACGTTCAGTTTCCTTTTGGCTTGCAATGCTTGCCGCACCCGTTGCTCTTTCAGGCTGCACGCCGGAAATCAACCACCGTGGCTATTACGCCAAAGCCAACGCATTCTCGCAGATTTCCGAAGGAATGGCCAAGAGTGAAGTTGAGGGCGTCCTGGGTTCACCCTCGACCACCGCCAGCGTCAACTTCCAGGGCGACAGCTACTATTACATCACCAGTGTGACCGAGGGCCGGGCTTTCCTCCGCCCCAAGGAAATCAGCCGCGAAGTCATTGCGGTGCGCTTTGACCGGCAGGACCAGGTTCAATCGGTCGCGCAGTATGGTTTGCAGGACGGCCGGATCATTGACCTGAATACGCGCAAGACCCCGGTTGCAGGCGCGAATTACTCAATCTTGCGCGAGCTGTTCGGCAATGTTGGAGCCGCCGTGCCTGGCACTGGCGGGTCGATGTTGGGTAGCAAGCTGTAAGGTTTTCGGCCAGCGTTGTCGTTGCCAGGCTCTGCTCGCCATCCGAGCCATATTGAACGTCACCACCAATGCCTGGAGTTGACCACCATAAAGTTTTATCCGCAGATGACGCAGATGCAGTGGAGTTGTGCGGATTTTGGAGCGCTGCGGCGCTCATTATGCGATTGGTGGGCGGAATGGAATGGACACAAACCAACAATGATCAGCATACGGACCAATCCGTACGGTTTCGTGTACTGTCAACAAATCCACCGAATCCGGCATGTTCAATGCAAAAACAGTTTGCAGCGGCGCGCTGTCCATTGGCCGGAAACGCGCCGCCTTGGCCTGTCAAGTAAACTGGTCACGCAAACAGGAAATCACCGATGGTGATTGCCGGATGCGTTGTCGCGCCGAGAATGGCGAACTGCACTGCTACGCCTGTGCCTTCGGCATCATTGTCGAGATAGAGCGCACCCGTGGCTGAATCATAGATCAGCTTGTCGGTGGCTGTCTGCACGGCACCAAAGGCCGCCAGCGTTGCACCTGTGAACAGCGCCGGAAGCTGGATCTTGTCCACGCCCACCTCGAAGTCCGTGATCGTGTCGATCCCCGCCAGCGCGCTCACGGCGAATTTGAACTTGTCAATGCCGGCGGCGCCCGTCATTGTGTCGTTGGCATCACCACCGGCCAGTAAGTCATCGCCAGTGCCACCGAGCAATGTGTCAACCCCTGTGCCGCCATCGAGCGTATCATTCCCGCCACCGCCATCGAGCAAGTCATTTCCTGCATCGCCAAAGAGTTTATCATTTCCTGCAACCGCGGCGTCGCCGATGGAACGGGTCCAGAAACCAAATTTGTCGCCATAGAGTTTGTCGTTACCTGTTCCGCCGTAGAGGGTATCGCTGCCGGAGTTGCCATAGATCGCGTCATTTCCCGCATCGCCGTAAAGCTTGTCCGTCCCGGTGCCGCTGGCTCGATCAACAAGTGTGCCACCGATGTTTGGAAAGCTCCGGAGGTCACTGGTCACATAGAGGTCGCCATCTAAGAAATCGTCGCCCGATCCGCCGTGTATGGTGTCATTCCCCTGTCCGCCCCAAAGGACAATCTCTGCCTCGCCATCCCCAAAAAGTGTGTCGTTGCCGGACTGCCCGAGGAGAGCTTCTAGACTACCTGCGACGGTGCTCGCGCGGCCGCCACTTCCGCCGCGCAGAACATCGTCTCCAGCATCGCCAGACAAGAAATCAGCCCCGGCGTCGCCTGAAATCGTGTCGTTGCCTTCGCCCCCCACAATAAAGTCATTTCCGTCGCCGCCACTGGCCTTGTCGTTGCCCTTGTCCACATTGATGCGGTCATTGCCCGCGCCGCCTGAGGCCGTGTCATTGCCGTCACCGAGATCGGCGGTGTCATTTCCGGTTCCCAGATCGACCTTGTCAATGCCTGTACCAGTATAGACCTTGTCATTGCCGCCGCCGCTGTTCACAGTGTTGGTGCCATTACCAGCATTGATGACGTTGTTGGATGATGTGCCAGTGAGACTATCAGCACCATTGTCAGCCCCTGTTGTCAGGCCCGGTTTCTTAGGGATCACAATACTGAATGTGTCTGTTACCGTCTTGCCGCCCAGGTCTTTCGCCGTCACGACGATGGTGAATGTGCCTGAGACCGTGTCGGGCGGCGTCAAGGAGAACGTGCCTGTACTCGACAGCTTGAGCCAGGTCGGCAGCGCAGCGCCGCCAGCTTTGGCCGTAAAGGTAAGCTTGCCTTCCGGGTCCTTGAAATTATTGGCCACTGCGAATGAATAGTCCGTGTGGATTGGCAGATTCACATCGGCGATCAGCTTGTTGATTATTGGCTTGTCATTGACCGGTGTAACCGTGAGGTTGAAACGTTCCTTGGTTGGATCGGAACTGTCTTCATTACCATCATCAACAACCACATCGAAGCCTGCTGTTGCTGCCTCGCTGCCGTTATGTGTGAAGCTGATCTGGCCAGTGCGCACTTCATAGGCTGTGAAGGTCGTTGTGGCTGTGCCATTGCGCTTGACGACGCCATTGGCCTGGTTGCTTACCGTGAAGGTGAGGTTCTGCTCATCGTCGAGAACATCAACATCAGTCGCATAGAGATCGTTGCTCGTCACATAATAGATAGCCCCCTCATTCATCGTGCCCGCGCGATCGCCGGACATGGTGGGAGCTGCATTGGCAGGCGTATCCGCACCCACTTCATAGGCGCCGAGATCGCGTGCACTTGTGTCACGGTTGGTGATGTTGGAATCGTCATGGTCCGCCGTGCTACGGGCGTCTGCCGCCGTGCCGCCCGTGCTGGACGCGTCGATGGCCGGATTGTAGCGGTCATCATTGAGCTTCACGGTTTTTACAGGTCCGCCATTGTCCGCAAGCAGTCCGCCTACGCCGAGGACGGTGTTCACATCAGCGGTTGTTTCGAAAACCAGGCCCGTTTTAATCGCCTGGATGATACCGTCGGAAGCGTCGGTATCGTTTCCGGTCCCGACAATGCTGAGGCCATTCCAGGTAACGCCAGTTGCCGAGGCCTCGGATGCCGTTGTGTCCGTAACGTTGCCAAGAATGATCGAATTCGCAACCTGCGCCGTGCCGCCCGATGTGTAAAACCCGCCAAGGCCGGTGCCTGTTTCGCCATTGCCCATCGTACCACCACCAGGCAGGTTCACGATGGTGCCCGCGCTGTGCACTGCAGCAACATTGCCCGTCATGGTGACATTGTTGAGCGTAACCGAGCCCCCAGCATTGCCAAGACCTGCACCCAATGCATCGCCTGGAGACGTGAGCACATTACCTGCCAGGGTTTCGCCTTGCCCGCCTTCCAGGAAATTGTTGGCAATGGTGGTGTTGGAAACCGTGAGAGATCCTGTGTTGTAAATGCCGCCGCCCGCTGCATCACCGCCCGTGCCAGCTCCCCCGCCATTGTCATGGATGGCGCTGTTGTTGATTGTCAGCGTGCCCGCATTGGCAATGCCTGCGCCCGCAACGGAAGAATTTGTCTCTTGGCCCGAGACATAATTGCCAGTGACAGTTGAATGATCGATGGCGACTGTCGCACCCGCCGCAATGTCGATGCCGCCGCCAGTGAGCGCCCGGCCACCGGTGATGGTAAGTGAGTCGAGCGTAACGTTTCCGCCGGTGATTTCGAGCACGCTGTGGAAATCCGCCTCTGGCAGCCCGGGACCGCCACGATCCGCGTTGATGGTGATATCGGCCGTGTTGTCGCCATTGACGTCGCCATCAATGGTCACGTCACTGTTGATCGTCAGCGCCTTGAAGCCTGCACCATGCGAGAGGATGATCGTTTCGCCCGCCAGGCTTGCGTCAAACACAATCGTATCTGCACCCGCAGCAGCTTCGGCCTGCGCAATTGCTTCACGCAGCGACGTAAAGCCGTCTCCTGCGTCAACAGTATCTGAATTGGTCGTGACAGTAATCGTCGCCATGTGTTCCTCCCAGCAAGCGGGACGAAACTCGGGTAAAGCATTTAACGCAATGTGATCAAGATGCTCTCAGACTGAGGCATGGTAAACCGCTGGTTAAAGTCGTTCGCTTTTCCCTCACTCAAATCTTTGCGGCATGTGGTCTTCGCGCATGAGGTTCTGGAACTTGGTGAGCTGGGCTTCAAATTGCAGTTGCACTGTGCCGGTGGGGCCGTGGCGTTGTTTGCCTATGATCACCTCCGCGAGGCCCATGACCTGGTTCATTTCATCCTGCCAGGTCTGGTGTTCCGGAGTACCTGGTCTCGGTTCCTTGCGCTGCAGGTAATATTCTTCGCGATAGACAAACATCACCACGTCGGCGTCCTGTTCGATCGAACCTGATTCACGCAAGTCGGCCAGCTGCGGGCGCTTGTCGTCGCGGTTTTCAACCTGGCGCGAGAGCTGCGACAGGGCGATGATCGGAACATTCAATTCCTTGGCAAGGGCCTTGAGGCCCACGGTGATTTCAGTCACCTCCTGGACGCGGCCTTCGGCGGCCTTGCGTGAGGAACCGGCCAGCAGCTGCAAATAATCAAGCACGATGAGGCCAAGGCCGCGCTGACGCTTCAGCCTGCGGGCGCGGGCTGCGACCTGTGCAATCGTCAGGCCGCCTGTATCATCGATGTAAAGCGGCAGCGACTGCAGTTCGCGGCTCACCTCGACGAGGCGGTTGAATTCGTCTTCATCGATCTTGCCGCGGCGGATGCGTTCTGAGGGAATTGTGGATTGCTCGGCG
The DNA here is from genome assembly GCA_963738595.1 of uncultured Alphaproteobacteria bacterium. Taxonomy (GTDB): domain Bacteria; phylum Pseudomonadota; class Alphaproteobacteria; order Rhizobiales; family Aestuariivirgaceae; genus Aestuariivirga. The sequence continues at coordinate 17,899 of CAVTXF010000007.1, forward strand.
ATGATACGCGTGGCCAATTGCTCGGCACTCATTTCGAGCGAGAACAATGCAACGACAGCGCCATCGAGAATCTTGTTGGAGCCATCGGCCTGGTATTCGGCACGGTATGATTTTGCGACGTGATAGGCAATGTTCGTGGCGAGTGCTGACTTGCCCATGGCAGGACGGCCGGCGAGAATGATGAGATCGGAGGCCTGCAAGCCGCCCATTTTTTCGTCGAGGTCGCGCAGCCCCGTTGCGAGGCCGGACAATCCGCCGTCGCGCTCATAAGCGGCGGCGGCCATGCTCACGGCATCGGTCAGGGCGACGCCGAAGTTCATGAAGCCCTTGCCGTATTTGTCAACTTCGGCAAGCGAATAGAGTGTTGTCTCGGCGCGCTCGATCATTTGGCGCGCGTTGTTTTCGACAGTTGCATCGAAGGCATCGTTGACGATGTCGGTGCCGACGCTGATCAGTTTGCGGCGCTGGGCCAGCTCGTGGATCATGCGGCCATATTCTTCCGCGTTCAAAATCGTCGTGGCATTGCCAGCCAGCCGTGCAAGGTAGGCGGGGCCGCCAATTTCCTTCAGCGTCGAATCGTTTTCGAAAAAGGACTTGAGGGTAACCGGGTTCGCCAGCTTGCCCATGCGGATGAGGCTGGCGGCAGCATCGAAAATGCGCGCGTGGATGGGTTCGAAAAAATGATCCGGCAAGAGGAACGAAGTCACCTTGTCGCAGGATTCGTTGTTCATCAGGATTGCGCCCAATAGCGCCATCTCCGCTTCAATGTTGTGCGGCGGCGTGCGCGCTTCATCGATTGCATCGACAGGGGAATCAACAGTCCGGAGTTGTGCTGGAATGGCCATGGGCGCTTCTTAGGTTAATTCGTGACTGGGGCGGAACTGAGTCGCAAGTTTATGCCCGCTATTCACACCCTGCAATCGGAGCCTTGGGCTTTCGACACCGACAGGCACAAGCTGTGGTGTAGATCGATTTTTTTCCTTGCAAGATCAAGAATGCCTTGACTTGGGGTTGAGCTGCTTTCTTCTTCTTGTGCCCAAAACTCCAAAAGTCGAAAGAGCTGAACCCAACAGCAAAATCGCGGGCGGCAAAGGAACGTCGTCCGCCGACGCACCAGTTATGCGGTAAATGCCATTGTCCAGCGTTACGACGTAAAGGTTGCCTAACCCGTCTTCGCCAAACGACACGATGTTTTGTGGCAGACCGGATGCAGACATCAGGTTCCAGAGCAAAAGATTCGAAATGCTCTTGCCATCGGCCGCAAGATTGAATGACCATATTTTTCCGGCCACAAAATCCCCAAACAAATAGCGGCCGATGAGGGCCGAGATTGGTCCCTTATAAAACAATCCGCCAGTGATTGATGCGCCATCAAACGGACCTGTGCCGTGGCTGTATGCGTAAAGCGGATCGGTCAATGACGGGTTGCCGCTTATCAGCCCAGGATTTAAAATGGAAAGGCCTTCTTTTCCGGGCCAGCCGAAGTTTGCTCCTCGATCTCCGATATTGATCTCTTCGAAAAAGTCTTCGCCAACATCGGCAATCACATATTTTCCCGTTAGTGGATCGAATGCAGCCTGAAAGGGATTGCGCAATCCGGTTGCCCAAATCGCATCAGTCATTGCTGGCGTTGCCCCCCGGAACGGATTGTCTGCAGGAACCGCAAAGTTGTTGACGGCATCTGGAAAATCATCGCCGTTGGGATCAACTCGCAGAACTTTTCCCTGGAGACTTCCAAGATTTTGCGACTGTACATTTGCAGGACTCTCATCATTGTCGCCAGTCGTGATGTAAAGATAGCCATCGGGACCGAAATCCAGATCAGCTCCATAGTGAGTACCCGGCCCTACCGGATCGTGCTTCACATTGATGATTGAACGAAAACTCAGCGGGTCAATCTGGTCTGGACTGGTTGTCGAACGCGTCGCAACTGAAACCTGAAGATTGTCCCTGACATCGACGTAACTGACATAAACTTTTCCAGACTGCGCGTAGTCTGGCGCGAACGTGATCGAGAACGCGTTGTAATATGTGCCGGGTTGAAAATCGGCTGGAAGTGTCAGGAATGGTGCCGGTGCGGCAACACCTGTTGCAATGTTGTGTGCCGTTACCGTGCCAGAGGTTCTGTCGAGCAAGTACACATTTTCGGTGTCACCAGTGGGGGCAGCCAATTTGATTGGATTTAGAAGCGGACTTCCTGGAATGAACCGCTCCAGCTCCAGTGAGGCGGCAACACCAAACGTCGGTTGCATGGCGAGCGAGATTGCGAAGGCGGCGAGGGTCAGTTTCATGCGAATTTTCCATTGCGGCCTGATCTTCAGGCAAAATCTACGCGGGTTGAAACGCCACAACACTTGGATGGCTTGGTATCTGGTTCCTGTTGTGATTCGCAATTGCAGGTTACAACAGCCTGAAAGGCCTAAACCCTGGCCGCCCAGTCTGCAGGGTTTTCTGAGGTGCCTATCAGGGCCAAGCCATAAGCGATCGATTCAAATTGGTCGCCTGATGCAATCTTGTCTTCACCGAAGGACGTCACAAAAATATTGCGGATCGCCGGGATGAACGACGTGCCACCGGTGAGGAAGACTTTGTCAATCGCCGTGGCTGGCAGGTTGGAATTGGCGAGGGCTTTTTCCACTGTTTCAGAAATCCTGGCCAAATCGTCGGCCAGCCAGGATTCATAATCGCGCCGCGTGATGTCGGCTTCGATGTTGATGTCGTCGTGGCGGAAACTGAATGTTGTCTTGTCATGGGCCGAGAGTTCGAACTTTGCTGCGGAGACGGACCGATAGAGCGCAAAGCCGAGATCATTCTCGATGATATCGATGAAGTTCTGCAGTCGGTCGGGCTCCACAGCGGAATGCAGCAGGCCTTTCAGTTCCTTCAATTCGCCATTCGATTTCATCAGTGCCAGCAGGTTCCAGCGCGCGAAGTTTGAGTAATATCCATTGGGCAACGTCAACCTCTTGTCGAAGGATCGATAGTCGGTTCCCTTGCCGAGTTGGGGTGAGACGACGTGATCAATCATGCGGTAGTCGAACGCATCGCCAGCAATGCCAATTCCTGCATGGCCCAACTGGCGCGCCTGCATGCGGCCGCCTTTGCGTTCGAAGCGCATGACGGCGAAGTCGCTGGTGCCGCCGCCGAAATCTGCCACGAGTACAGTTGCATCGTGCTGCAGCCGCTGGGCGAAGAAGAATGCGGCGCCGACGGGTTCATAAATGTAAATCGGATCTGCAATCCCGAGGCGGGCGAAGGCCTTGGAATATCGTTTGAGTGCCAGGTTTTCATCTGGTGCCGCGCCGGCAAATTGCACTGGCCTGCCGATAACAATCTTGTTGCCTGAAAGTGACAAACCATCTGCATGCTTCATCAATGTCGCAAAAAAGGATTCGAGCAAGTCTTCGAACTCAAATCGCTTGCGAAATATGCGCGTGTCCTGAAAGACCTTGCTGGCAGCAAACGACTTGAACGACTGCACGAAGCGGTGGGGCAGCGATGCTTCAAGAAATTTCTCGATGGCCCAGGGGCCACCTTCTGCCTGAAGTTCGTAAGCTGCACCGCGCTTCTCTTCCCAGAAACACAGAGCGGACTGGTAGGTCTGATAGCTCTGGTCATGATGAGAAAATTTTAGAACGTTGGCGCGGCCATCTTCGCCTGCAACAGCGATAACAGTGTTGGTCGTGCCAAAGTCGATGCCGATGGCGCGGGCAGTTTTAGCAGATGACATCAGGTAAAGCGCAGCCGCAGCGCTTCCATCGCTTCCACTTGCGTCAGGTTCATATGCAGCGGGGTGATCGAGATGTACTTGTTGGCGATCGCCCAAATATCGGTTCCCAGCGATGGCGATTTGTGTTCTTCGCCAAACGTGATCCAGTGATATTTTTCGCCGCGATGATCAAGCCGTTCGTCCACGTCGAGAAAATTCTGATCGCGTTTTCCCTGGCGGGTGATTTCGATGCCCCTTACTTCATCAACGCGGCAATCCGGAAAGTTTACGTTGACGAGAACGCCGGGACCAAATTGCATTTGTGACAGCGTCTTGGCGATTGCAGGGCCGTGCTTGCGGGCAACGGCAAAAGTCTTGTTGTTGTCAAATATTCCGCCGGCTTGTGAAAATGCGATGGACGGAATGCCGAGTGCGGTGCCTTCCATGGCGGCAGCGATGGTGCCGGAATATGTGACATCGTCTGCGATGTTGCGGCCACGGTTGACGCCTGACAGCACGACATCCGGAATGCCCGGCATGATCTTGCGCACAGCCATGATGACGCAATCGGTTGGTGTTCCGCTCACTTCGAAGCGGCGATCTTCAATCTTGCGGTAGCGTATCGGGTTTGACAATGTGAGCGAGTGACCAGCGCCGGAGCGTTCTTCGTCAGGTGCCACGACCCAGACATCTTTCGACAGTGCGCTTGCGATTTCTTCCAGCGCAACGAGGCCTTCGCCGTGGATGCCATCGTCATTGGTGACAAGAACTCTCATTGAACTAGAATCCTTTCCTTGCCACCCATGTAGGGGCGCAGAGCTTCGGGGATGGTGATCGAGCCGTCATCATTCTGGTAGTTTTCGAGAACGGCAACAAGTGTTCGACCTACGGCGAGGCCTGATCCATTCAACGTGTGAACGAACTTCATGCCGTCTTTTGATTTGTAGCGCGCGTCCATACGGCGGGCCTGGAAATCGCCGCAATAGGAACAGGACGAAATTTCGCGGAAGGCATCTTGGCCTGGCAACCAGACTTCAATGTCATAGGTGATGCGTGCACCGAAGCCCATATCACCGGCACAGAGTTTCATGACGCGATAGTGGAGGCCGAGTGCCTGCAGAATGCTTTCGGCGCATTTGGTCATGCGGTCGAGTTCAGCCCTGCCCTGCTCCTGCGTGGTGATTGACACGAGTTCGACTTTGGTGAATTGGTGCTGGCGGATCATGCCTCTGGTGTCGCGACCGGCAGCACCGGCCTCGGAGCGGAAGCATGGTGTCCAGGCGGTGAGGCGCATCGGCAGTCTTGCTTCATCCAGAACCTGTTCACGCACGGTATTGGTGAGCGACACTTCCGCGGTCGGAATGAGCCAGCGGCCATCGGTGGTGCGGAACAGGTCTTCTGCGAATTTCGGCAGCTGGTCGGTTCCGTACACCGCGTTGTCGTTCACCAGAAGCGGAACGGAACATTCCGTATAACCGTTCTTTTCGGTTTGAATGTCGAGCATCAGCTGCGCCAGCGCTCGTTCCATTCGCGCAAGGTCGTTGCGCAGGAGCGTGAAGCGCGCGCCCGACATGCGGGCGGCGGTTTCGAAATCCATCTGGCCCAACGCTTCGCCGAGCTCGAAATGCTGTTTCGGCTTGAAATTCATGCCGGGGCGGTTGCCCCAGCGATGCTGCTCGACGTTGCCGTGTTCATCCTTGCCATCGGGCACTTCGTCGAGCGGGAGATTGGGGAGGGAAGAAAGCGTGTCACGCATCATGGCATCAAAACCGCGTTCGTGTTCTTCGCCTTTTGTGATTGCGTCTTTCAGATTGGCCACTTCGGTCTTGATCGCCTCGGCTTTCGCCTTGTCGCCAGACTTCATTGCCTCGCCTACCAATTTCGAGAGTGCGTTGCGCTTGCCTTGCATGTCCTGCAATTGCGCGAGCACGGCGCGGCGGTCATGATCAATTTTCAGGATCGCCGGAGTCTGCGAAGACAAGCCACGTCGTGCCCAGGCTTTGTCGAAGGCGTCGGGATTTTCACGGATGGCTTTGATGTCGTGCATGGGATTCCTGTGGTGTTAGTCTTCCCCCTCCCCCTTGTGGGGAGGGCCGGGGTGGGGGTCGGACGGTGCGCCAGAACTTCAAGGATTCTTTTCATTTCTGATGCTGCGGCGCGACCCCCACCCTAACCCTCCCCACAAGGGGGAGGGGATGAAGTTTGTTTGCGCGCCCTCTATAACCAGCTCTGCGCTGCGCTTAAAGAGGCTTTAAGCTGTTCGAGCTGGAAGGTGCTTCTTCTGCCTTCTTGCGGCGCTTTTCGAGGAAGGCCACAGCGAAGACGGCGAGTTCGTAAAGGCCGACCAGCGGCACGGCCATGGCGAGCATCGATAGAGGGTCTGGCGGCGTGATGAGTGCGGCTACGGCGCATACGCCGACGATGGCAAATCGGCGGCCCTTGCGCAGTTGATCGGCGGTGAGGATACCAACCTGGCCCAGAAGCGTGAGGACGACAGGCAACTGGAAGGCCAGACCGAATGCGAGAATCAGCATCATGACGAAATCGAGATAGGCTTCGACATCGGGCATGAGTTCAATGAGGTTCTTGTCGCCACCACTCACAGTGCCGACGCCAGCTGCGAGATTGTAGAAGAAGTGAATGGCGACGGGCAGAAGGAAAAAATAAACGAGGCAAGAGCCGAGCACGAAGAACAATGGTGTTGCGACGAGGTAGGGGCCAAATGCCTGGCGTTCATGCTTGTAGAGGCCTGGTGCAACGAAGCGATAGACCTGCAAGGCAATCATCGGGAACGCGAAGAACATGCCGCCGAACATCGCGATCTTCAACTTCACGAGGAAGAAACCGAGGAGTTTGGTGGAGATGAGGCTGACGTCCTTGCCAATGCCCCACTCAAACGGCTTGATCAGGTAATGAAAAATATCAGACGAAAAAAAGAAGCTGGCGATGAATGCTATGCCGAATCCAGCCGCAGCCTTGACGATGCGCGAACGCAACTCAATCAAATGATCAAGCAGCGGGGCTTCTGACTTGTCGATGTCAGACTGGGTCATGTGGTCGATGCCGCAGGAGCATCCACCGGTTTGCCTGCCACTTTGGTTTCGCCCACGGCTTCTTCACCGCCAAAGAGTTTGTCGAAGTCATTGCTGGGGCGCGAGAGTTGAGCGGCCGCACCGCCAGCAATGTTCGGCACACTCATTTTCGTGTTGATGTCGGATTTCAGGTTTTGGGCTTCGCGCTTGAGTTCGTCGAGGCCCGAATCCTTCATCGCGGCATCAACGTGTGTCTGGAACTCACGCGCCATGCCGCGCATCTTGTTCATGAATTGGCCAAAGGAGCGCAGAACCTTGGGCAGGTCCTTGGGGCCGATCACGACTACTGCGATCAGCGCCAGGACAAAGAGTTCGGAATAGCCGACGCCAAAATCAAACATTGTGATTCATACCAGCCGAATTGCGGAGCATTTCGCCCCGCGTTGCCGGCCTAGACCTTTTCAGCAGTGTTCTTGGCGTCTTGCAGTGATTTTTCGGTCTTTTCTGCAATTTCTGAAGGCTCGTCCGCAAGGCCCTTCTTGAAGCTCTTGATGCCCTTGGCGACGTCGCCCATCAGATCAGACACCTTGCCCTTGCCGCCAAACAAGACGAGCACAACAACCAACAAAATGACCCAATGCCACCATGCACCAATACCCATCTCTCAATACTCCCTTGCCGCAGCCTTGGCGGCGATCAATTTACTTCAGGCGTCGCCGTGTTATTGCAGAAACGAACGAGAACCGCAACAAACCGAAACCCGATCCACTATATAGGCTTGCCTGTTGCAGATTCAAAGGCAAGGACCTGATCATTTCGCAAGGCAAAACCAAGCATTTCACCTGTCTTTGCTGCCGTGAGCCCTTCGAGCCGCACCGTGAAAGGTGCTTGTTGGCCTTCGATCAGCACTTTGCACAGAACAGACCGCCGATTACGCTGGACCGACAAGACGCGGCCCAGGGTTGCCCCAGGTTCGACCGAGCGGATAATCGCATCTGGCCGCAGCAGAATTGTGACGGAGGTACCGTTTTTGGCTTTTGCAGAGAACGGACCGAAGGGTGTCAACACGGTCCCCTGCTTCACTGTTGCTGTCAGTTCGTCAGCCGGGGAGAAAAAGCGCGCGGCATCGAGGTTGGCCGGTCGATCATGCAGGTCGTAGGGTTTGCCGGACTGGACAATGCGGCCTGCGCGCATGAGGATAATGCGATCGGCTATTTCCAGTGCTTCCTCAGGATCGTGTGTCACAAGTACTGCGGTGGCGCGCATTTCGCGGAGTACTGCCACGGTTTCGCCCCGGACGGTTTGACGCAGGCGCTGGTCGAGGCCAGAAAATGGTTCGTCCATCAAGACGACTTGTGGCCTCGGCACAAATGTGCGGGCGAGTGCCACACGTTGCTGCTCGCCGCCTGAGAGCATCGCAGGATAGGCATCGCGGAATGGCAACATGCCGACGCGGGCGAGTGCCTGATCGGCTGTGCGGATGGCTTCCAGTCGGTTCAGAGCATAGAGGCCGAACATGACGTTTTGCAGCACAGTGAGGTGTGGGAAAAGTGCGAAATCCTGAAACATCAGTCCGATGCTGCGCTTTTCGGGGGGCACGTAAGCGTTTGGACCGGCGATCTCGACACCGTCCATTTTTATGATACCCGAGGTTTGCGGCATCAGGCCCGCCAGAATTCTGAGCAAGGTCGACTTGCCGCAGCCAGAGGGGCCCAGGAGGCAGGTAATTTCGCCAGCCGACAATTCAATATTTATGTTTTGTAACAGCTTCTTATGGTCAATTTCGAAACACAGGTCAGAGGTTTCGATCTGGCCTGCGAAGACAGGTCCCACAGTGCCGCGATCTCCCCATGAGGAAGATTCCGTCGAGTCGAGATGGCTTAATGGCACTGTCGTCTGCATCATTTCGTTTTACACTGGGTCGAAATGAAAGACAAAGTAGATTAGTCGGGTTTACGCAGCAGCCTGAATCACGCGATTTCGGCCCTCGCGCTTGGCCTGGTACAAGGCAACATCGGCCCGCTTCATGAGTTTGGCGAGGCTGTCATCTGCGCCGTTGAGCGAGGCGATGCCTGCGGATATCGTCATCTGGATTGGCGTACCATTGGCGTTGGGGAAAGACTTTGCGGCGACAGCCCGGCGCAAGCGCTCGGCAATGCGTTCAGCTGCGACGTCATCGGTTCCCGGCAAGACCAAAATGAACTCTTCGCCGCCAACGCGGCAACTGAGATCAACACTGCGTGTCATCTGACGGATGCGGTTTGACAGCTCTTTCAACACTTCATCGCCGGTGTCGTGACCAAAGGTATCGTTCACGGCCTTGAAGTAATCAACGTCGATTGACACGATCGACAGCGCCTTGCCGCGATTGATCGAGTGTTCGATGAGCTGGCTGAGATGGGTTTCGAGATAGCGGCGATTATAAAGGCCGGTCAATGGATCAGTGACCGCCAACTCAATGGTTGCCTTTACGCTCGAACGAAGTTCCTCGGTATAGCGGTAGCGCTTGATCTGTGTGTTGATGCGCGCCATCATTTCCTGGCGGTCAACCGGGCGCAAAAGATAATCGTTCACACCGAGCTCCAGCGCCTTCATGAGTCGTTGCTGATCACTTGGATCGACGATCATCAGAATTGGCACCTGACGCGATCTTTCCAACGAACGCAATTGCGAGCACAGGCGCAGACAATCATATTGCTCCCCATCGACGCTGACGACGATGAGTTCGGCTTCCACTTTTTCGTGTGTGACCTTGGCGATCAGCTCTTCGGCAGTATTGAACACCGTCACTTCGTGGCGTGCCATCATGATCTGGCGATGTCGTTCGGAAGTCGATGGCCGCGGGTCCATGAGGTAGACATGGCCCTTCAGGTTGAGATTTGGTTCGCTGCCGTGCTCGAGTAGCGAGGCGTGTTGATTGGAATTGGCCCGCAGGCGCAATTCATCGGTCAGCATCTTGAGGCGCACGAGACTCTTGATGCGGCAGAACAAGGCTATGTCGTTGACGGGTTTGGTGAGAAAATCATCGGCACCGGCTTCCAGGCCGCGTACACGGTCTTCCGGCTGATCAAGGGCCGTGACCATGACAATCGGAATGTGTTGGCTCAGCGGGTTTGACTTGATGCGCTTGCAGACTTCGATGCCGTCGATGCCGGGCATCATCACGTCGAGCAGAACAATATCGGGCTTGGTGCGCTGGACTGCGTCCAATGCGTCGAGACCGTTCATTGCCGTGACAACATCGAAGTATTCTGCCGAAAGCTTTGCTTCCAGCAATCTTACGTTTGCAACGATATCATCTACGACAAGGACGCGGGCTGTCATGGTGTTTTCTTGAGAAACTTGTCGATGGTTTGCAGGAATGACATCACGGAGATTGGTTTGGAGATATAGGCTTCGCAACCGCCATCGCGAATTTTCTGCTCGTCGCCTTTCATGGCGAAAGCTGTTACGGCGATCACGGGAATGGAGCGCAGCTCCTCGTCTTCCTTGAGCCATTTGGTGACTTCAATGCCAGAAACTTCCGGCAGCTGAATATCCATCAGGATCAGGTCAGGCATGTGTTTGCGGGCTGTGTCGAGCGCCGACAAGCCATCACGCGTCTGCACGACCTTGTAGCCGTGGGCTTCCAGGAGATCGTTGAACAGTTTCATGTTCAGTTCGTTATCTTCTACGACCAGGACTGTTTTTTGCATGTTAGCAAACACCCCCGGTGTTGACGAAGCTCCGGGCTCCGTGCCTGTGTAGTCCATTTGCGCATACACCTGTTCAATTTTATTTTTTTGCAGGGCCACGTGCCAGCGCAACATCCCCACACTCCATCAGAATGAACCCAATGCCGTAACCAACTCATTAAGCAAACCAATCCCTTGCAAGCGGATACGCGCAGTGGTTAACGGTCAACAAACATGCGACAAAAACAGACCCTGAACCGCGAAGCCGCTGCTGACCTAAGCCTGAACTTTGTCAGGTTTTTGGCACTGGACGGGGAGCGATTCACCCGATTTCAACAGCTTACAGGGCTGGACCAGGACAGTGTGATGAACCAGTTGAAATCGCAGGATGAAAACTTCCTGGGGCAGATCCTTGACTATGCGCTGAGCGACGAATCACTTTTGCTCGAATTTGCCGCTGGCGAAGGGCTGGATCCAACTATGATAGCCTTGGCCCGGTCGAAGTTACCCGGATTTTGGCAGGATAGCTGACGCTGGCAATTGCGCCTGATCGCACAGGTGTGCAGAATCGCCATGTCATGACTGCCACCCTTTGCCTCGATTGCGCTGAATCCTGCGGGGAAAATTCTTCCCGATGTGACAGGTGTGGCAGCCCGCGTATCATCCGTCATCCGGAACTCAACGACCTCTCGATTGCCCATATCGACTGTGACGCTTTTTATGCATCGGTCGAAAAGCGCGACAATCCGGACCTGCGGGACAAGCCGGTGATTGTGGGCGGGCGGGTGCGCGGCGTGGTTTCGACTGCGTGTTATGTGGCGCGCGTCAGGGGCGTGAAGTCCGCCATGCCGATGTTCAAGGCTCTGAAGCTGTGTCCAGAGGCAGTGGTGGTTCGGCCGGATATGAAAAAATACACGACGGTAGGCCGGCAGGTTCGCGAGTTGATGCTGGAGACGACGCCGCTGGTTGAACCAGTTTCGATTGACGAGGCATTTCTGGATTTGACTGGAACGAACCGGTTGCATGGCCACAGCCCTGCGGTCACACTTGCGCGGCTTGCGCTGCGCATCGAAGAGAAGCTTGGAATAACTGTTTCCATAGGCCTTGCCGCCAACAAGTTTCTGGCGAAAGTGGCTTCCGACCTGATGAAACCGCGCGGCTTTTCCGTCGTCGGCAAAGGTGAGATGCTGGAATTTTTGGCGAAACGTTCGGTGGCCACGATCTGGGGCGTGGGAGCTGCGATGCAGGCGACGCTGGCGCGCGATGGCATTACCATGATTGGTCAGCTGCAAGCCTTGCCGTTCGATGTTCTTGCAAAACGCTATGGTGGGATGGGCGAACACATGTTCCGGCTGTCGCGTGGCTTGGACAGCCGCCTTGTTTCAACCGATCATGAAACCAAAAGCGTGAGTGCCGAGACGACATTCAATGAAAACATCATGGCGTTGGCAGAGCTTGAGCCGGAACTTTGGCACTTGTGCGAGAGAGTTTCCAAACGGGCAAAGGCGCAGGGTCTCAGCGGTTCGACGGTTTCCCTGAAACTGAAGTCGGCAGACTTCAAGACGATTACACGGGCTGCATCCCTGTCGAGCCCAACCCTTCTCGCACACCAGATTTATTCTGTAGCGCATCCTTTATTGGTCAAAGAAGCAGGCAAGGTTGAATTCAGGTTGATTGGTGTCGGCATTACAAATCTCGTTCCCGCTGACGACGGGGCCTATACGGCCAGTCTCGATTCCACGGTTGACACGCTGAACAAGGCTGAAGGTGCCGTGGACAAAATACGGGCAAAGTTTGGCGACCGCGCAATTGAGCGCGGATTGGGAAAATTCAGGTAACGGGAGAGTGAAGCCTGTTAAAGCTTATGCGCACATCAGCTGGTCGCGCTGCGTGAGGTGCAGGAGATGCTGCATACGGTGATGGAAGTCATGCGCAAATGGCAGGTATCTTTCGACGATGAGCGACCGCTCGGTTTCCCAATCGGCGATGTCGTGATCTGCATTCACCGAAAAAATAACGTTGCCGCCAGTGGGGTTGCCAAAGGCAAAAGAGACGCCGAACTTGCTGATGCCGAACTGGCTCGCAGTTTGATAGAGCTTGCGACAGACGGGGTCGGTCTTGATTGATTCCGGCCAGTCAATGATCCGCTCCTTTTCGAGCAACTTGTTGATGCCAGGATCACCGAGAGGGGTGTATTCCTTCATATAGGCAGACATGTAGGTGGGGTCGTAGGTTGACAGCCATACGACGTCGTCGCGGTTCTCGGCGCTAAAATTGAGAAACCAATATGACAGGTGACGAACATCGCCGCGCGCTGCGGTTTCCCGCAAGAGGACTGTTGCCTCTTCGAAAGATCGAAACGGTGCGTGCAATGCCACTGCAATCAAGTCGGCCATGTGTCCCTCTGGTCCATCTCCCCCAGAGTTCAGGTGTTACGCCAAACGATTGAAGTCAGGCTTAATGACAGTCGTTCAATTTTTCCAAAATCATTCAGATTCGATATCGAACGTCATTAATGCAGCGTTACCGCCCGCCGCTGTTGTATCGGTGCTGCACACGCGTTCCGTCGCAAAGCGTTGCAAATATTGATAACCTCCGGCTTTGGGGCCGGTGCCAGACAACCCCTCGCCGCCGAAGGGTTGGGATTCGACAATGGCACCTATCTGGTTGCGATTTATGTAAAGGTTACCCACCGCTAAATTTTGGCGCAAATTGTCGGCAACGCTGCCGATGCGGGTGTGAACCGAACAGGTGAGGCCATAGCCCGTGGCGTTGATGGCTGCGACGACCTTGTCGAGACTGTCCGATGCGAATTTCACCACATGCAGAATCGGGCCGAAAACCTCCCTTTCCAATGGCATCAAGGTGTCCAGCTCATAGGCTGCTGGTGAAACAAATGTACCATTGCTGCATGCCGACGGGATAGCCAGATCGAAAAGAGTTTTCGCGCGCTGGCGCATCTGCTGTTTGTGGCGGTTGAGGTTGTCTTGCGCCTCGCTGTCAATAACCGGGCCGACATCAGTTCGATAATCCAGCGGATCGCCCATCACCAGTTCTTCAGCGGCACCTGCCAGCAGCTTCAAGACGCGCGGCGCGTTGTCTTCCTGAATGTAGAGGATGCGGGCGGCGGAACAGCGCTGGCCTGCGCTATCAAATGCCGATGCAACAAGGTCGCGCACCACTTGTTCGGGCAAAGCTGACGAGTCTGCTATCATGGCATTGATGCCGCCGGTTTCCGCGATGAAGGGGAGTATTGCCCCGTTGCGGCTTGCGAGCCTGGTGTTGATCAGGCGGGCAGTTTCGTTTGATCCTGTAAAGGCAACGCCGGAGAGATGTTTGTGAGACAGAAGCGCGTTGCCCAGCGTTGCGCCATCGCCTGGCAGAGCCTGGAGCACGTCTTTGGGAACACCTGCTTGATGAATGAGTGCCACGGCAGCAAGAGCAATGAGAGGCGTCTGTTCGGCTGGTTTGGCGATGACGGCGTTGCCTGCGGCCAAAGCTGCGCCAAGCTGACCGGTAAAAATTGCCAGCGGAAAATTCCATGGAGAGATACAGACGAAAACGCCGCGTCCATGGAGTGTGATTTCGTTTTGTTCGCCTGTGGGACCAGGCAGTTCAGTTGCGCCGCTCTGCTGGGCACGGGCCTGACGGGCGTAAAAGCGCAGGAAATCGACGGCTTCGCGTAACTCGGACCATGCTGCGTCAATCGTTTTACCGGCTTCGCGGATGAGAAGTGCGACGAGGCGTGAGGCGTTGTCGAGAAAGAGTTGCGCTGCCTTTTCCAACAACGTAGCGCGCGCGTTTGCACCTGCACGGTCCCAATCAGGTTGGGCGCGATGTGCCGCGATCATGGCCTGTTCGGCTGAGGCAGGTGTAGCAAACTCGACTGAACCCAAACGCACCGAGCGATCATGTGGTGACGTGATGATGGTTGATTTGGGAGTTTGCGATGTCTGCGTCAGAAGTGTTGCCAGTTGCTTGGTGACCTGCGCGAGAAGTTTGCTGCGTGAACTATTGTCCCAAAAGGGAATGCCGGGCGAATTTTGCCGCTCTCCAAAGAGAGCGGAAGGTGGGGGCAGAGCCGGCTTTACTTGCGCCAAGAAAGCAGCGCACGCGACGCGTGGGTCATTTACGACTTTCTCAATCGGTGCTTCGTCATCTGCAAGGCGATTGACGAAAGACGTGTTGGCACCATTTTCAAGCAACCGGCGCACGAGATAGGACAAGAGGTCTTCGTGACTTCCGACGGGTGCATAAATACGCACGCGCCGCTTGATTTCGGGATCTGACAGGACAGCTGCATAAAGCTGCTCACCCATGCCATGCAGGCGCTGGAATTCGAAATCAGCGCCCTGCCCCGCCATGACCGAGATTTCCGCGATGGTCTGGGCATTGTGGGTGGCAAACTGCGGATAGAAAGCCTGCTGGTTTTCCAAAAGGAATTTTGCGCAGGCGAGATAGTTTATATCGGTTGCCGATTTTGCCGTGAAGACCGGATATGATTCAAAGCCGCCTTCCTGGGCGCGTTTTATTTCGGCATCCCAATAGGCACCCTTGACGAGACGGACGGGGATTTTGCGTTTGGATTCGTGGGCAAGGGTGGCGAGCTTTTCGAGTGTGGCTCTTGCCCTGCGGCCATAGGCCTGGACTGCGAGACCCAATCCGTTCCAGTTTGCCAGTTCCGGTGCTTCGGCCAATTGCGCGAATACATCCAGGGTCAGTTCCAGGCGGGCGGACTCTTCTGCGTCAATCGTCAAGCCATAGCCCTTCGCCTTGGCTTCCTGTGCAAGCGTCAAGACCCGGGGCAGCAACTCCGCGATCACGCGGTGCTTTTGCTTTTCTTCGAAGCGCGGATGTAATGCCGACAGCTTGATTGACAATGATGCGCGATCGAGCAGAGACGCGTCCTTGTTTTCATTTGCGATGGCGACGCCAGCTGCGCGATAGACCGTGAAGTAGCGTGCTGCATCCTCCGCCGTCATCGCGGCTTCGCCCAGCATGTCGAAGGAAAACGTGTAGCCGTCCTTGCGTTGGTCCTTGGCCACAGCGAGGGCTTCTTCAATGGTACGTCCGAGAACGAACTGTCGTCCCATGATACGCATGGCTTGGCGTAGACTGGCGCGAATGATCGGTTCACTCGACTGCGATGCCATGCGCCCGAGCGTGCCCATGAAGCCTTTTTCGCTGCTTGCCGACATTTTGACGAGTTTGCCGGTGAGCATCAGGCCCCAGGTTGAGGCATTGACGAAAAGTGATTCGGATTTGCCGATGTGTTCCTGCCATTTTTTGCCGCCCAGCTTGTCAGCTATCAACTTGTCGGCCGTTGCTGCATCGGGAATGCGCAGCAGTGCTTCTGCCAGGCACATGAGGACGACGCCCTCCTCAGAGGAGAGTGCATATTCTTGCAAGAAAGCATCAATGGACCCGCTGGCGCTGCGGTTTGACCTAACATGTTGTGCAAGGCGTGCGGCGCGCTTGAATACGAGAGACCGCTGGTCGCTTGTTTGTCTGAGGCCAGCGAGGACGGTCGCCAGATAGGGCTTTTCAGGCGTGAACAGCAGGTCTGCGAGGTTGTTGCCGGGTGTCGATGTGGTCATGTAAGACTCCAGATGCTCATCACTATGACAATTTCGCCATGGCGGTTTCAAACTGTTTCTGGCGTTGGCCGGGGCATCGGGGTAAAACGCCCTTCAATTTGGGGCCAGGCAGATGAGCATCGAAATTATTCGAAGTACAAAGGATATTCGCGACCTTTCACGGCACATCAAGGCGCAAGGGCGAAGCGTTGCACTGGTGCCGACAATGGGTGGGTTGCACGACGGTCACCTGAGCCTTGTGCAACGCGGGTTTGAAGCGGCTGATGACGTTATCCCCACGATATTCGTCAACGCCAGGCAATTTGGCGCAAACGAGGATTATGGTCGATATCCGCGCAATGAAGACGCCGACATCGAGAGGCTGTCGGGGACGAGCGTGAAGTTTGTATATGCGCCCGCCCATGAGGACATGTACGAGCCACGTTTTTCAACCTCAATTGTGATGGCCGGACCAGCAAAGGCAGGACTGGAAGACAAGTTCAGGCCACAATTTTTTGACGGCGTCGCAACAGTCGTTGCCAAATTGTTCATTCGCTGCGAACCAGATTTCGCGATTTTCGGCGAGAAAGATTATCAACAACTGCTCGTGGTGAAACAGATGGTGCGCGATCTGGATTTGCCCGTGGTCGTTGTCGGCCATCCGACGTTGCGGGAAGATGACGGGTTGGCAATGTCTACGCGCAACCGCTATCTCTCGAAACACGAGCGGCACCAAGCAACGGCACTGATCCGTTCGCTGGAACAGGCTACCGAAAAGATCCGCAATGGCACAGACCAGCAGACCGCGACGAAAGCCGCACAGCGTTCGCTTCTGACGCTTGGCTTCAAAGTCGACTACGTCACGGCGCGCAATGCGGACACGCTCAATGTTCCGGTGGAACGCAGCGAACCGCTTCGGTTACTTGTTGCAGCCCATCTTGGAACGACGCGGCTGATTGATAATATTCCGGTTTGAGTGATTACAGTTGCCGTGCCATACGTGGGGCATAACCTAAAGAGGGAGCATGTTGACATGTCCACCGTAGCAAAAACCATTGAGATCATTTCTGCTTCAACAAAAAGCATCGAAGACGCAATCGAAACCGGTATCAAACGGGCCGATTCGACGCTCGACAATGTGGAAGGTGCCTGGGTTCAGGACATCAAGTGCGTGGTCAAGAACGGCAAAGTTGCCGAGTGGCGCGTCAACATGAAATTGACTTTCTTGTTGAAGTAATTGCTCAGCGCAAACTGGTTGCTGGCTTGCTGGCGAAGTAATCTGCTTCTATTTCCTTGAACTGATAGCTGTAACGCACTTTCACTCCGATGTTGTGGCGGATCATCAGATCGGTGATGCGTGTGCCGTTGACCAGAACAATGCGTCGGGACACGGCAGCCACGTATTCGACCGCGAAGCCGCTGAATTCGCCTGTGGTGACGAAAACTCCTTTCGTGGCCTTCTTGGCTTCAAGGCTACCAGCAAAGTCACGAATTTCGGATACGGATACAACGCCACCTGGCCTCAGACGCTTTGCCTGGATGTATATCACGTCGAGGCCGAGCTCATCCTGCTCGATGAGACCATCGACGCCACCGTCATGTGACTTGCCGATGCAGCGCGCGAGGTCGCGGCGGCGGCCGGAATACCCCATTCCAAAAAGCACATCGACCACGAGGCGTTCAAAAAATGAATGCGATTGGGCATAGATCCTGCCCAACAGTTCGTGGCGCAAGCTTTCGGTGGCGTGGCGATGTACCCGTGTGACCAAATCGTCGGTGGACGTCGCTGCAAGTGGGGCCGTTCGACCATCTTGATGATGCTGAATACGCGACTGCAATTCTGCATTCAGAGATTGCATCGTTATCTCCCGCAGGCGTAACGCTTCGTCTGTGTGGTGTTGCATCGCAGGGTCATCTTACTCGATCCCGCATAAGATGAAGTTAGGTTGCGAAGCGCAAGTTTAGGGGACCCATTAGTTTCCTTACACGCGCTTGTGCAGCAGATAAACGCAAGTTGGCTTAGCTGCTGGCCCTGCTGACAAAGCAGGTTACGCCCTTCGACTTGAGCTTATTGCAGGCCGATTTTGCGGCGTCCTGGGCGTCGTATCCGGTGAGCCTGACGCGATAGACTACGCCCTTTTTGCCGAGATCGGCGCGTACTACTACAGGTTTCATATCGTTAAGAGCCTTGTAGCGCTTCAGCATTTTTTTCCAGCTATCCCATGCGCCCTGCTCGCTTGTCGCCGATACGACCTGGATGGTCCAGCCGGTCACCTGAGCCGTTTGCGGCAAAACGGGTTCTGCGAGAACTACGTCGCGCGCCTGGGTGGCGGCTGTGACTGTGTCCACTGCTGGCGTTTCAGGACCTACGGTTTCGGTGACTGGTGCTGATGCGAGCGGTACCACCTTGTCCGGAATGGGCGGTACGGCATCCAATGTTGATGGAGCCGGGGTGATCGAAGAGGTGATTTCGGCACTGGCTTCTTCATTTGCGATATAGGCTTGGGCCACTTGCGCGTCTGGCTCGACTGGCATGCGGTCGGTGATTTTCGGCGCGGCGGCGGCTGGTGTTTCAACCGGCATCTCGACCTTGGCTTCAGCCAACATCTCTTCGGGAGGTTCAACGGCTGGTCCTGCCTCAGCGCGAACGATCTCGGAAGTGCCGCCGGTCGACGCCGTTACTCCTGGCGAGGGTTTTTGTGTGGTGGCGACTTCCACTTGGCCCAGTGCCTGCAGGCGCTGAAAGGCCGCTGCGTTGTTCGGTTCGGCGGTCAACGCAGCCTCGTAGTAGCGGCGTGCATCGAACTTGCGGTGCAGCTGTTCGTAGGTGAGGCCCGTCAGATAATTTATGCGGGCGATGTCGGGGTGACCAAAGAGCAGTGCTCGTTCAAAGTCCGACAGGGCAAAAAGCAACTGGCCGCTTTCGCGCAATGCCTGGCCGCGACTGAGGAACGCCTGAGGCAATTCGGAATTGAGCAAAAGTGCCGCCGTATAATCTTCAACTGCCGCAGGCAAGTGGCTGAGTTTGTGTTGCGACAGGCCGCGGTTATAAAGTGCGGTGGCGCGCAAGTCGCCGGACATGGCGTCGAGATTGAGTGCCGCCGAATAATCGGCGATGGCCTCCTCATGCTTGCCCAACTGCTGGCGAGCGAGCGCGCGGTTCAATAAGGCGTTGGCGAGCACTTCCGGTGGCAGCAATCGACTGTTGATAGCCTCGTCATATTTTTTGATGGCATCTGCGGACTGGCCCTTGGCCAAGGTGTGGTATGCATCACGCGCGAGATTGAGGCTTTCGGCTTCGGTGACCGCCACTGCCGGGCTCGCCCCCGCCAACAGGGTGGCAAAACAAGCGATACTGGCCCAGGCGGATGAAGCGCGACGTATTTTCATGATCTGCATCATGATTTGTTAGGGTTAAGACTCGGTTTAGGGATTGTGGCGGAAAGGTTAAGGAAGAGTTTATGGTGCGGACCAAAACTTGCTCTTGCCGCCAAGCCGTGAAGCGCGGTTCGACTGCGTGTCGGCGCTAGCGGGCAGATCGACAGCTTTTCCGGCGCTGAAGCGCCACCTCTCCCGCGAGGGAGAGGATGACTTTGGCTACGTTATCAGGTCTCACGCATAGTGTGGGCCCACTGGTCGAGGAAGGGGCGGAGGAAATAGCTGAAGGGGCTGTGCGCCTCAGTCTGGATGAAAGCTTCAGCGTTCATACCGGGGCGCAGTTTGTTGTTGCCGAGTTTGGCGAGTTCCTCCGGGCTGATCTCAAGGCGTACCGCATAAAACGGCGGGGTTTGCTGATCAACGTGGCTGATGTCGGCTGCCACTTGCGTTACATGTCCGCCGATTTCCGGCGTGGTACGGGAGTTAAAGCCGGGGAAGCGAATGCGGGCCAACTGGCCTGTGGTGATGTTGTCGACATCTTGGGGCTGCACTTGTGCTTGCAACACGAGCTTGTCGCCTTCTGGCACCAGAAGCATCAGTGGTTCACCCGGGGTGATGACGCCTCCTTCGGTGTGGATGGTCATCTGATAGATGGTGCCATCCTGTGGAGCCTTGATTGACATGCGGGTGAGTCGTGCGGCGGCAGAGATGCGGCGCTCCTGGAATTCCGCGATCTTGGCTTCCGCCTCGCGCAATTCGGTGAGGGCCTGGTTGCGTAGTTGTTCGTCGATCTGGATCATTTCGATCTTGATTTCGCCAATCTTGCCTTGTGCGGCAGCGCGGTTGGCGGTGAGTTCACCTTCCTGGCCTGCGAGTGAAGCGGCTTCGCGCTCGGTGGCAAGGACGCGGCTGACTGGAACGAGGCCGTCTTTTCGCAAGGTACGGAGGCTCGTCAGTTCGCTCTCAATCAAAGATGACTGTTTTCGCTTTGCCACCAGCTGGGCGTCGATGCCCTGTATCTGCTCTTCGAGCTGGGAAATCTGCTGGGTGAACTGGTCGCGCTTGCCCTGGGCTGCATCCAGTGTCGACATGAGAAGGTTGTTTTGTCCACGGATGATGCTGGCGAGAGCCGGCACGTTCCCTTGGCCTTCCAACTCTACGGGCAGAACGAGTTTACGCTTGCCATCTCTCGTGGCTTCCAGCCTGGCGCGCCGGATGAGGCTTTCTTCGAGCAGCCCATTGACAATGCCGAGTTCGGCCTTGGTTTCGGTTGGATCGAGCAAGACGATGTCCTGACCTGCCTTCACGCGGTCGCCATCGCGCACCAGAATTTTCTGGACGATGCCGCCATCGCGGTGCTGGATTTTTTTCGAATAGCTTTCAGACACCAGCGTGGCGCTGGCAACCACGGCGCCGTTAAGTTCGGACATGACCGACCAGAGGCCGAATACACCGAACATAAGTGCCAATGTGACATAGCCGCCTATCTGGATGCGGCGCAGGGATCTGTCTGTATCAAGTTTTGGCATGTTTTTGCTCCATCAACCGCGTTGCTGATTCTGTGAAACCAGCTGCGGCACTGGCGCGCCTGATGCAGTTTGCACGGCGGGGCGTGCAAGCACCTTGCGCAAGATTTCGTCACGCGGACCATAGGCCGCCTGGCGGCCATCGGTGAGAACGAGAATGTCGTCGATGACGGCCAAGGCGCTGGGACGATGCGCGATGACAACGGCTGATGAACCGCGCTGCAACATGACTTTCATCGCGTTGACGAGGGCCGCTTCGCCTTCTGCGTCGAGGTTCGAGTTGGGTTCATCGAGAATGAGAACAACCGGATCGCCATACAGTGCCCGCGCAAGTGCCAGGCGCTGGCGTTGGCCAGCCGACAGGCGGCTGCCATTGTCGCCCAATGGCGTGTCGTACCCTTGCGGCAAGCGCATGATAAGCTCGTGAATATTGGCGAGCTGGGCTGCCTCCACAATCTTCTTTGGATCAGGATTTTCGTCGAAGCGCGAAATGTTTTCTGCGGCGGTGCCGTTGAAAATCTGAACTTCCTGCGGCAGGTAGCCGATGAGGCGGCCGAGTTCATCCATCGGGCGCTGGTCAGGTGTTGCGCCATCAAGCCGAATGGTGCCGCGAACCAGCGGCATGGTGCCGACGAGAGCACGGGCCAGAGTAGATTTTCCGGCCCCTGTCGGGCCGATGACGCCGAGGCCGCGGCCGGGCTCCACCTTGAAGTTCAGGCCCTGCAACACAGGCTTTTCAGCACCGGGGAGCTGAACGAACATATTTTCGACTTCAAGCAAGCCCGAAGGACGCGGCAGCGGCATGCGCTCTGCTTCTGGCGGGATCATCTGCAAGGTCTTGGTCAGGCGCTCGCGGGCCTTACGGAAGCCGAGGAACTGCTGCCAGCTGCCAACAGCCTGTTCAATTGGTGCCAAAGCGCGCGACATGATGATTGAACCGGCGATGATTGCGCCTGGAGAAATTTCTCCCTTCAGCGCGAGATATGCGCCGAGTGCGAGCATTCCTGACTGCACGAGAAGACGAATGACGCGAGATGCCGCGCTGAGACCGCCACCTGCATCGTTGGCAATTGTCTGCTCATCCAATGCTGTCTGCTGCATTGTGTCCCAACGCTTGCGCATGGTGTCGCGCATGCCCAAGGCATAAAGCGCTTCGGAATTGCGGCGGGCCTCTTCTGTCATCAGGGCAGCCTTGCTTGAAGCAACAGTTGCCTTTTGCAATGGGTTGCGCGTCATATATTCCGAGAGGATTGCGACGACCAGAATGGATGCGGCGGCGAAAATCGACGCGACACCCAGTACCCAGTGCAGCATGAAAACCACTGCCATGTAGACAGGAACCCAGGGCATATCGAGAAAGGCCAGCGGGCCAGGACCAGCGAGATACTGACGCAATGTTGCGAGATCGTTCACTGGCTGGCTGCCGGAAATGTTCGAGCGTTGCAGCGCAAGAGCAGTCACAGAATTGAACACGCGGTCGCGCAGTTGTTCTTCGACGCGGCGGCCGATGCGCACCAGCATGCGGGCGCGAACAAACTCCAGAATTCCGTAGAAGCAAAATAGAATGAAAACAATGACTGACAGGGCAATGAGGGTTGGGACACTGCCCGAACCCAATACGCGGTCGTAAACGAGCAACATGAAAATTGAGCCCGTGAGCATCAGGATGTTGACCACACCGCTGAAGATACCAGTCGAGAGGAAAGCACCGCGGCTTGCCTTGATAATATCCGCTATTTCGTCACGAGCGGGAGGTGCGTTTCTCGAAAACATTCTCTTTTATTCCTTTTGCCCCAAGTGTGCTGCAGCCCGCTTGAATCATGCTTGCAGTTAAGGTTTCGCTAACTTTCTGAGAGGTGCCGCCAATCAATGGGGCCAATATACCCCACTGGCTGACAAATAGCCATCACACCCGCTGGTAGACAGGCCTAGACAAGGCAATTGCATCAAAAATTTGACGGCACGACGCAAGCCTGCCATTAGTAAATGGTTCGGTGCCCAAAATCAGCCGATTGAGGGCCTAACAGGGAACGTGGTGAGGATGACCCAATCGGGGCCAAATCCACGACTGCCCCCGCAACTGTGAGCGGTGAGGATGATGCGGTTAAGCCACTGGGAAACCGGGAAGGAACGCATCAGACTGTGACCCGCGAGTCAGGAGACCTGCCGGACAGAAGATTAACCTGGTTCTCACGGAGGGTGAAGATGACCGCCAAAGCCAAGACTGTTACAATTTCCGATGCTTTTTCGATTCCGCAGCGCCTTGCTGTCGGCCTGACGACGCTGCTGTTTGGCGCTTTCATGCTCTATGGTGTTGGTTTGGCGCAGGATTCGCGCATGCACAATGCCGCTCATGACACGCGCCACTCCATCGGTTTTCCCTGCCACTAACAGCAATTTGACATGATTTTGCGTGTGTTGCTGGCGGCGATCCTTGCCGGGGTCGCGGCTGGCCTGATTGCGGGTGTCTTCCAGCATGTGCGGATGACGCCACTTATCCTACAGGCAGAGATGATCGAGAATTCTGCGGGTGGCCACCAACATGGTGCTGCTGACCCCGGGGTGCAATCGCATGTCCATGGCGCTGTGGAAAGCTGGGCGCCCAAGGATGGGGCTGAGCGCACATTCTTCACATTGCTTACGACAGCGCTTGCAGGTGCCGGGTTTGCGGCAGTGTTGGCAGGGCTCTCAATTTTACTCGGCGTGCCTGTTTCTTCGGCCAATGGATTTGCATGGGGCATGAGCGGGTTTCTGGTTTTCTCCTTGGCACCGGCGGCCGGCCTTCCTCCCGACCTTCCGGGTATGCCAGCAGCAGAACTCAATGCGCGCATGTTGTGGTGGATGGTGACGGTCGCCTGCACCGCAGTTGCCTTGTGGCTGGCGCTGGTGCAACGCGCGCCATGGGCCATCGCTGCCGGGCTTGTGCTCGCAGTGCTACCGCACGCTGTTGGCGCGCCTCAGCCACCTGTTCATGAAAATGTAGTAAGTGCCTCACTTTCCACGCGCTTTGTTACTTCCAGTTTGGCCATCAACGGATTTATGTGGGCGATGATCGGGATTTTCCTGGGCTTGGCGCTTGACCGGATTCAAAAGGATACAGAAGAATGACATCGAAGATACCAGCGACGGTGGTCACCGGGTTTCTGGGTGCTGGCAAGACAACGCTGATCCGGCACATGTTGGCCAATGCAAAGGGGCGCAAACTGGCCCTGATCATCAACGAGTTTGGCGATGTGGGCGTGGACGGTGAAATCCTCAAGGCTTGCGGGTCGGAGGCGTGTGGCGAAGACGATATCATCGAACTCGCCAATGGCTGTATCTGTTGCACTGTTGCGGATGACTTTGTGCCGACAATGACGAAGTTGCTATCGCGCGGTGTCGCACTTGACCACATCATCATTGAAACATCGGGACTTGCACTCCCCCAACCGCTGGTTCGCGCGTTCAACTGGCCGGAAATCAAATCGCGCGTGACAGTTGACGGAGTCGTGACAGTGGTTGACGGCAAGGCACTGGCGGAAGGACGATTCGCTGATGACGAAGAGGCGCTTGCGGCGCAACGTGGTAACGATCCCAATCTTGATCACGAGAATCCGATTGAAGAACTGTTCGAAGACCAATTGAACGCTGCCGACATGGTGATTGTGAACAAACAGGATCTACTTTCCGCTTCGGAAAAAACATCCGTGGACGGACTATTGAGGCGCAAGGTCCGCACGGGGACCAGGCTTGTCGCAGCTGCGGAAGGTGCGGTGGATGTTGCTGTCTTGCTTGGCGTTTCTGCGGCCGCGGAAGATGACATTCACAACCGCCTTTCGCACCACGAGATGGAAGGCGAGGAACAGCATGATCATGACGACTTTGTGACTTTCATTGTCAGGATTGACGACAGGTCGACAAAGGACGCTTTGCTGGCGCGGATCGGGAAGACGATTGCTACACATGACATTCTGCGGATCAAGGGCTTTGCGGAAATTGACAGTTCGAATTCGCGGCTTCTGGTGCAGGCTGTGGGTCCACGCGTGAACAGCTATTTCGACAGGGCTTGGCTGAAAGATGAAGATCGACGCACCGAACTGGTTGTCATCGGTGAAAAGCACATGGACCGGGCAGCGATTGAATCCTCGCTGAGAGGCTGATGCATCTCCTCGCCACAACATCCGGTGTCATCGATGGCGGGGCGGAAGCAATCGACCTGAAGCAGTCGCCAGGCGACATTGTCATCCTGTCCGCTGCCGATAGCGAGCTTGCCAATCTCGCGCGCGCCTTGGATACCCTGCGCATCGACAATGTGCGGCTGGCAAACCTGATGCTGCTGCAGCACAATTATTCAGTTGATCTGTATACGGAGCAAACCCTGGCGCATGCGAAATTGATCGTCGTGCGGCTGCTGGGTGGAAAAAGCTACTGGGACTATGGCGTGGACTCGCTTGCTGCGCTTGCCCGACGGAAGAGGATTGCGCTTGCCATATTGCCAGGCGGGCAGGAGCGTGACGCTGAGTTGCTGACGTATTCAACGCTTCCAGCAACCGATTGCGAAAGATTGCGGCAGTTTTTGGCTGTTGGCGGGCCGGACAATGCACAGGGAGTCATACAGCTCTGCAGTCACCTGATTGGCAGTCTCGTCACTGTACCCGATGTTTCAGCATTTCAAAACTGTGGCACGTATTATAATCGCGGCGGCACGGGAGCGCAGATCGGAATAGTCTTTTACAGGTCTGTTGTTGAAGGTGGTCTGACAGCGCCGATTGATGCCATTTGTGATGCCCTGTCAAAACGGGGACTGGCTGTATCGGCGCTTTATGTGAGCAGTTTGAAGGACGCATCGAGTGCCGCATTCATCCGCAGCGAATGGGATTCACGAACACCTGATGTCATTTTCAACGCTACAGCATTTGCTGTTGGCGATGAAAATGCTGATCCGCTAGCCGACTTTGATTGCCCGGTCTTGCAATTAGCGCTTGCGGGAACGACAGATCAACAATGGCAGGCATCCGCACAAGGCATGACTGCCAAGGACCTTGCGATGTCAGTCGTTCTGCCGGAGATTGACGGCCGAATATTTACGCGCGCCATTTCATTCAAGTCTGATGCGATGTGGCACGCTCCCTCGCAGTGCCGGATTGTCACTTACAAGCCGAATGCCAATCGCATTGCGTTTGTCACCGAGCTCGCTGCGAATTGGGCCCGACTGAGAACCATCGCGCAAGCCGAGAAGCGCGTTGCCATCGTCCTCGCCAATTATCCTGACAAAGAAGGGCGCATTGCCAATGGCGTTGGCTATGACACGCCCGCGAGCACAGTCGCCATTCTTCATGCATTGCGCGCTGATCAATATGCAACTGGCCATGTGCCTGTCGACGGGAACGACCTGATCGAACAACTTCAGGCGAGCCGCAAAAACCCGACTGTCTTTTTTGGGATTGAAGATTACCTGCGCCATTTTCGCACCCTGCCGGGTGACGTGCGGGCTGCAATTGAAACTCGTTGGGGAGTACCGGAGAGTGATCCCTTCTTTGCTGACGGAAGTTTCCGGCTTGCCATCATTCGAAGCGGAAATATTGCCATCGGCATTCAGCCAGCCCGAGGCTACAACATTGACCCCAAGTCAACCTATCACGATCCGGCGCTGGTTCCGCCGCATGGTTACCTGGCGTTCTATTTTTGGCTACGCTACACATTTGGTGCCCATGTCATCATTCACAATGGCAAGCATGGAAACCTCGAATGGCTTCCGGGAAAGGCTGTTGGTCTTTCGGAAACGTGTTTTCCGGAAATTGCACATGGGCCCCTGCCCCAACTCTATCCATTTATTGTCAATGATCCCGGCGAAGGCACGCAGGCCAAACGGCGCAGTTCTGCTGTGATCATTGATCATCTCACCCCGCCACTTACGCGGGCTGAAAGTTACGGCCCTCTCAAGGATCTCGAAGCTCTGGTTGATGAATATTACCTTGCGTCCGGCCTCGACAAGCGGAGGCTTGCCGCTCTCAAATCCCAGATTCTTGACATTACGCGGGCGGCGCGACTGGACTTGGATGCAGGATTTACTGGTGATGATGATGCAGATTTGCAGAAACTCAATTCATATCTGTGTGACTTGAAGGAAGCCCAAATCCGCGATGGACTTCACATTCTCGGGTGTTCTCCAACCGGGCAGCAAGAGACTGACTTGCTGGTTGCACTCACGCGCATCAACCGCGGACTTGGAGAAGGCGGAGACAAATCCATTGTGCGGGCAATTGCCGATGACCTTGCGCTTGGATTTGATCCACTCAATTGTGACTTTGCGTGGGCATGGAACGGACAAAGGCCTGATGTTCTGCAAACCATGAGTGACAGCGCCTGGCGCACATTTGGTGATACAGTCGAGCGCATTGAGCTGTTGGCGGTGAAACTCGTTGAGGGTGAAGTGCTACCAGAAGGCTTAACCAGTGCGGTTGTGCAAAACATTGAACAGGTGATCCGACCGGCGCTGCGGGCATGTGGCGTGCAAGAAATGCGCGCAATCATCCGTGGACTGAATGGTTTTCGCGTTTCACCCGGTCCTTCTGGCGCACCCACGCGCGGACGAGTTGATGTCTTGCCTACTGGCCGGAATTTTTATTCGATCGACAATCGCACCTTGCCGACACCAACGGCATGGGAAATCGGTCGCAAATCGGCAGAGGCACTGCTCACGCGACACTTTCAGGACACCGGGGAACATCTTGTAACCGCAGCACTTTCAGCTTGGGGAACGGCCAACATGCGGACAGGTGGCGACGATATTGCACAGGCCATGGCAATGATGGGTGTCAAACCTCTATGGGATAATGCAAGCTGGCGCGTGACGGGTTTCGAGATTGTTCCGCTGGCGCTGCTCAGGCGGCCTCGCGTTGATGTGACCTTGCGGATTTCCGGATTTTTTCGCGACGCATTTCCGGCGCAGATCGAATTGCTGGACCGCGCTGTTGCGGCCGTGGCTGGCCTTGAAGAAGACCAGGCGGATAACCCGCTCGCTGCGCGTGTTCAGCTAGAAAGTGCTTCACTTGTCGCTTCTGGTGCTGAGCCTGAACAGGCGCGCGCCATGGCGTCGCATCGCATTTTCGGATCCAAGCCAGGTGCCTATGGAGCCGGACTGCAAGCACTGATCGACGGAAAAATCTGGGATACCCGCGCTGATCTCGCAGCGGCATTTGTGACCTGGGGTTCCTATGCCTATGGCGCGAACGCACAGGGTACCTATTCTGAAGACACCTTCAAACAGCGCCTGTCTTCCATTCAGGCTGTCATCCACAATCAGGACAATCGCGAACATGACCTGCTCGACTCCGATGACTATTACCAATTTGAAGGTGGGTTGAGTGCTGCCGTTGAAATGGTATCAGGCACCAAACCGCACGCATATCACAATGATCACTCGCGACCGGAGCGCCCCGTGGTGCGCACGCTTGATGAAGAAATTGCGAGGGTCGTGCGGTCGCGGGTGGTCAATCCAAAATGGATCAACGGTGTCAAGCGGCACGGTTACAAGGGTGCCTTTGAGATCGCGGCAACTGTGGATTACATGTTTGCCTTCGCTGCGACTGCCGATGCGGTGAAATCACATCATTTCGATCTTGCCTACGATGCCTATCTTGGCGACGACGACACGCGGCAATTCATTGCCCAGAACAATCCACATGCATTGCGCGAAATTGCCGAACGTTTTGAAGAAGCGATCACGCGCGGGCTCTGGCAACCGAGACTTAACTCGGCCTATGATCATTTGAGGGCATTGCAAACATGAATGACGACACAGAAGACCTTGGCCACGACAATCAGCGCCACCACGAGAAGATGGTAAAGAAAAAGGCGGCCCGCGAAAAGATCATGGCGGGCAAGACAATTGAACGCGGATTGCTGATTGTTCACACTGGCAAAGGCAAGGGAAAATCCACTGCCGCCTTCGGCATGATTTTCCGGCACATCGGACACGGTATGAAAACGGGCGTGGTGCAGTTTGTGAAAGGATCATGGGGCACGGGGGAGCGCACCGTGCTCGAAAAATTTCCCGAGCTTGTCACCATCAAGGCGATGGGTGAAGGCTTCACCTGGGAAACACAAGACCGGGAACGCGACATTGCGCATGCGCGTGAGGGTTGGGAGGAAGCAAAAAGACTGATCGCTGATCCCACCTTGAAAATGGTATTGCTGGACGAACTCAATATCGTGCTACGTTATGACTATCTGCCATTTGATGAAGTGAAGGATGTGCTTGAGAAGCGACCGATGGACAAGCACATTGTCATCACCGGGCGCAATGCGCGCGATGAACTCATCGAGCTTGCAGACCTTGTGACGGAAATGGAGCAAGTGAAGCATCCTTTCCGTTCGGGTGTGAAGGCGCAAGCAGGCGTGGAGTTCTGACAAGGTGTCGCTTCCGGCCTTGTGAGATTTGCCCGCTTCGCCTAGAAGCAAATTGCAGTGCTTCACAAGAAGCTGAAAGACATTCCGGTGCGGCGGACCCAGACAGGCGCCAAGACGGTGCTGCCTTCCTGCCGGATTTTCCGGACTGTGCTACTTTGGAAGGCAGACCATGACAGAAAAACTTGGCGTGATGTTGTGCGGGCATGGCAGCCGCAACCGCAAGGCCGTGAGTGAATTCGCGGTCATGTCTAACCATCTCAAGACACGTTTGCCGCACTATCCTGTTGAATTCGGCTATCTGGAGTTTGCAACGCCGATCATTCGTGATGGGCTTGACAAGTTGCGGGCGGAAGGCGTTTCGCGCGTGCTTGCGGTGCCTGGCATGTTGTTTGCGGCGGGGCATGCGAAAAATGACATTCCATCGGTGCTGAATGCCTACGCAGCGGAAACCGGATTGCGCATCGACTATGGCAAGGATCTCGGTATTGATCCCAAGATGCTGCGTGCAGCAGGTGACCGGATTGACGCGGCCCTGAAATCAGTTGGCGACCACGTTTCCAAGCATGAAACTTTGCTGCTGGTGGTGGGGCGGGGTGCGTCTGATCCAGACGCCAATTCGAATGTTGCAAAAGTGATGCGGATGTTATGGGAAGGCTTTGGTTTCGGCTGGGCCGAGACAGCCTATTCCGGTGTGACGTTCCCACTGGTGGAACCGGCGCTGGAGCAATGCGCAAAACTGGGTTTCAAACGCATCGTGGTGTTTCCATATTTCTTGTTCACGGGTGTTTTGGTGCAACGGATTTATCTGGCGACTGATGCTGTGGCAGCGCGGTATCCTGAAACTGAGTTTGTGAAAGCCGGCTATCTCAATGATCACCCGCAGGTGATCGATACGTTTGTTGAACGCGTTGAACAAATCCTGACGGGCGACATCGCGATGAATTGCCAGTTGTGCAAGTATCGCGCGCAAGTACTGGGATTTGAAGTCGAGGTCGGCGCAGTGCAGGAAAGCCATCACCATCATGTGGAAGGCATATCTGCCAAGGAGTGCACGTTGTGTGACGCGAGCGGCACTTGCACAGGAAAGTGCCAAAAGCCTGCGCTGCTGCCCGGACCATTTGAACTTGTGAGTGTGCCACATGGTGCCCACCATCACGACCATGGGCACACGCATGCAGTTTATCCTCATGCCGACCATCCGCTGGGACCCAAGAGCCTGAAGTGATGGAGTATATCCGCGATCCCGAAGCGATTTACGCGAGGTCCTTTGCGGTCATCAGGGCCGAGGCCGATCTGTCACGCATCCCCGCGAATGCAGAGCCGATTGCGGTGCGCATCATTCACGCCTGTGGCATGCCGGACATCGCGGAGGACCTTGTCATCTCTGCTGACTTTGCGACGACACCGTTCTCGAAGGTCATCGTCGATGTCGAAATGGTCAGGCAAGGCATCATTCCACGACTCACCAAGAATGTCGAAATCATCTGTACACTGAACGACCCGCGTGCGCGTGAGCTTGGCATGGCCAAGGTCACGACACGTTCAGCTGCCGCGGTGGAATTATGGAAGCCGCGTGTTGACGGTTCGCTTGTTGTCATCGGAAATGCACCCACTGCCTTGTTTGCCTTGCTGGAGATGATTGACGAAGGTGGGCCGAAACCTGCAGCCATTGCAGCGTTTCCGGTCGGGTTCGTTGGTGCCGCTGAATCCAAGGACGAATTGATCTACAATTCACGTGGGATTCCCTTTGCCGCGGTCCGTGGCCGCAGAGGTGGCTCCGCCATGGCTGCCGCAACTGTCAATGCGTTGCTCGAGATGCGGCAATGAAGAAGTGGCTCACCATCGTCGGCATGGGTGAAGACGGGTTTGAAGGACTTTCTGGTTCGGCGCAATTGGCATTGGCAGATGCCAAACATGTTGTCGGCTCAAAACGACTGCTGGGATTTCTTCCAGAAAGTCAAGCGATGCGACATGAATGGCCGCAACCCTTCTCTGCCGTTGTCCAACAGATCATGCCGCTTCGAGGTGAGACGACAGTCATTCTTGCGACGGGTGATCCGATGAATTTCGGTGCAGCCCGGAAGATTCTGGAATTCATTGCGCTTGACGAAGTGTCGATCATTCCACATCTGTCGGCGTTTTCACTGGTCGCGGCGCGCATGGGATGGTCCTTGCCGGACTGCGACTGCTTCACGATTCATGGGCGCCCTGCCGCCAATTTCGAAATGTATATCCAGCCTGATGCGCGACTGATCGTTTTGACGCAAGATTGCACTTCAATTGCGGAGTGTGTTCGCAGACTGATGGCCCGAGGTTTTGAACGCAGCAAAGTAATTGTCCTGGAAAATGTAGGCGGTGCACGTGAGGCTATCACCATGTTCGCTGCCAGTGAATTGCCGGCGCGTCAATGGTCCGACCTCAACACGCTGGCCATTCATTGTGTAGCCTCTGCTGACGCAAAAGTGCTGTCGCGGGTTGGCGGGTTGCCCGATGATGCCTTCGAACATGATGGCCAGATTACGAAGCGTGAAGTGCGTGCTGCAACGCTCGCAGCACTTGCACCTGTCCCTGATCAATTGTTGTGGGATATTGGTGCAGGGTCCGGTTCGGTTTCAATTGAGTGGATGCGCAGCACACGTGGCTGCGAGGCCATTGCGATTGAAGCTGACGCAACGCGATGCGCAGCTATCGCACGCAATGCCGACGCTTTGGGTACGCCACGGCTGAAGATTGTTGCGCGCAGTGCGCCCTTGGCTTTCGAGGAACTTGCCGCACCGCATGCAGTTTTCATCGGAGGTGGAATTGACGAAGACGGCATCTTTGATATTGCATGGTCGCGTCTCAGGGGCGGTGGTCGCCTTGTGGCAAACACGGTTACGCTTGAAGGTGGTGCGCGACTTGTCGCATTGCAGGGCATTCATGGTGGCGATTTGATACGCATGGATGTTTCGCGTCTGACAAAGATCGGCACGTTGCGTGCTATGCGCCCGAATATGAGTGTGTTGCAGTGGCGAGTGCAAAAAAAATGAGTGGCATTCTTTATGGCGTGGGGGTTGGTCCCGGCGATCCTGAGTTGATGACGGTAAAGGCTTGGCGGCTGGTTTCACTGGCACGAGTGATTGCCTATCTCGCGGCCAATGGCGGTGAGAGTACGGCGCGCAGCATTGCGCAACCTTTCATGCCAGAGGATGCACAGGAAATCGTCATTGATGTGCCGATGCAGGTCGATCCTGCGGGAGCGCAGATTGCCTATGACATAGGGGCCAAACGCATCGCCGAACATCTTGAAAGCGGAACTGATGTCGTTGTGTTGTGCGAAGGGGATCCATTCTTCTATGGCAGTTTCATCTATTTGTTCGAGCGTCTGGGTGAGAGGTTTGAAACTGTCGTTGTTCCTGGAGTTACTTCCCTCACTGCTGCGGCAGCTGCATCCCACGCGCCTTTGGCACGGCGCAATGACGTATTGAAAGTGCTTCCGGCAACGCTTTTGCCTGCCAGACTGGAAGCCGAACTTGCCACGGCACATGCATCGGCGATCATCAAAGTCGGGCGCCATTTTGGCGAAGTGAAACGGGTCCTGGACAAGCTTGGACTGATGCAGCGCGCAACCATCATTGAAAAAGCCACTCACCTTGACCAGCGTATTCGCGCCGTCAGCGATGCGCCTGAAGATTGCTTGCCCTATTTCTCAACAATCCTGGTGCGCCGGGGAGGAGCCATTCATTGAAACCTGTTGTCTTTATTCTCGGGCCTTCGGCGCTGTCGCTGGCTGACCGCATTGCTGACGACATCGGTGGTGAAGTTCACGGGCCTGTGCAAGTTGTCACGTCTGTAGAGTATGAACACGCGACACGTCATTTGGTGCAATTGTTCCGGGAGGGCCGCGCGATCGTAGGGATTTGTGCCGCTGGCATTTTGATCCGTGCACTGACTTCTGTGGTTCGTGACAAGACGGAGGAACCAGCAGTCGTTGCTGTTTCCGAAGACGGGAAGTCTATCGTGCCGCTGTTGGGGGGTCACCATGGTGCAAATGCCCTTGCCAGGCAAATTGCAAAACTGACCGGTGGCCATGCTGCAATCACGACGGCGAGTGACGTGATGCTTGGGGTTGCGCTTGATGAGCCGCCCGCAGGTTACAAGAATTCCAACGCTGGTGCCGTCAAATCAATTGTTGCCAGAATGCTTGCAGGCGAAAACCTGAAGACGTGCAGCGATGCGCCATGGCTTGAACATGTCGCAAAGGCAGACGGCAGCATTCCTGTTGAAGTGACAGTTCGAAGGGGTGAGGATGACGGTACCTTGCGCTATCACCCTGCCCGACTGGTGGTCGGCGTGGGTTGCGAGCGCGGAACACCGGAGGCTGAAATCCGTACTCTGATAGGCGAGACGTTGGAGTTGCACCACATTGCGCCGGACGCTGTAGCGCATTATGCGACGCTTGACCTGAAGGAAGATGATCACGGCATCGTTGCGCTTGGCAAGGTGCGGTATTTCACGCATCACGAACTCAACGCTGAATCACATCGCGTCATCCGCCCATCCGACGTGGTGAAGGCGGAAGTGGGCACGCCCAGTGTTGCTGAGGCGGCGGCACTTGCTGCGGCGGGACCGGATGCGAAGCTGATTGTTCCCAAGACCAAGAGCACGCGTGCGACTTGTGCCATTGCGGAATCCCCTGCTCCGATCCTGGAATTTCGTGGCCGGGCCGGTGGCCATCTCAGCGTCATTGGCCTTGGACCGGGTTCGCCGGATTTGCGCGCGCCGGATGCGACACACAAATTGAGGACGGCTACAGACTGGGTTGGCTATGATCTTTATCTCGATCTGGCGATGGACGCGCATGATGGCCAGGCCTTGCACAAGTTTCCACTTGGTGGTGAAGAAGATCGCGTACGTCATGCCATTGAGCTTGCCAAGAGCGGGAAGCGCGTCGCACTTGTGTGCTCCGGAGATGCCGGTATCTATGCCATGGCGGCGTTGGTTTATGAGATGCTGGACTTTGATCGGTGTCGCATTTCAGTTGATGTGGTGCCGGGTATTTCTGCCTTTCAACTGGCGGCTGCGCGTGTTGGCGGGCTGATCGGTCACGATTTTTGCGCCATATCACTCTCTGACCTGATGACGCCATGGTCGGTGATCGAACGGCGCGTGCATGCAGCCGCTCAAGGTGATTTTGTCGTGGCGTTTTACAATCCGCGTTCAAAATCGCGCAGTGAGCATCTCATTGAAGCAATGAAGATCCTTGCGGCCCATCGCAAGGCGGAAACACCGGTCGTGATTGCGCGGAATTTGGGACGAACAGATGAAAGTGTATCCATCGTTGCATTCAGCGAGTTTGATCATGCACAAGTCGACATGCTGACCGTGGTGCTTGTCGGCTCTTCGCAATCGGTTGCGTTCAAGCGAAGCGATGGCCGGACTTATGCATACACACCACGTGGTTACATTGAACGGGGGCGCGCATGACGGTGCATTTTATTGGTGCGGGTCCAGGTGCACCGGATCTCATCACGGTGCGCGGTCTGAAGCTCATTCAATCGTGTCCGGTTTGTCTTTTCGCCGGGTCGCTTGTGCCTGAAGAGATTGTCAAATCTGCACCAGTTGGCGCAAAGATCATTGACACTGCGCCGTTGCATCTGGACGAAATCATTGATGCGATCAGGGAAGCTCATGCGCTGGGACAGGACGTCGCACGCGTGCATTCGGGTGATCCATCCTTGTACGGAGCAATTGCCGAACAGATGCGGCGACTGGATGCCCTGGTAATTCCCTATGACGTGACACCGGGGGTTCCTGCATTTGCGGCGGCGGCGGCTGCATTGAAGCTGGAGCTTACCTTGCCTGAGGTGGCGCAGACCGTGATCCTGACGCGAACCACGATGCAGGCTTCCGCGATGCCGGAGGGCGAAGAGCTGGAACGGCTTGGCGCATCAAAAGCCACGCTGGCCATTCATCTTTCCATCCGCAATCTCGGGCATGTGGAACGTTCCCTGACGCCGCACTATGGTGCCAATTGCCCGGTGATTGTGGCTTACCGGGTGGGTTGGCCGGATGAGCTTTTCATTCGCGGGACGCTTTCTACAATTGCGAAGATGGTGCGTGCAGAGAAATTGACGCGGACGGCTCTGGTGTTGGTTGGGCATGTGCTTGGCCACAGTGATTTTCGTGACAGCGCTCTTTATGACGCACAGCACGAACACGTGTTGCGCAACAGGAAGACCGCAAAGTCAAAGCAGTAGCGCGCCTTCGTGTTTCAGCAGCCATTGCTTGCGGGGCAGGCCCCCGCCGTAGCCAGTCATTGAACCATTTTTACCGATGACGCGGTGGCAAGGAACTATGATGGCAATCGGATTTTTTCCATTGGCCAAGCCTACGGCGCGCATGGCATTCTTGTTGCCAATGCGGGTGGCAAGTTCGCCGTAAGAGATGGTCTGGCCGCAAGGGATGCGGCGGAGTTCCGCCCACACGCGGATCTCGAACGCCGTTCCCCCGGCATCGGTCAATATGCCGTTTATGATATGCAGATCACCGGCAAAATATTCCCGAATTTTGTCAGATATTCCGAATGGATTGGAGGTGGGCTGGAGTTCGCCGGTCTTGAAACGCGCTTTTATTTCGCGCTCGACGCGATCTGTTGCATCCTCAAACTCAAGCAACAACACCACGCCATCACGGGCGACCAAAATCATGTCGCCGATGGGCGTTGCGATGCGGTCAGTGAGGAAGCAGTGCATGCTCCCTCATAGCATGATTCAGCGCTTCTTGGCTTTTTTGAACGGCTTGGCGGACGCTTCAATGAGTGTGAGGTTCGGAATTTTGAACTCGGCAACGGCACGCAGCCAATGGGCTTCGGCACGGCCTTCGGGACGGCCTTCTTGTTCCCAGAATGTGTAAGCAAGTGCGTTCAGGGCTTCTTCGCGGTTGGTCGTCGACATGGTTCCACCTTTCATGTTGTGATTCGGCGCTCGTTTACCATTTTATGGTGCATCGCACAACGTTAATGCTGCACTGCATCAACCGATGAAAATCGGGGGGTCAACTTAACGGGACTTACAAGATTCCGGGTTAAGAAGAGCCTTATGGAGCAGATTTTGATGGACCCGCAGCAATCCGAGATCGAGAAACTTGTCGATGCATTTGCAGCCTTGCCAGCGCCAGAGGCTGATGCCGCACCTTACGAAAACACGGCATCGATGCGCGAGCGTTTTTTTGAGTTGATGGTTTTGTCGCTCGCCAATCTCTATGGCAAGACGCCGGTTGCTTCCACCTTGTTTGACCGGACGATCTTGAAGCGGGTGACCGATGGGCTTGATGACAACGAAGCTGGCAAACTGTCGCTGCGGGCGGAAGACTGGATGCGGCTGGAATGGCTGGTGCGCGGACAGGAAGGCACCAAGGCCTATTACCTGAGCCGCATGTCGCTGGCCGTCTTGTCGACGATCACGTCGGCGGGCACGCTGGGTGAAGTGCTGGAAAAAATCCAGGCGCAATATTCCGCACACATGCCCAGCCAGGACTTGCGTCGCGTGGCGCGGCTGTTCGGGGCCTATTTCATTACACGGTTGAGTGCTGCTTAAAGTCAGGGTTCTGTGGTGACACGGCGCGGGGTGCCGTGTACGCTCTCGTCTCTTCGAAGGCTTGCACGGGGGTGCCATGGGATTTTTACTGAAACTGAAAGATCTGCGGATCCAGATTGCCAAGGATGGCGATACTTACAGCGATGGCGAGCTTTATTATCAGCTGCTGATCAATGACCGGATCGTGTCATCCAATGCAGAATGCATCATCGCGCCTGACGGCGTGATGCGATATCTGGGTGACGTTTCTGTTCAGGTGCCCGAGCTTGCGTTCAAGGCGGAACTGCGGATCGACGAGCTGGATGCGACCAAAGATGACAGTGCGCGAAGTTTTTCGGTGATTGACATGAATGCGGCTGATGCCTCATCGCAGCATGCCATTCGCGCTTTCGGTGCGCAGGGCCGGCTTGATTGCACGATTTCCTTTGAGGTTGATGTGGCGGAGGGGGAAATTACGCGGCGGTAGGCGACGGAATTAAGGTTCCAAACCGTCTCTGGACGGGAGGATCATCATGACTATTGATCAACAGCGTGCTTTCGCAAGATCCATGCGGTTCACACCAACGGAAGCTGAGCGGCGGTTGTGGGGATACTTGCGAAAACGGTCGCTCAATGGGTTTCGGTTCAACCGGCAAGTGGAAGTTGGTCGTTTCATCGTTGATTTTCTCTGCCGCGAGCACCGATTAATCGTTGAAGTAGACGGCGCAACGCACAGCAAGGCAAACGAGATTGCATATGACAACCGACGTGATGCCTATTTGATTGCGAAAGGATTTCGTGTTCACCGCGTCCCGAATCTTGAGGTGTTCACGAACATGGATGGCGTGCTGGAGGGAATATTGTTGGCACTGAACGAAGAGGGCTGCGCGTCTGCCCGACACCCCATCCGCCCTATCGGGCACCTTCCCCACGGCTGCGCCGCGAGGAAGGGCGATTAAACTTTTTGCCCTCCCTCGGCGAAGCCGGGGGAGGTGGTGCGTAGCACCGGAGGGGGTGGTACCGGCAGTAAGAACACCACCGCACTCTACGCCCGACACCCCCTCAGTCACTTCGTGACAGCTCCCCCACGCTGCGCGCGAGGGAGCGTTACGAGCTCGTCATCGGCGGTGGCTCAGGGGCCTTGCAATGCAGAACGAATTAAGTGGCTTTCTTCAGTGGCCCATCACCAAGAGTTGCAGAGATTCGCTTGGAGAGTTTAGAGCGCAAGTCTTCTGCGTCTTTCCATCCGATGTGTGCAAACTGACGCGTGTCAAAGTGCAGTACACCTGCTTTCATAACATCTTCCCGGACCCCATATTGCGCAAGTATTCAACGCTTCATTCACCCCAACCTCCTCAACGCCTCGCCCACCTTCACCTTCATTCCTTCGAGCTCTGCCTTGCGTTCGCGGCTCTCTTCCAGCACTTCGGGTGGTGCCTTTGCCACGAAGGCGGCGTTGTTCATTCTGCCGTCGATGACCGACATGTCCTTGGCGATTTTTTCGAGTTCCTTGGCGAGGCGCTTTTTTTCGTTGTCGAAATCGATGACGCCTTCGAGCGGGAGGCGATGGTGGCTTCGTCGAGGACGATTTGGGCGGAGGATTTTGGCACGGCGTCGGCGAAAGTGATGGACTCCAACCGGGCAAGGCGCTTGATTTCGGTTTCCCATGCTCCGGCGCGGCGGCGGGATTCGGAGCTGGCTCCGATCAGGACGCAGGGGATTTTCAAGCCGGCGTTGATGTTCATCTCTGAGCGTACCGAGCGGATTTCGGAGATGACCTTGATGACCCACTGCAGTTCGGCGTCGGCCTTCGTGTCGTCCAAGCCCTTATAGTCAGCCCACGGATGATCGATCAGCCAATGGTCGCGTGTGGCGGTTTTCTGCCAGAGTTCTTCGGTGATGAAGGGCATGAAGGGGTGCAGCATGGCGAAGCACTGATCCAGCACCCAGGCGGTCGTCGCTTGCGTTTCGGATTTTGCGGCTTCGTCGGTTCCGCCCAGAATGGGCTTCACCAGTTCCACATACCAATCACAGACGATGTTCCAGACAAATTGGTAGGCGGCGGCGGCGGCATCGTTGAATTTGTAGTCCTCGATGGCTTTGGTGATGGCTTTTTGCGCGCGTGCGGTTTCACCGATCACCCAGCGGTTCACCGTGATGCGTGCGCCATGCGGATCAAATTCGCCACCATGCACCACGCCATTCATTTCGGCAAAGCGCGTGGCGTTCCACAGTTTGGTGGCGAAGTTGCGATAGCCTTCGACGCGCTGGGTGGACATCTTGATGTCACGGCCTTGTGCCGCCATGGCCGCAAGCGTGAAGCGCAGCGCATCGGCACCATATTGATCGACGAGGTCCAACGGGTCCATGACATTGCCCTTGGACTTCGACATTTTCTGGCCCTTCTCGTCGCGGACCAGAGCGTGGATGTAAACCGTGTGGAACGGCACTTCCTTCATGAAATGCTGGCCCATCATCATCATGCGGGCAACCCAGAAGAAAATGATGTCGAAGCCGGTGACGAGCACATCGGTTTTGTAGTGGCGCTTCAGCTCCGGCGTCTGCTCCGGCCAGCCAAGCGTGGAGAAGGGCCAGAGGGCGGAGGAGAACCAGGTATCAACACATCTGGATCGCGGAAGATGGCAATGCGGCCTGCCGTGACAGCGTTGATGAACGGTTCAAGTCCATCGACTTGTTCAGGCGTTGTTCCATAATATGCTTGCGCCTCGGACAAGGCTTCCGCTTCGGTTTCCGCCACAAATATTTTTCGTGCGAGCGGGTTGATCTGTGGTGCTTCGCCTTTTCGGCTTTCGAAGGCAGGACCGTACCACGCCGGAATCTGGTGGCCCCACCAAAGCTGACGCGACACGCACCACGGCTGAATGTTGCGCATCCATTCGAAATAGGTCTTGTCCCAGTTCTTGGGCACGAAAGTTGTTTCGCCATTTTCAACCGCAGCGATGCAAGGCTTCGCAAGTTCGGCAGCGTTCACATACCATTGCTCGGTGAGCCAGGGTTCGATCACCACATCGCTGCGATCACCGAAGGGAACCTGATTGACGTGAGGCTCGATTTTTTCCAGCAGGGCCTTTTCCTCAAGCCGGGTGACGATGGTTTTGCGCGCCTCAAAACGGTCCATGCCATGCAAGCCCATGGTGATCTTGAGGTCTTCCGAGACTGGAACATCTTGCGAAAAATCAGCATGTTGCAGCGTGATCTTGCCAAACTGGTCAAAGATGTTGATCTGCGGCAAGTTATGCCGCTTGCCGACTTCGAAGTCGTTGAAGTCATGGGCTGGCGTGATCTTCACCGCACCCGTTCCTTTTTCCGGATCGGCGTAATCATCGCCGACGATCGGAATGATGCGGCCCACCAGCGGCAGGCGCACGTGCTTGCCGATGAGGTGCTTCAGTTTTTCATTTTCGGGATGCACGGCAACGGCTGTGTCACCCAGCATGGTTTCGGGGCGGGTGGTGGCGACGATGATCTCTTCGCCTGCCGCACCATCGATCACCGGGTATTTGATGTACCAGAGCGAGCCCTTCACTTCCTTCTGCACGACTTCAAGATCGGAAATTGCGGTGAGGAGTTTCGGGTCCCAGTTCACCAGGCGCTTGTCCTTGTAGATCAGACCGTCCCTATAAAGCTGCACGAAAACCTTGCGCACGGCAGCGGAGAGGCCCTCATCCATGGTGAAGCGCTCGCGCGACCAATCACACGACGCTCCAAGGCGGCGGAGTTGTTGCGTGATGATGCCGCCGCTCTCGGCCTTCCATTCCCACACACGCTTGACAAAGGCTTCGCGGCCCATGGTGCGGCGGTCGGTGTTGTTCTCTTCCTTCAGTTTGCGTTCCACCACCATTTGCGTGGCGATGCCGGCGTGATCGGTGCCGGGTTGCCACAGCACATCGCGGCCACGCATGCGCTCGAAGCGCACGAGAATATCCTGAATGGTGTTGTTGAGCGCGTGGCCCATGTGGAGCGAGCCGGTGACGTTGGGCGGTGGGATGACAATTGTGTAGGGCTTGGCGCCGGGCTTGCGGCCCGGCTTGAAATAACCGCCCTCCTCCCAGCCCTTATACAGGCGGGTTTCGATGTCAGCGGGGGAGAAGGTCTTGTCGAGCGGCATGGGTCACCAAATCAGATGGGTTTGATGGGCTTAAACACGATGCGGCTGGTGAGGTAAAGGGCGGGGTGCAGGTGTGGCTACCTCTTCACCCTCCCCTTTGTGGGCCCACAAGGGGGGAAGTTACTGGTCGAGTCAATAAATGAAAATATCCGAGGCCTTCAAATTGAAATCGTTCTGCAAGTCGGCGAAGAGTGTTGGCGCAGTGCCTCCCTTGCCGTCGAAATCCACCCAGAGCGTGTCATCAGTGGTGCGGTAGATGAACAATTTCGACGCGTTGGTGGAAACGTTTTTCGTACCGGTTTGAAAATACGCTTCGTTCAACATGCTTTGGCTGGCCAGACCAAATGTTGTGAACAACTCGCTTGAGAACGAGAAATAATCACCGCTTTCGAACGAGACGATCTTGTCGCCGCGATCCATCTTGTCGCTGTATATGTAGTAATCTTTGCCTGCACCGCCATCCAGTATGTCTGCGCCTGTGCCGCCGCGCAGGCCATCGCTTCCTGCCTGACCTTTCAGGCGGTCATTGCCACCACCGCCAGCAAGATAATTGTCTTTTGTATCACCAATCAGCACATCGGCAAAGCGGTTCGAGCCGCCCAGGCTTTCAATTGAAATCAGTGTATCGCCAGCGGCAGCGCCCTTGCTGGCGACGGATCCATCGAGTGCAATTGTCACAGGACCTTCGTTGTAATAGTCAGCCCAATCCTTGCCCGTGCCGCCGTCCAGCAGGTCTTTGCCGGTACCACCAACCAAAGTGTCGTCACCAGCTTCGCCATAAAGCTTGTCATTCCCACCATATCCAAAAAAGACATTGTCACCGGCGTTGCCAGCAATCTTGTCGTCTCCGGCGGATGTCCCGTAAACTCCTTCGATGCCGCTATATGTATCACCCTTGGCGGTTCCGGTGCTGGCGAACTTGTTGCCCAGGGAAACCGTTATGGATGCATTGTCCCGGTAATCAGCATAGTCAACTCCGCTTCCGCCCATCAGTCGATCCGCACCTGCACCACCGCGCAAATTGTCAGAACCACTCTCGCCGTTCAGAGTATCGTTACCTGATGCTCCATCCAAAAAATCATTGCCAGTGCCGCCGTACAGAAGGTCTTGGCCTTCGTCGCCCTCCAGTTCGTCATCACCATCCTTGCCAACCAATACATCATTGCCGCCATGGCCAATAATTCTGTTGGCAGAAATATCGCCGATCAACCTGTCGGAGCCCGTGTCTGAACCCTGAATGTTTTCGATGGAATAAAACACATCGCCTCTAGCTGCCCCGCCCCCCGTACCCCCACCGAGGTTAAGCGTCACTGCTCCATCAAAAAAGTACGAAGCCCAGTCATTCCCCGTACCACCGTCAAGAATATCACGGCCAATGCCGCCTCGCAGTACATCGTTTCCGGCACCGCCAATCAAGCGATCGTTACCAATAAATCCTTGCAACATGTTGCCATTTGCGTTGCCACGGAGAATATCGGCACCAATGTTTGAACCGGAAAGATTTTCGATACTGACATAAGTATCTCCTGCTGCGGCACCCGAATTGTCGCCCGCATTCAACAATGAAGCTGTCAGGCCGATGTCGTAGTAATAACTTGCGGTATCATCTCCCACACCACCGTCGATGAGGTCCGCACCATCGCCGCCGGATAGCGTATCGTCGCCTGCGTCACCATAAATCTTGTCGTTGCCGCCTTTTCCAAAAAGTTCGTCATTGCCCTTGCCACCATGGAATGTCTCGGTGGCG
Source organism: uncultured Alphaproteobacteria bacterium (assembly GCA_963738595.1). GTDB lineage: Bacteria > Pseudomonadota > Alphaproteobacteria > Rhizobiales > Aestuariivirgaceae > Aestuariivirga. Next base: position 60,617 of record CAVTXF010000007.1, read on the forward strand.
TCGGTGCCTGTCCACCAATCATATTGCGATGTAGAGACGTATATGTCGGGATCAAATACCGCGGACTTCTTGACTTGCGTTGTGCCGCTGAGGCCGATCCAGTTTACTACCAGATTTCCGGCGGCATTCAGCTCGGCATGCAGATTGATGCCAGAGGATTGGCGCGGCACGTAGCCCAAGAGGATTTCGTTTGACAGTCCTTTGCCTTGGGCGTCGTAGAACTGCAGGAAAAGGACCGTCTTTTTTGCATCAGCGTGATCGGCAGTAACCCACATCGTGGCAAAACGGTCATTGTCGAACAATACAGTTTCGTAGTCCTTTCCATAAACCGGTTCAGGATCGGTGATCTGGTTCGCAGCTGCGAGGAATGTGCCGGTTGAATCAAAAATTGATGCGATGACCTTGATGCCGTTTGGTCGGCTGGCATCTGCCACGCGGGAGGTTACAACAAATGTGCCATTGGTATTGACGTCAATTTCCGTGTCATAAATTTTTCCACTTACAACTGGCTGCTTGGTCGAAAATGTTCCGGTTGCCGTATCCACAATTGCGAAAGACAATTTGTCGGTCACGGTGGTCGATTTGTTCTCAAGGAAACTCACCAAGAGCTTGCCTGAAACCAGCCGTTCAATGCTGGTGATCTGCGCGTCAGCTGAAAGGCTGCTGCTCAATGCAATCTCGCCGCCTTGCGGCACGAAGCTGGAGTCGAGCAATGTCAGGGACACGCCGGTGACACCGGCAGCTGACTTCACTGCCGCCCAGGCAAAGGGCGTTGCGGCATCGCCGGTGGCGACGATTGCTTCGGGCAAGGGTTTCGAAAGGTTGGCGAAAAGCGTTTGCTCAATGGCGCTGCCAATTTTCGTCCCATCCCCTGCAAAGTGCTGGCTCATCACCGTCGGCGTCGATGAGCCAGTTTGTGGTGGTGCGTTCCACAGAACCCAGTAGGTGCCATCGCCCAGCTCAAGCACCTTGGTCAGTTTTGCGCTGCTGAACGATCCATAATTCGTATCATTGAGGGCGACCGGGCCGCTGATCAGCGCGTAAGTGCTGTCATAAACCCTGCTGTAATATTTCACAGCGCCGTTGGTTGAAGAGCGGTGCGAGGTGACAACGAAAGATCCGTTCGCAAGTGACGTGATTTCATCAATCGCTTCGTTCGTGCCTGCCGTCAGCGTTATGAAATCCGCCGCAAGTTTCTTGATCGCCATTGCCGTCGCCCTGCCGTTGATCCAGACAATGGAAACTATCATTATTTGCAACAATTGGTAGCGGAAGCTTCATTAACCATTAAATGCAACCATTCAGTGTTGCGCTTCGCCGACGATCTTTCACTTGGGATTGTGCCATGCAGACATTTGTCATCAACCTCAAGCGCCGACCTGACAGGCTGGCGGACATGGAACGAGAGCTCGGGCGCATTGGCCTGCCATTCGAGCGGGTCGAAGCGTTTGATGCACGCAATGAAATGATCGAGGGCAAGGTCGCGTGGGCGAAAGCCTACATCTACAACTTCCTCAAACGGCCACCCATCGGTCACATCGGGGTTTACGCCAGCCACCGCCGCGCCTGGCAACTGATCGTTGATCGCAACCTGCCACAGGCGCTGGTGATGGAAGATGACCTGATATCGACGAACTGGAACCCGGCAATTCTCAATGTCGATCTGGCTGCACTCGGCATTGACCTATTGCGGCTGGAACGCACAGATTCACCGGGGCAAGAGAACATCAACCCGCTGCCCAGTGAAAGCTACAATGGAACACCTGTGCTTGGGCATACGATCACAACGGAAAATACCTGGGGATCAGCAGCCTATATCATTACCCGACGTGGTGCCGAAAAATGCCTCGGCGCTGGTGAAAAGTTCTGGTTTTTCATCGATCATTACCGCATGTGGACCCTGTTCTATGATGTGAAAACTGCGGTCTTGAACCCTCCGATGTGGAAGCAGATCGAAGCGCTTTCGGACATTCACATCAAGGAAGATGAGCTGCGCGAGACATTCCTGCACAAACTGGCAAAGATCCCGCGCAAGATTCTGCTCGGTTCATTGCTGGTTCGCAAACGGATCATGTCAGCTTAAAAACGCCGCGCCGTTTTCGCGGTTGCATTGCCAGACCTTGCGGACCCAGCGCTTTTCGATGGATCAGATCAGTTTCCGTGGCGGGCGACGCGTTGGATTTCTTCGCGCACGAGTTTTTCAACGAGGCCCGGCAGGTTATCATCAAGCCAGCGGCTGAGATAATTGCGCAGCATGTCGCGGGTGATGTCTTCGATGTCACGTTCGCTGGTGGCGCGCGAGAGAATTGCGCTCGAAAGATCGTCAAACGCGCGGCGAGAATTTTGTTCCACATGTTGTGACACGAGAGCGGTTTGCGGTGCGTGGTGATGCGGCTGGGCCTGCGGCGGCGGGCCCGCAAAATGCATCAAGGGCGGCGCAAACGGATTGAGCTGCGGCAAAGGTGCCGGATCAGTGGCGCGGTGGTAGGTTTCGTGGACCGGTTCAGCATGTAAGCTTCTTCATGTGGCAGGCTGTCGGGCTCGGCATCGAGGTCGACGAAGTCCTCGTCCTGAACTGTCAGCGGCTGCGTACGACGGATATAGTCTGGCTCTGGTTGCGGTGGTTGGATTTCAGCGCGGCTACCCGCCATGATATCGGAGAAACCCGCAGGGCGTGCAGCTTCAATTGCCGGTGCGGCGCGAAATGTTGGCAGCGGAGGTGCAGAGAAACCTGTTTCGGCATTTTTCCGGGCAATGCGCGTTCGCAGGGCTTCGAGATCTGGCCGAATTGGTTCTGGACGCATTGGCCGGGTTGGCGCGGCGTTGGCTGGCGTATTGTCAAAGTTGACACGCATTTCACGGATCGGTCCGCGGGTGATTGTGCCCTTCTCTTCAATCGAAATATGCACTGGAATGGATGTGCCTTCCTCGTCATCAATCGCCTTGCGAATTGAAGCGAGAAGATCTTCGACTTTGGTCTCCACGGTTACGCCACCATCATGTTGTCTCAGGACCGCAAAATTCGGGGTCCTTTCCGCAACCATCAGTTCGCTTCGTCGATGCCGGCGCCGAACAGCTTGTTGCGCACACGGTTATAGTTCACTTTGGGGTCATAGTAAGGAACGCGCAAGGCCAATTGTGGTGCCGTGAGCTTGCCGATGGTGCCCAGAAGCTGGTACGAGGCAACAATATAGTCACGTTCCGCGGTGACCAGCGCGATGCGGGCGTTGAGCAGTTCCTGCTGGGCGTTGAGCACATCCAGCGTCGAGCGCGAGCCGACGAGGTATTCTTCACGCACACCACTCAGCGCCTGCTGGGCGGCAGAGACCTGGCTTTTTGCGGCGACGATGCTTTCGCGCGATGAATTCCTGAAGTTCCAGGACGAGGTGACGCTTTCGCGGACCTGGCGGGTGGCTTCGATGACTTCAATGCGGCGCTGGTTTTCGGTGTGCTTGGCTTCGCGCACGGAGGAATAGGTGCGACCGCCATCATAGATCGGAACATTCAGCACGGTTTCGACGCGGCCAACCTGATCGTTGCCCGCCTTGACGCCCCAGTCTTCGGTGATGGTTGCCGAGGCCTGCACGCTCAACACCGGCAGCAGGTCGCTGCGGGCGATGTCGATATTGTGCATGGCGGCATCCTGCACTTGTGCGGCTGCCAGAATGTTGGGGCTCAGTTCCTGCGAGCGGCGGAGCGCTGCTTCGAGGCTTGGCGGCGAATTGGGCAGGCGGGGCATCGACAATTTGCCGGGCTGATGTCCCGTCAAAGTGACATATGATGCGATGCTGGCGGCCAGCTGGGCACGGGCAGTTGACTCGGCCGAGATTGATTGGCTGACGCGGGCTTCGGATTGTGCCACATCGGTGCGGGTGACCTCGCCGACCTGGAAGCGCAGCTTGGTGGCGCGCAGCTGGTCGCGCAGAACCTTGATGTTCTGGGCGCGGAGATTGGCGATCTGGCGGTCGCGCATCACGTTCATATAGGCCTGAACGGTGCGGAACAGCACGTCCTGCTCGGTCGAGAGCAATTGCTGGCGGCCGGCTTTCACATTGGCTTCGGCGGCCTTGGTGCTGGCTGTGGTGCGGCCACCCTGATAGATCGGCTGGGTGAGCTGGATGCGCAGGGTGCCGGGGGTGGTGTTGGTTGTTTCGTAGGGGAGGACAATGCCGCTCCCTAGGTCGCGTTTGGCACGGCGCGACTGGGTTGCGGCAGAACCGGTGGCGCTGATTTGCGGACGCCAGCCAGACAGGGCCTGTGGCACTTGCTCGTCGGTGGCGCGCTGGCGGGCGCGTTCGGCACCCAGTGTGGGATTGGTGCGATAGGCCGCGCCCAGGGCTTCGTGCAGGGTTTCAGCGCTGGCAGGCGCAATGCCAACCCATGCGGCCGTGCCCATGGCAGCCCCAAGGGCAGCGAGCGAAATCCACTTCCGTCCGATCAACTTCACGCAACGACTCCCCTTCTAGGCCTCGACCATATCGAGCGGGGCTAGACACCCCAGTTCAGCATGGCACGGTAAAACTTGGGTTAACCACGAATCGCCGGCCCATGGCAACTCTCTTAGAACACCCGTCCCCAGCTGCAATGATTAAGCGGAACTTATCCTTTCCGACAACATAATAGTTCAAATTCGACACCGGAACCTGTTGTCGAAGGGCAACAGTTTCGTTATAGGGCTGTCGCGTTGAGGCCTCGTGGCGGAATGGTTACGTAGAGGACTGCAAATCCTCGCATCCCAGTTCGATTCTGGGCGAGGCCTCCAGATTTTTCAAGACTCCGTCCACTTCATCCTTCCCCCTTGCGGGGAAGGTGGATTTCGCGTCGCAAGACGCGGAAGACGGATGGGGGACAGTGGGCCAGAACCTGAACCACTGTCCCCCCTCCGGCGCTGACGCGCCACCTCCCCCGCAAGGGGGGAGGATGGAAAGTGAGCTTCGCATTCCCCGCAAGGGGGGAGGATGGAAAGTGAGCTTCGCATTCCCCGCAAGGGGGAAGGATACACACCTCAAATTGTGCGGCTTGGGCGGCGGGTTTTGTGGCCCATTTTCCTTGCCAGATTCGGGTATTTGCGCTGCAACCACAGGCCGAGGCGCACGGTGAGCGCGCGGCGCCAGCGGCGGATCAGCGGGAAGTCCACCGACAGCACAATCAGGCCGAGCGGCAGCATCCAGAAGCCGAGGATGGGCAGGAAGCCAAGGAAGCCGCCAAAGATCAGAATCAGGCCCAGGACAAGGCGCAGGATGGGGTGGCCGGGAATAGGGATCCGGCGGCCGAGAAATGACACACGTTGCATGACGCGCAATATGGGGTTACGCGCGGCGAAATCCCATGAAATTCGTCATCCCGGCGAAGGCCAGGACCCAGGCTGTCAAACCTCGTTCTGGCGGAAAACCTGGGCTCCGGCATTCGCCGGAATGGCGGAACAAATCGGCGGGGTTCCCTCAGTAAATGCTGGTGATCACTGCAACCGGCTTTTTCTTCTTGCGCGGTTTCTTTTCGGGTTTTGCAGCTGGCTTCACGCTGGCTGTGGTCAAGTGCTCTGCGGCGGGCTTTGACGCTTTTTTCGCTGCCAGTTTCCTTGCGGGTTTGGCGACGGGAGCAGAAACCGGCACCATTGGCGGTTTGGCTGCAACCTGTTTTGGCGCGGACATGGCAGCCGGCTTGGCGGCAGGTGTCAGTGATTCCGGTTCTGCAGCGGCAGCTACAATTGTTGGCGGCACAAGCTTTGGAACGCCTTGGGCGAGTTTCTCGGCGCGGCATTGATAGGCTTCAGCCAGCAGAACAGCGGTGCGCTTGGGCGGCGGCAGAATCGCGTCGATGGCTTCGTAATCCTCGTCATCCGGTGACGACACGCCAGTTGACACTTCAAGCGGCGGCGGACCTGGCGTGCGGACATGGACGTGCTCGCCGCTGGCGGTCGCGGCCTCAGACCGGGAGGTCGCGGCTTGGGTATCATCATGCGCCAAGGCCGGCAAGGCCGACACTGCAGCGCAGGCGAAAGCGAGAAAGAAACGGGTGATCATGATGCGCAGCAGATTGCGCTGGCGGTGGTTTATGGTGGGTTAAGGGGGAGGAATCAGGCGGCGGCGTCTTCGGGAGAGAGTTCGCCGAATCTCTCGATATGATTGACCTTGGTGCGCTCAAGCTCGCTCCTGAACTCCGCCCACATGGCGTCAAATTCTTCCTTCGGCAGGTGGCCACCGTAATAGTGGAAGTCCTTGATTTCCTTTTTCAGCAGCCAGCCCGTCCACGGCATGTAGGTGGCGCGGCCCAAGGTGGCGATGCGGCTCTGGCAATGGCGGCGCAGAAGATCGAGATTGATTTCGCGCGGCTTTGGCGGCGGATCGAAAAGGGACGGCTGGCGAGAATAACTCATATCTTGATCTCCGCATCCGGGTCGCCGACTTCGAGGGCGTTCATGTACATCAGGCAATAGTCGCGGCTGAGGTAGCGCTTGTGGGCGGCCATCTCCTCGCGTTCGACGATGGGGAAGGTGGAATAGATGTAGGTGACGTCGTCGCGGTTGGTAATGCCATAGAGAATGAAATACAGCGCATCGAGTTTGGCGCGGCGCAAAATCAATGCGGGCCGAGAAAGCGCTCGCCATTCAAATGAATCATGTGATCTGGAGTTTCCGCAATCCAAACCTCTGTTTCCCAAGCAATCTCTTTTGCATACTTGGCAAATGTCCGGCGATCAAGGAACGCGGTCACATATACCAAACCAAACTTTGAACCTGAAAACAACTTCGTCAGTTCCCTGTGGCGCTTGGCGTCAACCGGACCGTGGCTTGTTACAGCCTCTACCAGCAACAGCCAGCGCTTGCGTGCAAAATTTAGAACTACGTCTGGCATTTTGCCCTTGCTATTAATCGTGACACCAAGCTTTGAAAGTGCAGATTCGTCAAAATGGCCAAGTTTTTTGCCTGTATCGCCCGCGTATAGCAACTTGCTTCCTGGCGCAAATCTTGGCGCAAACGTGTCAATGACCCTCGCGATCAATTCACTATGATTGCCCGGACTGAGTTTGAGACTCTGCCCCCGGCCAATTTTCACGGAAACGAGCCTGAAGTTTCGAGTCCTGGCATTTCGATCCGCCAACGAGCCCGCAGCGTCCATAAAGTCTTTCAGCGACTTGTCCCACTGAGCTGATCCATAGGCGCGAAACATCGTGAGTGCCTCTGGCGACACTTGATAAACAGCGTCGGGACTGTTCACTGGCCTATCCGGTTTGTCTGGATTGTACAATGCAATTGCGGCGTCAACAAATTGATGTAGCGTCTGACGCCTGAATGTTTCGCGTGTGTTTGGGGCATACTTCTTCTGATAGGCCTTATCCACCCACGCCATAATTGGCGTCACTCCAAGGAGTGGATTTTTGCTGTTTGCCCAACTGCCATTTTTGTCCAAATTTAGCAGCGCCAATAGCGTCAACGCTGATCTATCATTGATTTGCGCTCTTGGCAGTCCAAGTTGTTTCAACACAATGAGAGCGTCCTCGATCCGCTTGCTCATGACTGTAGCTCAGTAAGTTTGGAATCGATAATTTCACTGTTTGCGCTGCCTGAATCCCGAAGCCAAATTCCCAGTGAGATTAAGCTTTCTAAATCCGGATATGGGAGCCTTCTCAAGTCGGTTGCGTTCACCTGGGTGTGGCCGTTGAACATTCGAAAATGTTGATCCACATATCCAGAATTGAGATATGCGGCCAACCCCCACGCCAGTTCAGGTTCGATTGGCTTTTTCTTGGCATGAAAGACGTTGAGATGATTCTCAAATCCAATCCAAGCGGACGGTAGAATGCTAGGGTCAACGACACTGGCGTAAACACGGCGTTTTTCTTCTTTTGTAGAAAATCGCTTCACCACCGCATAGTAACCACACGGCATCATCCACTTAATCGTATCTTTGGCCAGGTGGATTGCATTGGCTTTCTTGCTGTTTGATTTAGGCCATTCAAATTTCCCCCCAGCAAAATGACCGGGATAGAGAAGCGGGACAGAATTATTGCATATCTCCTGTCTTAAATGTTCTTTGAGCCGGAAATCAACAACCGGACCAGTCGCGCACTCAATTCCAAGATCACCCAACGTATTCTTGAATTTTGCTAGGGTCGCCCCGACATTCCGATCCTCCGTGGAAATGTGGATAAAAAGATCCGAATCGCCGGTCATCACGACGTCAGAATATGGCCGTCTGATTTCACAATAGTCATGAAATTCCTGGTCGGTTGATGAAGAAACCGTAACGTCTCCCTGAGGCACCCCGACTGTTAGTTTGATCACAATGTTTTCTTGCAGGACTTTGTCCGAAGAAAAAGCCTTCTTTCGAGATTTGAAGACATGGATGTTACTAATCGCCGCGCGTCCGAGCATGAATTTGCGGAACGGCAAATAATATGGGCCGTTGCAAAAACTCCGGGGAACGATTGCTACAACCTCGCCTCCTTGTTTTGTCAGTGCAATGGCCATCCCCAGGAAACCCGAATAGAGATTCACCGTTTCTAATCCGGCTTTGCTTAGCCTCGCCCTGTGATTTGAGGCGGTACTGATTTTCTTGTAAGGTGGATTGAGAATAGCGTGGGTAAACAACTGATGCTTCCCCAAACACACCAATTCTGTTAAATCGTCGATGAAGTCTCTTGATTTGATATCAAGGTCACTCACCTTTTCATCGGACAATTTGTCAAACGTAGCCTGCAAAAGAGGAACTGTGTCCTCGTCAAACTCATACGCACGCACCCGAATGTTGTGCGTCGAACAACTGTTCCTCCATCTCTCGACAAAAGCTCTAGTCAATGCGCCTGCGCCAGCTCCAGCATCAAGCAAGAAAACATCGCCCTGCGGCTCCGAGAACAAACGAGCCATAAAGTCGGCAATTGGCTCTGGCGTAAAAAACTGCCCAAGGGCAGATTTTCTGGCACGGTCAGCTGTCAATGGCTTAAGCTGCGGTCGGTTTGGCTCAACTTGGGGCAAAGGCTCCAAAGGTGGGCTCAAGCTGGCTTGTTTCCAGAATAATCCCTGCATAACTTGCGCCTGCCGCGCAGTCAGGCCCAGCTCCCCAGCTTCAAGTCTTTCCGCACTATCAAGCGGAATTTCAAGAATTTCGGAAACATCACTTGTGGTCATACCGGAACGTTTGAGCCTCGTTGAAAACCCTGCTTCTTCATTTGACATTCTGGCCTCAATTTCTTACCGCGCTTACCATGTAAGTTTGAATGGTGCAAATGTTTGTTCCTTTTTTGTTCAATTCTCAGTTTTGACGTTTTGTGCCACTCATAAACTCGAACTCTCCCAAATAGATAATCAGCCCACGCCCGAGTTTTTCCTGCGCAATTCGGATGGCGGCGCATGCCGTCGCGTTCCACGCGGCAGAGCCTGTCGATGATGTCGGCGAAAATGTCATCCGGCAGTTTGATGCGGGCAAGGATCGGCGTTTCGGCTTCGTCAAAAAGTCCGCCATTGTAGGGCGGCAGGCCAATGGAGTTGTCGCCCTTGGCAATGCCTTCGAACAATCCTGTGGTCTGCATTTGAGACGACGGGACTTCGAACTCATCCTTGCTTCTGCCCGGACGATCCAGCAGGCGGTTCCATTTTTTCGATTCAACAATGCAGGTGCCTTCTTCATACTTTTTATATGAAATTCTCTTGTCGGCCCTCGCGCCTTGGCTTCGCCATCGGCAAACATCAGACCGTCCGGGATGTTCTCACGGCCTTTTGCGGAAATGGCCTGTTGTGTGACCCACTGCGACCAATCCAGTTCGGGGATGATCTTCCAGATGAGGTCGGCTTCAGTGCGAGCCTCCGTCGTCCTGTCGTCTATCGGGAAAACCTCAAACAGGCCCTTGAGCTGCGCAAGCATTGCTGCAACGTGGCGGTTGTCGAGCGCTTTCCACTCGTCGGTCTTCTGAATACCGAATGTCAGATAGTCGCGTGTGAACAGCCCGCCCTGATTCATGTAGTTCCCCGATTTTGAGCCACCCTACCCGATTCACCCTTTCCGTCCATATCCTCTCCGCACCTCTTACCTCCAGTTGCACCAACCACCTCACCTTCCTCTCACATTACGGAACAAATATAGAACCTTCTATTCCCTATGTCAAGCTTTTTTTCCTCTATTTTCGATTTTTTCTCTGTTGGCGAATCTCGGTGTGATGTTGTTTGTGTGTTTTTGTGTGATTCCCGTGTGCGCCGCGTGTGTGTTTCATGCGCCATCGTGTGTGCGATTTTGTGCCTTCCCAGGCGATAGTTGCTCTGCTATAGCGCGGCCCTATTCCTCGATAGCTCAGTTGGTAGAGCATTCGACTGTTAATCGAATGGTCGCTGGTTCGAGTCCAGCTCGAGGAGCCAGTTTGGGCCAGCCTGCGTTCTGCCGGCTGGCCTTTTGTTTTGACGATGCGGGTCTGTGGCCTTAGGGATAGGCCTTTGGAGATCACATGAAAATCAAAGGTTCGGTTATTGATGCCATTGGCAATACGCCATTGATCAAGCTGCGGCGCGCGTCGGAACTCACCAAATGCAATATTCTGGGCAAGGCCGAGTTCATGAATCCCGGGCAATCGGTGAAGGATCGCGCAGCGCTCTACATGGTGCGCGATGCGGTGCGGCGCGGGTCGCTGAAGCCGGGTGGCATGATCGTTGAAGGCACGGCGGGCAATACCGGTATCGGGCTTTGCGTGGTGGCCAATGCGATGGGTTTCAAAACCGTAATCGTGATTCCCGATACGCAATCGCAGGAGAAAAAGGACGCGCTGCGGCAGTTGGGCGCGAAGCTCGTGGAGGTGCCGGCGGTGCCTTACAAGAATCCCAACAATTACGTGAAGTATTCGGGCCGGTTGGCCGCAGCCCTTGGCGGGGTGTGGGCGAACCAGTTCGACAATACCGCGAACCGGCAGGCGCATATCGAAACCACGGGGCCGGAAATCTGGCAGCAGACGAATGGCAAGATTGACGGATTTGTTTCCGCCGTTGGTTCGGGCGGAACGCTTGCTGGCGTCGGCATGTCACTGAAATCGTATAATCCGCGCGTGCGGATTGCGCTGGCGGACCCGATGGGCGCGGCGCTCTATTCGTTTTATACGTCAGGCGTCTTGAAGGCGGAAGGTTCGTCGATCACCGAGGGGATCGGCCAGGGGCGCGTCACGGCAAACCTCGAAGGCTTCTCACCGGATTATTCCTACCAGATTCAGGATGCCGAGGCGATGCAGATTGCCTTTGACCTTCTGGAGCATGAAGGCCTGTGCATGGGCGGCTCGACCGGCGTGAATGTGGCTGGTGCCATTCGCCTTGCCAAGGAGCTGGGACCGGGGCACACGATTGTGACAGTGCTGTGCGACTACGGCACACGTTATGCGTCGAAAATCTTCAATGTTGAGTTCCTGAAAAGCAAGGGTTTGCCGGTGCCGCATTGGCTTACCGATACGAGCGAAGTGCCGAAGGTGTTTGAGGACGTTGCGTGACCACCCTGCTCTACCGGCGCGATGCATATTCAAAAGCCTGTGAAGCGCGCGTTGTTGGCATCAACGAACGTGGTGGCATTCTGCTGGATCGCACGGTGTTTTATGCCACGGCTGGCGGACAACCGGGAGACAGGGGATTGATCAGTGGGCTGACGATTTCCACCACGGTCTACGACGAGAACAAGAACGTTGTGCACGTTCTGGCCGAAGGGCAGTCGCTTCCGGTGGTCGGCGACTTGGTGAAAGTCGAACTCGATTGGGGGCATCGCTATCGCGTGATGCGCTGCCATACGTTGATGCATCTCCTGTGTGCAGCTGTGCCGTTTCCGGTGACGGGGAGTGCGATCACGGATGATGGAGGGCGTATTGATTTTGACATTCCCGAGGGACAGGTTCCGCAGAAGGATGTTTTGGCGGAAACGATAAATGCTTGGATTGGCGAGGACCATGTCATCAGTACACGGATGATCAGCGAAGACGAGTTGGACGCCAATCCGCATCTGGTGCGGACAATGTTCGTCAAGCCGCCGCGCGGCAGTGGCGTTGTCCGTCTGGTGTTGATCGGAGAGGACGGCAAGGTTGACCTGCAGCCATGTGGCGGCACGCATGTGGCGCGCACCGGCGAGATTGGCCCGATTGTTGTCACGAAGATCGAGAACAAGGGAAAGATCAACCGCCGCATCCGGCTTGCATTGGTGAATACATGAAAAATCTTGTTTCGACAGACTGGCTTTCAGATCGTTTGCACGATCCTGATCTTGTCATTCTCGATGCCACGTGGCTGTTGCCGCCACTCAAACGCGACGCGAAGGCGGAGTTTGCGCAGGCGCATATTCCTGGTGCTCAGTTTTTCGATATTGATGCGATTTCCGAGCAGCACACCGCCCTGCCCCACATGCTGCCCGAGCCTGATGTGTTTGCGACCAAGGTTGGGGCGCTTGGGGTAGGTGACGGCAAGAAAATCATTGCCTACGATACGCTGGGGATTTTTTCGGCGGCGCGCTGCTGGTGGATGTTCAAAGTGTTCGGCCACGACGACGTTGCCGTTCTCGATGGCGGGTTGAAGAAATGGCTGGCTGAGGGGCGCACGGTGGAAAGTGGCGCGGCTCGGTCGGTTCCGCCGGTTCCATTCACGGCGCGGTTCCGACCAGAGATGGTTCGGTCGATTGACGATGTGGCTGCCAACAAGGCGCAAATCGTTGATGCGCGCCCTGCTCCGCGCTTCAAGGGCGAGGCTGATGAGCCACGGCCCGGCGTTGCCAAAGGGCATATTCCTGGGTCGGTCAATGTGCCGTTTTCCACCGTGGTTCACGATGATGGTACGCTGAAATCTGCGATGGAGCTTTTAGCGCTGTTTGCCGATGCCGGGATTGATGAGTCAAAACCAGTGGTTACGAGCTGCGGTTCAGGTGTTACTGCAGCTTTGCTATCGCTGTGCCTGACCGAGACGGGCGCGAAATCTCATGCGCTTTATGACGGCTCATGGGCGGAATGGGGTACGAGCGGGCGGGAGACTGCGACGGGGGGTTGATTTTCGTTATAACATGTGTTATATATAGACGATGAACAAGCACTGCCAAAATCTCCACAGCCAAACTGACTACAATTGGTAATTCAGTTGGAATTGCTCTGCCCAAAGAAGTTCTGGCTTTGCTGCGTGTTGGCAAAGGTGACACGGTTTGCATCACTGAAACGCCCGATGGCGTTCTGTTGACGCCATATTCTGCTGAGTTTGCAGAAATCATGGAAGCTGCAGAAGTCGTCATGCGCGAAGATCGTGACGTTCTCAAGATACTGGCGAAGTAGGAATCCGTCATGACCGACATCAAATGGCTTCCTATGGGGGCTGTACTTGCCATGCATGCGCGACAACTGGCTGAACATGGCGGCGGGGTTGGCGTTCGCGATTCCGGTTTGCTGGAGTCAGCTCTGCAAAGACCTCAAAACAAGCGTGCTTATGAAACCCCTGATCTCGCTGATCTTGCAGCCGCCTATGCTTACGGTATTGCGCGCAATCACCCATTCGTGGATGGCAACAAGCGCACTGCGCTGGTTGCTTCCCGGACGTTTTTGCTGATCAACGGTTTTCAAATCAATGCGCCGAAGGAAGAGCGCTTGCGAACCTTTTTGGCACTTGCAGAAGGCAACTTAACTGAAGACGCGCTTGCAGCCTGGTTCCGTGGGTGCATGATTGCCAAATAGAAGCGGCAATCGGCCAGCAACTGCAGGAGTTCTATTTACCTCACCGGGTGGCGCGTAGAGTATTCCGTTATTGCTCCAAAGCGCGTTGAGGCCGCGTTCGATGTTGAGGCCCGAGGCTGCGCCCAAATTGCGTTCGAAGATTTCGGCATAGTTGCCGGTGGCTTTGATGGCGCGGGCGGCCCAATCCTTATCGAGGCCTAAATCGGCACCGAAGCTTCCTTCAACGCCCAGCAGGCGACGGATCGTTGCTTTCTTGCTGGTCTTGATTTCATCATCGATATTAGGTTGGCGCAGGTCAAGTTCTTCGGCATTGATGAGCGCGAACAGCGTCCAGCGGGCGATATTGAACCATTGGTCATCGCCGGTGCGAACGGCGGGGCCAAGCGGTTCCTTAGAAATCACCTCGGGCAAAATCAGGTTGTCGTCCGGCTTTGCCAGTCGCAAGCGCACAGAATAGAGCTGCGACTGGTCGGCGGTGTAGGCATCGCACTTGCCCTCTTCATAGGCCTTGATGGCCTCGTTTGGCGTGTCGAAGCCAAGGGCGGTGTAGGACATGTCGCGTTCCTTGAAGAAGTCATCGACATTGGCTTGTGTGGTAGTGCCGTTGACAAAACATATGGCAGCACTCGACATGTTAAACACGGAAGTGACGCCCATGAGCATCTTCATCATGAAGCCTTGGCCATCGTGATAGCTGATACCGACGAAACGAAAAGGAAATTTGGTTTCGCGTTCCATGGTCCACGTGGTGTTGCGGGCGAGGATATCGACTTTGCCGGATTTCAGCGCGTCAAAACGCGCTTGCGCGCTCAATGGCACAAAATCGACTTTGGTTGCATCGCCGATGACTGCTGCGGCCAGCGCCTTGCAATAATCGACATCAAAACCCGCCCAATTTCCATCATCCCCCTTCTGGGCGAATCCTTTGAGGCCAGAGTTGACGCCACACAGAAGTTTGCCGCGCGCTTTGACATCATCAAGGGTTGCGGCACCAGTTGCGAGAGATGTGGCAAGGAAGGTCAGGAAAAGGGCAATCAGGCGCATCGGTTCGTCCTTGGTGGAATCGTTGCTCAACCTAAACTTTTCATGGGCTTGTGCCAATGCATTTTGGGCTGGTAAGAGACTGCCCATGACCCATTCCCAACCTCAGTTCCCAGCACTCCGCATGCGGCGCAACCGCAAGGCACCTTGGGCGCGCGCTTTGGTGGCAGAGAACCAGCTGCGTGTTTCCGACCTGATCTGGCCGATGTTTGTGACGGGTGGCAAGAATGTCGTGGAGCCGATTGGCTCCATGCCTGGCGTCGAGCGGCATTCTGTCGACAAGATCGTCGCCAAAGCTGAAGAAGCAGCGAAACTTGGAATACCGTTGATTGCAATCTTTCCGAATACAGATCAGGCCGCGCGTTCCGAAGATGGCGAAGAGGCTTTGAACCCGAATAACCTGACCTGTTCGGCCGTGCGCGCCATCAAGAAAGCGGTGCCGGAAATTGGCATCATGTGCGACGTGGCGCTCGATCCTTACACATCGCATGGCCATGACGGGGTGATTCGCGATGGTAAAATCGCCAATGACGAAAGTGTGGCAATCCTGGTCAAGCAGGCTTTGGTGCAGGCGGAGGCCGGATGCGACGTTATTGCTCCTTCTGACATGATGGATGGGCGCGTTGGTGCGATCCGGGCTGCACTGGAAGAGCAAGGCTTTCAGGATACGCAAATCATGGCTTACAGTGCCAAATATGCGTCAGGTTTTTACGGGCCGTTTCGTGAGGCCGTCGGCGCGTCAAAAACCTTGAAAGGCGACAAGCGGACGTATCAGATGGACCCTGCAAATTCCGACGAGGCAATGCGCGAAGTGGCACTTGACCTTGCGGAAGGTGCGGACATGGTGATGGTGAAGCCCGGCATGCCCTATCTTGATATTGTGCAGCGGGTGAAGCGAGAATTTGGTGTTCCGACATTTGCCTATCAGGTGTCGGGGGAATACAGCATGATCAAGGCTGCAGCGGCAAATGGCTGGCTTGATGAAGTGACAGTCGTTCAAGAGGCCCTGCTCGCTTTCAAACGCGCAGGGGCCGATGGTGTGTTGACCTATTTCGCTGCGGATGTAGCGCGGCGGTTGAGGGCCTGAATTTATAGATTGTGCCGTCGTCCCCTCATCCGACGCTTCGCGCCACCTTCTCCCTGAAGGGAGAAGGGTAGATATTGGTCAAGCCTAATTCGCGGCGGTGCTGCTGGCGAGAAACTTCAGCGGGTCTAGTGCTGTTGCCCCTTTGCGCACTTCAAAGTGCAGCTGTGGTGAATCAACAGCGCCGGTCTGACCAGCCTTGGCGATGACGTCGCCGCGCTTTACCGAGTCGCCTTTCTTGACGAACAATTCCTTGGCGTGTGCGTAAGCCGTGACATAGCCGCCTTCATGGCGAATGAGGACGAGGTTGCCGTAGCCTTTGAGCTCGTTGCCAGCGTAAGCGACGACGCCTTCTTCAGCTGCGCGAACGCTGGTGCCTTCCGGCACTGCAATGTTCACACCTTCATTTTTCGCTCCACCCGGCTTTTTGCCGAATTCGCCGATAACCTTGCCGCGCACCGGCCAGCGGAGCGACATGCCGCTTTCACCGGCAGGCGTTGCAGGTGTTGTGTTTTCTGCGACCTGCTGGTTACCCTTGTCAGAACCGGCCTGTGGAATTTCCGGCACTTCGCTGACCTTGGCAGGTGCGTCAGGACTGGTATCGGGTTTCAGATCGGCGACTACAGCCGGTTTGGTGCCGATTTCCTCAACATCACTTTGCGCGACATTTGGCGTTGAGCCGCCTGGAATCTTCAGCGACTGGCCAAGTGACAGCTTCGACTTCATGGTCAAGCCATTGGCTGCAACAATTTGCTGGGGCGATACGCCGTATGCACGGCTGATCGAATAGATCGTGTCGCCGGACGAGACGTCATGTGTTCCGGTATTGGTGCGTGTTGCAACGGTGGCACTTTGGTCCACATCGATCTGGCGTTTCTGCGATGCCAGTGTGACTCGAGGAACGCGCGGATTGTCCACGCCCGGCAGCTTGATCACCTGGCCCACCTGAATGCGGTAAGGGGCGCGAATGCCGTTGGCACGAGCGAGTTTGCGCACCGAGGTATCGTTTGCATCAGCAATGCCAAACAAGGTCATGCCCTGCTCCACGCGGATCTTGCCGCTGCGGGCCTGCATTTCCGGTGCATCGTTCTGCGGTACGCTGCGCTCTGCCACGTCGGTTTCAACTGTGTCGTTCTCGTTGTTGAACAACTTCAGCTTGGCCGGCTTGCGATTGGTCGCATAATTGTATGACTTGCGCTTCGTGGTGTTTTCGATCGGCGCTGACGCAATCTGGTCATCATTTTGGATCGGAGCGGCACCGACGGATTTGCGCGTGAGCTTGGTCTTGGGAAGTGCGGCGGTGTAGACCGGATCTGAATCTGACGGATTTTTGCCGCGCCAGCTCATGAAGCGGTCCATTGAGCCTGAACACCCAGAGAGCAATGCCGCGGCTGTAAAAGCCGCGAGAACGCGCGAGGAGACTTTGATTGCGGCAGGACGAGTTACATGGTCACGCATACGCGAACTCCAAAAGACGAACGATAATGACCAGAAAATGAACCGGTTTGGTTAATCAACAGTTGAAGGAATCAACTTGAGTAAAGTTTTTTTCTTTACTCGACGACGACTTCGGCTCCAACCTGTGCCAGCCCGCTCAGTTCAATAACGTGCTCATTCAACATGCGAATACAGCCAGATGAGCTGGCACGGCCCACAGTCCAGGGCGATGATGTGCCGTGGATGCGATACAATGTATCGCCGATATATAGTGCGCGGGCACCCAAAGGATTCTGTGGCCCGCCCTTTACGAGCTTCGGCAGGAAGCGACCGCGATCGGCCTCACGCTTCAACATTTCTTCTGGCGGGCGCCAGTCCGGCCACTCAGCCTTTTTGGTGATGACATTGACACCTGACCAGGCATAGCCCTCGCGACCAACGCCTACGGGATATGACATTGCCTTGCCGTTTGCGAGAACGAAAAAGAGTCTGCGCTTGGCGGTGTCTACGAGAATTGAGCCAGCAGGGAGCGCGCGATTGAAGGCAACAATTTCCTTGCGCAGATTGCGCGGGACCAGCGACTCATCGCTCGACGACGAGCCGCTGCTCATGCCACCATAAATTTTGAAAGATGCAGCTTGTGCGGGGAGCGCCAACAGCATTGCTGCAACGCTTGCGACGATTAACTTGCTCACCATTCCCACACCTACCTGTCTGCTGATTTTCAAGCATGCCACTGCTTAAGCAGTTGTTAACGATGAAGGCGGCGTAGCAGCACGCTCACTGGCTGGCGAAAAACCGGATGGATCCAGCGCGGGGCGACTTCTTTAATGGGCCCCAATACAAATGTGCGGTGGTGAAGTTCCGGATGTGGCAAGACCAGTGCGGTATTCTTTGCAGAGCCAAATCGCAAACTCAGGCCGTGGTAGTCCAGAAGATCAAGATCGATGGTACGCGGTCCCCACCGCAGGCGGCGTTTTCTTCCACCATTGACTTCGATGCCGAGCAGTCGGCGCATCAGCGCGTCGGGTGGAAGGTGAGTTGCAACCCGCGCGACAGCGTTTACGTAACGCGGCTGGTTCTTGCGACCGTAGGGATCAGTATCAATCAAAGCTGAGTGCTGGATAAGTCGGATTGGTCCGGTGCTCAATTCCTGCAATGCCCGCTCGACACTGGCGCGCGGATTGCCCCAGGGACCATCCATGTTGCTGCCAAGGCCGACGAGGATCATCCCCCATCAGCCCTTGTCACGCATGAGGCGCGCTTTTTCGCGGCCCCAGTCGCGGTTCTTGATTGTGTCGCGCTTGTCGGTGGTTTTCTTGCCCTTGGCCAAAGCGATGTCGACCTTGGCGCGGCCTCTGGTATTGAAGAAGAGCTTGAGCGGTACAATCGTGAGGCCTTCGCGCAGGATGCCGACTGACAGGCGATCAATCTGCTTGCGGTGGAGCAGCAGTTTGCGTGGGCGTTTTGGTTCATGGTTGAAGCGGTTGGCTTCGCGATATTCAGGGATGTTGGAATTGAGCAGATAAAGCTCATTGCCTTTCATTGCGGCATAGGCTTCCGCAAGGTTCATGCGGCCATCGCGCAATGATTTTACTTCCGAACCTTTCAGTTCGATGCCAGCTTCGAAATCCTCGATGATCTCATAGTCGTAGCGCGCGCGGCGGTTTTCGCCGACGATTTTTATGCCTTCGCGCGCCCGCGATTTTTTCGCACCACCACTTTTTGACGACATATCAAGTCAGATCAATTCAACAGGCCCGCATGGACCATGGCGTCGCGCACTGCCTTCTTTGTCGACTCGGTCACGCCGACCATCGGCAGACGCGCCTCCTGAGTGCAAAGACCCAAGAGACTCGCGGCATATTTTACCGGGCTTGGGCTGGTTTCCACAAAGAGTGCGTGGTGCAGCGGCATCAGCCGGTCCTGCAATTTGAGCGCCTTGCGATAATCGCCGGCAAGCGTTGCTTCCTGGAATTCAGCGCACAGCCGGGGTGCCACGTTCGCTGTTACCGAGATGCAACCAACGCCGCCATGGGCATTAAAGCCGAGTGCTGTGCCATCCTCACCCGACAATTGGATGAAACCTTCGCCGGACATAAGGCGCTGACGCGATGGTCTTGTGAGATCGGCTGATGCATCCTTGGTGCCGACAATGTTGCGGCAATCCTTGGACAGACGCGCCAAGGTCTCGACCGAAATATTGGCAACCGTGCGGCCTGGCACGTTGTAAACTATGACAGGGATATCAACAGCATCCGCAATTGCCTTGAAGTGTTGGTAGATGCCTTCCTGTGTTGGCTTGTTGTAATATGGAACGACCACGAGGGCAGCATCGGCACCAGCCTGCTTGGCATGGACTGTATATTCGATAGCTTCCTGGGTGCTGTTGGACCCGGTGCCGGCGATGACGGGCAGGCTGCCCTTTGCTTCCTGGACGCAGATTTCGACAACGCGCTTGTGTTCTTCCGGTGTCAGCGTGGGGCTTTCACCGGTGGTGCCGACCGGCACGAGGCCATGACTTCCCTCTTTCATTTGCCAGGCGATAAATTTTCGGAACGCGGCCTCGTCGACAGCACCATCCTTCATCGGTGTAATCAGGGCAGGAATTGAACCGCGTATATTCACGCTCGACCTCATTTGGTAATAAACTGGAAACGATGATTGATTTAAGCTTAACTGAATGAGCCCAAATCCGGGCGCGGACCATAGTCTTTTGGACGGCAAACGGCAAGGCGTGGAAATAAAGACGCCAGGAACGCGGTTTGGCGTTGACTGTTGCCTGTTGTTCGGCCCCGAGGCAGATGTTGACGAGATTGATAAATGAAATATTTGACTGCTGTTCGCGTTTCACTTCTGGCCGGTTGTTTTCTGGTGTTGCCCGCTGCTGCGCCATTCGGACCAGTGTTCAGCGCAAGCGTTGCGCAATCAGCCGAATCCGCCGGACAGTCAGCTGCGGTGGCTGCCATGCGCGGGGACTTTATTGTGGCGGGCTCGCTTGCAGAGCGATCTGGCGATCCAGCGGCAATACATCTGGTCGAATTTCTCTATCTCAAGGACCATTGGAAAGACGCGGGCTATGACCGTATTGCCGATTTCCTTGACGTTGCGCCAAAATGGCCGCTTTCCGAAACGTTGCGCAAGCGGGCTGAGCACCTGTTATTTGCCGACAAGCATTCGCCTGCCGAGATCCTGCAATATTTCGCTTCTTCTTCTCCTTTGTCAGCGGAGGGCCAGCTGGCATTGGCGCGGGCGCATTTTGCCAGCGGCAATCAGGAGAAAGGCCGTGCTGCCCTGATGGCGGGTTGGACAAGCGGTGAGATCGATCCTGTTACTGAAAAACAGGCCTATCAGGAATTTGCCAGCCAGCTGAGTGAGCAGGACTTGCGCAGGCGCGTTTGGGCGCTGGTGTTGGCGCAAGAGTCCAATGCGGCGATCCGCAATGCCAAGCGCATCGGTGGCAGTATCGTTGAAGCGGCGGAAACGGCGCAGTTTTTGCTGCGTTTCATTGGTGGTGCAGACAAAAAATATGGCGCTCTGCCATCGTCCATGCGCGAACAACCGGCTCTGAAATACGCGCTGGCACGGTTCTATCGCAAGAACGAGAAGTTCCAGAAAGCGCGCGGGGTGCTGGAGTCAATGTCGGGTGGTGCCGATGTGATGATCGATCCGGATGCAATCTGGACGGAGCGCCGGATCATAGCGCGACGGTTGCTGGTGCCTGGGCAAAATGAATCACATCAGAGTGCCTATGCGATTGCGAGCAAGAGCGGCCTGAAGACTGGTGACAGCGCTGTTGAAGCGCAATTCCTTTCAGGCTGGATCGCACTGCGTTATCTGAAAGACAGTGACACGGCGATCAAGCATTTTGAACGCCTTGCTGAAATTTCGCCGACGCGCACGGAAAAGGCACGTGCGCATTACTGGATGGGTCGGGCGCTTAAATCGCAAGGCCAGGATGGCGCGGCGGCGGCTGAATTCAAGTCTGCCTCGCAATATTCCACTGTTTTTTATGGCCAGTTGGCGCGCGAGGAAGTTGGGCTTGCCAATGTGCCGCAGAAAATCAATGCTGGCACACCATCCGATGAGGCCTTGAACCGCGTCAGCAAGGATGAAGTTGTTCGTGCGTTCAAATATCTGAAGAGTGCCGGTGCGAAGCCGCAGCTGAACCTGTTCCTGTGGTCGTTGGCGAGCCGGTTTGATTCTGCAGACGATCTCAATGCCGTTGCCAGCATTGTTCACGATGCAGGTGGCACGCCGATGGCACTGCGCTTTGCAAAGGCTGCGGGAAAACGCGGGATCGACATTGATGCCTGGGCCTATCCCTTGCGCGGACTGCCTGACTGGCGGCAAGTTGGCAAGCCGATCGAGAAGTCACTTGTCTTTGCGTTGTCGCGGCAGGAAAGTGAATTTGACACGAATGCCGGCAGTATAGCCGGTGCGCAGGGCTTGATGCAGTTGATGCCCGGCACGGCGCGGCTGGTTGCTAAGCAAAACCGCCTGCCTTTTGCTCCCGGAAGGCTGAAGAGCGATCCGGTTTACAATGTACAGCTTGGCTCTGCTCATCTTTCTGACCTAGTTGCCGAGTATAATGGTTCATATGTGCTGACACTTGTGGCCTATAATGCGGGTCCGCGTCGGGTGCGTGAATGGATTGAAGCCTATGGCGATCCACGCAGCGGCAAGATTGATCCAATTGACTGGGTTGAATCGATTCCATTCCAGGAAACCCGTCAGTATGTGCAGAAGGTGATGCAGAACGTGCATATCTATCGCTCGCGGCTTGCGCCCAAGAGTGTTGGCCCCATGTCAGCTGACCTGCGGCGTGGCGGGCGTACCAAGCTGACTGAGCTCTTGACGGGCAGTGTTTCTCCTGCGACCTGTGCAGATGATCCGAAGAAGGCTTGTGACTGAGGCGTGCGATAAACGCGACGTGTGGATTGCAGCGGCGGATGGAACGCGGCTTTACGCGCTCGACTGTGGCGCGGTTGACGGAGCCAAGGTTCCCCTGCTCTGCCTTTCGGGCCTGACGCGGAACCACCGTGACTTTGAGCCGGTCGTTGCAGAGTTTTCGCTCACCCGGCGGATCATCGCGCCGGATTATCGCGGGCGCGGACTTTCGCAGCACGCAGCTGACCCCAAGAGTTACAATCCACACGTCGAGTTGCAGGATGCACTGGCGCTGCTGGACCACCTTGGGGTTCCAAAGGTTGCAGTGCTGGGCACGTCGCGCGGCGGCATTGTTGGCATTGTCATGGCGAATGCGGCACGCGAGCGGATGTGCGGCTTGATGCTCAATGATGTCGGCCCGGTGCTTGAAGTTGAAGGGCTAAGGCGGATTTCTTCATATGTCGGAGTGAAGCGGGAATTTGCGTCGTGGGACGAGGCAGCGCAACATCTGGCGAACAGCAGTGTGGGGTTTGATGGCGTGGACCATGCGCAGTGGCTGGTTGTGGCAAAACGGATATTTGGCGCTATCGAAAATCGTCCGTATACGGAGCATGATCCAGCACTGGCAAAGACTTTTCCGACTGTCGAAGCGCTGGACAAGCCCCTGCCCGATCTTTGGAAGTTGATGCCGGCGCTCAACGACATGCCGTGCGCATTGCTGCACGGCACTGGCAGCAATCTTCTGAGCCGAAAGGTCGTCGGCGCCATGAAAGACGCGTTGCCTGCGCTCGATGTGACAAGTGTCGAGGGCCGCGGACATGTGCCGTTTCTAGATGAGGTTGAGAGTATCGGTGCCATCCGCCGCTGGTTGGCGGCGGTTGACGGCTAGTTTTTGCGTGTGCGGTTGCCCGGCTGGATTTCTCCCTGGGCATTTTTCAGTCCGCCGGTTCCATAGTCACGCTCAAATTGTTCGTCATTTCCTTCTGCCAGAAGCTGGGCTTGCCTGATCCATTCATCGCGTTCGATGCGGCCATTGAAGTTCAGGTGGTTGTCGATCCAGGCAATCTGCTGTGCGGTCCAGGAAGCAATCTGGTCAAAGTGGAAAAAGCCCAAGGAATGCAGGATTTTTTCGTATTTCGGACCGACGCCGTTGAGACGCTGCAAATTGTCAGGCTTGCCGCGAGGTGCGGATAGCCCCTTGGGTTTGCCTGCTGGTTCAGCCTTTGCCTTACGCTCGCGCGCTTGGCTGGATTTGAATTGGGCCGCAACTTGTTGTTTGGGTCTTTTCGGTGAAGCCTTGGAATCGCCAAAGAGCGTTTCGAACCTTTCGTAGTCTTCATCTGCCAGCAACTGCGCTTGCTTCACCCATTCTTCACGCGCGATCCTGCCGTCAAACTCGAGGTTTTTTTCGACGCGCTCGATGTCTCGCGAAGACCAGATTGCAATTTGTTCGTAACGGCGAATGCCCAAGGCGTTCAAGGCTTTTTCATTTTCGGGGCCGATGCCTTTCAGCCGTTTCAGATCGTCAGATGGTGGCTTAGAGCTGGGGAGCGGCTGCACGCGGAATGACATATCGTCTTCCGATCGAATGGAAGTTTGCCCAAAAAGCTTCTGGAATTCGGATTCATTACCGTCTGCCAACAACCTGGCTTTCTTGACCCATTGATCGCGCTTGACGCGGTCGCCAAACTTCAAGTGGTCACCGACCCAGTTTGTATGTTCATCTGACCAGCGGGCAATCTGGTCAAAGTGATACACGCCGATTGATTTCAAACCGGCAAGTGTCTTGGCTTCATCGCCGACAATGCGGGAAAGATTGTCTGGTTTGCCACCACGCGGGCTGGTCAGCCCGACAGGCCGCAAAAAGCGAGTGCTTGTCTGTTCAAATTGGGATTTCAAGGTCGCCGCTGCTGAAGCGGGATCGTGCGCCACTGGTGCTGAATCAAAAGGCTGTGCGGAAACAGGTTCACGCTGTTCAGGCGTTGTTGCCCGGGTAGCGACCAATTCCGGTACTGGTTTGGACCGTCGCCAAAACCCGCCAATTAGACAGCCCGCCAAGTAGGCCAACAGAATGTAGAGCGCGAGTTCGGTAAAGTAATGTGACATGCTTTTTCGCCCTGCTCTCAGTTATCGCGAGATTCGATGACAGGTTCGCACGTGCGATAGCCAGTCCAGACACCAAGCGCCAATGCGAGCAATATCCAGAGCAAATTCTGCTGAATGACGATCCAGGTATCGTGCCAGTTGAACAACTCATACATGACGGAAAATCCTATTTGACAACTCTGAATTCGACACGGCGATTTCTAGCCCGCGCGGTGGCCGTCCGTGCTGGGTCAGTGGGTGAAGACTCGCTTCGGCCGACGGCGTGAAGGCGCTTTGCATCAACACCTGACCTCGCCAAAGCGCGCACCACGCGTTCGGCCCGCAGCTCGCTCAGCAGCTGATTGTATCTGTGTGTGCCACGGAAATCGGTGTGGCCCTCCACCTCAATCCTGAGATCGGCGCAGCGTGGATCGCGCATGAGGCTCACCACCTGGCCCAGGGTCAAGTCGTGCTGGGCCGTAATCTTTGCCGCACGGTATTCGAAGCGCAGCGGAAAGGATTGCGCAATGCGCTCAAGGTCTGTTGCGCAGTCGTAGCCGGTGGTTTTCAAAACGACGTCCGCCGGCTTTTTCGCCACCGGAGTATCGGCAGGTTTTGCCGCAACGGCCACCTGTTGCTCTATTGGTTTGGGTGCTTCAACCTGCTTTGGCGGTTCTGGAATTACAACGACGGCTTTGACCGGGACGGCCGAGGTATTCCCCAGCTTGTCGTTCATTGTCACAGTCATATCGTATGTTCCTGGCGCAAGCTGATCGATCGGCGTGAAGGTGAAGGTTCCCTTGCCGTCTGATGTCAGTTCCCGATTGCTGCCCAGCGTGTAAGTTTTTCCGTTGAACTCGATTGACAGCGATTTCGCATCTGTTTCCGGCCAAGAACCAAGTAGAGGATAAGGCCACTTTGTATTTTTCGAGATGGGAATCATGGTTGGAGCTGCTGGCGGAACAGTATCCACCTTGAGGGCCGCTACGCCGTCTTCGGTTTTGCTGCTCCCATCCTTGTCGGCGATTGTTACACTCACATCATAGGCGCCATCCGGCAATGGTGCAGTCGGTGTCAATGTCCACTTGCCACCCGATGATTTCAGTTCTGCTGATTTTCCGAGATCAAAGGACTTGTCGCCAACTTTTACGACAAGTGATGTTGCATCCCCCTCAGGCCAAGTGCCTGAAAGTTCTGGCGTTGAATCAGATGTTTCGACATGCGCAATGGTTGGCGCCGCAAGCTTCTTTGGTGGAGGTGGTGGAGGTGGTGGAGGAAGCGCTATTACGATTTCGTCCCTGGTTGCATCCTTGATCATGCGATTGCCTGAACCGGACACAGTTACGTCAACGTCGTACTTGCCGTCGCCGAGTGGCTTGTTCAGCTTCAATTGCCATTTGCCATTGCTTGTAGATGCCAGGTTTGTTGCCTTGCCGAGTTCAAATGATTCGCCAGCAACAGCGACCCGAAGGGTTTTTGCTTCTTTGGCGGGCCAGGTTCCGCTCAATTCAGTCACTTCTTCACTTGATTGCAGCGCACTTACCGTTGGCGCAGGCAGAGGCGTGAATTTGACGACAAGCTCATTGCTGGTGGAATCCTTCACAACCGTTTTTGAGCCATCGGTTGTTGTGACGGCGACATCATAGGTGCCTTCGACCAATTGCTTTGAGAGTTTCAACTGCCAGGCACCGGTAGCGTCCGTCGTCAGTTCATTATTCTTGCCGAGTTCATAGGATGTGCCAGCCAGGCTGACATGCAGGGTCTTTGCAACTTTGCTGTCCCAGGTTCCCCGGACAACCGGCATATCGACAGTCGTTTCCATGGCCATCACGACAGGTTTTGCCATTTCTGGCGGCTTGGGCGGGGGCGACTTGATCACCAACTCATCCCTTGTAGTGTCGCTCGTAATCACGTTTGTCGGGCTCACCGCAGTTGCGATCACATCATATGTAGAGGGTGGCAGGTCCCTTGCTGTTTTCAGCATCCAGTTGCCCAAAGCATCATCAAGCAGTTCGGGAGATTTGCCGAGCTCATAGGTATCGCCTGCAACTTCGACCCTGAAACTCCGGGCGGCGTTGGCCGGCCAGGTTCCGCGCAGGATGGGGCGGGCTGAGAAGGTTTGTACCGACGCCACTGTGGGGGCTGGCAAAATATCCGGGTTTGATATGGTGACGTCTGGTGCAGGCAAGGATTCGGGTTCGGCAATGACAACTGCCTTTGGAATCACATAGGTCTTCTCGTTGCCGAGTTTGTCGACCAGGGTCGCATTCAGATCGTAGCTGCCCACCGGCAATGGCATCTTGGGTTCGAATTTGAACTTGCCCTTGCCGTCACTCTTGAATTCCTGTGCTATTCCAAGCTGATAGGACTTGTTCTGAAAGTCAAACTTCAAGGATGCAGAATTGTTTTCCGGCCAGGTTCCAGTGATGGAAAAGGGCCATGTGACATTCACGGGGGACGGCGCGATGACCGGTGCGTCCGGGGCTTTGGTGTCGACCTGCAGTGCGGATTTCGCCTTGACGGTCGATGTCGTACCCGCGTTGTCGGTGACACTTACAATGATATCATGGTTGCCATCAGATATGGCTGCGGGCAGCTCGAGGCTCCATTTGCCTTCGGTTGATGTAACGGCCTTGTCCTTGCCCAGAGCGTAAGTTTTGTCGCCCACAGAAATTTCAAGCGCTTCTGCTGCATCCTCCGGCCATGTGCCAGTGATCGTAGGGGTCGAGTCGTTTGTGACGAGAATCTTTACAGTGGGGGCCGGCAATTGCGCCGCTGGTGCGATGGCGGTCCGCGAAGCGTCCACTCTTCTGACACCGAACGTGGAGGAAACTGCCCTTACTGCCGCATCAAGCCGTTCCCTGGAGGCTGCATCGCCGGAAATGAAGGCGTCGCGGCCGTCCATTTCGACTTTCAGCCCGCTATTTTCACCGAGCGAGGCCGTGGCGCGCTGCTGAATCTCTTCCCAAAGCGCCGGTGAGGAAATCCAGGACGCCGCCAAGGCCGGGAGGCCCGCCATCACGGGAGCCCAAATCAACCACTTTGAAGGCTTCCATTGGTAGATTCTGCGCACACTTTCCCCCTATGGTTGCGAGACCTTGCCGCATCTCAGCCAAAGACCGCCAACAATTGTGTCCTTAACGTCCTGTTAGCACAGGTTGCAGCTGGAAATCCAACATAAATTCAGTCCGAATCTTGACACTAACGCTATGTATTCTAATGATGTTTTAACGGGTCTGAGGTGTCGGTCCGAACTGTGGCTGGGCTGCCACATGCCGCCGAATTCTCGCCAAAGTCCGGCCTTTGCTGTTGACCTTACCAAGTGAAAAAGCGACAACGACACCCGTGCGATGACTCGTGCATTGCCCATCCAATTCACTTGCAGGGGATCGGGGGGGCTCTCCAACTCCAAACCGTTTGGGAGAACACCAAAATGAAGATGATGAAACTCGCTCTGCTCGGAACGGCTGCTGTTGCAGCTGTGTCGGTCAGTGCACGTGCCGACGAATTGTCGGACCTGAAGGCTCAGATCGAAGCCCTCAACAGCCGCGTGGCACAGGTTGAAGCAGCTCCTGCTGTTCCAGCTGGCTACCAGCTTCTGTCGATTGGCGAGCGATGCGCAGAAGATCCTGGTCTCGAAGCATGGACAAGGGTGTGGAACGCGCAACCGTGGTCAGCATCATGCCAACAGCTGACGTTCCAGCTGGTACCGAACTGTCTATGGTCTGGTCACGCTCGTGCTGCGATCGTTTATACCGATCTGGATGCGACGGCGACAACATGCGTTCGAGCGGTGACGATGACTCGACATCAAGTCGCGTTATGGCTGTTACCGTTGGCGGCAACACTGAAACAGCAGTCGGCAAGTTGGCGCCAAGGGCACCATCCTGCAGGTTTATGACGTTGTTGCAGGCTCGATCTCGACAGCTGCATGAACGAACTACTGGGGCTATTGGAACATTTACTGCCGAGCTGACGCTCGGCGGTGGTCATGACGGTTCGCTCTCGGTCATTGGTACGGCTATGACGGCTAGTGCAATGCTATCTAACTGATAACGACCTGCTGGCTTCGGCCACGGCGACACCATCGCAGATGCGCTTGAGCTATGCTTCGGGTCCGGTCAGCTTCGCGATCGCTCTTGAAGACGACTATCGCGTGACTCAGACACAGACGACGCATCTCGGCGTTGCTGGCGAAATCAAGTGGTCAGGCGAGCAGATCTCGTGGTGAAATCTCAGGCGGTGCTTGGGATGACGACGACTTTGTCAAGCTGGTTTGATCGACGACTGTGCAGCAGGTCGGTGCTGGCGTTGGCTTCAGCATGGACATGGTTCGATCAAGTTGGTGCTGTCGTGCTGTCGGAGCATGGGCCAAGCGCAATCAAGACTACTGGAAGGCCAACGTGGTCTCGCGTTAGCGCAAATATGAGCTGACTCGATTCACGCGAAGTCGTTCGAACTCGGTTTACGGCTATGGCGAAGTTGGTGCGCAAGCGAAGATGCGCGCTCTTGGCTGGCATTTATTACGATCCAGTTGACAAGCTGACCATCGGTCTTGAAGCTGGGTGGATGGATCCACAAGGCGGCAACAACGACGTCGATGACACGTTGACTTTGGTTACCGTTTACAAGCTTCTAATCTGACCTAATGGTTTGATTAAAGTACGGCCCGCGAAAGCGGGCCGTTTCTTTTTGGGTCGTTGCACAGCGGGTGGAGTCACATCCTGACCACTGTTTTGAAACATTTGCTTCTTCCGCGACCTTTAGCGTGATGGTTGAGCAGTTCCCCGCTGACAATGCGCATGATTTGGTCTACTGAACACACAATCATGAAATCTCTTGGCTTGTTGCCCCTAGGCGTTGCATTTTGCCTCTTGCTCTCCGGCTGCGTGGCTGACCCCACGGATCTGGCGGTGGAGAGCCGTACGATTGCAGTGGAACAAAATGCTGTTCCGACAAGTGCTTCGGCAGGGGCTGCTTCGGTTGATTCGGTAGCTCATCTCTTACCCTCGACCGGCCCCACCTATGTGACGCTCACAGTCACCGAAGTGGACAAGAACTTCAACGGCAAGGCCAGTGACCAGAGCCGCCGTGCCTTGACGTCCGGCAGCGGTTTCATCGTCGATGGCAATGGCTATGCCATGACGGCGGCCCATGTGGCAGTTGCAAGGGGTAATCTGGTTTCAGCACGCGCGGCTGACGGGCGGATTTATTCCGGTTCTGTGATCTCGATCAATCCGGCCAACGACATGGCAATTGTCAAGTTGCGCGGTTATGCAGGGCGGGCGGCGCAGCCCGCATCATCGACCTGCATAGCGCCAGGGGCATTGGTATTCTCGCTTGGCAGGCCGCATGCGCAGGGTGACACTGCCCGGGTTGGCACGCTTGGCTCCATGGCCTATGGGCGTCCCGTGCGCTATGGCAAGTTTGGTTATCCGGATGCGATGGTGCTGAAGATGAGCACCCAAAAAGGTGAGTCTGGCGGGCCGGTTTTTGACGCCAATGGAAGGCTCATCGGGATGGTGGTCAGCACGCTTTCGGACCAGAATGGCGCTTCCATCAATCTCGCGCATGCCATTTATGCTTCTTCGCTGGCGCAATTCCTGTGTTCGCAGACCACATGCAGCCCGGATTGGGCGGCGATTGCGCGCGTCACACCAGACAAGTGTTGACACGGGCACTCGCTGATCGCGCGGCCTTCCTTCTCCCTCCAACCCGTTTACAGTGGCGACTTTTAATCCGGTAACAGCACCGTCGTTCCCGTGGTCTTGCGATCCTGCAGGTCGCGGTGGGCTTGGGCAGCTTCTGACAACTTGTAGCGCTGGTTCACCGGAATTTTGACCTTGCCGGATTGGACGACTGATACCAGATCACGGGCTGTTGCTGCAAAATCCTTGTCGTTGGACGTGTATGAAAACAGGGTCGGACGCGTTACATAAAGCGAGCCCTTGGCCGACAGGATGCCGAGGTCAAAACTTTTCACTGCGCCTGAAGCATTGCCGAAACTGACCAGCAAGCCGCGCGGCTGCAGACAATCCAGGCTTTGGGCGAAAGTTGCCTGGCCGACACCGTCGTAGACAACAGGCACGCCCCTGCCCTTGGTGATCTCGCGAACACGTTCGACGACATTTTCGCTGCTCGAATCAATCACGTATTTGCAGCCTTTTGCCTTGGCAATGGAGACCTTGTCACGTGAACCGACGACACCAATCGTATTGACGCCCAGCGCCTTGGCCCATTGCGACAGGATTTGACCAACGCCACCCGCTGCGGCATGGAGCAAAATCGTTTCGCCGCGTTTCACCTTGTAGGTGGCGCGCAACAGGTATCTTGCAGTCATGCCTTTCAACATCATGCCTGCGGCGGTTTCGAACGAAATTGCCTTGGGCAATTTCACCAAGCGGTTTGCCGGGAAGTTTCTGGCTTCAGAATAGGCACCGAGGGGACCTGACCCATAGGCCACGCGATCACCCGCCTTGAAGCCTTTTACGCCTGGGCCAACGTCTTCAATCACGCCAGCACCTTCCAGCCCTATGCCGGACGGCAAAGGCACGGGATAGAGCCCGCTGCGATGGTAGGTGTCGATAAAGTTCAAGCCAATTGCGTGGTGACGAATGCGTACTTCGCCTTTGCCGGGCGGCTGCAGTTCAACATCGTTCAATTTGCAGAACTTCCGGACCCCCGGTTTTGTGAAAACGTATTGCCTTCATTGACCACCTTCACTTGCGTGCTTCATCATGAATCATCAGGCCTGCCATGGCGTTGACGAGCTTTGACCACTCAATCTCTTCCAGCGGCACGATTCTTACCTTCAATACTGCGGCTTTGCCCATCAAGGCACTGTAACGTGCCGCGCCACGTTCTTCGTCAAAAAGATCAGTTGTGACGAGTACCGCAACTTTTTCATTCGGCAGGCCGAAATGATCGGCGAGATTGTCTGCCTCGTGCACCGCATCCATCAAGCGATGGCGGTGCTTTTTGTCACTTGACTGAAACTCGGCGCGGAAGGCCTTGCAGGAAATGAAAGTCAGCGTGTCGTTGTAACGGGTGATTACGTCGATTTCATTTTCTCCGACATAGCCATCAACCTTCCACCCGAGTACCTGGCCAAAAACAGCTTCATGTGCGCCTGCTTCCATGGCGGCTAGCCAGGCGAGTTCTTCGAGCCAGCCACCAGAAAGGAACTTCAGGCTTGGTGAATCATATGGCAGGGTACCGTTGTTCCCCAGCCTCACGATGTTGTGCTCGACAAGATGTTCCAGAATTTGCCCGCGGATTTCGTGGTCAGGGTCAGATGTGACAAGCCTTTGCGCGTTCGGCGCGTTCAACAGCTCGTCGCGGAGCAGCTCGAATTTCTGATAATTCGCCCCAATTGTCCGCGTCAGCTGCTGGCGACGCAGTACAGAGTTTGTTTCCAGAGAATCTCCCTTGAGCCAGGCACCCCGGCGTTTGAGGAGGGTCGCAATCGTCTCATTGTTCATTGTGGGCAGTTTGCGATAAGAGACTGTTTCCTGCAAGCTTCGTGATGAACCATGACCTCTATTTCTCCTGATATCGCCGCTGTGGAAGCCCCGCCGATTGCCGAAGCCGTTGGTTGGCTTCAAGAGATGCGGACTGACCGGCACCTGCTGAATTTCTGCCAGGCGGTGCCGAGCTATCCACCGGCACCTGCCCTGCAACAGGAACTTGCACGCCTTGCGCTGGAACCGAATATGGGCGGATATACTGATGTTTTGGGGCTGAAAGCGCTGCGCGAGGGGTTGGCGCAGCATTTTTCAACGGCTTATGGCGCGGCGCTCGGCGCGGGCCACATTGGCGTTACCTCGGGGTGTAACCAGGCATTTGCGGCCGTGGTGATGGCCATTGCCGAAAGTGGCAGCAATATTGTCATGCCTGTTCCGTGGTATTTCAACCATCACATGTGGCTGAAAATGCTGCGGGTGGAAGCGCGCGGGTTTCCGGCTTTCAGCGAATCACAAGCCTACCCCGACGTCAATGCGGCTGCAGCGCTGATCGACAAGAATACGCGGGCGATCATGCTGTGTTCGCCCAACAATCCATCGGGCGCGATCTATCCACCACATGTGATCGAGGCATTTCATGATCTCGCAGTGGCGCGGGGCATTACCTTGATCGTTGACGAAACCTACAAGGACTTCCGGCCCACGCAAGAACCGGCTCATGGAATTCTTGCACGCGCAAACTGGGAAGACAGCTTCATCCAGTTGCACAGCTTTTCGAAGATCTATGCGCTTGCCGGTTATCGGTTGGGTGCCATCGTCGCGGGACCGCGCATGTTGCGCGAGGCGGAGAAAGTGCTTGATTGCATGACCATTTGCCCGCCTCAGATCACCCAGCGAGCAGTGCTCTTCGGGCTTGACGCGGTTTCTGCGTGGAAAGAAGAAAAACGTGCGTTGATGCAGGACCGGCTGGAAACGCTGCGAAACAGTTTTGCGCGCAATGCGCTGTCTTACCAACTGGTCAGCAGCGGCAGTTACTTCGCCTATGTGCGGCACCCGTTCGAGGGTGTTGCGTCCAAGGCTGTGGCTAAACGATTGGCGCAGGAGTTTGCGGTGCTGTCGCTGCCGGGGTCAATGTTCGGACCAGGGCAGGACCAATATCTGCGCTTTGCCTTCGCCAATATGGACGCGGAGTTCATGCCGACGCTTGTTGACAGGCTGGTTGAAAGCCAGACCGCGATAGCATGGTGACTGCCGAGCCGCAGGTGTGGCGGCCGCGCTTGCTTTCATTTCTCGTACTCGGCATGTGCCTGCCATTGCTGGCAGTGATCATTCTTCGCGCGGCGACTGAAACTGGCTCCACCAATGCTTATGCGACAATGGCCGACAGTTTCCTGCGGGGAACACCGTGGGCTGACGCTTGTTATGGCGGGGACTGCCTTTATGTGGGTGACCGGCTGATTGCCATGTTTCCACCCTTCCCCGCGATTTTGGCGATGCCATTGGTATGGCTGAAAGGCATGGCGACCTGGGGTTTTGGCTTCATTTCTATGGCCTTGTTTGCCGGGACACTGCTTATCTGGAACAGGATCTTCCGGGTGCAGGGCGCGGATGTTGAAGCGCGCTTCTGGCTGCTTGCGGCAATCGGATTTGCGAGCCCGCTGTTTTACGTCACGTTGCGCGCTGACGGTGTCTGGTTCTTTGCACAGGCCGTGGCGTTTTTCTTTGCGTCGCTTGCCGTGCATGAAGCAATGATTGGCCGTAGACTATTTGCGGCAGGAGTTGCCTTGGCATGTGCTTTGACGTCGCGACAGATGATGATGTTCCTGGCCCCTGTGCTGTATCTTCTGTGGCTGCCGCGCGATGAGACCGTGTTTCAAGTCAATCGCGCGCGCATTGGCGGGTCGATGCGGCTTGCCATTCCTGTTCTCGTTGGGTTGCTGTGTTATCTCGTCTATAATTACTGGCGTTTCGGCGATGTCTTTGAGACCGGTTACCGCTTTCTCAAACCAGTTGGCGGTGTGCTTGAGGTGCGGGTTGCCGCGCATGGCGTTTGGAATGCAGCCTATGCGGTGTTCAACTTTTTCTATTTTTTCCTGCAGGGATTCCACGTGAGCTTTGTGCCTCCACATGACGTGCAGTTGGCGAATATGGATGATTACGGCACGTCATTCCTTGCCGCGAGTCCATGGCTTCTCATCTTGTTTTTCGCCAAACGGGAGTTGCGAACATTCTTGCTGTTTGCCCTGCCTGCGGGGCTTACAGCTGTCATGCTGTTCTATCACTCGAACGGATATTCGCAGTACAATACGCAACGCTACATGCTCGACTGGCTTCCGGCGGTATTGGTTCTGATTGTTCCAGCACTCAATGCGGCACGTTTGGAATGGTTCAGGTTGCTGGTTGCCTGGGGCGTGGCGTTGAACCTGGCAACAGTTGCCGTGTTGGCTATCACCAAGGGTTAGATGCAACGTTCCCGCTCACCAATCCGGTTGTTATACTACGTCGATGCAGGAGAGAGACATGAACAAGCGCAAACTCGGCAATAAGCTCGAAGTTTCATGCATCGGGTTGGGATGCATGGGGATGAGTTTTTCCTATGCGCCATTTCCGCCGCGGGGGGAGATGATCGATTTTCTGCGCAAGGCAGTGGAACGTGGAGTGACGTTCTTTGATACCGCGGAAGTCTATGGTCCCTATACGAATGAAGATCTTCTCGGTGAGGCATTGGAACCTTTCAAGAGTGAGGTGGTGATAGCCACCAAGTTCGGGTTCGACATGAATGACGATGGTTCGCCGGGTTTCAAGGGAATGAACAGCACGCCCGCACAAATCCGCCACGCTGTGGAAGGCTCGCTGAAGCGTTTGCGCGTTGATGCGATCGACCTGCTTTATCAACACCGGGTGGATCCCAATGTGCCGATGGAAGACGTGGCTGGCACGGTGCGTGACCTGATCAAGGAAGGCAAGGTGAAGCACTTTGGCCTGTCGGAAGCAGGCGTTGACTCCATACGCCGTGCGCATGCGGTACAGCCTGTTGTCGCCTTGCAAAGCGAGTATTCGCTGTGGTTTCGCGATCTTGAAACGGGCGTTTTGCCGGTGCTCGATGAGCTCGGTATCAGCCTCGTACCGTTCTCGCCATTGGGCAAAGGTTTTCTGACAGGCAAGATTGATGAAAAGAGCAGGTTTGAAGCCGTGGACATTCGCAGCAAAATCCCGCGCTTTGCTGAAGATGCGCGCGTGGCCAACAAGGCCTTGCTTGATGCCATTTCGGTTGTGGCCAAAAAGAACAATGCGACACTGGCGCAGGTTGCACTGGCGTGGGTCCTGTCGCGGCGGGTTGATCTGGTGCCCATTCCAGGCACACGAAAGCTGGATCGGCTCGATGAGAATCTTGCCAGTGCAGCAGTTGCGCTTTCTGCCGCAGATGCAGCTGAACTAACCCGCCTTTCCGATACGATAAAGGTCCAGGGGGACCGTTATCCCGCATCCATGCAGAAGTTGAGCGGGACATAGCCAGGCCAGAGCGACAGAAGAGGGGTATGGTCTGGCAAAGATACTTGCCAAGCATCCAGAAGTCGTGGCGGATTTGCCCGATATCATCAAGTCAATGCCGATCGTATCCCGCTCGTCAAACCGTCTGCGGCTGGAAAATGCAAGCCATAGTGCAGGCGTCAGGCTCGAATGGGATGGCGCGGCCAAGAGCTGGGTTGTCACGGCATTTGAGAGAGACCGGAGCAGAAGCGGTAGGCAGCTCGCTTCCGATGATCAGCTGCCAGCATCCGGCAGCCCTCCGGCAGGGGGTAAACTGCCACAAGCTGCCGCAAAAGTCGAGCCCTTCGAGCCAGCCCAGCATGGCGATGCTCAAACGCAGGCGCTGGAAAGAGCTTTGGCGGGCAGTGACGACATGATGATCCCGGTGAGCATAAGTGGCACCGGTTACCTGCGAAAATGCCGCAACAAGCCAAAGAGCTAGAACGAAAAGCCGATTCCGTGAAGCGGCATTTCGCTCTAGGCAAAGGCGACAGCTGGGATCAAAGCCGAACGATTATCCATCAAGGCCGCGGCGAGTGTTCGCAGTTGACACCAGCTTCTTGCGTGGCTGGAATGATGCGGATCAAGTTTGACTGCCTTTCAGGTATGCGAGAATCTTTTGCGCGATTGTTTCATGTAGCGAGCCGCGCGTTTTATTTCCCGTTTCCATGCAAATTGGGTCTTCCTCTTCCAGCCAGAGATAGAAAAAGGCCAGAGGCTTACATTCGGCGAGAAAGGAAAAGTGATTGGCGCCAGGGACCGGCTCGAATTTCACACGGGGCATGAGCTTGTGTAGCCGGTCTGCCCGCACCATTTCTGGCACGTCGCTGCCTTCGCCCATGGATACAATGAGCCCTGGGACATTTACCTCAGCGAGTGACTGCGCCTCAAACGTATTGGTGAAGGCTGGATCAATGGCGACAAAACGGGTGAACCTTTTGTCGGTGGCTGACGCCTGAAAACGCGTCACGTCGATCAGATGCAGGTCCGCATGTCCTTTGATGCCAGCGGTGCCGCGGTCGAACCAAATGCAGGTGGAATTTTCGGGATGCTGATCACAATACTGCGCCAATGGAGCTGCTTGCGCACGCACGCCGACCAGTGACAGCGCTGTGAATCCGCCCAGCGAGAAACCCATGGCGGTGACGTTGTTTTCGTCGATCAAACTTTGGGTCGACGGACTGGACAGAAGTCGGTCGAGAAGCGCGCTAATATCGTCCGATCTTTCCCATACGCGGAGGGTTTGTTCCGGCGTTGAATCCGACGACGTTGTTCCCTGATGCACAGGCATAGCGACGACGAATCCGGCTCCGGCGAGACGGCTTGCAATCCAGCTCAGGTTTGCGGGGTTGCCGCCGGAGCCGTGCGAGAAGACGATCAGCGGATGTTTCTTTACCTCTGGCTTGGCGTCACGTCGGCCTTCAACGCCCCGGAATACCGGATTGTCTCCCACCTGCTCGCGATAGCCGCCGCTTTCTGCAGGGTACCAGATGGTGGTTTGCACCAGCCTGTCGCGGTGTGGCGCATCGAAGGTGAAATTCATCACTCCCGTTTCAGCAGCGTGGGCGGTTCCTGTCATGAATGCTGTGGCCAGCATTATTCTGATGTGCTTGAGCATGTTTACTCTCCTGTGGTTGACGCTCCCTTTGTCAGCCACCCCTGTCCAAGAATCGTCCTCAATCGCGATCAAGGACGTATGCAAACGCGATTCGGGACAATATGGTGAGCTGATGCCCAAGATTTCCGTCGCCTTGCTCGTCTTAGCGGTCCTGATGTTGCTGTTCGCGCGTTTGTTCGTTTCGGCGCGAGACAATCGTGATGCTCGGCCTTTGCTTGGCCTCCTCGGTCTTGCGGCGCTGCAAGCGCTGCTGGTGAGTTTGCGTTGGGACTTCGGAGTGATGACGTTTCGACCGTTGCAGATTGTCATCAGCTGCCTGCTTCCGCCTTTAGCATGGCTGAGTTTCCGGGTTTACTCGTCGCGTGCACATGCATTCTGGAATTGGCGTGACGGCTTGCATCTGCTGCCGGCAGTCATGTGTTTGATTGCCGTCTTGGTTTTGCCGGATGTAATTGACCTGATCATCATTGCGGTATTCGTGGGCTATGGCATTGCGACGCTGCGGCTGGCGATGAACGGTGAAAATGAACTTGCTCGCGCACCGCTCAACAGCATTGTCAATCTGCAACGCGCACTTTGGCTCATCACTTTTACGATGTTCGGATCGGCGGTGACAGACCTTCTGGTGTTTGTCGATTTCCTGCGCGGTGGAGGTGTGAATGCCCCGATGCTGGTGGGTCTCGGCAATCTGGCGAGCCTTGTCGCCATAGCAATCGCTGCGGTTCTGGGCAGCGCTTCAATTATTGCTGTCGAGTCGGAGGAAGATTTTCCGGAAGGGTCACCACGTGCTGATGACGCGGCTGTCGTAGACGCGGCGGAACACATTTTGCGGGAAGGAGGTTTGGCGAAAGATCCCAACCTGACGCTCAACCGGCTCGCACGGCGCATGGGTTTGCCTGCGCGCACGGTTTCGCGCGCGGTCAATCTGGTGAAAAAGCGCAATGTGTCACAGTTT
Source organism: uncultured Alphaproteobacteria bacterium (assembly GCA_963738595.1). Taxonomy (GTDB): domain Bacteria; phylum Pseudomonadota; class Alphaproteobacteria; order Rhizobiales; family Aestuariivirgaceae; genus Aestuariivirga. Next base: position 98,380 of record CAVTXF010000007.1, read on the forward strand.
GTGAATGATGTCCGCGTGGCCGAAGCTTGCCGGTTGCTGAAGGTATCCGACATGCGTGTGACAAGCGTGATCTACGAGTCCGGATTTCAGACCAAGTCGAATTTCAATCGCGAGTTTTTGCGGGTGATGGGGAAGACACCAAGTGAATGGCGGGTCAGCGCTGGCAGTGGTTGAGTCCTACAGTGATGAGGGAAAGGCCCATGTCTTTGAGGCGGTATTTGTAGTCGTCTATCAAGTTGTTCATGCGTGACAGCTGACACAGCAAGGAACTTTGCCCGCCTCGGCGGTTGGGATTGCTGCGGAAAACCACCGGAACCCAAAACAATGGCCTGCGGATGGCAGCATCTTTATGGAAGGCATTACCGTACAGTTGAAATAAAGAAAAAGCCGGGAGAGTTGCCCGCCCCGGCCTTGCTATCTGAATTGTATCGGGCACCCTCCCAACCCCGCCATTAACGGGCGGGGTGAGGGGTGTCTAATGCCCCGCCAGCACCGCCAGCAGCAGCAGTGCCACGATGTTGGTGATCTTGATCATCGGGTTTACGGCTGGGCCTGCGGTGTCCTTGTAGGGGTCGCCTACGGTGTCGCCGGTGACCGATGCCTTATGCGCTTCGGAGCCTTTGAAATGCTTCTGGCCCTTCGAGTCGACGAAGCCATCTTCGAAGGACTTCTTGGCATTGTCCCACGCACCGCCGCCTGCCGTCATCGAGATGGCCACAAAAAGGCCGGTGACGATCACGCCCATCAACATGGCGCCAACCGCTGAGAAGGCTGCCGCCTGCCCTGCGATGGCGTTGATGACGAAGTAGACGACGATGGGCGACAAGACAGGCAGCAATGACGGAATGATCATTTCCTTGATTGCGGCGCGGGTGAGCAAGTCCACCGCGCGGGCATAATCAGGCTTGGATGTGCCCTTCATGATGCCGGGGTTTTCCTTGAACTGTCTGCGCACTTCAACCACCACGGCTTGCGCCGCACGGCCGACCGCCGTCATCGACATGCCGCCGAACAGGTATGGCAGCAGACCGCCGAACAGAAGTCCTACCACCACGTATGGCGAGGAGAGATCGAAGCTCACCGGCACGTTCGGGAAGAAGGTTTTCAAGTCCTGTGTATAGGCCGCGAAAAGCACCAGCGCGCCGAGGCCCGCTGAAGCAATTGCGTAACCCTTGGTCACGGCTTTTGTGGTGTTGCCAACAGCGTCCAGTGCGTCGGTGTTGTGGCGCACCTCCTTTGGAAGGCCGGCCATTTCGGCGATGCCGCCAGCGTTGTCGGTCACCGGACCAAACGCATCGAGGGCCACTATCATGCCCGCCAACGCCAACATTGTCGTCACAGCAACAGCGATGCCGAACAGGCCAGCGAGGTTGAACGTGACCAGGATGCCGACGATGATGATGAGCGCTGGCACTGCCGTTGCTTCCATCGATACAGCCAGACCCTGAATGACGTTGGTGCCATGGCCGGTGATTGAGGCTTCGGCAATCGAGTTCACCGGGCGCTTGCCGGTGCCGGTGTAATATTCGGTGATCCAGATGATTGCTGCGGTGATCGCAAGACCTGCAACACCGCACCAGAACAATGACATTGGTGTGAATGGTGCCTCTGGTGTGCCGAGGGCAACCGACATCGAGCCGAATACCAGATTCATCACGGGGTAGAGTGCAACGAGCGACAATGCGCCTGTTGCGAACACGCCCTTGTACAAGGCACCCATGATGTTGTTGTTTGCGCCGAGCTTGACAAAGAAGGTGCCGATGATCGAGGTGATGACGCAGGCACCACCAATCGCCAATGGAAGCACCATGCCTGCGAGTTTCATATCGGCTGGCAGAGCGATGGCTGCGAGAACCATGGTTGCCACTGTGGTCACAACATAGGTTTCGAACAGGTCAGCGGCCATGCCGGCGCAGTCGCCAACGTTGTCGCCAACGTTATCGGCAATGGTTGCAGGGTTGCGCGGATCATCTTCCGGAATACCCGCTTCGACCTTGCCCACCATGTCGCCGCCAACGTCTGCACCCTTGGTGAAGATGCCGCCGCCGAGTCGCGCAAAGATCGAGATCAGTGAAGCGCCGAATGACAGTGCGACGAGTGCGTCAATCACGGTGCGCGATGTTGGGTCCAGACCAAGCGAGCCGGTGAGGAAACCGAAATACAATGTCACGCCGAGAAGACCGAGGCCAGCGACGAGCAAGCCGGTTACTGCGCCTGCCTTGAAGGCGAGATCAAGACCGCCTGCGAGCGACTTGGTAGCAGCTTGTGCCACGCGGACGTTGGCGCGCACCGAAACGTGCATGCCGATGAAGCCGGCGAGGCCCGACAGAATTGCACCGATGGCAAAGCCAATCGCTGCGAATTTACCGAGAAGGAAGAGCGTGATGAAGAAGATGACCACGCCAACGATGGCGATGGTGGTGTATTGGCGCTTGAGATAGGCCGACGCGCCTTCGCGGACGGCGGCGGAGATTTCCTGCATGCGTGCGGTGCCGGCGTCGGCGGCCATCAGGCCGCGCGTGGTGACGATGCCGTACACAATCGAAAGAGCGCCAGCGAGGACGATCAGCCAAAGTGCTTGATTCATTGTGTTTCCCTAATGTTGTTGCCCCGGAGCCCATTTGACGGATGGCCGCGATTTAGGGATCGCGCTTCACTGCCTCTGTCCGGATTGATGTCGTATGCCAAATTGAGGGGAAAGATGCAACGACCCGTTCACAATCCCGTTTAGATTGAGGGGTTTTGCGCAGAATTTGCGATGTATTGCATCTGTATGTGCTGTGCGTTGATCAGGAATTGTACCACCCCGACGTTTCTTCCCAGACCGTGCGCAGGCCCAAATTCGGCACCGTGATTGCTCCGTATTCAGACAATCGGTTTTCTGTCCTGAATTGGAGCACATCATGCTTAAACTTGCAGGTCTTGCACTCGTCTTTGGCTTTTCCGCTGCGGCGGTGTCCCATGCTGCATCAATCAATGGCCTGGGAAACCCCCTGACCGATCCGTTGCTGGTGAATGGGGTACAGCAGGGTTTTGATTTGGTCCGCAGCGGTGAATACCGGACACTGACGCTGGGTAGTGTCACCTACACTGGTGTGGACGGCAAATTTTCCGTGGGGCGGGACTACAATGGGGCGTACAATACGACCGGCGGCAAATCGATTTTCAATGGCGATGACGATGCACCAAGTCGGTTCCGTTTTGACTTCACATCCACTGTAAGAGCTTTCGGTTTCAATTTTGGGGCCTCTGACAGCCGTTGGTTGCTGCAAGCTTTCAGTTCAACTGGTGTTTCACTTTCATCCATGGTCATCGATCCGGTTCTTGGATCCAACAATGGTGATTATTTCGGCCTGTCTTCCAGCACATCCATTGGCTATGCGCTTCTCACAATGGTTCGTGAAAACGACCATGACGGTGATGATGAACACAGAAACCGGAGCGATGATGGTGACTTCGTGTTCATCGACCGCTTCACAACCAGTTCCCGCGATACAGGCCAGGACGTTCCTTTGCCAGCCGGGCTTCCGCTTTTGGCATCGGGCATCACAGCACTGTTTGCATTGCGTAAACGTAATAAGGCATCGTGAACCTTGCGATGAAATTTCTTGAACCCTCATCCAGCGTGGCGTATTTTCAATCGCGGTGGGGAAACAGTCAGACTTGATGTGTGAAACGGTGCTTGACCCTGCCCTTTCGGAATGAACCTGTAAGGTTCGTGTAAGCGGGTCAATCGTATCGTTGAATGGCATTGGGTTCTCGATGCAATTGCGCAGAACGGCGAAAGTGAACCATGGCGACATTTACCGGCGATGCAGGCGGAGTCATTACAGACGATCAGTATACTGACACGTCTACTGATGCGACCAGCACGATCAGTGGACTGGCGGGAAACGATACGCTGAGCGGAGGCTCCGGCGATGACTCCATCTATGGCGGTATCGGCAATGATAGCCTTGATGGTGGAGTGGGGGACAATTCCTTGCTGGGCGGCGCCGGAATTGACAGCATCGAAGGAGGCGCTGGCAATGATTTCATCTATTCCGCCAGTTTTGTGAACAATGTTCAGCTTGCCGGTGGCGGGACGCAAGCTAATCCCCATTATTATCTCGCAACTGCCTTTGTTGCGACGGAAATTGACATCGATATCCTTAATGGCGGGGCTGGTCGCGATACGATTTATGGTGGTTACGGCCAGGACATCATAAATGGCGGCGATGGCGATGACGGTGGTCTTATCAAGATTGGCGACAAGTATCACTGGATCGCGCTGGACGGCGGTGGCGGAAATGACGTCATTCGCGGCGGTCGTGGTGCCGATGGACTCTATGGCAGCGATGGCAATGACGAGTTGTATGGTGATGCCGACGATGACTTCCTGAATGGTGGCGAAGGTACCGATACGCTAGACGGCGGAACCGGCAACGATACACTCATGGGACTCGGTGGTGCTGATGATCTAGACGGTGGCGCGGGATTGGATGAGGCAAGTTATGAATATTCCAGCGGGGTCACTGTTTCGCTCGACAAATCAAAGACCGCAACTGGTGAAGCAATCGGTGATACATTCAAAGACATCGAGAATCTGGTTGGGTCGCTGACTGGTGCCGACATTCTTGCAGGCAACGAAAGCGGAAACAGATTGCTGGGCCAGGGCGGTGCGGACCGGCTTTATGGTCGTGCTGGCGATGACACATTGTTTGGCGGCGATGGCAATGACCGTCTTGAAGGTGAGGTCGGCGACGACTTCCTGAGCGGTGATGCCGGGGCTGACACTCTGGTTGGCGGTGACGGCAATGACACGCTCAACGGCGGTGCCGGTGCCGATATCATGAATGGCGGAAACGGGAGCGACACTGCGCGTTATGACAGCGGGACTATCGGCGTTTTTGTTGCGCTGGATGGCGCTTTTGCATCCACCGGTGATGCTGTCGGGGACAAGCTGTCGAAAATCGAAAATCTCTTTGGCACGATCAAGGCAGACAAGCTTGGCGGCAATACATTGGCCAACACGTTGTGGGGAAATGACGGCAATGACTCGCTCTATGGGCAGGCTGGCAATGATGTTCTCAATGGCGGCAAGGGAACAGACAAGCTCCATGGCGGCGATGGTGATGACACGTTGCGCGGTGGTGAAGGTGCAGATTACCTCAGTGGAGGCAAAGGCGCTGACTGGGTGTCCTATCGTGGCGACACGGGTGCTGTAACCGTCGATCTGCTCAAGCCCTCTGCCAACAAGGGTGCGGCGCTCGGAGACACATATTCGCAAATCGAAAACATCGAAGGCACTGATGCAGGCAGCGATGTGCTGACTGGTAATGATGGCCGCAATGTCATTTTTTCCTTTGGCGGCAATGACCGGATTTACGGCAATGGCGGAGATGACGAGCTGATTGGCGGCACTGGAATTGACAGCGTGAGCGGTGGGGCAGGCAAGGACCGATTGTTCGGTCAGGCAGGCAATGACATCCTGAATGGTGGCAGTGAGAGCGACTTGCTGGTTGGCGAAGTTGGCGATGACACGCTAATTGGCGGCACGGGCAGCGACCAGTTCTTCACTGGTGCCGGCAAAGACCGGGTTGTCTATAATTCAATAGCCGAAGGTCTTGATGGTGTTCAGGATTTCGATACCGCCAATGACCTGTTCGTGTTCAAGGGATCGGCATTCAGCGGGTTGCGTGCGGGCGTGTTGAAGGCGGCTGCCTTCTGGGCCAATGACACCGGCATTGCACATGACGCAAGTGATCGCTTCATCTACCGGACAATCGACGACACGCTTTGGTATGATGCAAACGGCAACGCTGCCGGCGTTGGGCCTAAGCTGGTCGCGGATTTGAGCAACAATGCCGAGCTGAGTTACCTCGATATATTGATTGTTTAGCTTGCACCCGCTTCGCGCTGTAGCAGGTCCATCAACATCACGACATTACGTTCTGGCACTTCGCTGAGTTTGCCGCTTTCGAGGGTGCCCAAATGCAGCGGACCGTATTGCGTGCGGATGAGGCGGTTCACGACACAGCCGAAGTGTTCCATCAGTTTGCGGATTTCGCGGTTCTTGCCTTCGAAAAGCGTTACCCGATACCAGGCGTTGGTGCGGCCGCCCTTGTCTTCTTCCTGCACGATTTCGGCACCGCGATAACGGATGCCGTTGACGGTTACGCCGCGCCGGATTTGCGCGAGGTCACGGTCCGACAGTTTGCCAAACACGCGCACGCGATAGACGCGTGGCAGGGCCGCTGAGGGATCCATCATCTTCTGGGCAAGTGCGCCATCATCGGACAGCACGAGCAGGCCTTCGCTGTTCACATCGAGGCGACCCACATACATGAGGCGTGGCAGGTTTTTCTTGTACTGCGAATGTTGCAGCGCAGGCAGGTCGTAAATCGTGGGGCGGCCTTGCGGATCACTGGCGGATACGAGAATGTCGAGTGGCTTGTTGAGAAGAAACAGGCGCGGAACGCCGCGGGTTTCAATCGCAATCGGTTTGCCATCCAGCAAGACCTTGTCGCCCTCTTCCACCGGGGTTGTGCCTGTGGCTGTCGCGCCATTCACCTGAATGCGGCCCTCAGCGACGATGCGCTCGGCTTCGCGGCGCGAACCAATTCCGGCGCGTTGGAGGAAAACGTTAAGCCGCATGGGGTTTCTGCACTACCAGCCAGGCCACCAACACAAGCGCCAATGTCACAGGCGGGAAAATCGCCATGGCAACCGAAGACCAGCCAAACTCGGCCAGCAATGCGCCTGAGCTCAGCGATGCCACCGCCATCAGGGCTGATATGCCGAAGTCATTTGCTGCCTGAACCTTGCCGCGTTCAGATGGCTTGTAGCAATCGGTCAACATGGTGGTGCCGCCGATAAAACCGAAGTTCCAGCCAAAGCCAAGAAGGATCAGTGCCACTGCAAAGTGGCCAAAGGTTATTCCGAGAAGTGCCGCAATTCCTGCGAAGGTCAATATCAACATGCCGATGGCGGTGATCTTCTCAACGCCGAAGCGATTGATCAGTTGTCCGGTAAAGAAGCTTGGAACAAACATGGCAAGCACATGCCATTGGATAACCCACTTGGCATCATCCTTGGTGAAGCCGCAGCCCACCATGGCAACAGGGGCTGCTGTCATCATCAGGTTCATCATGCCATAGGCAATGATTGCAGAGGCCATGGCAACAATCAGTTTTCTCTGTTTGAGGAGTTCCGACCAACTGCGTTGTGGGCCAGATGTTTCGGTGATGTTGGGCTTTGGCAAACGCAACAATGTGATGACGACGATGTTGGCAACGGCCAGTATTGCTGTCGCTGCGAAAGAACCGGCAAAGACATGGCCGACAATCAATTCACTTGTCGCACCAGCCAGCAGGGTTCCTGCAACGGCTGCAACGACACCACCTGTCAGCACCCAGGATATGGCAATTGATTTCATTTCTACAGTTGCGCTCTCTGCAGCTGCGAAACGATAATATCCGCTCGTTGCCTGAAAAACTCCATAGAGTGCGGTGGCAAAGCAGAAGGCCGGGAAATTCTTGTTGTAGATTGCCCAAACGGCCAGCAACGCCCCGACAAAACAAAATGTTGCCCCAACCATAAACACCGGAGGCCGCCCAATCTTTTGCATCAGCAGGGATGCCGGGATGGTGCCGAACAAGGCTCCCAAGACGAATGTGGTAATCGGCGCTGTTGCCAGACCCGGAGTGGGAGCAATGTTGAGACCAACGAGGCTGGCGTATGAGAACACAGTAATGACGCAACACGAATACAGCGCCTGCGCCAAGGCGAGCAGCAATATATTGCGGCGGGCGATGGCTTTGTCTGTCACGCTGCGAATTCGTCCGGTCTGCGCCGACGGGCCAGTGTGTTCAGGACGCCATTGATGAATGTTGGTTCGTCGCCGTTTTCGTAAAATGCGTCTGCAACTGCCAGATATTCCGAAATCACAACGCGGGCCGGAACATTTTCAAGGAACCAGATTTCATACGATGCAGCGCGCAGGATGGCGCGGACAGTCGTGTCAAGTTTGTGCAGGGGCCAGCCAGTATCGAGTATCTGGTCGAGGCGCGGATCGAGCAATTGCTGTTCGCGGACCACGCCTTCCACAACTTCGCGGAGATGCTTGTAGTCGGCGTGGCCGGTTTCACCATTCTCGAAATTGTTGCCCGACACGCGCGACGAAAATTGCGCCAGGGTTTCCCCAACATCGGAGCCTGACAGGTCCATTTGATAGAGGGCCTGAACGGCGCCCAGGCGGGCTGCGGATTTTTCGGTTGGGGAGCGGCGGGGTGTGGTCATGATTTGAGAATGCATTAGCCGTGTCTCTTGGTTAATACAACGCGTGTTGCGCTTTGCTGCCGTGTGGTTTATGCAGGCCGCTTGCCGGGCAATTCTGCCCGGCTTTATTCTCAGGGCGGGGCGCAACTCCCCACCGGCGGTATAGCCCGCGAGCGGCTCCCGGCAAATCGGGGGTGTCAGCAGATCCGGTGTAATTCCGGGGCCGACGGTATAGTCCGGATGAAAGAGAATGAGACAGGGTTCGTGCTGCGTGGCTGTGCCGCGCAGTGGCGCGCGTTATCTCATGTCGTCCTGATTCATGATTGAAGAAAGGACTGTCACATGAATCAGATATCCCCAACTTCCATTCCCGCCGCCTGGCGAGGTGCCTTCTACATGGTGCTGGCAGGCATTGCTTTTGCCGTCATCAATTCGCTGTCTTTCCAGATCACAGCGGTGATGAATTTCAAATCACAGTCTGACCTGTTCTGGCAGTATGCCATCGCCCTGGTCTTCTCCCTGCCCTTCCTGCTGAAGCATGGTACGAGCAGCCTGAAAACCTCACGGCCACTGTTGCATATTGTGCGCGTGATATTGTCTGTGCTGGGCCTGCAAGCCTTCAACATGGCTTTCGCCTATGGTGAACCAACGTGGAAAGTTGTGGCGCTCGTTATGACTTCACCCTTTTTTGTGATGCTCGGGGCCAAGTATTTCCTGGGCGAAACAGTAGGAGCGAATCGCTGGCTTGCCGCACTTGTGGCGTTTGCAGGTGCAATGATTGTCCTGCAACCGTGGTCAACCACTTTTGGCGTTCATTCCCTCTTGCCAATCGTTGCAGCAATCCTGTGGGGTGCCGTGTCACTGATGACGAAGTACTTCACTTCGGATGAATCGCCCATCTCGCTTACGGTTTGGTTATTGCTTCTGATGACTCCGATCAACGCGGGCATGTCCCTGGCAGCCGGTTTCGAGTGGCCAAGCGTCGCTATTCTCAAGCTGCTTCTGGTGGGGGGCGTGCTTGTTATGATTGCACAGTATTGCCTGTCGAAATCCTATTCACTTGCCGATGCAGCTTATGTGCAGCCATTTGATGATCTGAAACTGATCTCCAATGTCTTGGCGTTTGGGTTATTCTTTGGTTACTGGCCAGAGGGTAATTTGTGGTTTGGCATTCTGTTAATCCTCGCAGCATCTATTTTTCTTTTGCTACAGGAGCGCCACAAAGTTGTGGCATTGTCAGCGAAACAAGCTTCGGTTTGAGATCCTTCCCCGGCAGGGGAAGGTGTCCCGCAAGGGGAGAAGTGAGGGCCGCTCAATGCGTTCGGTGGTCCTCACTTTCTTGTTTCAGGTCTTCACTTCACCGTCCAGTGAAGACATCTCGTCGATGATTTCCTCGAAGTCCTTGGCCTCGCGGAAATTGCGATAGACCGACGCAAAACGGACATAGGCCACTTCATCGAGATTGCGCAGGCCTTCCATCACTAGCTGGCCAATCTGCTCTGATTTGATTTCAGCTTCGCCCAGGCTTTCAAGTTGGCGAACTACGCCGGAGACCATTCTTTCGATGCGTTCGGCGTCAACCGGGCGCTTGCGCAAGGCTACCTGCACTGAACGTGCAAGCTTGTCGCGGTCGAACGGGATGCGGCGGCCGGTGCGCTTGATCACCATCAATTCGCGCAGCTGCACCCGCTCGAAAGTGGTGAAGCGCCCGCCACAATCCGGACAGGCGCGGCGGCGGCGGATGGCGGAATTGTCTTCCGTCGCCCGCGAATCCTTCACCTGGGTATCGGCATTGCCGCAGAATGGGCAGCGCATGATGTTCCTTACGAATAGATCGGGAAACGCTTGGTAAGGGCGAGCACCCGCTTCTTCACGCTTGCTTCAACCTTGGCATTGCCTGCTTCTCCATGCAGCGCGAGGCCATCAAGAACCTCGTTGATGAGGCTGCCGATTTCCTTGAACTCCGCGACGCCAAAGCCGCGTGTGGTTCCAGCTGGCGAACCCAGGCGAATGCCAGATGTAATTGTGAATGGTGCCGGATCAAACGGGATGCCGTTCTTGTTGCAGGTAATGTAGGCGCGACCCAGAGATTTTTCTGCATCCTTACCGGAGATGCCTTTCTTGCGAAGGTCAACCAGCATCAAGTGCGTGTCAGTGCCACCAGTGGTGATGTCGCAACCATTTTCCAACATTGATGTTGCCAGCGCCTGCGCATTGGCGACAACCTGCTTGGCGTAGGCCTTGAAGGCGGGCTTGAGGGCTTCGCCAAAAGCGACGGCCTTTGCCGCGATGACATGTTCCAGCGGTCCGCCGATGATACCGGGGAATATCGCGCTGTTGATTTTCTTGCCCAAGTCTTCGTCGTTGGAGAGGATCATGCCACCGCGCGGTCCGCGGAGAGTTTTGTGCGTTGTTGTTGTCACAACGTGGGCATGTTCCAGCGGGCTTGGATGTGCGCCACCGGCAACGAGACCCGCAAAATGGGCCATGTCGACCATCAGATAGGCGCCGACTGAATCAGCAATTTCGCGGAACTTCTTGAAATCGATGATGCGCGGATATGCGGACCCACCGGCGACAATGAGTTTCGGTTTCACGTCTTGTGCCTGCTGTGCGACAGCTGCGTAATCGATACGATGATCGCTTTCGCGCACCTTGTAAGAGGCGACACGGAACCATTTGCCCGACTGGTTGACGGGTGAGCCGTGGGTCAAGTGACCGCCGCAGGCAAGATCGAGACCCATGAACGTGTCGCCGGGCTGGAGCAGCGCGAAGAATGCGCCCTGGTTTGCCGTTGCGCCGGAATGTGGTTGCACATTGGCAAATTTGCAGTTGAAGAGTTGTTTGGCGCGGTCAATGGCCAGCTGTTCCGACTGGTCGACATATTGACAGCCGCCATAATAGCGGCGGCCCGGATAGCCTTCCGCATATTTGTTGGTCATGACCGAGCCCTGCGCTTCCAATACGGCGCGCGAGACGAAGTTTTCCGAAGCGATCAGCTCGATTTCGTCCTGCTGACGGCCCAATTCCAAGGCGATGGATTTCGCAACCTTCGGATCAGCTTTTGCCAGCTTGTCTTTGAAAAAACCGGGATAAAGCGGCTTTCTTGCTTTTGGCCTTGTGCTCTTCTTGACAGACTTGCGGGATGCCTTCTGCACCATTGGACTCTCCGGGGTTGGCTGGGAAGCCCGTCTATAGCGGGTTAGTGCAACCCGTCCAGAAAAATTCAAGGCTGGGTGTTTGCACAGCCTTGAATAACAATTCCTAGGCTGCCAGGCGCCTCTCCCGGGAATTGGTCGCCCGATGGACAAGCGCGGAAAGAGACCGGCAACTGACAATTGCCGGGGCCTGACGGATCAGTTCGTTGTTGGTCAAGGCATCGACCATGAAGAGCGCAAAATCCGTTCGGCGCGTGATGTTGCTTGCGAGAGCCGCATCGCCAACATGACTACTCCAGATTGGCAGGCCTTCGCTGCTGCCTTCCTCCAGGTCACTGCCACGTACCACGGTCCAGTTCCTCTCGCTTGCAAAAACGCGCCTGCAAGCTTCCACCTGATCGTCGATATCGGCGATGCGCAACAGGCGCACAGCGTTGCCGACGATCATCTCGGTCAGCTTGAAGGTCCAGGGGTAAATATCCAGGCCATCCCTGGTGATGTGCCAACCACAGGAAAAAATCAGGCGGGCGTCTGGTTTGGCAAAATCAAGAACAGCTTGCGCGGTTCCGGTGGAATAATGATCCGTTCCCCAAGGTACCAAGACTGTGAGGACGCCATCACAATCTGCGACGGCACACTTGATGACTTCGCGATCATTGGTCATGCCCGGGAAAATCGTGATGCTGTCCTTGAAAGCATCGAGTTTTCCGACGCTTTTGGCGCGGCAAATGCCCACGACCTCATGTCCCTTTTCGAGCGCATGCTGGACCAGGTAACGTCCAAGCTTGCCAGATGCTCCGATTACACACACTTTCATAATCCACCTCCGTCTTGGTTTCAAATAAAGCGCACGATGCGATCATCTACACGGTCAAAACCGGTTGACAATCCACCTATTGCTAGCTGATTCTGTCTGATACTTGCCAGTTTAATTTAGAAGGACGAAGTTTGACTGTGTTGATCTGTGTCAACGCAGGGAGAGTGGCATCATGGCGATCGGGTCACGCGGCCCTGCTCAACCGCATGGACGACCAGAGTTGATCCAAAGCGGTCACGAGGCGGGCGATTTCGAGTTCGCCATGCAGCGGGCCCGGGGTGAGGCGAATGCGTTCGGCACCTTTCGGAACCGTGGGATAGTTGATCGGCTGCACGTAGATTGAAAACTCTGCCAATAACCTGTCGGTCAGGGCTTTGCATTGCACCGGTTCGCAAACCATCACAGGAACGATGTGGCTTGGTGTTTCCATCACTGGCAGGCCACGGGATTTCAGCTCGCGTGTCAGCCGCCTTGCGTGGGCCTGTTGCAGATCGCGTTCGACTGAAGATTCCTTCAGGTGGCGGATCGATGCGATGGCACCAGCTGCAATCACTGGCGAAATCGACGTGGTGAAGATGAATCCAGGTGCATAGGAGCGAATGGCATCAATGACAGTCGCCTTGGCTGCAATATAGCCACCCATCAGGCCGAAAGCCTTGGCGAGCGTTCCTTCAATGATGTCAACCCGATCAAGAACCGTGTCACGCTCGGCAACTCCGCCGCCGCGGGCGCCATACATGCCGACCGCATGGACCTCGTCGAGATAGGTGAGAGCACCATACTTGTCTGCGAGATCGCAGATGGCGGCTATTGGCGCAATGTCGCCATCCATCGAATAGACTGATTCGAATGCGATGACCTTGGGGCGTGCAATATCGAGACTTGCCAGCTTGCTTTCGAGGTCAGCGAGGTCGTTGTGTTTCCAGATCAACTTTTCGCATTTGCCGTGGCGGATGCCTTCGATCATTGATGCGTGGTTTTTTGCGTCAGACAGGATTGCACAATCCGGCAAGAGTTTTGCCAGTGTCGACAAGGCAGCGACATTTGCCATGTAGCCGGAGTTGAAAAGCAGCGCGCCCTGCTTGCCGTGGAGATCGGCGAGTTCGTGTTCGAGTTCGACGTGGTAGTGTGTTGTGCCTGCAATATTGCGCGTGCCACCTGAGCCTGCACCAACAGTATCCAGTGCTTCGTGCATGGCTTTCAGGACCACGGGATTTTGACCCATTGCCAAATAGTCGTTGGAACACCAGACGGTGATTTCACGGGTACCCGCTGGTCCGTGATAGAGAGCCCGGGGAAAGCGGCCCCGGATGCGGCTCAGATCAGCAAATTCACGATATCTGCCTTCATCGCGCAACACTTGAAGTGCGGCGTCAAATGCGAGGTCATAATCTGGCTTGGTCATATATGACCAATACACCGCGAAAGTGGCGATATTCCACCCCCAAGATACGGGGTGTCAGTTGGCCGCAGCTGGTGGTGTAACCACTTGCGCAGCAGTTTTTGTCTTGGCTGGCTGAGCCGGGCAACTTGCGGGCAACTTGCCGGCTGAATCTACAACGCATTTCTTGGCATCGGCAGGTTTTTTCACAGCAGCTTTTGTAGCGACTGTTGTTGATGACGGCTTTTTGGCGGCGGTCACTACCTTGGCATCAACCGGCTTTTTGGCATCAGCCTTTGCTGCTGTTTTCGCGTCTGTCGGCTTTTTCAGTGTCTTGGTTGAGGTGACTACGGTCTTCTTCGGGTCTTGTGCCTTGGACGCAGTTTTCTGTTTCTTGCGGAAACTCGCCCAATCGAACAAACCCGGGGATGACTTCTTGTCCTTCTTGTCGACCTTGACTGCTGCTGACTCTGCTTTCTTGGCAGAAGACCGCTTCACAAAATCACGGGGTCCGGGATTGATTGGCGTCTTGTATGTGATGCCGTTCTTGGTGGTTACGCGATACTGGACTTCTTCATCGTCGCCATAAAGGCTCGAGGAGAACAGTGATTTTCTGGCTGGCTTCTTGTCCTTGCTGTCCTTGTTCGATGACTTTCCGAATGACCAGAAGCCACCTGAGTCTTCGACTTCCCTCGCAAGGCGCGGGATGGGCTTTACTGTATAACGCAAGCCTTCCGGACTTTCCTCGCCGACGGGCATTGGCTGGCCGACGGTAAATCCTGATGCATCGAGATCGTAGATATCGTTGCGGAAGGCAACCGTGTTGCCGACTGGCCATGCCGTCAAATAGACGACGCGCAGCTGTGGCTGGACATTGACCTTCACGTCGAGTCGTTCAAGCGTTTCGGCCATTGACGAGATCTTGGCGCTGCCAAATCCATCCTGGCCATTGAGCAGCCATTCAATCAGCACGGCAATTTTCTCCACACGTACACAGCCGGAGCTGTAGAAACGGCGACCGCTCTTGAACAGCTGCTTTTCCGGCGTGTCGTGCAAATAAATTCCGAAGGGGCTCAGGAACTCGATCTTGGCGGTTGCCATCGCGTTTTCTGGTCCGGGCTCCTGGCGAAAGTGGTAATTGTCGACGACGGCATTGTCCCAATCGACATCACGTGGATCAATCTCCGGTCCACCTACGCCTTCGAAGACTTTCATGTTCATGTCTTCGAGCCATTTGTTGCCGCTGGCGATCTTGGGCAGGATATCACGTTCAACGATCGATGCCGGCGCGTTCCAATAAGGATTGAATTTCACCTCGGCGACCGACGTCATGACCACCGGTGTCGGACGCTCCGGGCGGCCAACGATGGCGTTGTGGCGCGAGTAGACTCGACCGTTGTTGACAGCTTCAACTTGTTGCGACGGCACATTGACGACGAGGTAGCGATTGCCTAGCCCCTGCTCATAAACCTGCAGGCGCGGAATGTTGGCGCGAATGGTTTGCAGGCGCACTTTTGCCGGAACGTTCAACGCGGCCAGTGTATTTGCATCCAGAACACCGCTCGCGGCCAGACCCTGATTGATTTGGTAACGTTGTAACGCATCCTGTGTTGCCGTGGTAAAGACTTCCGCGAATTCACCTTGCGTTGCTTCGGTACGCAGGTAGCCTTCGCTCCAAAGACGCTTGTTGAGTTCGGCAACAGCGGAGCCCGTTGCGCCTTTCTTCAGGCCGGCCTTTGCGAGCTTGTTCCAGCCACCTTTGGCAACAATGCCGCCGTAACGTTCTTCAGCAGCGAGAAGTGCAGCACCGGATTGATCCTGCAACATCGGCACAACATTTTTGCCAGCCAGAATTTCGGATTTCGTGACGGCTGGTGGCGCAGTCTTTGTAGAAGCCGTTTCTGCAGCCAACCTGGTGGACAGGCAGGTAACAAGCGCCAGTGCCAGCAGAAACCGAACTGAAGTTCCGGTCCTTCTGGTATTGCCAATTGTGAACATCAAAATCCCTCTATCCAGCGTCGCGGCAGACATGCGCCATACGCCAAATTGTCAAGTAAAGCAGAGTTACTAGCTGGATTCATCCGGGTTTGAAATCACAGGCAAGTGCAATTTAATGTTCCTGACCCCTGAAAATCTTTGTCTGAGGCATTTCAGCCACAGGAATTCACCAGACCACATGGTTAAAAACAAAAAGCCGCCGGGTGTAATCACCCGACGGCCAGTTTTTTGATGACTGGTGCTTGGATTTAGAGCCGATAGAGAATTTGGTCGGTCCAATAACGCTCAAGCCGGGCCAAGGCACGGTTGATGCGGTCGAACTCATCGACGGAGATACCCACAACTTCTTCGATAGCTTGCAGCTGGCGATTGTAGAGTGCATCCACACGTGAGCGGATCATGCGACCACGTTCAGTGAGGCTGACGCGAACCGAGCGCTTGTCAGTCGTCGAGCGCTCGTGGTTCACGTAGCCAGCCTCAACGAGCTTCTTGAGATTGTAGGACACGTTCGACCCTTGATAGTGGCCGCGTGTCTTCAATTCACCTGCGGTCAATTCCGCGTCGGAAATATTAAACAGAAGCAAAGCCTGTACAGGGTTTACTTCCTTTTCGCCGGTACGCTCAAAATCATCCTTGATGACGTCGAGCAGACGGCGGTGCAAACGCTCGATCAATGTCAGCGCTTCCAGATACCGCTCCTTAACGTTGCCGCGCTTCAATTCCGCCGGCGAACGGGCCTGTTCGGCCAAAACTTGTGTTGCCATAAATGCCACCCTATCCCTTTTGTTCGTGGAGGCAGCTGCTTGGCCCGCCCCTCTCGGACTGCGGTGACCCTATGTTAAACCCTTTAAGGGCACCTCAAGACTCTCGGTAAATTTGTTCTTATATTTTCGTCAGTTTGCGGAGTTTTTGAAGAGGGTTGATATTTGGTTTGCAGTCGGGGTTAATGAAATCAGATCGCAAGACCCTAGCAATTTCCTGCTTTTGCTCGTGATGCAGCGGCCCTTACAGTCTGGGACACTTTCGCTGAACCATAAATTGCAACAGATTTACGGTGGACCTCCAAGACATTCTCATAAAATGCAACCAGTTCGCGACGCGACATGGTGGGGCATTTTAATTGTTTGAAATAGGATGCGGCCATGATTTCGTAACGTTTCAGCTGTGCACCGCCGGGCTGAACGGGCTTCCTTTTGGCTGCCTTCGGTGGGGCGACCAGATTCACTGAACTGGCAGAAACCTCTTCGACGGCTCGCGGTTCTTCGGCTCTTGCCGTCTCGCCATCGGTTAAACTTTGCGGGGTGTTAACCACGACTGGAGCGGTTGCAATCCTGGTCCTGAGGCCTTGGCTGCGGGCCGAGTCGAGGACGCCCTTGATGGCGCGGGCAGTTGTTTGATCACAGCGCACAAGCGACCCGGTTGCGGCTCCGCGCCGTGCGGCAATTCTGGTTTCACCGGTTTGGGAGGCAGCTTCTGCCATCCCTGACAGGTCCTGCGCATCAGCTCCGCTCAAGACCTTGCAGCGGGTATTGGCACTGTCCGCGCGGGCCAGGAATTCAGCATTTTGTGTTGCCCGCTCATCCGCCCGTGCGGCAGAGACCAGGAGCGACGTGCACAGGGCAACAGCCAGGGCAACAGCCAATGTGCGCAAGAAGTCCAATTCAATTTGCACGTATCACCCGGCAGATGCGATGTAGTTTTTCATTTCTTCTGCCTCGCGCTCCACGCTTTCGATGCGGAACTTTACGACATCGCCGATAGAGACCATGCCTATTAGCTTGCCCTTGTCGACAACTGGCAAATGGCGAATGCGGTTCTCGGTCATCACCCGCATGAGTTCCTTTTCACCATCGGCCTCGGTGCAGGTCTTGACGTTGCGTGTCATGATCGAGCCTGCGTCCTTGGCGAGACCTGCGCCGCCTTCCTTGGCGACAATGCGGACAATGTCGCGTTCTGACAGAATGCCAGCGATGCTGCCGTTGTCATTGACGATGACAACCGCACCGATGCGATGCTCTGCAAGAGTGCGCGCGATGCTTTCAATTTTTTCGGTCGACGAAGCCGTCACGATGCTGCGGCCCTTGGCCGAAAGGATTTGAGATACGGGCATATTGACCTCCCTTTTTTTATCGTCGCAGAAGAATCGTAGCACAGTCATTGACTGTCGGAAACAGGTCCTTTGTCGAGAAGATAAAATGTGGCGAGCCCAAAAATGAACCCTCCAATGTGGGCTTCCCAGGCAATCGAGTTTTCACCGATCAAAGCCGAGCTGCTGACAAATTGAGTGGCCCCCGTGAGCAAGGTCACACCGAGGAACATGGCCATGAAGGCAAGTGCCGAACGATTTTCGACAAGTTCACGCAAGGGCAGAATTGTAGCTTCGCGAGCGCGCTTTTCGGTGCCCAGCCGACGCAGCAAGCTGCCATTGCCAAACATGATTGGAACAGCTGCTGCCATGAGCGCGGAAACGGCGGCGGAGGCCCCGATCAAGATGACAATTTCGTTCCAGTGAAGGGCCAGTGTTGTCAACGCGCCGCCCACGCTGCCAGCCGCCGCAATCACCAGGAATTTCCAGCCGGGCAAACGGCGGGCGACAGGCGTTCCGAAGACCAACAGCCATAATGAATTGAACAGGAGATGCGTGGCGTTCCCATGCAGCAAACTGTAGGTGAGCGCACTCCAATAGGCTGATCCGGGCAGTTGCGGCACGTTGATGGTGTTGCTGAAGCGCGCCGGAATGAACGAATAGCCATAGATTGCATAGGCCTGGATGCTTGGACTGATCCAATACACCAAGATATGGACCAGAACCAGGACGAGCACAGACAGCTGCACAATTCCTGGCACGTTGAGGAAGGGCGCGCCGCTATCCGTTTCCTTTGCCGTCACTGCCCGAAAAGGCACAACATTGGAGTTGTCATCGTGCACGTTCAATTTGGCATGCCTCCTGCAAGTAAGTCTGCATCGATTTCAATTGGCACATAAAAGCGGCTGTTTCGCGCCGCTCCTACCACCAGGGGTTTATCTTGTACGCAGACAATATCTCAGAAAACAATGGCCGCAGTGCGGATGTCTTGCACCCTGGCAGCAGGCTGTTGTTCCGGCATTGGGAAGCACTGCGTGGTGCTTCGCCCTGCCCGGCGCGAAAAAGCTTCCGGCTGAATCCTGTCAAAGATATTGTCCCCAATCTGTTCATCCTTGATTACCTACCCCAGCTTAACAGTTTCCACTACCGGCTGGCAGGCACCGGATTGACCGACTTTCACGGCCGCGACATGACCGGCAAGGACATGTTGGGCAATTGGGATACTTTCGAACAGCAGATGCAGCTTCGGGTATTGCGAACTGCGCATCGTCGGCGGCAGCCCGCCCTGATCCGGTCACGGCATTTTACACCCCTTGGTGAATCATTTGGGGCGGAAACCATTGCCCTGCCGTTTTCCACAGGTCGTGGAACCGATACCCAACTGATCGGCGGCTTGTTTCCATTTGCGCCGGTGCGGGACCTGAAGTTTGTCCGCCACGAACTGGTAACGGTCCGCAATATCTGGACCGAGCATGAAACCGGGGACACATTGCTCAGAAACATTGAAAACAAGGGCTCACCTCTGTTGCGCGTCATTGAAGGTGGCAAGCCATAGTACACCCCAGTTCCAGTCCCAGTAGAAACAGGCCGCGCAGAGTTTTCCACATTAGTTAACTTGCGGTTTACCTGCGACCTCTAATTCTTAATGCGGTCTGCTTTGGGGCGGACCACGCCTTTTCGGGGGAGAGACCGGGGGCAGACAGAGGTTATAGACGTGAGCGCATTGTCAATCGACGACGAGTTTTTCGACTCAGATAATTCGAAAGTCGCCAACATCGTATTTGGCCGCTTCATGCTGCCTGACATGTCGGAACATCCTTGCCAGGTGAAAGACATCTCCGGCAATGGAGCGAGTTTTATTGCAGCGCATGTTCCGCCGCCGGGGTTGGCAGTCGTTGCCTACATTGAAGAGCTGGGCCGTGTTGAAGGCGTATCCAGCGATGCAATTGCCGGTGGATTTGTGGTGAACTTCACTGCGACCGGCGCACGGCGCGACAGGCTGGTTTCAAAAATCGAGTGGCTGCAAAAACGTGAAATCGGTGGTGCTGAAAACCGCCGCCATCCGCGCTATGAGCCGCGCGAAAAAGTTTCGCAAATCACCCTTCCTGATGGCCGGGTGTATCCCTGCGAGGTGATCGACATTTCGGTTTCCGGCGCGGCCATAAAGTCAGACGTGATGCCAAGTGTGGGCACCTACATGATGCTTGGCCGCATGAAGGGCCGCGTGGTGCGCTATCTCGAACATGGCGTGGCCATCGAGTTCGTCAAGCAACTCGACAAGCAAGTCATTCAGCAACACATCGTCTAATCACTCCCCTCACCCGCTTCGCTCAGCACCCTCTCCCTGAAGGGAGAGGGTGGCACGAAGTGCGGGTGAGGGCTGTTAACCTTGGCGCTTTCCAATGATGGCTGGCTTGGCCTATGGTACTGTCCTGACTTGGAAAGAGGACGGTTTTTGGAACGCGCGCAACGGCATGGGCCGGTTACATTGCCAGATGCAATCGGCATGATGAGTCGCAACGAGACACCTGTGGTGTTCTTGGCTGCCACACCCGCATTGCTGGATGGAATTGAGAATTGGGTTGGTTCGCTGGAGCGTGTATCGCTTGCCAACAGCCATGATGACCGCGGTCGCGTTACTGCCATCAGCACCGGTGTGACACCGCAAGATTTTGTGAGTTTCAAGGATTGTGTCGGCTACATGCTCGAGACCATCGGGCAGCATGTGCCGGGACATTCTGAACAAACTGTCTGCGTGCTTGCCGATGCCGGCATCGGCGATGCTGATGCGGCCCGCCACGCAGGGCTGGTTCTGGCCCAGCCATCGGCTGGCGGTGGAGCTCATTTTACCGAGGCTGATATCTTGTCGTTGCTGGGAGAAGGCAAAATACCATCGACCATGCGCGATCTTGGCGAAATCGTTGACTATGCCGCGTTCCGGCAGGCTTGTACGCCGCATGGGCTGAAGCTGTCCGTTGATGTGACACTGGCCGAAGATCCTGCCGGTCGCGCTGCTGTGGAAATTGCCTCACAGCAAGACTGGGATGCACAGGCATCGCAATTTGCCGGACACAGACTGGTGGGGCGCAAGCCCGCATCATCGCGACGATATGCAGTCGAAATTCTCGTGACTGGCAACGGTTTTGTTCACGCGCCCCTGACCGAATTGCGATTTGAACGGTTCTGGCACATTCAAGACTGGGTGGCGCTGGCGATTGATTCCGACCAGACGCATGAAAAACAAGGTGCCGTGCTTGCCCGGATCAAGAAAATATCAGAGCGACTGGCGACAGCGGGATTTCGTGGGGCAGCCTCAATCGAATTCTGCGAGGACGAACACGGCCTGATCATCAACCGGGTCATACCGCGGCTGTCACATAACTCTATGCTTGCCCATGCCATAACGGCACTGCATGGCGGTTTTCCGATCCACCTGTTGCATTTGCTGGCCTGTGTTGATCCCGGTCAGGCCGTTGAACTTGCGCAATTGCAAAAGCGCTATGAGCTTCACGACACATGGAGCATCGTGGCAATCAGGCATTCGGGAAGCCAGACGGAAATGATCACACGCGCGCCTGCGTCTGGCCTTTACAAAATGGCTGACCAGGTGCTTGAGCACGTGCGTGCCGACAGCAGCTGGATGGAAGCCATGGGCAATTGCGGATACTTCCTGCGGCTGCAAAATGCCGGAAATTACCGCATGCCCGGAACACTGATGGGATTGCTGTATCTGCGCCGCGAAGTCCTGAAGGAAGACGGTGTGTGGACACCGGAAGCTGCGCAATGGATTGCCGCACTGCAAATAGAATTCACAGGACTTTCGATCAGCGGATCGTCGCTTCCTGCCGCGCTCTCTGATACACGTCGCGAAGACCTGCTTTAAGGATCACCAACATGTCATCTGTACTTCCAGTTTCGCTGCCCGAGGATGGATGTTTCATCGGGAGGGTTTTTGATCCGGCGGTGAATGGGCCGTGCGTGGTGCGGGTGGATGGCGACACGCTTGCAGACATCACGTCAAGCTACTGCCTGACGCGTGATCTTTGCGAAGAAATTCACCCGGCAGCGGCGGCAAAGTCTGCTGCGTCGACCCGTACCTTCTCACTTGAGGACATCATTGCGAATACGCCCGAGGCAAGTCGCGACAAGGGCAAGCCGTGGTTGCTCGCGCCAATCGACCTGCAGTGTGTGAAAGCTGCGGGTGTTACATTCGCCGTGTCGATGCTGGAGCGGGTGATTGAAGAGCGGGCACGTGGCAATCCGGCAGCAGCTGCCGAAGTGCGCGGCACAATTGGCGAGCTGATCGGCAGTGACTTGTCGAAACTGCGGGCCGGATCGGAACAAGCGATGGCGCTGAAGGAGGCGCTGATCGCCAAGGGCTGGTGGTCGCAGTATTTGGAAGTTGGCATCGGCAAGGACGCCGAGATTTTCACCAAGGCACCGGTGTTGTCTGCTGTCGGCCATGCGATGGAGGCGGGCTTCAACCGCATTTCGACATGGAACAATCCAGAGCCTGAAGTCGTCGTGGTTGTGTCTTCCGCCGGACGGATCGTGGGCGCGACCTTGGGCAATGATGTGAACTTGCGTGACGTGGAAGGCCGCTCAGCGCTTTTGCTTGGCAAGGCCAAGGACAATAATGCGAGTGCGGCGATCGGGCCGTTCATCCGACTGTTCGACGATTCATTTTCGCTTGATGATGTGCGCAGCATGGAACTGTCGCTGGAAGTGCGTGGACCCGAGGGGTTTGTGATGCAGGGCGGGTCCAACATGGCAAAAATCAGCCGTGATCCGGCTGATTTGGTGCAGCAAATGATCGGCCCGCACCACCAGTATCCTGATGGCGCGGTGCTTTATCTCGGCACGCTGTTTGCTCCCGTTGCAGATCGCGACGAAGCGGGCAAGGGCTTCACGCACAAGGTTGGTGACATGGTAACGGTGACATCGCGGCAATTGGGTGCACTCACCAACTGCATGGTGCATTCGCAGGATGCAGAGCCTTGGGTGTTCAGCGCCAGCCAGTTGATGCGGAACCTGGTGAAGCGCGGCGTGCTGTAACAGCCCTCACCCGCCCTTCGGGCATCCTCTCCCTGAAGGGAGAGGGGTAGAAAAGAGCGGTCGTGAGCCTTACCCCTCTCCCTTCAGGGAGAGGGAGGCTCGCGGCAGCGAGCGGGTGAGGGCCGTGCGCCTCTTTTCAAAGACAGACTCCCGCTTTTCCAACTCGCGTGCAATTGTTTCGAGAACGCCATCCAGATTCGTGAATACGTCGATATTCCACACCCTCATCACGACGTAACCTTCAGATTTCATATAACCAGTTCTTCGCGCATCCGCTGAAATTTCGGAATCCTGACTATGTGTCGCGCCGTCAACTTCGACAACCAAACGCCTTTCACGGCAGAGGAAGTCTGCAATGAATGGCCCGATTGGAGCCTGACGAACAAACTTGTGACCACTCAGCGAACGGTTCCTCAATGAATTCCAGAGCCGTCGTTCGGCCTCAGTTAGCGTTATTCGAAGTTCACGTGCAAAAGATAAGGGGGTTGTTCTCATTGTGGCCTCCTGCACGTTAAGACGGAGGTATTGCAGGATTCCGTCGCAAGAATTTTTCACGGCCCTCACCCGCTCGCTACCGCGAGCCTCCCTCTCCCTGAAGGGAGAGGGGTAGAAAAGAGCGGTGTGAACCTTACCCCTCTCCCTTCAGGGAGAGGGCAGCCCCCCGGACTTGATCCGGGGGCGGGTGAGGGCCGAGTGTGATCCAGTTACATGTCCTCTACATGCACCACACCGGCGATTGCCTTGATGGCGCTTTTGATCTGGGGGGTCATGATGAATTTGTCACCGATGGCGATGTCGATTTCCTTGCCTTGATCCTGCAACAACGTGATCCGCACCGGTGCCTTGCCGCCGCGCTGCAGGCGCTGGGCGACTGAATCGATGGGCTTGGCGTCGCGCAGGAATATCTGAATGCCGGGGACGGCGTTCTTGGTGGCCTGGTCCACTGGCTCGACACTGTTGATGCGGAGCTTGATGTCTTCGCCCTGCACTTCCGCTTCAACCCGGAGCACCAGCGATTTTCCGGGTTCGAGCATTTCGCGTGATGACGACAAGGTATCAGCAAAACAAACTGTTTCGAACTGGCCTGTGGGATCAGAGAAGCTGATGAAGGCAAACTTGTTGCCTTGCTTGGAGCGGCGCTCCTGTTTTGCGGTCAGCGTTCCTGCAATCTTTCCGGCTGATGCGCCGCGGTTCAGAACCTTGTCGCGGAATACTTCCCAGGTATCGACATTCACGCGCTGCAACGCCTTGGTATAGTCATCGAGCGGATGGCCAGAGAGATGGAAGCCAATCGCGTCAAACTCATGTTGCAACTTTTCCATCGGCAACCATGCGTCCACCACTGGCATGGGGAAATCATTGGTTGGCGCGCTTACCCCACCGAACATGTCGTTCTGTCCCGAAGCTTGTTCCTGTGCGGCGCGGTTTGCCACCGCTAGAATTGAATCGATGGCCAGCATCAGTTGCGCGCGGTTGGGATGGATAGCGTCGAATGCACCCGCCTTGATCAAACTTTCCAGCGCGCGCCGATTGAACTGGCGGGCGTCGATGCGGCGGGCAAATTCGGCGAGCGACTTGAACTTTCCGCCCGCCTTGCGCACATCGACGATATGCTGGATGGCGCCAGAACCCACATTCCTGAGTGCCGCCAGTGCGTAAATGATTGCGCCATCTCGCACCGCAAATTCGGTGTCGCCTTCATTGACCGAAGGCGGTGCAATCTTCAACCCCAAGCGTTGTGCCTCAGCGCGGAACACCATCAGCTTGTCGGTGTTGCCGGCATCGAGTGACATTGACGCGGCAAGAAATTCCGTGGGGTAGTTGGCCTTCAGATAAGCGGTTTGATAGGAGACGACGGCATAGGCAGCAGCGTGTGACTTGTTGAAGCCGTAGCCTGCGAATTTCTCGACGAGTTCGAAGATGAAATCGGCCTGGTCGCCAGCCACACCGCGCTCGACAGCGCCCTTGACGAAACGGTCTTTCTGCGCGTCCATTTCCGCCTTGATCTTCTTGCCCATGGCGCGGCGCAGAAGATCGGCTTCGCCGAGCGAATAGCCGGACAGGACCTGCGCAATCTGCATGACCTGTTCCTGATAGACGATGACGCCATAGGTTTCCTTCAGTATCGGTTCGAGCGATGGATGGAGGTAATCCGGCTGTTTTTCACCCAGCTTGTTGGCGATAAAGAGCGGGATGTTTTCCATCGGGCCCGGGCGGAACAGCGCCACGATGGCGATGATATCTTCGACACAGTCAGCGCGCAGCTTGCGCGCCGTGTCGCGCATGCCGGAACTTTCCAGTTGGAACACGCCGACCGTGTCGCCCTGAGCCAGCATGTCGAAGGTTCTCTTGTCGTCATAGGGGATCTTGTCGACAGTGAATTCCGGCAGACGCTGATGGATGAGCCGTTGCGCCTTTTGAATTACCGTGAGAGTTTTCAAACCAAGAAAATCGAACTTCACAAGCCCGGCCTTTTCAACATATTTCATGTTGAACTGGGTGGCCGGAATGGCGGAGCGCGGATCGCGATAGAGCGGCACGAGCTGCTCCAGCGGACGATCACCAATGACAACGCCAGCGGCGTGGGTGGACGCGTTGCGGTAGAGGCCTTCAAGGCGCAGGGCGATGTCAAACAGAGCCGCCACATTCGGGTCGGTGTCGCGCTCGTGCTGCAGGCGTGGTTCGCTGTCGATGGCTTGTTGCAGGGTCATCGGATTGGCAGGATTCATGGGGATCATCTTCGACAGGCGATCCACATGGCCATATGGCATTTGCAGCACGCGACCGACGTCGCGCGTGACCATGCGGGCCTGCAATTTGCCGAAGGTGATGATTTGCGCAACCTTGTCCTCACCATAGCGGCTCTGGACATAGCTGATCACCTCGTCGCGGCGCTCCTGGCAGAAATCGATATCGAAGTCGGGCATCGACACGCGTTCCGGATTGAGGAACCGTTCGAAGAGAAGATTGAAGCGGAAGGGATCGAGATCGGTGATGGTGAGCGCATAAGCAACAAGCGAGCCCGCACCAGAGCCACGGCCCGGACCAACAGGTATGTCGTGGGTCTTGGCATATCTGATGAAGTCGGCAACGATGAGAAAATAGCCCGGAAATTCCATCCGGATGATGACATCGAGTTCAAAGTCGAGACGCTTGCGATAGTCTTCCTCTGTGAGCTGTCCAATCAGACCGCGACTGGCGATGCGTTCGGTCAATCCGGCGTGAGACTGTTCGCGCAGTTCCTGGGCTTCGTCGCCATCGCCAAAGCGTGGCAGAAGCGGCTTGCTGCCTTTCACGTAGTAGGAGCACCGCCTTGCAATCTCGATGGTGTTTTCCAAAGCTTCGGGAATGTCGGCGAAGAGGGCTGCCATTTCGGCTTGCGACTTGAAATAATGTTCGGGCGTCAGGCGGCGGCGGTCTTCGGTGGAAATCAGTTCGCCATCAGCAATGCAGAGCAGTGCATCGTGCGCCAGAAAGTCTTCTGTTGTCGCAAAGTACGGTTCATTGGTTGCAACGAGCGGGATTTCTTCTTCATAGGCCATGTCGATCAGCGCAGGTTCGGCCAGTTGTTCTTGTGGCAGGCCGTGGCGTTGCAATTCGATATAGAGGTTGTCGCCAAAGAGCTGTTTCAGTTTCAGTGCAGCGGTGCGGGCGTGGGCGGTCTGGCCCTGCTGGAGAAAATCATTCAACGGCCCTTGCGGGCCGCCCGTGAGGCAAATCAGGCCATCGGCATTGGCTGCGAGAAGTTCCCAGCTGACATGCGGTTCTTCATTTGAGGCTGCATCGAGGAAGCTGCGGCTGACGAGCTTCATCAGGTTGTTGTAACCCGCTTGCGACTTGGCCAGCAGGACCAGCGACGGATGCTGGCGGATGCCGGTTTGAGGTTGCGCCTGGGCGGCGTCGAGGGCGACTTTCAACTGCACGCCGACGATGGGCTGAAGGCCCTGTTCTTTCAGCGCCTCGGAAAATTCAAGCGCGCCGAATAGGTTGCCCGTGTCGGTGATGGCGAGTGCAGGCATATCCGTTGCCTTGGCCAGCTTTGCCATCTGCTTGATCGTGATCGCACCTTCCGACAACGAATAGGCGGAGTGCGTATGGAGGTGGATGAAGCGGAGGGATTGCATGGGACCCGTTTATCACGCCGCCGCTAGAATTCCATCCTTGATCGCGACGACGCGCGTCATCCTTGCGGCCATATCCACGTTATGCGTCGCGATCAGGGCGGCGAGGCCTTCGTCGCGGATGAGGCGCATGAATTCCTTGTGAACAAGTTCAGCGGTGGGCGGATCGAGATTGCCGGTCGGTTCATCGGCGAGAAGCAATAGTGGGCGATTTGCGATGGCTCTCGCAATGGCAACGCGCTGTTGTTCACCGCCCGACATTTCCGCTGGGCGATGCTCGAGGCGATGGCCGAGTGCGAGGCGCACCAAGAGTTCTGACGCGCGGGCCTTTGCCGTGGCGTTCGATTCACCGGCAATTAGCTGAGGCATCATCACGTTTTCGAGGGCGGAGAATTCCGGCAGCAGGTGATGGAACTGGTAGACAAAGCCGATGCCGATGCGGCGGATGCGGGTACGCGAAACATCATCGAGCGAGGTGCACGGTTGGCCTGCAATCAACACTTCGCCGGCCGAAGGTTTTTCGAGCAGCCCCGCAATATGCAGGAGTGACGACTTGCCCGAACCCGACTGGCCGATGAGGCCGACGATTTCGCCCGGCTCGATGGTCAGCGAAAGGTCGCGGAAAATTTCGAGGCGTGACGCGCCTTCACCAAAGACGCGGGCAACATTGACGAGTTGGAGCGAAGGTTTCAGCGTCATTGGTGGCGAAGCGCCTCGACGGGATCGAGGCTGGCTGCTTTCCAAGCCGGATAAAGTGTTGCCAGTACCGAAAGCAGAAGTGCGAGGATCACCACCATCGCCGTCTTGAACGGATCGACGATGGTTGGCAGCTGTGTGAGGTAGAACATTTCAGAATCGAAGACATCGACATTGGACATTTTCTGGATCAGCATGCGGATGTTTTCGGCATTGGCGCAGATGATCAATCCGAGGATCAGGCCAATCAAGGTTCCGGCCACACCAATCGCAGTGCCGGTCATCATGAAGATGCGCATGATGGAGCCGCCGGTTGCACCCATGGTGCGGAGGATGGCGATGTTGGAGCCCTTGTCCTTCACCAGCATGGTCATGCCCGAGATGATGTTGAGCGCGGCCACGAGAACGACGAGTGACATGACCATCACGACGACATTTTGCTGCACCACGAGGGCAGTGAAGAAGGCCTGGTTCTTGTCGCGCCAGGTTTGCAGCATGTAGTCACCGGCTGCGGCTTCACGCAAAGGTGCTGATGCTTCGGCGATGCGTTCGGGATCGGCGATGGTGATTTCGACACCCGAGACGCCTTCGCCAATCGAAAAGAAATCCTGCGCCTCTGCGAGCGGAAGAAAGACAACGCCCTGATCATATTCCGACATGCCCATCTTGAACACGGCGACAACCTGAAAATCGCGGATCGTCGGGGTGTTGCCAATCACCGTGTCGGGACCGTTGGGCGCAATGAGCGTGACGGTGGAGCCGAGGCCCAGTTGATGGCGCCAGGCCAGTCGCTCGCCGATGGCGATGCCACCTGACTTGTCAAAACCCTTGAGTGATGCGACGGCATCCGGAGCACCATCACCAGACAGCGAGGTGCGCAATTTGTCGTTCATGATGCCCGGCACTTTTTCGAGATCGGCTTCCGAAAGGCCGCGCACCAGTGCGCCGGTTGCGGCCCGTGCCGACGATACCATGGCCTGACCTTCCACCAGCGGCACAACGCCGGTGACGCCAGGCACTGCGGCGATGCGTTTTTTCAGTTCGGCATATTCGGTGATGGGTTCGAGGTTCTGCTGGTAGATCGACGCGTGGCCGGAAAAGCCCAGCACCTTGTCGAGCAGTTCCTTGTGGAACCCGTTAAAGACCGCGAGCACGACGATAAGGGTTGCCACACCGATCATGATGCCGAGGAATGACAGAAGCGAGATGACCGAGACAAAACCTTCCTTCTTGCGGGCGCGGAGGTAGCGCAGCGCCAGCATGCGCTCGAAGGATGAGAAGGGTTTGGTGTCGGGGAGTGCGGTCACCCCAGCCGTTCCACGATTTTGTCCAGCGCCACATTCTCGCGCGCGCCGGTCTTGCGGTTTTTCACTTCAGCGATACCTTCTTTCAGGCCACGAGGACCGATGATCACCTGCCAGGGCAGGCCAATCAGGTCCATGGTCGCGAATTTTGCGCCGCCGGGCTGGTTGCGGTCGTCGTAAAGCACGTCCTTGCCCTTGGCAGCGAGCGCCTTGTAAATCTTTTCACTTGCCGCGTCGGCTTCTGCGTCACCGACCTTGATGTTGATCAGGCCGATGTCGAAGGGGGCTACTGATTCCGGCCAGATGATGCCGTCCTTGTCATGCGAGGCTTCGATGATGCCCGCGACGAGACGCGATACGCCGATGCCGTAAGAACCTGACTGCAAGGTCACCATCTTGCCGTCCGGGCCCTGAACTGTGCAGCCCAGGGGATCGGAATATTTTGTGCCGAAGAAAAAAACCTGGCCCACTTCAATGCCACGCCCCGTGACGCGGCGTTCAGGCGGAACGCGCTTTTCGTAATCGTCCTGGTTATGCATGTCGGAGGTGGAGGCATACATTGCCGTAAACTCGTCAACGACTTTGGCAACGGCTGAAACATCGTCATAGTCAATGTTGAAAGCCGTCCAGTCCTTGTCGTGGAAAGCCTTGTCGAAGAAAACCTCGCTTTCACCAACATCGGCCAGGATCAGGAATTCGTGGCTGTCGTCGCCGCCGATTGGTCCGGTTTCGGCACGCATCGGCACAGCCTTCAAGCCCATGCGGGCGAATGTGCGCAAGTAACTCACGAACATCTTGTTGTAGGAATGCTGGCCAGCTTCGCGCGAGACATCGAAGGAATAGGCGTCCTTCATGAGGAATTCGCGGCCGCGCATGACGCCGAAACGGGGGCGCACTTCGTCGCGGAATTTCCACTGGATGTGATAAAGATTGCGGGGCACGTCCTTGTAGCTCTGGATGCCGGAGCGAAAAATATCGGTGACCATTTCCTCGTTGGTGGGTCCGTAAAGCAGGTCGCGGTCGGCGCGGTCCTTCACGCGCAGCATTTCCTTGCCATAGGCTTCGTAACGGCCGGATTTGCGCCAAAGGTCAGCCGATTGCAGGGTGGGCATCAGGATCTCGATGGCCCCTGCCCGATTCTGTTCCTCGCGCACAATCTGTTCAATCTTCTTTAGAACCCTGAATCCGTTGGGCAACCATGAGTAGCTGCCAGCGGCTTCCTGCCTTATCATGCCGGTGCGCAGCATGAGCTTGTGGGACACGACTTCCGCTTCCTTGGGGTCATCGCGGAGAATGGGCATGAAATATTGGGACAGGCGCATGGTGATCTCTGATGGAATCTATCGGTTTTGTGGTGTCCGGTGTTTGGAGCAAACGGGCGGCAAACTCAAGCTGACAAAGTGTTGACACTTTTTCACTTGGCAAGACGCGGCAAGCCGCGCTAGTTATCTGGCGCGAACCGTTCCGAAGCCTTTGATGGCCTGGGTCTGGGGAGAGAGTCCGGTTATCAAGCTCATACAGAAGAAGCTGAACAAGACCGGGCAAAAAGCATTGTCCAATCGAAGTAAAGCGAGGCCCCGGCCTCGCTTTTTTAGTTTTCTCCCGTGCTTTGGTGTGAACTCGTCATTCCTCTTTCGCAAGCGGGAGAGGACTGTAGCGTCACTTATCCTTGAACGCCGTCACCTCGATTTCGATTTTCATGCGCGGGTCGGCCAAGCTGGTGACGAACATGGTTGCGGCGGGGCGAATGTCGCCCAGGTATTTCTGAAACACCGGCCAGCATGGTTCGAAGTCCTTGACGTCAAGCATCATGTAATGCACGCGCACGATGTCGTTCAGCGCAAACCCGCCCTGTTCCATGGCCGCCTTGATATTGCGGATGGTCTGTTCGGCCTGTTCGACCACATTGTCGGAGATCACCATCGTGTTGTAGTTGAAACCGGTGGTGCCGGAAACAAACATCCAATCGCCTTGAACGACCGCGCGGGAATAACCGATGGCTTTTTCAAATGTTGAGCCAGAAGAGATGAGTTTGCGCATGGGGAAATCCTTTTAAGTCATTCCCCTCCCGCATGCGGGAGAGGAATGTCAAAGGCAATCCCCCCAGCCCAACTTTCTTACGCGCTTAAAAGCTGGTTTGTCTCTTGTTGGCACGACCTCACTTGCCAGTCCTGTCGCGCTGCAGGATTTGAATGTGCGGTTGAATTTGGTTTCTTCGGGGGGTGCCAGGATGCGGGCGCGGGCTGGCGTTGGCACCAGTCGTGTTGCTGCGATGAAAGCAAAGGGTTCGTCTTCATAGGGCAGGATGCCGGATTTGGCGTGCATGTGGGCGCGGCTGCGGGCGAGTCGCACCGAAAAATGGCACCAGTCGTCGGTTGTCATGGGGCATGCGTTAGCGTGGGTACAGGGTGCTGCGATGTTTGCGCCCTGACGCAGCAATGCAGTGCGCATGGCGTTGATGCGGGCAAAGCCGCGTGGGGTTCCCGGTTCGATGATGAGGAGAGTCTGGCTGGTCACGCGCCAGAGATTAAGTGCAACTGATGCGGCGCGTTCTTCCGGCAATTCGGCGAGGACGTAAGATGCAAGTACCAGATCAGCCTTTGGCAATGCATCGGACATGATGTCGGCGCGCGCGATTTCTGCTGATGCGAGTGGTGCAATGCCGCTGGCGATTGCAATGCTGGTTGCGATGTCAAGAAACGCCGGGTGCGTATCACGCAATGACATTTTCGAGATTGAGGGCCAGTTGTCAAATGCGGCCCAGCTCGCGGTGCCAGGACCGCAGCCGATGTCGAGGCACGATTCCGGTACGAAACCGGGCAAGGCTTCTGCTGTCATGGCGAGGGCTTTTGAAACAGCCGCGAAAGTCGCTGGTGTGCGGGCGACCAAATAGGCGGCGAGATCAACGGCGGATGATTTTCCGCCGCCGCGATAGGTTGCTGAAAGTGAGGTGCTCGCGGCGCGGGCAGGACCTTCGTGATGTGTTGCCAGCCATTGTGCAATGGCCTCGCTGATTGCTCCGGGATAATTCATGGGATGACGTATAGTTCATTGTTCCGTGATTGCGGAAGCGGCGTATGGATGTCAAAAGCTGATTGATCCCCATCCTGTTCTGCGAGGTTGCCAGATGTTTGTCTCCTTCTTCCCCAATCCACGCCCGTTCTTCTGGTCGGCCGCTGCGTGGTCGCTGATTGCGGTGCTGGCGTGGTTTTTCTTTTTCAGGGATTTTGGCGCGGTGATAGGATTGCCGAATCCGCCAGTGGATGCGCCGCCGATAATTTCGGCTTATCGATTTATTTCACCACCCTATCTTTGGTTCTATGTCTATTTTGCGGGTGCCTTTCTGATCTTCGCGGGTGTCTGGAAGTCTCTGTCACCGCTTCGTTGGTTCAATTGGTCAGTCGGCGGTTCTGCGATTATTGTTTTTGTTACCTACTTCCTTGTACAAGTTTCAGTCACAATAAACGATTGGTTTGGACAGTATTTTGACCTCGTCCAGAAAGCTCTCACAACTCCCGGAAGTGTCAAATCTACGGAGCTTTATGCGGGACTTCTCGATATCACCAGCACCTTGTTTACTTATATCATCATCGCGGTAGTTTTCCGGTTCTTCACCAGCCACTTCATTTTCAGGTGGCGCACGGCAATGAATGATTTTTATACCGATAACTGGCCGAAGGTGCGCGGAATTGAGGGAGCTTCGCAACGCGTGCAGGAAGACACCAGACTGTTTGTCGGCACGACTGAAGGTCTTGGAGCAGAATTTGTCAGTGCAATCATGACGCTGATTTCATTCTTGCCGGTTCTTGCTGTGTTGTCGGACAAAGTGAAGGAAGTACCTCTGCTGGGGGCAATCCCTTATTCACTCGTTGTCGTTTCACTGCTGTGGGCAATTTTTGGCACAGGCTTCCTGGCACTGATTGGCTTCAAGCTTCCAGGACTGGAATTCAAAAAGCAACGTGTCGAGGCAGCCTACAGAAAGGAATTGGTGTATGGAGAAGATGATGCAGCGCGAGCGCAACCAGCGACGGTTGCAAATCTATTCGAGAATGTCAGAAAGACAACTTTTTCGCTGTACTCGAACTACCTCTACTTCAATGTTGGCCGATATTCATACTTGCAAGCCGACTTGCTCTTGCCATTCTTTGTCCTTGTTCCGGCAGTTGCGACCGGGGCAATCACGTTTGGTATTTTCCAGCAGGTGAGAACGGCGTTCGGCGAAGTTCGCGATGCGATGCAGTATCTGGTGAAGTCTTGGCCCACAATTGTTGAGCTTATTTCAGTGTACAAACGTCTGCGCACCTTCGAGGCCGCCATTCATGGTGAGGCGATTGATCCGAAGAGTGAGTATTTGACTGACGGGATGGTGGTGAAGGGTTGATGTTTTCCATCCTTCCCCCTTGCGGGGAAGGTGGATTTTGCGCCGAATGGCGCAAAAGACGGATGGGGGACAGTTTGTCTGCTTCACGCTCTCTTTTGCCCCCCTCCGTCATCCGCCTTCGCTCCGGCGGATGCCACTACCCCCGCGCCTGTTTGGCGGCGGGAAGGATGAGGCCAAACTCTACCTCCAATTGAAACGCTCACAGCAGCGTTTTTAGGTACTGCCAGGCAACGGGATGGGTTTCCGCTACCCCTCTACCGGAACAAACAAGGAACACTCTTCACGGTCAAATTTGAGGCTTTAAGACCCATTCTAGGATTGACCTAGGGCCGGGACCATTTTCAGGCGGTGGGTTCGGCCTTCGATCTGCCGCAAGCGGGCCTCTTCCTCGCCCAGGTAGTCTCGGGTCAACGGCAGCACGTTTTGGTTTAATGCGAACTGGATCTGGAAGTTGTTCATGCCGCCATGGCGGAAGGCACATTCCGAACCAGCCAGATAAAACTCCCACATGCGGCAGAAGCGTTCGTCGTAAATCTCTGAAGCGCGGACGCGGTTGGCGGCAAAGCGTGCGCTCCAATGGCGAATGGTTTCGGCATAATGCAGGCGGAGGATTTCGACATCGGTCACATAAAGCCCGCTGCGTTCGAGATGCGGCACGACTTCTGACAGTGCGGGAATATAGCCACCGGGGAAAATATATTTCTTGATCCAGGCACTGGTGGCACCCGGCCCATCTGAGCGGTTGATGGAATGCAGAACTGCGATGCCATCGTCCTTCAACAGGGTGCGGGCCTTGGTGAAAAATTCCGGGAAGTGGCCAACGCCCACATGCTCGAACATGCCGACGGATACGATCCGGTCGAATTTTTCTTCGAGCAGGCGATAATCCTTGAGCAGGAAGCGCACCTGATTTGAAAGACCACGCTGGCTGGCGCGTTCGTTGGACAATTTGTACTGCTCTTGTGACAGCGTGACGCCAGTTACATCGGCATCGCAGATTTCCGCCAGGTACAGGCCAAGGCCGCCCCAGCCTGAGCCAATGTCCAGCACTTTCATGCCTGGCTTGATGGCCAGTTTGGCGGCGATGTGGCGCTTTTTGGCAAGCTGGGCTTCTTCGAGCGTTGCGTCCGGCGTTTCGAAATAGGCGCAGGAATATTGCCGGTCGACATCGAGGAAAAGATCATAAAGTTTTCCGGAGAGGTCATAGTGGTGGGCGACGTTGCCCCTTGCCCGGTTTACCGTGTTGCGCTGGTCGAGGCGGCGCATGATGCGGCGGGCGGCGTGGATGATATTATGGAACCAGTGATTGCCGCGCCCGCCGGTGTTGGCCATGGCGAGAGCGAGGAAATCATAGATCGTGGTGCCATCAATACAGGTGAAGGTGCCGTCCATGTAGCTTTCGCCAATTGATAAATCTGGATCGAGGACGAAGCGGCGGGCGGCGGCAAGTGAGTTGAAGGAGACGCGGCTCTTTATGCCCTGCCCGTCGCCATAATGGCGTGTTGTTCCGGTCCAGTCGGTGACGGCCAAGTCACCCTGGGTGATGAGCTGCCTGAATATGCGGTCCAGCAACATACGCGTACTCCCAACACTGGGCGGTCTGCGCTTGGCAGACTGAGCTACCCCGTTAAGGGAGATTAATGCGGGATTGTGGCGGGTGCAAGATGGGAGGAGTTGTGGGGACCGCCCTCATCCGCCTTTCAGCTGCACCTTGCAGTCATTTTCCAGGTCTTGCCCGCGAAGCTTGGCCCGGCCACGAGTTTGCCGGCCTTGCCATCCACACAGGCGTAGTAGCCGAGCGAGGACGTTGCCAGTTGCACGGCGTCCTTTTGCTGGGTGGCGGTCATGGGTGATACCTTGAGCGCAAACTGGCCGTCGCCTTTGGGCGAGAGATCAAACTGGTAGGTCTTTCCGTTGTAGAAAATCGGTTCGGAACGACTGGTGGATTGCACCTTGGCCACAGCAGACTCGCTGGTGACGCGCACTTCATTCGGTTTTGTGTTGCAGGCGGCGAGCGCCAATGAGACGGTGCAAAGCATGGCAAATCTGTACATGGAGCATGTTCTATCCGCTTCGCTCTCGACTGTGCAAGGCAAAGCTGGCATGAGATTTCGCCATCATGACATTTGATCCTGCTTCTGTACTTTCAGCGCGCGGCGCCACGGCCGATGAAGGCGCCATTATCCGCATGTCACAAAAGACCCGCGAGTTGCGGGCGCGCGGACAAGATGTGGTGGCACTGACACTTGGCGAACCGGATTTCGACACGCCGCAAAACATCCGGGATGCGGCGAAGGATGCGCTCGACAAGGGCTTCACGCATTATGCGCCGGTGGCGGGAATTCCGGAATTGCGCGAGGCCATTGCGCAGAAATTGCAGCGCGAGAACGGTTTGAACTATCTGCCTGCGCATGTGGTTGTTGCCAATGGCACGAAGCAGGCGATTGCGAATGCCATTCTCTCAGTTGTCGGGCCTGGGGATGAAGTGATCATTCTCGCACCCTTCTGGTTGTCTTATGAGGGAACCGTGCGGCTGGCGCAGGGGACGCCCATTGTGTTGCCCGCAAGTATTGCGGAAAACTACAAGGTACCAGCAACGCGAATTGCCGCGGCGGTGACCGACAAAACGAAACTCCTTATTGTGAATTCACCGAGCAACCCTACGGGCGCGGTGTGGAGCAAGGCAGAGCTTGAGGCGATTGCGGAAATCGTGCGCGCGCATCCCCGGATGATGGTTCTTTCCGACGAGATTTATGAATATATCTTGTTTGATGGCGCGATGCATTCAATCGGCGCACTGCCAGGCATGCTGGAGCGGACCATTACGCTCAACGGGTTTTCCAAGGGTTTTGCCATGACAGGCTGGCGACTTGGATATTCGGTTGCGGTTGAGCCCATTGCCAAAGCGATGGCGCGGATGCAGAGCGTGATCTCTGCCGGGGCCAATGGCTTTGTGCAGCGGGCGGCGGTTGCTGCGTTGCTGGGACCGCGCGATGACGTGAATGCGATGCGCGAGGCGTATCGCAAGCGGCGGGATATCGTGCTGGCAGGACTGCGCGCCATTCCGGGTGTAAAGATCGCGGATATACCAGCGACGTTCTATGCCTTCCCTGATGTGTCGGCCTTTATGGGGCGCAAGGCGGGGAACCATGTTATTCAGTCCACGGACGAATTGTGCGACTGGCTGCTGGAGGCGCATGGAGTGGCCACGGTGCCGGGATCGGCCTTTGGCGGGCCGTCATCGATAAGGCTGTCGTTTGCCACGAGCGAAGCGGAGATCGAAAAGGCGCTGGCAAGGATTGCGACGGGGTTGGGAGCGTTGGGGTGAGAGTGTGCCGTCTCCAGGTGGAGAAGGGTAAGTTGCCCCTCTCCCTTCAGGGAGAGGGTGCGGAACGAGGCGGGTGAGGGTCGTCTTCCCTATTCCGCTGCCATTTTGAGCTTTGGTTTTTTCGTTACCGAGGCCGCGACCTCATCGATCTTGTCTTCTACTGATTCCAGCTTGGCGTTGAGCGCACCGATGACGGACGTGGTTGCGGACAACTCACGGCGGACGGCTTCAACTTCCTCATTGACCACGGGTGGTTCATCCGTCTTGCCGGCAAAGCGACCGAAGGCCCAGGCGACCAGACGGCCGAGGTCGTCCATCACGATGTAGAAGGATGGCACGAAGACGAGGCTGAGGAAGGTGGAGACAATCAGACCGCCGATAACGGCGATGGCCATTGGCGCGCGGAAGGCGCCACCCTCGCCGATGCCCATTGCCGATGGCAACATGCCGGCGGCCATGGCGATTGTGGTCATGATGATCGGGCGGGCGCGCTTGCGGCCAGCATCGACAATTGCATCCACGCGCGTCATGCCGTGCCGCACACGCTCGACTGCAAAGTCGATGAGCATGATGGCGTTCTTGGCGACGATGCCGATCAACATCAGCATGCCGATGGTAACCGGCATGGAGAAGGCGTTGTTGGTGATCAGAAGCGCCAACACCACTCCACCAATCGACAGCGGCAAGGACAGCAGAATTGCGAAGGGCATGAAGACGTTGCCAAGCAAGAGTACGAGCACGGCGAGCATGAGCACCAGACCGAGGCCTGCGGCTTTCATGAATTCGGTGTTCACTTCGTCCTGAATTTCGGCGTCAGCACTTTTCTGCACGTTTACACTTGATGGCAGATTGAGCTTCGCTGCCGTCTCTTCGATGATCTTGACGCCGTCACCGAGTTCGACACCCGATGGCAGGTCTGCACCGATTGTGGCCTGGCGTTCGCGGTCGTAGCGCTTGATGGAGCTTGGACCTTCCGAAAGCTTGATATCAGCCACGGTGGACAGTGGCACGCTGATGCCCTTGTCACTGATGACGCGCAGGTTTGACAATTCAGAGAAAGATGCGCGGGCACTTTCGGGAATCTGCACGCGGATCGGAACCTGACGGCCGTCGATGCTGAATTTGGCGAGCAAGGGCGCGAAGTCACCAATGGTTGCGACGCGCACGGCCTGCGAAATCTGCTGCGCTGTAATGCCAAGTTTTGCAGCTTCCGACGATTTCGGCATGATCTGGATTTCAGGGCGGAGCAATGCGCCTTCGGCAACGGGGGCAATCAGGCGACCGTCCTCACGCAAGGCTGTTTCCAAACGGGCTGCGGCGTCGTTCAATGCTGAAGCATCATCCGACAGCATGTTGAATGCAACTTCGCGCTGACCA
Source organism: uncultured Alphaproteobacteria bacterium (assembly GCA_963738595.1). Classification (GTDB taxonomy): domain Bacteria; phylum Pseudomonadota; class Alphaproteobacteria; order Rhizobiales; family Aestuariivirgaceae; genus Aestuariivirga. The sequence continues at coordinate 136,341 of CAVTXF010000007.1, forward strand.
TTTTCCTGAACCTTGAACCACCGAATGTCTGGCATGGACCCGAGCTTCGGGAAGATTTCCTCTTCCACCTGCCATTGCGGTTTCACGCGGCCTTCCCATTCACGCAGCGGAAGTCCGAGGGCAGTGGCAACGGGATTCCACATGTTGTTGATCAGATCCACGTCACGATATTTCAGATTGACGGAAACAGAAGCCAGACGCGGATCGAGCGTTCCCGTCGGCGAGGTGCCGGCGAGGACGAAAACCTGCGAGACATCCTCATTCTGGCGAATGATCTGGGCGATCTTTTCTGCTGTTGCGCCGGTATCCTCAAGCTTCGAACCGGGTGGCAGCTCGAGCGCCAGCACGAAACGCGATTCATCGCCTTTCGGGATGAAGCCGGTGGGCAAATAAGGGAACAACAATGTTGACGCGAAGACCAGGCCGTAGCCTGCGAGCATGGTCAGATAGCTCATGAAACGGGGGGCAGTGCGCATGCGATAACCGCTCGCCAAAGCCGCTTCGGTGCCGCGATTGGTGCGTGCCCATTTGCGCCTGCCGCTTCTGTGTTCAATGGCAATCAGGCCGATTGCCATCACTGCAAAGACTGCAATGAGGGCGGCGGCGGCCATTGCCATTGGCGGGGCTATGGTGGATGGCGCGCCACCCAACATCTTGGTGAACAGCGACGTTAGGCCAAGGAACGCACCCGTCGCCAGCGCATAGCCTGCGAAGGACCACTGCCGCACATGGTTTGATCCCTTGCCATCATGTACCAGAGACGAAGGCCCCCAGTTCAGAAAATGCAGCAAGTGGGTGTAGCCGCGGAGAAGGAAGCCAGGCACATGTTCTTCCTGGTGCGTGTGGCGCATCAAATAGGCTGCCATCATTGGGGTGATCAATCGGGCGACCATGAGCGAGAACAGGACAGCAATCGCCACGGTCATGCCGAACTGCTTAAAGTATTGGCCGACGATGCCGCCCATGAAAGACACGGGCACGAAGACCGCGACGATGGTGAGCGAGATCGCAATCACCGCGAGGCCGATTTCGTCAGCAGCTTCCAGTGCTGCGCGATAGGGCGATTTGCCCATGCGCATGTGGCGCGCGATATTTTCGATTTCGACAATTGCGTCGTCGACGAGAATGCCGGTTGCGAGGTTGAGGCCGAGGAACGACACAAGGTTCAGTGAGAAGCCGAGATAGTTCATCACCCAGAAGGCGGGGATGGCCGAGAGCGGCAGGGCGATGGCCGAGATCAAGGTGGCGCGCCAATCGCGCAGGAAGATGAGGACGACGATGACGGCGAGGATGGCACCCTCGATCAATGTTTCCATTGCGGCCTTGTAGTTGCCGTAGATGAAGTAAACGGTGTCATCAACCAGCGAGAAAGATACTGATCCCTTGCTGCGTTCGGTGAGTTCATCGATTTTCTTGCCAACGAGTTCACCGACCGATGTGGAGCTGGCGCCCTTGGCACGGAATATTGAAATGGCGACGACGCCATCGCCGTTGTAGCGGGCGAAGGAGCGCTGTTCTGCATTCGAGTCGCGCACATCGGCAATGTCTGAGAGTTTCACATCGCGGCCACCGGACAAGGTGATCTTGGTTGCCTTCAAATCGGTCAGGGTCTTTGCCCCGCCCAAGGTGCGGATGGTCTGTTCCATGCCGCCCACTTCGCCGCGGCCTGCGCCGGAGTCTGCGTTGGTTGCGGCAATCTGCTGGTTCACTGTTGCTGCAGTGATGCCATAGGCCTGCAGTTTTACCGGATCGAGATCGATGCGGATTTCGCGTTCGACACCGCCATAACGTTCAACACGGCCAATGCCGGGCAGGCCTTGAAGATCGCGTTTCACGACATCGTCGACGTACCATGACAGTTGCTCAAGTGTCATGCCAGGTGCGGAAACCGCGTAGGTCTGGATGGACTGGCCAACAACGTCGATGCTTTGGACGATGGGTTCGTCAACGCCGCCAGGCAACGTGGAACGGACCTTGGCAATTGCATCCTTCACGTCTTCCAGTGCCTTTGTTGTTGGCACTTCGAGGCGGAATTCGATCAATGTTTGCGAATTGCCATCTGACACGTTGGACGTGATATGTTTCACGCCAGACACACCGGCAACCGAGTTTTCGATGATCTTGGTGACCTGCGCCTCGAGTTCGGCGGGGGTTGCGCCAGACTGGCCGACGCTGACGGCGATCAGTGGAAAATCGATGTTCGGAAATTTTTCGACCGGCATCGCACGGAAACTCATGATGCCGACGAGAGTCAACACCACGAACAGCAAAATTGCCGGGACGGGTTTCCTGATGGACCAGGCGGAGAAATTAAAATTCATTACGCGTTACTCTTCAATTTGCATATGAAACTTCGACCGGCGTCACCGTGTCGCCGGCGCGGACAAAACTGCCGGCACGGGCAACGATCTGCTCGCCCGGTTCAACGCCATCGGTGATTTCAATATTTTCGGTGCCGACAAGGCCAGTGATGACCTTGCGGACTTCGATCTTGCCATTCTTGACGACCTGAACCGTGGGGCCGTGCTCGCCAAATGTAACCGTGGTGAGCGGCAAGGTTACACCATCCGACGCGGCCAATGCGATTTCGGCGCGGCCAAAGCTGCCGAGCGGAATGCGCACGCCATCAGCCACGCGAATATGAACGATGCCGATGCGCGTGGATTCATTCACTTCCGGCGAGATGAGCTTCACAACTCCTTCGATTGGCTTGGCCAATCCGTTGACGACAATCGAGGCTTTCTGTTCCAGCTGGACTTTCGGCAAGTCTGACTCCGGCACTTCTGCCAGAAGTTTAACAATGCCGTTGGCGACAATATTGAACATTGCGTCTTTGGACGCCGAGGCAATGCCGCCGATCTGCGCGGTGCGACGGCTGATGTAGCCATCAATGGGGGCCCTGATTTCAGTACGGCTCTTTTTCAGGTCGAGGTCGGCCATTTGTGCGTCGATGACGGCACGGTCGGCCTTGGTCACTTCAAGCCCGAGCTTGGCGGCGCTGAGCTGTGCCGATGCAAGATCATAAGACGCCTGGCGCTGGTCGAATTGCTCAACAGAGCTTACACCGCTGGTGCGGAGTTTTGCGGTGCGGGCGAGATCGGCCCTTGCCCGTTCCTCGGTGATCTGGGCTTGTTCAATCTGGTTTTGCGCCTGCGCCACGGCAGCGTCGTTGCGGGCGAGGCTCGCCTTGGTTTGCGCGATCTGGATTTCGACCTGCAGGGACGAGAGGCGGGCGAGAACCTGACCCTTCTTTACTGTGTCTCCCTCTTCGGCAAGCAGGTCGGTAACTGCGAAGCCTTCGACTTCCGGGGTCACGAGGACCAGTTCGCCAGCCGCGAAACTGCCGGTGACGTTGAGGTTTTCGGCGATCTTGCCCTTTTGCGCGACCAGGACAGAAATCGACGGAGCTGCCAACGCAGCTTTCTTGGCGGGTTCGACGACTGCGGCGGTTGCTGTCTCTTCGCCCATGGCGAAGGCAGATGGCAGTGCGACTGCAAATACTGTGGCGAGGAGGAACTGGCGGACTGTCGTATTGCGCATTGTGTTGCCCTATTGATTGTCGTTGGTCAGTTTGATGTGTCCGGCCAGTGCGGCCCGGATCGTCGCGAACATGATGTCGAGATCACGGTCGATATTGTGATTGGGCTGCAATGCCACGTCGCGGAACAGCGCGTGCACGAAGACCATGATGAGATGCGGAACAAGTTCCAGGTCGACGCCGGGAGCGACGGCCTTTTCGGCGACCAGGCGTTCCATGAATTTTTGCAGGTTTGCGCCGACTGCCTGCTGAATGCTTTCGCACATGGCGCGCAGTTCAGGACGGCGGCTGGAAGCAGCCCAGATTTCAAGCGTGAGTCGGGCATCGCGGGCGCACTCACATTTGATGAACTCCCGGCCCATGGTTTCAAATGAGGCGAGCTGGTTGGGGCTGAGGGCCAGTGTCGCAAAGCTGGCGGCCATCTGGTTGCGGTCGCGTTCCACCAGGCCAGAGACCATTGCCGCTTTTGACGGGAAGTAGCGGTAAAGGTTACCGGCACTCATGCCGCATGCTGTGGCAACGTCCTGGATGGTCGCCAGTTCAAAGCCTTTTTCCGAGAAAACCTGTTGGGCGGCATCGAGAATCGAATCGCGCCGCACGGATTGTTTTGGCGATTCTTCCGGAGCCTGAAGGACAGCAGTTTCTGACATTGCTCGGGTCGTTCTTGCCTGATCGTTGAGAATGAACGTTCACTCCCACAAGACTGCTGGAGTTTCAAGCGAAAAATGAATGAACATTCATTCTCGGTTGTATTGAAAAGTGTCAATTCGAGCTTGTCCCAATTGTATCGATGACTATCCGAGGGCAGGCGCTGGCAGAAATTAATCTTGTGTTTACCCTCTGCCTTGGCTAGAAGCCCAAGCAAGTTTGTATAGAAGCCATGCGAATTGAACATGGCTCAATCCAGGGGTGGCATTTTGGAGTACTTCCTCCAGCAATTAATCAACGGCCTTACACTCGGTTCCATCTACGGTTTGATCGCCATCGGCTACACGATGGTTTACGGCATTGTCGGCATGATCAACTTTGCGCATGGTGATGTGTTCATGGTTGGCAGCGTGGTTTCGTTCATCGTCCTCTTGAATGCCATTACACTGGGCTGGACCGGGCCTGTCGCAATCATCTTTGCCTTGGCCCTGTGCGTCATCATCGCGATGCTTGTCGCTTCCGTTTACAACTGGACGATTGAACGCGTGGCTTACAAGCCGTTGCGTGGATCGTTCCGTCTGGCACCTCTGATTTCCGCCATTGGCATGTCAATTGTATTACAGGAATTCGTGCGCATAGCGCAGGAAGGGCGGCCGAAGCCCATTCAACCGGTCATTACCGGCAAGCACGAGATCATGCATCGCGCTGCCGCAGACGGCGAGTTCGTGGTGACGATCTCGAACATGCAGATCATCATTATCCTGTCGACGATTGCATCGATGGTGTTGTTCACGATGCTCATCCAGCGGACCGCGCTGGGGCGCGCGCAACGCGCCTGCGAGCAGGACCAGAAAATGGCATCGCTGCTTGGCATCAACGTGGACCGGACAATTTCCATCACGTTTATTCTGGGTGCAATCTTGGCCGCCTTTGCGGGCTTCATGTTCTTCATGCTGTACAATGTGACGGATTTTTATGTTGGCTTTCTTGCTGGCATCAAGGCTTTCACGGCGGCGGTGCTCGGAGGGATTGGGTCAATTCCCGGTGCCATGCTTGGCGGGATGGTCATTGGTCTCATCGAAGTTTTCTGGTCGGCATATTTCTCTGTCGAGTACAAGGATGTGGCGGCTTTCACCGTGTTGGTCATTGTGCTGATCTTCATGCCGCAAGGGCTGCTCGGAAAACCTGAAGTCGAGAAAGTCTGATCTTGGTCGCAGCTCCAAAAGATACTTCATTTACCGCGGAAGCGCGTTCGCTTGATGCATGGTCGCTGGTCAAGGATCTGACCGGCACGGCGCTCATCACGTTCTTTCTGCTGACGCCAATCGTTTCTTACAAGACGATCATGAACCAGGGCGCGCTGGTCATTGATACGCGGTGGTACGCAGTTCTCCAGATGACGGGGCTGGTGGTTCTCGGGCGTTTGCTGTTGCAACTGTTCGTGTGGAACCGGCCTGCCGGATTGTCCGGGACAAAATCAGCCGGTGTTGCGCACGTGCCTGCTGCCAATTACGGGCGTTTTCTGGCCCCTGCCCTGCTGATCTTTGCACTGGTCCTGCCTTTCATCCTTCACGCGGTTCCGACCTGGGACAAGCGTGGCATCGATTTTGCGATCACGATCCTGATCTACATCATGCTGGGCTGGGGACTGAATGTGGTCGTTGGTCTTGCAGGATTGCTCGACCTTGGTTACGTGGCCTTCTATGCGGTCGGGGCCTATTCATACGCGCTGCTTTCGACTGTCTATTTCCCAATGTGGTTTGGCGACGGCGTGTTGCCATGGGCCTTCTACCTGGTGCTGCCGATAGCGGGGCTTCTCGCAGCTACGTGGGGGGTGATCCTCGGATTTCCGGTTTTGCGTTTGCGTGGCGATTACCTCGCCATCGTGACGCTGGCGTTCGGCGAAATCATCCGGCTGGTGCTGATCAACTGGTTTGACTTCACCAATGGTCCGCAAGGTATCAATGTACCAAAGGCAACATTCTTTGGACTGCCTTTCAAGGATGGACCCGGCGGGTTTGCGGAATTCTTCGGCATCAAGCATGACCGCATCTACTCTTACATTTTTCTGTACTATGTCATTCTGTGTCTGGCGCTGTTGACCTATTTTGCGACCAACAGGCTGCGGCGGTTGCCCATCGGGCGCGCATGGGAAGCGTTGCGCGAGGATGAGATTGCTTGCCGTTCTCTTGGCATCAACACCACCACAACCAAACTTACCGCATTTGCCATTGGCGCGATGTTCGGTGGATTTGCCGGATCGTTCTTCGCCGCGCGGCAGGGCTTCGTTTCGCCTGAGTCATTCGTTTACATCGAGTCGGCGCTTATTCTCGCCATCGTGGTGCTGGGCGGATTGGGTTCGCAGATCGGCATTGTGTTCTCGTCGATCTTCATCATCGGCGCATTCGAATTTTTCCGTGAAATGGATTTTCTGAAAGTGATTCTCCCTTCGGGCGTTGATCCGATACAATTGCGCATGTTGTTTGTCGGCCTTGCAATGGTGTTGATGATGCGGTGGCGGCCACGCGGTATGGTGACGCGGCGCGATCCGACAGTGTTCCTCAAAGAGAAAAAATCAGTTTCGGCAGATCTTGTTTCGCAGGGGCATGGCTGATGCGGGCCTGGGAAAATGACCCGCAATTGCGGGTGGAACACCTCACCATGCGCTTTGGTGGCCTCACCGCCATTGGCGACCTTTCATTTGATGCCGGTCGCAAGCAGATCACGGCTTTGATCGGCCCGAACGGGGCTGGCAAGACGACGGTGTTCAACTGCATCACCGGCTTCTACAAACCGACCGAAGGCATGATTTCGCTGCGCCATGAAGATGGCAAAATATTTTTGCTGGAACGGATGGATGACTTCCGCATCACGCAGCATGCACGCGTGGCACGGACGTTCCAGAACATCCGCCTTTTTTCGGGCATGACTGTGCTGGAAAACCTGATGGTGGCGCAACACAATGTGTTGATGAAAGCTTCGGCCTATACCGTTGGTGGCTTGCTGGGCAGCGGACGATTCCGCCGTGCGGAAAAAGAGGCCATTGAAAAATCCACGTACTGGCTCGAAAAGGCGCAGCTGATTGACCGTGCCGATGATCCTGCCGGTGACCTGCCCTATGGTGCGCAGCGCCGACTTGAGATTGCACGTGCAATGTGCACTGATCCGAAACTCCTATGCCTCGATGAACCTGCCGCTGGTTTGAACCCACGTGAATCGGAAGAGCTCAACAAACTCCTCATTTCAATTCGCGATGACCATGGCATGGCAGTGTTGCTGATCGAACATGACATGAGCGTTGTGATGGGTATTTCGGACCACATCGTGGTGCTGGATTATGGGCGCAAGATTGCCGACGGGACGCCCGCCGAAGTGAAGACCGACCCGAATGTCATCCGGGCATATCTGGGCGTTGATGAAGACGAAACGCCACCGGATGCGGAGCGCGTGATCAAGGAAGCATTGCAGGGAGGTCCGGCATGAGCGAGGTCCTTCTTTCCGGCACGGGTGTCGAGACGTTCTATGGAAAAATCCAGGCGCTCAAAGGCATCGATTTCGAAGTGCGCAAGGGCGAGATTGCGACGCTGATCGGCTCTAATGGTGCGGGTAAATCGACACTGATGATGACGATTTGCGGCACGCCACGGGCGCGGGCTGGCAAGATCATCTTTGATGGCAAAGACATTACTGCAATGCCGACGCATGAGATCATCCGGCTTGGCATTGCGCAGTCGCCAGAAGGGCGGCGGATTTTTCCGCGCATGTCGGTGCTGGAAAACCTGCAAATGGGAGCGACGGTCAACAAGTTGGCGCATTTTGACGAAGATGTGAAAAAGATCTTTGCGATGTTCCCGATTCTCGACAAGCGGCAGACGCAACGTGCGGGGACGCTTTCTGGCGGTGAGCAGCAAATGCTGGCCATTGGACGGGCGCTGATGGCGCGGCCCCGCTTGTTGTTGCTGGATGAGCCATCCCTTGGACTTGCGCCGCTGATCGTGAAGCAGATTTTTGCGGCGATCAAAGAGCTTAATGAAAAAGAGGGCCTGACGGTTTTCCTGGTGGAGCAAAATGCGTTCCATGCGCTGAAGCTGGCGCACCGGGCCTATGTGATGGTCAATGGGCGAATCACCATGACGGGGACTGGCAAGGAACTGCTGGCACGGCCAGAAGTTCGGGCCGCCTATCTTGAGGGGGGGCATTGATGCGCTTCTTCATCGAAGACAGCCCGTGGATATTCCTGCTGATGACGATCATCCTTGGCGGCGGGGCGGCGTTCTTGGCGGGGCGGTCGTTGGCCTCCGGCTGGCGGCCCTTGTGGCTACTGATGCTTTACATGATCCCGTTCACCTTTGGCATGCGGTTTCTGCACTTCGCGTTGTTCGAGGCCACATTGTCGTCTCTGCATTATTTCCTCACGGATGGGTTGATATTTGTCGCTTGCGCCCTGTTTGGCTACCGGGTGACGCAGGTGGCGCAAATGACCAGTCAATATCCGTGGCTTTATGAAAGGTCAGGGCCGTTGTCCTGGCGGGGGAAGAGTTAGACGTCCCTCACCCGCCCCTTCGGGGCACCCTCTCCCTGAAGGGAGAGGGGTCGTCACCTTCACAGCTTACGGGATCGCTATAATTTCCAAACTTTGCGAAGGGAAAACGCGGTTTTTTCCTTTTCAATTCTGCGCCGATGGGCTGTAATGCGCCCAAGGGGCAGTGACCCCGAAAACCCAAGATCTCAGGGAGATTTGAATGAAGAAAATCATCATGTCAGGCATTGCGCTGAGCTTTGCTGCAGCGCTGCAGGCAACAACTGCACTGGCCGACATTACCGTTGCAACCGTTGGTCCGATCACCGGATCGCTCGCTGCACTTGGCGAACAATACAAGCGCGGTGCCGAAATGGCCGTTGCTGACATCAATGCCGCCGGTGGCATCAATGGCGAAAAGCTGGTTCTCGAAATCGGTGACGATGCCTGCGATCCAAAGCAAGCTGTTGCCGTTGCCAACCAGATGGCATCAAAGGGCGTGAAGTTCGTCGCCGGCCACCTGTGCTCGGGTTCATCGATTCCTGCTTCGAAGGTTTATGAAGAAGAAGGCATGCTGCAAATCACGCCAGCTTCGACCAACCCAAAATTCACCGATGAAGGCGGCTGGAACGTTGCCCGTGTTTGCGGACGTGACGACGCACAGGGTGCTGTTGCCGGTGCATTCCTTGCCAAGAACTATGCTGGCAAGAAAGTTGCCATCATCGACGACAAGTCGGCTTACGGCAAAGGTCTTGCTGATGAAACGAACAAGGCAATGAAGGCCGCTGGTCTCGAACCAGCAATCGCAGAGTCGATCAATCCAGGTGAAAAGGACTATTCAGCTCTGGTCTCAAAGCTGAAGGATGCTGGTGTTGAAGCGATCTACTTCGGTGGTTATCACCCAGAAGGCGCACTCATCCTGAAGCAGCTCCGCGAGCAAGGCTCAAAGGCCCAGATGCTCTCTGGCGATTCGATGAACAACGTCGAGTTCTGGACGATTGCAGGTGAAGCAGCTGAAGGCATGATCTTCACGTTCGCTCCAGAGCCACGCAACTTCCCGGAAGCAAAGGAACTTGTCGCGAAGTTCAAGGCTGCTGGCTATGACCCAGAAGGCTACACGCTGTACACCTATGCCGCATTCCAGATGTATGCGCAGGCTGCAACCGCCACCAAGGGCATTGACAACAAGGCGCTGGCTGAATGGCTGCGTGCTGGCAATGAAATGAAGACGGTTCTCGGCAACCTCAAGCTCGACGCCAAGGGCGACCTCGTCGGTGCCAAGTATGTCTGGTACAAGTTCTCGAAGGGCAGCTACGCTGAGGACCTTTCGATCCAGTGAGTCTGACCAGCAAGAATTGATTTCTTGCTTGAAATGGGCCCGCGCAATAACTTGCGCGGGTCTTTTTGATTTTTGGGGTTTGCCGCTTGATTGATCTCATCCTCCGTTTGTCATCCTCGCGCTTGTCGCGAGGACCCATGTTGCCCTATCTGCGAAATCGTCATTGCTTCTTCTCGCTTGCCCGATGGGTCCTCGCGACAAGCGCGAGGATGACAGTTTTGGGAACGCTATTGGCTTGTTCCGCCTCCGCCGAAATCCTGATTGGCATTGCGGGGCCGATGACGGGGCAGAACGCTGCGTTTGGTTTGCAAATGCGCAATGGTGCTGCGGAAGCGATTGCCACTATCAACGCCAAGGGTGGCGTGAATGGCGAACCGCTGCGGCTGGTTGAAGGTGATGACCAGTGTGATGTGAAGCGTGCTGCGGAGATTGCCAACCAGTTTGCGGCCCAGGATGTGCGCATGGTTGCGGGGCACTTCTGTTCCAATGCCGCTGTCGCTGCGGCGAGTGTCTATGCGGCGCGTGATGTGGTGATGATATCGCCTTCTGCAAGCCACCCCAAATTGACTGAGCAAGGCTTTGCAACAACGTTGCGGCTGGCACCGCGTGATGACACGCAGGGTGCACTTGCAGCGTTGCGCATTCTTGAAGACAACCCGTCGGCCCGTGTGGTGCTGGTTGAAGACGGCACGGCAGGTGCCAAGGCTTTGGCTGCAAAGTTTGCCAGTGTGAAAGTGCCATTTGCGACTGTGACCATCAAGCCCGGTGAGCGCAACGTGAGTGCTGCAGTTCAAAAACTGCGCGAGGCGGCACCCTCTGCGGTTTATTTTGCATGTGGCGGCAGCGATGCCGGCAATATTGCCGCCGCGTTTGTGAGTGATGGTGGAACAGCGCGTATTTATGGGCCTGATGCCCTGCTGGTGGATGCTTTTCTGGAGCGGGCGGGTGCCGCTGCGGAAGGTGCCATTGCCACGTTTGTTGCCGATCCGCAGGCATCGCCAAACGCGCGCGAAGTGATTGCAGCGCTGGCGGCAAAGGATCAGGCGGCGGATGGTGCCACTCTCACGACTTATGCCGCAATCGAGATATATGCTGCCATTGCCGCTGCCAATCCCTCTGACAATGCGCGCGACCTAGCCGCCAAGCTGAAAAGTGGCGCGAAATTCAAGACAATTCTTGGCGAATATGCATTTGACGCCAAGGGGGATGCGCTGCCACAACGCTATGACTGGTACAGGTGGTCGAATGATGCCTATACCCGCATCAATACGGTCAATTGAGGAAGTTCATGCGCGCCTATTTCGTCCAGATCAAATGCGACCTCGGCAAAGCCTATCAGGTGGCCTCGGCGATTGCCGACAGCGAGGTCGCTTCGGAAATCTATTCGACAGCGGGCGGCTATGATTTGTTGATCAAGTTCTATCTTGGTGAAGGCGATGACGTGGGCCGCTTCATCGCAACCAAGATTCAATCCGTTCCGGGTGTGCGCGATACCTACACAATTGTAACTTTCAAGGCTTTCTGATGATCCCGCGTTATGCCCGAAAAGAAATGGTGGCCATTTGGGCCCCGGAAACCCGCTTTCGAATCTGGTTTGAAATCGAGGCGCATGCCACTGATAAACTTGCAGAACTCGGAGTTGTACCGAAGGAGGCTGCTGCGACGATTTGGGAAAAAGGCAGTGTTGCAACATTTGATGTGGCGCGCATTGATGCCATCGAAGCGGAAGTGAAGCATGACGTCATCGCGTTCCTGACGCATCTTTCCGAAATCGTCGGACCGGACGCGCGGTTTGTGCATCAGGGCATGACATCGTCTGATGTTTTGGATACGTGCCTCAATGTGCAATTGACGAGGGCTGCTGATCTTCTGCTGGCAGACATTGACGAATTGCTTGCCGTCATCAAACGGCGCGCGTTTGAACATCGCGACACCGTGTGCATCGGGCGCAGCCATGCCATACATGCTGAACCTGTAACGTTTGGCCTGAAACTGGCGCAAGCCTATGCCGAATTTTCGCGGGCGAAAGAGCGCTTGCAGTTTGCTCGGCGCGATGTTGCTGTCTGTGCAATTTCCGGCGCGGTGGGAACATTTGCAAATATCGATCCAGCGGTTGAAGCGCATGTTGCGGCGAAACTCGGGTTGGCAGTGGAACCGGTTTCAACGCAAGTCATTCCGCGCGACAGGCATGCAATGTTCTTTTCGGTGCTGGGCGTGATTGCAAGTTCGGTCGAAAGACTGGCAACAGAGATTAGGCATTTGCAGCGGACCGAGGTTCTGGAGGTCGAGGAATATTTCTCGCCGGGCCAAAAGGGTTCATCAGCCATGCCACACAAGCGCAATCCTGTTCTGACTGAAAATCTCACTGGCCTGGCGCGCCTCGTTCGTTCGGCAGTGACACCTGCCCTTGAAAATGTGGTGCTGTGGCATGAGCGGGATATTTCGCATTCAGCAGTCGAGCGCGGCATTGGGCCTGATGCGACAGTGCATCTTGATTTTGCCTTGCGGCGGTTGACAGGTGTCGTTGACAAGCTGGTCGTCTACCCTGAGAACATGAAGAAGAACCTCGACAGGCTTGGCGGACTCATACATTCGCAGCGTATCTTGCTGGCGTTGACGCAGAAAGGCATGAGCCGCGAAGAGGCCTATTCCACGGTGCAGCGCAATGCGATGCCCGTGTGGCGTGGTGAAGGACAGTTCGACCAGCTGTTGAAAGCTGACAAGGATGTGGCGAAATACCTAGCTCCGAAAGACATTGATGCGCTGTTCGACCTTCAGTATCACACCAAACACGTGCAGACGATTTTTGACCGCGTGTTTCAATCCTAAAAACAAGAAGAGACAATTTTGCAAAAACACACCGAGACAGTGCGCGTCATCACTGCCACCCATGAGCTTTCAGCATTTTGCGATGCGTTGGCTGGCGAAGAGTTCGTCACCGTCGATACCGAATTTCTGCGCGAAACGACCTATTATCCGAAACTGTGCCTGATCCAGGTTGCAGGCGAACATGAAAGCGCGCTGATTGATCCACTTGCAGAAGGAATTGACCTTGCGCCGTTTTTCGCGTTGATGGCTGATACGCGCACGCTGAAGGTTTTTCATGCTGCACGGCAGGATGTTGAAATCATGCTGCGGCAGGCGGGGCAAGTCCCTGCCCCAATCTTTGATACGCAGATTGCGGCGATGGTTTGCGGCTTCGGTGACCAGGTTGGTTATGAAGCCATTGCGCGCAAGCTGGCCGGCGCGAATATCGACAAGTCGTCGCAGTTCACAGACTGGTCACGGCGGCCGCTGACGGCAAAACAAACGTCTTATGCGTTATCTGACGTTACGCATTTGCGCGTTGTTTATACAGCACTGAAACAACAGATCGCAAAAGAACAGCGCGAAAGCTGGCTGGAAGGCGAGCTTGAGGATTTGGCCAATCCGCAGAGCTATATCGTCGATCCCGAGATGTCATGGCAGCGCATCAAGGCGCGCATCCAGTCACGCAAGCAGATGGCTGCACTGATGGAAGTTGCGGCGTGGCGTGAGCGCGAGGCGCAGCGCAAGGATGTGCCGCGCGGGCGCATTCTGAAAGATGATGCGGTTGGCGAGATTGCCATTCAAGTGCCGCGCGACCGCGCAGCATTGGGGCAACTGCGCTTGTTGCCGCGCGGATATGCGGACAATGCACATGGTGCAGGCATTCTTGAAGCGATCGAGCGCGGTTTGGCGCGTGATCCGGATACTATCCCTGCCCCCAAGGGTCGCGGCGAGGCCATGCCGGCTGATGCCGAAGCGATCAGCGAAATCCTGAAGCTTGCCTTGAAGATTGTGAGCCAGAATGAGCAAGTGGCCCCCAAGCTGCTGGCAAACACCAGTGAGCTTGAGGCTTTTGCGCTTGATGACGCTGCCGATGTTTCCTTCATGCATGGCTGGAAACTGGAAGCCTTTGGCAAAGCTGCGCTCAACATCAAAAAAGGCAAGGCAGTGATCGGTATGGAGAACGGACGAGCGGTTATCCTGATGCGGTGAAGACTTCAGCTGATCGCAACTCTTGCCGTGCGCTTTAACTCTGCTGCCAATTCGTTGAGACGCTTTTCGACACGCTCGCCCATGAGGTCGCGGAGTTTTTTGGGCAGGGTCATGACGAGGGAATTGTTCTTGGCGAAGCTCAAACCGATTTTGGGGAGCGTGCCCGGCATTGCGGCTGACAAGATGTATGCAAGCCGAAAAAGCGAACTGAGAAGATGGGCACGCGCCATGGTCTTGTCATCGAGCAGGCTGGAGATTTCCGCACCCACTTCGCCATCATAGCGATAATAGATGGTCAGTGCCAGAAACGTGCGGCCCGGATGATCAACACCGACGAAAGCTGCCTGGGCGATCATGCCCAAAGACCGGTCGGCGCGGTAATCGGGATGCGCGCGCCAACCGATATCAGCCAGAAGGCAGGCTGCATAACGCAGGCGGCGCTCGGTTTCTGATTCAGCGATGCCCTTGGCGTTGAACAGCTGGTCGGTCCAATCGCACAGTTCCAGTTCGTGCTTGGGTGAGCGGGCATAGCGACGAGCGAAATCCCAGCAGGATGCGAGCAGCGCATCGCTTTCCATTTTCTTGCGTGGAAGCTTGGAATAGAGAAGACCTTCGCGCACGCCGTATACAGAAAAGACAACATCGGATGCTTTGGAAGCGTGCATCAAACGCTCCAGAACCATTGCACCAAAGGGCAAGGTTTCGACACGGCTTTTTGAAACATCCCGCACTTCCCGCAAGGCAGATGGCGTGAGGCTTGAGACAGTTTCAGATATGCTTACGGCTTGCTGGCGCGGAATGCGATATTGGTGAAGTACGTGCAGGGGATACCGGCTTTTTGCCATGTGGATGCGGGCGAGATTTCGCCAGGTTCCGCCGACAGCGTAAAACGGCCGGTTCTGCATGCGCTCGATGATTTCAGTTTTTTCGAAATAGCCGTCGACAATATTGCGGGCTTCCCTGATTGATCCATTCGACATGTCGATAAGGCGCAAGGGGCCGATCGGCAGGGTTACGCCACCGCGCAGCTTTCCGTCTTCGATGTCGATGAGTTCGAGAGAACCACCGCCAAGATCGCCAGCGATGCCGTTTGCTTCAGGAATGCCCGCAATGACACCGAGTGCGGCGTAACGTGCTTCTTCCTTGCCGGTCAGAATGTGGATTTTGCTTCCCAGCGCTTTTTCTGCCTGCTTGATGAAATCAGGTCCGTTGGTGGCTTCGCGGGCGGCTGCTGTAGCAACGGCATAGGTGTCCTTCACCAGCATCTGGTCGAGAAGTGCGCGGAAGCGACGCAAGGCCGTGAGGGCCCGGACGAAGCCTTGCTCGTTGAGCCTCCCAGTCGTTGCCACGCCTATGCCAAGGCCGGCCAGAATCTTTTCGTTGAAAATCGGCGATGGCGAACGGCGCAGGCCATCGTAGACTACCACGCGGACTGAGTTCGAACCAATATCAACGACTGCGACTGGACGGTACCCAGGGGGCTCAGTCCTAAAACCTGAATGCCAGCTCACTTCTTCCCTGCTATCCGCTTATGTTTCTTCTCAATTGCCGGAGGCACGCTGCCGACAATAGAGGTTCCGCGACCGGATAGCGATGGGTTTTCCATGAAGTACTGGTGGGCGTTGAAAACTTCTTCGTTGGGTTGTGGCACGACACGGCGCGAGGTTCCATCTGGCAACAGTTCCCAGCTCAGTTGGTTGTCGCGCAGATTTGCCACCATGATCTGGTCCTGGACCTGATCGTGGACAGTGGGGTTTTCGATGGGAATGAGGGTTTCGACGCGGCGGTGCAGGTTGCGCTGCATCCAGTCGGCCGAGCCAATATATACCTTGGCCTTGGGATGGGGCAACGCTTCGCCATTGGCAAAACAGACGATGCGTGAGTGCTCGAGAAAGCGACCGATGATGCTCTTTACCCTGATGTGTTCGGAGAGGCCCGGGACGCCTGGCCGCAAGCAGCAGATGCCGCGAATGACCAGGTCGATCTGCACTCCGGCGTTACTGGCGCGATAGAGCGCATCGATGACACCAGGGTCAACCAGCGAATTGAGCTTGGCCCAGATCTGCGCTGGCAGTCCTGCCTTGGCATTGGCAATTTCGTGATCAATGTTTTCGAGCAAGCGGATCTTGAGATTGATCGGCGAGATGGAAATCTTTTCGAGTTCCTCTGGTGGCGCATAACCCGAGATGTAGTTAAACAGCCTGGAGGCATCGCGTGCGAGTGCGGGATCGCAGGTGAAGAAGGACAAATCGGTGTAAATCTTGGCGGTGACGGGGTGATAGTTGCCGGTCCCAAAGTGCACATAGGTTCGCATGCCACCACCTTCGCGGCGGGTGATCATGGAGACCTTGGCATGGGTCTTGAGTTCTATGAAGCCGAAGACCACCTGCACGCCGGCGCGTTCCAGATCGCGCGCCCACTGGATGTTGGCTTCTTCGTCGAAACGCGCTTTGAGCTCCACCAAAGCCATGACCGATTTCCCGGCTTCTGCGGCCTTGGCGAGAGCTGCAATGATCGGTGAGTTGGACGAGGTGCGGTAGAGCGTCTGCTTGATGGAAACGACATCCGGATCGTTGGCGGCCTGGCGGATGAACTGCACAACCACATCGAAAGATTCGTAAGGGTGATGGACGATGAAATCCTTCTGTCTTATCGCGGCCAAAATATCTCCGGCATGATCACGAACTCGCTCGGGATAACGGGCGGCATATGGCTTGAATTTGAGATCGGGTCGACCGTCGATGATCAGCTGCGACGTATCGGCATAACCCACCATGCCTTCGCTTACAACGATCACGCCCTTGTTGACCTCGAGTTCGTCGGCGATGAAGGCACGCAGCTGCGGTGTCGATGCGCTGTCCACTTCCATGCGGATGACGGAACCACGGCGGCGGCGTTTCAATGCAGATTCAAAAACCCGCACAAGATCTTCGGCTTCTTCCTCAAGTTCAAGATCACTGTCCCGGAGAAAACGGAACAGGCCGTCGCCCAACACATCATAACCCGGAAACAGGCGGGGCAGGAATAGTGCCAACATGCTTTCAATGGCGATGAAGCGTGGGGTATTTCCGGGGAGCCTTATGTAGCGTTCGAGCTGTGCCGGTATTGGCAAAAGCGCGCGCATGATACCACCATCCACGCGGCGGCGCAGTTCAACAGCAAGAATGAATCCGCGATTGGGGATGAAGGGAAACGGATGCGCCGGATCAATTGCAATTGGCGTGACAACCGGTAGAATTTGCTCGAGAAAACGGTGGTCGAGCCAATCCATTTCGGACTTGGTCAATTCGTCAGGCTCGATAAGGGCTATGCCGTTTTCCGCCAATTCACGGCGCAGCGACAGCCACAGCCTGCTCTGCACGGCCATGAGTTCCTGGGTTTGTTTGCGAATCAATTCCAGTTGCTCGGCAGGTGTGCGGCCATCGTCACTGACTTCGACAACGCCTTCGCGCACGAATTCCTCGAGGCCTGCGACGCGGACCATGAAGAATTCATCGAGGTTGTTTCCCGAAATTGAAAGGAAGCGGAGGCGTTCGAGCAACGGATTCGCGGGATTTTGTGCTTCCGACAGGACGCGCATGTTGAAATCGAGCCACGACAGCTCACGGTTCATGAAGCGCTGAGGGCTATCCAGCGCAATTGGCAAACTTGACAAAGTATCCATCAGTCTTTCATCCGCAGCAGGCGACTCTGGTCAGGGATTGTGAACATTGGATGAAGGGGTCAGGTGTCGTCGAATAACTCAAGATTAACCATGCGGGCGAGGATGCGCGCAACGAAAGGCCTGGTCAATTCCGCACGTTCGGCCAGGGCAGTCGAATCAATTTCGGCGACGACGGCCCGGGCGGCTTCCATGGAGCGTGGCATTCGTTGCAGCAGGTAGGTGAGGATCGGCTCGCTGACTGACAGTTGGCGGTCGGCAAAGCACTTCACCAGCACGGCGCGCAGCAATTGATCGTCGGGCGCCAGAATTGCAACGGTTGGGAGGGCATTGAGACGCGAGCGGAGATCGGGCAAGGACATGCCGAGACTTCCTGGCTCCACCCTTGACGTCAGAAGAATTGAGCGCTTTTCCTGGCGTACCAGGTTGAGCAAATGAAAAAGCGTACGCTCATCGACACCTTTCTCGGAAATATCCTCGACGACTACGGCACCACCCTCCAGCAAGTGAGGCAAGATGTCCATGGAGAGTTCTGCGCCCCTGGATGAAGAAGCGTTCGTCCGTGTACGGAACACTTCGGCAAGATGCGTTTTTCCACTGCCGGGCGGACCTACAAGAATTGCGCCATAGCTTGGCCAATTTGGCCATTGGTCGATGAGTGCCACTGCTGCGGCGTTGACCGGGCTGACAAAGAAATCCTCGCGGCCCATGGCGGTTCGCACGGGGAGATCCAGCGGCAACTGCCTGGGCATCACGCCTGCTCTTCAACCGGCTTCGGCCTGATGCCAACGTAGAGTTTCGAACGCATGTAGCGATCAAGGAAATAACGTACGACAACTGCTGTTGCCGCGGCCAGAGGTACTGCGAGAAGCAGACCGACAAAACCGAAAATATAACCGAATGCAAAAAGCGCGAACATGAGCCATACGGGATGCAGGCCGATGGAACCGCCGACAAGTTTTGGCGAGAGGAAATTTCCTTCGATGACCTGGCCAGCCGCAAAGATACCGACGATGAGGAGCACGCTGGCGTAATCCGGCCAGAACTGGGTGAGTGCCACGCCGACCGCCAAAACTCCTCCGATGATGGCGCCGACAAATGGAATGAAGCTGAGCGCGCCCGCCAGAAAACCAATCGCCAAACCAAAATTGAGCCCTGCGAGGGCAAGTGCGATGGCATAGAAAAGTCCGAGCAAAAGACACACCGTGCCCTGCCCTCGGATGAAACCTGCCAGAGCCCTGTCGATATCGCGGGCGATCTGGCGAATGTCTTCGGCGTGATCACGCGGCAGCCAGTGATCGACCTTGGCGACGATGCGGTCCCAGTCCTGCAAGAGGTAAAATGCAACAATTGGTGTCAAAACCAATAGCGACAGGATGTTGACGATGGCCATGCCGCCGGACCAGACCGATGTTAGAATTGCCGCAAGCCAGCTGGCGGCGCGGCCTGCAACATCGCTGATCGACGTTGGCAAAGTGTTGCCGCTCTTGGCCATCAGGTCCTTGACGGATTGTGGTGCCATTTCGTTGACCGTCGTGACCAGCGATTTGACCAGGCCCGGCAAACTTGAGGACAGATTCTGGATTTCCTGATACAGGAATGGCACGCAGACGATGACGATGATCACAAGCAGAAGCACTGCCACAAGGATGATGGCAAGTGCCGCAACAGTACGCGGCAGGCCGTGGCTTTCCAGCCAGTCGGCGATGGGATCAAGAAAATAGGCGAGTACGAATCCTGCAAGAAAAGGCAAGAGAATGTCCTGCAGGAACCACAGCGTGAAGGCGAATGCCAACAGCGCAATCAGCCAAAACGAAACTTGCCGCTGGATGGTCACAATCCGGTTCCTGTTCCACTCATATGGCGCAACCAGGCGCGGGCGTAAAATGCGCCTGAGGCCAGGGTCAAGATTGCCACAACGAGGCCGCCGGGCACAAGCACGGGATCGAGGCTGTAAGCAGTGCCAAGGAGCAACAGAAGGAGGCCTGCGAAGACAATCTGGGCGACGGTATTCACCTTGCTGATCCAGAGTGGCTTTACTTCAATTGGTTTATCGAGGACGCGCGAGAGCATGACGCCGGCGACAATCAGGACATCGCGCGTGACGACGACAATCACAATCCAGGTCGGGATGATGTGGAGCGCGCCGAGGACGACGTAAATTGAAACCAATAGTGCCTTGTCTGCCAAAGCATCCAGATAGGCACCAAGTTCTGATTGCCAGTTGAAACGTCTTGCGAGATAGCCATCGATGCCATCGCTGATACCTGCGGCAATGAAAACGTAAAACGCCAGCATGAACGAATCCGACAGCATCAACCAGATGGCCAGCGGGACAAGCAGCACGCGCAGCAGCGATATCATGTTCGGGATTGTCATGGCCTGTTACAATGCCTCAATCATCCAGCCATTGCCAGTTTGCGAGAAGCGCAGGCCGGCAATCTGGAACGATGCGGAAATGTCGGCAAGCTCGCCGCCATAGCGGAGGTTGATGACCGCGCCGTCGCCATCCAGCGAGGTGACGTCCACGCCTTTTATCCCTGGCGTTGCAAGGATGCGCGAACGGATTCCGTTCCATTGCGAAGGGCTGGTAAATGGCACGGCCACCGATATCTGGTTCGACGTGCTACCCTTCTTTGCTGCGAGAGCTTTTGCATCTGCGGTGTATTTGTTGGTCATGACGTCGACAAAGCGTTTTGCGGCGACACGCGATGCGCCTGCCTGTGTGCCATCATCGCTGCTATAGATCTTGTCGATGCGGACGGTGCCAATGGGTGACTCGCCGTCGATCCTGACCCTAAGATCAGATGCGCCTTCGGGTTCAGCAACTGCGAGGAGAACGCTCGGCACATCATAGCGGCGGCGCATTGCCTCCAGCTTCACAACGTCATTGGCGGTGACATCTGCCGGGGCCAGTGTGCGCTCGTCTTCGGCATCGCCCAGCGCTACAATGATCGGCACCGGACCTTGGGCTGCGGCGAGTTCTTTCCAAGCAGCACGCCAATGGTTGTCTTCCCACAGTTTCAGCGAGTCGTTTTCTTTCCATACTGGAATGACAAGGGTTGCCGGGGCCTGATCGCTCTGCAGCTTGATTCCGTAACTGGCGAAAAGTTTACCCATCTTGGATGGCAGAAAGCGCACAGTGAATTTTCCGGCATAACGACCGGGGCTGAAGCGCTCCTCCTCAATGGAGAGCGATTTCAGGTAACTCATGATTTCCTTGGGCTCGGTTGCGACGGTCTTTTCCACCATGTCGGCATTTCCGTATTGCTCCACCAACTGGTGAAAAGCCTTGAGCTGGACTTCGACGATGGCCTTGTTCTTGGCGGTTGATGCGTCAATGTCGGTCACGTCAACATCGACGCCCTGGATCGCGAATACGCTGGTTTCCACCGGGCCAGCCGCATGCGCGGCCCCGACACAAATGAATGCTGCCAGAGCCAGCGTTGCCAGCCAATGTCTGATTCTTATCCCCATGCCGTGTTTCGGGCTTTATCCTGCATCTTGTTCGGGCTAACACCCGGGCCAATCGGGTATAGCAATCATTAAGGCAAACTAGCGGCATGAGCGGCGGCAAACAAGCACTTCGGAACGGCATGACATATGCAGATGCCGGTGTTGACATTACGGCGGGCAATGATCTGGTTTCGCTGATCAAGCCCTTGGCCAAATCGACGCGGCGCAAGGGTGCTGACGCAAAACTTGGCGGATTTGGAGGGATTTTCGATCTCAAGGCCTGCGGCTTCAAGGATCCGGTGCTGGTTGCGGCCAATGATGGTGTTGGCACCAAGCTGAAGCTTGCCATTGATTCCGGCATCCACCGTGGCGTGGGGATTGATCTGGTTGCCATGTCGGTGAACGATCTTGTTGTGCAAGGTGCCGAGCCGCTGTTCTTTCTGGATTACTATGCGACAGGCAAACTTGATGTTGCAGCAGCGCGCGAGGTTATTGCGGGCATTGCTGATGGCTGCAAGCAGGCGGGCTGCGCTCTTATTGGTGGCGAAACTGCCGAAATGCCCGGCATGTATCATGGGGGCGATTATGACCTTGCGGGATTTGCCGTGGGTGCAGTTGAGCGTAAAAAAATTCTGCCGACGCGAGATGTGAAAGCAGGCGATGTGATCCTGGGGCTGGCATCGAGCGGGCCGCATTCGAATGGTTATTCACTGATCCGCAAGATTGTTGAAACAAGCGGCCTGAAGCTTGAGAGTCCGTCGCCTTTCGGCAAGGGCACACTGGCTGAGGCATTGCTCACTCCGACCAAGATTTACGTGAAGTCACTCTTGAAAGCATTGAAGAAGCCCGGCATCAAGGCATTTGCCCATCTCACTGGCGGAGGATTCGTCGAGAATATCCCGCGGGTGTTGCCGAAGGGGACAGTGGCGGATATTGATCTGGATGCGGTTCCCTATTTGCCAGTGTTTGACTGGCTGGCACGTACCGGTGGGGTGGAAAGCCGCGAAATGCTGCGCACTTTCAATTGCGGCATTGGCATGATCGTGGTCGTAAATTCGAAATATTCAAAGGTGATAGTAGCGGCTTTGAAGTCGTCGGGTGAGCGTGTGGTGACCCTTGGCTCAATTCGAAAACGCAAGGGCCGCGAGGAGCAAGTCGCGTTTTCCGGTGAGCTAAAGACCTGACCATCTATTGGTGCCGGACAGAATTCTGTTCCATAAAGCGTTTAGCAATACCTTGCGGCGTTCGGTGTATTTTTCCGGCAGCAGTTCTGCTTCACGCATCCGATCAGTGCGAAATGTGCGAAAGTCCTTGCGCATTTCGCACCAGGCAATCACCAGTCTCTGGGCGTCAAAATAGGAAATGCCGATCGGCCAAATGACGCGGTTGGTAACCTTGTCGTTTTCATCAGCATAATGAATGGCCACCTTGTGCTGGTCGCGGATTGCCCGACGTATAGGAGCGATATCCACACGGTCCTGCACGATGCCGAATGTGGGCGGGGCGAGCAGCGGCGAGTCAAACAGGAAAGGACGCGAGCGCTCGGGTATGACGGCGCCGATTTTTGCAATGGTGTCTTGTGCAGCGCGGGCGAGTTCGGGATCGCCGCGGCGGTTGACCCAGCTGAGTCCCAGCATGACGGCCTCCAGTTCGTCCGTTGAGAACATCAATGGCGGCAGATCGTAGCCTTCGCCCAGCACATAACCGACGCCAGCTTCGCCTCGGATGGGTACGCCATCGGTGATGAGATCGGCGATGTCGCGATAGACCGTGCGCAGCGAGACTTCCAATTCCTCAGCAATCACCTGGCCAATCACCGGGCGGCGATGGCGGCGGAGAATCTGGATTACCCGGAGAAGTCGGTCGGCACGGCGCATGGAATTTCACTACTGCAATGCTGCTGACACCATGTTGTCAGCAGCGTGGCAGTAGGATACTGGCAAGGTCAAGGAGAATTTGATGATCAGAGTTGTACAACGTCGGCCCGCTATTTTGACTTGCCCGATCCCAGTCCATTTGTCGTCAAGGCGATGATGCTGTTGAAAATGGCCGGTGTACCATATGAACCAAACCGATGAGTTTCCGTGAAGCTCCAAAAGGCAAAATTCCCTATATCAGGGACGAATGGTCACTGCTGGGTGACTCGCATTTCATTCAAAACCATTTGTCCGAAGAGAATCACGACGCTGACTATTCCGGTGGATACGGGCCGCGAGAAATTGCACATGGCTGGACCATTGCCCGGATGTGCGAAGAACATCTCTATTGGCTGCTCGTGCAGGACAGATGGGAGAATGATGACAAATTTCGAAAAGGGCCTAAGCGTCTATTTTTCGAGTTGCGCCTGCGCCAATCCGGCCAGTGTTGCGTCTGTCAATCCGAAAACAGGTGCGCAAGCATGAAGTTCGCGCAGGGACTGGGGCGGCACACAGGATCTGAGCGGTTGCGCTTGGCAAGGGCGACATTGATGCTATTGCGCACGTTGCTCGGGGAACAATCCTTACTTGCTTGGCGCGTGCATTGTCCGGCGCGATGCGTCGGTGTTTGCGATGCCTGGGTTCCGCAGCGTTCCATTGTTTCAACAGCCAGATGGCAGACGAAATCCGTCTGCGCAGCCGGTCATGGGTTACATCTCACCCGCATCCGGGACCAGTTCTTTCCGGAGTTTACCGAGTTTGAGCAAGCGGGACGACAAGAGTTTCCCACAACAATTGAACGGCACCAGAAGTGTTCAAGATACGCTGACTAAGCTTCGCGAGCTGGTGTTGGATACTGCAAAAGCAACGCCGGGAGTTGGCCGTATCGAAGAAGGCTTGCGCTGGGGCCAGCACAGTTTTCTTACTCCGGAAACCGGCAGTGGCAGCACAATCCGGATCGATGCCGTGAAGGCTTCGCCCGGTACCTGCGCGATGTACTTTCACTGCCAATCAGGTCTGATTGACACCTTCAAGGAGCTCTATGGCAACAAGCTCACCTATGAGGGAAATCGCGCGTTGCTGTTCCCTGCCGGAAAGCGCATACCTGCCAAGATGTTAACTCATTGTATTGGACTTGCCTTGACGCATCACCTGCGCAAGAAACCACCATTCAGCCGCTGACAGATGGTTGGCGATTCTGGTAACGTTTGCAGACAAATGGAAATGTCACCGAGACTTGATGTACTTCCGGAGTCGCAAGGCAGGCTGTGGCCCGAGCTTGCAACCACCCCAGCTGAATTTGTGCTCTACGGCGGAACAGCTGTGGCATTGCATCTTGGCCACAGAAACTCTATCGATTTTGACTTCTTTGCACACCGAGACGTGGATTCCGACAAACTGCTGGTTTCTGTTCCTTATCTTATTGGGGCTTCAGTGCTGCAAGTGGCAACCAATACACTTACATGTGTCATAGACAGGAAAGGGCCTGTCAAAATTTCATTTTTTGGTGTTCCCAGATTGCACCGCGTGCGTGCGCCGCTGGTTTGTGCAGACAATGGCCTGAAAGTCGCTTCCCTGCTCGATCTTGCCGCGACAAAAATTTCAGTTGTCCAGAAACGTGCCGAGGCGAAAGATTTCGTCGACATCGACGCCATCCTGCGTTTGACCAACATCACGATATCGATGGCAGTTGCTGCTGCAGCACATGTTTATAGTGACACGTTCAACGCACAGAATTCACTCAAGGCGCTCACCTATTTTGGGGACGGCAATCTTGATGAAGTGCCTGCAGATGTACGCGCTCGCATTGTAAGCGCTGTCAAGGACGTAGACCTTTCGCATTTGCCAGAGTTGGACGTTGAATGATATTGGGTTCGACATGAAATCTATTCCATTGACTCCAGAGATTGAGGCTGTTGCGCGGCGTGTTATCTGGTTTGAACCACCCGGCCAGGCCGTTCGCATAACCGAGAGATTCCTGGCCTATGTATTTGCCTATGGCACGCACCAGGATATGCAAACCATCCGGCAGCATTTGAGCATTGCCGACCTGCGAGATGCTTTGGCACAGGCGCCGCCGGGCATCATAGATGCGCGTTCGTGGAGTTATTGGCATCTGATGCTGGATGCGTACCCACCTCCGCCAATGCCGGAACGTCAATTTCAGAATGCGAGCGTTTCATGACCCAGCCCATCATCATCGACACTGATCCCGGACAGGATGACGCCGTTGCCATTTTGCTTGCCTTGGCATCGCCCGAGATTGAAGTGCTCGGGATTACTGCCGTGGCAGGGAATGTTCCCCTCGCCCTTACGGAAGTGAATGCGCGAAAGATTTGTGAATTGGCCGGACGGCCGGATGTAAAAGTCTACTCAGGTGCTGTTCGTCCGATGCTGCGGACTCTGGTGACGGCGGAGCATGTACATGGACGCACGGGCCTTGACGGGCCGGTATTGCCAGACCCCAAGATGCCGTTGCAAAAGCAGTATGCTGTCGATTTCATCATCGACACATTGATGTCCCGGCCTGCAGGTACCGTGACGATCTGCGCGCTTGGGCCCCTGACAAATATTGGTCTCGCCCTGGTGAAAGAGCCCAAAATCGCGTCGCGCATCAAACGCATCGTGGCAATGGGTGGCGGGTTTTTTGAAGGCGGCAATGTTACGGTTGCCGCGGAGTTCAATATCTATGTGGACCCGCAGGCAGCACGGCTGGTGTTCGAGAGCGATATTCCGGTGACACTCATTCCGCTTGATTGTACGCACCAGGCGCTGACGACGCGGGCGCGGGTTGAAAAGTTTCGCGCAATGAAGAACAAGACGGGACCAGCAGTAGCGCAGCTCCTGGATTTCTTTGAGCGTTTTGACGAAGAGAAGTATGGTACCGATGGCGGGCCACTGCATGATCCCTGTGTCATCGCCTGGTTGTTGAAACCGGAGCTATTCAAGTCTCGCGATGTCAATGTTGCCATTGAATGCGAGTCAGAACTCACCATGGGAATGACGGTGATTGACTGGTGGGGTGTGTCTGACCGCAAACCGAATGCCACCGTATGCCGAGGGATAAATGCAGACGGGTTCTTTGAGTTGTTGACCGAGCGGCTGGTGAAGCTGGCCTAGGCCAGCTTCAAATGCGCATCAAAGCAATACAGACGTGTAGTCGATCGAAATGTCACTGGCCGTGATGTTGGCCTTGTTGGCGAGAGTTGCAATCAGTGTGACGCCACCGGAATCGGATCCGTTGACATCAAGGCTCAATTGGCCGTTGGTGGTATTGTAAAGAAGTTGCCAGACGCCTGATGCGGTGGTGCCGTTTGCGATTCCTGCACCTTTTGCCAGGAGGTTGGCTTCATTGCCAAACTTGATGGCACCGCCAGCAATATTGAATGCGATCACGTCATCGGCGAGGCTGAAATCAATTATCCTGTCGGCATCGTCGGCAACCGGATTCAGGAATACGCTGTACTGAAAAACGTCTGCACCGGCACCACCAGTGACAGTATCTTTTCCCGCGCCACTGTCGATCAAGTCGCTGCCGGCGTCGCCCTTCAGGATATCGTTCAGGCGGCTGCCATTGATTGTGTCGTCGCCTGCACCACTTGATATCGTGACACCGGCACCCGTCGCGCCAAAAGCGAGGTCGATAGCAAGAGAGTCATTACCGCGTGAACCTAAAATTTTCGACCCGGCGAAAGCGTTAAAGGCAAAGCAATTCACGCCCTCAAAGCCACCTGCCTTGCTGGTGCCCAGGCCAAATGTTTTGGCTGTGACACCATGGGCATTTGAGAAGTTCAGGTTGAGCAGTGCTCCTGCGCCCGATGTACCGAATACGACATTCAATAGATCGGTGCCTGTGCCACCAATCGCGGTGTCGAGTTTTCCCATGGTGATGTTGTCATTGCCTGCACCACCGTCCAGGCGGTCTGCTGCCGCATCGTCCTGTGAGCCGCCGGTAATCCCGCCTGCTCCAGAAATCCTGTCGTCGCCAGCTCCTCCAAAGACCGTGTCGGCACCAGCGCCACCAAAAAGCACATCGTTGCCAATTCCGCCGTCAATCTTGTCGGCGCCGCCGCTACCAAATATCCGGTCATTGCCCGCAAGACCCTTCAGTTTGTCATTTCCGAGGTAACCGAAGATCAGGTCGTTTCCTGAGGTTCCCGTGAGGGTATTTGGACCGCGGGTGCCTTTACGTGTGGCCATGAGTGTCTCCAGAAATGATAAATTGCCAGCCCAGCGATGGAGCCTATTGCATTTTGATAGGCCCGTCTTGACCAAATTGAGAGGGGTGGTTTTGACCTAAGCAGCCAGCACGGCAACTGGAGCGATTGTTGCCACGGCCAATGCAGCTGCGATCATCAACATGACGAGGCGGGTGCGGGTTCGTTCTTTTTCAGACATGCCCAGGACACTCGCCCGATTCTGGGGAGTCAGAAAACGATTCTTTTCAAAGGCTTGCGCACCGCTCATTTACTTAACAACAGGTTAATGCGCGGCTATTTTCGATCTGCCGCGGCTCGTTTATGCACCGGCTTGTTGGCAGAGTGATGGCTGCAATATGCGGGATTTGCGGTTTCAAGTTGCCCTTATCCACACTGCATTGTCATGAAAAGCACCTCCGCCTGCAGGGGCTGGCTGGTCTGAACCGGTAAGGGTGTTGATGCCTCGCCCGCCATCGTGTGCCTGGTTGGGCCAAAGGCCTTCGGCGATCAAGGTGCCGCGCTGCTGGCCGTCATGTGCTTTCGTGTGCAGGGTGACTTCACCCCTGCGGCTGCCGATGCGGACCTTGTCGCCGTCTTTCAAACCGAGGGCTGCGAGGTCTTCTGGATGGACAAGGACTGTTGGCCGCCCCTCGCGCTTTACCGAGCCAGGCGTTTCGTTGAATGTCGAATTGAGGAAGGTGCGGGCTGGCGAAGTTGCCAGGCGGTAAGGATACTCTTCGTCCGCTTGCTCGTGGGCGGCATAGTGATCCGGGAATGTCGGCATGTCTTCCACGGGCCCAAGCGATCCCATTTTCGACATTGCCGCGTGTGCTTTTTTCCAGTCAGCGCGAAAATGGAATTTGCCATCGGGGTGACCGAAGCCGTTGAGGAAATGTGCTGTTTCGAAATCAGGCTGCACGTCGAACCAGTTTTCGGTGTCGAGGTCATCCACGCCACGGCGTTTGGAATCCTTCAGGGTGCGGTCGATTATCTCACGCGGGGCAAGGCTGAAACCTTCATGCTCCGCGCCGACGCGCTTGGCGATTTCAGTGAGGACTTGATGATTGCTGCGGCATTCGCCGGGTGGTTCGACCAGCTTGCGACCCAGCATGATGTGGGAATGTCCGCCGCCCTGATAAATGTCATCGTGTTCGAGGAACATTGTCGCTGGCAAAACGATGTCGGCATATTGTGCCGTTTCGGTCATGAACTGTTCGTGGACTACGGTGAACAGATCCTCGCGAGCGAAACCCTGCTTCACCTTGTTCTGGTCAGGTGCGACTGATACGGGATTGGTGTTCTGGATGAACATGGCTTTTACAGGCGGGCCGCCCCGCAGGTCGGCTGGGTTGCCGCACAGGACTTCACCAATGCGGCTCTGGTCCATGACGCGAGACCGGGACGCCACGTCCTTGCCTTCGATCAGGTTCTTGTTCCACTTGTACATGCCGCTGTTGGAGTGCAGCGCGCCGCCGCCTTCATATTGCCAGGCACCGGTGACAGCCGGGATGGAGGTGACGGCGTGCATATTGGCAGCGCCGTTACGCGAACGGGAAAATCCGTAGCCGAGACGGAAGAAGGTACGCGGAGTCTTGCCGATCATTTCGGCAAATTCTACAATCTTCTCTGGTGCAAGGCCGCAGATGGCAGAGGCCCATTGTGGAGTTTTTGATTCAAGATGTGCCCCTAACCCTTTGGGATCGTCGGTGAATTTGTTAAGGTAGTCACTGTCGGCGTAGCCTTCGCGGAATAATACGTGCATTATTGCTGAAGCAAGAGCGCCGTCGGTGCCGGGACGGATGATGTATTTGTGATCGGCCTGTTTCATGGTGCCGGTGTCGTAGATGTCGACACAGGCAAGCTGTGCTTTGCGGTTTTTCCTCGCAATGCCGATGTGTGTCATTACATTGACTTGCGTATTTACGGGGTTGCCCCCCCACATGACGATGAGGTCGGACTTTTGCATTTCGCGCGGATCCACGCCTGCCACGCGTCCTGTGCCGGCATAGTAGCCAGGCCAACTCAGCGCGATGCAGAACGTGCCGTACATTCCGGAATAGTTTTTCACATTGCGCAGGCGTTCGATGCCGTCGCGCATCACGAGGCCCATGGTGCCAGCGTACCAATAGGGCCAGATGGCCTCAGCACCATGATCCTCCTCGATGGCGTTGAAGCGCGCGCCTATTTCATCCATCGCTTCATCCCAAGTGATGCGGGTGAAGGTTCCTGAGCCTTTTTTACCGGCGCGCTTCAACGGATATAGCAGGCGATCCGGGTGGTGGATGCGTTCGGCGTATCGGGCGACCTTTTCACAGATGACACCGAGAGTATAATTTTGTTCCCTCGCGCCACGGACGCGGCCGATGGTGCGTTCGTCCAGCAGTTCCACTTCGAGTGAACAGGCCGAGGGGCAGTCGTGCGGGCACACGGAAATGCCGGTCTTGATATTGGGGCGGGCGTGGATGTTCATGACGCACAGCATAATGCAGAATTGCGCTTGCCGCCAGATCACGTTAGCTTGGCGTATCCAAGAGGGAGGACACCAATGGATCGCCGGAAATTCTTCAAGAAATCGACAATTGTTGCGGCCGGTGCCACGGCTGCAGTTGCATCGCCTGCCATCGCGCAGTCGGCACCAGAACTGAAGTGGCGCATGACTTCGAGTTTCCCGAAGGCGCTGGACACGATTTATGGCGCTGCGGAAACTTTTTCAAAATATGTGGCTGAAGCGACAGACAACAAGTTCCAAATCCAGGTGTTTGCGGCGAATGAAATCGTGCCGGGGCTCGAAGCTGCCAATGCCGTGACTGAGGGCACGGTGGAAATGTGTCACACG
Source organism: uncultured Alphaproteobacteria bacterium (assembly GCA_963738595.1). Classification (GTDB taxonomy): domain Bacteria; phylum Pseudomonadota; class Alphaproteobacteria; order Rhizobiales; family Aestuariivirgaceae; genus Aestuariivirga. The sequence continues at coordinate 166,473 of CAVTXF010000007.1, forward strand.
GCTTCGTATTACTACTGGGGCAAGGACCCGACCTTTGCTTTCGCAACGGCGGTGCCATTTGGTCTCAATGCGCGCCAGCAAAATGGCTGGATGTATTATGGCGGCGGCATGGATTTGATGAATGAATTCTATGCCACCAAGAACATCATTGCTTTCCCTTGCGGCAATACAGGCGCACAAATGGGTGGCTGGTTCCGCAAGGAGATCAAATCGCTGGCAGACCTGCAGGGCGTTAAAATGCGCATTGGAGGATTTGGCGGCAAAGTGATCTCCAAGATCGGCGTGGTGCCACAGCAGATTGCCGGTGGCGAAATCTATCAGGCGCTGGAAAAGGGCACGATTGATGCTGCCGAGTGGGTTGGCCCCTATGACGATGAAAAGCTGGGCTTCTACAAGGTCGCGCCACATTATTACTATCCTGGCTGGTGGGAAGGTGGTGCCATGTTGCACAGCATGGTCAATACTGCGAAGTGGGCCGAGCTTTCGCCACAGTACCAGTCCATCATCAAGACGGCAGCGCAGGCTGCGAATTCCGACATGCTGGCGAAGTATGATGCGCGCAATCCGGGTGCGCTGAAGAAGCTTGCGGCAGCGGGCGCGAAGTTTGCGCCATATCCGCAGGATGTCATGGAAGCGTGCTTCAACGCTGCCAAGGAAACCTATGCCGAAATTTCTGCCGGCAACGCCATGTTCAAAAAGGTGCATGACGCAATGATGGCGTATCGTTCGGACGCTTATCTTTGGGCACAGTTCTCGGAGTACCAGTTCGATACGTTCATGATGGGCCAACAGCGGAAAAAAATGCTGTAAGTCGTGTTTACATCCTCCCTCCATTATGGGGGGAGGATCATTATTCAATACTCGGCGCGGAATTCAGATCAATTGCAGGGGCGCCTGGTGCCAATCCGTCTCCAGCATCTGGTACTACCATCTCAAAATTCGGATCGACGACAATATCAGCGTCAAGGAATGCGGTTACGAGTTCTGGCCAGGCTATGAGGATGGCGACCATGATCACTTGCAGCACGACCCAGGGAATTGCGCCCCAGTAAATATCGCTGCTCTTGATCGACGGCGGAGCGATGCCGCGTAAATAGAACAATGCAAATCCAAAGGGCGGATGCATGAAGCTGGTTTGCATGTTCGCACCCAGCAACACGCCGAACCAGATGAGGTTGATGCCCAGTGCTTCTGCGGCGGGTGCCAACAGCGGGACGATTATGAACGCTATCTCGAAGAAATCCAGAAAGAATGCGATGATGAAGACGAAGAGATTGACGAAAATCAGGAAACCCACCTGACCGCCGGGCAGGCCGATCAGGAAGCTTTCGATCCATTCCTTGCCGCCTACGCCCTGAAACACCAGGCTGAAGACCCGGGCACCAATCAGTATCATCACCACCATTGCGGTGATGCGCATGGTTGTGGCCATGCCCTGATAGGTGAGTCCCCATGTCAGGCGACCGTTGATCCAGGCCAGGAAGAACGCGCCGAGCACGCCCATGGCACCCGCTTCTGTTGCCGTGGCAAAACCCATGAAGATGGTGCCGAGAACGATGAAGATCAGGGCCAACGAAGGCACCATGCCGCGGATGCATTTCCATGCCAGCGGCCAGCCGCGCAAAATGCGCGCCTCCGGTGGTAAAGCGGGCACATATGACGGCCGCACGATGGAAAGGATAAAGACCCAGGCCATGAACAGAAGAACCTGCACGACGCTTGCGCCCATTGCGCCCTTGTACATTTCCCCGACAGGCTTGCCCAACTGGTCAGCAAGGACGACGAGCACCAGCGATGGAGGGATCAATTGTGTGATTGTACCGGATGCTGCAACGACGCCAGTGGCGTGGCGGACGTTGTATCCATATTTGAGCATGATGGGCAGCGAGATGAGGCCCATGGCGATGACTGATGCGGCAACAGTTCCGGTTATCGCACCGAGGACCGCGCCGACAAGAATAACGGCATAGGACAAGCCGCCGCGCACGCCGCCGAACAATTGACCAAATCCTTCGAGCAAATCTTCGGCCAGCCCGCAGCGTTCGAGGATGGCACCCATCAATGTGAAAAAGGGAATGGCCAAAAGCAAATCGTTGCGCAACACGCCTTCCAGCTGGAACACGAGGTTGCCGAGAAAATCCGGATTGATGAGCCCCAGTTCAACGCCGAGAAATCCAAAGAACAATCCGACTGCCGCCAGCGAAAACGCCGCAGGATAGCCAAAGATCATGAACAGGATCAGTCCTGCGAACATGAGCGGTGCCATGTTGTGCGTGACGAAATCAATCATTGCAGCGGCTTTTCATAGGCATGTTCGCGACGGTAACCGATGGTGAGAGCGGCAATGCATTTGATGAGTTCGGATATGCCCTGCAGCAGCAGAAGCGCGAAGCCCAGCGGCACAAACATTTTCAAGGGCCAGCGTGGCATGCCACCGGCATTTTGCGAAAGCTCGTTGCCGGTCCAGGATTCCATGAACCAGGGCCAGCTGAAATACATCATCAGCAGGCAGAAGGGGAAGAGAAACAAAACACATCCGATGATATCAATCCACACGCGCGCGCGGTCGCTGACAGAATTGTAAAGCAGATCGACGCGGACGTGTTCGTTCACCTTGAACGTCCAGGCGGCACCCAACATCACCATGCCAGCGAACATGACCAATTGCAGGTCGCGCAGGGTGTTCGAATTGTTGCGGTAGAGATCAAACAGCCACTGCATGCTGGAGCTGGAATTGGACAGCAGAAGAATACCGTTCACACCGTAGCGCAGAATGGCATCAAGCGCGCAGACAAGTGCCGCCAACAGCACAAGCCAATTGGCCATGATGCCGAAAAAGCGATTGAGTTGGTCAATGACGCGGCTGAACTTCAGGAAGCCGGTCAACGGCGGACCCCCCGCAAGGTGCTTGGCAGAATAATCATGAGAGGTGGTGCACTTTTTCCATGCCATAGACCGGTGTCTTTATGCCTTCCATGCGTGCTTTCAATTGCAGCGACAAGAACTGCGAATAGTGCCGGGACTGATGGAGGTTGCCGCCATGGAACCACAAGTTTTCCTGATGCGTCGGCTTCCACATGTTACGGAGCTCACCTTCCCATGGGCCGGGATCTTTGGTGGTATTGGAACCCATGCCCCAGCACTTGCCCACCTTGTCGGCGACTTCCCTGGAAATCAGCTGGGCGGCCCATCCGTTCATTGAGCCGTAGCCTGTGGCATAGACAATTACATCAGCTGGCAGTTCAGAGCCATCTTCAAACGCCACGGCTTTCGGTTTGATCTCCTTCACCTTGGCGCGGCTTTTCAACTTGATCTTGCCATCGGCAACGAGTTCGCTGGCACCGACATCAATGTAGTATCCAGACCCGCGCCGGAGATATTTCACGAATAGGCCTGATCCATCTTCGCCCCAATCAAGCCAGAACCCGGCTTTTTCCAGCCGGTCGTAAAAGTCCCGGTCTTTTTCCTTCATCTTGGCATAGGCCGGTACCTGGAATCCCGGCAGCAACTTGTATGGTACCGATGCGAAAATGAGATCGGCCTTGTGGTGATCAACGCCATTTGCCACTGCGCGCTCGGAATAGAGATCGCCAAGGCCGATATCCATCAGCGTGTCGGACTTCACGATGTGGGTGGAGGAGCGCTGCACCATGGTGACATCGGCACCTTTTTCCCACAAAGCCGCACTTATATCGTGAGCGGAATTGTTCGAACCAATAACGACAACCTTCTTGCCTTTGTATTTGTCTGGCCCTGGATGTTTCGATGAATGGTGTTGGTCGCCCTTGAATTTTTTTGCACCGGGAAATTCCGGGATGTTGGGCACAGCCGACATGCCTGTCGCGAGGACGAGTTGGGTTGGCTTCAATGTGACCGGCTTGCCTTTGCGGACGACTTTCACTGTCCACCTCTCTGTCTTCTCGTCGTAGGTCGCGCCCTTGCACACAGTTTCTGTCCAGTAATTGAGCTCCATGATCTTGGTGTACATTTCGAGCCAGTCGCCGATCTTGTCCTTGGGGGAGAAAATCGGCCAATCATCCGGGAAGGGGAGGTAAGGCATGTGATCATACCAAACCGGATCGTGCAGGCAGAGGGACTTGTAACGATTGCGCCAGGAATCTCCGGGTTTCTTGTTTTTCTCAATGATGATCGTCGGCACGCCAAGTCTGCGCAGGCGTGCGCCGAGGCCGATGCCGCCCTGCCCGCCACCGATGATCAACACATATGGCTGGGTCTTGTATCCCAGTTCCTTGGCTTCCTTTTCGCGCTTCTCGAGCCAGGTCGTGCGTTCCTTGTAGGCGCCATGATCAACGCCCTTGCTGCGCGCCGTGCCCTTCCTCTCTTCGTGGTTTTTGAGTTCAACCATCGTTGTCAGCAGCGTCCACGCCTTGCCGTTCTTGAGGCGCAAATGACCCTTGCCGCGCGCTACCGCTGTCTCAAAAGTGATCCAGGCTTCAGTCATGGCTTCGTCGCCGGTTGCGTCTTCCGCGAGTTTCCAGTTGGAGGGTTTCACTTCACCGAGCGTCGCTTTCAACATTTCGGCGATCTGGCCCTTGCCCTCCATGGTCTTGATGTTCCAGGTGAATGAAATGAGGTCACGCCAGTAGCAATCTTCATCAAACAATGTCAGTGTTGAACCGATGTCCCCGGTTTTCAACGCAATCTCGAATTCGCCTAGCCATTTGATTGCACGTTCTGAAGCTGTGGACATTGAATGGGCCTCCCATGTTTGTCTTTTTCATCATGCTGGCATGAAAATGCATGGATTGAAAGTGGCCTGCGCTTGTTTGCACGTGCGAAGAACGGTACATAATGCACATGCTTCCCATTACGTCACTGCAAAACCCCACAATCAAAGTCATCCGTTCGCTTTGCGAAAAGAAGGGTCGACGGGACCATAATCTGTGGGTTGCCGAAGGTTTCAAGATGCTGGAACGTGCACTGGCCTGCGGCTGGCGACCTGAGCACCTTGTGGCAACAAAGCCCGTTCACATCTGGGACGATGTCAAGCCGCTGATTGTGTCTGAAAAAATCATGTCGGAGCTTTCGGCGCAGAACAATCCGCACGATGTGCTGGCGACATTTGCGCCTCGCTGGTTTACGCAGCCGGAGAAAAATGGTCCGGTGCTGGCGCTGGAGGAAATCCGCGATCCGGGAAATCTCGGGACAATTCTTCGCACTGCCGATGCAGCAGGCTTTGGCAGCGTGGTGCTTGCGGGTGATTGTTGCGATCCGTTTTCACCAGAATGCGTGCGTGCTTCGACAGGTTCCATTTTTGCGGCGTCACTTTCGCGCATGCCGTCAAACAAGCTGGTCGACCTGATCAAGGGGTGGCCGGGTGAAAGCGTTGGTACTGCAATGGGTGCTGCCAAACCTTATACACGGGCATACGCGCACCCTGCACTGATTGTCTTGGGGTCAGAAGCGAAAGGACTTTCACAAGCTGTTGCGTCAGCCTGCAAGACACTGGTGAAAATTCCGATGAAGGATGGCGTTGAAAGCCTCAACGTGGCTACAGCGGCGGCGTTGCTGATGTTTGAGGTCGTGCGGGGTAGGTGAGGTCTAGTTTGGCCAGACAAGTTTGAACCGTTCAAACACGGTTTCAATGTCTGGGTTAAATTCGAAGCCTTCGGATGTCATCTCCGCCGCCTTGCTTCCCTTGCGGCACGGCGGGCGGCGATTTCTTCGTTGGATGATTGCTCGCCAGCCGCTTGAGCTGCGGCTGATGGGCCTGCCGTCATTTCGCGGAACTTGTTGTTCCAAAACCGGCAATGCGCATCGGTACCGTTCAGCACGTTGGCGCCAAAGATCGCGTGCATGTCCTCATCGTGCAACGGGTTCATGATGGCCGACGTCATGCCATGTGAAGCGGCCATGGCGAGGAAATAGCCCGTCAGCGCGCGGCGGTTTGGCATGCCGAAACTGACATTCGACGCGCCGCATGTGGTGTTGACTTTCAACTCTTCGCGCAAGCGGCGCACAAGCCGGAAGACCTGTTGGCCAGCGGTGCCCATGGCACCGATCGGCATGACCAGCGGATCAACGACGATGTCGTATGGCTTGATGCCAAAATCGGCGGCGCGCTCGACAATTTTCTTGGCGACGGCGAAGCGGACGTCGGGGTCTTCGGAAATGCCGGTTTCGTCATTTGAAATGGCAACAACGGGTACGTTATATTTTGCAACAAGCGGCAGGATCGCCTCGAGTTTTTCCTCTTCGCCGGTGACGGAGTTCACCAATGGCCGGCCTACGGCGGTTTCGAGGCCCATCTTGAGCGCTGCAGTGACGGATGAATCGATGCATAGCGGCAGATCGCAAACTGACATGACGATCTCGAGAGTCTGTTTCATCAACGGCGGCTCAGTTTCGTTCGGGTTGACAGCAGTGACACCGGCGTTGACATCAAGGATGTGTGCGCCTGCAGCCATTTGCGCCAAGGCGTCCTTGATGACGGTTTCGAAATTGCCGGCTTGCATTTCAGCGGCGAGTTTCTTGCGCCCGGTTGGATTGATGCGTTCGCCAATGACGGTGAATGGCTTGTCGAAGCCGATGATGTGCTCGCGGGTGGCCGAACTTACGAGGGTGTGCGTCATGTTGGGTTGCGGCCTCCGTTGCCGATCAGTTGCTTGATGCGTTCTTGCGAAAATTCGGTTTCGAGGCGGGACTTTGCGGCATCCGCTTCGGCCGCCAGATCATCGCCCACTGGCAGCGGCTCGCCACGCCGCCAATCATTCAGATAGTCGTCGGTGTTGGTGGCTCCTGCGCGCATGGCCGCCATGTCTATGGCCTCCATGAAGCGGTTGTCGAGCATGCGCTTTTCCTCTTTGCGGCCGATTTTCACGGACACTGCGGAAGGGATATCGCGCCAATAGGTAATAACAAGATTTGCCATGGCCGGGGTATGCCATAGTCAGAAAACGACGGCTATGCAAAAAACGACATGAACTCGTGCAGATTTTTCTGCCGGCCTGCGACGGAATTCGGGAGTTTGCCCGTCTTCAGAGTGACATCAACTCATGTGGAATATCATGTTCAAGAAAATCTGGGACCATCCTTATACGTTTTGGCTGCTTGTCAGCCTTCCAGCCCTGCCGATGATTTACCAATTGGCAACCGCGGATTCCATGCGGGGTGTGCTGCATCCGTCGGGAGAATTCTCGGTCCGATTTCTGGTGATCAGCCTGGCGTTGACGCCGCTGATGATGCTGTTTCCCAAGACACGTGCCATTCGCTGGCTGATGAAACGGCGGCGCTATATCGGCATGGCGGCTTTCGGATATGCAGCCATTCATACACTGGCTTACATCATCAAGGAAGGAACGGTCAGCAAGATGGTGGCGGAACTTGCACAGACGGGGATATGGACCGGCTGGGTGGCTTTTCTGATCTTTGTGCCACTCGCACTCACCAGCAACGATTGGTCGGTGCGGACGCTGGGCACAAAGTGGAAAACCTTGCAGCGGCTGGTTTATGCCGCAAGCATTTTCACTATCGCGCACTGGTTTTTCCTCGAATATGAAATTGGCGGCGCGCTGGTTCATTTTGCCCCCCTTGCCGCTCTCGAAACCTACCGGGTATACCGCTATTTCAACCCGCGCAGGCGGCAATTGGCGGGCGTGGTGTAACTTGCGTCCTACACCCTCTCATAGGCTTCGCGGACCACGCTTTCACTGAGGCCGGTTCCGCGGATCATCATGAAGCGGCCGGTCCAGCTGTCAGGGAAGACCCACAGACCCTCGATTTCCGTGCGGTCTTCGCTGAGCTGACCGTGATACATCAACGCGTGCGACCAGCCGCCTGAGCCGTCATAGGTTTTCTTGAAACTGACCTGGTTTGCATCCAGTACGCCATCCACGGCAGCAAAAACCGTCAGTGGTGAACCTCTCTGCCCCATCTGGGCTTCATGCGTCGTGCCGCTGAAGTGGTGGCCATGACTGATGAGAGTTGCGACAAAGAATACTGGCTCAAGGTATTCCGGATAGCTGTAAAGCCCGTGCCAAATGCCGGTGAGGTCGGCGCGCTTCACTGCGGTGGCCAATCCATTGTTTCGTGGTCCGGGTGCTGCCGGTTGGTCTTCTCAATATCCGGCAGCAGAAGAGCAAAATCAGTGCTGCCGGTTTCATCCTCGCCAGTGATGAACGCAGGAATTTCGCCAATTGTGTGAAACCACGGTTCGCGGGCTTCGATGCCGTACTGATATTCGGGGGTGATATCGGCGTGGCGGTCGAGCGAGCCGATGGAAACGGAAACATTGTCCCGCTCAAGCGGTTCGTAAGTCAAAGGCGTTCCGCAGTCGCGGCAAAAGCCGCGCTGTACCTTCTCCGAGCTGCGAAAGTTTGCGAGGGTACCTCGGGTGATGTGGAACTTGGCTTTTGGTACGCCGGTAAGCGCTGCGAAAAAATTTCCAAACTGCTTCTGACACATGCGGCAATGGCAGAGGTGCGGGTTGCCGGGTTTTTCCAGCAACTCATAACGTACAGCGCCACACTGGCACCCGCCTGTCCATTTCTCATCGGCCATGCTTACCTCCGTGCTCGAATGCGGCTATTGTATCCAACATGCCCACGTCCGCCAATACAATTGAAGTTCATTTGCGGACGCCCGAGCAGATCTACAATTCGCTTGATCCGTCACCATTTCACGAGCGTGACCTGGATGATGAGGCGGAGCGATACATTGTGGGGTCGGCGCGTGAATTGCCGGGCAAGGGATCGCTCAACATTCTGGTGACATTGCCGCAAGCTGCCTGCGAGAATCCCATGGCCAGGCAGATTCCGCATGCGATCAAATATTACTTTGGCTACCGGGCGAAGCAGACACAGCAAAGCCTCACCGAGTTGATCAAAATTGGCTGGCGGTTTCTGGCCATTGGTTTGAGCGTGCTGTTGCTCTGTTTCCTTGCCATCCAATATTTGAACATCACGGCCGGTTCATCAACGATGGCGCGGCTGCTGGAGCAGAGTCTGCTGATCCTTGGCTGGGTTGCAAACTGGCGGCCGCTGGAGATTTTTTTGTATGAGTGGATACCAGTGCGGCGGCAGCTGCTGTTGTTGCGACGTCTCTCTGCGGCGCATGTTTCGGTGCGTCCTGTTTGATGGTTTTCAGGGTGTGTGCGTCGGTCCCTCATCCACCCCTTCTGGGTACCTTCTCCCTGACGGGAGACTGAAGGGAGAAGGGTATTAATCGGCGATGGATTATCTGACTATGTTGGTTGATTTCAGCCTGTCAATTTCCAGTGTCGACATTTGCAACACATCCCGCAAAATCTTCTCAGTCCCGTCACCCAGCCGCGGCGGTGGCTTGTGGTAACTGACGGGAGTTTCTGAAAAAACAAGCGGGTTGGCGACTCCGGGGACTTGTACACCATCATCGCGGGTGAGGCCGATTTGAAGCCCGCGGGCCAGGACTTGTTCGTTGGCGAAGACCTGATCGATGGTGTTGATGGGGCCACAAGGAACGGCGGCGGCTTCGAAGGCTTCTACCCATTCCGCAGTTGTGCGGGCCAGCATTGCTGGTGCAAGTTGCGGAATGAGTTCGGCGCGGTTTTCCACCCGGCCTCTATTGGTGTTGAACATCGCGTCTGCAGCCACGCCGATGATGCGGCAGAATTCGCTGAACTGGCGGTCATTGCCGACCGCGATGATGATATGGCCGTCTTTCGTTTCGAATGTCTGGTAGGGCACGATGTTGGGGTGGGCGTTGCCTAATCGCGATGGGGCCTTTCCGCCCACCAGATAATTGAGCGCCTGGTTGGCGAGTACTGACACTTGAGAATCCAGCAACGATATATCTATCGCCTGGCCCTCGCCGGTGCGCTCGCGGTGGACCAGTGCTGCTTCGATGCCGATTACGGCATGAAGTCCAGCGAAGATGTCGGCGAAAGCCACACCCATCTTCATCGGCTCGCCATCGGGTTCACCGGTGATCGACATGACACCTGCCATGCCCTGGATCATGAAATCGTAACCAGCACGCTGGGCAAAGGGACCGTTCTGGCCGAAGCCGGTGATGGAACAATAGATGAGCTTCGGGTTGATGGCTGTCAGGCTGTCGTAATCGAGGCCGTACCTTTTCAAGCCGCCGACCTTGAAGTTCTCAACCACAACATCAGATTTTGCCGCCAACTGTCTGATAAGGTTCTGACCTTCGGTTGTGGCCATATCGATGCAGACAGACCATTTGCCGCGATTTGCGGATTGAAAATAGGCGGCATCACCGCGGCTGCCATCGCCATTGGTGATGAAGGGAGGACCCCAGCCGCGCGTATCATCTCCCTCGCCCGGTCTTTCGATCTTGATCACCTCAGCGCCGAGATCGGCCAGCATTTGTGTGCACCATGGACCGGCCAAAACACGGGAAAGATCAAGGACCCGGATATGAGACAGAGGGCCGGGCATCAGCTTTCTCCGGATCCTGCCACGAGTGTGGCCCAAAGTTCATCATCGACAACAATGCCATCGCGGGCAGCGGTTTGGAGTTTCTCAGCGTAGGGGTCGGTGGTGCGTTCTCCGCCCAGGGCAAAAGACGGGTCAATGGGGCAACCAATGGCATAACCCTGCTCGACGCTGGCCGGCAGCAAGAAAAGCCCGTGCCGCACATTGCGCAGGAAAACACGGCCGGACTTCACAACATGGTCACACAGCTTTTCGGCGAGAAATACGCAGGATACGTTTTTAAGGTCGAGTCCGATGACATCCTTCACAAGGCTTTGGTCACGGACCGAGTCGTGGAGTGCTTCGATCAAGATTTTGAGGCCCGGATAGCCGCAGGCTTCCAGCCAGATCGCGTTCTGGGCAATCAATTCGGAGCCATTGATGGCTCTGGCGGACAGGGCAGCGGTCAGCTGATCCGCTGCTTCGGTAGTGGCAATTTGCATGGCGAGAATCGTCCCGGGGTTGGCGGACCCTACTCCGGGCGCCTGCAATAACCAACTGAACAATGCTTAAGCACCAGCTGCGCCAGACTGATGAATCCAGGGCCAACGCCCTGAATTAACCGTTGCGGAGCTGTTATGAGATTGTCATACTTGCCGAATAGCCATGAAAATCCCGGGTCAACCGGGTGCGATGGACATATTTCAGGAACGGGCATTGGGCTTGTTCCTCCAGGAGGATGAAGAATGAAGAATTCGAAAATCATATCGACGATGGAAACATTGCGCGCAGCATCGCTGTCCCGCCGTACTTTGATGAAGTCGGCTGTGGCGCTCGGCGCTGTCGGATTTGCTGCTCCTATCGTTTCGCGCGATGCATTGTCGTCGTCAGGCGAAGTGAATTTCGCAGGCTGGGCCGGTTATCCCAAGCTTGCTGAAGTTGTGTTCCCGGCTTTTGAAAAGGCTACAGGCATCAAGGTGAATTTCACCGAACTGCCAGACCAGGACGCGATGTTTGCCCAGGGCAAGACAGCGCTCGAAGCTGGTGGCATCGACATGATGGAACCAACGATTGACCGTTGGGGCGGCTGGAACACCAACGGCTTGCTGCAGCCATTTGATGAAGCCAAGCTTGCCATGGGCAACTATCTGCCAGGTCTCGCCGATGGCTCGGCTGGTGAACGCTCGCGTGAGGGCGGCAAGCTGTTCTACGTGCCGTCAAACTGGGGCACGGAAGCGCTTGTCGCCAAGGACGGTGCTGCCAAGCTCGCTTCGCCACCATCATTGGGCGACCTGTTCAACCCTGAAAACCAGGTTGTGCTGCGTCCGCATTCTTCACTCGCAGCCATGGGCCGTTACCTCGACGCTACCGGCAAGTTGCCGCGTCCGTGGCTTGATGGCTATACCGACATGGGTGCCATGGTACAGCTGTGGGATATCGCCTTGGCCGAAGCCATCAAATCGAAGAAGAACATCATTCAATGGTGGTCTGGCGAAAATGAAGCCAATGCCGGCTTCACCGCCAATGGTGCGACGCTCGGCCTGTGCTGGGATTCGACGGGCTATAACCTGCGCAAGGAAGGCTTCAAGTACATTGCACCTGCAGAAGGCGCATTTGCCTGGCATCAGGGTTTCGTTATGATGAAGAACGCCAAGAACATTGACCAGGCCCATGAACTGGCAAAGTTTGTATCGACTGCTGATGGCGCTGCCATGTGGGCGACGGCATTCTCATCCAATCCTGTGGGCAAGGGTTCTGGCGAGAAGCTGGATCCGGAAGTGGCCGCATATTACGGTGGCACTTTCAATGACGAAGCCCTGGGCAAATTGTGGTGGTGGCCAGCTCAAAGCGCGGAATTCATTGCCAAGCGCGGCGAGTATGCCGACAAGTTCAAGGCAGCTTGATCAACGGGTTTATCAACAGCAACCGCCGGACCTTCACGGGTCCGGCGGTTTGCCGCTTTGAAGAGCGGCAAAAACAAGATAAGAATACGATAACTTAAAAAATGCGCAAAGTGGGGAAGAAGTGACTGGGGCAGATGTCGAACTCGACGGAGTATCAGCGGACTTTGGAACGTTTCGCGCAGTTGACCGGGTCAACGTTCACATCAAGGCCGGAGAGTTTTTCTCTTTCCTTGGTCCATCAGGCTGCGGAAAAACCACCATCCTCCGGATGATTTCGGGATTTATTGACCCGACTGAAGGTGAAATTCGCATCGGCGACAAGAATGTTCTCGGGCAGCGGCCAAACCAGCGCCCGACAGCGCTGATCTTCCAGAATCTCGCGCTGTTCCCGTTGATGACAGTTTGGGAAAACATTGCATTTGGACTTGAAGTGCGCGGCGTCGACAAGGTTAAACGCCGCATTCGCGCCGATGAGTTGCTCAAGCTCGTTGATTTGCCAGGTGCCGGCGACAAGATGGTTGGACAATTGTCGGGCGGGCAGAAGCAACGTGTTGCCATTGCCCGGGCTTTGGCAGTTGAACCAGCGGTGATGTTGCTCGATGAGCCGCTGTCGGCGCTTGATTTGAAATTGCGCCAGCACATGCGCGCAGAGCTGCGGGCGATCCAGAAGCGCACCGGTGTTACTTTCATCTACATCACACATGATCAGGGCGAGGCGCTTGCCATGAGCGACCGCGTGGGCGTGATGAGTCACGGCCTGTTGCAGCAAGTTGCTGATCCCCGTGAAATCTACAACAATCCGGTGAATGGTTTCGTTGCTTCGTTCGTCGGCGAGAACAACATCTTTACAGGCACGGTCAAGAAGACGGTTGAGGGCACTGCCGAATTCGAGACGCAACTCGGGACATTCCGGGCGCGGCTCGAAGATCATGCCAAGGGCAAGACAGTGAAACTTTACGTGCGCCCGGAGCACACAATTCTTTCAGAAAAACCGGCCAGTGTGAATTCACAGGCGGTGACGATTTCAGAGGTTTCTTTTGAGGGCAACTTCATTGCAATCCAGGGAATCACGGACTCCGGTTTCAAGCTTGCAGCGGAGCTGCGCAATGATGGTTCAGGTTCCGCACCTTCTGTTGGCACCAAGATGCACATGAGTTTTGCGCCCGAGCGCGGCGCCCTGCTTCCGGATGAAGAAAAGCCAAGGACATAAGGCATGGAAGACCTTTTCCGCCGCTATGGCAAAACACTGACGGGATCGTTCATCCTGTTGACCGCGTTTTGGCTGCTGATCCTTGTCATTCTCCCAAACCTTACAATGTTCGAGTCATCGTTCAGGCCGTATCTGCCGATTGTCGAAGTTGGCGGACCGAAAGACAGCTACTCGCTCAACAATTACATGAAGGTCTTTCACGGGGAAATCACCGCAAGATTCTTCGGTCATGAATTCCAGATGCCCGTCCACACGATGACGTTCATGCTGACGATCTGGTATTCGGCCATCGTCACATTCATCTGTTTCCTGCTCGCCTATCCCCTGGCCTATTATCTGGCCAAGGTCGTGAGCCCGAAGACCCTGCCAACACTTTTCCTGCTGCTCTTTGTGCCACTTTGGGTGTCCGAGGTGCTGCGCGCCTTTGCATGGTGGATCATCCTCGCCTTGAAAGGTCCGCTCAACTTTGTGCTTTTTGACATGCTTGGCTTGATTGAACAACCGGTGCGCTACATCCAGGGTTATAGCGGTGTGATGATTGGCCTGGTGTACACCTATGTGTTGTTCATGCTGTTTCCGATTTACAACGCGGTGCAATCACTCGACACCAACCAGATTGAAGCTGCACAGGATTTGGGTTCGTCATGGTGGCGTACGCATTGGCGGGTGATCTTGCCGCACGCAAAGCCCGGTATTGCTTCAGGGGCCGTCATGGTCTTCATGTTGTCGGCCGGTTCACTCTTGGTGCCGTCGCTGCTTGGTTCCACGACATCGCAATGGTTCACCCAGACAGTGCAACAATGGATGCTGGAAAGCCAGGACTGGAATACGGGTTCAGCCTACGCCTTCATGCTGCTCATCCTATGCACGATTTTCGTGACACTGGTCATGCGCGTGTTCAAGGTGAAACTGTCGGACATCGCCAAGTGAGAGGGAGCGCATCATGAACAGCAAGACAAGCCGCATTCTCTTTCACATCTACATGGGCGCTTTCCTGTTTTATCTGCTGGTGCCGCTGGTGGTGATGTCGGGGGCTGCATTCAATGATAACCGTCTGCCCTCGATCGTGCCGTGGAAGGGACTGACGTCGCGCTGGTTCATTGACATGTGGAATGACGGACGGTTGTGGACTTCGTTCTTCAACACGATCTGGGTGGCACTTGCTGTTGCCGCGCTTGCCGTGCCGATTGGCACGGCGGCGGCCATTCTGGTCAATTCGATATCGGGTCGCATGCGCTCGATACTCTATGGCGTCATGGTGGCCCCCATCCTCGCTCCGGGTGCAGTCATCGGTATCTCGACGCTGCTGTTCTGGAACAAGTTGAACGTGCCATCAGGCCTGCACCTGTCCGTGCTGGGTCAGGTGAGTTACATTGCTGCCTTTGTCATGCTGCTGGTCTTGGCGCGTTTGCAGAGTTTTGACAGGGCGCTGGAAGAAGCAGCGCTCGATCTTGGTGCGAGCAACGGCCAGATGCTGCGACGGATTCTTCTGCCGCATCTCTATCCTGCGATTTTCGCCGGAGCTGCCATCGCATTCTTCCAGTCTATTGAGAACTTCAACGTGACCCTGTTCACGCGCGGCACGATGGATACGTTGACGGTCTATGTGTTCTCCAAGGTCCGCTCGGGCGTTACGCCGACTATCAACGCGCTGGCATTCCTGCTTATCGTGATCACGATCATTATCGCGGTGGTCTACGAAGTTGCACGGCGGCGCAAGGAGCGTGCGTTGGCGGAGACTGCTTAACCTCCCTCTGGTGATGCGTCCTTGATGCCCAGTTCTTTCAGGGCGTCTTCGATTGACGACAGGGCGCGCTCAATGACCCGCGAGTCGAGTTTTCCAATCGTGCCGATGCGGAAGGTTTTGAGCTTTTGCAGTACCCCAGGCGCAATTGAAAATCCGCGACCGCGCAGGAGCCTGGTGAATTCATCAAAGTCAAATGCCGGATCACGCGGATACAGAAAAGTCTGCAGAATCGGCCCTGCCCGGTCGGCGGTCAAGAGAGGTGCAAAGCCCATGCGGCGCATGCCATCAACCAGCGCATCAGCGGTGCGGCGATAGCGGTCATATCGCGCCGTGATGCCACCTTCGGCATGCAGCTCACGCAGCGCCTCGCGCAGGGCAACAATGGCATGGGTGGGAGGCGTGAAGCGGAAATCGCCAGTCTGTTGCAACTCCGCCCACTGTGCGTGCAGATCGAGCGCCACGGAATGAGATTTACCTGCTGAGGCGACAAGCAAATCGCGCTTCAACAATACGAATGAAACACCAGGAACGCCCTCGAGGCTGTCGCTGGCTGAGGATACGACTACATCCACGAGTTCTTGCGTCATGTTGAGCGGTAGTGCGCCGAACGAGGCAATCGCATCGACCATGAAGACGCGCGATTTGGACTTTACCACTTTGGCAATATCGGACACAGGATTCGTGATGCCGGTCGTGCGATCACATTGGGTCATCCAGACATGTGTGATGTTGCGGTCGGCATCCAACAACGGACGAATTTCCTCGGATGTTACGGCTGCGTCTTCTCCCTTGCTGATCTTGATGTAGGGCCGTTTCAGCTTCTCCAGCACATGGGCAGCGCGGTCGCCATAGGTTCCGTTGGAAATGACCAAGGTCTTTGCGATGCCGGTCGGTGCCAGAGCTCCCAATGCAGCTTCAATGACAAACTGCCCCGGCCCCTGCATCGGCACGCATTCAAATGAATCATCGCAGCCGGCTAGCCTTGCGAGATCTTCGCGAATTTCGCGCACCATGTCGCGGAACTCAATGTCCTGCACAGGCCAATCCGCCATCATCGAAAGCTTGACGCTGAGAGACGTCGTGCTGGGTCCGGGTGTCAACAAATAGGCCATGTCTTCCTGGCCTTCAGGTCCCTTGAATTTTGGCAGCGGCCGCATTTCCATCACACTTCTCCGTGTCTCGTTTTCCATTGATCAGGTGGCAAGGTCAATCGCGCATTTGACTATTTGGAGAAATTTACTCTGCTTGCAGGCCCGGTGATAACAGCTAATATGCGGATCAATCTTGTGGAGGAACGCATGACTTTTGGTTATCTGGTATTGGCGGCGATCGTGGCGGTGCTTGGCTATCTGGTCTATGCCTACAATGCGCTGGTTTCCCAGAAGAACCTCGTTCAAGAAGGTTGGAGCGGCATTGACGTGCAACTGCGGAGACGGGCCGATCTCATTCCGAATCTTGTCGAGACAGTAAAGGGATACGCCTCGCACGAAGACAAGTTGTTCCGCGATATTGCCGAATTGCGGGCCAAGAGTATTGCTGGCGGCAGCGTTGGTGAGCAATCTGCTGTCGGTCAAGCCATGAGTGCAGCACTGGGGCGGTTGTTTGCCATTGCCGAGGCCTATCCCGAACTGAAGGCCGATGCGAATTTCCGCGACCTGCAAGACAAGATTTCAGGTGTTGAGGACGAAATCCAGATGTCGCGGCGCTACTACAATGGGGCCGTGCGCAATTTCAATACGACAATCGAGTCATTTCCCAGCAATTTCGTCGCCAATTTCTTCCGCTTTGTGAAATCGGAATTTTTCGAAATCGGTGACGCCGCTGCACGCGAAACCCCCAAGGTTGATTTCAAAACACGCTGATGTTCCGCCGCTTCCTTGGCGCGTTTCTACTTTTTTTGGCGCTGGCCGTTCCTGGCCAGGCTGCCGAGTCGATTGACCGCTTTGTCAGCAAGATTATAGTAAATTCAGATGCTTCACTGGATGTTACCGAAGATATTTCGGTGATTGCCGAAGGGGACAGAATCAGGCGCGGAATTCTGCGGGATTTTCCGACTGACTACAAAAAGCCCGATGGCAGCCGTTATCGCGTGGGCTTCAATGTTGTTGAGGTTCTGCGCAACGGACAAAGTGTCAACTGGGTTGTTGAAAACATCGGGAATGGCGTGCGCATCCGCATAGGCGATGCCGACATTCTGCTGCAGCCGGGCGTGCATACTTTCACGATCAAGTACCATGTTACGCGCGTTGTCGGTTTCTTCGATACGTATGACGAACTTTATTGGAACGTAACAGGCAATGAATGGACATTTCCGATCCGCGAGGCCTTTTCCCACATCACATTGCCGCAAGGTGCTGTCATCAGCAAACACGCCGTGTTTACCGGGCAGTTCGGTTCGACGGCAGCGGATGCGAAACCCGGTGTTGTTTCTGAAAACCAATTCTCCGCTGCAACTGATCGAGCGCTGGCAGTGCGTGATGGATTCACCGTAGCTGTCGCGTGGCAAAAAGGCATTGTCCATCGTCCTACACAAAGCGAAAACCTGGCAAACTGGATTGGCGACAACGCGGGTTATGGCATTCTTGCCGCAACACTAATTGGTGTATTCGCTTACTTCTTGATTGTCTGGAACAAGGTCGGACGGGACCCGCTGGGTGGGCCAATTGTCCCCCTGTTCAAACCGCCGGAAGGCCTGGGACCAGCCGGTGTGCGCTATGTTTGGAAACAGTCGTCTGACAATCAGGCATTTGCCGCAGCCCTGGTTGATCTCGCCGTCAAGGGCTGGGTGAAGATCAATAATGACGAGGACACGTATTCCGTGACCCGCCTTTCGAAGTCGCTGTCCAATTCTGGCGCTGCGTTGACGGTTTCCGAAACGGCTTTGCTCAATTCGTTGCCGACTTCGCCATTGGTACTGGAGAATGAGAATCATCGGAGTGTGAATGTCGCGCGCAACCAGCTCTTTGGTTCCCTGACTGAAGAGTTCAAGGGCACGATGTTTGTGAAGAATTTCGGATGGTTTGCGATTGGTGCCTTGGCATCCGTTGCGGGCCTGGTGCTTTCAGGGTTGTCGATTGCCGGCGAAGAAGGGCAAGTGTTGCTGTTTGCCGGGGTGTTTGCCGCCATATGGTGGGGCGTGTTGCTGTCCATCGGCTATGGCGCGGTCCAGGGCTTGTTTTCATCTCGTGGTTTTCTGGGCGTACTTGGCAGCCTTTTCCGCCTGCTGTTTCTCGTGCCATTCGCGCTGGGCGGCATTGGCGTTCCCTTGCTCACGATCTTTCGCAACGGCGCCAATCAATCCATGATGCTCTATGTGATGGCGGCAGCTTTGCTTGGCGTGGTCAATTTCATGTTTCTAAAATTGTTGCCTGCGCCTACGCCCGTCGGCAAGAAAGTGCTGGACCAGATCGAAGGCTTCCGGATGTATCTTACGACTGCCGAAGAGAAGCGACTTGATGCGCTGCATCCGCCAGAGAAAACGCCGGAACTTTTTGAACGCTACCTCCCCTATGCTATGGCGCTTGATTGCGAGAATGAATGGAACAGGAAATTCACTGCGATTCTGGCTGCAGCTGCAGCGGCTGGGGCAACGGCACCCGTCTGGTATGGTGGTTCCGGAAGCAGCTGGAACAGTGGCGGATTTGCGCGAGACTTGAGCAGCGGACTTTCATCATCTGTCTCTTCGGCGGCATCGCCGCCCGGCAGTGTTTCAGGAACTGGCGGTAGTTCAGGTGGTGGCGGATTTTCCGGTGGTGGCGGTGGGGGTGGTGGTGGATCAGGATGGTGAGGAACTAAAATGATGGGCAAGACGCGGCTCGAAGCATTCAGCGATGGCGTGATTGCCATCATCATCACAATCATGGTTCTGGAACTGAAAGTTCCGCACGGTGCCGAACTTGAAAACCTGGCCGAACTCCTGCCGGTTTTCCTCAGTTACGTGCTGAGCTTTGTCTATGTCGCCATTTACTGGAACAATCACCACCACCTGCTGCACACCGTGAAGCGGGTCAGCGGCAGCATCCTGTGGGCAAATCTGTTTCTGCTGTTCTGGCTTTCGCTCATTCCCTTCACAACGGGATGGATGGGTGAGAACCACTTTGCGCAATGGCCGGTGTTTGTCTATTCGATCAATCTCTTCATGGCGGCCATTGCCTATACAGTTCTGGTTTTGCGGATCACTGCCGTTCACGGCAATGATTTACCCTTGGCCCAAGCCATCGGCGCTGACTGGAAGGGGAAGATATCGCTTGCATGCTATGTGTTGGCGATGGCGCTTTCGTTTATTCAGCCATATGCGGCCATGGCTGTTGCAGCATTCGTGGCACTCATGTGGCTGATACCTGACCGCCGCATTGAGGATGCACTTGGAAAACACTGATCACGGGCGATCAAAATCAATTGCGGCAACCTTGCGCTCGCGCAATGAAATATAGACAGCGCATGCAACAAGGATGGCCACGCCGACAAAAGTCCAGCCATCCGGAAAATCGCCGAAGAAGTACCAGCCCGCCAAAACTGCGTTGATCATTTCGGTATAGCCCAAGGGCGCGAGCAGTGATGCTTCCGCGTATTGCAAGGCGCGGATCGAGAGGTAATTGCCGATTGTTCCTATCATCGCAAGGAGAATGAACAGGCCCAATTGTTGCAAATCGGGCGTCTGCCAAACAAAAGCCACTGCCATGGTTGCAAAAACTGCTCCCATCAGACTCGTGTAAAAAGTGTTTGCCATGGCGCTGCTGCCACCCGCCAGTTTGCGCGACAGCAACATCGCGATGCCTGAAGTAACCCCTGCGCCGAAAGCCAGAAACACCCCGGGATTCACCTGCTGAAATCCGGGCCGGATGATTACCAAAACTCCCAGAAAACCTACCGCGACAGCGCTCCACCGGCGAATGCCCACATGCTCGCCGAGGAGAAGCGGGGCAAGTGCTGTGATGATCAAGGGCTGGACAAAGTAAATCGACAGAGTCTCCGCTATTCCCTGATACCTCAGGGCACTGAAAAACATCAGTGTGCTGATGACGATCAGTGCGCCGCGCGACATGTTGAGCTTGATGTCCCGCGGTATCAGGGCCCGAGCTCCCTCGTTGTGAACCAGCAAGGGTGCGGTCAGCAGCATGCCAAAGAAAAGTCTGGCCCAGACAATTTCGATCACTGGCACACCTTGCCGCCCGAGGAATTTCGCGACGACATCCAGGAAAGGGAAAACCAGCATCGCCACAATCATCAGGGAAATGCCAACCAGCGGGCGATTCTGATGTAATGTCATGCTTTCAGGCGCAGATTGTCCGGATCCCAAATCGAGTCAGGAATGATGCGGGCCTTGCGCTTTTCGCTGAACACGAGAACATCGAACTCAGTTCCTGGCCTTACGAGGTCGGGTGCCACATAGGCAAACGCAAGCGACTTGTTAACAGTGTGGCCAAATGCGCCGGACGTTGTGACGCCGACCCGCCTGCCGGCATGGTATACGGGTTCATTGCCCATGCAGTCACTGTCAGTGTTGTCCACTTCCAAAGACACGAGTGTCATGCGGGGCCCACGTTGCTTTCTTGACAGTGACGCGGCCTTGCCGATGAAGTCCGTCTTGTCCTCGCGAATGAAGCGCGACATGGATGCTTCATACATGTCGATTTCGCTGGTCAGTTCAGAACCCCAGCCGCGATAGGATTTCTCCATGCGCAGCGAATTCATGGCGTAGGTGCCGAACAGCTGGATGCCGTGAGGTTTTCCGCTGAGCATGAGCTCTGCATAGACCTTTGGCATGTCGGCCATTGGCACATGAAGTTCCCAACCCAACTCGCCAACATAGTTCACGCGCAACAACCGAACACCTTTGACGCCAGCAACTTCGGTCTCGCGACCAGTGAGCCACTTGCCGAGATCACCAGCGCGGATTTGTGAGAGCACATCGCGTGCCTTCGGACCGGCTAGAACAAGAACACCGAAATCATCCGTGATGTCGGCAATTGTTACATCTTCACCGGACTTGCGCCAATTCAGCTGATCAAAGTCATGCAATTGCGCGACAGCTGCGGACAATACATAGAAATGTTCCGCGGAGAGCCGCGTGATGGTGATTTCACTTTCGATGAAGCCATTGGCATTCAACAAATGCCCGAGAATGATGCTGCCATCTTTTGCCGGAATCTTGTTGGCGCAAATGCGTTCAAGAAAGGCATGCGCGTCGCGGCCCTTCACATCATATTTTGAGAATGTCGAGAGATCCATTAGCCCGACACGCTCGCGAACGGCCAAACACTCCTCGCGCACCGCATTCCACCAGTTTGAACGTTTGAATGAGTGTTGTTCGGTTTCGCCGTTCTTCGCGTACCAGCGGGCACGTTCCCAGCCAAAGATTTGGGCGTATTGCGCGCCTTCAGTTTTCAGCGTGTCGTAGAGCGATGATTTGCGCAGGCCTCGTCCAGCTGTGTGTTGTTCTGCTGGTTTGTAGCAATAATACATGTGGTGATAGTCGGCGACGGAAACCTCTGCCGTGTAATCCTTCGTCGCCCAACTTCCGAACCGGCGCGGATCGAATTCGCGCATGTTGATTTCAGCCTGGCCATGCACCATCCACTGCGCCAGATATTTGCCGGCACCCCCACCCTGACAAATACCGATCGATGCGCCGCAATGCATCCAGTAGTTTTTCGGGCCATGTGCCGGACCGGACAGATAAACACCGTCTGGCGTGTGGGTGATGGCGCCCGAGATGACTGACTTTACGCCCGACTTGCCAAACAGCGGCAGACGTTCTGTCGCCTTTTCCAGCCACGGCATGATGCGGTCGAGTTCGTTGGGTTCCAGTTCACTTTCATAATCCCAGCGTGGTTGCCCACCATCCCAACACGTGTGCGCTGTTGCGGTTTCATAAGGCCCGACCAAAACGCCGTTGGTTTCCTCGCGTAAATATGCGTGGGAGTATGGATCGCGCACGACCGGCAATTCCATCTTGAGATCGATCAAATCCTGCAATGGTTCGGTGATCACATATTGATGCAGCATGTTGGCGATGGGGGCAATATGGCCAGTCCAACCGGCGACGATATCGCAATAGCTACCTGCGGCATTCACCACGTGCTCGCAATCAATCGTGCCTTGCTCCGTGAACACACGCCACTCACCATTGGGGAGAAGCTTGATATCGATCACGCGATTGCGGCGAATAATTTCTGCGCCCAATGTCCGCGCACCCGCTGCCATTGCATTGGTTATGTCTGCCGGGGCCACGTGGCCATCCGTCACCGTGCGAAAGGCTGCCTTGATCCCGAATGTTTCGAGGAAGGGGTGGTAATGCTTGATTTCTGACGGCCCGATGATCTCGCCTTCGTAGCCCGCCAGTTTCGAAATTCCGTGGACGTATTTCAGCCAGTTCACTTCTTCATCGGTCGTCGCCAGGCGCAAGCCGCCACAACCGTGCCATGACACCGCCTGGCCTGTGAGTTTCTCCAGCTTCGGGTAAAGTTCGGTGCCATAGACATGGACCTTGGTCATGTTCAGCGAGCCATTGAAATGCGGGCACTGTCCTGCCGCATGCCAGGTGGAACCGGAGGTGAGTTCGCCTTTTTCTAAAAGGACGATGTCAGTCCAGCCTTCGAGTGCCAAGTGGTAGAGCAAGCCCACGCCCATGACCCCGCCACCGACGATCACCACCCTGGCATGCGATTTCATTATGTATTCTCCTGCACTGTCATGAGCTTGTTTCTGGTCTTACGTATAGCTGCCCAGGTCGAGATGGAGAAACTGGTTAAATTCGCTCCGCGTATATTCCCCGAACGCTTTCCCATCCTTGAAACCGTGCTTGCGGTAAAGAGCCAGTGCGGGTTCAAATGCCGGGCCTGATCCGGTCTCGAGCGACAGGCGCGTGAAGCCCCTGACCCTGGCTTCGGCAATCACATGCAGCAACAGTTTTTCCGCCACGCCTTTGCGCAAATGTTGCGGGTGGGTGCGCATGGATTTGATCTCGCCCGTGCCATCGCCCAGGTTTTTCAGCGCGCCGCAACCCAGCAGGTCTTCGCCGTCCCACAGGGTATAAAAGCTGATGTCAGGCATCTGCAGGCCGGACCAATCCAGTGCGAAAACACTGCCTGGCGGGGAATTGGCATGCATTCCTTCGAGGTGGAGGCGGAGGAGGTTTTTGACGTGCGGGTTGGCGAAATCGCCGGGAATGATGTGCATGGTAGGTAAGAAGCGAATAGCGAGTAGCCCTTAGCGAATAGGGGTCGGTTTCGGTATAGACCGGAGCCGCAGTTTTATCTACTCCCTCCCTATTCGATCCTTCATTTGCCGAGACACCATGACCGACATCCATCCCCTCATCGTTTTCACCCCCTCTGGCAAGCGCGGACGGTTTCCTGTGGGTACGCCGGTGCTGACAGCGGCGCGGCAGCTTGGTGTCGATATCGACTCCGTCTGCGGCGGCCGCGCGATTTGCGGGCGGTGCCAAGTGAATGTCGGCGAAGGCGATTTTGCCAAGCATGGCATCACATCGGCAGCAGACCATGTAGGGGCGATCACCAAGGTTGAAGAACGCTATGAGAGGTTGCGCGGGCTAAAGGGCGGCGGCTGTCGTGCCAGACCACCATTCAGGGTGATCTTGTCATTGATGTGCCGCCAGAGTCGCAGGTGCACAAGCAGGTGGTGCGCAAGGAAGCGGATACGCGGGCCATCGAGCTTGATCCTGCCACGCATCTCTATTTCATCGAAGTTGAAGAACCCGACATGCACAAACCCTCCTCCGATCTGGAGCGGGTTTACGTGGCGCTCAAAAACCAGTGGGGCATTGAAAATATTACTTGTGATCTGCCGATCATTGCCGAATTGCAGAAGACCTTGCGCAAGGGCGAATGGAAAATCACCTGTGCGGTGTATTCACGCGCACCCGGTGGCGGAAATCGTTTGGCCGCCATCTGGCCTGGATTTCATGACCAGTTGTTCGGCCTTGCCGTGGATGTGGGTTCCACCACCATCGCGGCGCATCTCACCAATCTGTCCACCGGCGAAGTGAAATCATCAGCGGGATTGATGAATCCGCAAATCCGCTTTGGCGAAGACCTGATGAGCCGCGTGTCCTACGTGATGATGAATCCCGGTGGCGAGAAGGAAATGACCACGGTCATTCGTCAGGCATTGCAGCAGCTGGCGGAAGAGGTTTGCAGCCAAGCCGATGTTGCAATCACTGACATCATGGAGATCGTGCTGGTCGGCAATCCTGTCATGCACCATCTTTTCCTCGGCATTGATCCGACGGAGCTTGGCGGTGCACCGTTTGCCTTGGCCACCGGCCTTCCCCTCACCTTCCCGGCGCGCGAGCTTGATCTGAAATTGAATGCAGGCGCGTGGGTCTATGTGCTGCCGTGCATCGCGGGGCATGTGGGGGCGGATGCTGCGGGCGTGGTGCTGTCCGAAGCGCCGCACGAGCAGGACGAAATCATGCTGGCGGTTGACGTTGGCACCAATGCGGAAATCGTTCTGGGTTCGAAGGCGCGATTGCTCGCTTGTTCATCGCCCACGGGTCCTGCTTTTGAGGGTGCGCAGATTTCAAGTGGGCAGCGTGCTGCACCCGGTGCCATCGAGCGCTTGCGCATTGATCCTGTCACGCTGGAGCCGCGCTACAAGGTGATCGGCAGTGATTTGTGGAGTGATGAGCCGGGCTTTGAAGAGGCGGTGAAACATACGGGTGTCACCGGCATTTGCGGCAGTGGCATCATTGAAGCGATTGCGGAGATGTATCTGGCAGGGATCATCAGTCAGGATGGACTTGTGGATGGATCATTTGCGGGGCGAAGTCCGCGCATCGAGCCCTTCAAGCGCACCTTCAACTATGTGGTTCGTCAGCCCACGGATGAAAGTGGTGGCCCGCTCATCCGCATCACGCAGAATGATGTGCGCGCCATCCAGATGGCGAAGGCGGCGTTGTATGCTGGTGTGCGCTTGTTGATGGACAAGCTGGAGATCGAAACTGTCGGCAAGATTCGTCTGGCGGGTGCGTTCGGTTCGCATATCGACATGAAATACGCGATGATCCTGGGGCTTATTCCGGATTGCGAATTGTCCCGCGTGCAGTCAGCGGGGAACGCGGCGGGAACGGGGGCGCGGATTGCGCTGTTGAACAAGGGTGCCCGCGACGAGATCGAAGCCGTGGTGCGGCGGATCGAGAAGATCGAAACGGCGGTGGAGCCCAAGTTCCAGCAGCATTTCGTTGAAGCGATGGCCATCCCCCACAAGACGGCGGCGTTTACGGAGTTGCGGAAGGTGGTGGAGTTGCCGCGGTGAAGGTGGTGGATACGCCGGGGGATGATGGGAGTGCGCGAAGGAGACGGAGGGGGTGACGTGCAATTGCGGAGTCATTTGCACGTTCCAATTATCGCTAGGCTTATTGGGATATTACTGGAACTGCTCGCAATAATGTAGATGCTACCCTTTGTGCAGAGTGCGTAGCGACAATGTGTCCTGGAATCTTGCACAGAAAATATGCTGATTGCAGCGATCATTCGTTCGCAGGTCGGACTTCAACAGTCTCAGCCAGACTGTTTGGCATCAGTTTCAGTGATGGCTTTGGATATGTTACGATTCAAACAGTCCACGAGTTGGAAATCCTAAGAGATGCCTAAAATCCTGACCTAACGAGCTGTATAGAGCGTTTCACGAACTTCCAAAGTGCCGTGAAAGGACAGCTCTCAACTGTCTGTGTTGCAAATCATTGAGAGCACGACGTTTATGAGGCGCAATGATGCTGCTTTAATCACTCCACTCAAAAGAGTTGCATATACAAACGAACGTTAAACGAACTTGCTGACGTTCTGTCATGGGTCATAAAGTACGTTGTGATCTGAATTCATGCGCCATGACAGTGCAAATGGCTTCTGAGTATGCACAACAAGAACGATTCCGAAATATGCTCTCGACCATTGTGATGACACAACTTTAACAGATTGCACAGAGCGATGAACAATGAGCTCTATCAACACGTACGAGGAATGAGCACTCGTCCCTAAGCGAAGAGTGGCCGAGAGAAAAGTGAGAAGCTCCTCGCTCTAGAGGGCTAGGGTCGGATCGTTATCAGACGCAGTGGTCCAAATACGCCTCCAAAGTCTGGCAGCTTGTCGCGCTGTCACCGCCCCTCACGCGCTGGGATTGCAAGTTCGCTCCATTCCGCTCTTGAGGCAGGGGTTGGGGTGGGTTTTGGCCACACAGGCTTTTATTTCAGAAATTGGAACTTGCCTGCATCACATCACCCGTGGCCCCCACCTCCGCCCTACGGGCACCTCCTCCCCGCGAAAGGCGCGGGTTGGAGGGTGAGTTATGGTTTGCGGTGAGGCGCGGGTTGGAGTGTGTTTTTGCTTCACTCTCCGCCCCGTTTCTTCAATGGGGAGGAAGTGGCCGAAGGCCGGAGGTGGGGGACGTTGTGCTTGCTAGCAAATGCTAGCTGTGATAAGATCACCCCATGACAGAGGTTCAACTTTCCATCCGTTCGGCGCATGCACACAAGGTTGCAAGGCGGCTGGCCAAATTGGAGGGGCGCAGCGTCCGGCAGATTGTCGAGCGGGCGCTTGATGCCTATGCCAAGTCGATGGTGCAGGAAACCAGGAAAGAATCCGCTGCTGATTTTTTCACCCGAATTCGGAAGGACTATGCGCTCGATCAGGGTGAAGACTTTGACCTCGACGCCATCATCCGTGAAGGCCGCGCACCGCACAAGCCTGTTGAATTTTGATCTTTCTCGATACCAATGTGCTGTCTGAGGCGATGCGTGTATTGCCGGATGAGCGGGTCATGGCGTGGCTTGGCGCACTCGGCACTGATGGGGCAATAGCAACTATCGTCATCGCAGAACTGGGTTATGGTATCGAAAGAATTCGGCCAGCTGAACGTGCACCCAGACTCGCCAAGGTGTTGGCCGAATTGGTGCGTCTGTATGGCGGTCGCATCCACAGCTTCGATTTGGAATCCGCTGTGATCTACGCCGACATCATGGGCAAGGCTGCCCGTTCGGGACGGATTGTGCAACCGCCGGACGGCATGATCGCCGCGATTGCGATTCGTCACCGCGCTACAGTGGCGACACGCAACATACGGGATTTTGAGGCGCTGGGTGTAAAGGTGGTGAATCCCTGGGGGTGACGGCAGGAAGTATGCACGTTTTCCTTCTCCCCTTGCGGACCGCCGCCACCCAATCATTTCTTCTTCGAGTGTTTTGCAGCAAAAGCCTCAACGCTGCCGTAGGACTCTTTCACGTGGCGCTGCACGCTGATCATCATTTGCGAGCCGCGTTCGGGCCATTTGTGGGCGGCGAACATCTTGTCCATGCCGCCATATTGATGGGTTGCTACGCGGGTAATTTCCTTGGCGTCCGAACCCGGATTCCGGGTTGATGTCTGGTTTTCGGTTGGCATGATGTACTCCTTACGCCCCGAATACACGAGCAAGGCGGCGGCAGCAATCGCAAGGCAAGCAATAGTGGCTTTCACCTGTACCCTGCCCCTCTCAAATGTGGGGAGGATTTGGGGAGCCAGCGAGTTTCATCAGCATGTCGATCTGGCGCTGCTGCACCTGCATCAGTTCGGCAAATTGTTTCAGGCGCAGGTCGTCGATTTTTTCGTGCAAGGCCATGATTTCGATTTCGGCTTTCATGTTGACCTCATGCGCTCCATGATGGGGATCAAGATTGACAAGACGGAAGTACCGGCGGGCAAAGTCACCTTCGAGGTGAAGAATGATGCCAAGGACCTGCAGCACGAAATGCTGGTGGCACCTGTTGCTGACGAAAATGTGGTGCTGCCCTACAACGCGACCGAGAACCGTGTTGACGAGGAAAAGTCGGGCGATCTTGGCGAGGTTTCCGAACTTGATCCGGGCAAGGGCGGTGCTTTGACGCTTGATCTCAAGCCGGGGACTTATGTTCTGTACTGCAATATCCCCGGACATTTCATGGCTGGCATGTGGACGACGATCATTGTGCAATAGTCAACGGCACGCGGTGGGGTGGAGGCGGCTCTACATTGGGGCGCGCGTTCGAGAGTGATTACAAATTCACCCTCCTTCCATTTGTTCAACACGCCGCCTGCCTTGCCTTGCACAGCCATTGTTGGCACTGTGCGCCTTGATTCTTACATCAGGGGTTTGCAAGGCGCATGTTTGGACTGGTCATCAAGAGGAAATCGTCGATCAAGAGGCTGAAATCACAGTCCGGTGAAAAATCGAAAATCATCAAGAAGCTGCGTGCCTCGCTTTCCAGCTCAGTCAACGAACTCCAGAAGCTGCGCGCGTCGCATTCCACTGCCCTGAAAGAGCTACGCGCAACCCACGCTTTGCAAGTCAAGAAGCTGCGACAAGATTATTGGACAACAGTTACAAAACTAAATCAAGCCACCGACAGCAACCTGGCGATTGCGCTAGATGAGAAAGACAGCGTGCCAGACGCATTGAGGTCGGTCATCGACAAACTGCTTGCGCGCGGGCGCCGAACTGCGGCGCGCTCAATCGGAAATGCGCTGAAAAACAATCCGCTCAGCGAAGATATGGGAAATTTCGCACTCGGTGTCTTCATGCATCGCGAGGCGATTTTACCCGACGGCGCTTGCGTATTTCAATGCGCTTGGGCAAGAAACTGCGCTTGCAATTGCGCCAGTCGAATATGTTGAGTCATATCTGGATTCCAACAAATCAAAAGGGCTACAGCTGCTTGACAAAATCTACGCCGCGTCTCCGGCTTCCGTCAGAGCCGAACTGAACAGATTGCGAGCAAAACATCTTGACGTTGTGCAGTTCGCAAAGGAGTTGATGAACTGACGGCGTCGCCTGAAGCTATGGCCCAGCTCACGAGGGACCAGGTGCAACAACTCATGTGGTCACAAGCGCTGCTAGTGCGGCCTTCCGTGTCGAGAGCTTCCCGCGATGCTGTCATGATCGGCGTGATGGACTACAAGATGCTGGACAGGCAGCGTACATCTTCGAACCTTGGCGATTATGTCCAGACGCTGGCCATGATGGCGAACCTGTGCCGTTTTTCGCAGGCCGACTTCGCGGACGGATCAGAGCTTGGGCAATTCGCAAGTGGTTTGCAGAAGCGGGTTGAAACTAGCCGAAAGATTGCCGGGCCGAAAACCAAAGTCCAGTTGGTGCCGGTGGACCGCGATTTTTCGTCGGGGCGAAAATATCCCTCTCCCGTGTGGATGATTGCCAATGGCTGGTACATGCACCGAAACTTCCGTGGCGATTTTGATTTCCCCTTCCACAAAGATATCAAGCCGATATTCATTTCATTTCACCTCAACCAACTCGGGATCATGAACTCGGAGATTGCCGCCTATCTCAAATCTTGCGGACCTATTGGCTGTCGCGACTGGACGACAGTTTACGGCTGCGGGACTACGGTGTTCCCGCGTTCTTCTCGGGCTGCCTCACAACAACTATCGGTACGGTATTTCCCTGTCATTCCAACCCCGGAGGGCCCACCGCCATTGTCGATGCAAAGCCCGCCGATGCCAACGCGCCAGACACCGGCGTGGAGGAGTTTTCGCAAGTGGGAGATGCAGTCCGTGACATGGATCTGGTTACGGGCTTGCGGGGCTCTGTTGAGTTGCTGGAAAAATACAACGGCTTTGGCAAAGTCATAACATCACGACTCCATTGCTATTTGCCTTGCCGATCGCTTGGCCTGCCAGTAGAATTCACTCCAAAGAACAAGTCCGACATCCGGTTTGAAGGGTTGCTAGATCTTCCAGAGACGGCATTTGCTGCCATGCGCCAGTCGCTTAGCTCAAAAGGTTTCCGCAATCCTCGACAAGATCCTGGGTGGCGCAACCGAGGCAGACGTAAGGTCTGCCTGGCGCGCATTGTGCAAAGATGACGTAGCGGCAGCGGAAGCTTATTGCTCGAGACATGATTCCTGGCCCCCCTCAAAACGTCGATATCAAGGCCACCGTGTCAACCCTCAAGACAAATAGCATCACTTTGGGACCTCGCCCTTCCTCCGGAAAGCAATGGAGATTGCTTTTGCAGCCGATGCCAACCTGGCGCAAGAACTGTTGACCGTCATCGCCTCCTTGATAAAGCACAATCGCTCGCCCATGCGCATTCACCTTTTGCTGCGTGGGCTTGGCCCGGAATTCGCCGAACTTTTGAAGGCGAACTTCCCAGGTAAAACTCGTTCGTTCTCTATTTTTTCGATCGGTCAATTATGGCGGCGACCTTCGCATGCTGAGCCATACTGCAGTATCGACCATGGACCGGCTGCTCCTCCCCGAATTGCTCAGTGACCAGAAGCGTATAATGTATCTCGACGTTGACATTCTCATTCGCAGCAATCTCAGCGCGCTCTACAAGATTGCCCTCAATGGCTGTGCGATTGCCGCCAAGACTTCGACATATGAAATCTGGAGTACGGGCGTCCGTCTGGTCACCAAAGCATCACTTTCGTTACCTTTTTCCAGAGCGTGGGAATTGCGACGGCAGATGCATGGATTAGGACCATTGCAGTTTTCCACTTTTAATGCCGGCGTCCTTGTCCTCGACCTCGACCGACTGCGACGCGACAAGTTCACGGAATTCGCGCTGCCACTCATCGAGCAGTATGCGTTCAATGATCAAGATGCTCTCAACCTTTACGCGCGCGGCAAATTTGTCAATCTCGAAACCAAGTGGAATTTCGTGCCCAACCAGGATTGGTGCGAAGACCCAAAGATTGTGCATTGGGCCGGACCAAGCAAACCCTGGCAGGCTGATCATGTTGCCTACAAGTCCGAATTTCTAAGTTATAGAAAACAGCTTGTAGCAAAGTTCGTGCGAAGACCGAACGGGCCCAGGGAGAAACAAGTCGTAGTTTAACTGTTTTAGTTATTTTGCCTCCTTACGGCGCCCCGCCCGCAGCGCCAGAACACCTGCCCCCGCAATCAGCGCCATGCCGATGAAAGTCGTAATCTTCGGCACTTCGCTGAAAATCGTGAACCCCCAGAAGCTCGCCCAGATCATTCCTGTATATTCGAATGGCGTGACGATGCTGGCTTCGCCCATGCGGTAGCCGTGGGTGAGCAGCACCACGGCGAGTGCCGCGATGATGCCGCAGGCGAGCATCAATGTGAGGTCCCAGGTGTTGGGCCAGGCCCAGGCGCGGGTGAGAAAAGCGAGGCTCGGGTGGGTTTGTTCAGCTGGCACAAAAACCGCGAGCGCGCCTGCAATGATGAGTGATCCCACGATATAAGTGACGTTTTGATAAAAGCTTTGCACCGTTGCGGAGACCGCTGCGCCGTGCTTGCGCGACAGCAGCATTCCTAAGGCATAACAGCCTGCACTGAAAAGGCTGAGCAATGCAGCTGGCTCAAACAAAGCGGAGCCGGGACGGAGGATAACGAAGACACCGACGAGGCCCAGGGCCACGGCAATCCACGCAAAAGGTGACACGCGTTCACCAAGGAACGGGCCTGATCCGATGGTGACGAAAAGCGGCGCCATGAAGAACAGGGCAATGGCTTCGGCGAGCGGCAAGGCCGGGAACGCGATGTAATAAGCGAGATATGCCGTCAACATCATCAGTCCACGGAGGATCAGCATGGGTGCCTTGGGCGTGATGATGGACCGGAGACCGCTCTCATAATGCACCATCGCGATGAGGATGGGGAACGATACAATGGAACGCAAGAAGATGGCCAGCGTCACGGCGTGGCCGCCGCTGACCTGCTTGATGATTGTGTCCTGCACGGAGAACACGAAGATTCCCGCCACAAGTGACGTGATGCCTATGAAGTTGTTTTTGGAAGCGCTATGCATGTGCCATGTTTGTAACCCGGAAATGCGTGATATACTGTCAGCAGCCTGGTTTGCACCAGCGCAATATTGGCATGTGAGGTCAGCAATAATGAATTCCCTCTATCTCGGACTCCTGGCATTCGGCTTGCCGCACCTGTTTTCGATGCTGCTGCCTGCGGCACGGGACGCACTCAAAGTGCGGATCGGCGAAGGCCGCTACAAGGGGCTGTATGCTTTGCTGTCTCTGGCGGGGGTGGTCGGGCTCGGCATCGGCTATTGGCATGGCCGCGCCGGTCCTGCGGCACTCGACATGGTGTATGAGCCATTGTTGTGGGCGCGGCACATCACCATCACGCTGGCGTGGATTGGCTGGGTTCTCATCGCTGCATCACATGGCAAGAGCCATATCAAGGCGTGGATCAAGAACCCGATGTCGTGGGGATTTGCGGCGTGGTCGCTCGGCCATTTGCTGGTGAATGGCGAGACAGCGGTTGTCTATATCTTCGGTCTGATCTTTGCGATTTCGGTGCTCGACATCATCCTCAGCTCCATGCGGGGAAAATTCACGCCGTTCGAACCGCGCATCCGCTCGGATGTGATTGCGGTTGTTGCTGGCACGGTGGTTTTTCTCGTGCTGGCAATGGCTTTTCATCCGTGGGTTCTCAACATTCCGGTGCTTGGCTGATGGTGCTTCTCGTCTTTGCGCTCATACTGTTCGGCGTCATTCACATATTGCCTGCACTTCCCGTGGCCAAGACTGCACTGAAGTCAGGGCTCGGCAAGGGTTATGGTGCGGTATATGGGATCGCTTCGCTGGTTGCCTTGGGGTTGATCATCTACGCGTTTCGCGGTGCCGACCGGCCGGAACTTTATGACCCGCCAACATGGGGACGACATGCGAATTTCGCGTTCACCCTGCTCGCTTTCATCTGCATCGGCCTCTTCATTTTCCGCGGCTCGTGGCGCAATGTGCTGAAGTATCCCATGGCGTTTGCCGTGGTGCTTTGGGGCATCGGCCACTTGCTGGCAAATGGTGATGGCGCAACTGTCACATTGGTCAGTGGACTGATGATTGCGGCACTGGCGCATTTCCTTCTGCTCAAGGCCCATGTTCCCTATGTACCAACGGACGAACGCGGCGGGCACAACTTGATGTCAGTGCTGGGCGGCATCGCCCTTTACGGGGTCATGGTGCAGCTGCATGGCGAAATCATCGGCATGCCGGTGATCACACTCGTCAAATGACTCGAGGAGGTGACCCATGGGCTGGGACACCCTAAGTCTGTGGGGAGGAGACGCAGTTCAAATTGAACCGCTCGCTGGAGGCGTTGCCAACGACGTATGGAGCGTACGCGTCCGGGGCACGCTTGCTGTCGGTCGTCTCGGCACAAGAAGCGATGCCGATCTCGCGTGGGAAGCCGAACTCCTCCAATACCTCGACCGCGAAGGTGTGAGTGTGCCTGTGCCGATCCCGAACATGAATGGCAGTTTGTTTGCGGATGGTTTGATGGTTATGACTTATATGGAGGGCGGGCCGCCAGGGACGGAGGCTGATTGGCATCGCGTTGCCGACACGCTCCGCCATTTGCACAAGTTGACGCAAGGCTGGCCGCAGCGCCCGGGCTGGCGATCATCCACCGACCTTTTGCATGCCGATACAGGGACAAAGATCGACCTTGCCGCAATGCCGCCTGAGAGTGTTGCGCGATGCCGGTCAGCCTGGGCGCGGCTTGTGGGGCGTCAGACATGTGTTGTTCACGGCAACCCCAGCAACCCGGGCAATATCCGCATAACTGCGGAACGCGTCGCGCTGATCGACTGGGACGAGTCGCATGTCGACGTGCCTGACCTTGATCTTGTGCTGCCCTACAATGCCGCCGGTCTGGAAGGCAGCATTCATGATATTGCCAGCCAAGCGTCGGCCGCGTGGGAGGCCGCCGTCTGCTGGGGCGACGATTACGCAATCAAAAGGCTTGCCGCAGTTCGAGCCGTCTGACTGGTGTGCAGACCCGTATTGCCGTGACTTGCGCCAAGGGCTAAACCCTTCGCATGTCTCAACACACCATACTCAAGCGCACCACTGCCCCCGAAATCAAGGCTCGCAAGGGCGGGGCTCCCATTGTTTCGCTCACTTCCTATCACGCCCATACAGCGGCGATTGCGGACAAGTTCGTGGATTTCCTTCTGGTCGGCGATTCCCTCGGCATGGTGATGCACGGGTTTGAAACGACCCTTCCGGTGCCGCTTGACCTGATGATCATGCATGGCCGGGCCGTGATGCGCGGCACGAAAAAGGCGCTTGTTGTGGTCGATATGCCTTTTGGTTCCTATGAGGAAAGTCCGGCCCAGGCGTTTCGCAATGCGGCGCGGGTGATCAAGGAAACGGAATGTGGTGCCATCAAGCTGGAAGGCGGCATTCGCATGGCGGAAACGATCCGCTTTCTCACAGAGCGCGGCATTCCAGTGATGGCGCATATCGGACTGACGCCGCAATCCATCAATGTACTCGGCGGGTTCAAAGCACAGGGACGCGAGAAAGAGCAATGGCCGATCATCGAAGCGGATGCGAAAGCTGTGACCGAGGCCGGGGCATTTTCCGTGGTACTGGAAGCCATTGCACAGCCACTGGCTGACAAGATCACGGGTGCTGTGGCCATTCCCACAATCGGCATCGGCGCGTCAGCTGCCTGCGATGGGCAAATCCTGGTGATGGAGGACATGCTGGGGCTGTCGCCACGGGTTCCCAAATTCGTCAAGGAATTCGGCAAGGTAGGGGCTGCCATCGAAGGGGCGATCAAGATGTATGCCGAGGACGTGCGGGAGCGACGTTTTCCTGCCATCGACCAGACCTACGCCATGAAGGAATAGAGCGGCATGCAGAAAAGTGGAACCGGTTTTCTGCGAAAATGCCGCGACTCAACAACGCGCTAAAGCGAAAGGCCGAATCCGCAAAGCGGCATTTCGCTCTGGTCGAATTGCCTTGATTTGGGCCAGCTCGTGCTTTAGCCCTCCGACGATCAAATTAACGAGGTTTTCGCCCTAAAATGACCGATGAGTCACTGTTCCGCGAAGTGGACGAAGAAGTCCGGCAGGACGAATACAAGAAGCTTTGGCATCGTCACGGCAAGCTCATTTCCACTGCAATCGCTGCCGTCGTGTTGGGCGTGGGCGGTTTCCAGCTTTACACCCACTATGAGCAGCAGAGGGCTGAAGAGGCCGCTATCGTTTACACCGAAGCGTTGAAAAAAGCCGGTGAAGGCAAGATCGACGATGCGATCGCTGCACTCAAGGCAGTTGACCACAAGGGACTGGCGCAGTTGGCTCAAATCAAGGAAGCCGACCTGCTGGTTGAAAAAGGCGAAGCAGACAAGGCTGTTGCTGCCTATGATGTCTTCGCTGCCAATGCTGGCAACGACAAGACACTGATTGATGCGGCAAAAATCAAGGCAGGCTATCTGCTGGTCGACACGTCAACACCTGACGAACTTCTGGGCCGGCTTGGTGCGTTTGACAAGGATGGCGAAATCTGGCGGCACCAGGCACGGGAAATTTTTGGTCTCGCGGCCTGGCGAGTCAAGGACTACGCCATGGCAGACCGTTACATGAAGGCGCTGGTGGACGATCTCGAGACTCCGCAAGGCATGCGCCAACGCGCGATGATGATGGTGCAGATGATTGCACCACACATGCCGGAAAAGTGAGAGGCAAAATGACATTCCAGCGTCTGGTTCTCGTGGTTGCAGTCGCTGCAGCGTTGCAGGGTTGCACTTCTGTGAAGAATATTTTTGGTGGCAATGACGACCGCGTGCTGCCTGGCGACCGTGAGAATGTTCTGCCACCGGATCAGCAAACGGCACGCGATCCACTGATCACCGGTCAGCAGAATCCAGACTTTCCGCAAGACGCCACGACACCGCCAGCGGACCAGCCTATCACCGATGGAGATTGCAAGCTGAACGATCCCAACTGTGTGCCTCCAGTTGACCAGGAAGCCGGACCGGCTGATATCCAATGACATTTACCGCCGCCATTCTTGGACGACCGAATGTCGGCAAGTCTACGCTGTTCAACCGCCTGATCGGGAAGCGGCTTGCGATTGTCGATGACGTGCCTGGTGTTACCCGCGACCGGCGCGAAGGCAATGCCGCCATTGCCGATCTCAAGTTCAGAGTGTTCGATACAGCGGGTCTTGATGATGCAAAAAAAGGCACGCTGGAAGCGCGGATGAGCGCGCAATCGGAAGAAGCGGCGCGCTCGGCTGACGTCATTCTTTTTGTGATAGACGCACGTGCTGGCATCACTTCCACCGACAGGGATTTGGCAACCAAGGTGCGCAAACTTGGCAAGCCGGTGATCCTGCTCGCAAACAAGGCTGAATCCCGGGCTGTGCACAGCCAATGTCGGCGAAGCCTATGTGCTTGGACTTGGCGAGCCAATTGCGATTTCCGCCGAACATGCCGAGGGGCTGGAAGACATCTATGAAGCGCTTTTGCCTTACGGAAAACTTGAGCCCGACGTTGAAGAGGAAGAAGCGTTTGAACGTTTCGATCCTGATGCCGAACCTGAGGACCGCTCAAAGAAGCCGCTGAAACTGGCCATCATTGGACAGCCAAATGCTGGCAAGTCGACCTTGGTCAATGCCATGCTTGATGAGGAACGCATGTTGACCGGCCCGGAAGCCGGCATCACGCGCGATGCGATTTCCAACGCCTGGGCCTGGCGAGGCCGCGACATTGAGCTGTGGGATACGGCTGGCATCAGGCGCAAGTCGCGGGTGCAGCAGAAAATTGAAAAGCTGGCTGTGGCCGATGCCTTGCGCGCCATCAACTTCGCCGAGTGCGTTGTGGTGATGCTGGATGCGACGACCGAAATTGAACGCCAGGATCTTGCGCTCTGCGATCTGGTCGGGCGCGAAGGCCGTGCCGTGGTTCTCGCTCTCAACAAGTGGGATGCGGTCGACGACAAGAACAAGAAAATGCGCGATGTGGAAAGCAAGCTCGAAGACGTTTTGCCGGATATTCGCGGCGTACTCGTCGTTACACTTTCGGCAAAGCAGGGTCGCGGCATCGACCAGTTAATGACAGCCGTGATGAAAGCCGACAAGCGCTGGAATGCCCGTGTCTCAACCGGCAAGCTCAATGCCTGGCTGGAAGGCATGCTGCAACGCAATGCCCCCCCTGCTCCGTCGGGACGCAGGATCAAGATTCGTTATGGAACGCAGGTCAATGCCAGGCCTCCGACGTTTGCGCTGTTTGGCAACCAGTTGAAGAAGTTGCCGGAGAGTTATCTGCGCTACTTGCGCAATGGGTTGCGCGAGTCATTTGATCTCAATGGCACGCCGATCCGCTTCAACCTGCGCGGCGGCAAGAATCCTTATAACAAGTAGGCCGATCAAAACTGCTTGAACAGGCCCTTGGCGTCGTATTTCCACACGCCGCCATTGTCGCTGAAATCAGCTTCGCACATTTGCAGTATCTGGACCGAAACTTCTTCCGGCGTTGGCAAGGTCAGCGGGTCTTCGCCCGGCATTGCGGTGGCGCGCATCTTGGTGCGGGTCGGACCGGGGCTGAACATGTTGACGCGCAAGTTGGTGGTTGCGATTTCACCAGCATAGGTGCGCACGAGCGCTTCCAGTGCTGCCTTGCCCACGGCATAGGGTCCCCAATAGGGGAAGCACTTCTGGGCCGCACCTGATGTTACAAAGATCGCGCGACCATGGCTTGCGGCGCGCAGCAGCACGTCCATTGACCTGATCAGGCGATAATTTGCCGTGGCGTTGATTGCGACTGCATCGTCCCAGACCTTTGGTTCTATATGCGCCACCGGCGTCAGCTTGCCCAGGGTTCCGGCATTGCCGATGAGAATGTCGAGCTTTTTCCAGCGTTCAAAGATCGATGCGCCGAGACGATCAATGGCATCGTAATCCTTGATGTCCATGGGCACGAGGGTAGCCGTGCCGCCCGCTTTGCGGATGTCGTCGTCAAGCTCTTCAAGCCCGCCCTGGGTGCGGGCCGTGGCGATGACATGTGCACCCGCCTTTGCCAAATGTAGTGCTGTAGCGCGCCCAAGCCCGCGTGATGCGCCGGTAACCAGTGCAACCTTGGCTCTGAGGTCCGTCATGTTCAGCCGGCTTCGGCGAGCAGAGACAATTGCTGCTTCGCGCCATCGCCCTGCATGTCAGTCAGGCGGGTCGGGTATTCGCCGGTGAAGGCATGGTCGGTAAATTGTGGTTGTGCGTTGTTGCGGCCGGGATAACCGACTGCGCGGTACATGCCGTCGACCGAGAGGAACGCGAGCGAGGAGACGCCAATGAATTCGCGCATTTCGTCCAAGGTGTGCGTGGCGGCAAGGAGTGCCTTTTCTTCCGGCGTATCGATGCCGTAATAATCCGGATGCTTGATGGGCGGCGACGAAATGCGCATGTGCACTTCGGCGGCACCGGCGTCATACATCATGCGCACGATCTTGACGGATGTGGTGCCGCGCACAATCGAATCATCGAGAAGCACGATGCGCTTGCCTTCGATGACAGAGCGGTTGGCGTTGTGCTTGAGCTTGACGCCGAGCGAGCGGATGCTTTGTGTGGGTTCGATGAAGGTGCGGCCAACATAGTGGTTGCGGATGATGCCAAGTTCGAATGGCAGGTTCGATGCCTGGGCAAATCCCAATGCGGCTGGAACGCCTGAATCCGGGATCGGCACCACGACATCCACATCAGCCGGCGATTCCTTGGCGAGTTGCATGCCCATGGCCTTGCGCACGTCATAGACGGAGCGCCCCCCCAGAACCGAGTCAGGTCGCGAGAAATAGACATATTCAAAAATGCAAGGGCGCGCAGGCTGGCGTGGAAAAGGCCAGTGGCTCTCAATTCCGGTTTCGTCGATGACAACGACTTCACCGTTCTCGATCTCGCGGATGAATTTTGCGCCGATAATGTCGAGCGCGCAGGTTTCGGATGCGAGAATGTAAGCGTCACCCAACTTGCCGAGGATCAGGGGGCGGATGCCAAGCGGGTCGCGCGCGCCGATCAATTTCTTGTTGGTGAGTGTGACGAAGGCATAGGCGCCTTCGAGGCGGCGGAGTGCATCAATGTAACGCTCGACCAGCTTGCCACGCGATGAGCGGGCGACGAGATGCAGCAGCACTTCGGTGTCGGAGGTCGACTGGCATATCGCTCCTTGCGAGATCAGTTCCTTGCGAAGTGCCAGTCCATTGGTGAGGTTGCCGTTGTGGGCAACGGCAAGGCCCCCTGCTGCAAGTTCGGCAAAGAGCGGCTGGACGTTGCGGAGGATGGTTTCGCCGGTGGTTGAATAACGGCAATGGCCGACGGCTGAACTGCCACGCAAGCGGTTGATGACTTTTTCTGCCGAGAAGTGATCGCCGACAAGGCCCATGCGGCGCTCGGCATTGAAGCGCGCGCCATCGAAGGAAACGATGCCAGCTGCTTCCTGGCCGCGGTGCTGTAGTGCGTGCAGGCCGAGGGCCGTCAGTGCGGCGGCGTCCGGGTGATTGAAGACGCCGAAGACACCGCATTCCTCGCGCAGAGTATCGCCGTCGAGGTCGAGATCAATTGCTTTGCTGGGATGCGCCATTGCTCAGATTGTCCAAGGTATTTGCATCGCTTTCGGGAATCGCCGGCGGCGGATTGGCCTGACCTGCTGAATTGGTTTCTGTCCCCGCCGTGCTTGGATTGACGCTCAGTGCCGTGCTGGACAGGGTTTCGACCATGTTGGGCGGCATCAATGATGCAATCAGTGAACCGGTTGAGCGAATGAGTGGAAGGGATTTTGCGTTTGTCACCCAGCCGTCCTGTCGATCGGCTGGAACGAGCCATCCGTAAAACAGATATGCGATTGCGACCAGAACCAACCCGCGGCCCAGGCCGAAG
Source organism: uncultured Alphaproteobacteria bacterium (assembly GCA_963738595.1). Taxonomy (GTDB): domain Bacteria; phylum Pseudomonadota; class Alphaproteobacteria; order Rhizobiales; family Aestuariivirgaceae; genus Aestuariivirga. Next base: position 206,344 of record CAVTXF010000007.1, read on the forward strand.
ACAAAGCCTAATGTGCGATCAACTGCGCCTGCAGCAGAATCCACTACGGCATCTGATATCTTTACGCTGATGACTGAAACAATGATCAAGACCAGCAGGAATGCCACTGCGCCAACGGCGATTTGCGCGAGAATATCTTTTTCGACATAGGGCTTGGCCATGGCCAAAAGACCTGGTTGCTGCACGGCGAAGTAGGCGGCAAGGGCAGCAAGGCCCCATGCAATAACCGACAGCACCTCGCGGGTGAAGCCGCGCATCAAGGCCAGAACGCCGGAAATCAGCATGATGCCGGCCAAAATCAGATCAAGAAGTTGAAACGGCATATCTTAACTCACACCCTCACCATTTTTTCGGCCCCCTTATAGGCAGGAAATGCGAGCTGTTCTAGGCTATTCTGCGCAAGCCCTTGGCACGTGAGGCAACCCAGGCGACGAGATCGGCAACAGTTGCCATCTCTCTGATATTCAAGCCATTTACCTTGAGCTTGTCAGCGTTGGTGGCAACAACGGCGTCTTCAAGGCCAAGCTTTTGCGCTTCTTTCAATCGCGACTCAGTCTGGCTCACGGGCCGAATGTTGCCGGAGAGCGCAATTTCACCGAACAAAGCCGTGCCGTGGGGGATTACGGTGTCCGACAGCGAAGACAAAAGAGCTGCGGCAACGGCAAGATCAGCGGCAGGTTCCTTCAACCGCAAGCCGCCTGCCACATTGAGATAGACATCATGCTGACTGAGCGTGATGCCCGCGCGGGCTTCCAACACCGCGAGGATCATCGCGAGGCGGTTGCCGTCCCAGCCAACTGCGGTGCGACGCGGATTGCCTAAAGGAGAAGGCGAGACAAGCGCCTGAATCTCAACAAGCAGAGGTCGCGTTCCTTCGATACCGGCAAAAATCGCGGTTCCGGGTGACGGGCGTTCGTCGCTCCCCATGAACAGCCGTGATGGATTGGTGACTTCCTTGAGGCCGCCATCCGACATTTCGAAAACGCCGATTTCGTCAGTGGGGCCAAAGCGATTTTTGACAGCGCGCAATATACGGAACTGGTGCCCCCGGTCGCCCTCAAAGTAGAGGACGGCATCAACAAGATGCTCGACTACCTTTGGCCCGGCAATCTGGCCATCCTTGGTGACGTGGCCGACCAGCAGAACACACGCGCCCTTTTGCTTGGCAAAACGGACCAGTGCTTCCGAGCCTGCCTTCAATTGCGAGACAGTGCCGGGGGCGGATTCAATGACGGGAGACCACAGCGTTTGAATCGAGTCGATGACGACCAGAGCAGGTAAGTCGCCTTCGCCCAAGGTTGCGATGATGTCTGACGTGTTGGTTTCGGCGGCAAGAAGAACTGGTGCATCGGCAAGACCGAGTCGCAAGGCGCGCAATCGCACCTGCGCAATTGCCTCTTCGCCAGAGACATAAATCACGCGCTGACCTTTGCGTGCCAGCGATGCGAGCGCTTGCAGCAGCAACGTCGATTTGCCGATACCGGGGTCGCCGCCGATCAGCACCGCAGAACCTGGCACGAATCCACCTCCAGCCACGCGATCCAACTCGGTGATACCGGTTTCAATGCGCGGCGGGCTTACGATTTCGCCCTTGAGGCCAACAAGCTTGGAGATACGGCCCTTGGGCAACGCCTGACCCTTTGCGCCTGATGCCGGGTGCTTCGCGCGCCTCCTCGACGATGGAATTCCATTCGCCGCAATTATCGCAGCGCCCGGACCATTTCGCGTGAACCGTGCCGCAGGACTGACATACAAATTGGGACGCCGCTTTTGCCATGCCCCGGCCATATCACGGAACATAAATAGAACGCAATAAATGTTTTTGGCCGAGGGAATTTCAATGCATTCATTGCCGTAAATACATTGAGCGGAATCCACGTCGAAGGAGAAAAACCAATGAAACTTACGATTATTGCCGCGTCGCTGTTCGCATTCCCCATGTTTGCAACGCTTGCCCAAGCAGATGCCACTTCAATGTCGTTCTTTGTGACCAGCGTCGGCTCCGGCGACGGCGCAAATCTCGGGGGGCTCGAAGGGGCGGACGCGCATTGCGCAACACTTGCCAAAGCCGCAGGTTCGCCGAAAGCAAACTGGAAAGCCTATCTCAGTACGGTTGCGCCCCAAGGTGAGGCCGGCGTGAATGCGCGTGACCGGATCGGCAAAGGTCCGTGGCAGAACGTCAAGGGCGAAGTGATCGCAACCTCTGTCGATGAGCTGCATTCCGAAAAGACCAACCTCACCAAGGAAACAGCACTGACTGAAAAAGGCGAAGGCGTGATGGGCCGTGGTGATGAAAAGAACATGCACGATATTCTCACCGGATCCGATCCGGCTGGGATGTATTCAACAGCAGGTGGCGATACGACCTGCAAGAACTGGACGAGCAACAAGGAAGGCTCGGCCATCGTTGGCCATCATGATCGCAAGGGACTCAAGGAAACGCGCCACATGATGTCGTGGAATTCGGCGCACGGTTCGCGGGGCTGCGACCAGGAATCCTTGATCGGCACTGGTGGCAATGGACTGTTCTATTGCTTCGCCGCTGAGTGAGGGAACGGGTCAGTAAAGCCCCTGCGGGAGTGTGGGCTCACTTCATATCCTCCCCCCTTGCGGGGGAGGTGGCGCGTCAGCGCCGGAGGGGGGACAGTGCGCCAGAACCTGAACCGCTTTACCCCCATCCGTCTTTCGCGTCTTGCGACGCCAAATCCACCTTCCCCGCAAGGGGGAAGGATGAAGTGTCTCACCTCTCAAACACCACCCTGCCGTCGCAGATCGTCATCACGGGTTTGATCTTGCCGATTGCAGCGGCTGCGGCTTCTTCCATGTTGGCGTCGAGAACTGCGATGTCGGCGAGGTAGCCTTCCTTCAGCATGCCCTTGCGGTCTTCCATGAACTCCATGTGCGCACCGGCAAGGGTGAAGCCGTGAATTGAGTCCATCAGGCTTTGCGCTTGCGGCGGGCAATCAGCGCGCAGCGGCACGGCTGTCATGGCGCATTGCATGCCGTAAAACGGATCGAGGTTGGACACCGGCCAGTCTGACGAAAACGCCACGTGTGCACCCGTGTTGCGGATGGTTTGCCAGGCATAGGCATAAGGCAATTTGTCACCGACGCGTGACAAAATCGGTTCATGCGGCACACCCGGTACGGTTACGCCTGCCACTGGCTGCAAGGATGCGACGACGCCCAGTTTTGCAAGACGCGGGATGTCAGCCGGGTCAATTAGTTCGATGTGTTCAATGCGGTGGCGGGAGTCGCGCCTGCCATTCTTGCGCTGTGCTGATTCATAGGCATCGAGCGTGGTGCGAACGCCGCCATCACCTATCGCATGGGTGGATATCTGGAGACCATGCTCATCGGCTCGCGTGACAATCGCCTCAAAGTCTTCTGGCGAATAGAGCGGTGCTCCCTTGTTGCCGGGATGGCCCGGATAGTCATCCAGCATCTGCGCGGTCAGTGTTTCCATCACGCCATCAATGAACAGTTTCACGCGGCCCGAATGCACCATGTCTGTTGCGTATTTTCCGCGGAAAGCCACAGCTTCATCAACATCGGAAAGCTTGAAGACGTTCTTGTAATGAAACGGCACTTCGATGCGCGCATTCAACTCACCGCGTTTCTCCAGGGCATGCAGCAGCTCAAGCTGATACCAGTTGCCGTCCATGTTGTGCATCGAGGTGATACCGAGCGAATTGGCATAGGCAATGCCGCGGCGCATGAAGTCTTCATCGATCTTGCGCTGGGCTCCTGTTGCTGGCGGCACCGGATTTCGCCCCGTGGTGAAGCCAGCACTTTCGCGGCCGCCCGTTGGTGTCAGCGCCAGGACCGGGTCGAACGCTGCGGGCTCACGCAGTTCGCCTGTAGCAACACCGTTGGCATCCAGGACGACTTCATTGCCCGGCGGCAGTTCGCGTCCATGCATCAGGCCTGCAGCTTCCAAAGCCTTGGTGTTGGCCCACATTGTATGGTGGTCAAAACAGCCAACGGCGAAAGGAATGTCGTTGACAATCTGGTCCAACATGTGGCGGGTGATGGGTGCGCCAGCGCCAAACTGCTCATGGGTGGCACCGATCGCCATCACGATGCGGCAATCGGGGTGCTTCCTGCGGTATTGAGAGATCGAGTCCGATACGCCCTGCAAGGTGTTGATATGCATGATGTAAGGCAGATCAAGTTCGACCGCGCCGATGAACAAGTGCACATGGCTTTCGATGATGCCAGGAATAACGGTGTTGCCCGTGTTGTCGTGCACGCGGGTCTTGGGACCGCGCCAATCGTTGAGGATTTCACTTCCGCCAACGGCCACAATCCGGTTACCGGATATGGCCAGCGCCTGCGCAAAAGGCCGTGCTGCATCCATGGTGATGATGCGGGCGTTGGTGATGATAAGGTCGGCGTGGGGCATGGTGTTCTTTCGGGCTTGACGGAAACCATAAATCGCACCACATTCTGCCCATCGTCAACAATTGAAAGGAGGTGATCCGATGTCGAGTGAGTTCACGAAAGTGGGAGCTTTTGAGCGGATCATGGTTATCGGGGAGCAGTCTCTCCTCTAACCAAAGGGTCGCATCGTCCCTCAGACGATGGCTCCCAACTCTCGAACGTCACGGAAGGGCCGCAGGGAAACTTGCGGCCCTTTTTGTTTGAGGTTTGCGCTCCTTCGCGCGCAGCTATCGCACATGGCACGACGGGACCTCTTCCGCTTCCCCGGAACACGTCCGGGGAAACACCTTCTCCAGAGGAGTAGGGAAAAATACGATAAATCACGGCTTCAGCACGTCCATCTGGATCGGCCCTTCGGCGCGGCCGTTGATGAATTGCTCGACACAGGCGTTGCCGGAGCGGTTGACAGGGATGCAGCATCATATACTAAAAGTGGTAGAGGGCTTTGATTTGGTTGTACTACTTGGCCTTCGTGTGTGAGCAGATTTCACACTTTTTTGATGACACAAAGTCGGGGGCTTTGAATTGAACATACAAATTGCCCGTTTGGTTGTTCTCTGCTTTTGCGCACTTAGTTTATCATTGGTGATCGCGTTCAGGGGGGCAGGTATCTTGGCCGCCTACGTTGTTTGCATCCTCAGTATTCCAATTCTGGCACGGTATGCTCGACCCGTACCCATAAATTCCAAGTATCTGATCTGGGGGCAATTGGCTGTTCCTTGCGCAGTGCTGGGGGTTGCTTTGCTTTTTAACTCACAGGGGGTGATGAAGACGACCGCCGAAAATCTCGCCGGTTGGTCGCTATTGAAAATGCCTGCGGACAGGGTGGTCCTAGCGCTATCTGAAAATGGCGAAGCATACTCTGCCCTCCGCACTGAATTGACCAAACCTGTATGGTTCAGAGAACTCTATCTCGACAAGTGGACGGCCGTTTTTCACTCAGTCTATGCAGCGCTCATCTGGTTCGGCGTCATGTTGCCCGTGGTTTTCACCAATTACCTCCACAAGCCAGACGATGCTGCTCCTTTTGTGAGTAGTAACTCATTTGGTCGTTCAGGTTTTATAATTTCCTTTCTTGCGATCTTGGCTCTGCTTTCGACGGGTTTCAATAACGACTGGCTTTTTGTTCCAATTCGACGCTGGGCTTTGATTGGCCCATTGATATCCAGCCATGTTCCATTGGTCGTCATGTTGAACATGGTGCCAAGTTTGGCTGTGAACAAAAACTATCTAAACATTTGGAATTGTTAGGGGGCATCATTGGCAAAAATAGATGAAATTGCTCAGCTGATCGCAGCTTGCTTGAGCACAGACATGATCTGCACTTCCGTAAACCTGCTCTTCTTCATTCGAATCTCTTCGTCTAAAAATACCGAGAAAATTCCACTTCCAAACCCCTCTTATTTTTGACTTATTTTTGGGGGGATTACCGCTCATCAAGGCCGGCATGACGACAAAACAAAAACTGATTGCTTTTAAACTTCTGTCGCCGTTTTTCTTGGCTATTTTTGTCTTCGCCGTTGAACGGGCGTTGCTGGACCCGCAGTGGTTGACGAAGCAATATTCACTCCATCATGCAGTTCTGGACTGGACCGCAATAGGCGGCGCGTATCGGCATACGGGGGATGTCGGTTACCTATACTATTTTGCCTATCTGTGCTCTATCCCTGCAATTTACGTATCGGCTACCATAGTGCTTTGGTCGAGTATGTATGATATTGACGCATTTGCCAGATTGGCACTCAGACCCAAGCCGATAATCATTACCTTCATCTGCTTCTTGGCACTCTTGGCATTTATGTTGTTTTTGCCTACCGCCTACGAGGGGATGTTTCAAACATTAGGAATAAAAAGGGCAATTGTTTTCCCACCGAGTCAGTTTGGTGTGTTTTCCTATGCATTTTTCTTTTACGTGATTTGGTTTTTTACTTTTGGCTTCATTGTCGCGCCAATCAAATTGGCTGTGCGACGTTGGAATCATCAACCATAAACAGAATTGGAGCGGCGAATGACTTGGTCAGATGTTTTTTGTGAGCTGGCCCCGTTTGTCTGAACAGTTTTCCCGGTTTCTTGGGTGAAGTCTCTGCGGTTAGTTATGCCGCAGCCGGGAGCTGCAGCGGGGTGAAGTAAGCCTGATCGGGGGTTCTGCCGTCAAGGCCTTGATGGGGTCTTCTTGTGTTGTAGAAAGTGAAGTATCGGCCAAGGCTTTCTCTGGCTTCAGCCACCGAGGCATAAGCCTTGAGATAGACCTCTTCGTATTTGACCGAACGCCACAGCCGCTCGACAAAGACATTGTCGCGCCATGCGCCCTTGCCGTCCATCGAGATTGCAATGCCGCGTTCTTTGAGGACGGATGTGAAGGCCTGCTTGTGAACTGGCTGCCCTGATCCGTGTTGAAGACCGATGGTGCCCCATGTTTTTCCAGGCCAGTGCCTCAACGCAGAATAGGGAGTCCATCGTGATCGACACGCGCCACGAGAGAACCCGCCGTGTGAACCAGTCGATGACGGCACAGAGATAGACAAATCCCTTGGCCATGGGCACGTAGCTGACGTCGGTGGCCCAGACATGGTTGGGCCTGTCGATCTTCAACCCTTTCAGCAAATACGGATAGATCTTGTGGCCAGGTCCGGGCTTTGAGGTTCTGGGCCTGCGATAGAGCGCCTCAATCCCCATCTTCTTCATCAGCGTGGCCGCGTGCTTGCGGCCAACCTCGAAGCCTTCCTGTTTCAGGAGTCCCTGCATCATGCGCGACCCCGCGAACGGATAGTCCATGTGCAATTCGTCGATCCGCCGCATCAGAATGAGATCACGTTCGGGGACTGGCCTTGGCAGATAGTACACACTGCCACGGCTGATGTTCAGAACCTTCGCCTGCTTGGTCACAGGCAAGCCTTGCTCGCGGTCGATCATCCCCGATTCCGGGGGCAATATCAGGCAGAAACTTCACTCAAGCCAATGTCCAGATTCTTGGGGACGGCTCTTGGTTCAGCGGTCTTGCAGATCAATGCGGCTGACTCGATCACATTTGTCGGCGTCCTATCCAGTGCAATGGTCGCTGACGATTTTGTTCTTGTTTGACGCCCTTTACGGCTTCAGCACGTCCATCTGGATCGGCCCTTCAGCCCTGCCGTTGATGAATTGCTCGACATAGGCGTTGCCGGAACGGTTGACCTGATTGGCTTCGCCGCGCCAGATGATTTCGCCCTTGTGGATCATGGCGATGTCGTCGGCAATTTTGCGGGCCGATGCCATGTCGTGGGTGATGGAGATCGTTGTGGCGCCGAGGCGCTTGACGCAATCGACGATGAGATTGTTGATGACGTCCGCCATGATCGGGTCAAGGCCGGTGGTTGGTTCGTCGAAGAAAATGATTTCCGGATCGGTGGCAATCGCACGGGCGAGTGCCACGCGCTTTTGCATGCCGCCTGAAAGTTCTGCCGGGTGAAGATTGCCGACATCGGGTGTGAGGCCAACCTGCTGGAGTTTTTCGATGGCGATGTCTTTCGCCTTTTCGCGCGGTACGTTGCGGCCATGGGTCAGGCCGAAAGCGACGTTCTCCCAGACGCTCAAGGAATTGAACAATGCGGCACCCTGAAACAGCATGCCGAAGCGGCGGAGATATGCGTCGCGCGCCTTGCCCTTGAGGCCCACAACGTTTTCACCGGCGACACGAATTTGGCCTGAATCGGGCTGCAGGATTCCGAGGATGCATTTGAGCATGACCGACTTGCCCGTGCCGGAGCCGCCGATAATGACCAGCGAGCGGCCCTTGCTGACGGTGACACTCATGCCGTTCAGCACGTGTTTCTTGCCGAAGGATTTGTGGACGTTGTAGAGCTCGATATGGGCCATCTGCTATTCCTGGAACAGCAGGTTGGTGAGGAGGAAGTTGGCGGCGAGAATGAGGATCGCTGACGAGACAACCGCGTTGGTGGTAGCGCGGCCCACGCCTTGCGCGCCGCCCTTGGAATGGAAACCGTGGTAGCAGCCCATCAAGGCGATGATGAAGCCGAAGACGGCGGCCTTGATGAGGCCCGAGGTCACGTCACGCAGCTCGAGAAAGTCGGCGGTGTTTTTCAGATAGACATAACTGTCAAAACCCAGCGAGCGTGTGCCGACGAAATAGCCGCCCATGATGCCGATTGTATCGCCGATGGCGACGAGCAAAGGGAGCGAGATGACTGCTGCGATGAAGCGCGGGCCCACAAGATACTTCATCGGGTTGGTGGACAGTGTCGTCAGCGCGTCGATCTGTTCGGTGACGCGCATGGTGCCGAGTTCTGCGGCGATTGATGCCCCTACCCTGCCCGAGACCATGAGGCCTGCAAGCACAGGTCCAAGCTCGCGGGTAAGGCCCAAGGCGACGATTGAGGCGACCAGGCTTTCAGCATTGAAGCGCGATGACCCCATGTATATTTGCAGGGCCAGCGCACCGCCGGTGAAGAAAGCGGTCAGCGCCACAACAGGCAAGGATGTATAGCCGATGCGGAACAGTTGTTCGAGAATCTGGCGCGGATAATAATGCGGGCTCAGGCCCTGCACGATCCCGTCTTTTGCGAAGATCGCGATGCGGCCGACTTCGGCGAAGAACTCCAGCGTCAGCCGACCGACAGCGGCCAGCACATCCTGTGCTTTTTCCTGCAACGTGTCCGGTTTGGCTTCGTCCGTCATGCGCCGTAAATCCTGGCGTAGCGGCTGCCCAAATGGGTGAGCAGTTCATAGGAAATCGTACCGGCCCAGCCAGCCACTTCATCGACGGATATATGTGCGCCGAAAAGTTCCGCCGCGTCGCCTTCGCTCACCGCCTTGGCTGATGTCACATCGACGCACATCATATCCATCGAAACGCGACCGATGATCGGGCAGCGCTTGTTGCCGAGCCAGACTTGCGCCGGGCCGTTTGGTTTGGACGATGATAACCGGCGCGCGATGCCGTCGCGATAACCGGCGGCAAGAACGGCGATGCGGCTGTCACGCGGTGCCTTCCAGGTGGCAGAGTAACCAACGGTCTCGCCTTTGCGCACGGTCTTCACTTGCAAGACCCTGGCGCTGAGGTGGGCCACCGGTTTCATCGGATTCTTTTTATGCAGAACCGGATTGCCACCGTAAAGCGCCACACCTGGCCTGACCATGTCGAAGGCATAGGCCTTGCCGAGAAAAATGCCCGATGAATTTGCAAGGCTTACCTGAAGATGCGGATAGAATGACGTTATATATTTGAAGAGTTCAAGCTGCTTGCGATTCATCGGATGCCTGGGTGAATCGGCGCAGGCGAGATGGCTCATCAACAGTGTGATATTGAGCTTGTAATTCAGCGCGGCGTTTTCAGCGAGCGAGAGGAACTCACGGCGGTCGAAGCCAGCCCGGTTGATGCCAGTGTCAACATGAATGGCGCAAGGATTGCCCTTGCCGTGGCGCGCCCAGTCTTCGGCTTGGGCGAGCGAGGTCAGTGCCGGGCGCAGCTTGTGCTTCACGTAATAATCGGAACGCCCGGGATAGAGGCCGTCGAGAACATAGATCGCGGCATCGGGAAGAACCTTGCGCAATGCACCGCCTTCTTCCGGGCGGGCAACGAAGTATGTGCGGCAGCCTTCTTGCCACAGCGCCTTGCCGCATTCGGCGGCGCCCAGGCCATAGGCCTCGCCTTTGATCGCGGCGGCGCATTCGACGCCCGCTTTGGCAGCCAGAGACTTGTAGTTGTATCGCAATGCGGCGAGGTCGATCTTGAGAATCGCGCCTGCCAGCTGGGGATTCGGAGTGTCTGCGTTCATCTTCCCAAAGTGCATAGCAAAGGCGCAACCGGAGGCAAGGCCAATTCCGGCGTGAGCCTGCAAATAATTGAAAATACTGGAAAATGGTGCCGGCTATAGGACTCGAACCTACGACCCCCTGATTACAAATCAGGTGCTCTACCAACTGAGCTAAGCCGGCTCACTGCCCCCTCATATGCCATGTGGCGCAGAAACTGCAACACCCCGGTCAATCCACAAATGGCTGTGCCGTTTTGGTTCAAAATGAAACAGACCGTTTACGAATTTAACAAGGGGTTGTTGAGATGACGATGTACACAAAATTTGCACTTCCAGCTGCGCTGGCACTTTCTTTGGCGATGGCGCCGGCCGCATTTGCAGGTCCTGACAAGAATGGCGAACAGCCATCCACTCCAGACAAAAATGGCGAGCAACCCTCAACGCCAGACAAGAATGGCGGAGATGATGATGGTGATCACGGTGGGGGTCATGGTGGTGGTCATGGCGACAATGGTGGCGGCGACAACGGTGGCGGCGACAATGGTGGCGGCGACAATGGCGGCGGCGATAACGGCGGCGGTGACAATGGCGGCGGCGACAACGGCGGCGGCGACAATGGCGGCGGTGACAACGGCGGCGGCGACAACGGCGGCGGTGACAACGGCGGCGGCGACAATGGCGGCGGCGACAACGGCGGCGGTGATAACGGCGGCGGCGACAATGGCGGCGGCGACAATGGCGGCGGCGACAATGGCGGCGGTGACAACGGCGGCGGCGATAATGGTGGCGGCGACAATGGCGGCGGCGATAACGGCGGCGGCGACAATGGTGGCGGCGACAATGGTGGCGGCGATAACGGTGGCGGCGACAATGGCGGCAATGGCGGCAATGGCGACAATGGCGGCAACGGCGGCAACGGCGGCAACGGCGGCAACGGCGGCAACGGCGGCAACGGCGGCAACGGCGGCTTCGACAATGACGGTTCAGGCAGCGATCATAGCGCTGTCATGTTCAAGTGCCGGGTCGGCAAGCGCGTGTTCTACGTAAAATCGCGTCAGCAGTGTTACAATTACAATGGGACAGTGAAATCGACTGTGACTGCCTCCTCCGGTTCATCCACCACCGCCACAGTGCGCGGTTCACGCGGTGGCCATGATCGTTCCAACATCATAAAAGCTGGTGACATCGTTGTTCTCAAGAGTGGCGGGATGCGCATGCGTGGTGGTTCTTCCACCGGCGGTGCCTGTGGCAATGGCGGCAATGGCAGCTACGCCAGCGGATATCAGGGCCGTGTTTCAGTGGTCCCACTCAGCACTGCAGCAGCCATGCAGCTCGAAAAGCGCATGCGCAGGGCAGGCAATGACTGCAACAACCGACTCTATGTCGGAGCGCAACTTCGCAAGAACCGCTTGTCCAAAACATTGGTAACGCGCAAGTCCTATGACGTCTATGCGCAGGATGGCTACATCCAGCCAGGCTATGGCGAAGCTGGATATGGTTATGCCGCGCATGGTCAAGACGGGGCACATGCAAACTGCAAAATCAGATCGCATGGCCACAAAGCGCATGGTTACACGGCTTCCGGCAGCAAGGCCGGCGGTTACAAAATGTCGCGCAAGATGAAACGCAAGACCGTGAAGACCATGACACGTACGCGTTATTACGGCGACGCGCGCGTCGGTCGGCCCCGTTATGACCGCCGCTACCCGATTTATTCGCGACCTGACCTGCAAACAAACTGAGAGATCAAACGAACACGCTGTTCTGGACCCCACCCCGACCCCTGCAACGGAACGGCGACAGAAGGCCGGATGCTTCACGAGAGCATCCGGTCTTCGCTATTTTGAGCGGGTCAAAGCGTACAAGGAAAGTGCTGCGGCCACCGACACGTTGAGGCTTTTGATGGCGCCCGGCATGTCGAGCCGTGCAACCACATCGCAAGTGTCGCGCGTCAGCTGGCGAAGGCCCTTGCCTTCAGCGCCCATGACCAACGCGAGTGGCCGCTTTTCACCTGACTGTTCCACAGTCTCGGTGGCTTCGCTGTCCAGTCCCAAAATGAAAAAGCCGTAAGACCGCAACTCCTCCAGTGCACGGGCCAGATTGGTCACGGTCACCATCGGCACAAGTTCAAATGCACCTGAAGCCGATTTCAGCAAGGTGCCGTTGGCCGATGCGGCGTGGCGCGCGGTTGATACGAGTGCTGTCACGTCGAATGCTGCGCAAGATCGCAAGATTGCGCCCACGTTGTGAGGGTCTGTCACCTGGTCGAGAATTACAATGACAGCATCGCGCGGTACTTCGTCGAGGCGCGGCTGGCTCAGGGGTTTTGCCTCGAGGATCGCGCCCTGATGCACGGCATCCTGGCCGACCAGGAGATGATCGAGATGGCGGGGATGGGTGATGTGGGTTTCGACGGTAAAATCTGGCGCCTCTTCGCGCAAGCGGGCCAGCGCATTTTCGGTTGCCATCAGATAGACATTCTTGCGCCGGGGATTTGCCAGCGCCGCAGCGACCGGATGAATGCCGAAGATCAGATCATTGTCCGGATGCGGCTTGTGCTCCGGCTTCGGATGGTCGTGGTCAGGCTTGGGAACAGGCTTGGGCCCCTGGCGGTAAGGCGGCTTGAAGCCAGGTTTGGGCGTGGAGCGGGAGCCGGGTGAAGGACTGAAAGGTTTGCGCATGATGCCTGTTCAATATCCTTGCACGAGGGTTATTCCAAAGGAAATTGTAGTCTTCTATGATCCAGTTTGCAGTGCAGGCACCACTGCCCCCCATCCGTCTTTTGCGGGCATATGCACGCGAAAGACGGATGGGGGACAGCGGTAATTGGTGCGCTCAAGACTTCACCCATTCACCCACAGCGGTTCCTTAGCCAGACCTCCTCCAGATTGTTCCCCGGGCCCTTGCGGTCGACGATGATGAAGCGGCTGTCGCGGCGCAGGACGAGCAGCGGATGGTGCCACACATTGCGGGCGTAGTTCACGCCCTGCTGGCCGGTGGCGCTGAAGGCACGGAAGGTTGTTGGGTCGTGGGGATCGGTGCACACCAGAACGAGCCAAGGTTCATCTTGCAATGGAAAGAAGAGTTGGCAGCCCAGTGGGTGGCGCTCCATCAGCTTGATCTCAATCGGCAGTGGCCGGGCGCTTGCCGTGAACAGACTGACCTTTGATTCGCCCTGCTCTGCTGACACGTCAATCAACGCAAGGTCATCAAAACGTTTGGCGAAACCCTGATTGATATCAAGCGGCGCCTTGGTTTTCGCGTCAATCACCTCGCCAAAAGGCGCAAAACTCTCCGGGGTGAGATCACTGACAGTGATCATTTGTAGCGCAGCCTGGCGTGACGATTCACGTCCTTGTAGAGGAGATAACGGAAGCGGCCGGGACCGCCTGCGTAACAGGCTTGCGGACAAAACGCGCGCAGCCACATGAAATCGCCTGCTTCAACTTCAACCCAGTCATTGTTCAGGCGATAGACGGCCTTGCCTTCAAGCACGAAGAGACCGTGTTCCATCACGTGTGTTTCGGCAAATGGAATCGTCCCGCCGGCTTCGAAGTTGACGATGTTGACATGCATGTCGTGGCGCAGGTCCGTTGGATCGACAAAGCGGGTGGTGGACCAGGTGCCATTGGTATCCGGCATGACTTTGGGCTTTACCCTGGTCTCGTGCGTCACAAAGGCTTCGGGAATCTTGATGCCATTCACCGGCTCATAGGCCTTGCGGACCCAATGAAAGCGCACATTCCGACTTGATCGGTTGTGCAGCGACCATTCCGTGAAGGGCGGAATATAGGCGTAGCTTCCAGCTTTGAGCGCGTATTTGGATTTGCCAATTGTCAGCGTGGCGCTGCCATCGACGACAAAAATCACCGATTGAGCTTCCGAATCGTTGTCCGGTGCGGAGCTGCCGCCAGCCGGTTCAACATCCATCACATAATGCGAAAATGTTTCGGCAAAACCTGACAATGGCCGCGCGATGACCCACAGCCGCGTTTTCAGCCAATGCGGTAGGTAACTGGTGGTGATATCCTGCATCACGCCCCTGGGAATGACCGCGTAACTTTCGGTGAAAATCGCGCGGCCCGTGAGCAGCTGGGATTGTGGCGGGTGACCGCCCTGGGGAATGTGATAGACTGGTGGTTTCATGACGGGACACAGGTAGCGCGATTTGCGTCGCTGCGCAAATCTTGGGAAGTGCCAACATCATTCGCTTCACAGCCATATCCGGCCAGATCTGGTTCCTCAATTATCGTTTTTTTTCCTCAGGTCTTCAGCTTGTAACCTGTCCTGAATATCCAGCTCACGGCAGCAAGGCAGAGGGCGAGGAAAAACAGGGTCATGGCAAAGCTTACGCCAATGTGGACGTCGGCAACTTCATTGAAGCTCCAGCGAAAACCGCTGACCAGATAGACCACGGGATTGAACAGCGACACAGTTTGCCAGAAGGGCGGAAGAAGTTTGATCGAGTAGAAACTGCCGCCCAAAAACGTCAGTGGGGTGATCACGAGAAGCGGAATGATCTGCAACTTTTCAAAACCATCCGCCCACAGACCAATGATGAATCCGAAGAGACTGAAAGTTGCGGCGGTCAGCAACAGGAACGCCACCATCCAGAACGGATGGGCAATCTGCAGCGGAATGAAGAAGGCAGATGTTGCGAGGATCACCAGCCCGATGAGCAGCGACTTTGCCGCTGCGGCACCGACAAAACCCAGCACCATTTCCATCGCCGAAATCGGAGCCGACAGATATTCATAGATCGTTCCCGAAAATCGGGGGAAATAGATTCCGAAAGATGCGTTGGAAATGCTCTGCGTCAGAATCGACAGCATGATCAGTCCCGGCACGATGAATGCGCCGTAGTCAACGCCATCAATCTGCTGGATGCGCGAGCCGATGGCCGCACCGAAGACGACGAAATACAGCACAGTGGAGATCACCGGAGAAATCAGCGACTGGCCGATGGTGCGGAAGAAGCGTTTCATTTCGTAGGTGAAAATTGCAACAGCAGCGCGCCAGTTCATTGCTTCACCAATCCGATAAAAATATCCTCGAGCGAGCTTTGCTCGGTGTGGAGGTCGCCAAAAGTGATTTTTGCCTTTGCCAGATCAGCGAGGATCGGCGTGACGCCGGCCTTTGCCGTTCGCGCATCATATTCGTAAGTGAGCACCCTGCCCTCCTGCGACAGCACCAGATTGTGCTGGTCCAGCGACTTTGGAATCTTGGCAAGCGGTGTCACAAGTTCGAGGACCAGTTTCTTGCGGCCCAGTTTTTTCATTAATGCAGACTTGTCTTCAATCAGAATCATCTCGCCCTTGTTGATGACGCCGATGCGATCGGCCATCTCTTCAGCTTCTTCGATGTAGTGGGTGGTGAGAATGATGGTAACGCCCTGCTCACGCAGGTTTCGCACGATGTTCCACATGTCCTTGCGCAGTTCAACGTCAACGCCCGCCGTCGGCTCGTCGAGGAACAGGATTTTCGGCTCGTGTGCCAGGGCCTTGGCAATCAGCACGCGGCGCTTCATGCCGCCAGACAGCGCCATGATTTTTGCATCCTTCTTGTCCCACAACGAAAGATCTTTCAGAATTTTTTCGATGTGGACAGGATTCTTGCTGCCGCCAAAAAGTGCGCGGCTGAAGCTCACCGTGTCCCAGACAGTTTCAAAAATGCTGAGGTGCAGTTCCTGCGGCACAAGGCCGATGATGCTGCGCGTATGTCGGAAGTCCGTCACGTTATCGTGACCATCCACGGATACGCTGCCGCTGGTCTTGTTGACGATGCCGCAAATGACGCTGATCAGGGTTGTCTTGCCCGCACCATTGGGACCGAGCAGTGCCAGAATTTCACCGCGATTGATATCGAGGTTGATATTTTTGAGCGCTGTGAAGCCCGATGCATAAATTTTAGTCAGGTTTTTCGTCGAAAGGATGGGAGCCATTGCACGTCGATAGCATGAATGGCCGTTCGAAGAGAAGTTTATGTACATGCGGCATTTGTGGCACTACCGCTGTGCCAGACTCGCGCTAGGCTAGTTATCATGGTGTTCGAAGCCCATCCGCTCCGTAGTGCTGTAATCGGCGAGGTTCATGCACGGCCCTTTGCCGCTCTCTCGCCGCCACGGCGCGTGCTGCACTTTGCCTTCATGTGCGACGATGACATGGCGACCAAGGACCGCGAGGCGTTTTCAAATTACTGTGAGTTGCACGGCAAGCGCGGGCCGGAAGCGCTGGCGAAATTCCACAAGATCGACCTTGCAAACGGCTCTTTGCGCTGGGAACAGCATGCCGAATTCACGACCTATAGTTGGGGATTTTCGGTGGAGGCCGAGACGCCATTCGCAACGCCTGCTTCAAGTTTCCAGCATCTGATGCAAGGCATCCCTCAGCCTGGCCCGCATCTGGTGTCAGTCGATCTGTACTACGCCGGTGAAGCTGCAAATGGAAACTGGCAAGACACATTCGACGAAGCCAGCCTGACGGCGTGCCGCATTCTGGACGGGCGCGCGCTTGCCGCCACTGATTTCCGGGTCACGTCGGATGGCTTCGTGCGCTATCTGTTGCTGGGTGAAAATATAGCGCCCTTGAGTGCGGGCTCGGTGATCCTGCAACTGCTGGAACTTGAAACCTATCGCTCGCTATGCCTCCTCGGTTTGCCACTGGCGCGCAAGCTGCAGCCGCGCATTCGCGAGTTTGAGCAGTCGCTCGCCAACATCACCAGCGAAATGGTCTCCGCTTCCGGACTCGAAGGAAACCGCGCACTGCTCGGCCGTTTGATGACTTTGGCAGGCGAGATCGAGGCCAGTTCGTCGAAGACGCAATACCGGTTTGCCGCGAGCTGGGCCTATTACCAAATTGTTCGCGCCCGGGTGGAAGATCTTGGTGAATTGCCGGTCGGTGACCTGCCAACTTTGTCGCGGCTTCTAGAGCGGCGCATTGCGCCTGCGGTGCGCACTTGTGGTTCGACCGAGGACCGGCAGGAACGGATTGCCGACAAGCTGGCACGTGCGGCAAACCTGTTGCGCACCCGCGTCGACATCGAACTCGAACAGCAGAACGCAGATATCCTGAAAGCGATGAGCGACCGTTCGCACCAACAGTTGCGCTTGCAGCAGACCGTTGAAGGGCTATCGATTGCGGCGATCAGCTATTACGTTGTGCAGTTGCTGTTCCAACTGACAGCACCATTTCCTGTCGCTCACTTCATGCCAGAAAAATGGCTGAAGGCATTGCTGGTGATCGTGTCAGTGGCGGCGGTTGCCGTGGTGGTGCGACGGATCAGGAAAAAGCACGGCGCAGGTTAGCGACTGCCACCCATCACATCGCGGAGAAACCATTGTCAACGAACAGCTGCTGGCCGGTGATGAAGGCCGAGTCGTCGCTGGCCAGATAGAGTGCGGCGCGGGCAACGTCCTCCGGTTCGCCGATCCTGCCTTGCTGGGCAGCGATTGCAGCGTCGGATACATCAACGCCCAAAGCGGACAATTCCTTCACTTCGCGAAGGCCATGTGGTGTGCGGATGAAACCAGGGCAAACAGCATTGCAGCGGATGTTGCGGTCGCGGAATTCAACGGCGATGGCGCGGGCGAACATGTGTACCGCGCCCTTGGTGGTATCATAGAGCACTTCCATCGGGGTCGCGAGAACCGCCGAGATCGATGAGGTGCAGACGATCGCGCCACCGCCCGCGGCAATCATCTGCGGCAAGACTGCCTTGGTCATCAGGAACATGCTCTTGACGTTCACATTGTGCAGCCAGTCCCATTCATGCTCTGTCGTTTCGAGGAACGGTTTGATGACGATGGTACCGGCGTGGTTGAACAACACCGTGACGGGGCCAAAGGCCTTGGTCGTTGCTTCCACGGCTGCGCCCACCTCGTCAGCGCGGGATACATCGGCCTGCAATGCGATTGCCGTTCCGCCAGCACGCTTGATGTCGTCGACCGTTGCCTTTGCGGCATCGAGGTTCTTGTCGATGACAGCGACCTTTGCACCTTCAGCGGCAAAGAGTTTCGACGAGGCACCGCCCATCCCCGTTGCGCCGCCTGATATGATTGCGACTTTTCCGGCGAGGCGCTTTGCCATGTGGAACTCCTATTCGAACAGGCTGGAAACGGATTCTTCGCGCGATGTGCGGCCGATGGCTTCGCCGATCAGCGACGCGATGGAGATGACACGAATGTTACGCGCGATTTTCACAGCTTCGGTTGGCTGGATCGAGTCGGTGATGACGAGATGCTTCAACTTGGAAGAGGTGATGCGGGCCACGGCCCCACCGGACAGCACGCCATGGGTGATGTAGGCTGACACTTCGCTTGCGCCGTTGAGCAGCAAGGCTTCTGCCGCGTTCACCAGGGTGCCGCCCGAGTCGACGATGTCGTCAATCAGGATGCAGGACTTGCCCTTCACTTCGCCGATGATATTCATGACTTCCGACTCGCCAGCACGTTCGCGACGTTTGTCGACGATGGCGAGCGGGCAGTCGAGACGCTTTGCCAGGGCGCGGGCGCGCACCACACCGCCGACGTCTGGAGAGACAACTATCGTGTTGGCGATGTCGTTGTGACTCTTGATGTCGCGGACGAATACCGGTCCGGCAAAAAGATTATCGGTCGGGATATCAAAGAAGCCCTGGATTTGACCGGCGTGAAGGTCGAGTGTCAGCACGCGGTCTGCGCCAGCATGGGTGATGAGATTGGCAACCAACTTTGCCGAAATCGGGGTGCGCGGACCCGGCTTGCGGTCCTGACGTGCATAACCGAAATAGGGCACAACTGCCGTGATACGCTTGGCCGAGGCCCGACGCAGCGCGTCGGTTATGATCAGCAGTTCCATCAGGTGATCGTTGGCAGGGAAAGCCGTGGACTGAACGATGAACATGTCCTGGCCGCGCACGTTTTCCTGGATTTCCACGAAAACTTCCATGTCATTGAAGCGGCGCACAACCGAGCGCACCAGCGGCATGTGGAGATAGGAGCCTATAGCTTCGGCCAACGGACGATTGCTGTTGCCCGAAATGATTTTCATCATGTCCGTTCGATTCCCCTTGCTTGGCGGGGTCTATAACAACCACAGGCCACTGGTGCAAATGGCAGATTGGGATGTGTGGATTTGACGCGTTTTTGGGCTATCTGTAGCCTTCAATCAACTTGAATATCCCGTCCGATGCGGCTTGGGCGGCGTAAGTTGCGTTTTCGCCCCAGCCCTTGTCGAGCGAGCCTTGTGGCACATCGTTGGACTGGCTGAGGTCCCCCAGGGATTTGCCTTGGGGGGTTGAGACATCCCAAATGAGTGTCACCGTTTGCAGGCCGCCCTTTGGCTTGGCGAGTTGCATCTGGCCCTTGATGGTGAGGGCGTCGGCGCGTGGTGCTTCGAGCACGGGCCAACCTGCCTTGCGCAATGTGTCGCGCATGGCGGCGGTAAGTTCGCCATTGGCCGTGTCACTGCCACCTTGCACGGGAACGACCGCGACGGCCTTGATTGCCACGGCGTTGGGATTTTCAGATCGTTCTGGCGCGGATGGTTCTTGGGGCGTTTGAGCAACATCCGTCGGCGGGATTGCACCCGCTTGTGGCTGGTCCAATACAATCTTGGTGGGACCGTTCAGTGTTTCGAGGTCAATGTCGCCCTCTGCCCCGGGGCCGGCGCGCACGAAGGCTTCCCATGGCGGAGCGACCAGCGGGTTGCTGTTGAACCCGCCCTTGCCATTGACGCAGGCAGTGAGCATGAGAGCGACCAGGACAAGCAACCCCCATGATGTCATCCTCGTGTGTGGCGCGAGCACCCATTGTTCAACGGGCATAATATCTCGAACGAAACACTGCTTCGGCGTAATGCCCGACGGGTTCTCGCGACGAGCGCGAGAATGGCAAATCTTGGTGTACCTGATCGGTAGATTCATCATCCATCACACCAGAGCAATTGCCGAAATCAGCCGACCGTAATCCTGTTCGCCGCGATGGGTGGCGCGGCGGTAACTGTAGAACCGGGATTCGTCGGCGTAGGTACAGAGGTCGAGATTGCGGACCGTGCCAACGCCATCGGTTTTCAGTTTGCACAGCAGAAAGCCCGGCAGGTCGAACATATGATGGCCGGGCCTGGTCGAGGGCGTGAAGAATTTTGCATTTGCGGAACCAGATGCGATGAAAGGTGCGGGAAAATCGGGGCCGACTTCGTAATTGGTTTTGGAAATGGTGGGACCGATGACGGCTGTCATGTTGTTGCGGTTTGCGCCGATCTTTTCCATTGCGTTGATTGTTGCTGAAGACACGCCCGTGAGGGCGCCTTTCCAACCAGCATGGCAGGCCCCGATGACGCCGGCTTCGACATCGGCGAACAGGATAGGTGCGCAATCGGCTGTCAGCACGCCGATGGCAAGGCCCTTGGTATTGGAAACAAGACCATCAACTTTCGGGCGTTGGTCTTGCGGCCAGGGTTTTGTGACATGCACAACATCGGCGCTGTGGATTTGCCAAGCGGAGACCAGATTGGATACTTCAACCTTCAGCTGCCGCGCCACAGTTTCACGGTTCTTCGCAACAAGGTCAGAATCGTCACCTGAACCCAGGCCGCAATTCAATGACGCAAAGATGCCGGATGAATGGCCACCGCCACGGGTGAAGAAGCCATGGGACAATCCTGGATGCTTGAGGTGTTCGGTTTCGATCATGGCAATCCAAATGGATATGGCACGGGCATGGCCTTGTGCGTGATGGCAGCCACCTTGAACAACTGGCCCATGTCTGAATCATCAGCAAGACGGTGCGATGCTTTCAGGAAATCGGCGCGCGCTTCGCCCTCAAGGTTGTGGGCCAAAGTTTCGGTGCGCAGTTGCAGGCCCATGGCGGTGAGGAACTCGCCTTGCGTGAGCAGCTGCATCGGCGTTGCACCGCCTTGCGCGCAGGCTTTCAGCACTTGCTCGAAATCGACATGGGACGTGAGATCAGCCTCGCCAGGGGTTTCAAAGATGCTGCAATAGGTGTGTTCTTTCATGGCCTGCAAAGTATCACCATTTGCGGATTTTCTATGACCATAGTCGATGAAGAGCGCTGCACCGTTGTTTTCGGCAATCAAGGTCGCGAGGTCTTTGGCGATTGCCGTGCGGGCCGGAGCGGTTTCGTAAATGCGGTTGTCCTGATTGACATGGCTTTGGCCAGTGGGTTTCAGACCAAAGGCGAGCTTGTCATCCTCCACGGTGACGCACCTTTCGAAGAGTTCGCCATCGCGCAGTTCGAACTGACGGATGGGGATGGCGTCAAAGAATTCATTGGCGATGATGATGGCTGGTTGGGTGGGGAGAGATGTGTGCGTTGTGTGCCAGACCGCCACCTCTTCTTTCCCAACAACAGGAAACGGGCCGATAGTTTGCCTTTGCGCTTCTTGCAACACAGGACTGGTTTCGACCAGGTGGATTTTCGCGGCGGCGTGGAGGCCGGAGATTTTGGCTGTGGCGCGCAGGATGTCTTTCATCAGCGTGCCGCGACCGGGGCCGAGTTCAACGAGCGAGAATTCTGCAGGCGAACCCATCAGGTGCCAGGCCTGGGCGAGCCAAACTCCGATCAGTTCGCCAAAGGCCTGGCTGATCTCCGGGGCGGTGGTGAAGTCCCCTGCCCGGCCGAACGGATCGCGCGTCATGTAGTAGCCATGCTGCGGGTGGCCGAGGCAAAGGCCCATGTAACGGTCGAGCGGCATGGGGCCTTCGGTGGCAATAATTTCGCGAATGATGTTTTCGAGCGGTGTCATTTCAAGTCCGGGAAGTTGAACGCGAGCGGAGCAAGAGCCAAATGCCGACCGCGACGAGTGGCAGCGAATAAATCATGCCCAGCGTCATCCAGCCATTGAGATAGCCGACATGGGCGTCGGGCTCGCGGAAGAATTCCGAGAGGATGCGTGACAAGCCATACCCCAAGGCGAAGATGCCGCTGGCACGACCGGGATGTTTCAATGCGCCGAAAGAATGCGTTGCAACGCGGACAGCGGCGAACAAGACCAAACCTTCAAGTGCCGCTTCGTAAAGCTGGCTGGGGTGGCGGGCGATGCTTTCTCCATCAAAGATAACAGACCAGGGCAGATCAGCGGGACGGCCCAGCAACTCGGCATTGACGAAATTGGCGATGCGGCCAAGGCCCAATCCCACTGGCACCGATGCGGCGCCGAGGTCGAGCATGCGGTCCAGTGTCTTGC
Organism: uncultured Alphaproteobacteria bacterium; assembly: GCA_963738595.1. Lineage (GTDB taxonomy): Bacteria > Pseudomonadota > Alphaproteobacteria > Rhizobiales > Aestuariivirgaceae > Aestuariivirga. The sequence goes on from CAVTXF010000007.1 coordinate 228,722, forward strand.
CGTACATTCTTCCGAAAATCAGGCAGGCAATAACCACGCCGAGGAAGCCACCATGGAACGACATGCCGCCGTCCCAGGTTTTCAGAATGTCCGCTGGGTGTGTGAGGTAGAACGTCGGCTTGTAGAACAGGACATAGCCCAGCCTGCCGCCAAGAACGACACCGATGATGGCCCAGATAAAAAAGTCATCGGCCTGCTGGCGGTCCATCGTCGGGGCGTTGGCACCCCACAGCCGTGGCGTTTCGGCCATGCGCTTGATGTACCAGTTCGAAAACAACAAGCCCGCGATATAGGCCAGTGCGTACCAGTGAATCTTGATCCAGCCCCACTCAAACAGGATCGGGTCAATGTATGGGAGTTGAATGGCGGCCAGCATCGCTGCTTTGTGCACCGCCTGCGGCTGCGTCGCAACAGGCGAAATCCGGTTTTGCCCGGCCCTTGAATCGGGCAGGTTTGATCACTAGTTAGGTGCAATACGGAGTTTAGCCATGACCGCCACATCTTCCAAATTTTTCGATGAACTTGCCAAGCTGATGACCACCGCATCGGGTGCTGCCCAAGGGGTGCGCAAGGAAGTGGACACGCTGGTTCAGGCGCAGGTCGAACGTGTTCTCAACAATGTCAATGTTGTGAAGCGCGAAGAGTTCGACGTGGTGAAGGACATGGTCTCGAAAGCCAGAAGCGAAAACGAGGCGCTGGAAAAACGTATCGCCCAGCTTGAAGCGAAGCTTGCGGCACAACCGGCTGCGCCTTCCGCCTGATTCGCCTGCGATTAAATGTGTGGAGGAATCAGTTGCGGCATTGCTTGCCGCCGCGAACACCCGCACTTATGCCTTAGCCGACGGCTTGATTCGTCCGTTGGCGGAGGATTTCATGAGCAGCGGCCATTATCACAGCGAAGAGATGCACAACCCGATTGACCGGGTGGAGAGACTTGCCGAAATGCGGCACTGGTCCATCGACCGGACCAGCGATGACGAAGTGGTGATGAGCATCAGCGGCGGGTGGTGCGATCTTGACCTTTCGCTGAGCTGGCGGAGCGACCTTGAGTCGCTGACGGTAGCCTGCACATATGACATGCGGGTGCCGGTTTCACGCAAGGAAGAGGTTTCCAAATTATTGATCAACATGAACAGCCTGATGGTGCACGGGCATTTTGACCTGTGGCCGGATGTGGGTATTCTGATGTATCGCAATTCACTGGTGCTGGCGGGCGGAGCCGAGGCCAATGACGAGCAATGCGAGGCGATGATCAAGATGGCAATCGACAACGCGCAGCGCTATTATCCTGCGGTACAGCTGGTCATCTGGGGTGGCCAGACTTCGGAGCAAGCCATGAACAATGCACTGCTGGAAACGCAAGGCGAAGCGTGAGCATTCCCCTGAAAGGCACGCTGGTGCTGCTGGGCGCTGGCAAGATGGGCGGCGCGATGCTGGAAGGCTGGTTGCGCGCTGGTGTTTCGCCGCAGCAAATCGTTGCACTTGATCCGGCACCGCCTGCAGAAGTCCTGCATGTGATCGCGCGCAACGGGATTTCGCATAATCCTGATATTACGCGCATTGATAACGTGGAAGTTCTCGTTGCCGCGGTGAAGCCACAGGTGATGGACGATGTGTTGAAGCCGGTGGCAGGATTGCGGCGGTTCAAACCACTGGTGCTTTCCATTGCGGCGGGCAAGACGATTGCCTCTTTTGCGCGGCATTTTGGCGAGGATGCCGCGATCATCCGCACGATCCCCAACACGCCAGCTGCCATCGGGCGCGGGATTACGGTCATGGCTGCCAATGCAAATGTGAGCGCTGCGCAGATGCAGCTTGCGGCGAGTTTGCTGGCGAGCCTTGGCGAGGTCGTGACGGTAGACGACGAGGCGCTGATCGATGCGGCAACGGCGGTTTCGGGATCGGGGCCTGCCTATGTGTTTTACCTGACTGAGTGCCTGGCGCATGCGGCGGAGACCGTCGGCATCCCGGCAGAACTTGCTGTGAAGCTGGCGCGGGCCACGGTTTCCGGCTCAGCTGAGCTGATGCACCAAAGCGGCATTGATGCGGAAACGTTGCGGCGCAATGTGACGTCGCCCAATGGCACGACACATGCTGCGTTGCAGGTGTTGATGGCGGATGATGGCATGAAGCTGCTGTTTGAAGAAGCGATCCAAGCTGCGACGCGGCGCTCACGCGAGTTGGCGAGCTGATGACGATTACTTTTGCCGATTTCGAAAAGGTCGACATCCGCGTTGGAACGATCATTGGAGTCGAACCTTTTCCCGAAGCGCGCAAGCCTGCCTACAAGTTGCGTATCGATTTTGGCGATGTGATCGGGGTGAAAAAATCTTCGGCGCAGATCACCAAACACTACACGGCCGAGCAATTGCTGGGGCGGCAGGTTGCGGCAGTGGTGAATTTTCCGCCCCGACAGATCGGGCCTTTCATGTCGGAAGTCTTGACGCTTGGCTTTCCTGATGCGGAAGGTGGCGTGGTTCTCATCGAGCCATCGCAAGCTGTACCGGATGGCGGGAAACTGTTTTAGCAAACTTCCCTCACCCGCTCGCTGACGCGAGCTGCCCTCTCCCTGAAGGGAGAGGGGTAGGGATACAACGCTTTATCTTCATCCTTCCCCCTTGCGGGGAAGGTGGATTTCGCGTCGTGAGACGCGGAAGACGGATGGGGGAAAGTGGTTCAGATTCTACACCGGCACTTTCACCGCCGCACGCAAACCGCCAAGCGTGCTGGTTTCCAGGACGATGTCGCCACCGTGGGCGTGGGCGATGTCGAGGGCAACCGCGAGCCCGAGGCCAGAGCCGGTTGCATCGATATTTCGGGCTTCGTCGAGGCGAACGAAAGGACGGAATACATCTTCGCGCTGGTCTGCTGGAATGCCAGGGCCATCGTCATCGACATAAACCCAAAGCCTTTCGTCTTTCATGTCGCCAGATACCTGCACCCTGGAACCATAGCGCAATGCGTTGCCGAGTATGTTGGCGAGCAGGCGACGGAAGGCATTTGGCTTCAACGGCAATGAAATATTTGGCACGTTGAGTATTTGCACGCGGTCGAGATTGCGATCGAGCGAGCGGGCAGCGCCTTCCACCAGATCAGGAACATTGACGAGACTTGCAATTTCACCGCCGTCACCACGGACAAAGTTCACGTAATCATCAAGCATGTGCTGCATGTCGCGCACGTCCTCCTTCATCGGCTCAGCCCGCGGGTCATTGCCGAACATCGCCAGTTCGAGCCGGAAGCGGGTGAGGATGGTGCGCAGGTCATGTGACACACCGGCCAGCATGGCGGTGCGCTGATCGACGTGGCGGACGATGCGGCGGCGCATATCGATAAATGCCTGGCCAGCCAAGCGCACTTCTGCGGCACCACGGGGTGCGTAGTTGCTGGCGTCACGACCGAGTCCAAAAGCCTGTGCGGCGCGGGCCAGATCGAGGATTGGACGAACCTGGTTGCGCAAGAACAGGACTGCGATGGTGGTGAGCAGCAAGGTCGAGCCCAACATGATGGCAAGGAGCCAGGGCGTGCTCGATGTGTAGGCGCGGTCTTCATCCGCCAGAAACTTGAAGATCATGCCCTTTTCGTATTCCACCTGAATTTCGACGCGGCTTCCGGGTGCTGAACTGTTCACCCAAAATGGTTTGCCGGTCTCACGCGCCAGATATTTCTGCATCTTGCTGTCGAACAAGGCATAGAACGGGATGTAGCCCTGCTCTGGCAGCGGTTTGTCGCGGATCACCGACATATCCAAATTCAGGCGCTCCGCAGCCATCTTCTGCAAGTTGCCGATTGACGCTGTGGATTTGTCCGACTTGTCGTAGAGATCGACGATGACGCCGATTTCGCTGGAGAGCGAGCGACCCATGACCTTGGTCATCTGGTCCCAATAGCGGTCGAGAAAAATTCCGGATGTCAGCAGTTGCAGGATGATGATGGGTGCCACGAGGATGATGAGCGCGCGACGATAAAGGCCGCGCGGCAAATGGCGCTCGAGGAAGCGGTTGAAGCGGAAATATATGCCCGATGACACAGTCACTATCCCGGATTGGCGATCAGGACGTAGCCTGCGCCGCGCACGGTTTGAATCCATTGCGGATCAGCAGGCTCGCGTTCGATCTTTTGACGAAGGCGGTTGATCTGCACGTCGACGCTACGGGCCGATTCCTCATTGCCGGCCTGTGCGAGATCGGCGCGCGCCACGGGCTGGCCCGGGGATTGCGCAAGGGCACGGAGCAATTCCTTTTCCTTTGAAGTGAGGCGGATGAGTTCGCCTGAGCGACGAAGTTCGCCCCGCGGAATGTTGAAGACGCAAGGGCCGAACTGCACATCTTGCGACACAGGTTGCTTGGGGCCGGTGCGGCGCAGGATATTCTGGATTCGCAGTGACAATTCCTGCGGCTCGAAAGGCTTGGCAAGATAGTCGTCTATGCCGGATGACAGTCCGTTGATCTTGTCCTGCATGTCGGCCAAGGCAGAGAGCATCAGGATGGGGATATCCTGCTTTTGGGCGCGAAGGCCACGGGCCAGGTCGAGGCCGGATTCTCCTGGCATCATCACATCGAGCACGACCAGGTCGAAACTTATTCCTTCGAGCCTCTGGCGCGCTTCGGCAGAATTGGCCGCACCCGTGACAAGATAGCCGGAATTGCCGAGAAAGGTTTTCAACAGTTCGCGAATGCGCTTGTCGTCGTCGACAATGAGAATGTGGGGCTGCTCTGCCATGCCCTAGTTTTCCCCATATATGCTGACGCGTTCGATCCAGGTTCTGATCTCTTCACGGTTTTGCGGGTTGATGAGGTCATACAGAAGTTCAAGATAGTGCGGGCGGGCGCCATCAGAAGTCTTGCAGGCATTGCGAAAACGGGCGAGCTGCGGTGCCATCAGTTTCTGCCACAATGCGGTTCCTTCGGGCGACAGGTAGAGCAGGCGCTGGCGGCGGTCTTCGGTGCCTTCCTTCTGGTAGATGTAGCCTTGGTCAATCAGGTCCTTGAGGACGCGGCTGAGGCTTTGCTTGGTGATTTTCAGGATTTCGAGAAGCTGGGCCACGGTGAGTCCCGGGTCGCGGCCGACAAAATGCAATATGCGATGGTGAGCCCGCCCGAATCCGAGGCTTTCAAGCACGCCATCAGCATCCGACACGAAGTCTCTGTAAGCAAAGAACAAAAGCTCGACCAAGGCCATCGCCTCGGTGTCGCTCATGTTGCGCTGCAAATTTATGTCAGCCATATTGACATATATTCCATTGTTGTTAGTCTGCCCTCACATCAGTTCAGTTCCAATCTACGCAATCACCCGGTTGATTGCAAAGAATTGGGCAAAAGAATCGGAGGTTACCATGGCTGGCATTCCCTTTGACCAACGCGACGGGTCAATCTGGTTCAATGGCGAGATTGTGCCGTGGAAGGACGCCAAGGTGCATGTCCTGACGCATGGCCTGCACTATGGCTCTTCGGTGTTTGAGGGCGAACGCGCTTATGCCGGCAAGATATTCAAGTCGAAGGAGCATACGCAGCGCTTTCGCAAATCAGCCAATATCATGGATTTCGATTTGCCTTTTACGGATGACGTGATCAACGCCGCGAAGGACAAGATCGTGGAACTGAATGGCGGCGGCGACCAATATGTGCGGCCGGTTGCCTGGCGCGGGTCTGAAATGATGGCGGTTGCGGCCCAGCACAACAAGATTCACGTTGCCATCGCCACATGGCAGTGGCCCTCGATGTTTGATCCGGAAACCAAGATGAAGGGCATCCGCCTCGACATCGCCGATTATCGCCGTCCTGACCCGGCTTGCGCGCCGGTGCACGCCAAGGCCGCCGGGCTTTACATGATCTGCACCATCTCGAAGCACAAGGCCGAGAAGAAGGGCTATGCCGACGCGATGATGCTCGATTGGCAGGGCCGTGTGGCAGAATGCACAGGTGCCAACATCTTCTTCACGCGCGATGGGGCGTTGCACACGCCGATTGCCGATTGCTTCCTCAACGGCCTGACGCGGCAGACGGTGATTGCGCAGGCAAAAGAACAAGGCCTCGACGTGATCGAACGGCGCATCATGCCGGAAGAACTCAAGACATTTAACGAGTGCTTCATCGTTGGTTCCGCTGCGGAAGTGACGCCCGTGGCCGAAATCGGCCCCTACACATTCAAGCCCGGCAACATCTCGCGGACGCTGATGGATGCTTACTCGAATGGTGTGCGGGGGTGAAGTTAATCAGCCTCTTCAAACTGCTCTGCTCTTTGCATTGTCGGCATTCGGCTCGATAGCAGACTGGACGTTCGAGCGGCAAAATTGGCGCGA
>CAVTXF010000008.1:0-77412 GCA_963738595.1 uncultured Alphaproteobacteria bacterium
GCATACCTGTTGATATCCACGCCCGGGATGGTCGGGTCCCAGGTGTCGGGGGAGAGGAACCTCCCGAGATTGGGGTCGTAGTAGCGGGCGTGCAGATATTGCAGGCCCGTTTCGGGGTCGAAGCGTTCGTTGATGTAGCCGCGACCATTGGCACCGTGAGGCCGTTGTCGTTTGACGGCATGCCGTAGGGGCCGTAGTCGCGCCAGGCCGATGTGCCGCCAGTCTGGCTTTCGTATCGCACCGAGCCCAGGCCGTCCTTCAGCAGGAAGCCCGTGGCCGAACCGACGCGGCGGACTTCGCTCGTGATGTATGAGGTCATCAGGCCGGAGGGTGTGGCCGCATCCACTTTCAGCTCGCCGTCATTGCCCACATACCAGGTGGTGGCGGAGGTGCCGACCTTTCTACTCAAACAAGTCAGAATGCGTGCCCATCCGGTGCAGGGTCACTACGTCAGGATCGTCGAGATCGTAAATCAGCAACCAATCCGGTTCAATGTGGCACTCCCAGAAACCCTTCCACTCGCCTGAAAGCCGATGTGGGCGATGGCGCGGTGGCAGAGCCTGGTCTGTCGTCAACAAGGCGAGGACGGCGAGCAGTTTTTGCATTACTGCTCCGCGCTTGGCCATGCGCTTCTGGTCTTTCTTGAACGCTGCGCCAAATTCAATTCGCCGCATGGTTCAGCGCTTGGTAGTGATGCCGAAGGACTTGGCAAATTCTGCAAGCGATTGGGTCTTGGTATATTTCTTGCGCTTGGCGGGAACCCGCGCCTCACGGAGCACTTTGGCCGTCCCGGCATTCGGCACATGCAGCGAAAATGGAATGCCGCCCGCCTCCACCACGGCACGGTAGCTCATATTGATGAAGGTGCTGTGCGACACGCCAAGCCGCTTCAATATGCTCTCAGCATCGCGCTTCACCCGGGGCTGAATGCGCGCACGAACAATGTCTGACTTGGTAGCTGTAACCATGGCAACAATCCTTTGTAGCTACATTGTAGCACACCGGGATTCACGATGCCAGACCAAATGTGACCAGTAACTGGAGCCAAAAGGGGCCAAGGTCGCTACGCCGATTGCTTCAAGGGCACTCAACATTGGCACACCAGATGCCGCAAGCGAGCACCGTCCAGTTCTATCCGCAGATGGCGCAGCGTCCCCATTTCTTCTACTTGTAAAAGTAGTTGTCTTTAAATTGTTGGAGTTCAAGTTCAGAATAATTGAGACGGTGAGAAATGGATTCTGACTTGAGCGTGTCAAACGACCAAGCCTCCACCCCAAAAAGCTGCGCGGAGTCGCAATTCACTGGCACGTAGAACATGTCGAGTTCAAATGTATAATTATCGTGATACGAGCACCAAAGGCCACTTGAGCCAAAATAGCTTTGTATGCTCGCGTACATCCATGGCCATGTATTGTGTAGTTCTCGGCTACTTTGCCCAAACCCACGCAATTCATTTGTCCATTGGCGTTCAAAATCGTCTCCAAATGAGAGTGTATACGCAGCAAACTTTCCTGCCGACTGGAAAATTGTGGCAGCGTTGGGTTCAATCATGAGATAATTGAGTTCATGGTCACCAAATTCTTTGCCAAGCCTCGCAAAAGTTTCGACACCATGGAGTTCGCCAGATTCCCGAATGACGACTTTATATCCATCTCTTTTTTTGAACACAAATGCCGGCAATCGTTCAGACAAGCGAAAGTAGCGGTTGAATAACGACCTATACGTTTCGTAGCTTTCAGCTGTTGGTGTTTTCATTCGAGAAACCTGTACTTCGCAACTTGACTTCCGTCATTATAGAGGTCGCCGGTCCAACCGTCAAAACTCCGTGCATCGGGCCTATACACAAAATGTTGTCCTACAGCATTGGCTTGAAACGTCAGGCCAGTATTGCCAAGCGGTGCGACTGCCGTCCAGCCCGCTTGCGACGCCAACATTGATTGCCATTGGTTGACGCTCGAAGAGACTGCAAAATTCTTGTATTTTGATCTTGAATTAGTGACGTCTCGGTAGGTAATTCCATTAAGTTCCCATGCTCCAGGGCCAACTTGAATTGGACCTTCAACTTGGCCGGAGTATTGAAGAATTTGTCGAAAGATGTCTCCAAAAGAGCCCCCAATGAGAAAACCTGCGCCCCAGGAGCCGGATATTGTTTTGGCCTTTGTCTTCGTTGAAGTTCCGCCTGTGCCGCCACTGCCACCACCACTTCCGCCATTGCCATTCCCACCGCTACCATCCAATTTCAGGGTTATGGTTCCGTTCGTCAGGACCGAATATGAGCCGGTGAAATTTTTCCAGGTGTAAACATGGAACCCGCCGCTTGCGAGCGCCTGCTGGATTTGTGCGCCTGATACATAGACGTTTTGTCCGTCGATGTTCATGAAGCGGCCTTGCAAGTTACCGACAACAATTCCCTTGTCACTGCTGCCATTGTCGTTGCTGCCTGCCAAACTGTAGCCAGATGACAATGTCTTGCCGTCGGCAAGAGTATCATGCCCGCCCGGATCACTCATGTTGATCGGGTCGTTGAGCGCGTAGGCATACCTGTTGATATCCACGCCCGGGATTGTCGGGTCCCAGGTGTCGGGGGACAGGAACCGCCCCAGGTGCGGGTCGTAGTACCTTGCATGCAGATATTGCAACCCCGTCTCGGGATCGAACCGCTCGTTGATGTAACCCCGGCCATTGGCCACCGTGAGGCCGTTGTCGTTTGACGGCATGCCGTATGGCCCATAGTCGCGCCAGGCCGATGTGCCGCCAGTCTGGCTTTCGAATCGCACCGAGCCGAGGCCGTCCTTCAGCAGGAAGCCCGTGGCCGAACCGACGCGGCGGACTTCGCTCGTGATGTATGAGGTCATCAGGCCGGAGGGTGTGGCCGCCCGGCCCTGCGCTCGCGCTTCGGGCGTTCGGCTCTCAAATCATGCCACTGGCATGATTTGCCGGAACTGCGTTCCGTCGCGCCTCACCCTTCAGCTCGCCATCATTGCCGACATACCAGGTAGTGGCGGAGGTGCCGACCTTCTTCAGCCGCTCGCCATCCGTGCCGTATTCAAAGCTCGTGGTGGAGCCTTGCGCGGTGATGGGTGAGAGGCGACGGAACGTCAGTTCCGGCAAATCATGCCAGTGGCATGATTTGAGCCTCGAACGGGCGGTTTTCGGCATCGTAGGTGAAGCTGCGCGGCTGGATGGCTCCATAACTTCCATTGACTGGGCCATCGGGATCGTAGGCTGTGGTTTTGCCGTTGGCGTTAAATGTCACCTTGCAATAAGTAGCACTTAGTGCTATCCATAGGCGTGGCCAGCCCCAGTGATCCAAAGGCATTCAAGTCGTCGTGGTTTTCCAGGGCGGCGAAGAAAGCTGGGATTTCGGACGCCATGTTACGCAAGGCCGTGAAGCAGGCGATGTCCGGTCAGGCGGACGATCTGGGCGGCGGCGTTTACAAGAAGCGGCTGGCCCGGAATCTATATCGTTCGATCATTCTGGCCAAGGGTGGAGATTGCTGGACATTCGAGTTTCTGTTTGCCAAGCAGGACATGGCAAATATTTCGGACGACGAGTTGAAGGCGTTCCGTCTGCTGGCTAAATCTTACGCAAATCTGACGGCTTCGCAGGTCGATGCGCTAGTTACCAATGGACATTGGATCACAATTGCTGTTGCAGAAGAGGATACAAACCATGAGTAAAACAGTTCACAAAAGCAGCGCCTTCGCTGCCATTCACAATTCCGCCAAAGCTCTGAGGAAAGTTGGTGCCATCGACAAGGCGACGATGCGTGATTTTGATTTGGCTTGCCTTGCTGCAATGCCGCGCCTTGCCGCACGCGATATCAAGCGCCTGCGCGAAGCAAACAATGTCAGCCAGCCTGTGTTCGCGCGCTATCTCAACACAAGTAAATCAACTGTCGAGAAGTGGGAAACAGGCGCAAAGCGTCCCAGCGGAATGGCGCTGAAACTTCTGGCCATCGTGCAGAAGCACGGTTTGCAAGTACTGGGGTGATCCAGCGTTTAGGAGCGGAGCACAGGCCGTCGAACTCTACCATTTTTTGGAACAGTTTCCGGGGCTCAGGTCAGTGTCGACGTAACGATAGGCCTTGTCCTGATCGGGATTGACGAAATTGCTGTCGGCCAGTGACAACCAGTCAAAGCCGTATTCTTAAACGGAAACATCATCTAATTATTCAAACCCGCAAGTCGAATCGATATGCAAAGTGATATGAGCTTCAGCGAGTTTCTTCAACAATTTTGCCGAAATTGAAACTCCAAGTTTCTTATCAGGCCACACACTTACATAAATGTCGTTTTCATAACCTTTGTCAATTAGTGCTCTTAACTGCAATTTCCTCAAATTCAGCCAGTTGAGCACAGTTTCGATGCCTTTCGTAATATCAACCTCGCTTTCTCTGACGAGTGTAATTGACCAACTCTCGCTTGACGGTCCGATGCCTGTCTGAATTTTTTTTTGTCTGACTTTCGCAGGCGGCCCAACTTCATCCAATTCACTTCCTTTAATCATCAACAAGTTGCTGATTTCGTCGTGCATAGAAAATGGGGAAAACAAGCGAAACGATATTATTTCACGCGGTTGGTTCCTTTTCATTGTACCCTCAGTTGCAATCAATTTCCAGGTTTGTGATCGCTAACGTTTCCGCTTTCCTGTGCGTTTCCGTCTTCATCACTTGTCCAAAGTTCACCATTTGGACCTACTCCTACCCAATCACCGGGCTTTGCACCAATTCCTTTCTTAATTCGATGTGTAAGGTCGGTGTCGCCTCCAATAACTGGTGATTCGTCGATGGGCACGACTCCGCGCGGTCGGTTCTTCGGCGCTGATTGTGACGCCATAGTCGTGGGACCAAACAACCTGTCAGATAGTCCCGCAAACGGATTGGAAAATTGAGGACAGCCACATTGACGCCCGCCGAAGCCATTGCGTCGATTCCAACCATCAAGCGTGTTGTCGTTGAAGCTGCCGCCAATGAGAGTATCGTTATCGCCGCCGCCGCCATTGTCGCTGCCGCTGGAATTACCGTTGTCGCCACCGCTACTACTGCTTCTGCCGTCGTCGCCCAGCCTGTCGCGATTGCTGCCATCACCTCCACCAATCGTTCCCTCCTCATGGTCTCGCCCTTCAGCATTACCGCCATCGCCGCCGTCACCACTGCTCGTTCCATTCCAGCCGGTATTCGCGCTACTGCTGTTGTTCGCAATTGCTCCGCTTAATCCGTTGCCGCCGTTACCCGGAGCGGCTGGGTCACCATTTAGTCCGCCGCCAGGACTCAAATTGCTATTGGAAGTCAAACTCCAGTGCCCACTCGGATCACTCCCATTCACCGGATCATTTCCGGCATATGCATACCTGTTGATATCCACCCCCGGGATGGTCGGGTCCCAGGGTGAGGCGGATTAGAAAATGATCCGGTGGATCATTTTCCCGCCGAACGGGGAGAGGAAGCGGCCGAGGTGGGGGTCGTAGTGCAGGTATTGCAGGCCCCCGTAACCTCTGTTACTCAAAAAACTTAATCCACCCATCGACGTGTTTTCTCGATGCCGGTCCTAGGCTTTCCAGTATGTCTCTGAAGACGTCGGGATACCGATAGTCTCGATTTGCAATAGCCTCCAACAGGCCGGTTGCAAGCCCGGTCTGTAGTTCTTCACTTCCTCCAGACATGCCATCTTCGATTAAGGAAAACACCGAGGCTCGTTCACTTGACGACATCTGCGGAAATGACTTCATCAGTTGATGCCCTAATTCTCCGAACATGGTTGTCAACGGGGGCGTCTCAGGGTGCCAGTACTCATTGCATTCGTCGTGCGCCAACTGAAGTGAAGGCACAAAAGACGTAAGATCAAGCAAAAACTGCACCGTGTCTTTTTGCATCACTTTCCATCCAGCGCATTCATCAAATCTTTTATAACATTTTCTGCTGCGGCTCTATCGCCTGGCGTTGCAGCAGGATTGTTGCCCAGCCAGCGCTCTAAACTTTTCACTGCGTCAGTGGCTTTTTGAGAGTGCGATGCGCCGCCAATTTGCTCACCAGTAGCGAGCTCGTGGCGCACCGCGTCGGCCGTACTTCCACTTCCAATCTTAGCATTTGGTCGATACAGTTCGTCAATGAGTTCCTTCAATTTCGAGTTTTTAACAGAAGGCTTGCCCATTTGAGACCGGAGCAAGTCTTTAAGCCTTTCAAAACTTGCGCGACTTGCTGCACTAACCCCTTTTGTGACCCTAGGCAGCGGCGGGGTTATACCAAGGATTTGTCAAGAAATGATGGATTGGCCACTTCTTCGAGAATTCTACCTACCTTATAACCGTCCAGAAAATCATATGCACCTTGCTGCGACGCTTGGTTCAGAACTCTTGGCGCAAGTTCTCAGAAATTCTTTGAGTGGTGGCAAGATCATATCCATCTGCTGCAGTGGTTTTTTGATTTATTGAGCCTTCAGAGCGGTCGTGGTTGTGCAATGTGCCACCACTATCTCGCCACGAATCACTGTTTCCACCTTGCAGCCAGTGATGCCCGTTGCGGTCTGACTGGTTCACCGGATCATTTCCGGCATAGGCGTAACGATTGATATCCACGCCAGGGATGGTCGGAGCCCAGGTATCAGGGGACAGGAACCGCCCCAGGTGCGGGTCGTAATACCTTGCATGCAGGTATTGCAGGCCCGTTTCGGGGTCGAACGCTCGTTGATGTAACCCCGGCCATTGGCCACCGTGAGGCCGTTGTCGTTGGACGGCATGCCATAGGGGCCGTAGTCGCGCCAGCTGGAGGTGCCGCCAGTCTGGCTCTCGAAGCGCACAGAACCCAGGCCGTCCTTCAGCAGGAAGCCCGTGGCCGAACCGAGCGGCGGACTTCGCTCGTGATGTATGAGGTCATCAGGCCGGAGGGTGTGGCTGCCCGGCCCTGCGCTCGCAAAAGGGCGTTCGGCTCTCAAATCATGCCACTGGCATGATTTGCCGGAACTGCGTTCCGTCGCGCCTCACCCTTCAACTCGCCGTCATTGCCGATGTACCAGGTGGTGGCGGAGGTGCCGACCTTCTTCAGCCGCTCGCCACACGATCACGCTCCGCCGTGATCGTCATATAGAATGGCGCATGGCTTCTAGCCATTTACAGGGCCATATTCAAAGCTCGTGGTTGACCCTTGCGCGGTGATCGAGACCGGGCGGTTTCAACGATGAGCGGACTTGATTTGTAGTCATAACAAGACTACAATGGCTATACACAAGCGAGGCATTTATGGCTGAATCAACGAACTACGTCCGGGCCCGGATCGATGAAGACACCAAGCTTCGTGCGACCCATGCCCTTGAAGCGATGGGGTTGTCGGTCTCCGATGCCATTCGCCTGCTCATGGTGCGCGTGGCCGACGAGCGCCGCCTGCCGTTTGACATCAAGGCTCCCAACGCCAAAACCCTCAAGGCCATTGCGGAACTGAACGCAGGCAAGGGCAAGCGGCACAAATCGGTCAAGTCCTTCATGAAGGCAATGAAAGCCTGAGGCCGCATGCGCACAATTGAGAGTGCCTCAGTTTTCAGGAAAGATCTGAAGAAGGTGCGCTCAAATCCGGATCACGCACAGATTGGCGCGCTGCTGCAAGCCGTCCTCGATTTGCTGGTTGTGGACAAGGCCTTGCCACCAAAATACCGTGATCATCCACTCACCGGCCCATACAAGGGCTACCGCGATTGCCACATCAAGCCAGATGTCGTTCTCATCTACAGCAAGCCGGACAGGCACACGTTGCGGCTGGCGCGCATTGGCTCACATGGCGAGGTGTTTTGAGCAACCTGAACCCCGCGTGTCAGGTCAGTTAAGCAGAATAGTGTCTCTTGAGAAACGATCAGTGTACGGATGACATTAGAGAGTTCCACGTGTCATGGCATTTTGTGAATAGTAGATGGTGTGGCAGACTTGGTCATGGTGGATGGCTCCCTCGTTGGGTTGTTTTACAACGGACCCATCTTGGCACATCACATGCCGCAAGCGAGCGCCGTCCACCACATCACCGAATCCGCAAGTCCCATTAAAATGGGAGGATTACCGCAGCAGCTCAGTCTAGGGGAGGATTACCCTCTGCCGCAGATCACTCAAAAATGGAAGGCATGTACTTTGATCGCTTCGGAACTTCTGTTACCTCGAAACTCACATCTTCAAATGAAAACGCGAATTCTGTGAAATCTGAGAATATCCCAGTCAAAATAACCGTATCGTTTTCAATGAGGTTGTATTCAACTTCCAATAACTCGTTTCCGTAGGCTTGCGTTGCTTCCAATAGTACAATGTATGATGGCGAAGCAATTTTCACACCCTGAAAATTCAAGCGGATGTTGCGATACCCTTTTTGAATATCCCCTAAAACAGCAACAAGTTCGAAAGAATGTTCTGGAGCAATTCTGTGCACATTACAAATCAACGCATCATGAAATGAATACTCAAAGAGTTTTGCGACATTCGGCTTGACGTTTCTGGAAATAGCCATGATGTGGCGGGAATACCTTAACGCACGATCATAGAATTCAGCGTCCGTTAGTTGGCCCGTGTAGTAATGTTTGTCAAAAAAATTCATGTTCATTCTCCAGGAAGATTCCACCCTGCGTCTTTAAGCCATTCTCTGACTGCATTCGAAAGAGAGTTATCGTTGTTTTTGTTGTGCTTCCAAGTGCCATCCTTATTCAATGCTCTCCCGTCCCAGAGATGAACTTGCGTCTGTTCACCCGTGACTTTTCCTGTGTCAACTCTACGAACTTCTTTAGGTGCCAGTCCTTTGAATATTTGCTGATTCAACTGGTTCGTGGTCTTAGGGACACCCAATGATGGCTTTCCTCTGCCTCCCATTCCACCAAAGAATGTAAACAGGTCGCCCATGGCAACATCTGGGTTTTCTATCCCAGTTGCCTTTCTCAAATTTCGGTTGAACAAACTATCTGGGTCAAATATATCGCGCATCTTTTCCAAAAATGATTTCCTAGAAAGGTCATCGAGGGTTTCACCGTTACCACTGCTTCTGCCGTCGTCGCCCAGCCTGTCGCGATTGCTGCCATCACCTCCACCAATCGTTCCCTCCTCATGGTCACGCCCTTCAGCATTACCGCCATCGCCGCCGTCACCACTGCTACCTCCGCCGGTACTCGTCTGGGTTACATGCCCCCCTGATGTGCCTGTGTTGTAAGTCTTGTCTCCCGTGTAGTTATTGACGTCGCGACTACTCCAAGCCCCATTGATATTGTCGGGCGCACCGCCAGGTGTGTCTGATCCGAATGAATGCCCACCCGGATCCATCCCGTTGATGGGATCATTCCCCGCATAGGCATACCTGTTGATGTCCACGCCTGGCAGGGTCGGGTCCCAGGTGTCGGGGGAGAGGAAGCGCCCGAGGTTGGCGTCGTAGTACCTTGCGTGGAGATATTGCAGGCCCGTTTCGGGGTCGAAGCGTTCGTTGATGTAGCCGCGACCATTGGCAGCCGTCAGTCCGTTGTCGTTTGACGGCATGCCGTAGGGGCCGTAGTCGCGCCAGCTGGAGGTGCCGCCAGTCTGGCTCTCGAAGCGCACCGAGCCGAGGCCGTCCTTCAGCAGAAAGCCCGTGGCCGAACCGACGCGGCGGACTTCGCTCGTGATGTATGAGGTCATCAGGCCGGAAGGCATTGCCGCATCGACTTTCAGCTCGCCGTCATTGCCCACATACCAGGTGGTGGCGGAGGTGCCGACCTTCTTCAGCCGCTCGCCATCCGTGCCGTATTCAAAGCTCGTGGTGGAACCTTGCGATGTGATCGAGACCGGGCGGTTTTCGGCATCGTAAGCGAAGGAGCGCGGCTGGATTGTTCCGCCTGCGCCATCGGGATCGTAGGCGAGCGTGTTGCCGTTTGCATCATAGCTGACAGCTGACCCACAAATGCTGGTCGGCGCATGCGGGCGGATGCTGGTGGAACCATAGATTATTTTTTATAGCGAGGCGTCATCCCTGTTCTTCCGAATAAGAGGGAATTGAGTTTTCAACCTGAGTGTCACTGCCGAAAATTGTTCCGGACTGAAAAGTCCATTCTCGTAATTTTCAAAATGCTGTTTTACGTAAAGTTGGAGATAGGTTTTGTCACCCTCCTTGAACTGCTCACTCTTGTCTAACCTTTCTAAAGCTTTGCGAAACCATTCAGTTGAATTTCGATAGTCTTCCACTTTCCAATAGCAGTGTCCCAAAAGCAATGCCGCCTCGATTGATCCATTTGGTAGTAGATCAAAAACTCTTTCAGCCTGCTGAATAGCTTGATCATACTTCTGTTTCGAAGCACTCGACAAAGCGCGTTCTAACAGAAATGACAAACGCAATCTTTGAATTATAGGAACCATAGTTTAGCCTTTCAACGAGACATCGTACACTCTTAGCCGGGACCATCCAAAGGACTATCATCGGTGCCCAAAGCCCGCCGAATTCCATCAACTACTTTGCCCCAGAATGTTTTCGGTTCGGGATCTGGTGGTCCTTTTCCAGAGGGTGACCGCTTCATGTTGTTGTACCATTGTCGATCAGCATATGAAGTGTCACCGATCTCATTCCTCGTGCCAGCTAATGGGTCTCCAGCCGCTGGATTCACCATGCCAAACAACCAATCCGACAAACCCGCAAACGGATTGCTCAATACCCTGCAGCCACAACTGCGATTGGGATAAACAAATCCATTGCGTCGATTGGTTCCATCAAGAGTGTAGTCATTAAATTCTCCGCCAATGACAAGACTCCCCCAATGAGAAAACCTGAACGCCAAGAGCCGGAGATCGTTTTTGCCTTGGTCTTCGTTGAAGTTCCGCCTGTGCCGCCACTGCCACCACCACTTCCGCCATTGCCATTCCCACCGCTACCATCCAATTTCAGGGTAATGGTTCCGTTCGTCAGGACGGAATATGAGCCGGTGAAATTTTTCCAGGCGTAAACATGGAACCCGCCGCTTGCGAGCACCTGCTGGATTTGGGCACCTGAGACATAGACGTTTTGTCCGTCGATGTTCATGAAGCGGCCTTGCAAGTTACCGACAACAATTCCCTTGTCACTGCTGCCATTGTCGTTGCTGCCTGCCAAACTGTAGCCAGATGACAATGTCTTGCTGTCGGCAAGAGTATTATGCCCGCCCGGATCTCTCATGTTGATCGGGTCGTTGAGCGAGTAGGCATACCTGTTGATATCCACGCCCGGGATGGTCGGGTCCCAGGTGTCGGGGGAGAGGAAGCGGCCGAGGTTGGGGTCGTAGTAGCGGGCATGCAGATATTGCAGGCCCGTCTCGGGATCGAAGCGTTCGTTGATGTAACCCCGGCCATTGGCCAGCCGTGAGGCCGTTGTCGTTTGACGGCATGCCGTAGGGCCCATAGTCGCGCCAGGCCGAGGTGCCGCCAGTCTGGCTTTCGAAGCGCACCGAGCCGAGGCCGTCCTTCAGCAGGAAGCCCGTGGCCGAACCGACGCGGCGGACTTCGCTCGTGATGTATGAGGTCATCAGGCCGGAGGGTGTGGCGCCCGGCCCTGCGCTCGCGCTTCGGGCGTTCGGCTCTCAAATCATGCCACTGGCATGATTTGCCGGAACTGCGTTCCGTCGCGCCTCACCCTTCAGCTCGCCATCATTGCCCACATACCAGGTGGTGGCGGTGGTGCCGACCTTCTTCACCTGCTCTCCTCAAACAAGTCAGAGTGCGTGCCCATCCGGTGCAGGGACACTACGTCAGGATCGTCGAGATCGTAAATCAGCAGCCAATCCGGTTCAATGTGGCACTCCCAGAAACCCTTCCACTCGCCCGAAAGCCGATGCGGGCGATGGCGCTGTGGCGAGCCTGGTCTGTTGTCAACAAGGCGAGGACGGCTAGCAGTTTCTGCATTGCTGCTCCGCGCTTGGCCATGCGCTTCTGGTCTTTCTTGAACGCTGCGCCATATTCAATGCGCCGCATGGTCAGCGCTTGGTAGTGATGCCGAAGGACTTGGCAAATTCCGCAAGCGATTGGGCCTTGGCATATTTCTTGCGCTTGGCGGGAACCCGCGCTCACGGAGCACTTTGGCCGTCCCGGCATTCGGCACATGCAGCGAAAATGGAATGCCGCCCGCCTCCACCACGGCACGGTAGCTCATGTTGATGAAGGTGCTGTGCGACACGCCTAGCCGCTTCAATATGCTCTCGGCATCGCGCTTCACCCGGGGCTGAATGCGCGCACGAACTACGTCTGACTTGCTTGTTGTAACCATGGCAACAATCCTCTGTAGCTACAATGTAGCACACCGGGATTCACGATGCCAGACCGAATTGTGACCAGTATCTGGAGCCAAAAGGGGCCAAGGTCGCTACGCCGGTTGTTTCAAGGACACCCAACATTGGCACACCAGATGCCGCAAGCGAGCGCCGTCCACCACATCAACGTGATCCTCCGAGGTCAATATCAGGCAGATAACTTCACCTATCCAAATGTCCAATTCGTGGGGCCTGCTCTCTTCAATTGTGGAACTTATTGTAGCCAATTTGGATAACAACAGACAATATTGCAAATGATAAGAATGAATAGAATACTGGCATCAATGGAAATTCAGATTTTAGCCTGTAAATAGCTACTCCCAAGTGAGCAAAGAAAATGGATGGCCAAAATACAACGGCTGGCCAAACCCATGGGAATGCTAGCAAGAGGTAGATATAAAACAAGAATCCCCCAGCATTACTATACCCAGCCTTGTCGAGAAACACAGCGTTCAGCCAAAACAACCAAGGTATAGCAGCCCCAATCACGGCAGCTACGATTTGCTTGAATACTAAACTCATAGTAGCCTCAATTTTTCGGAAGACTTGGCCAATTAGGCCACTGCGGTTTGATGTTGGATGGTAATGCCGGGCGGATTGTCGGATTGCCTTCAGAGTCCGGAACAATCTTTATGCTCGGCCAAGTTCCAGATCCAGGCAATTTTTCACCAAATGGCCATGTCTGGTCAACTGACATCGGATCATCAGCTGTCCCATCTGAGTTGAAATCGCACGAATCCACGTCACACACTTGGCCATGTGGAGTTGTTGCCGGATGGAACTCATCCACGGTTTCTCCGAGTGGTATACTAAAATCTCCAAAATGCTCGTCATTCGTAGTGTGCCCATGCCCGTTACCACCGCAGCCAATAGAACCTTTACATTGAAGTGGAGTAGGCATCCCATTGGTCACGCCAGCTGCAATTTGCACCTCTTTCGGTTTTGTTTGCGTTCCACCATTTCCGTTCCCTCCATTCTGATGGTCACAACCCTCGCCGCCGTTGTCGCTGCCGCTGGAATTACTGTTGTCGTCACCGTCATCATTGCCGCCGCTGCCACCAGAGCCACCGCCACTCCCGGAAACCGTAACAGTGCCAGTCCCCGTGCCATTGACAGTTCCACCGCCACTATCACATCCACCGCCGCCACTGCATCCTGGAGAATTGTTGGCTATCCCTGAGTCGCAGCCTCCGCCGCCGCTGCATTTATTGCCCCATGGATCGCTGGCATTGACCATCGCGCTATCGTCTCGCAACTATGCCCATCGAATAACTTGCCAAACACCGCGATGCTTGCGAGAGAATGGCTCTCGAGAGAATGGCTCTGGGGTTTGGGTGGAGGAATCGGGTCTTGGACAGCGATCTGCGGGAAGTTATTGCGGCGGCGGCGCGGGTTGGCAGGGGCATTGATGTTTCACAATGTCATTATGGCCCGATTGTCGGCAAGGGTGAAGTCTGGACGAAGGCGCCCGCCTATTACACTTTCCTCGCCGGGCTGACGGCATTGGTGCAGCCTCATGCCATTGTTGAAATCGGAACGCATTTCGGTGGCTCGGCACGGGCCTTTGCGACGGCGCTTGATACACTTCCCGTTGGCGCGGACAAAAAGCGGGTCATAACAGTTGATGTCGAAGACCGGACTGAAGGAAAGGGTTTTCCAGAGTCGGTGACCCGGCACGTTGGTGATATTTTCAATGCCAGGTTCCGGTCGCAGGTGTTGCGCGATGTGAAGGGGCGCAAGCCTGCCATTCTCTATATCGATGCACTGAAGGATGGCGATTTCATTGCGCGGGTGCTGGCAGCATTCAAGAGCCAGAAGTTTGACTGGATTTTGTTCGACGATATTGCGACCACTCCGAGCATGCAGCGCAAGTGGGCTGAACTGGCGCGTGGGACTTTGCCAGGTTTGGACATTTCTGACGTCATCCATGGATTGAGAGACGCCGGATATGGCATGGGGCTTCTCCCTGGTTCGCCAGCTGCATTGAACCGCGCGCTGCAACGCGCACGCAGTTTGTCAGGGCGGCAGGATTTTGCCTCGGTCCGCATGGGTTCGCCTTACGAACATTTGCCGAGCAAGCAAGCTGCGCAAGTTCCGCCGCGCAAGGCGTGGTATGAGGCCATCTGGCCGTTTCAGTCTTCCAAGGCGGAGCCTGTGGTTTCGCGACCGCAATTCATGATGCGGCCAGAAGAATTGGGTGTGCTGCACCGGATTGCGCGGGAGCGCTATCGCGGGTTTGGCGAAATCGTCGATGCCGGTACATTTCTGGGAGCGAGTGCCGTGGCGCTGGCGAGCGGCCTTGACGCGCGGACGGACCGGATTGATCACCTCGGGCGCATTCACTCATACGATCTCTTTCTCAACAGTTCGGCGTTTTTTGACAAGTTCCTCGATGCTGACCATCCACGGTTCTCGCTGTTCCTGGACGTGTTTGCGAAGAACACCCAGCAACACAAGTCCTATATCAATGTCTATCCCGGTGATTTTTCCAAGATGAGATGGTGCGGGAAGCCCATTGAAATATTCTTCTGCGACATTGCAAAATCCCAAACGCTGAATGCCCATGTTTATCTTGAATTCATGCCCTGGTGGATTCCGGGTGAGACTGTCTATGTGCAGCAGGATTTCGTGCACCTTGAAGCGCCGTGGATTCAGTATGCGCTGGGGTCAATCGCGGATAGTTTTGATGTGCTGGGCGTTGAGGCCCCGAGCCTGGTTTTAGGATATCGCAAGCATCCCACGGCATCGGCACTGGCGCGGATTGCAGCGGATGATTTCACGCTTAACGAAAAGCTGGCGTCGCTTGACCGGCTGGTCGAAAAGATCAGCGACCGTGAAACGAGGGCCACGCTCAATTTGATGCAGGCCCAATTCTGTGCCGGTGCCGGACGCGAGGCAGAGGCCAAGCGGCGATTTGAAACCTGTGCTGCGGAATATGCTGATGTTCCCGCGTCTGCCATCAAGGCGCGGTTCAAGAAAGTTGCGGGCCAATTGCGAATTGCAGAATATCCCGGCAAGCCCAAGCCGCCTCCAAAACCGAAGGTCAAGGCCCCCGTTGCGAGTGCCAAGCGCTAGACTCCCTTTTCGCTTGCTGCGCCTGCAAGAGGAGAAGGAGACGGGGAACTTTTTTTCCCACATCACTCTGCCGGGGTGACCTTGTAACCGGCCTTTCTGAGGAGTTGGACCAATCCGGTTTCGCCGGGAAGATGGAGTGCGCCTACAGCGATGAAGGCGTTGCCTTTGTCGAGGTATTGGCGGGCGCGCCTCGCCATCACGACGTTGCGTTTGTCGAGAAGTGCCGTCATGAATTTGGCGTTGGTTTTTTCGAGGTGTTCGTTTCTCTCTTCCGGCAGGCGAGCGGAGAGCGGCATAAGCGCTGAAACCTGGCGGTTCAAATACATCTCGACCATTGTAATATACATGTCTTCGGCGCTGGTCTTTCGGTTGACTGCGGCGAACAGGCTTTCGACCTGCTCCTTCATTGACACGCTGCTCATGACCCTGACCTGCTCTGCAACTTCCTCAAGGCCATAGACAGGAACGTCGGCTGCCAGGGCGCGGCGCGCAAGGACTTCGTCCAGGGCTGGCTTGAACGGCTGGCGCAGCTGTTCGCAAAAAGGGGCGCTTAGTGATTGAGCCAGAACCCAAGGCTGGAGGCGTTCGATCTGGGCTGGCACCATCATGGCGATGGCGGGATTGGAACGGATGGCCTTCTCCTGATCATCCGGGATGACATCCCAAACGGTCTTTCCCTGCGGCATGTTCATGACTGATGTGAAGCTTTTGATTTTCCGGGCAAGCTGTTGTTTATTTGCGACTTCTTTCAGTTCCAGCACCACGACGCGGGCGGATTTGACCTTCTCCTCCACACTCGGCGAGAGGGTGGCGATGCGGGTGTCGGTGACGTGCATGGTGCCCATCAACCAGGATGGTTTTTTCGATTTGCGCGACGTGACTTTCCACAACAGCGGTCCCTGGTTGGGGATCTGCGCTGTTTCCTGGAGGACTTTTGCGGCTTCGGCAGGATTGGTTTTCTGCAGCTCAGCAAGGAGGTTCTTGCCGGTGCAAGCGGCCGGAATTTCCTGGGCGCTGGTGGGCGCAACAAATGCGATTGCGGCAAGGATGAAAGCAATGAAGCGGATCATGTCGCGCGGTATAGCACATGCACGGTTGCATGGGGATTAAGGGGGAGGGTTAATTGGCTGGGGCCGGTGGGGCCGCCCTCATCCGGCGCTTCGCGCCACCTTTTCCCTGGAGGGAGAAGGTGCCCGAAGGGCGGATGGAGGGACGCAGTGGCTCAGTCTTCCAAATCGAAGTCGAGGATTGCCATGGAGAAGTTGTAGGAGAGTTCGCCGTCTTCTTCGTCGCGGAAAATGACGCCGAGGAAATCCTCGCCCATGTAGACTTCGCCTGAGTCATTCTTTTGCGGGCGCTTGCGCACCGTGATTGACGTTGTGTTGAATTGCTTCTGAAAATACTTCGTCAGTTTGGCAAGTTCGTCGGGTTTCACGGGCTACAGTCTCCTGGTTTGGCCGAGCGTCTAGCCATTCTCCGGCTGATCCGCAACGTTTTCCACCTGATGGTCCATGGCGCGGGCGGGTTCAGCGCAACCGGCATAGCCCACGATTTTTGCGGGCACCCCGGCAACCGTGCGATTGGAGGGTACATCGTGGAGGACGACCGAGCAGGCAGCGATGCGCGAGCAATGACCAATTTCGATATTGCCAAGCACCTTGGCACCAGCACCAATAAGGACACCGTGGCGGATCTTGGGATGGCGGTCACCCTCCTCCTTGCCGGTGCCGCCCAGGGTTACACCCTGCATGATCGAGACATTGTCCTCGATCACCGAGGTTTCGCCAATCACGATGTCGTGGCCATGATCGATCATGATGCCTTTGCCGATTTTGGCAGCAGGGTGCATGTCGACGCTTGAAATCATCGACGAGCGGCTTTGCAGATAGTAGGCAAAATCCTTGCGGCCCATGTGCCACAGGCGATGCGCCATGCGGTGGGTTTGCAGGGCCTGATAACCCTTGAAATAGAGCAACGGGTCAACATAGCGGTGGCATGCGGGATCGCGGTCGAAGGTGGCGGTCAGATCGGCGCGGGCGGCATGGCCAATTTCCGGCTCGGAATCGAGCGCGTCCATGAAGGCGTTGACGACGGCATCCGAGCCGAGGTCGGCATTGCCGAGGCGCTGGGCCAGGCGATGAACGAGGGCCACTTCAAATCTGTCGTGCGCCAATACTGACGAATAGATGAAGCCGCCGAGGGCCGGCTCGTTGCGCACGGCATCTTCGGCTTCGCGGCGAATGCGGTCCCAGACGGGGTCCAGCTTTTCGATGGTCTTCGGGTTTGCGGTTTCACGAGGCATGGGGTTTCTCCGCCGTCACTGTAGCAGTTTTCTGTAGATAAGGCGACAGCAGGGAAATAACCAGTGCAGCGACGTGTTTATGTCATGAATTTGAGCGCTTCGCGTTTGAACTGGAGGTCGCCGACGGCACTCATGTGGTCCTTGCCTGGGAGCGTCAGACCGATGGCTCCGGGAATTGCTGCGACGAGCGGGCCGATATCACCTGCGAGATCGTCCTTGTCGCCCACGACCACCAGAACAGGGTTCCTGATCTGGGCGAGCGCTTCTTCCTTGATCTTGACTCGGGACGACTTGATGCAGGTTGCCAGTGCCTTCAAATCGCCACCTGTGCGCATGGCAAAGATGCGGAAGGCGCGGCCAGCGAGATCGGTGACGGATGAAAGGTCCTCGGCTTCCAGGGCGGCAGCGATTTCAGCTGATCCTGGCACGCCGTGGATCATGCGGGCCGCGAGGCCTGCAAGGACAGCGCGGCGGACCTTTTGCGGATGATTGATGAGCATGAACGCGGCAACGCGGGCTCCCATGGAGTAGCCGATGACATCGGCCTGTTCGATTGCGAGATGTTCAAGCAGGCGCTTGGCATCTTCTGCCATGAGCATGGCCGAATATTTCGAGGTATCGTAGAATTTTTCGCTTTCACCATGGCCGCGATGATCGAAAGTGATGACCTTGCGGCCGGCTTCGGTGAGAAACCTTATCCAGCCGGTTTCGCCCCAGTTGATGCGGCTGGTGGAGGCAAAGCCATGGATGAGCAGAACAGGAGGACCATCGCCTGCGACTTCGTAGGCGATTTCTGCGCCGTCAGAATTGAATTTTTGCATCGTGCCCGAGTTATGCTATTTGGCCTGTTAAAGCAAAGTTTAAGAGGTCAACATGGCGACGGTTGCGACACCGCATTTCCACAATTCGATGGGGGTTCCGAAAATCGAGATCGGGGCCAAGGAATTCATGTGCATTGGCGCGAAGCCGCCGTTTGACCACCCGCATGTGTTTCTCGACATGGGTGCTTCGGACGAGATCGTGTGCCCTTATTGCTCCACGCATTATGTGGTGAATGCCAAGTTGAAATCGGATGACAGCGTTCCGAAGGATGCCGCCTGGCACGGTTAAAGACCAGTTTATCGATTGACGAGGCGCGGCGCATTGCGCTTGGGGCGCAGGGTTTTGTGCAACAGACGCGCGAAAGTGCAGTTTCCTGGCCCAGCATGAAGCGCGAGTTGAAGCGCCTTCATCTGTTGCAGATCGACAGTGTGAACGTGTTGTGCCGCTCGCATTACCTGCCACTGTTTTCGCGGCTTGGGGCCTATGACCGTGCGGCACTCGACAAGCGTACATTGCAGGCCAAGGGCCGCGAACTTTTTGAATGCTGGGCGCATGAGGCATCGTTCGTGGGCATGGACCTGCATCCACTGATGCGCTGGCGCATGGAGCGGGCGCGCAAAGGCGACGGCATTTATCTCCACATGGACCGCTTTGCCAGAGAGGAGAAAGCCTATCTGAAACGGGTGCTGGCTTTCATTCAGTCACACGGACCGACGACGCAAAGTGATTTACCCGAGCAACACAAGGGAGCGGGTGGATGGTGGGGATGGAGCAAGAACAAGCTGGCGCTGGAGACGCTGTTCGACCAGGGCCTCGTGACTGCGGCCAAGCGCGAGGGTTTTGAACGATTTTATGATGTGCCGGAACGCGTTATTCCACCCGAGGTGCTGGCGCTGTCCACACCGCGCGAGCGCGATTGTTTTGTGCAACTCATTGACCTGGCCGCGCAGGCGCTGGGCGTGGGGACCGACTTTGACGTGCGGGATTATTTCCGTTTGCCTGTTGCAGAAGCGGCACGCGCGCTGAGCGACGCAGTAAATGCGGGCATATTGATCCCCGTCACGGTGGAGGGGTGGAAGCGGCCCTCCTATGTGCATCGTGATGCAAAAGTGCCGCGCAAGGCTGGCGGGACGGCACTCGTTTCACCGTTTGATCCGATCTGCTGGTATCGCGACCGGGCCGAACGGTTGTTCAACTTTCACTACAGGATCGAACTCTATACTCCTGCTCCAAAACGGAAATTTGGGTATTACGTTTTGCCCTTCCTGCACGGGGACAGGTTTGCCGGACGGGTATGCCTGAAGGCGGACCGACAGAACTCGCGGTTGCTTGCCAACCATTGCCATATCGAAGCCGGGTGCGACCATGGCGAGACAGCGATCGCAATGGGGGCCGAGTTAAATCGCATGGCCGCGTGGCTTGGGCTTTCAGGTGTTGATATTGGTGGCGGCGGCAAGCTTGCAGACGAGTTGCGCCGCCTGACCTGATTCACCGACCGTTATCCTGAAGTGTGCAACATCAAGTCATGACGAAAACTTACACAGATTTCTTTGCCGCAATGCGGGCGCGGGAATCGTCAGGTAACTATGCCGCGACCAACAAATTTGGATATCTTGGCGCGTATCAATTTGGCGAGGCGGCTTTGGTTGATCTCGGAATTGCGGTGCGCGATGCCAAGCCTTTCAACAATATATTCAGTGCCGGGTTCACCGGGAAATTCGGCATCGACAGCAAGGCGGAGTTTCTTGGTAGCCCTGCAGCACAAGATTCTGTTGCGTCGGAATGGTGGACGCTGTTGTGGAACCGCGTGCGCTATTACGACATCGAGATGTATGACCAGCAGACGCTGAATGGCGTGAAGCTGACGAAATCCGGCATGATCGCGGCATCACATTTGCTGGGCACTGGCGCGCTGATTGACTTCATTGAGTCTGGTGGCACGGACATGGCTGCGGATGGATTTGGCACGAGGATCACGGACTATCTCAAGCTGTTTGCCAGTTATGCAACACCGGTGACCTTTCTCAATAATCTTGGCAGGGACAACACGATCAATGGCGGGAGCAAGAGTGACCGGCTCAACGGCTATGCTGGCAATGACGCGCTGTCAGGTGGCGCTGGCAAGGACACGCTGACGGGTGGGACCGGTGCCGACACTTTCCGGTTCAAGAACCTGAGCGATGGTGGCGACGTGATCCGCGATTTTGATGGAGCAGACACCATTGTTGTCGAAGGACCGGCATTTGGGTTGGGCGATTACCACGGAGTGTTACCCGTATCGGCTTTCTGGCGCAGCACAAGCAATGCAGCGCATGATGCAAGTGACCGATTCATCTTCCGCACAGTGGATGACACGTTGTGGTTTGACAGCAATGGAAACCGTGCTGGCGGACTGACACTGGTTGCTGATCTGGTGCGGGACTATCTCATGACGGCAGGGGATATATTGGTCGTTTGATTGATACGGCTGTTTCGTTCCTTGCCACTGTCCCCCATCCGTCATCCGCCTTTGGCGGATGACACCTTCCCCGCACGGGAGAATGATGATGATATAAAGTTTTCGACCGCCGCGACGAGCGCATCGCAGGCTGTGTCATCAATTGACAAGGACAGCGCCATGAAGCCGCGTTCGGCGATGTAGATGCCATGTTCAAGCAGGTGCAGAAACAGCAGGCGCTTGATGCGCAGGTCGGTGCTTTCCAGATCCTCAGGTTTTTCGATTTGGCCCGCCTTGGGGTGGATATTGAGCAGTGAGCCCTGCCCCGTGACCTGCATCGGTGCCTGGTATGTCATGAAGAGATCGTTGAGGCGGGACTTGAGATTTTCGCCGCGGGCGTTGAGGGAGAGGCACGCCTCTGGCGTGAAGATTTCCTCAATCGCAACACGGCCCGCGGTCATGGTGAGGGTGTTGTTGTTAAAGGTTCCGGCATGTGGAAGTGCGTCTGGTTTTGCAGGATCAAACATGTCCATGATATCGGCGCGGCCGCCGAATGCACCAAAACTCATGCCACCGCCGATATATTTTCCGAGCGTCTTGAGATCGGGCTCGATGCCCAGTTCCGCAGAGAGGCCGCCGGGGTGGAGGCGCGACGTCATGACTTCGTCAAAGATGAGAATGATGCCACGCCGCGAAAACTCATCGCGCAGCATTGCGAGGAAGCCGCGGGTCGCAGGGATACATCCGCCCGATCCCAGCATAGGCTCGACGATGATTGCAGCAAGATCATCCGTGTGCTGAGCAATCAGGGTGCGGGTCCTTTCAATGTCATTGAAATCACCCATGACGCAATCGAAAGGCGCGTTCACTGGCGAAGCGCCATGACCAAAGTAAAGCGTGCCGCCGTGGTAGGCGCCATTCATCGGCATGATTTTCTTGCGGGACGTGAAGCAGCGGGCGGCGGCGAGCGCCATCATGTTTGCTTCCGTGCCGGAATTGGTGAAGCGCAGACGCTGCAGCGAGAAGCGCCTCGCAACGGCCTCGGCGAATGCAACTTCGCGCTCGTGATGCGCTCCGATGTTCATGCCAAAGGCGAGTGCGTCCTCCACTGCCTGCCTGATGCGTGCGTGTGAGTGGCCGAAGATGCCGGCCGAGTATTCGCCTAACGAAATCAATGTACCTGTTGCCGTCGATGTCGGTCAGTCTTGCGCCCTCTGCCGATGCAATGCGGATCGGAAATGGTGCGGAAAAGAGCACACTTCTGGTGTTGCCACCTGGCATGACGGCGCAGGCGCGTTCATGCATGGCGGCGGTTTTTGGCCGACGCTCGCGGAACCGGGAGACGGCTTCCTCCAAGACTTGATCAAGGGTCATTTCGATTCTTGTGCATAAGTGTCAATCTGCTGACAAGCAACTGACGTAAGCGAGATAAGTTTCGCTGCATTGCAATTGTTCACCCTTTGATCTAACCGGTATCCATGTCATCACATAAAAGAGTCATCTCCATCCAGGGCGCGCGCGAGCACAACCTGAAAAACATTTCGCTTGAACTGCCGCGCGACAAGCTGATCGTGTTCACCGGGCTTTCGGGATCGGGGAAATCGTCGCTGGCGTTTGACACGATCTATGCCGAAGGGCAGCGGCGCTATGTTAAATCGCTCTCGGCCTATGCGCGGCAATTTCTTGAAATGATGCAGAAGCCGGATGTGGACCAGATCGACGGGTTGTCGCCCGCGATTTCGATAGAGCAGAAGACCACGTCGAAAAATCCGCGCTCCACAGTGGGCACGGTGACGGAAATCTACGACTACATGCGATTGCTGTTTGCGCGGGTGGGTGTGCCCTATTCGCCAGCGACCGGCCTTCCCATTGAAGCGCAGACCGTGACGCAGATGGTGGACCGCACATTGGCACTGCCGGAAGGAACAAGACTCTTCATCCTTGCCCCCATCGTGCGCGGGCGGAAGGGCGAGTACCGCAAGGAATTTTCCGATTTGCAGAAAAAGGGATTCCAGCGCGTCAAGGTGGACGGTGTGTTTCATGAAATCGACGCGGTGCCCGTGCTCGACAAGAAGTACAAACACGACATTGATGTGGTGGTGGACCGCATCGTTGTGAAGGCGGACCTCGGCACACGGCTGGCTAACTCATTCGAAACAGCACTGAAGCTGGCGGATGGTTTGGCTGTTGCCGAATATGCCGACAGGCCCCTGCCCGCTTCGCAAACATCGGAGGAAAGCGCCAACAAGAGCAAGAATGAGACGCATGAACGCATTATTTTTTCGGAGCGATTTGCGTGTCCCGTATCGGGTTTCACGATTGAAGAAATCGAGCCGCAACTCTTTTCCTTCAACAATCCGCATGGTGCCTGCCCTGCCTGTGACGGGCTTGGCACGGAACTGAAGTTCGAAGCAGACATGATCGTGCCGGATGGAAATCTGTCGCTGCGCGAAGGTGCCATTGCGCCGTGGTCGAAGACCGGTGCGACATCACCCTATTATGCGCAGACGCTGGAAGCGCTGTGCAAATTCTTCAAGGTCTCGATGACCACGCCGTGGAAAGAGCTGCCGAAAAAGGCGCGTGATGGAATCTTGAATGGCACAGGCGAAGATGAAATCACCTTTACCTATGATGACGGACTGCGCGTCTACAAAACCAAGAAAGTGTTTGAAGGCGTGATCGGCAACATCGAGCGGCGCTGGCGCGAGACCGACAGCGAATGGATGCGCGAGGAGCTGGCGAAATACCAGTCTGACCACCAATGCCATGTGTGCCAGGGCATGCGCCTGAAACCGCAGGCGCTGGCAGTGAAGATCAATGCGCTTCATATCGGAGAGGTATCGCAGTTCTCCATCCGGCAAGCGGATGAATGGTATCACTCACTGGATGACAAGCTCTCGGCAAAACAGAAGGAAATCGCTGCACGCATTCTCAAGGAAATCCGCGAGCGGTTGCGCTTCCTGGTTGACGTTGGCCTCGACTATCTGTCACTGTCGCGCATGGCCGGAACATTGTCGGGTGGCGAAAGCCAGCGCATTCGTCTCGCCTCGCAAATCGGGTCCGGGCTCACGGGTGTTCTTTATGTGCTCGACGAGCCTTCGATTGGTTTGCACCAACGCGACAATGCGCGGCTGTTGCAGACACTGGTCCATTTGCGCGACATCGGCAACACGGTCATTGTGGTGGAGCATGACGAGGATGCCATTCGGCTTGCCGACTATATGGTCGATATTGGTCCCGGTGCGGGCGTCAATGGAGGACATATTGTGGCGCAGGGCACACCTGATCAAGTGATGCAAAACACCAACAGCCTGACCGGGCAATATCTGGTGGGGTTGCAACAGGTGCCGGTGCCGCAGAAGCGGCGCAAGTGGGAGAAGAAGCGCAGCATTCGCATATCGGGGGCGCGCGCCAACAATCTCAAGAATGTGTCTGCTGAAATTCCGCTGGGCGTGTTCACCTGTATCACCGGTGTGTCCGGGGGTGGCAAGTCCACGCTGCTGATCGACACCGTATATCGTGCACTGGCGCGCAAGCTGATGGGATCGCGCGAGGCACCGCTGGCGCATGACCGGATCGAGGGCATCGAACATCTCGACAAGATCATCGACATTGACCAATCGCCCATTGGCCGAACGCCGCGTTCGAATCCGGCGACCTATACCGGTGCGTTCACGCCGATCCGCGACTGGTTTTCGGGGCTGCCGGAAGCGAAAGCGCGCGGCTATGGTCCGGGGCGGTTTTCGTTCAACGTGAAGGGCGGGCGCTGCGAAACCTGCCAGGGCGATGGCGTCATCAAGATCGAAATGCACTTTTTGCCGGATGTTTACGTGACCTGTGATGAGTGCTCCGGCAAGCGCTACAATCGCGAAACACTGGATATCAGGTTCAAGGACAAATCGATTGCCGATGTACTCGACATGACAGTGAGCGAAGCCGCTGATTTTTTCCGTGCGGTGCCAAGCGTGCGCGACAAGATGGATACGCTGGAGCGGGTGGGCCTGTCCTATATCAAGGTTGGGCAGCAGGCGACGACGCTGTCTGGCGGTGAGGCGCAGCGCGTGAAGCTGGCCAAGGAATTGTCAAAACGCGCCACGGGGCGCACGCTGTATCTCTTGGACGAACCGACCACGGGCCTGCATTTTCACGATGTGCGGAAATTGCTCGAGGTGCTGCATGAGTTGGTGGACCAGGGAAATTCCGTTGTGGTGATCGAGCATAATCTGGAAGTCATCAAGACAGCCGACTGGGTCATCGACATGGGGCCAGAAGGCGGTGATGGCGGCGGCGAGATCGTGGTGGCCGGCACGCCGGAAGATGTGGCGCGAGAGAAGCGGAGCTATACGGGGCATTATCTGAAGGAGGTGCTGCGGCGGGGACGGAAAGAGGCGGCGGAGTGAGGTTTCACTACACAAATGAAGATCCACTCCAGTTTGCTCTCGCGGGATTTGAAATGCGCGTTCTTCGCCGCCAATTTCCGGATCACCAGGACTATTGGGACGGCAACTGGCTAATTGTCGAACTTGAATACCGTGACAAGCACTCGTCAGTTCGTGCCAACGGGCCGATCGTTCATCTCGGAGAGGTGGCCCAACTGCAGAAGTGCATGCAATCCATCTATGACTGCGTATCAAAATCAGAAAAAGTGGATTTCATGGAACCTGAGCTGGGCATGAGATTCGAAGTTGGTTCTCGAGGCGACATCCGTTTTGAACTTGCCTTGACCCCGAAAAACACACAGCAAAGTCATTGGTACATGATCGAAATCGATCTCAGTTACCTGTCGAGCGCAATTGCGCAGTGTCAAGCCATTCTAATGGCATATCCAATTCGCGATTCAGAGAGGGCATCATGAAACGGGGTGAAGGGGATAGAAGCGGCGGAGTATTCGCCTCCATTGCATCGCGCCTAGGCAGCGACGACGAAGAACAAGTTTGGCGTGGCCGGGCCAAGGTTTCTTGGCTGGCATTTTGATTAAAGTCGCGCGCCGGCCTGCGCCGGGTGACGGAATAAATGCTCTATAACAATGGCTTGAAATGAATCGTCGAAGTTTGCACGCAATTGTTTGCCCTCTTGACAAGCTCTTCTTTCGGGCATATCGTTCACTTTATGTTCCTATCGTCAAAACATGTCTGGGATGACGCCGTTGCCCGCAATATCGTGGCGCTGAAGGCTGTTGTTGCGGAACTTGTGAGCTTGCTTGCGGTCTATGGCGGGGTTGATGCGGTCACGGTGCCGCGTGTCGTCCATTCCACTTTGCTGCGGGCCTTGCGGCCGATGGAGTCGGCCTTGCGCCGTCTGATCGTCATTGCTGCACGGGATATTGTTGTGGAACTTCCAAAGCGGCAGGCAATGCCTCCACTACGTGGCCCAAAGAGCGCCCGGACACGTGACGGTGGTCTCCGCCAGATGCCCTTCCCGCTTTTCGATCCGCGCAAGCGTTTCGGGCAGAAGCGCATTACCTATGCAAGCTCGATCCCGCGGGTCTCTTTCATCAGCCCCGACCCGCCTTTCAGTCCGCTCTTCCAAAAGCAGGAACCAACACCCCTGCCGGACCCTGAAGCCCAGTTTGGCGCGCGCCGCATTTGTCTGCGGCTCAAGGCTGTTGCATCGGCACTTGAAGACTTGCCTAAGCAGGCCAAACGGCTGGTGCGGCTCAGAATGCGACGAGAGAAGCTCAACTCATTCATTCCCCCACTGCGCCCCGGCAGGCCGCCCGGCTACCGAAAAACCCGGCTTTACAATATCGATCTCATTCTCGATGAGTGCCACAGATACGCACAAGGCGTGTTGAGTGAAGCCAAGCCGGATACGTCGTGATACGCGATCACGTAACAACTAGTTGTTACCATTTTGAAATTGAGCTAAGCTCGCTCGGTCAACTTGTAACAATGGACATTTCTATGCTTAAAAATGGTATTATTCCCCAATCCTGGTCAGGTCCGATCCACGCAGCGCTGCGCGTGATGACGGGGCTTTTGTTCGTGCAGCACGGCACGGCGAAAATCCTCGGCTTTCCGATGAATGACACGCTCAAGGGCATGTTTGACCAAATGGGCTCGATGACGACTTTCACCGGTATTCTGGAACTTGTTGGTGGCATTCTGATCATCATTGGCCTGTTCACCCGGCCGGTCGCTTTTATCCTGTCTGGCTTCATGGCGGTCGCCTATTTCATGGTGCATGCGCCAATGGGAACCTATCCCATCCTGAACTTCGGCGAGCTGGCAATTCTCTACTGCTTTGTTTTCCTCTGGCTTTCGGTTGCCGGTGCAGGACCATACAGTCTTGACTCGCAAAGCCGCTGACCTTGACGTGACAGCCGGGAGGATTGCTCCCGGCTGCTGCATATTTCCTGCGTGTACGGCGGCTACTCACTTTGCTTTTGTTTCCTGCTGTTGGTATGTTTCCATGCAGGATTGGATTTGACATGATGAGTGGCGGGAAAATGACGCGTGTTGCAATTGTTGACGATCACCCACTGACGCGCAGGGGGATCCGGGTGACGCTCGAAGAAAGTGGCAATTTCGATGTCGTCGCCGAGGGCGCGTCGGCGGCGGATGCTGTGGCCATTGCAGACACCCACAGGCCGGAGTTCATGCTGCTCGACATCAACATGCCAGGTGGCGGCGTTGAGGCTGCCGAGGCCATCGGGCAAAAGCACCCAGGCATCAAGCTGATGATGCTGACAGTTTACGACAACCTGGCGAACGTGAAGGCTTCCCTGAAGGCTGGCGCATCAGGTTATGTCCTCAAAGGTGTCAGCGGTGACGAGATGATCTCCATCATCAACAAAATTCTGCACGGGGCAAAACTTGTGAGCCCGGAACTGGCTGCGAAGATTTTGGGGGGAAATGATTCCCCTGATTTTCGGTCGAATGCCAACGACGCGCAAAATGCGTCGGGTTCGCTGACGCCCAGGGAACAGCAGATCCACAGGCTCATCGGCAAGGGCGCAAGCAATCGCGATATTGCAGACGAACTCGAGCTGAGCGAGGCAACGGTCAAGCAATATGCATCGCAACTGTTCAGGAAACTTGGCGTGAAGAACCGGGTCGAAGCCGCACTTCTGATGAAGAACTAGGCCTGGCCGGGCTTGCGGGAAATGGCGGAGACGGAGGGATTCGAACCCTCGATACGCCTTGCGACGTATGACGATTTAGCAAACCGTTGCCTTCAGCCACTCGGCCACGTCTCCTTGTGTTGCGGGCTTTTGCCGTGATTTGGTGACATGTGCAAGCTCCGTGGTGCGGCAAAATGGTTGTTTGACAATATTGGCCATCGGACTAATAAAAACCGAGTAAATTACTCGGAGATTAGACATGCAGCTTTCCAAACTTGCCTTCGCCACATTCGTTGGCGGTTTCATTTTTGCCCTGCCTGCGGCTGCTGATGGTGTGGTCAATGTCTATTCATATCGGCAACCTGCGCTCATTGAGCCGCTTGTCGAGGGCTTCCAGAAGAAGACTGGAATTGCAGTGAAAGTGGTGTTTTCGGACAAGGGGCTGATTGAGCGGATGCAGCAGGAGGGCACGCTGAGCCCCGTTGATGTGCTTCTTACTGCAGATGCGGGGCAATTGGTGGATGCTGCGAGAAAAGGATTGGCGCAGCCTGTGGCGTCAGAGGCGATTGACAGCAAGGTGCCAGAAAATTTGCGCGATTCTGATCACAACTGGTTTGGGCTCACGATGCGGGCGCGGGTTGTCTATGCGTCCAAGGACCGTGTGGCGCAGGATCACATATCATATGAAGAGCTTGCCGACCCAAAATGGAAGGGCAAGGTTTGCATGCGGCCGGCAGATCATCCTTACAACCGGGCCCTTGTTGCAGCGGTGATCACAGAGCGTGGCGAAGACTTTGCGCGAAGCTGGCTCGATGGTCTCAGTGCAAATCTTGCCGTGCGGCCAAGCGGCAATGACCGCGCGCAGGCCAAAAGCGTTTTTGCCGGGGAGTGCGACCTCGGAATCGGCAATACCTATTACGTTGGCCTGATGGCGCATAATGACAAAGAGCCGGAGCAAAAGGATTGGGCGAAGGCAATCAAGGTGCTGATGCCCTCCTCTGACAAGATGGGTACGCATGTGAACATTTCCGGCATGTTGATGGCAAAATCTGCTCCCAATTCCGCCAATGCGAAGGCTTTCATGGAATATCTGGCAAGTGATGAAGCGCAAAAGCTATATGCTGCGCAGAACTACGAATATCCGGTGAACCCAGCTGTTCAAGCAGATGCGTTCGTGCAATCACTTGGAACTTTGTCGCCAGCCAATGTCAATCTCAAGGACATGGTGGGGAACGAGGCGAAGGCTGCCCAGATGATCACCGAAAGCGCCATCAGCCAATAAGCCCAACAGTTAACGAAATCTTTGTGGCTTCACGACAAATGATCGTCTAGGTTTGACAGGCAAGCCGGAGTGAAGCGATGAAGCGTTTATTGTTGTGTGCGATTTTGCCGTTGGTGGCGACTGCCGCTTTCGCAGACGAAAACTTCCTGCCGACCGGCCCTGGCTATTCTACGGATATCGACAGTATTCCGGACATTGCGAGCGCCAAGGACAAGCTCAACGCGGGGGCCGATGTCATCGAGAGTGATATCTATCGCCGGGCGCGCGAGGCACGGCTGAGCGACAGTTACATGCGCCGTTTTTTCTCGGAGTCCGAGAGCAGCGGTGCTGATTTCACAATCGATTACTGATCAGTGCAAGGTCAGCCAGGTGCGCGCCTGACGCTGAGCTTCGGCGATTTCCGACTGTGACATCTCCTGCGCCAGATCATGGCGGTATTGCTTAGCGGCTGCGCAGCCCTTCATTGCGGCAATGTTGAACCACATATGGGCCAGAACATTGCTTTGCCGGACGCCGCGTCCGAGGCTGTATTGCATGCCGATATCCATCAACTGGTCACCGGTTGCGTTGCCGCCGATGTCGAGGTCTGGAATGTTGATCCCTGAATTCACACTTGTCATTTTACGCTATCCCGTCGCTAAATTTTTCTCGTGCCCCCAAAGCCATTTTCATGACTTGTGCTGCGGCTTTTCGCTCGCCTCACAGGCAAGGAGATTGACGATGAAATTCGAAGGGATGCTTAAGCCTTAAGCTGAACAAATCCTTTGCGGGATCAGTGCAAGTCTATTTTTCACTATAATAATTGCGCTTTTTCAATGATTTACAGGTTAAAGCCCATAAAGTGTGGGGACTTTCCTTTACTGGCGATTCACCAGGAATTCGAAATGCCACAAAAAAGTCTGAAGCCTGAATGCGCGATCAGGTTGGAGGAAGTGCCACTTCCATCACCAAGGGCAAATGATCTGATCCGCCCGCTTCGCCGGCACGCGGCGGCACACGGACTTTAATCTTGCGGCTCAAGAAGAGGTGGTCGATGGCAAATTGTGGAAGCACAAGGTTCGCGGGCCATGTTGGCAATGATGTCTGACGTTGCAGGCCTGTACTGAGTTCGAGATCGCCCAGGGCGCGGGAGTATGGCGTGGTGTTGAAGTCGCCAGTCACTATGATGTGGCCAGTCAGTGGCTCAAGCAATTTTGCAAGATTGCGAATGTGCTCGTTCTGGCGCGCCAGGTTTGGGATGCGCTGGGTGTGAACGCCGACAATCGTGACTGATTGTTGGGCGGGGCCCAGCTTGACAGAAATATTTGGCGGTGAATTCGACGGTGCAACCGGGTTGACCGAGGAAAATGGCATGCGCGAGATGATGGCAGTTTCACATTTTCCCTGACCGATGCAGGAGTGGATGTAAGGATATTCGCTGCGTAGCGCTTCATAGACAGGCAGTTTGTCTTTTGTCATCTCGAGCAATACGACGACATCCGCATCCAAGCCACGAATTTCACGTTCAATGGCAGCGAGATTCTTGTTGCTGGCATGTGAATTGTAGTGCGCAATGCGCAGCGATACATCACCCGCTTGCAATGGCAGAGGCGGTGGGGGGCTGTAGGTCAGCGGATAAGTGCCGTAGACGACTATGCATATGAACAGCACGATGATTGCCGCCAGGTTCTTCCACCTCGGAATAATTGCGGCAATCAAACAGGCGAGAATCAGAAACAGAAAATGCGGGGTAAGCGCCGATATAACGTCAAAATCGGGCCAGAGATATCCCAGGCGCGTTGCCGCAACGCCAAAGACGCCCGTCGCCAGGCCAGAAATTACCCCGCTCCAGCCGGGGCCGGGTTTCTTTTTGGGTTTGGCTTCTGCGGAGTCTTCGGCGACATGTTTGCCGACAGCGCCTTTTACTTCCACGCGCCTGTGTCCTCACAACGAATCATTTCGCCACACGTGGCGAAGCGCTTTTGGTGTAGCAAAGCACAGAAGATGCTGGAACCACTTTCTGGTCCAGCCCCAAAGCAGCAATTTTATCAGATCAAGCGGCTTTCCATCGGCAGCAGCATTTCTGGTGCGGCAAAACCTGGCAAGGCCTCAAAGCGTTTCCGCCAAGCCTGAACATGGGGATATGGATTGAGATCGATGTTGGCGTCGTGGGCAAATCGCGCCACGACATAAATCGAAATATCCGCAACGGTTGGCTTCTTTCCTGCCAACCATTCTGATTTCGCCAATTCATGGTCAAGCACCGAGAAGGCCTGTTTTGCATCGGCATCATACATGGTGCGCACTTCTTCGCCGAACTGACGCAGGCCACGGTTTCTGGCGCGAAGCCGGAAGACTGGCGTTGCCAGGCGGTCCCACTGCCAGAACAGCCATTCGCGCACGTGCTGCTTTTCGGCTGGTGTTTTGCCGTCAAACTTGTCCATTGTTTCGGCAAGGTGAAGAAGAATTGCCGCGGACTGGACATAATAGGCCTGCCCATCGCGCAGTGCCGGCACCTGACCGTAGCGGTTTTTCACCAGAAAATCCGGCTGCTTGTGGGCACCGTCACGCAAACTTACGTGGATATAGGAAAACGGGTGGCGCATCAGAGACAGGCCAAGGGCTGCAGTATAGGTCGAGGTCGAACCTGCAAAACCATAAAGCGTAAAACGCTGCTTGTCCGCTCCGGACGCGGCCTTTGTTGCCACTGATTTAAGCTTGTTGGACTTGGCCCCCGCCTTTGCAGTTTTCTTGGGCATTGCCTTTTTTGCCGCAGCGGACTTCTTTGCCGCCTTCTTGGCTGGCTTCGCCATGATTATACTCCTGTCTACACACGCACAATAATTTGTCAGCGTACGGAGTATAATGGAATTCTTGCGAAAAGTGAAATAGTTAATAAAATATTGAACTTATTCGTTAATCTCTAGTTTTTTGCGAAGAATGTCATTCACGGCAGCAGGATTTGCCTTGCCGCCGGTTGATTTCATGACCTGACCGACGAACCAGCCGAGCATGCTGGGCTTGGATTTCACGGCCTCAACCTTGTCGGGGTTGGCAGCAATGATTTCATCAACGGCCTTTTCGATTGCGCCGGTATCGGTGACCTGCTTGAGGCCGCGCTGTTCCACAATTGCGACAGGATC
Organism: uncultured Alphaproteobacteria bacterium; assembly: GCA_963738595.1. Classification (GTDB taxonomy): domain Bacteria; phylum Pseudomonadota; class Alphaproteobacteria; order Rhizobiales; family Aestuariivirgaceae; genus Aestuariivirga. The sequence continues at coordinate 32,362 of CAVTXF010000008.1, forward strand.
GCCGCCTTCTGTCCAGATGATTTCGAAGACATCCTTGGCGATCTTGCCGGAAATGGTGTTGGCGGCGATCAGGTCCACAATTGCGCCTATTTGGGCAGCCGAAACCGGAGTAGTTTCAATGGATTTGCCTTCCTTGTTCAAGCGGCCAAAGAACTCGTTGATGACCCAGTTGGCGGCGATTTTTCCATCCCTGCCCCCATTGCCACCTTGGGCAACGCTTTCGAAGAAATCGGCCGAGGCACGTTCGGCAGCGAGGACTGCGGCGTCATAGGCAGACAGGCCGTAGTCCTTGATGAAGCGGGCGCGTTTGTCGTCCGGCAGTTCGGGCAACGTTGCCTTGATGCCGTTGATCCATGACCGGTCGAGCTTCAATGGCAGCAGATCCGGATCGGGGAAATAGCGATAGTCATGTGCTTCTTCCTTCGAACGCATGGAGCGGGTTTCGCTTTTCTTGGCATCGAACAGGCGGGTTTCCTGGTCGATCTTGCCACCGTCTTCCAGGATGCCGATCTGGCGGCGAGCCTCGTATTCGATGGCCTGGCCCATAAAGCGGATGGAGTTCACATTCTTGATTTCGCAACGCGTGCCGAATTTGGCGCCGGGCTTGCGCACGGAGACGTTGACGTCGGCGCGCATGGAGCCCTGCTCCATGTTGCCATCACAGGTGCCGAGGTAGCGCATGATCTGGCGGAGCTTGGTGACGTAGGCCTTGGCTTCGTCAGCGGAACGCATGTCCGGGCGCGAGACGATTTCCATCAGGGCACAGCCGGAGCGATTGAGATCGACAAAGCTCATGTTGGGGTGCTGGTCATGCAGCGATTTGCCGGCGTCCTGCTCGAGATGCAGGCGCTCCACGCCGACTTCGATGGTCTTGCCGATTTCGACATCGACAGTGACCTTGCCTTCGCCGACGACCGGCTGCTTGTACTGCGAAATCTGGTAGCCCTGCGGCAAATCGGGATAGAAATAATTCTTGCGGTCGAAGACCGAAACTTCGTTGATCTGTGCTTTGAGGCCGAGGCCGGTGCGCACAGCCTGCTCAACGCAGAATTCGTTGATGACGGGCAACATGCCGGGCATGGCGGCATCGACGACCGATACGTGATCGTTTGGTGCACCACCGAATTCCGCTGATGCGCCAGAAAAGAGTTTGGCCTTGGATAGGACCTGGGCATGGACTTCGAGGCCAATGATGATTTCCCAGTCGCCGGTGGCGCCCTTGATCCAGTCTTTCTTGTCAGCGATGCGGGCTTCGGAATTCATGTTGATCTCTTGTTATTCACTTGTGGCCCTTGCGGGACAGTGGGCCGTAGCGGTGGATTCAGTAGCTTTTCAGTTAGTGGTGCGCAAGTCTTACCAGCCGCTCGAATTCGGCGATGCTTGTCTGGTGCCCGGGCCACCGAGGATTGAGGCTTCGCCGAGGTCTTTCAGAATGCCTTTGCCTGACCCGAAATCGGCGGCAATGAAAGCCATTAAAAATACGGCCAATAATGCAAAGGCAGGCCAGCCCTTCAAAGATGTTCCGTTCATCCGCCCGGCTTCTCGATTTCCCGCTTGATGCCGCGGACAATGTAAATAGCGAGCAACAGCAACCCAGCCAGCACACCGAGAAAGCCGAGATCACCATCCTGCAGCGCTAACGTTCCTTCTGGCGTAAGGCGCTGAAACAACAGAATTCCCGCAAACAGGATCAACAGGGCTGCGGCACCCCAAGTGGCCTTGCCCAGGACGCTGACAAGCACATGCGCGAGCGGTGACATCTTGAAATCTTCGTTCATGGATGTTCCTTAGCACCTGAGGGTGTGATAGCAAAACACTTCCCGAATGTCGGGCTGGAGAAAAAATGGCGAAAAAAACCCCTGCCAATATCAGGCCCGAGACAAAGATTGTCACATTTGCGCGCGACTATGCCGAGCACGGTGTTGTCAATCCCGCGGTGTATCGCGCATCTACCATCACGTTTCCCAGTGTCGATGCGTTGAATGCACGGACGCAAGACTATACCTATGGCCGCAGGGGCACGCCGACGTCGCGCGCCTTTGAAACAGCGGTGGCACAGCTCGAAGGCGGGTTTGATTGCAAGGCTGCGCCTTCTGGTCTGGCTGCGGTTACGGCGGCATTGCTGGCGTTTCTCAAGCCCGGCGACCATCTGCTGATGACAGACACGGCCTATTATCCGACGCGGCAATTGTGCGATACAATGCTCGCGAAATTCGGTATCGAGACAACGTATTATGATCCGCTGATCGGCGGAAACATCCGTGCACTGATCAAAGCCAATACGCGGGTGGTTTATTGCGAGAGTCCGGGTTCGCAGACATTCGAGGTGCAGGATTTTCCGGCGATTGCGGCTGAAGCGCGCAAGGCCGGCGCGGTGTGCATGATCGACAACACCTGGAGTGGCGGGCATTATTTCAAGGCCTTTGCGCAGGGTGCTGATATATCGATACAGGCGGCGACGAAATATATCGTTGGCCATTCCGATGCCATGCTTGGAACGGTCACCTGCAACAAGGAGACATGGCCCCAGTTCAAGGATTCCTACGAAACCATGGGGTTGTTTGCCGGACCTGATGACATGTATCTGGGCCTGCGGGGGCTTCGCACAATTGACGTGCGCATGGAACGTCACATGAAAAACGCCATCACTATCGCCGAATGGTTCCGCACGCGCGATGAAGTTGACACGGTGTTGCATCCGGCGCTTTCGAATGCGCCGGGGCATGAATTGTGGAAGCGCGACTTTGCCGGAGCATCCGGCTTGTTCTCAATCGTGCTGAAGCCTGTGAGTGAAAAGGCCGTGGCTGCCATGCTCGACGGGCTATCGCTGTTTGCAATGGGATATTCATGGGGCGGATACGAAAGTCTGGTCGTTCCCTTCACGCCGCACCGCACCGCCACGCAATGGACAGCGAAGGGACCGTGCCTGCGCTTTCACATCGGGCTGGAACATCCGGACGATCTGATTGCGGATCTGGACGCAGGATTTGCGCGCATGGCAAAAGCTTGATTTTGGCTGGTTCACCCCCACATTGAGTTGCCTATGGAGAGACCAATGAAGCGCGTTGCCGTCACCCTGCTCGCCTGTGTCACACTTGCTGCGCCCGTTGTTGCACAGCAATCTGATGATCCCGAGCTCATTTTCAAGAAGACCACCGTATGGCGGATGCTTTCGCCGGATGCGAAGCTTGCGACTTATGTGATCGACGATCCGCAGGTTGTCGGTGTGTCGTGCTATTTCACCATTCCGGAAATCGGCGGCTGGGCTGGTTGGGCCGGGTTTGCGGAAGAACGGTCGGAAACATCGCTCGCCTGCCGTCAGGTAGGTCCGGTATCGATCAAGGCCAAATTCGAACAAGGTGAAGAGATTTATCGGCAGCGACGATCGCTGTTCTTCAAGAAAATGCAGATCGTGCGCGGCTGCGACCCGGTGCGCAATGTGCTGGTTTATCTGGCCTATACCGACAAACTGGTCGAAGGCAGCCCACAAAACTCGACATCGACGGTGCCGATCATGCCGTGGGGAACTGCGCCTGCTCCCGCCTGCAAGGACTTCCTCACCCCGTGAGTTTGGTTAACGGCAAGGTTAACGACAGGTAAATTTTCTGTTTCATTTCGGGATGGATTGGGCTATCGGCGATGCAACCGGTGGACGGCATTGGTTATGTAAAGGATGCTTTCCATGCTCGGACGCTATCTGGGCCAGGTTGTGGTGCGGTCCGCCGTTGCGGCGATGTGCCTTGTTCTATTCACCTCTGAACCATTTGCCGCCCCGCGTGGCTCTGGCGTTCTCGGGGGCGAAGGCCTTAGCCCCAAACTGATCGGCATGCTGCGCGATGTGTCGCGGCAGTTTGGTCGGCCCGTGATTGTCTCCTCAGGTTGCCGCAGCAAGCATGGCAACCGCCGCGCCGGCGGAGCAAAGCGCTCTTTGCACCTGCGCTGCATGGCGGCGGATATCAAAGTAATTGGCGTCTCGGAGTCAAACGTATTGCGCGCTGCGCGTCGCCTTGCGGGTCGTGGCGGCATCGGCACTTATTGCCACAACAGCGTCGTTCATATCGACGTGGGCCCGCGCCGCGAATGGCATCAGTCGTGCGGGCGCAAGTCGCGCACCAAGTCACGGCGCTCAGCTGCGCAATACGCCCAACGCTGATCCCCGCATTTACTTCCCGCCAATATGTGTTAGCTTGAGACCATGCGATCCTTCAAACAGTTGGTGATCGTCGCGGGCTTGGTCCTCGCGGTTCCTGTTGCGTCCCATGCGCAAGAACAATCTCCTGCAGCGCAAGTGCGGGACAGTCAGCTTGATGTGTTGTTCGGCAAGCTTAAAACCAAAGCCACCAATGGCGTTGAACAACATCAAGCCCTGCTGATCGAAGATCAAATCTGGCGTATCTGGATGGAGACAGATACGGAGAAGGACTCACTCGCTCTTGCGCGGGCTTCCCAAGCAATGACAAACCGGGACTATCAGACGGCTGAGCACTTGCTCAACGCGGTGCTCGCCCAAAATGCCACACATGCTGAAGTCTGGAACAAGCGTGCCACGCTTTACTATTTGTTGGGCCGCAATGATAGAATCACTCGCTGACATTGTGAAGACCCTCGACCTGGAGCCCCGCCATTTCGGTGCACTGTCCGGGCGGGGCATGATTTATCGGCGACTTGGCAAGCAGAAGGAAGCTGCGGACTCGTTCCGCGAGGCACTTGCCATCAACCCGCATCTGTTGGGCGCGCGCATGGCGCTTCGCGAGCTTGAACGTGCGGCACCGGATTTATAGAGCTTGATAACCTGAATGGCGACCCCGGCACGATTCGAACGTGCGACCTAATGCTTAGAAGGCATTTGCTCTAGTCCAGCTGAGCTACGGGGTCATTGGTGTTCAGTGAGTCCAGTTTTCGGTGCGGCCGAATTTGAAATTGTCGGAATAAGATTTCTTGTTGGTGCGCACAGGGGCTTCGGGCTGCACTGTGTAGGCAATGCCCTTCTTGCTGGCGTATGCTTCGGCCATTTCGCGCGTTGCAAATGTGAGTTTGACCTGGGTTGAGGTATCGTTTGCCGAGGTCCAGCCCATCAAGGGATCGGCGACCCGCGGTGATTCCTGCTCGAACTCCAGAACCCAGCTTTGCGACTTGCCCTTGCCCGATTGCATGGCATTGCGTGATGGTTTGTAAATGCGGGCGGGCATCAGTTACTCCGTCGATATTCGCCGTAGCGATGGTGAAGGTTGGTCGGGGCGGCGGGATTCGAACTCGCGACCCCCTGCGCCCAAGGCAGGTGCGCTACCAGACTGCGCTACACCCCGATCCTTCGTTCCTGGACGAGCGGTTCCTTAGCTACTTCCCGTGGCCACCGCAAGGGCAAGGTGCCGATTAATATTATTGATTTGTGTTCGGTGATTCTTCGGTGAAAATGCGGTGGTAAACGCGGTCGTCCACCTTGATGCCCATTTTCCTGGCCGAGCCTGCGGCAAGTTCGATGACGCCGCGCACCGGCTCCTGCACGCTTATGGTGTCGAGTGACTTTGGAACAGTGTTTTCGGCAATCGCTGCAATTGTGCCATCGGCGCGCACAAACAGCATATCCAGCGACATATAGGTGTTCTTCATCCACATGGCGGCCGGGCGCGGCTGGATGAAATCAAACAGCATGGCGTGGCCTTCGGGCATGCGGTGGCGAAACATGAGGCCGCGGGAGCGGAGTTCCTCGGTGTCGGCAATCTCGGCCGTTACGAGTGTGGCGGAGGTGGACGTGACAATTGTGACAGGCTCAATCTTCGACGGCTCCTGGGCGGCTGCGGCACTGAAGCACAGCAATAGAGACATGCAAAAACTGATGACCAGACGACGGACCATTACACCACTCCAAACCTTGAGGCAGCTTAGAACAAAGTGCCGGGCACCGCAAACGGTGCCCCTGACCTCACTCCGTTACACGTGCAAATCAGTTTGTGTGTTGCGGGCCGGAGTCCAGCTGCATGCGGACTTCAGCGGCCATCTTGCCCTTGTTGCTGTCGCCGTAGCGCACATAGACCCATTGGTCCGGAATGAGCTCTGCAATTGCTGTCTTGCGCATGACTTCCATGTGCACAAAAATGTCGCCCTTGCCTTCGCCTTCGCTGAGGAAGCCGAAGCCACGCGCGCGGTTGAACCACTTTACCTTGGCACGGACCCAGCCAGATGCCGGATTGACGGTGTTGTGGGTGCGGGCGCGGCGTTCGACCGGATGAATTGCAGTTGATTGATCAACAGACAGAACACGCAGGCACTGATAACCTTTTTGTCTTGCGACAACTTCACAGGCGATGCGTGTGCCTTCCAATGGTGCATCAAAACCATCGCGCTTGAGACAACTCAGATGCACGAGGATATCGGGCAGACCATTATCTGGAATGATGAAGCCATATCCACGGCCCACATCAAACCACTTGACCAGGCCATCAATGTGCAGGATTTTTACGCCAGCCTCTACGGGCGCGGCACTTTCCTGAAGCATTGCCGTTTCCGGTTTAAATTCGTTCGCCGCCATAACAGACCAACCCAATCCCGCTCTACTCAACTCAGTGATATTCAAGAGATTTGACTAAAATCGACCTGTTTGTACAGTATATGATTGCAACAGTCGGTGGAAAACCTTTTGTTGCGGTGCGACCGGGTTCCGCCAACCTGTTTTTTACATTGCGGGTGCCGCTAGCTATCCTGTTTTACTGCCACAAGAAGGAATTTGAAGTCGGATGAAATACTTGCACACCATGATCCGCGTTGCAAACCTTGAGCAATCGCTTGATTTCTTTATCAACAAGCTCGGTTTTGTCGAGCAGCGCAGGCATGTGAGCGAGAAAGGGCGGTTCACGCTCGTGTTCGTCGCCTGCCCTGACACACCTGAGTGCCCGGTAGAGTTGACTTACAACTGGGATCCGGAAGTTTACACTGGCGGACGCAACTTCGGGCATCTCGCGATATCTGTGGACAATGTCTACGACTATTGCGCCGGCCTGATGAAAGCCGGGATCACCATCAACCGGCCACCGCGCGACGGGCGCATGGCATTCATTCGCACGCCAGATGGCATTTCAATCGAAGTGCTGCAAAAGGATGGTGAGTCACTGGCAGTCGCCGAGCCTTGGGCGAGCATGCCGAATGTTGGGAGCTGGTAACTACCAAACGCCGCTTACCAACACGGCCTCATCCATCCCGGGCCAGGGCGGCATGGTGGTGCCTATTGCTTCGAGCGGTTCCTTGCTGTCGCAGCGGAACTGAAAATGGGTTCCAACCGGAATTGAGATCGAAATACCGGCGTGGACGTCGATGACGGATTCGGTTGCTCCGTGCTTGCGCCACATGCGGCCGCTGCCTGATGTGAAGTACCAGACTTCTTCGACGGTGCGATGAGCCACGGCCTGCGAAATGCCGCCTGGCGGCAATTTGAAATGGGCCATGGAGCCGCGCGCTGTTGTCGCCAGAAATCGAACTTCAGAGCCGTCAGGAGCGATTGCATCTGGTTTCTCAGCAAGCGTTCTGGTGACGAAATCGGTCATGGCATCAATTGTCCGCCGTTCACTTCGATCACCTGCCCGGTCACGTAGCCGCTGGCTGCGTCGCTGGCGAGATAGAGGAATGTGCCGGTGCAATCATCGGCCAGGCCGAGACGCTGCATGGGTATGGTTTTGGCCGTTGCGGCGCGTTTTTCAGCCGTCGAAAAGCGTTCATGGAAAGCCGTGTGGATGGTGCCAGGCGATACGCAATTGACGCGGATATTGTCGCCGACAAGTTCCTTGGCGATGGATTTGGTGAAGGCCGAGACGAAGCCTTTCGCACCGGCATAGATGCTGCCGCCAGGGCTGGAACCGTTGCGCGCTGCGATTGACGTTACGTTGATGATGTTGCCGCTCTTCTGCTTTCGCATGTGATCGGCTGCGATACGGCAGCAGTGGATGAGCTGCCGGACGTTGAGGTCAAAGACCTGGTCGATGAATGGGTCTGTGAGTGCTTCGAGCCCGGTGCGGGCGACCAAGCCGCCGGCATTGTTGATCACTACGTCGATCTTGCCGAACAGACGAATTGCTTCGTCGATGAGCTTCTGCGGGCCATCGGCTTGTGTCAGGTCGAGCTTGATTGCCTTGATGCCCGACGCTTCGATGGTTTTCAATTCTTCGCCGCCGCCAAAGTATTGTGCAAGAACTTTTGCACCGCATTTGGCAAAGCCCAGCGAAGCTGCGCCACCAATACCGGTCACGCCGCCCGTGACGACAACCACCCTGTCCTTCAGATCACCAAACATCATCTGCTCCGCTCAAAGCAGCATCATGCCTCAAGCCGGGAAGTGGTGCAAAAGCAAATGTTCTTCCCGCCTGGATGGCGGGAAGAATCTTTTGTTCACATGCAGCGAACTTATTGTTGGGTGGTGTTGCCCGTTGCTGGTGCAGGGGTAACTGGTGCCAGTTCTTCCATTGCAGCTGGTGCTGCCGGCTTGGCCGGGTCTGCGGCCTGTTCAGCTGGCGTTGTCGAACCTGTTGTCAGAGATGGGCTTACTGTTGGGCCGCCGCTTGAAGCGAACCAAACGATCAGCGCGAGCGCTGCGAGTGCCGCAAGTGCACCCCAAATCCATTTGTTCTGGTCCTGCGTGCGACCATAATTGTCGCGATATTCGCTGCTGTAGTGTTGTTCGGCTTTCTGTACCATGAGGATAGCCTCTCCTGCTGGGAGCCGTCCCAACCTTCAATGTAGTGTCCAACAATGGTCAAACCGGGACATTTTGGGGGCTTTGTGCGCCACAATTTCTAACCACAAAATCAAAGGATTGGCGCGCCCTACGGGAGTCGAACCCGTCTTTACAACGTGAAAGGCTGTCGTCCTAACCGATAGACGAAGGGCGCGCAGTGTCTCAGGCCACGGGGCCGGACGTGGCGGGTCTATAGAGGGGCTTTTCGCCGATGGCAAGCCTCACTTGATGGGGGCGGCATCAATAATATGAACGCTGGGGACCCGGTTTTTGCCCCATTCGTCGGCAACCAGCCGGCCCGCCACGTGGAGCGGAAAACTGCGTTCAGACAGAAGTGTTTCGCCCAATTCCGTTGATGCGGCGCGGAATGCTATGGCCTTGATCTTGGTGCCATCGCTGGACACAAGCGTGCAGCGGACGTGGTCTGCCCCGGCGAGGTCGGCATAAATCACGCGGTGGGACGGGAAAACGAAAACCGGCGGAGGATTTCCCGCGCCATAGGGTCCGGCCTGTTCCAGCAGCTCGATCAGGTCAAGCGTTGCCCCGCCGGCCGTGAGAGCGCCGTCGATTTCGAGCAGGTCATCGTCCACCAGGTCGGCCTCGGCGCTGAACATGGCGTCCATGAACTCGCGAAATTCCGCAAGTTTGTCGAGGCGCACTGTGAGACCTGCTGCCATGGCGTGGCCACCGCCCTTTTCGATGATGCCTGCCTCAAGCGCTTTTCTGACGGCGTTGCCAATATTCATTCCGGCAATGGAGCGGCCAGACCCTGTCGCGAGTCCGGTTCTTGGATCAGCGGACAGCGCAAAGCTTGGAAGGCGCAGGCGCTCCTTCAGGCGGGCGGCGGCGAGGCCCACCACGCCGGGGTGCCATTGCTCAGAATTGGTGATGATGACTTTTGCCTTTTGCTCCTGTCCGAGTGAGGCTTCTGCCTGCGAAACGGCATCGTCCACCATGCGGGCTTCGATGGCCTGGCGTTTGCGGTTCAGCTGGTCGAGCGCTTGCGCTTTTGACATGGCTTCGCCGCGGTCAGTGGCCATAAGCAAGGCGAGTGCGTCGCTGGCATGACCCACTCTTCCGGCAGCGTTGATGCGGGGACCAAGGACAAAGCCCAACGCGTAAACATCGGGGCGGGATTTGACGCCTGACACATCTGCCAATGCGGCTAATCCAGCATTTTCACGGCGGGACATGACCTTGAGGCCTTGCGTGACATATGCGCGGTTAAGACCAATCAGCGGGACAACATCACAAACAGTCGCAAGCGCCACAAGCTCGAGCCATTGCAGCAGGTTTGGCTCGGCCAGACCTGAGGCGTAGAAACCCTTTTCGCGGAGGTTCTTGTTGACGGCGGCGATGAACATCATGACGACGCCCGCCGCGCAGAGATAACCCAGGCCTGATGTGTCATCCTGGCGGTTTGGATTGATCACCGCATGGGCCTTGGGAAGGTCGGTGCCTGCAAGATGGTGGTCGATGATGATTGTCGTGAGACCAAGATCAGCAGCATGGGCGAGCGGATCATGCGAGAGCACACCGCAATCTAGCGTCACGAGAAGTTCGACGCCGGCCTTTTGCATATCCGAAACGGCGTTGATGCTGGGGCCATAACCTTCGGTGAGACGGTCGGGAATATGGACGCGTGCATCGCGACCCAAGGCGCGCAGGAATTTCAGCAGCAGTGCGCCAGATGACACGCCGTCAACGTCATAATCAGTGATGAAGCCGATAGATTCCTTGTTGATCACTGCTTCGGCAAAGCGTGACGCACCGAGATTCATTTCGATCAATGCCGTGGGTGGTGGCATCAGCGTGCGCAAAGTGGGATTGAGAAAACCTTCGGCGGTTTCCGTACTCACGCCACGCGCAGCGAGAACGCGCCCCAATATATCCGGCAGATCATGCTGCTGCGAAATGGCTTCACCCATGCGGGTGTTTTGCAGGCGGGCGATCCAGCGGTCACCGCGGATTGACTTTTCAACGTTGAGAAACGCGGGCTGCACCTTGGATGCTAGAGCCGTTCAATCCGGATGAGCCTCGGTGTTCCGGCTGCGTGGCCTTCTTTTTCGATCTTGCCGATGGCTTTGCGGATTGCTGTTTCCAGCGTGTCGTGGGTGATCAAGATAAAGGGAGCGGTGGCGCGTTCTGTGTCCTTGTCGGATTTGCCATGCTGGACGATGCTTTCAATCGAAATCTTTTCGTCAGCGAGGATTTTGGCAATTGCCGCAACAGCGCCGGGTTTATCCGGCAACTCTAGGGCGACGTAGAAACCGCCTTCATGGGCTTTCTGCGGCGCGGACTTGTATGCTTTCAGCTTTCCTGCCGGAATGCCAAAGGGCGGCCGCTTGTTGCCGCGGGCCACGTCAACAATGTCGGCAACGACCGCTGATGCTGTTGGATGGGCGCCAGCACCCCTGCCCTCCATCATGAGGTCACCGACAAAGTCACCCTTGACGACGACGGCGTTGAAAACGCCATCGGTATCGGCAACGGGTGAACCCTTGCGGATCAATGTTGGGTGTACGCGCTGCTCCACGCCGCCATTGTGCGATACGGCAACGCCGAGAAGTTTGATCTTGTAGCCCATGTCCGAAGCATTGCGGATGTCATCCAGTGTGATCGCCTCGATGCCTTCTATCGCGATGTCCTTCACATTCACTTCGGTTCCGAAAGACAGTGACGTGAGAATGGCCAACTTGTGGGCGGTGTCAAATCCACCGACATCAAATGTCGGATCAGCTTCAGCGTAACCCAGTTGCTGGGCTTCCTTCAGAACGTCGGTGAAACTTCTGCTCTCTGAACCCATCTTGGTGAGGATGTAGTTGCAGGTTCCGTTCATGATGCCAAAAACCTTGCGCACAGAATTTCCGGCAAGGCCTTCGCGCAGGGCCTTGATGATCGGAATTCCGCCTGCGACGGCGGCTTCAAAATTCAGCGACACGCCCTTCGCCTCGGCGGCCCTGGCGAGGGCCACGCCATGATGGGCCAGCAGTGCCTTGTTGGCCGTGATGACGTGTTTGCCCGCTGCAATGGCCGCTTCCACGGCGTCCTTGGCGGGGCCCGTGTCACCGCCGATCAATTCGATGAATACGTCAATCTCAGGCGAGGCAGCGAGCTTCACGGGATCGTCGAACCAGGTGATTTTGGACAGGTCGTGGCCGCGGTCCTTGGCCTTGCTGCGGGCGCTGATGCCGGTTACGACAAGCGGACAGCCAGCTCGCGTGGTGAGCAGCTCCTGGTGGCGTGCCAGTGAATCCAGCACCCCCACTCCGACCGTTCCAAGCCCCGCCAGTCCCAGACGCAGCGCTTTTGTCATAAATTCTTCCTTTGTTAACCGTAATTTTCTTGCTTATGGCGGCAGCAACACGATTTGGCAAGAAATCGGCCATAGTCATAACTGAACCCTACCAAACCCCGAAAAAAGCGCGCTAGATTATCTTTCATGAGTGAGCCCAAAAGCCCCATGCCTACAGCTGCCAGACTTGCCGATCCGGCCAAGCTTGCGGCCAATCTGGCGAAGCTGTTTGAGCATTCGGCGGTGCTGGCCCGGGTGATGGCAGATCAGGCCGAGCCGCAATTTGCCGAGCTGCAAACCCAAATCCTGCCGACGCAGCTGATTTCCAAGACGTTGCAGGATGTGGTGCAAGCGCATTTTCGCGATCCACAAGCGGTTATGGCGGCGCAAGCGCGGCTCTGGGAACAGTACACCGCCATCTGGAACAACGCATGGTCCCGCGCCACCGGTGCCGAGGTTGTACCGGTCGTCAGCCCTGCTGCAAATGACAAGCGCTTCAAGGATGCGGACTGGAACGACAACACGGTCTATGACGCGATCAAACAGTTTTATCTCGCGACATCGGGTTGGGCGCAGGACATGGTCAAGGATGCGGAAGGCATCGATCCGCATACGCGCCGCAAGGCAAAATTCTATGTCGAAAACATTTTCAACATGTTTTCACCGTCGAATTTCGCAGCGACAAATCCGGAAGTGATGCGGGCGTTGATCGCGACAGATGGTGAAAACCTGGTGCGCGGTCTCGACAAGCTGCGTGAAGACATGTCCACACCCGATGGCCGCTTGCGCATTTCGCAGGTGGACAAGCGTGGTTTCAAACTTGGCGACAATATTGCGACGACGCCCGGCAAGGTGGTTTTCCGCAATTCCCTGTTTGAGCTGATCCAATACGATCCGGTGGGCCCGCGCGCGCATACTGTGCCTCTGCTGATTGTGCCGCCGTGGATCAACAAGTATTATATTCTTGACCTCAACGCGAAGAAGTCATTCGTCAAGTTCTGCGTTGAAAACGGTTTGACTGTCTTCATCATGTCGTGGGCAAATGCGGAAGAAACATCTCATCCCAAGACGTTTACGGATTACATCCAACAGGGATTCCTCGAAGCGGTGACTGCTGTGCAGGCGGCCACGGGCGCTGAAAAAGTCAACACTGTGGGCTTCTGCATCGGCGGTTCGATGCTGGCGAGTGCCCTTGGATACATGGCCGCCAAGGATGACAAGCGGATCAATTCAGCGACGTTTTTCACCACGCAAGTCGATTTCAACGATGCAGGTGACCTCAAGGTGTATGTCGATGAAGAGCAAGTGAGCTGGATTGAGCAGCGCATGGAGGCCAAGGGATATCTCCCGGGTGCGCGCATGGCGGACGCTTTCAACCTGCTGCGCTCCAATGACTTGATCTGGTCCAATGTCGTCAACAGCTACCTGCTTGGCAAAGACCCTCTGCCCTTCGATCTCCTGTACTGGAACAGTGATTCAACCCGCATGCCAGCGGCTGTCCATGCGTTTTATCTGCGCGAGTTCTATATTCACAACAAGCTGTCGCAAGGCCTTCTGGACATCGGCGACGCGCGCATTGATCTCAAGATGGTTACATGTCCGGTTTACAACCTGGCTTGCCGCGATGATCACATTGCACCGGCGCGTTCGGTTTTCCGTATCGGCCAGCACATGGGTGGCGATGTTGAAATGGTTGTTGCAGGATCAGGTCACATCGCCGGCGTGGTCAATCCACCCGAAGCGAAGAAGTATTCATATCGTACCGATGGAAAGTCCACGACCGATTTTGATGCATGGATGAAAGAGTCAACCGAGCATCAAGGCTCGTGGTGGGTGCACTGGCTTGAATGGATCACGCTGCATTCCGGCGAGAAAGTGCAGGCACCAGTTCCGGGTGACCGGGAATTGAAGGTCATGGGAAATGCACCCGGCCAAAATGTAATGGTCCAGTGGTGTGAACTGAATGCAGTTCCATTCCGCAACTCATTGATTATCCACATCTGCCTGACTGACGGCATACGTCGCGGTGTAGCTGATCGTGTCGCCGGGACCGAGCGAGGACCAGCTCCCGTTGTCGGCTGTTGCGTCGGTGGAGTCGCTGAGCTGGGGCAACGTCGTTGGTAACCTGTTCATTTCCGGCAGCAGGGATCCCATTGGTGCCAGTGAACGCAGTTTCGCTGATCACAACATTGGCGACTGGCACTGTCCCGGTGTTTACGACGGTGAAGGTATATTTGACGATGTCGCCTGCGTCGGCGGTGCCGTTGCCGTTTGCATCATAACCGGGTGCGACGAAATTCCATGATTTTGTGAGACTCAGGGACGTTGTGTCGTTGTCCACGATAGTGATTGCTGGCGGCGTGGCGGCGACATTTGCATAAGCGCCCCCTGCTGCTGTGATTGATGAGATGGAGCAGGCATGGGTGTCTTCAACATCGGTGTCATTGATCGCGGTGACTGTCACGGTTTGGGCGATTGACCAGTCGGATTGGTTAAACGTCAGGCTCGACGTTGAAAATGAGCATTGCGGATCAGTGCCGATAGTGACGACGACATTGGGCACAGTGAGCGGTGATACACTGTTTTGTGCCTGGTTTGTTGGTGGCGTTGTGCCGGGTGGCGATGCCAGACTGACGGCGAATGTTGCGGTGTCACCACCTTCCGTAGCGGATGGGTCGAGTGGTGTTATGACCAGGCCAACATAGCCCCATCGCAGTTTGAACGCCCCCGTATTCCCGCCAAACCCATCGACCTGGAAGCGGTAAATTGTTGCCGCTGTTGCATTGAAGCTGACAGAACTCGCGCGATTGTTAGCGCCCGTTACATTACAATTGGTGGCATCATCGTTGCCTGCAACGAATGTCGGCAAGGGGAAAACTGTACCGACATAGACCCGCAATGTTGAATCATAAGCGGTTACGGCATCGCCTGTCACATTGCAGGTGTTGACCGTGACGAGGCCAGTTGATGGTGCACTCCAGGAATACCACATTGAATTGAGCGCACCGCCAGCAGGGTAAGATGTGTTTTCGTTGCTCTCACCGGATGCGCCGACGGTTGTGCCTGTGATTGAGCCTGATGATCCGGATATAGTTGTGCCGGGAAAATTGTTCCCGGCGAGCGCAGTTGGTGCGGCCAGAATCCAAAGCGATGCAAGTGTCATCGCTCGCAGGCATTGCAGGGGCGCGGAACGCAGGAACTTTACACACATGCTCAAGACTCACAGGGAGCAGGCGTAAGTCAAATTCTCTTTAGATTGCGTAAAACAACTTCACTACCTTTTTAGTTGCATTATTCGTCAAAAATGAAGGGCCGCATGACAGCGGCCCTTCTGCAAACACGTGTGACAAATCAGCGCTTCGAGAACTGGAAGCGACGGCGGGCTTTGGCACGGCCGTACTTCTTGCGTTCGACAGAGCGACTGTCGCGCGTCAGGAAGCCACCCTTCTTCAAAGCCGGACGAAGGCCCGGTTCGAAGTAGGTCAAAGCGCGGGCGAGACCGTGGCGCACAGCCCCTGCCTGGCCCGAAAGACCACCACCGACGACGGTGCAGTCAATGTCGAGTTCCGACAGGCGGCCAGATGTTACCAGCGGCTGCTGCACCAGCATGCGCAGCACCGGGCGGGCAAAGTAAACTTCGATCGCCTTGCCGTTCACGGTGATCTTGCCTTTGCCACGCTTGATCCAGACGCGCGAGATGGCGTCCTTGCGGCGGCCTGTTGCATAGGCACGGCCCTGCTTGTCGAGCTTTGGCTGGGCAGGTGCTGCACTTGCTGCAGCAGCTGGCGTTGCGGCAAGACCCATGGCCTCACCGAGATTTGAAAGAGTGGTTGCTTCAGCCATGTTAATCTCTCAGTGAATTCTTGGCGTTCATCGCCTTGACGTCGAGCGTCTTGGGATTTTGCGCTTCATGCGGATGAGCGGCACCTGCATAAATCCGCAGGTTGGTGAGCTGCTGGCGCTTCAAGGAAGCACCTGGCAACATGCGGCGGACAGCCGCTTCAAGGATCCGGTCAGGATGCTTGCCATGCAGGTAATGCTCGGCACGACGTTCCTTGATGCCGCCCGGAAAGCCGGTGTGCCAATAATAAGGCTTCTGCTTCACCTTGTTGCCGGTAAACACCACCTTCTCGCAATTGATGACGATGACGTTGTCGCCGCAATCCATTGACGGGGTGAATGTGGTTTTATGCTTGCCACGCAGGCGGTTGGCGATCACGGAGGCAAGGCGCCCCACGATCAGGCCTTCAGCATCAATCAGGATCCATTCCTTCTTGATGTCGGCGGGCGTTGCTGAAAAGGTTTTCATGCAGTCACTCGTTTGAGGTTGGAATTGGCGGTGGATTAGGGTTTGTCTGCAGACAAGTCAAGCAAAACCATACATTTTGCGAGAGATTTGTGATGTGGTACTATATTACCTTGGTTACTCTCGTGTCACAATTTTGCTGTAGCGGGAATCTGTCGGCGCGCCTATCCTGACTTGCGGTGAAGGGTTAAGATGCTTCGGATTTTCAGCTGTATTGTGGTGCTGGCAGTTGGCGCATCTGCGCCTGCGATGGCTGCCTATCAATCTTATGATCGCGAACACTTCCCTGCCCCAACAACGTCCTGGAAAAATGAAATGAGCCAATCTGCGACGCCTTCAGAGAAGCCCGAGACCGAGCCCGGAGCAGGAGCGTCTCCCGAAGATGCGCCGGACGATATCAGCATTGGCGAAATTCCTGTCGTGGAAACGGTCGAACTTCAACCAGAGTCAACCCGGAAGGCGGTTGATGCCTATGCCCTTGTGAAGGACAAATACAAGGACTCGGGCATGGAAAACTACGACGACTTGCAGGACTTCGTTGACAAGGCCGGCGACGGGAAAAAACTTGAGGCTGACATCAAGACTGCCGGTTTTGGTTCGGTCAATGAATGGAACCTGATCATCACGACGGCGAGTTTTACATATTCGAACATTATCGACGACCAGACGGACGACATCCAGCAACAGATTGACGAGATCAAGCTGGACACCGAATTGGCCCAGGACATGAAAGACCGCTTGACCAAATCCCTGCAAGCGATGATCCCTTCGGCGAACAACCAGAAAGTGATCGAAGACCTGATCAAGGATCCAACTTTCGCCGACAAGGTGAAACTGCTGGAAATCGAAGAAGAATGAGCGCGCTGCTCGAGCAGTTGCGAGACGGGAATGTGCTGCGGCTGACGCTTTGCGACGACGCGACCCGCAATGCTCTGTCACTCGCAATGTTGCAGGACATGAAAGAGACGTTGGCGGTTGCTTCCATGACGCCCGACATCCATGTCATTGTGTTTGCCGCGCGCGGACGGGCCTTTTCATCGGGGCATAACCTGAAAGAACTCACGGCGCATCGTGGTGATGACGATCACGGCCTGGCGTTTTTTGAAGACCTGTTTGCCACCTGTGCCAGTGTGATGACGGCCATTTCGCAGCATCGCTGTGCTATCATCGCGGAAGTAGACGGGGCTGCAACGGCTGCCGGCTGCCAATTGGTGGCGGCGTGTGATCTGGCCTTTGCTTCACCGAATTCAACGTTTTGCACGCCAGGTGTCAACATCGGGCTATTTTGTTCTACACCCATGGTGCCATTGACGCGGGCGACGGGTTCCAAGCATGCAATGGAAATGCTGCTGACGGGCGCTGTCCAAGATGCTGCTTTTGCGGAGCGCATTGGCTTGATCAACAAGGTTGTGCCGCAGAATGAATTGCGTGGACATGTCGATGGCGTTGCCAACTTGATCGCAGGCAAATCCGCCAATGCCATTCATCACGGCAAGGACTTGTTCCACATGCAGCGCGCCCTGCCGCTTGATGAGGCCTACGAAATCGCTTCTGCGGTGATGGCGAAGAACATGCTGGAAGCGTCGGCCTGCGAAGGCATTGAAGCATTTCTGCAAAAGCGCGCTCCCAATTGGCCATGAAGAACCACGATCAGTATGACGCAGATTACATCAGGGATATCCTGCGATCCGTGAAAGTCATTGCGCTGGTCGGTGCTTCGGCGAACGCTGTGCGGCCATCCTATCTGGTCATGAAATACATGATCGAAAAAGGTTACACTGTCGTGCCCGTGAACCCAGGGCTGGCCGGGCAGGACCTGCTCGGGCAGAAGGCCTATGCAAGCTTGCGCGATATCCCTTTCCCCATCGACATGGTCGACATTTTCCGCAATTCGGAAGCAGCGGGCGAGATTGTCGATGAATCCCTGTCGCTTGAAGTTTTGCCAAAGGTCATCTGGATGCAGCTCACTGTTCGCAACGACGTCGCGGCAGCGCGCGCTGAGGCAAAAGGATTGCAGGTGGTGATGAACCGCTGCCCGAAAATGGAATACGGGAAACTGTCGGGCGAATATACCTGGGTCGGTGGTTCAACAGGTTTCATATCATCACGGCGCCAAAGCCTGCATGACAATGGCAAGATGCAAAGCCTGGGGCTGGGGAACAAGAGACTAGCGTCCAGCTTCGCAAGAACTTCTCTTTTATCTTTCCCGTTGCGGGGAAGGTGTCGCGGACGAAGCGAATGCTGGTACGTCGCGACGGATGGGGGGCGGATGCTGGCTGGGTACGGCCACCAATTC
Organism: uncultured Alphaproteobacteria bacterium; assembly: GCA_963738595.1. GTDB lineage: Bacteria > Pseudomonadota > Alphaproteobacteria > Rhizobiales > Aestuariivirgaceae > Aestuariivirga. The sequence continues at coordinate 50,981 of CAVTXF010000008.1, forward strand.
CGGCGCGTTCGCGCCACCTCCCCGGCGAGCGGGGAGGATATTGCGCTTTATGTGATAACCGAAGAGTTGCCTTCAAATTCCCGGTATTTTGATCATCATCAATTGCCCGCCTTCGCGCTTGTAGGTGAAGTCGGGCTGGCCGTCGCCGTTGTTGTCTTCACCCGGAGCCTTTTCGGTCCACAATGTGTGGGCCTGGACATTGATCAGATAGGTTCCCCTGCCGAAGGCTTCGGAGGCGTCGACAATACCCGTCGATTCCCATGCTCCGAGGTTTCCGGGCGCGCGCCCGTCGACGTCAGTTGGACCGCCATCGGCTGACTGATCAACCTTTGCCACGACTTCTGGAACACCTTCAAACGGCACGTACCACAAGCGCCCCGTTGTTGCGGCTGGATCAGTTGACCCAGACGGAAACTGCTGGCTGCTGCCCGGATCTTCCGTCAACAACAAGCCGGTGGCCGTGGTTTCCACATTGTCCGGCTGGTGCACTTCATTCAGGGTCTTCACCGGGTTGTCGTCACCTTCCACCAATACTGTAAGTGAGTTCACCTTGGTGGGATTGTGCTTGTCGAGAACCATCTTCCACACCCGGCCATTGGTCGACCTGAAATTGGGCGTGTCGAGGCTCTGGTCCGGCCTGCGGCCGCGGCCCGAGTCAGCCAGATAAACGACGTTGCCCATGCCGCGCCGCTTGTCATATGCAATGTCTTCGATGCGCACGAACTGGAACACATTGTTGGTGTCGCTCCAGTATTCGAGCACCCATTGCGGACCATCGATGCCGATGGGAGCGACCGAACGCAAATCGGTTTGCCAGCTGCCGTTGGTGGGCGGCAGTGGATAGCCCAGGTCTGCTGCCTTCACTTCCGTGCCATCCGGCTTTTTGCCCGTCGCGATCAGCTTTGGTACCTTGATGAAATGGCCGGTCACGACTGTGCCGGAACCCGGCAAGACATCGTAATAATTCTTGACCCCTGGCGTGTCCGAAACAAATGCCCACAGATCGCCTTCGTCCTTCAGCAACTTGTCGGTGCTTCTTGCGATATAAGAATAGAGTTGTGACTGCGCTGGCACGGCACCTGCGGCAAACACGCCGGTCAGCGGTCCGCTGGTGAATGTGTCATCACCAGAAATCACAACGGGCCTGTCGTATCCCGGTATCGCCACGCTGTTTTCATGGTTGTGTCGGCCCATGCCGTAGATGGGCTTGTGCTGACCTGTCTTGACGTCGAGTGCGACCACTACGCCGACTTCTTTTTCATCAACACTGCCAATGGCTGGTGGCCAGGAATTGGTTTCACGGCGCACATAGTCGGGCGACTCTTCGTTGGTAAAGAGTATGTCGCGATCAAAATCCTGCTTTTCTGTTGCAAGAAAATTGGAGCAGAAGCGCTGGTAGCCCGAGTCCTTGCCTATTGCGAAAGAACCACTGAGCACACTCGCCGAGTTGCGGCTCAACACCAACTTGCTGAGTTGGGAATTGTCGAAATCATTTTCGCCATTGGCCGCTGTCGGTGCTGCCGTGTTGTACGGAAAAGGTACCTTGCCGGTTTCGTGGTTCACGTAGACATTGGCCCTGCCCCGTTTTCGCTTCTGCACCGCAATGCCATCGGGAATTGCTTCAAAGCGGTAGCCACCTGGCAACGTATCGCCCACCGTGATGATAGGTGTGATCTGTACGCCAGGTTTTACGGCTGTCATCATGGCCGGTTGCGCTGTCTTGAAACCGCTGGAACTGTCGTGGGCGGCGGCGGCGGTTGCTGCACATGCTATGGCGATCGCGGTGGCAATTGAGTGTTCAAGCTTGAAAAATCTTCTCATGGTTTTCTCCTGGACTTGAGCCTACCCCCGAGTTACAGCTTTCCACCAATCTGCGACGGGCGCAAGACAGTCACCACCTCCGCTCTTCGGGCACATCCCCTGCCAAAGTGGCGGGTTGGAGGGTGTTCCTTTCCCCTCCGCAGCCTTGACATCCCGAAATTTTTCAAAATAAATTCCCTTTATGTTCTGTTCGGTCCAACAGGTTTGGGATGATTGCGCGATTGCGCTTCAAGCAGGAGAACAAGACGCCACCCAGATTTTTCTCACCACTCCGTCCCGGCAAGCCGCCCGGACACCGCAACATTCCCGGTCACGAGGTCGACGACATCCTGGCCGAGTGCCACACGTTCGCCATGGGTGTTTCGAGCGAAGCGACGCCGGATACATCCTGGTGCAATTCTGTTGGACTTATCCTTTATCGTCATCAGATCATGCGCCGCAACCGGAGCGGGGCGTTGCCATGTCCGTTTACGAGAGGCGTGGACAAGGCATGTACATTTCCCCTAGCATCCGGACACCATCAAAGGAGCGCCGCCATGACTGACAAGACACCTGGTTTTTCGACACTGGCCATACACGCAGGTGCAGCACCTGATCCAGCAACGGGTGCGCGCGTAACACCCATCTACCAAACCACCGCTTACGTGTTCAACGATGCACAGCATGCTGCGGATTTATTTGCGCTGCGGGCCTTCGGAAATATCTACACCCGCATCATGAACCCGACGCAGGCAGCGCTTGAATCAAAAGTTGCAGCACTGGAAGGTGGCACCGCCGCACTTGCAGTGGCATCAGGCCATGCGGCGCAATTGATCATTTTTCACACACTGATGATGCCTGGCGACGAATTTGTCGCGGCCCGCCAGCTTTACGGTGGGTCAATCAACCAGTTCAATCATTCGTTCAAATCATTTGGATGGAATGTTGCCTGGGCAGACGGTGAAGATCCGTCATCTTTTGAAAAGGCTATCACGCCAAAGACGAAAGCCATCTTCGTCGAGTCAATCGCCAATCCCGGCGGGCGGTTTACTGATCTCGATGCGATTGCGAAAATTGCCAAGAAGGCAGGTGTGCCGCTGATTGTCGACAATACGATGGCGACGCCTTATCTCATCCAGCCATTCAAGCATGGCGCGGACATCGTCGTTCATTCGCTCACGAAGTTCATGGGCGGCCATGGCAATTCGATGGGTGGCGTCATTGTGGATGGAGGATCGTTCGACTGGTCCAAGTCCGGCAAGTATCCCCTGCTCTCGGAGCCCAATGCCAGTTACAACGGCATGAAGCTGCACGAAACCTTTGGCGGCATTGCCTTTGCCATCGCATGCCGCGTGCTTGGTCTGCGCGATCTTGGGCCTGCCATTGCTCCGCTCAATGCGTTTCTCATTCTCACGGGCATGGAAACACTGGCGCTGCGCATGCAGAAACACTGCGAAAATGCGCAGGCGGTCGCCGAGTGGCTTGCCAAGCATCCAAAAGTTTCGTGGGTCAATTATGCCGGACTTAAGGACCACGAACAACATGCGTTGCAGAAAAAATATTCGCCGCGTGGTGCCGGTTCGGTTTTCACATTCGGGCTCAAGGGCGGGTATGAGGCTGGCGTCAAGTGCGTGTCATCAGCCAAGCTGTTATCTCACGTCGCCAATATTGGCGATACCCGTTCGCTGATCATTCATCCGGCGTCAACGACGCACAGCCAGCTCACCAAGGAACAGCTGATCAAGGCAGGGGCCGGGCCAGATGTTGTGCGGCTATCTATTGGGATTGAAGACGTTGACGATATAATTGCTGACTTGAAGCAGGCAATTGATTGAGCATGTATGCGTGCATATTGGCAACTGCGAGTGCTAGGACAAGCATCGCGGTTGCCTGGTGTGCCAGGGCAAATCCCATCGGCACCTTCATGATGACAGTCAGTATGCCAAGGCAGACTTGTGCGAAGACTGCGTAGGCAAAGACCATCGACGAGAAGCGGAAACTTGACCATGCATGCACCATGGAAACCACAAAAATAACATAGGCCAAGATGCGATGGTTGAACTGCACTGCCAAGGCATTCTCGAATGCATTCATCCAAAGGGGCTTCAACGTGTCGAGGCCTGCTGGAATCCATAGTCCGTGCATTTTTGGCCATTCATATGATGCGTGTCCGGCATCGAGGCCGGCGACGAACCCGCCAGCCGCGATTTGCAGCAGCACAAGTACCAACAACAGAATTGAAAGGATTGCATTGCCGCTCCAGTTCATGCCTCTCACGCGACCTATGCCGAGTGCGATCCAAATCGTTGCGGCGAACAGCAGGCTGGCCAATGCAAGATGTGCGGCAAGGCGATATTGGCTCACGTCAACCCGACCAGCGAGACCGGACTGGACCATGTACCAGCCGAGTGCGCCCTGCGCACCACCAATTACAAACAGGACGGCAAGGCTGATCACCCTTCCGATGCTCAATCGGCGCATGACCAGAAAGATCAGAAATGGCACAGCAAACGCCACGCCGATAAGCCGCCCGAGAAACCTGTGCGCCCACTCCCACCAAAATATGTTCTTGAATTCGGGCAAGGTCATTGCTGAATTCTGGAGCGTGAATTCAGTGGTCTGCTTGTATAAGTCGAACGCATTTGCCCAATCCGCGTCCGACAGTGGCGGGATTGCGCCCATGACCGGATCCCAGACGGTAATCGAAAGCCCGCTGTCCGTGAGCCGGGTCAAGCCACCCAACATGATCATGAAAAATACAAGGGCCGCTATGCACCACAGCCATTTCCGCACCCCACCCAAGGGTATTTCCTTGGGGGGTGCGGGAAGTTCGTCAATTTCCGCATCCATGCGGTGATTAAAGCCCAAAACATCCCGCGCGAGAAGAGGTAATCGCAGCGTTGTTTCATTTCTATCGGCAACCTATAAGGCTGTGATGACGCAGAGGCAGCGAAAATTTGCGGGAACCTTGATGACAGTTGGCTTCCTGCTGGTCTATTCACTCATCGCGATGGCGGTTGGCGGACAATTTGTTGTCGGTCGACACGGCGCGTTTGAGTTCGCTTATTTTGCTTTGGCAGGGGTGGCGTGGCTTCCCGTTGTCATGGCGATTATCCGTTGGATGAGCAAACCCGACACCCCTTCAGTTGACGTCTAGCTTTCGGAAACCGTTCAGCAGGGCAAAGGGAACGCCCGACAATAGTGCGTCAAGATAGCGCTGCTTCTGGTATCGGCCAGAGAGCATCAATCGCGGAATGGATTGCAGGTGTTTGCCGTGTTCCGGAAACACCACACCCTTTCGTGTCGTCACGGATGCCTTGAAACCTGCCTCTTCAGCCAACCTAAAATCGCGGGCACCTGCAGCAGCCTGATCGCCATATGGATAAGCAAAGAATTCAACCGTTTCGCCAAGCTGTTTTTCGATCTCGGTTTTTGAATCCCGCATCTCTTTCAACGCATCAGCATCAGTGAGTTTGGCAACAGCGTAGTGATTCATGGTGTGTGCACCGATGGTGCACAAGGGATCGCGATTCAATTCGACGATGTCTTGCCAGGGCATCGCGACCGAACGGCAATAGGCACCGAGATCAAGACCTGATCGTGCCGCAACTTGCCTGACCCATTTGCGTTGCTCGTATTCGGGCATGGCCTTTACAAGGGAAAAAATCGTCTTCCAGGCCTGCTGCTTTTGCTGGTCCTGGCGTGTCGACATTGAAAAATGTCGGCCATCAATCTCGACATCCAGATGTGAGGCATCGGCAATTATCAATTCAAGGGCGCGCCACCACAGTTCACATGTGCCATCTGCAACGCCCGGAGCTACAAATATTGTGAAGGGGCAGTTGTTTTTGCGAAAGACTGGTGCGGCATGGATTGCATTGTCCCGGTAACCGTCATCAAGGGTAAAAGCCGCGAATGGCTTGGCGTTGCCCTGCCCCATACGGTGCACGGCCTCGCCCAATGAAACCAGTTCGTAGCCTCTTGCCTGGCACAATGAAATCGTTTCCTGGAGAAATTCCGGAGTGATTTCCAACTGGTAGTTGGGTGAAAATGCCGTTTGCCGGCCGCCACCCGGGCAGACATGGTGGAGGCAGAAAATGGTTCCAATGCCGCGAAACATCGGGCGCAACAAGGACGTCGCCCCGCTGTAGTGCAGGACATCGAAACTTGTCTTTAACAATGACGAGGCATCCATATGAAATTATCAGGTTATTAGGTCTAGTGTGACAGTGCTACCTACGCAAAACTGATTAACAGAGCCTGTCTCACGCCCAATACAATGGTATCGCGACCACGAACGAATGGAATATCGGATTTGAAACCGACCGCGATTGTTGACGGGGTTTCACTGTCCTTGTGCCATTCGGCAAAAGAAGCTCTTGAGCCTTGGGACAGGCTCGAAGCATCTGGATTTTCCACGGTCTATCAATCATTGCTGTGGGCCAAGACCTGGGAAGGTTCTGAGCTGGCAAAGCAAAATGTTTCTTCAAGAATTGTTGTTGGTCGCAACGCACGGGGTGAAGCGCTGTTTGTGTTGCCATTGCAAATGAGGTCGCGTCACGGTGTGAGGGTACTGGAGTTTCTGTCTTCACCCATTGCTTCGTATGGCCATCTCGTTTGCAGTTCTTGGTGTTTCGGCGACGCTGGCGCGCTGTGGTTTCACACGCATGCACCTGCGATTTTCTCGCTCTGTGAGCCCTATGACTTGATCGTCTTGCGTGACATGCCACAGATGTTCCTGGGCCGCCAACATCCGCTGGCGTCGCACTTCAACTTGCGGGGTGCCAATGCAGCACTTACCGGACGCATTTCCGGCACCTATGATGAGTTTATCAAATCCAAGCGCAGTTCAGATTCCCGAAAGAACCTGCGCTGGAAAGACGCCAAACTTGCCCAAGAAGGCAATCTTCAGTTTCATTCTTCATTGTCTGGTGCGGATTTGCACAAGGCAGCAGACGAACTTTTTGCCGATCAGGGCCAGCGCCTCGAAGAGGCTGGCGTCAAAGATCCGTTTGGGCCAGCGGAGCGTGCATTTTTCCATCAACTCCTCAGTGCGCGTGATGGCCGGACCCGGTTCAATGTGTTGCGCCTCAGCGTGGATGGCGCAGGCCTCAGTTCCATTTTGGCGGGCTTCCATGGAGACACTTGCAGCGACATGATGACATCGTTGGCAAACAGTCCTTTGCGCAAGTATTCACCCGGTGATCTGGTGTTGAGAAAACTCATCGAACTGTGTTGCGATAAGGGGTATGGGCAACTCGACCTCGGCATCGGCGATCATGATTACAAGCGGGTATGGGCCAGCGATGAATTGACACTCTTTCACTTGATCAAGGGCCGCACCCTGAAGGGTATTTTTTTCGCAGCTGGCATCTTTGCGACACAAGGTCTGGCGCGCGTCGTCAAACGCAACAAGACGCTCAGGTCATGCTATAATACATCGCGTCGCTTCCTGCGCGGAAAGCGGCCATAGACCTCAGCTTGCAACTGCCAATTCCGGTAGCGGTTCTGTGCGGCGATCGACAGTCACATGTAGAACCTGAACGGGTCCCTTCTCTGTCAGCGTCTGGATTGCTTTCACGACCTCGTTGTCGTGTGACGGAAGCGCCACGATCACAGCGACATCGCAGGTCAGCATAAAGGGCAGACAGTCGGCGGTAGCCTTGCCGACGTGCAACAGAACAAAATCATAAATGCCCTGGATGCTGCGGAGCACTGACCGGATCTGCTCCGAGAGCATCTGCGGTTGTTTTGCGTTGCCTATATCACCCAGCCTGATGACGTGAACGCCAGACTTCGCATCGCGGGCGATGAGCTTGCTGAAGTCACTTTGTCCGGCAAGCAGATCAAGCAGGCCGTGACCTTCCGGCAACTTGAACAGCCGTTCGAGTTCGGCGCGTTCATAATCGAGGTCCATGACAAGAACCCGGTGCCGAGAAGCTGCAAGGTCCTTGGCGCACACATAAACGGCAGTGGCGGATTCAATTGGTTCGCAGCCGACGCGGGTAAAGGCGAAATTGCGTGCACCACTTGCCTTGTTAAGTGCCAATAAATTCCCCGACAAGGTAAGGTCTTCTGCACCAACGCCTATGGCGAAATCAGATGCAAGATGTTCAGGTTGGATCAAGGACTCCAATCCCGTCATAAATGGACGGTCTGTATAAGATTCTGCAATGGGCTGAACCGGAGGCGGAGCAGGAGAAACCGGTTGCTGAATGACCGGTTCGGCCGGCCGCGGCACAGGCGCAGGAGTGACAGGAGCAATGCTTGCTGGCGGCTGCGCTGGTGCTGCTCGTTGCTTGGGAAGAGTTGGAGAAGATTCAGCATAGCGCGGCGGCATCTCGTGCTGCGGGCTATATTCACGCATGCGGCTCGAAGCCTGTGAATTTGCTGAAGACATGCGCATGATTGCGGCGAGAAAGGACAACCCCAGTCCCAGGCCAAGGCCCGCGAGTGTGGTCAGCAGAATAGTCGGGCCGACCCGTGGAAAGCTGACGGCGTTCGGAACCTGGGCCGTCTGAATGACGCGCGCCAAAGTCGGGCGAACATCGAAGTCCTTGCGGGTATTCACCTCCACGTAACGCGCAAGCAGCGTTTCCAGCAGCTGGCGATTTGCCGTGGCTTCGCGCTCCAACGCCTTGAGCTTTACATCTTCGAGGTTGGCAGTGCTTTCGCGCGCTTTCATCTTGTCAAGATTGACGCGGATAGCATTGGCGCGGGAAGCCGCAATTTTAGCCTGGCTGTCGAGACCTTCAATGATACGGATCGCCTCGGCGCGGATTTGCTTGTCGATTTCGTCAACCTGCTGTTTGGCCGCCTTGTACTTCGGATTTTTCGGCAGATAGATTGCGGACAGTTCCTTGAGCTGGCGATTTGCCTCTATGCGCTGCTGCTGCAAATTCTGGATGACAGATGAGTTGAGCACTTCTGCAGAGGTGTCCACAGAGCCGCGACGAGCGAGCAGCGACTTGATTTCGCGGGCGCGCGCTTCGGCTTCACTTTGGGCACTTTCAGCGATGGTAAGTTGCGATCTGAGATCTGAAATCTCCTGAACGCCGAGTGTTGCGTTGGTTCCTTTCAGGAGTCCGGCTTCCGAACGAAACCGCTCGGCTTCCGCTTCCGAGGCTGATACTTTGCTGCGCAACTCTGCGATCTGAGCTGCAAGCCAAGTCTGTACGCGCTTGGCGTCGGTCCCCTCGCCTGCGCTCGTTGAACTGATGTATTTTTCTGCCAGGCTGTTGGCGATACGTGCTGCCTGTTCCGGGTTTCCGGTCTCTGCACGCACAGTGATTACGTTTGAGTTCAATTCAGAAAACACAGTCAGTGAATCCTGAACCGCATCCGTTGCCCTGCGTTCGCGGCCCAATGCGCGGCGGTCGTCACTGAAACCAAAACGGACCAGCAAGGATTTGACTGCACCATATGACAATTCTTCGGGTGTAAAGGTTTCGTCCTTGTCGAGGCCGAGCTCACTTACCAACTTTGCAACAAAGTCCGCAGACTTCATCACCGACACCTGACTTGCGATCAGGCGTTCGTCAATCGGCTGCACCGAATCCTGTGAGGTACTGCCATCCGGATTCAACGCAGCCTCGCGGCGCTCGATCAGGACTTTCGCCTCGGTCTGGTAAACGGGCTTTACGAGGCTGACGAGCCCCAGACCTGCGAGCAAACCCAAACCTGTGCAGGCCAGGATCCGCAGCGGATGCCGGAGCGTATTCTTGAAAACGTCAGCAAGGCTGATCGCATTGGCGGGGTCATGTGTTTGATTCATTGCGGTGCCGAGAAAGTCACTCCAGCCTCCGTTCATCACTTGTTATGGTAACTATTCCCTTAACATGCGGCGAGAGAAAATATCAAACGCCGAAGTTTGGTTTAACACGTTAATAACCATAGTCACATATGCATTAACCATGCCTGGTCAAGTGTCAGGCGCTGTTTGTTGTGAGTGATGTAAATATGCGTATGCGTGCCATTATAATCGCAGCCCTGTCGTTGGGCCTGTCTGCTTGCGCTGAAGAGTGGGAACAGAATGGACCAACGGCAGAGCCTGGCGGTGCCGGACTGATGGCCAACAAGGAGTTGGCTGAAGGGCCCGCTGCGGTTTCCAGCATCACAAATTTGCCAACGCGCAATCTGCATGGACCTGTTCCTCCCTATGCCGCCAAAGGCGAAGCAGCGGCATATGAATATTCAGTCGGATATCGGATTGGTGCAGGCGACAGGCTCAACGTGCGTGTCGCGGGAGAAGCAGAGCTCACAGGCGAATTCATTGTCGATCCGTCAGGCCTGATTTCACTCCCTTATGTCCAACAATTGAGCGTTGCCGGAAAAACCACGCGTGATATCGAAGCGCAAATTCGCAGCAGGTTGGTTGCCGGATATCTTCGCGATCCGCAGGTCTCTGTGCAGATCGCGTCGTTAAGACCATTTTACATTCTTGGCGAAGTGAATGGTTCCGGCTCGTTCCCCTATCAGGCTGGCATCACCGTGCAAAATGCGATTGCAATAGCTGGCGGCTATGCACCGCGCGCTGACAAGGCTGAAGTGCTGCTCACGCGCCGCAACAGCAAGGGCACCGACACCTATCGCGTGCCTGTGACGACGCAGGTCTATCCAGGTGATGTGATCTACGTTCGCGAACGCTGGTTTTAGCTTCTTTGCGTATCCTTCACGTTCTGCGCAGTCCGGTCGGTGGGTTGTTTCGTCATGTTTGTGATCTGGCACGGGAACAAGCAAAAACCGGCCATGACGTTGGCATAGTATGTGACTCACTCACGGGCGGAAGCGGTGCCGACACGACGTTGCGGGCGCTGTCTGCTTCATGCACACTCGGCATCACAAGACTTGCCATGCACAGGCTGCCGCATCCCAGCGATATATCCCACGCACTTCGTATCCGGAAGATTGCCAGGGGAAGTGGTGCGAACATCATCCATGGCCACGGCGCGAAAGGTGGTCTCTACGCCCGCATCGCGGCGAAATCCGGAATGGCGCAGTCGGTCTACACGCCGCATGGTGGAAGCCTGCATTATGAATGGTCAAGCCCGATGGGCGTGATTTCGCTCGGCATGGAGAAAGCACTGACACTGCTTGGCAAGAATTACCTGTTCGTCTGCAATTTCGAAAAGCAGTTGTTCGACGAAAAGATCGGGATCGGCACAGGCCGGTTTGCCATCGTACAAAACGGATTGGCTCCTGAAGAGTTCTCGGATGTCTCCTTGCGTCCCGCTGCCAGTGATTTTCTTTTTGTCGGCGAGATGCGCAAACTCAAGGGCGTGGATGTTCTGCTGGACGCGTTGGCCACCCTGCCCGGTCGAAGCCTCACTCTGGTTGGTGACGGCAGCGATCTTGTCGCGTTCGAGCAGCAATGCACTGCACTCGGGTTGCAGGATCGGGTGAAATTTGCCGGGCGCTTGCCGATCAGCCAGGCGCTTGCCCTGGGTGACACACTTGTCGTGCCGTCGCGCAATGAATCATTTCCCTATGTTGTTCTTGAGGGAGCAGCGGCTGGCCGCATCGTCATCGCGAGCAAAGTTGGCGGCATACCGGAAATGCTTCCCGTACAGTTTTGCGTTCCGGTTGTCACGGCAGATGCTTTCGCACGGATACTGGAAGCCAGTTGTACAAAAAGGGCGCATTTTAAAGCGATTGCAGCCGAAACGCGCGAGGTGCTTTTGCAGCGCAACAGCGTTGTACAGATGGCAACCTCCATAATGCAGTATTATCAAGCGCTTTTGGCCACGGCAAAACAGGGAACTGGTCATTAATGTTTGCCCGCTACATCCTGCCAAAACGCCACTGTCTCTTGTGAAAAACAAGGGCCTTACTGAGGTCACAGCATTGCGGAGCATGCCTTCAAGCCATGCAGGCACGGTTTCACTGGAAGGACTGCGCACGAGTCTGCTTTGGCTCATGTTTGCTTCCAGCTTTGTGGTAAAGTTCGAACCTGCGCCGGTTGATGTCCTGTTTTTCGCGCTGTTCGGTCTCTATTTTTATTCCGGCCTGAAGCTTACGCCGACCGCGAGCCTGCTCGGCATGTTGCTCGTGCTTTACAATTTCGCGGGCTTCATCAGCTATCTACAGGTCATCGACAAGCCGAAGACCGGACTCTTCATCGTCACGTCGCTTTACATGTCGATGTCGGCATTTTTCATCTGCTGCCTGTTGACCACCAACACGGAACGACGGTTCCATATGCTGGCGCAGGGGCTGATCGCGGGCGCTGCCTTGGGATCATTGTTTGCCATCGCAGGATTTTTCAATGTTGGAGGCATGGGGCCAATGTTGACACTCGCGGGTCGCGCCACCGGCCTGTTCAAGGATCCAAATGTCTTTTCGACTTACATCAGTTTTCCCATCGTCTTGCTGTTGCAAAGATTCCTTTTGAACTCTCCGGGATCAAAAGTGCTTCACGGTGGCGTGTTGCTTCTGCTGGTTGGAGCGCTGTTTCTGGCTTTTTCACGCGGTGCCTGGGCAAGTACAGCGCTCTCCATTCTTCTTCTGTTTAGTTTGACATTCATTTTGTCGGGCAGTGCCAAGTTGCAGCTGCGAGTCATCACGGTCGTGGCAGCAGGTACGTTCGCCGCGATTATCCTGTTTGCGATTTTGTTGTCGATACCGGAAATCCGCGCGCTGTTCCTTGAACGTGCGCAATTGATCCAGCCTTACGATGGTGGTGAAACGGGTCGTTTCGGGGCGCAGGCCAACAGCATTCCGCTGCTGCTCAAACGGCCGCTCGGCTTTGGTCCGTTGCAATATTCATCCTACATGGGGCTCGATCCGCACAACACGTTCCTCAATGCATTCGCGTCTTATGGATGGCTTGGCGGCATTGTCTATATCTCACTCATCGGACTCACGGTCTCGGTCGGCATCCGAACGATCCTGATGCGCGGGCCATTCCAGGGACCCGCAATTGCCGTGTTCTGTTCGATGACTGCACTGATCCTGCAAGGCGTACAGATCGACACTGATCACTGGCGGCATTTCTACTGGCTGCTCGGTTGCACATGGGGATTGTTTGCAGCGACCATGCTGCAAGCAAGCCGTTCCCGCATATGATCAGCACCTTGGCAGCACGGCTGGGCATGCACCGCCTGATGTCGCGCTTGCTTGGCGACAGCCTCATCTCCTTTGGTTCAAAGATCGTTGGTGCTGCCCTCACCTTTGTAATGCTTGTTGTTTTTTCGCGGTTGATGAGTGCTGAACAGTTTGGGTATTTCGGCGTGGCAATGAATACGGCGATCCTTCTGTCCACACTTATCGGACTTGGCTTGCCGGTCGCCGTGATGCGGATCTATCCGGCACATGTGGCGCGTGCAGAGACAGCGCTTGCGGCCGGCTTTATCTCGTCCGGTTACAGTACAATCACGGCTGCGTCGCTTATCATGCTTGCCGTTGCGGCGGTGGTATCGATCAGCGGCGTTGCTGATGGTTTCACAGGATCCGCTCTTGCACCGGTGTTGATTGCCGCACTTGCCATGTTTGTTGCACTATCGGATTATGCGGCCAGTGCCTTGCGCTCGCAAGGGCTCGTTGCATGGTCAGCTCTGCCGCGCGACATTGGCTGGCGCATCAGTGCGCCGCTCGTGGCAGCACTTGTTGTCGCTGCGGGTTTTTCCTTGCCCAACACGGTGGCGCTCTGTGCCTGTGTTGCAACGCTCGCTGCGATCACTGCTGTGCAATTCAAGACGTCGCATCTCTCATATTCGGCGCTGGCGCAAGGTGCTGCACCTGCGACTGATTGGGCGAGATGGCGGCGGCCCTTGCTGCCGCTTTGGACGGCGAGTGTGGTCTTTGCCTTGATCCAGCAAGCTGATGTTCTCGTCGTTGGTGGCATTCTCGGGCCGCAGGGAGCGGGTGCATATTTCGCTGCGCAGAAGACCGCGGCATTGCTCAGCCTTGCGATGATTGCTGGCGGACAAGTGGCAGCACCGATGATGGCGTCTGCCTATCACAGCGGAAACTTGCCGGAGCTTCGGCGCATCTGCCAATTGCTTGCGGCTGCGATTGCTGTTGTCACCTTTGCGGGTCTTGTTTTCGTCGCCGGATTTGGTGACAAGTTGCTTGCCATTTTCAAACCGGAATTTGTGTCGGCCTATCCTGTGCTGGTGGTGTTTGCCGTTTCTGCCACCATCGATGCCCTGTGCGGCCCCACTGCCTACCTGATGCAGATGACGACGCTGGAACGGGCCTATCTCAAGATCATGGCTGCCAGCTATGCCGTGGTGCTCATCCTGCAACTCATTTTTGTTCCGCGTTACGGTCTGCTTGCTGCGGCGGCATGCAATGCAGCTGGCGTTGTGGTGTGGAACCTTTTCGCAATAACACTGATCCGGCGGCGGATCGGCGTTGATCCTTCCGTGTTCTCATTCATCCTGCCGATACCGCGCGTTCCATGACACAAGTGCCAGACATTGCCGTGCTGTTCACGGTCTACAAACCCGGAGAAGAGATCAGGTCCACGCTTGACAGTTTGCGGCGGCAGACTGTGCCGTTCCGGCTCTATCTCATCGATGACGGATCAGGCTATCATACAGACTATGAAGTGCTCACAGCGGGCATGGATGTGCACATTACGCGGCTGCCGAAAAATGTCGGGCGCACTGCAGCGTTAAACGTTGGCCTCACTCTCATCCTGGCGCAACCACATGCCTATGTGGCGCTGATGGACAATGCCGATACCTGCGCACCGGAAAGATTTGCAAAGCAGAAGCATTATCTCGAACAGCATCCCGACATTGCCATTGTCAGCACCTGGGTGCGGTATACATTCCAGGTTACGGGTCGGGTGAGCGAGGCGCGATTACCGGAGGATTGGCGGGCCTGCGCGCGGCTGTTGCGCTACAATGCGCCAATCACGCACACCGCGATGATGGTGCGCGCTCAGGTCTATCGCGACGTCAATTTATATTCTGAGGATTATCCTGCGGCAGAAGATTATGCGTTTGAACACATGGCCCATGCGCGTGGCCACCGGATGGCGAATATTCCCGAGATATTGATGGACACTTTGGAAATGCGCGAAAGCATTTCAGGCAACAAGCGCAAGGAGCAGTTGCGCAGCCGTTTGCGACTACAAATTCGCTATGCGGACTGGTTCAATCCTCACACCTATTTGGGAATTTGCCGAACGCTGGCCCAGATCATCATCCCGGCGCAGCTCGTTCGGTTGATCAAACCTCTGGCGAAGAGGTGAGGACTTAAAAATGGTCGGAGCGACTGGATTCGAACCAGCGACCCCTAACCCCCCAGATTAGTGCGCTACCGGGCTGCGCTACGCTCCGCGCCGGGCACTTCTCTAGCAAGCTTGGCTCGAAAGTCCACAGTCTTTTTCGAAGCTTCTTATTTGTTCCTGGCACGGGTCAAAACCCAGAGCAAATCGGCACGGCTGCCGGTGAGTGTCTGGGCCTGCACGGCCAGCAACAGGCTCCAGGCCAGTTCGGCGCAAATCACCGCGTAGCCGATGCCGATGAGACCCCAGGCCTTGCCGAAGACGAGCCAGAATACGACCAGGACCGAAAGCGCCACAAGGCAAGATGTGACACTGCGCACCTGTTTTCCGGCAATCGACAGAACCTGCTGGTTCATGCCGCTGAATGCGCGCACGGCCTGGGCCAGCATGAACAGGATCAGCAGGCCCTCACCCTGTTCGTAAGAGGGTCCAAAGATGCGCAGAACGAAGGGGCCCAAGACGACAGTTGCAAGTATTGCCGCCGCGATCACCGCCATGGTGAGCAGGTTGAGGCGCAGCAATATTTTGTGCGTCTGGGTTTGGTTGCGTTCGGCAATTGCCACTGCGAGATCCGGCAGGACAAGTTGTTGCGTTGACTGGATGAAGAATCCGGCGATTGCTGCGAGGCGGATGGTGACGCCGATGACGCCTACATCTTCGGGCGGCAAAAAGAATCCACCGAGCAAGGTCACGATGTCGGCAAACATGGTCGCAACCGCGGCGATCAGCGCTATTGCAAGCGAGCGCTGACGGACGGTTCTGGCGAATTTCGTCCGTGGGCGGATGAAATCGCTTCGTCCCGGAAGTTTGTCGCGGACAAAGGGAATCTGCACCAGCGACGTCACGGCGTTGGATGCGACAAAGATTGCCAGCACTGCCACGAGCGATAATTGATGACCTGACAAGAACGCGATGCCGATCACCAGAAGAAACACGCCGGGCCTGATGATATTGTCGGGCACCAGTGTTGCGGCGTAAAGCTTGTGGGCGTTGGCAATGGCACTCACATAACGGATCAGGGCCGATACCGGTGTGGACAGCACGCCGAAGATCAGCGCCAGGCGCATGCCCGGTTCAAGCGGCGCAAAAGCAAGCGCCAGCGCCGCAAGCACCAACACAATCCCCGTCAACACGGCCCAGTCGATGAAGGCCAGTGAATGGAACATCGCCTGAATTCTGCTCTGGCCGCGCAGCAGAAATTTCGGCAGTTCGGTCAATATGAGGATCGGGTAGCCTGACGTGACGATGAGACTGAGGATTGCCGCCATTGACATGGTGAGGAAAATCACACCGACATCGCTTTGCGAGAAGGAGCGCGCAATCACGATCTGCGTGACGAGCCCCAGCCCTGCCCCAATCAGCCGCGCGCCGACAGACCCTGCCAGCAATGCGACCATGTTGTTGAGTTTCATGCCGTCAACTCAGGAAAGCGCGTGATTGGCACGCGTCAGATTTTCAAACCTTCGAGCAGCTTGCGGGCGTCCGTCAGGTCGCGCAAGGCGGCTTTCAAGGCATCGGCCTGAGCGCCACCGACGGTGAAATTTGCAGCCGGTGCTGCAGCTGCCACGATGTTTGCAGCGGTCACGGCACCTGCGCCCTTGCGCGGTGCGACCTTTGCAGTGCCTGGCAGCGGTGCGCCTTCGCGGAAGGCATCGCCCTTGCGGGGTGTGATGTCGCCGCGGCCCACGCCCGTGACAAAGCCATTGCCCTCTTCCTTGAAGATGCGCTGCACGCCGCGAATGGTGTAGCCTTCATCATAAAGCAGGCCGCGAATGCCTTTCAGCACGTCGATGTCGTTTGGCCGGTAGTAGCGGCGGCCGCCGGCGCGCTTCATCGGCTTGATCTGGGTGAATTTGGTTTCCCAGAAGCGCAGCACATGTTGCGGCACGCGCAGCTCGGTTGCCGCTTCGCTGATGGTGCGGAAGGCGTCCGGAGATTTTTCGACGATGGTGGTCATCTGTCTGCCTTCAGTCTTCCGTGCCGGGGTCGAGCCCGTTGATCACGTTCTTCATCACCTGGCTGGGGCGGAACACCAGCACGCGGCGTGGGGTGATCGGCACTTCTTCGCCGGTCTTGGGGTTGCGGCCCATGCGCAGGCGTTTCTGGCGCACCATGAAAGTGCCGAATGACGAGAGTTTTACAACTGTGCCATTCACCAGCTCATCTGAAATCATGTCGAGTACCGAATTGACCAGATCCGCTGATTCAGATCGCGACAGCCCAATGTCGCGATGCAGCGTTTCCGTCAGGTCCGAACGCGTCAGCGTC
The DNA here is from genome assembly GCA_963738595.1 of uncultured Alphaproteobacteria bacterium. Lineage (GTDB taxonomy): Bacteria > Pseudomonadota > Alphaproteobacteria > Rhizobiales > Aestuariivirgaceae > Aestuariivirga. The sequence goes on from CAVTXF010000008.1 coordinate 68,286, forward strand.
TTGTTCGCCATTGGAGCCTCCCACCGATGATTAACAGAGCCTTAAATGCGAATCGCAGGCAGGTCAACCCGGAATGTTCGAAGGAATGCGGGCTTTGTCAAAGGGTTAGAACGGGGAGTTCATGTTGTGGGAGGTGGGCGTGTCGGTGATCGACGTCAGATTTAACCGGCCGTCGAGATCGTAGATGTAATGCACCGTGCCGACGGGGCCGCCTGGTGCTGCCGTGTTGCGCGACACCAAGATGACCACCGCACTCCTCGACCGTCTCACCCGTCACTGCGAGATCATCGAAACCGGCAATGACAGCTGGCGCTTCAAAAACCGAGCCTGATCCTCAAAAAACAAACACCTCGCAAGGCGCCCTCCGGCGATGCCGCTGCGCTACGCATTCGCTCCGCGCATCGCTCTCCGGGCGCATCTTTCCAATCACAAACAGGGGTCCCCTTTGCACGCCGATAAGGGGTCCCGTTTGAATGCTTGTTGACACTGGTTCAACCTCAATAAATAAACAAGTGCCGTTCCGTCAGCGCGCCGTGCACCCGGGTGCACCGGTGTCCATCGCTCTTACACAAACAAGAAGTCGTTCGCCGCCAGCGCTGTCTTGTTCACACCGCTGAGTGTAATCGTATCGGTTGCTGAGATTGTGATGAAGGCGTTGCTCCCGACTTGAGCTGTTGCAGCCAACACTTCGGCAAATGTGTCGAAGTTGGTTCCAAGCGACAGCTGGATCACGTCAGTGAGTGGATTTCCGGCCTGGAAGTCAGAGATGCGGTCTTGGCCAAAGCCGGGCGCAAAGGCAAATGTGTCATTGCCTGATCCACCGTTCAGAATATCATTGTCCGCCCCGCCAAGGATGAAATCGTTACCATCTCCCGCCCTGATACGGTCGTCTCCTCCGGCACCGGAAATGACGTCGTCACCATCACTGCCGTTCAGATTGTTTGCACCAGCGTTGCCGTTGATGGTTCTTCCTGTACGGTCTATGACACTGAATACAGCATCGTTGAAGTCACCATCACCCGGCAGCGTGAGGCCATCTTTCCTGATGCTGTTGGTCGCGATGTCCTCCCAGGCCATCCTTCCTGTTGGACCGTCTTCAGTGTCACCTGCCAACCGAGTTTCGTTTTGCCGGTTGCCTACCCTGTTTGAAACATGGTCCAGGCCGTCGGCGTTGCGGAACACTTCAGTGAAAAGTGCAGGCGTACCGGTGCCTTTCAAGAGAACAGGCGAAGCTTCGCCTGCCTGAACAGCCCACAATCCAAGTGGGTTTTGAACCACTTTGACCGGGCCGGACAGCAGGGGCACACTGTTCAGACTTGCGCCATTCGGAATCAGGAAGAAGCCGATATTGGCGGCGTCGGCAGTATTGACCGCAAACGACGCGGTTGAGCTGTCATCGACCAATGGCGGCGTGCTCACATCCGTGAACAGGAAGCCGCCTTCAAGCGTCTTGGTATTGTACCAGCCGAGGCTGTTCTTATAGCCGGCAGACTCGCTCTCAAACTTCACGTCGAAGCGGGTCGTGTCAGCAACATCATCGACACGGACCGCGATCGCCTGGCTGTCGGCAAGCGATGGCGTGCCAGAGTCGCGCGCCTCGACGACGACGTCATAGACATTGTCACGGCCCTGATCGAGCGGACGTTCAAAGTCTGGCGCGGATTTGAAGGTCAATGCGCCCGTTGCGGCATTGATCTGGAACAAGTCCTTGTCAGCACCGCCCGTGATGCTGAAGGAGATCGTCTGCCCCGCATCGGGGTCAACCGCGGTGACAGTCGCGACAGCCGTTGCATTCTCGGCAATTCTCACAAGAGTGAGCGGCGATGTGATATCGGGTGCAGCGTTGGTGGGATCTGCATCCTCCTCCACATCAATGACGGTCGGCGGGATGACGACGCCTGTGAAGTTCGGATCGTCGGTCTTGACCTTGTAGGTAAGCACGCCGTCTTGATCCGGATTGCTTCCGGGAACAGCTGTTACTTTGACGATCTGGGTGAGGTCTGTATCGCCAGGATTGAACTCAACTTCGATCATGACACCGGGGCCTTTGCCCAGATCGAGATTATCTGTTGGCGTGATGCAGATAACAACAGGGTTGGTCAGCACCGCATCATCGGGCAGGCCAACGGAGACATCGATCGGTTCACCACCTTGATTGGCGGTGCCATCCGGAACATCAATGGTGAAGTCCGGGAGCTTGAAGGTCTTGAACGTTTCGGCCTGCAGCAGGACACCGCTGTCAAGGAATGCGTCGCGGCCGTCTTTCACTGCCACTTCAAGCACATTCTCACCGCTACCCAGTGCACCACTGATTGTAAGTGTCTTGGTGTAGGCATCCGCCTTGATCTTATCGGCCAGGGGACCTGTTCCGACTGGATTGTACACAAGATCATCACTGCCGGAAGACACCAGGCTCAGCATGCTGAGGCCTGCTCCATTCGACAGCGCGCCGATTTCGACGCCGTTGAGTTTGATGCTGAAGAGATCGGTGAGGCTGGTGCCATCATATTCAGGCAACTCCTCGCTGAACAGCACAGCGTTCATCGAGAAACTCGTATCTCCCGCCTTCGGCGTAAAACGATAAGTCATCGAGGCTGCGTCGCCGTCCAGGCCTTGCACGCCCATGTCGGACGAAAGATCACCGGTCGGTTCTATGGTGTCGGGAAGAGCTTCGAACCGCGCGGTCAGAGTTTCGCCAGCTGCCGGGCCACCGGAATCGCGTTCGGCAACATAGAGGTAGAGTGGTTCTTGTGTAGAAACAGCTTCTTTCAGATCAAATTGAATTCTGCCGCCGTCACCGAGCGTTTGTGAACCAAAGTCAAATCCTCCGATGCTATTGCGCTGGAACTTTTCCAGTTGAACCAAGTCATTGACGGTCATACCATTAAGCGATCCAAAGAGTTCTGGACCAACCGGAATGCCGACTTGGGGCCGCTGCGTTCCCGGTGCCACCTGGATCGAACTCTGGCTAAACTCAAAAACGTCCAGCCGCGGTAGTTCGCTGGGGAGATCCAGGTTCTTGCCGGTTGCATCTGTCACCAGTGTTCGGCTCAGAGCCAGGCCAGCCACATCAAATCCGCTGGCGAAGCCCGTCCCTCCGCCAGAACGTGATCCGCTGTCGAGGAGAGCGATTGATCTCAGATCGAATCCTAGACCAGAGAGATCAGCACGGTAGTACGCTTGACCATCCGTTGTGCCGATAAATTCAAATGCCAGTGTCGCCGGTGCAGCTGAGCCCGATACTCCGCCCGTGGTATTCTCGCCGGGCAAGTCCTCGACATAGCCGGTTGAAAGGATGATACCGCTTCCAAGGCCAAACGGATCGGCTTCGAATGTGCCAAAGGATTCTGCGGAACCTTCCAATGCAAGGGTTGAACCCGGCAGCGCCGCCGAAACACCGTCGAGCTTCGCCTTGAGGCTCGTTGTATCATTGTCCTGGGTGACCCAGCTTGCTGCGGCAAATGGTGCTGCCGCGACAACATCATCTGGTGCAACTCCGACTTCTGCGGCAAATGTAGTTACTGAAGCCAGACGGGATACATCAGCGATAAACTCAGCTGCAGCTGGGACTGCGAAATCTGCAGTCGTGGCCGCGAGAGGTGCCGCTGCGATGGCTGCAAATGACGAAAGAAAGTCGGCATTTGCAACTCCAGCCGCAACAGCTCCTGCTTCGGGCACATACTTCACATAGGGTGCGTTCAGGTCAAAAGCAGCTGTGTTCAGCAGAGTGCCAATGGTGAATTCGCCATCCTGGCCAGGCGGCGACGTCATGACGATATCGATGCTGGTTCCGTTTGCACGTGCTTCATAAAGGCTGGAATCGCCATAAAGCTGGATGATGTCGCCTTCCGCACTGTTAAAGTCTTTCACGGTTGCCTTGCCGTAAGAGCCTATGCCATCTTCATCGGTGTCGCCAACGTAGTAGGCCCCTTCGGCGTCGCCCAACCAGAATTGATCGGCCCCTGCTCCGCCAGTCAACATGTCCTGTTCATTGTCATCAAAGGTATGGTTGCTGCCGCCATCTCCGCCAAAGGGATCAAACAGATTGAACGTTGTGCCGACAAGAACATCGTCTCCAGCATCGCCACTGATCTCATCATCGCCGCTATATCCCAGCAGACCATCGTTGCCGTCGCCGCCAGCCATGATGTCGTCACCCCCGCGAGCCTCAGGCTCGCTGCCCGCAGAATCGAACACCGCAGAGAACACAGCGTGGGTTCCGCCGAGAAAATCAGCACCCGAAGATCCGGTGATGGTGATTCCCTCAATGCCATCGAAGGATACTTCATCGGTCAGGGTGGTGTTGCCGTTGGCAAAGGCCTGGAAGCGGCCAGAATTTGTCCCCAATGCACCAATAGAGAAGAATATTTCGCCGACTGTGTTGTTGAGATTGGTAAATGTCGAATGCAACGAGCCACCGCCAAAAACGGCTGCACCTTGCGCCAATGAAGAATAGTCAAGCAACAGCCGGTCACCGCGCGCATTGTTGAAGGCGGCAGCATCAACGACGTTCAGTCCATCAATCTCGGCACCTGGTGGCGGTCTCACCAGGCCTGCAAGATCAAGCCCACCATCGACCGTATCAGTGCCGAGACCAGGCCGGAGTACGTCTTCACCCAGGCCGCTGCGGAAGTCATTGTCGACTGACCCGAGCTGGGTGATTTCGTCATTTCCGGACCCGGTCCAGACATCCTTGAAGATTTCAAAGTTCTTGACCGAAGACCCGTTGTCAAAGGTAAAGTTTGTTCCACGGAATTCGATCGGGCCTGCTGCTCCCGAAACCTTGACATCGCGTGTTGCACTGGCAAGCGATATGGACAGTGTATCAATGCCACGCCCGCCATCGATGAGCTGCGGCGCGCTGATCATGTCCACCGTCAGGGCGAAGTTGGTGTCCGTTCCAACAAATACGGTGTCATCGCCCCGGCCTGCATCAAGATTGTCAGCACCGGTGCCGGTGTAAATCGTGTCACTACCGCTGCCAGTGAATATATTGTCATTGCCCGCTTTGGCTCGCACAGTATCGGCGCTTTTGGTTCCGGTAAAGTCCAGTGCTTCGATATTGAAGAAGCTGACTTCATGCAGCGATTCAGCGGCTGCATTGCTGTGAATGAAGATACCGTCCTGCACACCCGCCTGAAATCCACCCGTGACTCCGAGACCGACATCGATATTTGGATCTGAGAAGTTGAGGACCAGCCGATCTGTTCCTCCCCGCCCATCGGCACTTTCCAATGTCCTGTTTCCGGTCAGGTTCGGGTCAATGTGGTTGTCTGCGCCATCGCCGAACAGCTGGTCAGCAAAGCGGGAACCCAGAATGTTTTCGATGCTGTTATATGTATCGCCCTGTGCTGTCCCGCCAGCGCCGACTGCGAGCAAATCTACGGTTACGCTGGCATCAGAATCGTCATACTCAACCCAATCAAATCCGTCTCCGCCGGTAATTGCATCAGCTCCGCGTCCGCCAATCATCCGGTCATTGCCGCCATCTCCATTCATGATGTCCGCGCCATCAAAGCCGCGAATAGTGTTATAGTAGAGATCGCCGGTGAGTGAATCGCCCGCATTGCTGCCTGTCAGATCCTCGAAGGTGCTGTAACCGCGCCCTGCGACAGGTGTAATCGGCATCATGACGATGCTGTCTGGATTAAGTGCGGTGCTACTTCCGATATCGACGTTCACAGCCCCCGCCGAGGTGCTGTAGTCAAGCGTGTCGGTCTCTCCGGCGAAACCTGTATCTTCATCGTCTCCGCTCAGTGTGCTTCCATCTCCCCGCGCCACAACCCGGTCAGAGCCTTCACCGCCGGTGATGGTGTCGCCTCCGCCCTTGCCATCCAGAACGTCATCGCCGTAGGAACCGTCTAAGCGGTTGTGTTGATTGTTCCCCACAATCCTGTCGCCAAAAGCGGACCCTTGAATGGACTCGATCCCGTCCAGCACGTCGCCTTGCGCGTCTCCATAGCGCTGTGTCACCCGGCCCAAGTCGATGTCGACGGCCGCCCATGACGAGGCGTAACTCGTCGCATCGCCGTCTGTTCCCGCATCATGGGCGCCACCGATAATCCGGTCAGCCCCTTCGCCGCCGAGCAAGAAGTCACTGCGGGAGCCGCCCTTGATGAAATCATTGCCAAGGCCGCCGAAAATCGTGACATTGGTGTTGATGATGTTCTGAATGCTGTCGTCAAAGTCGGTGCCGGTGATGACCTCGACAGAGAACAGCGTGTCTCCCAGCGCATCACCACCCGTGCCTGACGATGAAAACGATAACGGGCCAATTTCCTGAGAGAAGACATTGACGCCCACGCCAACATCGCGATTGGCGGTCGAGTAGTCGACGGAGTCAACGCCATTGCCGCCATCCAGCATGTCGGCGCCTTTGCCGCCATCGAGATTGTCATTGCCTTCGCCGCCAAGCAGTTCGTCATTGCCGCCATTGCCGATGAGTGAGTCATCCTCCGTGCCGCCATCGAGCCGGTCATTGCCGCCGCCTCCGGCAAGGTTGTCGCGACCGGCCCCGCCGGACACTTCTGCACGGACTGTGACGTCTTCCTGAATGAACAGGACATCGTCGCCTGCCTTGAACTCCGCCTTGATAACCGTGGGGATCGCCACGCGCTGCGTCAGGCCAAAGGCGTGAACGTCAAGCTGGCCAGGAATCAGTACTGATGGCGTAGCGCCGATCCCGCCATTGGCAGCTTTGTCGCGCGCGAGGCCGATGATATAAGCCTCGTTCTCGGCTTCGTTGATGCCGGATGTTGCAGGATCGTCCGCATTCAACACCTGCTTGATGACGCCAGTTTCATCGTCCTTGACCAGACGGAAGCGTCCGCGATCTCCATTGATATCGCCGACATTGAGCAACAGGTCACTGCCGGACTCGGTCGCCAAGCCAGGAGCCTCGGGCGATACTGGGATTCTGGCCGGCGGGCACTCAAACAGTTTGAAGTCGGCGATGACACCGCTCCAGATCGGTATGCTCTTTGTGAAGGAGAATGGCCCAAAACCGACCTTGATCTTGATGTCTGCCAGTGCTTCGGCGCGCCCGCCACTGGCAACAGGGTCGAAAATGCAGTCATATGAGTCAACATCGAGAGGACGGAATTTTTCGTCTTTGAAGTATGCGTCAAGAGTGGCTTTGAGGCCCACGCCAGCGGTCAGCGATCCTATGCCCGCAACGCCGACGCCAACACCACCGCGTACCGCCGCATCGGCATGGCCAACAGGTTCATAGGGTTTGGCTCCGCCGGGAAGCTTTCCGTCATCCAGCTTGGTCGTGAAGAAGAAGCCTTGTTCGAAATTGCCTGTGGCGAAACCCTGCGTGTCATAACCGACGTCAATATCCACCTGGAGATTGATTCTGCCCGATATGTCGACGCCGATTGGCCCGAGAATCGGGATGAACCCGCCAGCCGTCTTGTCCAATTTCAATGTGGGGACATCATACTTGATCAAGTCGACAGTCTTGGTGCTGAGGATGATGTCCAGAATCTGTTCGGGGTTGTCGAGCAGGTTGAGGGTGAGCGGGTTTGGATTGGTCTCGGCGTCCGGTGTGTATCCCGGAATGCTGATCTCCTCATCCTTGAGGAAGTCCTTGACGGCATTGACGGCATCGTTCACGGCCTGAAGACTTGGGATGTTGTCGACCAGAGAACCCAATGTCGCGTTAATGGTTGCCTCAAGATTGGGAGCCAGATCACTGGTGATGGTGCTGCCAAACAGCGAGCCACCACCAATATTGAGCATGCCATCGCCAGCAGGTCCGTTGGCGAGATCGTCGAGTACACGGATCTTGTCGATGATTAGAACCGCTGTGTAGAACGGTTTGATACTGTTCATGATCTCCGGATTGGCGCGCGCAATCAGATCAACAAGCGTAATCTTTCCGTCGCCGCCTTCGCCGAACAGGCCGCCGACCAGGTCAAACTGCTTGAAAATCGGCCCCGGCGCCTTGCGCAGCAGGGCATCAAACGGTTCAACCGGATTGACCATGAGATCAATAATCGACTGCAAGGGCTCGGTACTGAAGATGTCGGTGATGTTGCTTGTCGCGTCCTTGATCAGCCCGAGATAGGTTCTGAGATCGATCATGACATTTCCGACAGTCACGGTCGGCGGCGTGAAAGCGTCAGTGCTGATTGGAAAATCAACTTTGAACTCACCGCTGATATTGGGGAGCAACCCGCCTGCGACTTCGACCGCGGCAAAGGTGAGGTCAAGGCCTGCACGTCCGGTGAGCGCCTGGGTAGCTGTGACGTCTTCAGCTGCGTCTATCGCTATGTCGACGGTATAGTGCGCCTCGAATTCCTTCAGTGCTGGATCGCCGTTCGAAAGCTTGACCGTTGCAATGCCGAGATTGCCTTCGACATTTTGCAGGTCAATATCGCTCAGCAAATCGATCTTGATCTCCGGCATTCCAGTATCGACCAAGGAAAGTTGGCCCGCGTCGGAAATGCCGATAGTCGCAGTGAGTGCCGCGTTGAAATCTGCTCCGACATTCGCATTGAACTTGAACACGCTGCCAATGCCGCCGCCAACATCTACGTTCCTGGTTCCAGTTGTGATGCCAATGCTTTCTGTGAATGTCAGATCGACGCCACCATTCGCATTGGCAGTTGCCCTGATTTCCGGAATATTGAGCGTGTTGTTGATGACGTCGACGATGGCCGCGACCACATCGGGGTTAACTGCGGCTTCCGCCTGATCGATAGCGTCAAGAATCCTGGCTTCCAGCGCTGCAAAAGGATTTTTTATGTCCCCGTCTGCACCAGCCGGCAACAGCTTCGCATCTCCAAGGAGTGGCAGTGCCGTGTTCAGAATCTGGTCGATCGCGCCAGATTTGATCGAGTCAAAAAACTCGGAAACCTTGGTCTTCACCTGAAGAAATGTAAGAGCCATGCCATCCTCACTCGCCAGCGCTGCTGGTTGCGGCATGTGTTCCCTTTTTACGAAAAGAAACTCACATGCAGACGCCCCTCAATGAAGGATGATAGGCAGCTTGAATTCAGTTGTCCTCCCCTATTTGGGGGATACGAAAACCGACAGTGGTCCTACACATTTGTATCAAGATTTGCGCAGTTGGCCGAAAGACTGTTGAAACTGGCTAGCTGTGACGCGGGTCTCCATGATC
>CAVTXF010000009.1:0-122695 GCA_963738595.1 uncultured Alphaproteobacteria bacterium
GGTGCGTCATGAAAGCCAGACTGGCGGCACCTCGGCCTTGGCGCGATACGGGCCCTACGGCATGCCGTCCAACGACAACGGCCTCACATCAGCCAATGGCCGGGGCTACATCAACGAGCGCTTCGACCCCGAGACGGGTCTGCAATATCTCCACGCCCGCTACTACGACCCGAACCTCGGCCAGTTCCTGTCGCCCAACACCTGGGACCCTGCAATTCCTGAGGTGGATTTCAATCGGTACGCGTACAGCCTCAATGACCCGATCAACGGATCAGCTCCGCTCGGTCGCCTGCATGTCGCTGAACTTGATGCCAATGGTAGCCAATTGACATTGGGTGAGAATGCCCTTCAAGTGTTAGACGGTCTTGGTCTCGGCACATCCAACACGGTCGGCACCCAGGAAACAAGCCAAATGCAATATGAGGCCATGCTCAACCTTGCACCAACGCGGCAATTGACGAAGCCCAAGGCATTACGGCCTGATCCAAAGCTGCTGGAAGCCCAGCGGAAGAAGGAAGAGGCTGCGAAGAAGAAGGCTGAAGCGCTTGCCAAAGCTGCGGCGCTGGAAGCGGCAGAACAAACACAGACTACTACTACCGCGAACACGACCACTGTCTTCCAAAACAGCGATGGAGGGAAGAGCGATCTGCCAACTACAACAATTACAGTAACGACAACTACAACAACCTACGCAGATACCTCTAATGAAGCAAGTGTCGGCTGGGGAGTTAACCTCTTGAATTTTCTTACAGGAAACGGTGAGGTTTCGAGCGAAGTGACACAATCTGTCACGCAAACTACAACCGTCACCACCACATATACTGTCAGTCTTACGTCGGATGGTCATTCCGGAGGTTCTGGTGGAAGTCACTGACTGCTCCTAAGGATTAATTCCGGAATGCTTTTAGGGGTGACTTGATTCGCAGTCATAGCTCGAACTATGCAAGTTAATTTGGGTAAAGCATTTTCTCATGCTAGTTGTTCCACTGAATTCAAACAGAGATGATGTTTATGTATAGAGCAATTTTGGTTGTGGCTCTTTGTTACGGACTTTTCTCCATAGTCGCTTCGCCAGCAAAGAAGATCGGGAGTGGGCTTCATGTTGCAATCGCAGGCAGTAGCTCCGTATCGACGACGACTGCAAACAATGTTTTCCTGGATCGCCTTTGGACACAAGCCTTCACCTTAAGTGCGTTCTTGTTGCCAGTAGTCTGGTATTTATATTTTTCAGCAACTCGAAACGCAGCAACACATGTAAAGGCTTATAAAACGGTTGCCTTCTCAGTCAGTTGCGGCATCCTTTTGTCGTTGGCGATAAATCTTTTCGTATGGCTGTGGCTTCGGCATTCATCAACTGGCGCGAAATTGTTTCCTGCTCTAAGTTCAATTGCTGACTTAGACATTTTTACCGTTTTAGGCATGATCACTTATTTGCTGCTGGCCCCGCTTGTGGAAGAAATGGTTTATCGGGGACTGGCATACGAATTCATGTTGGCGGCTTCGCCCGGTACCAGATTTGCAGTCTGTGTTGTGCCATTTGCCATTTCACATGGGAGTACCGGTGGCGCGGTACACGTATTGACGTCCTTCGTTCTAGGGACCTTATTCTATTTGGTACGAGTTTATGGCGGGCACATTTTGTATCCGGTATCTGCGCATGTTGCCAATAACTGCACAACATTTGTTTTGACCTAAATTCCGTGCTTCTGTCATCACCTGCGAAACTCGTTGTGCAAATTCGACAACGGCCTCACCGTGGCCAATGGCCGGGGCTACATCAACGAAAGGTTCGACCCCGAAACGGGGTTGCAATATCTCCACGCCCGCTACTACGACCCCCACCTCGGGCGGTTCCTCTCGCCCAACACCTGGGACCCTGCAATTCCTGAGGTGGATTTCAATCGGTACGCGCACAGCCTCAATGACCCGATCAACGGATCAGCTCCGCTCGGTCGCCTGCATGTCGCTGAACTGGACGCCAATGGCAGTCAATTGTCATTGGGTGATACAGTTCGGGAATCAGGCAGTCGCGGAACGTCATACACGGCAGCTGGCCCCAAGGCAGGCCAGATGCAGTATGAAGCGATGCTCAACCTCGCTCCCTCTCGCCTGTTGACAAAGCCTAAGGCCTTGCGGCCTGATCCAAAGCTCGTCGAGGCGCAGAGAAAGAAGGAGGAAGCTCAACGTAAGAAAGAAGAGGCACAGCGAAAAAAAGAAGCAGCAGCTGCAGCAGCAGCTAAGTTAGGTGCACCTGGAAAGGGCGACATGGAAGGGGACACAGCGAACAATCATGACAAACTTGCATCAGGAAATAAGGACATCATTGTAGGCGCGGCCTCTGCAGCCGGGGCGGCAATTGGAGGTACTGTTGGGGGTGCACTTGGGGGCGCAGATGGAGCTACAATTGGCGCTGTAGTTGGCAGCATCGTTGGTACTGTTGTTGGTCTTGTTATAGACGCAATAATGGGCAGTGACGATGATACAGCCGATGATAATGGCGATAGTATATATTAGGGAACGAGACATGCTCTTAAGTAGGCGAACGCTAATTGCAATATTTTGTGTTGGATATTCCTGTGCCATGCTTGGGAGCATTTTTAGAGGGTATCACCACCTGTATTATGCAGTGGAAGTTGTCGGAATAAATTTCCTAGCCGCTGTTGCAATTCGCGCAGTCTGGAAAGACGGGGGTGCACGTTGAATGAGAAAGGGAACGCTACCAATTGATTGAAAACCGCCCGGTCTCCATCACGTCGCAGGGCTCAACCACGTCCTTCGAATATGGCCCTGTGCATGGCTAGAAGCCGTGCGCCATTTTAAATGACGATCACGGCGGAGTGTGATCGTGTGGCGAGCGCATCAAGAAAGTCAGCACCAGCGCCACCACCTGGTACATCGGCAATGATGGCGAGCTGAAAGTCGATGCGGCCACACCCTCCGGCCTGATAACCTCATACATCACGAGCGAAGTCCGCCGCGTCGGTTCGGCCACGGGCTTCCTGCTGAAGGACGGCCTCGGCTCGGTGCGATACGAAAGCCAGACTGGCGGCACCTCGGCCTGGCGCGACTACGGGCCCTACGGCATGCCGTCAAACGACAACGGCCTCACGGTGGCCAATGGCCGGGGCTACATCAACGAACGCTTCGATCCCGAAACGGGCCTGCAATATCTCCACGCCCGCTACTACGACCCCAACCTCGGCCGCTTCCTCTCCCCCGACACCTGGGACCCGACCATCCCGGGCGTGGATATCAACAGGTATGCCTATGCGGGGAATGATCCCATCAATGGGATGGACCCACTGGGGCATTGTGGTGGGGGAAGCATCACGTGCATCAATTCCGATGGAAATGCGAATCCCAACGCTCCGGACGGCACGCCTACTCCAACTCCGCCAACACCAGGCGTTCCGGGGACCGGAAATACGGGCAATGGAAATGGTAGTGGAAGTAGCGGTGGCGATGGCCGCAATGGCGACGGAAGCCCCGGAAGTGGAAGCACCCATGAGAACGATAGTGGTGGGTATGGGAGTAGCAACAAAGAGGGCGACGACTTGATTCCGCTCACGCCACTTTTGCCTCAAACACCCTTAACTCCGCAATGCGCACAAATAACCTGTATTGGTTTGCCGAGAGACCTCACGCCCGCCGCTCGGGAACAAGATCGACAACTACTTCAACAATTTCCTGAGTATAAAAATAAGCTACCAGACTTTGACTTTGGAGGAGACGGGTATGGTCCTGAGATTCCTAGCGACCCTACGTCAAGAGTTGTAAAGTGGGGGCCTTACCAATGCTTTTCGCTTTGCGGCGGGGACTTTACAGTTGTGGGCCCCGGCAAGAAAAACGACTTCAGGGGTACGGTAACAAAACGTGGTTTGAATTACCAGCAAGTGCCGGACTATGTTGGTCCATTCGAAATAAATGTGATAAATCCAGCTGAAGGCGATGAGCCTTTTGTCAATGCCGTAAGACATGGATTTTCCCAAATTCCGGATTTCCCCGGGCATATTCCAAAATAGCGGAGATCAATTTTGCAGAATATTTGCATTCGACTCGTTACATTAGGTATTCTCACTGGTTTTGCTTGTTCAAGTTTCGCCGTCGACTCGAACTCCGATGAAATCAGCATTACTGTGGGAGTTGGAGACGTTCCTTGTCGCAGATGGGCAGACCTGGGTAAGTCTATGTATGACAATGGAAATCCATACTCGTCTTGGGTTCTTGGTGTCATCTCGGGTTACAATTATTTCTTTTTTCCAAAACAAGGTTCTGCGTTTCTCAAGCAAGACGAACCTAATCTAATTAAATTTTTTGCCGATTATTGTGCTGCAAACCCCGACCACATAATCTCTCAGTCTGTTGACAGGTTTTTTGCGGAAGAACTGAAGCGGCTTCACAATATGCAGTAGCTGCAACACCGGCCTCGATGGGCCGAACAACATTGCCTATCCCGATCCCAATGGGGCAGCAGCAGGCCAGGGCGGCGGATCGGGTACACATCCGCATGCGCCGCAGACCATCTGCGGGGTTGATCCCACCTATGATGCCAATGGCAATACGCTGAGCTATGACCCGGATGGCGCAGGTGCAAATGGCCCGCTGCTGGCCCGCTCTTTCACCTACGATGGTGAAAACCGCCCGTTCGAGGCTCAAATCATGCCACTGGCATGATTTGCCGGAACTGATGTTCCGTCGCCTCTCACCCATCATCGCGCAAGGCCAGACCTCGACCTTCCGCTATGGTCCGGATGGCGAGCGCTGGGCCAAGGTCACAGGGCTTGGCAGCACGTTCTACATCGGCAATGACGGCGAGCTTTCGGTTACGACGGCCACCCCCGGCGGCCAGTTCACATCCTATGTGTCGAACACGGTGCGGCGGGTGGCTTCTGCAACCGACTTTCTGGTGCAGGACAATCTGGGCTCGATCCGGCGCGAGGCACGCTTCAATGGCGCTGCCACCCCCCGCGACTTCGCAGCCTATGGCATGCCGGTCACCGTCTCAGGCCTCACGGCTGCCAATGGCCGGGGCTACATCAACGAACGCTTCGATCCCGAGACGGGCCTGCAATATCTGCACGCCCGCTACTACGACCCCGACCTCGGCCGCTTCCTCTCCCCCGACACATGGGACCCGACCATTCCGGGGGTGGATATCAACAGGTATGCCTATGCCGGGAATGATCCGATTAACGGGCTGGATCCGAGTGGGCATATATTTGAGACGCCGTGGGACGTGGCCAACGTCGTTTATGATGTTGGTGAAATCGCAGTTGGGGTCGGAGTGGGTGTCTGGACCGGCGACTATTCAATTGCAAAAAATGGCGTCATTGATCTTGGAGTTGACGCCGCATCGACTCTCATTCCTGGCGTCCCTGCTGGCAGCAGCAAAGCCATAAGAATAACAGCGCGCTATGGCGACAAGACCATCGATGTTGCCAAAAACGCTGCGAGAAATGCCGAACGTGCAACGCGCCAAAGTTTCAGAAGTGCGCTTGAGCGAGCTGGCAAAATGACCGCCGGTCAAGGCGCACATCATATGGTAAGGCCTAATAGTAAAGCAGCAGATATTCTGAAAAGACATGGTATTGACCCACAGGATATTGCAAATGGTGTTGGCCTGAACATCCACGCGCGGCGCGGGGTGAAGGGTAAGGGTTGTGGAAGACATTGCAAAGATTATGATACGGCGGTTGAACAGCTTTTGGATGGTGCTACATCAAAACAAGATGTTCTTAACCGGCTGAAGCGCCTGGAGGACAGCCTCAATAGCAATGACAAGAATGGAAAATCCGTTGATGATTGGGCAAGGGAATATTTGCGCAACAATGCAGAGTAACGGGAACATCAGATATGGCATATTGGAGAATTGTTGAGAATTTTCACGACTTTCAGTGCCCGGTAGAATTAGGTGAAAGATGGCTCGCCGTTGACATGATTCAGCCTGATTTTGAGATAGACACAAGAAAGCTGAAGTTCCGGTTCCGAACAAAAAAAGAAGATGCCAGCCCAATTGGAGACTTTTGCTATTGGAACAGGGGCTGCTTTTTTGTAAGCGCACGGGCCTATGAAGCCATGGCTGATCTTTTTGCCCGGCATGGACGGGGCTTTCCTGTCAAGTGTGGCAAGTATCGATATTACATTGTCACTGTAGATAATGCGGTCGACGCCTTGGATTATGACCGTAGCGTAATTGATCGATTGAATGCCAATGACGATATTCGACATGACATTTACGTCTTGCGAAAGATTGCTATCAAAAAAGAATTTAAGACCGATCTAGAAATTTTCCGGCTAGTGGGCGATCCTATTGTTGCCTTTGAGAAACTGGTTTCAGACAAGTTCAAGGATGCCTATGAAGAAGCTGGCTTGACAGGTTTGTTGTTCCGCGATGTCATTCAATAGGCCGTGATTATCGGCCTGATCGCGACAGCATTTCCGAAAGCCGCTCTGTCCGCCCGCATGCGCCCATCAGTATCTGCGGTGCTGCGGTGAGCTATGACGCCAATGGCAACATGCTCAAATATGATCCTGATGGCGTAGGGCCGCAAGCCATGAGGGTGCTGGCCTACGATCTGGAAAACCGGCCCATTGCGGTCACGGCTCCCAACAGTGTGGGTGCTGTCTCCACCGTCACCTTCGATTATGGCCCGGATGGCGAGCGGGTGCGGAAAGTGGCAAGCCCGACGCGGCATGTGTGGTACGTCAACAACGAGAACGAGATCGCACTCAATCCCACCATCGCAGGTGATCCCGGCACACTGACGGCCTATGTCTCGCCCGAGGTGCGCCTTGATGTGACGGGTGCTGGCCCTGTGACCTGAGACCCAATCATGATCCATTTTTAAGTAGAGTCTCAGCTTCATAATTGCCCTTCTGGGCTGGTGGTGCAATGGCGATGGGCGCGGAGCCCTTAGGTGATGCAGCGCCCATGGCCATTGCTTGCACAGGTGTTGCGGTTCTTGCGAACTCGGATGGCGTCAGCCAGCCGAGCCTTGAGTGAGGTCGGTGGTGGTTATAGTCGAGCTTCCAGTCTGCCAGCATCATGCGAGCTTCTGCGAGAGTGGAAAACACTGTTTCATTTAAAAACTCATCCCTCAGCTTGCCGTTAAAACTTTCGATAAAGGCGTTCTGTTGCGGTTTTCCTGGTTCAATATAATGCCACTCAACGCATTGTTCCTGTGACCACCGCAGGATCGCCATGCTGGTGAACTCGGTGCCATTGTCACTGACGATCATGGCGGGGCGCTTGCGGGCTGCAATCACGCCATCCAGTTCCCGTGCCACACGAAGGCCCGACAATGAAGTGTCTGCGATAAGGCACAAACATTCCGCCGTGAAGTCATCAACCAGAGCGAAGATGCGCATGCGACGGTTGCCTGCGAATGTGTCGCTCACAAAATCCAGTGACCATCTTTGGTTCGGCCCTTGCGGAATGCCCATGGGAGCGCGTGTTCCCAAGGCTTTCTTGCGACCCTTGCGCGCCCGCACTTGCAGCCGTTCCTCAGCATAGAGCCGTCTCACCTTCTTGAGATTCACAACCGTTCCCTCCCGCTTCAGCATTTGGTGCAATCGCCTGTAGCCAAACCGCCGGCGTTCAGCAGCCAGTTCCTTTAAGCGCTTTCGCAAACCCGTATCATCAGCCCGTGACCGCTGATATCTGACACTGCTTCTGGCCCCGGCAACCACTCTGCACGCCCGCCGCTGGCTCACCTCGTAATCTTCAACAAGATGAGCCACGGCTTCCCGCCTCACTGCGGGCGTTACCATTTTTTTGAATTGAGATCTTTCAACATGGTGATGTCCAACATCGCCTCAGCAAGCAATCGCTTCAGCTTGCCGTTCTCATCTTCAAGCTGTTTTAACTTCCTGGCATCGGACACATCCATGCCGCCGAACTTGGCTTTCCATTTGTAAAATGATGCGTTGCTCACACCATGTTTGCGGCACACATCAGCGGTTGACATACCGCCTTCCTGTTCCCGCAAAATCCGGATGATCTGCTCCTCCGTGAAACGTGACTTCCTCATCGTCCAACTCCTTCTCAGGCCGAACAACTCTACTATCTTTTGGATCAGTTTGCGGGGCTCAGGTCACCTGCCACCAACCAGTTCCTGGTCAAGGACCACCTGGCGTCCAACCGTCTGGTTCTGGCCATGGGGGGTGGCTCCACGCGCTATGACTACGGCCCCTTCGGCATGCCGCTGAAGCCCGCAGGATCGCCGCCGCCGCTCAACACCAAGGGCTATATTGGCGAACGCTTCGACGAAGAGACCGGGCTGCAGTATTTGCACGCAAGATACTACGACCCCGATCTCGGCCGCTTCATCAGCCCCGACACTTGGGACCCGACGCTGCCGGGGGTGGATATCAACAGGTATGCCTATGCCGGCAATGATCCGATTAACGGGCTGGATCCGAGTGGGCATGCCTGTAGTGGCGGCGGTGGCTGTGACAGCGGCGCAAATGGAAACACGATCAACAACATCAATTCGACAAATGCTTGCAACGGCGGCGGCGGTTGTGACTCAGGGGGCGGCCTTGCAAATGGCCAAACCAATGGCAACGGCGGTACTGGTACTGGTACTGGGAACGGCACTGGAAATGGTACTGGAAACGGTATTGGTGGTACTGGCAACCAGGGCAATAACAACGGTAACGGAAATAATGGCAATGGCGGCGGAGATGGCAACGTTATTGGTGGCGACAACAACAATGGCGGTGAGGGTCGTGACCATCAGAATGAAATCACAACTGGGAGTGACGATGACGATGACGATGAAAAAGAAGTACAACAACCTGACAAGAAGACGGTGGCGATTGCGGCCGCGCAAGTTGAGTATCAGGTCGCCGGCAGATTTGTAAACCTTTCGACCCAAGATGCTGTAATTACAGGCAATCGCGGTCGTGGCCACGGGACTGGTGACCCAGTAACGTCAATTGTAAAGCCAGGCCAAACTGTCGATGCAGACCACCCCACAGCAGAAGGTATACGGGATGCGGACACAATCAATGGCGTAAAAGTAATGGGAAATGACAAATGGCCGACCTACACACAAACTGATGTTCCGCGGGCTGGAACAACAACTAGAAGCTTTGACCCATTGAAAAATATAGAAGAAGCACCGACCGAACTCTGCAGAGGTTCTGGTTTATGCTAGATTGAGCTTGATTTTGACGATCATTGAAAGTTGAACGATGCTAAAGTATCTACTGGGTCTTATTGGCTTCACTTTGCCTCCGTCTCTTTGGTTCTTCGCATATAATATGGAAGAAGGACCGACTTCAGATATGCTCTATTGGTTATGGATTTTCTCCGGGGGACTAATTATGGGGGAAGGCAATCAAATCAGTGCATTTTTCCCTGGAGTAATATGGGGCTCGATATTGTTCATTGTCGGCGATAAGTTCACCAGAAAATGGAAGTAATACCAGAAGATTCGGCGATGTGGTGCACGGCGCTCGCTTGCGGCATGTGATGTGCCAAGATGGGTCCGTTGTAAAACAACCCAACGAGGGAGCCATCCACCATGGCCAAGTCTGCCACAGTAGCCACCATTCACACAATTGGTCTTGATATCGCCAAGACCAGTTTTTCGGTTCACGGTTTTGATGCCGGAGGCAACACTGTTGTTACCAGGGATTTGAAACGGGGGCAGGTGCTGGCGTGGTTTGCCAAACTGCGTCCTTGTCTTGTGGGGCTTGAAGCCTGCGCCTCGGCCCAATACTGGGCTCGGGAGATTGCAAAGTCCGGCCATGAGGTGAAGCTGATTCCGGCGCAACGGGTGAAGGCGTTTCTGCCGCGCATGAAGAACGATGCCCAGGATGCCCGCGCCATTGCCCGCGCGGTGCGCGACCCCGAGATGCGTTTTGTCGCAGTAAAAAGCGTTGACCAACAGAGCTTGCTGATGCTGTTCAAGGCGCGTGACCTTCTGGTGGCAAACCGCACGGCTCTGATCAACGCACTGAGAGGGCATTTTGGCGAGATCGGCATTGTTGCTCCAAAGGGACCGAAAGAAGTTTCGGCTCTTGTCAGCCAGTTGATGCAGGATGATCAATCGAATGCGCTTCCCCTAATGATGCGAACAGCATTGCGGCCACTTGTCGTCATGCTCCATGGCTTGAGCGACGAGATCAAGACGCTTGATCAGGCGATCCTTGCCCATCACAAGACGAGTGAGATCAGCCAGCGGCTGGCCACGGTTCCAGGCATTGGCACGCTGACCGCAACCCTGATCAGCGCCACGGTCAGCGATGCCGGACAGTTTGAGGGTGGCCGCGAGTTTGCGGCCTGGATCGGCCTTGTGCCGCGTCAGCACTCCAGTGGCGGCAAGGCCAGGCTCGGCAAGATATCGAAGATGGGCAACCGCGATCTGAGGCGCCTGCTTGTGGTGGGAGCAACTGCCGCACTGGCCCGGATCAAGTCGGCAAAGCGGCAAACGGCTTTGACCGGGTCAGCTTTGGCGCACTGGGCGAGAACGCTTTTGGCAAGGAAACCGTTCAAGCTGGTGGCCGTGGCCCTTGCCAACAAGCTGGCGCGGATTGCATGGGCCGTCATGGCGAAAGAAGACTGCTATCACGCCAAATCAACGGCACTGGCTTGAGCCTCATGATCCGTACACGGATCAAACAGGACTGGCCATGGAGTTGGCCACGGAATTGGCAAGGGTGAGAATGTAATGATGTGAGACAAAGGCGCAATCCCGCCGCACATGGAAAACCCGTTGCACTGTCAGCACCTCGAGTGCGCTTCGGTGAGAGGGACCAGTGTGCACGCGAACCGCATCAGGGCCAGCAGTCATCCATCCAGACTGCATCACAGGCCGGAGACATGACCGCACCCGCGCCACATCGCATCAGCCAATCACAGCTCTTACCCCTTGCCAACAGAGCGCCGTCCAGACATGACAGTGCACTAAACTCTGACTTTTAATCCGTACACTGATCATCGACGCGTGATGCACTTCTCAACATCAATGGCCAGACGCGGGGCACGTCGTACGAATATTACCCCGATGGCTCGCTCAAGCGGAAGCAGCTTCCCGATGGCACCTGGACCGGGGTGCACACCTATGACACCGGCGGCAGGCTCACTTCCATCGACAATGCCAATCCAACTTCGGCCAATGAGCCGGATTGGTACATCTCCTCCATCCTCTACAACGCCCGTGGCCAGGTGACACAGATGGAGAAGGGCGACTTCGTGCGCTCGACCTATACCTACAGTGCGCCACGCGGCTGGCTGATTTCGGCCAAGGCTGATTATGGCGCAGGCACGCCCTTCTATATCGCTGCCTATAACCGCCACGCCAATGGCAGCATATTCGCCAACACCATCGTCGATGGCTGGCTCGGTACGCGCACCTGGTCTTATAGCTATGACGGCTTTGACCGGCTGAGCCTGGCCGACAGCAACCTCGCCAATCCCGATCAGGACCGCTCCTATCGTTACGACGATGCCGACAATATGGTCTTCAACTCCGGTCTCTGCGGCGGCATGGCGGGGGCGGATAACATGGTCTATCCGGCGCAAGGGGCCACCAGCGTGCGCCCGCATGCGCCGACCAGCATCTGCGGGTCAGCTGTCAGCTATGACGCCAACGGCAACACGCTCGCCTACGATCCCGATGGCGCAGGCGGAACAATCCAGCCGCGCAGCTTCACCTACGATGCCGAAAACCGCCCGGTCTCGATCACCGCGCAAGGCTCCACCACGAGCTTTGAATACGGCACGGATGGCGAGCGGCTGAAGAAAATCGGCACAAGCGCCACCACCTGGTATGTGGGCAATGATGGTGAGCTGAAAGTCGATGCGGCCACACCCTCGGGCCTGATGACCTCATACATCACATCCGAAGTCCGCCGCGTCGGTTCGGCCACGGGCTTCCTGCTGAAGGACGGCCTCGGCTCGGTGCGATACGAAAGCCAGACTGGCGGCACCTCCGCCTGGCGCGACTACGGCCCCTACGGCATGCCGTCCAACGACAACGGCCTCACGGCTGCCAATGGCCGGGGTTACATCAACGAACGCTTTGATCCCGAGACGGGGCTGCAATATCTGCACGCCCGCTACTACGACCCCAACCTCGGCCGCTTCCTCTCCCCCGACACCTGGGACCCAACCATTCCGGGCGTGGATATCAACAGGTATGCCTATGCCGGGAATGATCCGGTCAATGGGTTGGATGCGAGCGGCCATTCATTTGGAGCGGCAACACCGGGCGGTGCACCTGATGGGATCAATGGAGTTATTCACGATGGTGAAAGTGACGACGAAGTAAATGGTGGCCAACCATCGGGCGATTCTGGCGGCGGCAGCGGCAGTGGTGACAATGGTGGTGACGGCGATGATAACGGCAATGCGAGCGGCAGAGACGGCGGCGGTGACAATGGTGGCGGAGTGATCGTCGCTGGCAGTACAGCAACTGGTGTTTTACCGGGTGCAGGATCTGGTACCACCAGCGGGCTGGTCCGTGTTCTAACAACAGGCGCCCAAGTCGCTGTAGGTGTAATTTCTGCCGCGGTTATAATAGGTGATCTCACCAGGCCTGCACCCCCGGGTGAGAATTGTGGTGCCAGTGGCACAGATGCTTGTGGCGATTCTGACAGCGGAACGAGCGAGCCAACGGCGGACCCGGCGGGGGAACTTGAAAGCAACCCAAAACACCATCCAAATTCTTCGAGTCCGGAACCTAGCAACGTTGAGGAATTATTTGGTAACTCGGTCCCTGCTAGTGACGGCACAAGGTGGGCAGTGGATGGCAATGGTAATTTAAATCGCTTTACAAAACCTTCAAATGGTAAAACTCACTGGAATGGCTCGACTGGAGGCAGCAGACCAATCCGAGAACAGAATGTTCCAAATGACATTCGCAGACACTTTAATTGGCCTTGAAAGTATCATGAAATCAATATGAACAACACAATTGGCAACCCTACAGTTTTCGCAATCGACTGGAGTTTAAAAGAAGCATACGAATCTGCAAGTTTGCTTGGCCTTGGTTCATTCACAATTTTCGTTGCAGGAAGGCGCTTCGGAGTGCCGGATCCGGATGCAACGATACTAGCGAATTCATACGAGGGAGTTCAAGAACGTATTAATTGCCGTGGCACACATGTTGTCCCATTTCAGCTTGAGTCCGCTGAAACTATAGCGAAAGCAGTTCACTATGCATACTACCAAACCGAGAGGAAGGAGCCAAGTTTTTTCGATCTAAGTTTAGATGAACTTGGCAGCACCATTCGGCGCAAGAAAATTTTGTGGGCGCCAGATGGAGATGCAGCTTTTGATGATGGTAGCCACGTGTTGCACTTCGATGTCGGCGACAAGGTCAGGCTCATTGCATTCATCAACTCCTTCGATATGTCAGTCATTTCTGCAACACTCAAAGAAGCGTGGGTTGACTCAGACGAATTCTACACTACGCTTGAAAGATGGATCAGTGAGTTTAATGCGCAAAGAAGCGAAGGAAACGGCAGCGCTTTCCTTTAAACTCACGTCACCAGGACAAACTCATTCGGGGATACGTATCACGATCCGGCCAGACCGCTTCCGGAAGTGGCATGTCAACTCGTCTTCATATGCGTCACGTGTCCGGCGATGCGCCAGCGGCGTCCGGCCCTCCAATATGTAGTCCGCAGGCGGCAACGCGCTCCCGTTCCAGAGTCCCTTTTCCGCCGCAGCAAGACCGGGTTAAACGTCGGCAATGTGCCCTTGAGCTGATCCGGTGAAAGCACTGGACGGCACCCTGGTGTTACGAGGGGACTGGTATTGTTTATTGTCGGCGATGGGTTTGCCAGAATGTACAAGAACAGAAGTCACCCGAAAGTTTAGCAGCCCTTGCAGCGGCTTTTAACCCAGTACCTGCAAACCGTGCTTCTGCACGATGGCCAGAAGTTTCAACGCCATGCCGCTGGGGCGCTTGGCGCCGGTTTCCCACTTTTCGATAGTTGATTCACTGGTGTTGAGATAGCGCGCGAACACTGGCTGGCTGACCTTGTTTGCCTCGCGCAGCCGCTTGATGTCGCGTGCTGCAAGGTGCGGCATTGCAGCAAGGCAAGCAAAATCAAAATCACGCATCGTCGCCTTGTCGATGGCGCCAACTTTCCGCAGGGCCTTGGCGGAACTGTGTATGGCAGCAAAGGCGCTGCTTTTGTGAACTGCTTTACTCATGGTTTGTATCCTCTCCTGTGACAGGGACTGTGATCCATTGCCCCCCGGCAACCAGCGCCTCAATCTGCGAAGCTGTCAGGTTTGCGTAAGACCTGGCCAACAGACGGAACGCCTTCAACTCGTCATCTGAAATGTTTGCCACGTCCTGCTTGGCAAACAGAAACTCGAATACCCAGCAATTTCTACCCTTGGCCAGAATGATTGAACGATACAGATTCCGGGCCAGCCGCTTCTTGTAAACGCCGCCGCCCAGATCGTCCGCCTGACCGGCCATCGCCTGCTTCACGGCCTTGCGTAACATGGCGTCCGAAATTCCGGCTTTCTTCGCCGCCCTGGAAAACCACGACGACTTGAATGCCTTTGGATCATCAGTATTGGCCACGCACTTGGATAGCACTGAGTGCTACTTATTGCAAGGCGAAATTTGGTGCCAACGGCAACACCACGGCTTACGATCCCGATGGCCCAATCAATGAAAGTAATGGCACCATCCAGCCGCGCAGCTTCACCTACGATGCCGAAAACCGCCCGGTCTCGATCACATCGCAAGGTTCCACCACGAGCTTTGAATACGGCACGGATGGCGAGCGGCTGAAGAAAATCGGCACCTCCGCCACCACCTGGTATGTGGGCAATGATGGCGAGCTGAAAGTCGATGCGGCCACACCTTCCGGCCTGATGACCTCATACATCACGAGCGAAGTCCGCCGCGTCGGTTCGGCCACGGGCTTCCTGCTGAAGGACGGCCTCGGCTCGGTGCGCTTCGAGAGCCAGACTGGCGGCACATCGGCCTGGCGCGACTACGGCCCCTATGGCATGCCGTCCAACGACAACGGACTCACGGCTGCCAATGGCCGGGGTTACATCAACGAACGCTTTGACCCCGAAACGGGCCTGCAATATCTGCACGCCCGCTACTACGACCCCAACCTCGGCCGCTTCCTCTCCCCCGACACCTGGGACCCAACCATTCCGGGCGTGGATATCAACCGGTATGCCTATGCCGGCAATGATCCGATCAATGGAATGGATTCGCGCGGTCACAAATATTTCACCTATGGATACTCCGCGACTGTTTCAACTCCGACCGGGGGTGCAAGTGAAGCCACTGGAATCTACCTGGGATTCGAAGACGACGGCGCGTTTGATTTCGGTGTTTATCGCGTTGATTCAATCAACATCGGCACCCCTGCGGCAAGCTTTGATATTGACATTGGAGCTGGAGCATCAGGACCCAGTGGAATCGCTGGAGACGAAACAAACATCAATATTTCAATCGGTCCGATGAGTGCATCAAAGCCGCTCAATACGCCGACAGGTGAATCTGCTAGTGACTGGACTGGTAGCTTTACGTTTAGAGATTTCTTAGCTCCAAAAGGAAAACCCACTTTGATCAGTGGCGGGATCACGATCTCTCAAGACCATACGACTACCTATTCTTTTGGAGATTTTTTGAATGACTTACTTGGGATAGCAACATCTGATAAGAAAAATAAAGGCGACATCTCTGATGCGCCTATTGTAAGGAAAACAGATGCTGAAACAAATTTGATTGGCGTGAATCAAAAAGACAAGACTGACTATTGGGACTCGGACATTATAAATGACCAGGGAAAATCAGACAGTGAAACCAGTTTCTCTGATGGCATCTACTAGATCAGAAATCCTAGTGCGATGAGAGCGCGATACAAGGCCAATTTGGTGCAATGCGTGGGAATAGCGGCGTCGCTGTTGAGTATATTTCTGTTGTATTTCTACGAGCTGTCTGGAGCCCTCGGAGGGTGGGCCAGTTTTATAAGTTTTCTCTGTATTGCGGGCACATTTGCAACTCTTGCATTGCAGTTCAAGTGTCCGCATTGCAATTTTCCATTGTTGATGAGAGGCCGTGATTTGGGGAAACAGGGTGGATTTGCTCAGTATGTAACACTGTCATTCAACCCACGATGCTCGAACTGTGGACGCAATGTCGACAATCCACCCTAGCAGGTTGTTAAAAAGCTCAAGATTCGGCGACAGTAACTCAGGATTTTGAGATTCAGTGATGTGGTGGTCGGCGCTCGCTTGCGGCATCTGGTGTGCCCAAATGGGCGGTGTTGAAACAACCAGCGAGGAGCCATCCACCATGACCAAGCCTGCCACACAATCTGCTATTCACAAATTGTCATGACACGTGGAACTCTCAAATGTCATCCGTACACTGATCGTTTCTCGAAGAGACGCTTATTCTGCTTAACTGACCTGACACGCAGGATTCAGGTTGCTCAAAACACCTCGCCATGTGAGCCTATACGCGCCAGCCGCAACGTGTGCCTGTCCGGCTTGCTGTAGATGAGAACGACATCTGGCTTGATGTGGCAATCGCGGTAGCCCTTGTATGGGCCGGTGAGTGGATGATCGCGGTATTTTGGTGGCAAGGCCTTGTCCACAACCAGCAAATCGAGGACGGCTTGCAGCAGCGCGTCAATCTGCGCATGATCCGGATTGGAGCGCACCTTCTTCAGATCTTTCCTGAAGACTGAGGCACTCTCAATTGTGCGCATGCGGCCTCAGGCTTTCATTGCCTTCATGAAGGACTTGACCGATTTGTGCCGCTTGCCCTTGCCTGCGTTCAGTTCCGCAATGGCCTTGAGGGTTTTGGCGTTGGGAGCCTTGATGTCAAACGGCAGGCGGCGCTCGTCGGCCACGCGCACCATGAGCAGGCGAATGGCATCGGAGACCGACAACCCCATCGCTTCAAGGGCATGGGTCGCACGAAGCTTGGTGTCTTCATCGATCCGGGCCCGGACGTAGTTCGTTGATTCAGCCATGAATGCCTCGCTTGTGTATTGCCACTGTAGTCCTGTTATGACTACAAATCAAGTCCGCTCATCGTTGAAACCGCCCGGTGTCGATCACCGCGCAAGGGCCAACCACGAGCTTTGAATATGGCCCTGTAAATGGCTAGAAGCCATGCGCCATTCTATATGACGATCACGGCGGAGCGTGATCGTGTGGCGAGCGG
Source organism: uncultured Alphaproteobacteria bacterium (assembly GCA_963738595.1). Taxonomy (GTDB): domain Bacteria; phylum Pseudomonadota; class Alphaproteobacteria; order Rhizobiales; family Aestuariivirgaceae; genus Aestuariivirga. Next base: position 17,175 of record CAVTXF010000009.1, read on the forward strand.
CTGAAGAAGGTCGGCACCTCCGCCACCACCTGGTATGTTGGCAATGATGGCGAGCTGAAGGGTGAGGCGCGACGGAACGCAGTTCCGGCAAATCATGCCAGTGGCATGATTTGAGAGCCGAACGCCCGAAGCGCGAGCGCAGGGCCGGGCAGCCACACCCTCCGGCCTGATGACCTCATACATCACGAGCGAAGTGCGCCGCGTCGGTTCGGCCACGGGCTTCCTGCTGAAGGACGGCCTCGGTTCTGTGCGCTTCGAGAGCCAGACTGGCGGCACATCAGCCTGGCGCGACTACGGCCCCTATGGCATGCCGTCCAACGACAACGGCCTCACGGTGGCCAATGGCCGGGGCTACATCAACGAGCGCTTCGATCCCGAGACGGGTCTGCAATATCTCCACGCCCGCTACTACGACCCCAACCTCGGGCGGTTCCTCTCCCCCGACACCTGGGACCCCACCATTCCGGGCGTGGATATCAACAGATATGCCTATGCCGGGAATGATCCGATTAACGGGCTGGATTAAGTGGGCACTGGAGTTTGACTTCCAATAGCGGAATTTGAGAGTCCTGGCGGCGGACTAAATGGTGACCCAGCCGCTCCGGGTAACGGCGGCAACGGATTAAGCAGGAGCAATTGCGAACAACAGAGTAGCGCGAATACCGGCTGGAATGGAACGAGCAGTGGTGACGGCGGCGATGGCGGTAATGCTGAAGGGCGTGACCATGAGGAGGGAACGATTGGTGGAGGTGATGGCAGCAATCGCAGACAGGCTGGGAACGACGATGGCAGAAGCAGTGAGTAACGGGATGAAACCCTCGATGACCTTTCTAGGAAATCATTTTTGGAAAAGATGCGCGATATATTTGACCCAGATAGTTTGTTCAACCGAAATTTCGAGAAAGGCAACTGTGGATAGAAAACCCAGATGTTGCCATGGGCGACCTGTTTACATTCTTTGGTGGAATGGGAGGCAGAGGAAAGCCATCATTGGGTGTCCCTAAGACCACGAACCAGTTGAATCAGCAAATATTCAAAGGACTGGCACCTAAAGAAGTTCGTAGAGTTGACACAGGAAAAGTCACGGGTGAACAGACGCAAGTTCATCTCTGGGACGGGAGAGCATTGAATAAGGATGGCACTTGGAAGCACAACAAAAACAACGATAACTCTCTTTCGAATGCAGTCAGAGAATGGCTTAAAGATGCAGGGTGGAATCTTCCTGGAGAATGAACATGAATTTTTTTGACAAACATTACTACACGGGCCAACTAACGGACGCTGAATTCTATGATCGTGCGTTAAGGTATTCCCGCCACATCACGGCTATTTCCAGAAACGTCAAGCCGAATGTCGCAAAACTCTTTGAGTATTCATTTCATGATGCGTTGATTTGTAATGTGCACAGAATTGCTCCAGAACATTCTTTCGAACTTGTTGCTGTTTTAGGGGATATTCAAAAAGGGTATCGCAACATCCGCTTGAATTTTCAGGGTGTGAAAATTGCTTCGCCATCATACATTGTACTATTGGAAGCAACGCAAGCCTACGGAAACGAGTTATTGGAAGTTGAATACAACCTCATTGAAAACGATACGGTTATTTTGACTGCGGCATATTGTGCAGAATGCACCAGAATCGCGTAATCATTTGACATTCTGAGATTCGAGGTGGAAAGTAGGATTCGGCGAAGCGATCAAATACACGCTTTCATTTATTCCGTATACTGACCATTCTCCTATGACGCGCTTCCTACGGCAATGACTAAACTGCTTCGTCGCTGTAATCTGCGCCATCTGCGAATAAAAGCCGGGGAATTCGGTGACAATGCACAAAACTCTCAGTATTAATCCGTATACTGAGCATTTGACGCGTGATGCACTTCTCAACATCAATGGCCAGACGCGGGGCACGTCTTACGAATACTACCCCGATGGCTCGCTCAAGCGGAAGCAGCTTCCCGATGGCACCTGGACCGGGGTGCACACCTATGACACCGGCGGCAGGCTCACTTCCATCGACAATGCCAACCCGACCTCGGCCAATGAGCCGGATTGGTACATCTCCTCCATCCTCTACAACGCCCGTGGCCAGGTGACACAGATGGAGAAGGGCGACTTCGTGCGCTCGACCTATACCTACAGTGCGCCACGCGGCTGGCTGATTTCGGCCAAGGCTGATTATGGCGCAGGCACGCCCTTCTATATCGCTGCCTATAACCGCCACGCCAATGGCAGCATATTCGCCAACACCATCGTCGATGGCTGGCTCGGTACGCGCACCTGGTCTTATACCTATGACGGCTTTGACCGGCTGAGCCTGGCCGACAGCAACCTCGCCAATCCCGATCAGGACCGCGCCTACCGTTACGACAATGCCGACAACATGGTGTTCAACTCCGGTCTCATGCGGCGGCATGGCTGGGGCGGATAACATGGTCTATCCAGCGCAAGGGGCCACCAGCATGCGCCCGCATGCGCCGACCAGCATTTGCGGGTCAGCTGTCAGCTATGACGCCAACGGCAACACGCTCGCTTACGATCCCGATGGCCCAATCAATGGAAGTTATGGCTCTGTCCAGCCGCGCTCCCTCACACTAGTCGCAGAATGTGCGCGGGGAGGTGGCGGCGCGGAATTGCGCGATGCCCGAGTGAACGCACCCTCAAACCTTCACCACCCCACCCACCGTGGCACGCGCTCCGCATATTGCCGCCAGGCCTCACCAAAGGTCACCGCCAGATGCTTTTCCTCGCGCCGCACTGCAAGATGATGCACAGCCACAGCTGCCAAAATTGCCGAAGCCACCATCCAGCCCACACCAAAGACCAGCGCCGCACCCAGCACCAGCATCGTGTTCCCGACGTAAATCGGATTGCGTGTAAACCGGAACGGCCCGCCGGTGATCAAGGCGCGCGCCGCCCGGTGCGGCAGGATTGTCGTGTGCGCCTTGCGAAAGGCCAGCACGGCGGCAAGTTCGAGCGCAATCGCCGCCGCAATGAAAAACACTCCGGCCATTGACAACGCGGCAGCAACGGCACCATCTGCCCAGGGCAGGGGCATTGCCCAATGCAGCGCGGCCCCCAAGGCGGCAAAGATCACAAACAGGATCGGCGGCCAGGGAATCCGGTTGGGTGGTTGGGGCGCGCTAACGTTCATCCAATACAAATCCTTCAAATCAAGTTCCAGACCTAGCACAGCGGCCACCCCCAGAATATCAAGTAAAACAAACCTAGTGTGAGGAATGAATGCCAAGAGGTTGAAGTATCGCGTTTGTTCTGCTTCCGGCCTTGCAATCGCCATCCAAAGGCGATATTGACGCGCCAATTCCACAATCCACAGGAGATCAAGCTTCATGGCGCGTGTCACCATCGAAGACTGCATTGACAAATTGCCGAACCGCTTTGAGCTCGTGCTTCTGGCGTCCCACCGTGCCCGCGCCATTGCGCAGGGTGCCGAACTTACCGTTGATCGCGACCGCGATAAAGACCCGGTCGTCAGCCTGCGCGAAATCGCGGCCGAATCGATCAACAAGGACGATCTGCGCGAAGAATTCATTCATGCCATGCAGAAGCATGTCGAAATCGACGAGCCAGAACCCACCGAAATGCCACTCATCGCCCAGTCTGGCGAAATGGTCATGGTGCCGGATACCGGCGAAGACAACGCCGACATGGAACGCATGACCGAAGAGGAACTCCTCCGCGGCCTCGAAGGCATGCCGCCCGCTGAAAGCCCTGGCAGCCAGCGCAACGGCTACTGATTGCATCAACATCAATATTTCTGCGGCCGGGGGTTTCCCCCGGCTTTTTTTTGCGTACAGTAAGCCGATGATGCGCCAATATGAACTGGTGGAACGGGTCACGCGCTACGACCCCGACGCCAATGAAGACCTGCTCAACCGGGCCTATGTCTATGCCATGAAGGCGCATGGCAACCAGACGCGCGCCTCCGGAGAAGCCTATTTCAACCATCCGCTGGAAGTCGCAGCCATCCTCGCGGACATGCGTCTTGATGATGCAACGATCGCCGCCGCATTGCTGCACGACACAGTCGAAGACACCGAAGCCACCCACCAGGACATCCAGGAAAAATTCGGCCCCGAAATCTCCGCCCTTGTTGATGGCCTGACAAAAATCAAGAAACTGGATCTGGTCACCAAGGAAGCAAACCAGGCGGAAAATCTCCGCAAGCTCCTGCTCGCCATGTCGCGTGATGTGCGTGTGCTGCTGGTGAAACTCGCCGACCGCCTGCACAACATGCGCACCCTCGATCATGTCAAACCTGAGAAGCGGGTCCGCATCGCGCACGAAACCATGGACATCTATGCCCCGCTCGCCGGCCGCATGGGCATGCAGCTGGTGCGCGACGAACTTGAAGACATCGCCTTTCGCATTCTCAATCCCGAAGCCAACCGCATCATCAGCGACCGTCTCGCAAGGCTGCACGCAGAAAGCGGCGACTTGCTGAAGGAGATTGCCGAAACGCTCAGTACCATCCTTGGCAAGAACGGAATTCCGGCTGACGTAAAGGGGCGCGAAAAGCGCCCTTACTCAATCTGGCGCAAGATGGAGCGCAAGCATCTTTCCCTCGACCAGCTGTCGGATATCTTCGGCTTCCGCATCATCGTCGATTCGCTTGATGATTGTTACCGCACCCTCGGCGTCCTTCACCGCACTTGGCGCGCCGTCCCGGAAAAATTCAAGGATTACATTTCAACGCCGAAGCAGAACGACTATCGCTCGCTTCACACCATCGTCATCGGTCCGCACCACATGCGTGTCGAAATGCAAATCCGCACCCGGTTGATGCACGAGATTTCCGAACGCGGCGTGGCGGCTCACGCGCTCTACAAGGACGTGCCGGACGCCAAGGAAATGGAAGGCGGATTCCGCGTCGATGCATCCGAGTCAAACGCTTATCGCTGGCTCCGACATCTCATGGAAGTCTTGCAGGAAGGCGACAGCCCGAAAGAATTTCTCGAACATACACGCCTTGAACTTTTTCACGACCAGGTCTTCTGCTTCACGCCAAAGGGCCAGCTCATCGCACTGCCTCATGGAGCCACACCCATCGATTTTGCTTATGCAGTGCACACATCAATCGGCGACAGCTGCGTTGGCTGCAAGATCAACGGCCGCCATGCGCCGCTTGTCACTGAACTCAAGAATGGTGATGAGGTGGAAATCGTCCGCTCCGATGGTCAGTCACCGCCACCCGCCTGGGAAGCGATTGCAATTTCCGGCAAGGCCAAGGCGGCCATCCGCCGCGCCACCCGTGCTGCCATTCGCAAGCAATTCGCGGGCCTCGGCCGCGACATGGTGACGGCGGCCCTGGATGATCGCAATCACAAGGCGTCAGACAAGGAAATAGCCAAGGCCGTCCGCCGGCTCGGCCACAAGGATGTGGAAGACGCAATGTCGGCAGTGGGCCGCGGTGATCTTCTGACTGCAGACATGTTGAAAGCCTTGGGCCTTGACGTGGACGACAAGCAAGTCCGCGCTGAACGCCGCAAGGCTTCACTGAGAAAGCCCGCTGGCCACGAAAAGGACAGCATACCAGTGCGCGGCGTCAAATCGCATTCCGCACTGAAGTTCCACACGGCAACGGGTGCCGTACCGGGTGAGCGTATCGTCGGCATCGTGACACCTGGCGATGGCGTCACCATCTATCCGATCTTCGCCCGAGCGCTGGAGCAATTTGACAGCCAGCCCGAACGCTGGGTCGATCTGGCCTGGGGACCGCCGGAAGAAGGCCAGCGTTTCCCTGCACGGATCAAGGTTACGCTGATCAACGAAGTTGGTGCACTCGCACAGCTTACGCAGGTTATCGGTGATCTGGGCGGCAACATCGACGCTCTTGAAATGCATGCACGTCACGGGGTCCGCGATTTCTTCGAACTCTCCATTCTTGTGGAAGTTTTTGATGTCAGGCATTTGACCGAAATCATGAATGGACTAAAGGCAAAACCATTGGTCAGCGAAGTCGCACGCGATGCAGGGTAAATAGAAATGAATCACGAAAATGTCTTGCAGGAATTCCGCGATGCCGGTGCCTTGCTCGAAGGCCACTTCATTCTGTCATCCGGCCTGCACAGCCCGCGCTACCTGCAATGTGCCCGCGTGCTCATGGACCCGTGTCGCGCCGAACGGCTTTGCGCAGCACTTGCTGCACAGGTGAAAGCGGCAGGCCATGGCGCAATAGACCTCGTCGTCTCGCCTGCGATGGGTGGCGTCATCGTCGGATACGAAGTGGCCCGCCAACTCGGCGTCCCTGCAATTTTCCTCGAACGCGTGGATGGCAAACTCGCCATGCGCCGCGGCTTCAGCATCGACAAGGGCGCAAGGGTCTTGATGGTGGAAGACATCGTCACCACTGGCCTCTCGTCACGGGAATGCATCGAAGGCATCCGCGATGAAGGCGGTGAAACAATCGCCGCTGCCTGTCTGATCGATCGTTCCGGCGGCAAGGCCGATGTTGGAGTACCCCTCCATGCGCTTACCAGCCTCGAAGTGCCGACTTACGCAGCTGACAAAATTCCGGCCGAGCTCGCGGCAATTCCCGCCTACAAGCCCGGCAGCAGGGGGCTTGCCAAATGATCATCGGCCTTGGCAATGACATGGTCGACATTCGTCGCATCGAAAAGACATTGGAGAGCTACGGCGAGCGCTTCATCGACCGGATTTTCACACCCGTTGAACGCGCCAAATCAGATCGTCGTGCCAACCGCGCAGCATCTTACGCAAAACGGTTTGCCGCCAAGGAAGCCTGCTCAAAAGCTTTGGGAACGGGATTCCATGCCGGTGTTTTCTGGCGCGATATGGGTGTTGTGAATGATTCGCTGGGCAAGCCCACCATGCACCTGACTGGCGGTGCGGCCGAACGTCTTTCCAAAATAACCCCGGCCGGCAAACAGGCTGTCATCCATGTCACAATCACAGACGATCACCCTTACGCCCAAGCGATTGTTATAATTGAAGCAATTTAGATTTTAACCAGTGTGGTAAATGCGCCACAATGGGCCTCCATGCTTCCACCGCAATTGCCTCCCACATGGCGAACGACTATATCTCCAATGCTCAAACTTTGATGCGGCCTGGTCGGTGAGCTGTATCCTCAAGAGACATGAATGGCACGCAACGAATATACCATGGCGGCACAGAATACCTATGATCGTAAGCCCGAAGAGGGCATTTGGGAAACGGTAAAAGTCGTTTTGCAGGCGCTGGCAATTGCTTTCTTCGTCCGCACGTTTCTGTACCAGCCTTTCAATATTCCCTCGGGCTCGATGTACCCGACGCTCAAGGTGGGTGATTATCTTTTCGTCTCCAAACTCTCCTATGGCTACGGCAAGTATTCGTTTAATTTTTCGCTCGGCGCATTTGGCAACACCTGGGTGAAATGTTGTCCGGTTGATTTTCCTGGCCGCAAATTTCTGGCCGACGTACCAGAGCGCGGTGATGTGGCTGTGTTCAAGCTGCCGACAGATACCGAAATCGACTACATCAAGCGTGTGATCGGCCTTCCGGGAGATCGCATCCAGATGAAGGAAGGCGTGCTTTTCATCAACGATGTCGCCGTGAAGAAGGAAATGGTCGGACCTTATATTGATCCTTCAGGCGAAGGACTGGGCGAACCGATTCCGCAATTTGTCGAAACTCTTCCGAATGGTGTTTCATATCGGGTGCTGGATAAGTATCCAGCCGGTCCCGAAGACAACACGGATGTTTATGAGGTGCCTGCCGGGCACTACTTCATGATGGGCGACAACCGGGACAATTCCCAGGATTCACGTTTCCTCAACAAGGTTGGTTTTGTGCCGCTCGAGAATTTTATGGGTCGCGCCGACATCATATTCTTCTCGATCACACCTGACACAACGTTGTGGAAGGTGTGGGAGTTGCCCTTCGGAATAAGATGGGGACGGTTTTTCAATTTAATATAGAGCGGAAAAACCATGCTTAGCACGATGCCAGAAATGACAGATACACTGGCAAGCCGTATTGGCTACGAATTCAAGAACGAGGGGTTGCTCCGTGTTGCCTTGACGCATGGAAGCAGCAACCGCCGCGCCACCGACTACCAGCGCCTGGAGTTTTTGGGCGACCGGGTATTGAGTCTTGTCATCGCGGATGTGCTGTTTCGTCAGCATACGGAAGAAAATGAAGGACAGATGGCAACCCGTCATTCCGCGCTCGTGCGCGGTGAAACCTGTTCCGACATCGGCATCACGCTGGGGATTGCCGATTTCATAATCGTTGGTGTGACTGAACGGCGCAAAGGCGTGCAGCACATGCGGTCCGTCATCGGCGACGTGGTCGAAGCACTGATTGGCGCGATCTATCTTGATGGTGGCCTCGAAGAAGCGCGAGCCTTTATCCTCAAGGGTTGGACCGAGGCACTTGCCAAACCCCGCGGTCTCGAAAAGGATCCAAAAACATTCCTTCAGGAATGGGCGCTTGGTCGGGCCATGGCTTTGCCGCGTTATGAAATTCGCGGTCGCACCGGCCCGGAACACCAACCCGAGTTCACGGTCAGTCTCAATGTCGGCACCTTCCCACCTGCAGAAGGCAAGGGTCCCTCGCGCCAGGCCGCCGAAATGGCTGCAGCCAATGCGTTTCTGGTCCGCGAGAGCTTGCGCTGAATGAATGAATCCGCGCGCCGCGCCGGCTTTTGCGCGATCATCGGTGCCCCGAATGCCGGCAAGTCAACTTTGGTAAACCAACTCGTTGGTTCCAAGATCAGCATCGTTTCGCACAAGGTGCAAACCACGCGCGCCAGGCTTCGCGCCATTTTCAACACCGGGCAGACCCAGATTGTGCTCGTCGACACGCCTGGCATTTTCAAGCCGCGCCGCAAGCTTGACGAAGCGATGGTGACGAATGCCTGGACTGGTTCAAGCGAAGCCGATGCAACCGTGCTGCTGATCGATGCGCGTGCCGGTCTCAACGAAGAGGTGCGCGCCATCATTTCCGAATTGAACACCCGTAAGGTCAAGGCCTTGCTCGCCCTCAACAAGGTCGATTTGGTGGACCGCGAGAAACTTCTGCCTTTGTCGGAAGAAATCAATAGTCTTGCCCCGTTCGATGAAACCTTCATGATCAGCGCCATCAAAGGTTCCGGTGTGGAAAAATTGCGCGATGCAATTGCCGCCCGAATGCCGGAAGGGCATTGGCTCTATCCGGAAGACCAATTGGCCGACGCCAACATGCGCTTCCTCGCCGCCGAAACCACGCGCGAAAAAATCTATGAACGTCTGCACCAGGAACTGCCTTACGCATCAACAGTCGAAACCGAAGTCTGGGAAGAGCGTCCGGATGGTTCGGTGAAAATTCAGCAGGTCATTTTTGTCGAGCGTGATGGCCAGAAGGCCATCGTCCTGGGCAAAGGCGGTCAGACGATAAAGCAGCTCGGCCAGCTGGCGCGCAAGGAGCTTGAAGATACCCTTGGCCGCAAGGTACACTTGTTCCTGTTTGTAAAGGTGCGCGAGAATTGGGCCCAGGACCCCGAACGCCTGCGCAACATGGGATTGGACACGTGAGCCTGAAATGGAATGGCGCGACGCAGGAATTATTCTGGGATGCCGAAGTCACGGTGAAACCTCTGCCATAGCGGAGATTTTCACGCGCGAACACGGTCGCTGCCTTGGTCTTGTTCGCGGTGGCCGTTCACGCCGCCTGCGACCGATCCTGCAACCAGGAAACATTGTCGAACTCGTCTGGCGCGCAAGACTGGAAGAACACCTCGGTACCCTGCAGCTTGAACCGACCGAACTGCGCGCGGGTTTCATCATGGAAGATCGCTTGCGCCTGTCCGGCCTCACGACCTTGGCGGGTTTGGCGCAAGTTCTGCCGGAACGCGAACCGCATCCGCGACTTTACGATGCCGCCCGCCTGATGTTGGACGCCATGGAAGATGATCACATTTGGCCGGCTCTATTGGTACGTTGGGAGCTCGGCCTTCTCGATGAACTTGGCTTTGGCCTCGATCTCGACACGTGCGCCGCCACTGGCATCCGTGAAAATCTGGCTTTTGTATCTCCGCGCAGCGGCAAGGCCGTGAGTGAAGAAGCAGGCAGGCCATACGTCAGCAAGTTGTTCCACCTTCCGGCATTTTTGCGTGGCGGGGTATCGCCCGATGTCGCAGATATCATTTCTGCATTCCGCATCACCGGCCATTTTCTCGACCGTCACATTTTTTCACCACGGGCAATTGCAATGCCAGGTGAAAGACAATGGCTGACAGAAACATTGGCCGTCGCATCACAACAGGAGAGATTATGCTCGGCCGTCTGAACCATGTTGCGCTGGCGGTGCCTGATCTCGATGCGGCAATACGCTTCTATCGCGACGACTTGGGTGCAAGTGTTTCCCCAGCACAAGTGTTGTCCGAACACGGGGTACGCATCGTGTTTGTCGATCTTGGCAACTGTAAGGTGGAACTGATGGAGCCGCATGGTGAAAACTCACCCATAAAACCATTTCTTGATCGCAATCCCGGCGGCGGAACCCATCATGTTTGTTATGAAGTGACTGACATCGTCGCGGCACGTGACAATGCCAGTGAAAAAGGCTTTCGTGTTCTCGGTGATGGCGAACCAAAAATTGGAGCGCATGGAAAGCCGGTGCTCTTCCTCCACCCGAAAGACACATTTGGAACATTGATCGAATTGGAACAGGCATGACATATGTCAGCTATGCGGCAGTTTATTTTGTAGTCTGGTGGATCGTGCTCTTCGCCGTACTTCCATTCGGTGTGAAAACAGTTGAAACGGTTGAGGCGGGCCACGACGCCGGCGCACCCGTCAGCGCACACATGATCAGGAAAGTCGTTGCAACAACAGCCATCTCCGCTGCCGTCTTTGCCATTGGCTGGTGGGTTCTGACGACAGGCATGATAGACCTGACCAAGTAAATGACGCCACGCCGTTCTACACCTGCTTTTTTCCGCTGATATCTGGCGCACCCGGAAACCGCGACTTCAGATCCCGGTCCGTCACACTCATGTGGTTGCGCGTATATTGCTCGGAGGCCTTGCGCAGCGGCTGAAAGTCCCAGGGGAAATTTGCGCCCTGTTTCATGGCCTCAAACATCATCAACCGTGCCTTCTGGCTTTGCAGGACAGCAGCGTGGATGCGCGGAATGTCGAACTTTTTTTCGACCTCCACACGAAGAATCTTCGCCAGCGGATGAGACGCCGCAAGATTCTTCAACTCGTTTGCATCGTCAACAAGATTGAACAATTGGTCCGGGTCAGTTGGCGTGTGTATGAACTTCCACGGCCCCCGCCGCAGCATGTACATCGGTGCCACCGTGCCCTCCGCCAGATACTCGCACCACGCTGTCGCATCGGAATTCTCCGCTGTACCTTTCAGCAATGGATACAATGAACGCCCATCGACCTCGCGCGCCAACTTTGCCTCACCGCCTGTGGCAACATCAACCAGCGTCGGCAGGATATCTGTCAGCGTCGACGGTTCGCGCACCCGCCGCGGCGCAATTCCCTTGCCCCACACAATCATCGGCACATGCGCCGAAGGTTCGAGATAGGACATCTTGTACCACAATCCGCGCTCGCCCAGAAAATCACCATGGTCAGATGTGAACATCACAACCGTGTTGGCGAGCTTTCCAGTCTTCTCCAGTGCATCAAGCAACTGCCCGACGAGATCATCCACATATGAGATATTGGCATAATAACCGTGCCGCGCCGCGCGAATGTCGGCCTCGCTCACACGATAGTCATCCATCGCCGAAACGTCATAAAGCCGCTGGCTGTGCGGATCGAGCTGCGCGCGATCCATTTTCGCAATACGCGGCAAGTCGATGTCTTCGTCACGATACAGATCCCAGAATTTCTTGCGCGCAGCATAAGGATCATGCGGATGCGTGAACGAAACCAGCATCGCAAAGGGATCATCCGGCGTGTAGCGCGCATAGTCATAAATCTTGCGCACTGCCTGGAAGGCAACCTCATCATCAAATTCAAGCTGGTTGGTGATCTCCGCAATGCCGGGCTGCAGCACCGACGTCATATTGTGATACCACCAGTCAATGCGCTCCTGCTTCAACCGCCAGTCCGGTGTCCAGCCAAAATCGGCTGGGTAAATGTCAGTGGTCAGCCGTTCTTCCAAACCATGCAATTGGTCTGGTCCCACAAAGTGCATCTTGCCGGAGAGGCAAGTGTGGTAGCCCTCAAGCCGCAGGTAATGGGCCCAGGTTGGAATGGCAGATGGAAACTCCGCCGCATTGTCATAGACACCGGTGCGCGATGGCAGCAACCCGTTCATCACTGTGGCCCGCGCCGGAGCACACAGCGGGCTCGACGAATAGAAATTCTCAAACACACAGCCTTCCCGCGCCAACCGGTCAATGTTCGGCGTTTTTACCAGCGGGTTGCCATAGGCAGAAAGTGCCGAATAAGTCAGCTGGTCCGCCATGATCAAAAGGATGTTGGGTTTTTGCTGCGCAGTCATTAGGTTTATCCGATGAAATCTGTCTTGCTTGGCCTGATACGCGTCTACCAGCTTACACTATCCTCCGTCACCGGGCGATCGTGCCGTTACCTGCCGACATGTTCAGACTACGCGCGACAGGCGATTGAAAAACATGGGGTGAGCCGGGGAAGCCTTCTCGCCATTGCCCGCGTCTCACGTTGCCACCCCTGGGGCGAAGATGGCTTCGATCCGGTGCCTGAAAAATATGAAGGCCCGGTCTGGCATCTCAACAAAAAAGCCGGGGAGTAACCCCCGGCCCACGTTGTCGTTTGAAATTGTATCAGAACCAGTTGAAGGCCCAGACAGCCCCCAGACGGACCTCATGTTCGCCTTCCCAATCCACTTCCAGATTGCAGCCTGCGCATAATGCGTAGTCAAACCCGGCGAACTGGCTGTAGAGGTAATCGAGACGGATATGGAAATTGTCTGTCACGGCGTGTTCAATGCCACCGCCGACAGTCCAGCCGAAAGCATCATCCTTGGCCGAGAATGGCGTACCAGCAGCGGTGCGCTGGCCTGTAATTTTGGAATCCGCATAGGCTGCGCCACCGGTGACAAAGACCATGGTATCGTCAAATGCATATCCGACGCGTGCGCGCAAGGTACCGATGCCCGACAGCTTAATGTAGTCGCCAACCGCCGTATGATCCCAGTCATCATCGAGCTTGCCGCCAAAGCCATAGTCAGCCTCAATGCCAACCACCCAGTCTTGGATCTGATAATTGTAACCCAGTCCGGCACCACCTTTAAAGCCGCAACCGCCCACGCCAAGTGGCAAAAGACCATCATCTGCGGTGCCGCTGAAGCACGCATTGCCGACCCAACCGACCGCATAAAGCCCTGACCAGTCATAGGTCGCTGGCCTCAGTTCATCGACTGGAGGAGGGGGCACATAATCGGCTGCATTGCTCGCACTGGCAAAGATGAATGCACTCGAAAGGAGCAACGCAACGAAACTGACTTTGTTCATAATCCACCCGAACGTTAATGGTCACACTGCGTTCAGCATGGACTGTTAAGGTTAATGCTGCGTAAATGTGGAATTCGTTTCGCAACTGATGCTGGTGCTGTGTGCTTGACGCTTGGGCGAACTTCCGGCATTGCCTCGTTTTTTAACACGCTTACCCGTGAATGTTGGCGGGAGTGGGCAAGGAGGATCATATGATAACAGTGACATTTCCCGATGGCGCAAAGCGCGAATTTGAACAGGGAACAACGGCGGCACAGGTCGCAGCTGCGATTTCAAAATCCCTCGAAAAGAAGGCAGTGGCAGCCGTCATCAATGGCGCGCTTTCGGACTTGTCCGATCCGCTGACCGCCGATTCGCGGCTCGAAATTGTGACCCGTGACGACGCGAAAGCGCTGGAACTGATCCGTCACGATGCCGCACACGTGCTGGCCGAAGCGGTGCAGGAGTTATTCCCCGGCACGCAGGTGACCATCGGCCCGGTGATCGAAAACGGCTTCTACTATGATTTCTTCCGCAACGAGCCCTTCACGCCACAGGATTTTCCAGCCATCGAAAAAAAGATGCGCGAGATCATCCAGCGCGACAAGCCGTTCACCAAATCAGTAAAAACGCGCGAGCAGGCGAAGGATTTTTTCCGCGCCAAGGGCGAAAATTTCAAGGTTGAACTGGTCGACGCAATCCCCGGCAACGAGGACATCAAGTTCTATGATCAGGGCGGCTGGATTGACTTGTGCCGAGGCCCCCACATGCCTTCGACAGGAAAGATTGGCTCAGCCTTCAAGCTGATGAAAGTCGCCGGTGCCTATTGGCGCGGTGATTCAAAGAACCAGATGCTGACGCGCATCTATGGAACAGCTTGGGCTAACGACAAGGACTTGCAGCAGTATATCACGGCGCTTGAAGAAGCTGAAAAGCGCGACCACCGCAAGCTCGGTCGCGAAATGGATCTGTTCCATTTCCAGGAAGAAGGGCCGGGCGTCGTCTTCTGGCACGCCAAGGGCTGGACCATGTTCCAGCAACTCATCGCCTATATGCGCCGCCGCCTCAGCAAGCTTGGCTATGACGAAGTAAACGCACCGCAGCTTCTCGACAAGAGCCTCTGGGAAACCTCAGGTCACTGGGGCTGGTACAAGGAAGCAATGTTTGCGGCCACATCAGCCGGTGACGATACCGAGGACGAACAGGTCTTCGCCATCAAGCCGATGAACTGCCCAGGCCATGTTCAAATCTTCAAGCACGGGTTAAGAAGCTACAGGGAACTCCCTGTAAGGCTTGCAGAATTTGGCAACGTCCATCGCTACGAACCATCAGGTGCGCTGCATGGACTGATGCGCGTGCGCGGCTTCACGCAGGATGACGCACACATTTTCTGCACGGAAGCGCAAATGGCCGACGAGTGCCTCAAGATCAACGATCTGATCCTGTCCACGTACAAGGATTTCGGCTTCGAGCAGATCGTCGTGAAGCTTTCAACGCGTCCCGAAAAGCGCGTCGGCACCGACGAAATGTGGGACCGCGCCGAAGAGATCATGCAGAAGGTTTTGGTGCAAATTGCAGATGCATCCGATGGCAAGATCAAGACAGCAATCAATCCGGGCGAGGGCGCATTCTACGGTCCGAAATTTGAGTATGTGCTGCGCGATGCCATTGGCCGTGACTGGCAATGCGGCACCACGCAGGTGGACTTCAACCTGCCGGAACGCTTTGGTGCGTTTTATATCGGCGAGGACAGCGCCAAGCACGTGCCGGTGATGATCCACCGCGCCATTTGCGGATCAATGGAACGCTTCCTCGGCATCTTGATTGAACATTTCGCTGGCCATTTCCCGCTTTGGCTCGCCCCGACGCAAGTTGTCGTGGCGACGATCACGTCGGATGCAGATGAATATGCGGTGGAAGTCGTAAAAGCCCTGAAAGACGCAGGCCTCCGCGCCAATGTTGATCTCCGCAATGAGAAGATCAACTACAAGGTCCGCGAACATTCCGTGGCAAAGGTGCCGGTGATCTTGGTCGTCGGCATGCGCGAGAAGGACGAAAAAGCGGTGAACATGCGCCGTCTGGGATCGCAGGATCAGAAGGCGATGAGCCTGGTGGATGCGATTGCCGCGCTCAAGGCAGAAGCGATGCCGCCGGATTTGAGGTGATGAAACGTCCGCGTATCACATTTAGCAGGTCTAAAGATGGTTTTCTTGAAATATGGCTTAATCCGGAGGGACGTGACTTTTTGGTGAAAGAGCTTCAAGCACTGCGACCTGACTGGGATCATGTACATATCGGTTGGGACATGGAAATCGATGCTGACTCCGTGCCGTATAGACCAGAAGATGAAGTCATGGATTGGGGAAAGATTTACCTTCGCTTGGACGAATGGGATGAAAAATACTATCCTCATGTATTGCAAGAAAAGAATCGCGAATAGGAATTGTGCGAATCGCAAACCGGGTTCCAGCTCTACGCCTTCGCTTTGCTACGGCTTGGATGGAATGACGGGTTAAAAGGAATATTTCCCATTCGCCGTCATTCCAGACGGGCGTGGAGCGTAGCGGAACGTCCGATCTGGAACCCAGCTTTCTTAACCCGCTTTGGTAGTCGCAGCTGGGTTCTAGCTCGCGCCTCCGCTTCGCTACGGCTTGGCTGGAATGACGGTGGAGACCGTGCAAGTATTGCTTGATGCGTGACGAAATACAGCCTGCCGTTTACATCATGGCGAACCGTTACCGGGGTACACTCTACATCGGCGTGACGAGTGCGTTGTGGAACCGGGTTTGTGACCACAAGAATGAAACGTTCAAAGGATTTACTTCGAAGTACGGAGTGAAAACCTTGGTTTGGTATGAACATCACGTTGATATGGCAACTGCGATCAAGCGCGAAACTCAAATGAAGGCGTGGAAGCGGGATTGGAAAATTGAGTTAATTGAGAAGTTGAACCCTGAGTGGTTGGACCTGCACGAACGCATTGAGTGGAGGCCGTTTGCGTAGGCGCGAAAGCTGGGTTCCAGCTCTGCGCAATGCCGCTGGCATTGCTTGGCTGGAATGACGGCTGGGGTAATCTCACCCCGCCGCCTTCGCTAGCACTTCCTCTGCCCACTGGTTCAAGCTGATGCCTTTCATCTGTGCGGCCAGCGCTGCTTTGGCGTGGGTTTTTGGATCAATGCGGAACATCACTTTGCCGGAGTAGGGTTTTTGCGCTGGCTTGCCGATTTTGCGGCAGGTTTCGATGTAATCATCGACTGCCTCTTTGAAGGCAGCCTTGATCTCTTTCACCGAATTTCCTTCATAGCTGATGATATCGCTGATGCCCAAAAGCCGTCCATGCAGACAATCATCTTCCAATGAATACTCAGTACTGCCGTGATAGCCCTTGTATTTCAAAACTTCACTCATGGCCAGACTCCAATCCCGATCAAAAATTCACGCACTTCATTGACGCTGTATCGCTTGGTTTCCTTTTGTGGGTGCGGACGATGGGCAACGAAAGTGCCACGCTCATGATAAAACCTTACTCGAGATCCACATCCTTCAAGCAGCTTGCAATCAACTGCCAGCAACAATGCTTCAATATCTTCCCATGCGATGTTGGACTTAGTCGGCACGGCGAATACTGATTCCAGCGTTTTGCGATGTCGATTGTTTATGCTAGCAATATATGCTATCAAATTGCAAGATGCAAGCGGTTTGTGATAGCGCTCACCTCGCCCTCGACGCAACGACGGGCGGTGGTGGTGGAGCACTGGCCGGCACACCAAAGTTGCACACCCAAAGCGATGGAACGCCGGGTGGATGGAGGTTGGTCTGGTATTCAGCAAAACTTCGGCGAATTTCACATTCATCCGCTGTCGCGTAATGCCGCGAACTCCAGCCGTCGAGCTGGTCACCTGAAACCCAGGTGCCGTGAACGAAAAAGAAAACTGTCAGCCACCAGTTCATCGCAGCGCTCCCATGGCAACGCACAGCCTCAATATAGTGCTTCGCCTGTGCCTCGGGCTTGATCTTGATCAAATGAAGCGACTTAACGTGACTTCCGCTCGGGCTTTCGCAGCAACATGTCCTTCGACGCCACCAATGCGCCCGCCACAATGAACGCACAGGCAAATGCCACCGACCAATGAAACTCGCCAGAACCAAAGGCCAGGAGGGCTAAGGACCGAAAGCAGCGGTGCGGCATAGGACAGTGCGCCAAGCACCATGATGTCTCCATGCTTGCAACCCCAGTCCCATGCATAAAATCCGAGGCCAAGGGGAACGGTGCCAAGCGCCAGAATCGCCAGCCATTGCGAAGTGGCAGCTGGCCACACGGTTGGTTCGAGCATGAGATGCAGAACCAAAGCAACGGCTGATGTGATAAGGCAGTAGCCCGCGACGACATCAACTGGAACCTTGCCAAAGCGCCGCGACAAAACCGAGTAGCTGGCCCAGACAAAGGCACAAAAAAGCGCAGTCAGGTGGCCGGATTTGATTCCGCCAGCCAATCCCACACTGCCGCCTTTGGTGATGACAGCAACGGCACCCACAAGCCCCAGCATAGCACCCAGAACGTGATGCCAAAGCAGCTTTTCATGAGGCAACATCGCAGCGAACAGGACAATCAGCAAAGGCCAAAGATAGGCGATCAGGCTCACCTCGACAGGTGGCGCAGACTGGATCGCGAAGAAATAAGCGCAATGATAAACACACAGCCCGCCAACCCCCACCGCCCACACCTGCCAAGGCTGCCGCAACGCCTTGATCGCATGAGGCCGGAACGGCCAACTGACAACACCGACCATGCCGCCTAGAAAAAACGTCATCGCGGCCAGCTGAAACGGGGGAACGGGCCCGGCAAGGGTTGTGAGCAGGGCGAGCACGGCCCAGGTCAGGACAGCAACGAAGCCGATCATGGTGGATATTGATTTTGTCATGCGCCAGCGAAAGTCCCTCATCCGCTTTCGAATTGCCCCATGCCCCCCGATGCGCTAGCACATTGGCTATCAGCCGGGGGCAAATCCGGCAACACCAATGGGAGGAAATTTACATGTTACGTCGCACATTTGTATCAGTTGCCTTGGCCGCAATGTTGGCTGTCGGTTCTGTTACCCCGGCTTATGCCGTTGACGATCTGCGCATCATTGCGCCTGCAAAGCCCGGTGGCGGCTGGGATGGCTTGGCGCGCGCGCTAGCCGAAGTCATGACCGCTTCGGGTGCCAAGGGCGTTACGGTGGAGAACGTACCGGGTGCTGGTGGCACTGTGGGCCTTGCCCAGCTTGTCGATCAGGAAAAGGGCAAAGGCAACGTATTGATGGTGAACGGCCTCGTCATGCTTGGCGCAATTCTCACCAACCAGTCACCAGTCAATCTTGGCATGACCACACCGATTGCACGCCTCACAGGCGAATATGAAGTGATCGTGGTTCCGGCTTCATCCGAACTCAAGACGCTGGGCGATCTCGTCGCCAAGATGAAGGCCGATACAGGTTCTGTTGCCATTGGCGGCGGCTCGGCTGGCGGCACGGACCACATTCTCGCAGGTCTCGTGGTCAAGGCAGCAGGCGGTGACGTCAGCAAACTCAATTACGTGCCATTCTCGGGTGGTGGCGAAGCGCTCGCGGCCATCATGGGTGGCCATGTGGTTGCAGGCATCAGCGGCTATAGCGAATGGGCCGGCCAGATCGCGTCCGGCGAATTGCGGGTGCTTGGCATTTCCGCCGCCGAAAAGCAGGCGGGCATTGACGCGCCAACACTGAAAGAGCAGGGCGTTGACGTGGTACTCGCCAATTGGCGCGCCGTTGTCGCCCCTCCGGGAATTGACGACGCTGCAAAAAAGGCCTTGCTGGAATCTGTGGATGCTACAGTAAAGAGCGATGCCTGGAAAAAGGTTCTGGCCGACAAGAAATGGACAGACCTCTATCTCGCAGGCGATGATTTCGGCAAACTGATCGAAGCTGAAAACGCGGCGACGACCGAGGTTCTGAAGGGTGTCGGTCTCGTCAACTGAGGCATAGTCCTGTGACACGCAAATGGTCCCTGGCCGGGCTCGGCATCGGCCTGGGACTTTTCATCCTCGCTGCCATCATTGGATTTGATGTGGCGCACATGCGTGTGCCACCGGTGCACGCCAAGGTGGGACCACGCGTGTTTCCCGTGATTGTGTCATGTGGTCTGGCACTTGCCGGATTGTTCACGGTGTTGACCGCACGACGCGGTGATTTTCAGGAAGCTGAAGGCGACACGGATTGGCGCGCCGTTGCTTTCATAGCAGCAGGTTTGGTGTTGCAGCTCAATCTGCTGAAGCCATTGGGTTTCATTCCCGCAGGCTTTATCCTTTTCATGTCTGTTGTGCTGGCGTTCGGCAGCAAAAACTATCTGCGTGACAGCGCAATCGCACTCGCTGTTGTCACGGTCACCTATTTCTTGTTCACCAGGTTTCTCGGCCTGCAATTGCCGCCGGGCGTGCTGAAAGGTCTCATCTGATGGGTGCTTTCAGTGCATTGATGGATGGCTTTGCAACGGCGGCGACGCCGATCAACCTGATGTGGTCGATGATTGGTGTAACGCTGGGCACGCTGATCGGAATCCTGCCCGGCATCGGACCTGCATTGACGATTGCACTGTTGCTTCCCGTGACACGCAATCTTGACCCCACAGGCGCATTCATCATGTTTGCAGGCCTGTATTACGGCGCGATGTATGGCTCGTCGACAACCTCGATCCTGCTCAACACGCCGGGTGAGTCGGGCTCCATCGTCACCGCGCTCGAAGGCAACAAGATGGCGCGCAAGGGCCGTGGCGCTGCCGCACTTTCGACAGCGGCAATTGGCTCGTTCGTCGCAGGTACGCTGGGCACGCTTGCCCTCACTTTGCTGGCACCGATATTTGTGAAGTTCGCTCTGCTGTTTGGTCCCGCCGAATACTTCGCACTGATGGTCCTGGCCTTCACCACCGTCACGTCAGTGCTTGGTGCATCAAAACTGCGGGGCGCAGTGGCGCTCTTGCTCGGCCTGGCATTCGGACTGGCAGGCACGGACATTCTCACCGGTCAGCCGCGATTGGTGTTCGGCCTGCCCAGCATGTTGCGCGGAATCGATATTGTGGTTGTGGCAGTCGGATTGTTCGCAGTGGGCGAAGCACTCTACATGGCATCACGACGCGATTTGCGCGCCAGCGAAATCCTGCCGATAAAGGGCTCGTTGTTCATGACCCGCGAAGAATGGGCGCGCTCGTGGAAGCCTTGGCTGCGTGGCACTGCGATCGGTTTCCCGTTTGGGGCACTGCCCGCAGGTGGTACCGAAATCCCGACATTTCTGTCCTACTTCATAGAAAAGAAATTGGCGAAAAATCCCGAGGAGTTCGGCCATGGCGCGATTGAAGGCGTGGCAGGCCCGGAAGCTGCGAACAACGCGGCCGTGGCCGGCGTGCTTGTGCCACTGCTCACATTGGGCCTTCCGACATCGGCAACAGCAGCCATCCTTCTCGCCGCGTTTGAACAGTATAATCTGCAGCCCGGCCCATTGCTGTTCCAGAATTCCGGCTCATTGGTGTGGGGGCTCATCGCCAGTCTTTACATCGGCAATTTCATGCTGTTGATCCTGAACCTGCCGCTGGCAGGTGTGTGGGTGCGGCTGCTCGCCATTCCACAACCGCTGCTTTATGCAGGCATCCTGCTGTTCTCGACACTTGGCGTTTACAGCCTGAGCAATTCGATCTTCGACCTCGTCCTGTTGTTCATCGTTGGCATGATCGGTTTCCTGATGCGACGTTACGACTACCCCGTGGCGCCCGCCATCATCGGCCTGATCATGGGGCCGCTGGCGGAAGCGCAGTTCCGCCGTGCCTTGACCATCAGTCAGGGCGACCCAAGCGTGTTTGTCACGCATCCCCTGTCGCTGTTCCTGTTGATTGCAGCCCTCGCCGTTTTGCTTGCCCCATTGATCTCAAAACGCTTGCGCCGCGTATAGGGGCTATGGCCAAACACTTGATCATCGGAACAACTGGCATTGGGGCTGCTCTTGCACGAAAACTGCGCGAGCGAGGCAGTGATATCCATCTGGTATCGCGCAATGCCGAACGACTTGCGGCGCTTGCGGCTGAACTTGGCGCGTCACATGCCATAGCAGATGTGTCGAATCCTGGAGAACTGGAGGCTGGCATCGCAGCAGCTGGGAGTGATTTGGCGAGCCTCACTTATGCAGTGGGATCGATCAATTTGCGTCCTGTTGGCCGGTTGATTGAAACAGAAGTGATGAAAGACTTTGAGCTGAACGCCTTGGGCGCTTTTCGGGCCGTGAAGGCAGCTCTGCCCGCACTCAGGGCAGCTACCACACCAACCTCAGCCATCCTGCTTTTTTCAACAGTCGCTGTTGCCCAAGGATTTGCTTCGCATGCGTCCGTGGCCATGGCAAAAGGCGCGGTCGAAGGGTTGACACTTTCATTGGCCGCGGAACTTGCTCCAAAAATTCGCGTCAACTGCATTGCGCCATCACTGACGCGCACCCCGCTGGCAGCCGGATTCACGTCCAATGAAGCGACAGCGCAAGCCATTGCGGCATTGCATCCGTTGCAGCGGTTGGGCGAAGCAGACGATGTAGCAGCTCTGGGTGCACTTCTCGTGTCAGCTGAATCCTCATGGATCACAGGCCAGATCATTGGCGTCGATGGCGGGCGCTCGGCATTGCGACCAAAAGGCTAGTCCGTTCACGCAGGGTCACATTCGCGTGCTTCACCAGCGGTTGATTATCTTGTGATCGATGCGACGTCCAGAATGTGGGGAAGGACACTTAAGTCCTTTGGAGATTCACATGAAAAATCTGTTACTTGCCGCTGCACTTGTTACATTCAGCGCACCAGCATTTGCTGCCGACATGGCAAAGTGCACCGATGACAATCTCAAGAAGACCGAAATGATGGTCATGGAAATGAAAGACCCGGCCATGAAGGACAAGATGGAGATGGGCATGAAAGAAATCGAAATGGCGAAAATGGCCATGAAAGACAGCAAGAACAAGGATTGCATGATGCACCTTGATGCAGCGATGAAGACTACAAAGGGTTGATCTTCAAGGCCGTGTCTTCCTGAGGGATGACACGGCCGGCAAATCTCGTCTTGAATTGTAATGTATCTGATTTCATAGAGGGCTGATGGAAATCGGGATATATACATTCGCGGATGTGGCTGCAGGACATCCTGAACTTGCCGGCCAGCGCTTGCGCCACCTGGTCGAAGAAATGAAACTCGCGGACGAAGTTGGGCTCGATGTCTTCGCTGTAGGCGAACATCACCGGCCTGACTATGCCGTGTCGTCGCCAGCGGTGGCACTCGCTGCCGGCGCTGCCGTCACCAGCAGGATCAAGCTGTCAAGTGCGGTAACCGTTTTGAGCTCCGACGATCCCGTGCGCGTATTCCAGCAGTTCGCCACGGTTGATGGCTTGTCCAATGGTCGCGCGGAAATCATGGTGGGGCGGGGGTCCTTCATCGAATCCTATCCGCTGTTTGGCTATGACCTGCATGACTATGACAAGCTCTTTGCAGAAAAGCTCGACCTGCTGCTGAAATTGCGCGATACGGAAAAGATCACCTGGGCAGGCAGCATGCGCCCATCGCTTTCAAACCTTGGCATCTATCCCCGACCCGAACAGAAGCGCATGCCGGTTTGGATTGCCGTTGGCGGCACCCCTGAATCTGCCGTGCGCGCAGCAACGCTTGACGTGCCGATGGCGCTCGCCATCATCGGCGGCGATCCAAAGCGCTTCGCACCATTTTTCGAATTATACCGCCAGACTTATGCAAGGGCAGGCCGCGATCCGGCGAAAGCAACCTTGAGCCTGAACATGCATGGCTTTGTTTCCCACACCACCGAACATGCGAAGAATGTGTATTACGAAGCCCACACCGAAGTCATGAACCGCATTGGCCGCGAGCGTGGCTGGCCGCCACAGGGCAGACCCCATTTTGAGCAGGCCTGCAGCCCAACGGGAAACCTGATCGTCGGCGATCCGCAGCGCGTGACTGACCGCATTCTCGAGCTATATTCGGTCTTCGGAAACAACCGCATTCTGATTCAGATGGCAATCGGAACTGTTCCGCATACGGAGCAATTGAAGGCCATTGAGCTGCTGGGAACGAGGGTGGCTCCTGCAGTGCGCGCAGCACTGCGCTGATTACTGGGCGCGCAGCTGGATGTTGACGGCCTGACCCGGCACAAGCTCGAATGTGCGTTCGGCTATTCTGTCATCAATCTGTGCGATGAGCGTATAATTGCCCGGTTTCATCACCAGATCGGCAATCGCCTTGTCGGTCGCCGGAACATAGCTTTCTGTATTTGAAACAAGCGTCCATTTCACCGGCCTGTCCACTGCATCCAGCAACTCGATACGTACCGTCCCGGCCAGATGGCCAACATGCACCGCACTCATGATGCCGGGCTTCACTGTCACGTCGCTCACAGCAACAGCATTCCCCAGTTCAAATTTGCTTTCGATGCGATAGGCTCCAGCCTGGATTTTGATGATTTCGCCCGGCATCCGGCTCGATGCAACAAGCTTACCCTTGCTGATCCCCGCCAGCGAATAAATCCGCGTGGTGCTTTGTGGCGGCATCGAAGTCACGCCAATCACCGTTGGAAGGATGCGCAATCCGCCAAGATTGAGAATGAAGCTCACCGAAACATCATTGCCCGGATGAACCGCAATCACTTCATGATAGGAGAGGGTGCCATAGCGCGCTTCGACCACATAATCGCCTGGCCGCACCAGCGCATCCGCCGACAAGGCCATGCCTTCAAACACGATGCCCCCCATGCGATCAGAAATCTTCCAGCTGACATCCTTGAGTGGATCAATACCGCGCTCGCTCAGCTTTGCAGTCAGCGAAAGACGCTCTTTCCCGGGCTTGACCGCAGTGATCGAAACCTGATGGTCCGACCTCAGCCCGAGTGTCCGTTGCGCCGTCTCCTTCGAAGTTGAAATGGCCGAAAACGCGGCAACCGCAGAAAGCGATGCCATGACGATCAAAAGAAAAGTGGCCGCCGCCAAGTTGCTAACACGAGAAGTGGCGCTGTGGCGGCGGCTTTCACTCGGACG
This sequence comes from uncultured Alphaproteobacteria bacterium, assembly GCA_963738595.1. Classification (GTDB taxonomy): domain Bacteria; phylum Pseudomonadota; class Alphaproteobacteria; order Rhizobiales; family Aestuariivirgaceae; genus Aestuariivirga. The sequence continues at coordinate 41,693 of CAVTXF010000009.1, forward strand.
AATACTCACGTCCATTTCTCGCTCCCCCTGAGGTGCTAGATTTTAATTCCCCCAGCTCATTTTCGGCCGGCAAAGTGAGACCACCACATCGGCTGAAACGCCGCAACGACATACTTAATGAATGGTTAATGCATTCCGGAGAATGCGACTGGTTGCAATTGTCATGAACTTTGTTCAGAACCCGGAGCATCATGCAACTCAACGACAAATCATCGATTCTAGCCTTTCTTCGCAGCCGCAAATCCGCCTCCGCCAAGTCAATGACCGGACCCGGGCCAAATCGCGACGAGCTTACAGAAATCCTGGAAACGGCGGTCCGACTTCCCGACCACGGCAAACTTGCTCCCTGGCGCTTCGTCGTCTTCGAAGGCGAGGCAAGGGCAAAAGTTGGGGTGTCATTTGCTGCCGCGTGGCAAGGGAAATATCCGGACCATGGCGCGGAGATGCTGGATTTTCAACGTGGCTTGTTCATGCGGGCACCCGTCATCGTAACCGTTGTCTCCACTGCAAAACCGCACGCCAAGATCCCGGTGTGGGAACAGCAAATGTCTGCAGGCGCCCTGTGTTTCAATCTCGAACTCGCAGCCATGGCCAAGGGCTTCGACGTGCAGTGGCAGACCGACTGGATCGCCTATGACGAAGCTGCGAAATCAGCGATGGGTATCGCGGCTGAAGAGAATGTTGCCGGCATCATTTATATCGGCAAAACCTCCGCACCGCTTGAAGACCGGCCGCGCCCCGACGCAGCGGCAATAACGACATACTGGAGCTGACTGTGGCATTTCGTGGTATTCTGTTTGACAAGGACGGCACCCTGATTGAAGCCGACGGTGCCTGGGTGCCTTTTTATCGCCGCCAGCTGATGCGCATGATGAATGTCGAAACGGCAATCGCTGAAAAACTCATGGCACTGGCAGGATACGACATAAGTACTGGTCGCGTTGCAGCAGGCTCCATCATGGCAGGAGGCACCACACGCCAGCTCGTCGAAATCTGGTGGCCCGATCATTCCATCGAAGAGCGCACCAATCTCCTCCATGAAATCGATAAGGCCGCCCAGCAAGATGTGAAAATGGAGATTACTCCCATCACCGATCTCGCTCAGCTTTTGACTTCGTTTCGTCAAAGGAGCTGGAAGGTCGGCATCGCCACCAATGACAGTATGATTTCGACAAGACGCCAGGTGGATGAACTTGGCATCGGCGACCTGCTCGACGCCATCATCACCAATGATACAGTTGATACACCTAAACCGTCGGGCGACATGATCCGGAGGTTCCAGTCCCTGACCGGTATTCCCCCATCAGAAATCGTCATGGTGGGCGATAATTTCCACGACATTGAAGAGGCCCGCCGCGGTGGTGCTGGCCTTGCAGTGGCTGTGCTCAGCGGCAATGGCCGTCTCGAAGATCTCGCCCACCTTGCAGACTTGACCCTGCGCTCGATAGCGGAACTGCCGGCCCATTTTGGTCACGACTGACCCCGATTCTCACAGAATTTACCCGAAAGTTATCCACAGCACCCTGTGGATAAACCTGTGGGTAACTTTCGATAACTGCACAAATTCAACTGCTTGGACTTATCCACAGGCTGTGGATAACGCGATTTAACCATCCATTAACCGTTCCGGCGCACCTCTGCATGCAGCGCGCAAGATGAGTCCGCGCCCATTTGGGTTAGTGATTATCATGGTGAATTGTCTTCTGATTGACCGCAACGAAGCATCCCGGACCCTGGTCAGCGGCATGCTGGCCGAGCTTGGGATTGCCTGCACAAAGAAAGAAACTTGGAGCGACGACCGACCACTTCCCGGCAATAGGTTCGATTTCATCATGATTGGAAATCCGGGCGCCGCCGATTATCGCCACGTGCCGACAACAAGCCGCCATGCAATTCAGCCGCAAGTATTTTTCTATTTTTCCAGCCACCCGGATGTTGACGTGATCAGCAAGCTGATCGTCCGCGGCGTGGCGGATGTACTCGTGATGCCGTTTGACCGCGACATTCTCGGATTCAAACTCACGCAGGCTGGCGTTAGGCTGCAACGTGCGGCGTGAATGTGACGCTGACGCAATCCATGAACGGATTGTTAATTCTTGCCCCATAGTGTGACAGTCCAAGAGCTTGGACTGAAGAATGACCGCCAAACCCATGATGATAGGACTGGACACTGCCTTCCTGGAGCAGGTCATCACAGAAGGCGGCACTGAAGCCCGCAAACTTCTCGCAATTCAGGTGGCAGCCCTGTTGCGCGATCCGGAAACGCCACTGCTCGAGCGCGAGCAGGTGATTCCAATCATAACCAAACTGGCTGCCGACAAGGAAATGGACGTCCGCAAGGTCTTGTCCGGGGAGTTGCGTGATGTGCCGCGCCTCGCTCCCGATATTGTTTTCACCATGGTCGCGGAAGAAGATGAACTGTCACTGGAATTTTTGCGCAATGCTGCATCACTCGATTCGCTGCGCATGCTCGCAATTTTGCAAGTTGGAGGTGAAGCGCGCCAGCACGCAATCGCCGGGCGCCCCGATCTCTCTCCGGAAGTCCTGGGCTGGTTGATCGAAAAAGCGCAACAAGGTGCAATCCTTGCTCTGCTCGACAACCAGATGATCGAGCTGAGGGAAAAGCAATTCCGCAAGCTTTATGCACGCTTCTCCAATGATGCGGTGATTATCGATGCCTTGCTTCACCGCATCGACTTGCCGATGGATATTCGCGTCACCCAGGCCCGCCGGGTTGCAGGGCGAATGAAGCAATATGTCGCGGAATTTCCCTGGGCTGAAACAGCAGACACGTTCGCCACCATTGACGAAGCTGAAGACAACACGCTCCTCGATATCCTGGAGCCGCTCGACGAAGCCCGGTCTCAAACCCTTGCAGACTTTCTGGCTGGCAAGAATCTGATCACGCCCGCACTCATTCTGCGTGCTGCTTGCACCGGCAGAATGCTGGCAGTGGAGCATCTGCTGCAACACCTGTGCGGTTACACCCGCCAACGTGTCCGCGACATGATGTATGTACGCCAGGGCAATGTTCTTCGCTCGGCACTTGAAAAAACCGGCTTGCCTGCCAATTGTGTGGGCGTCCTGCAGGCTGCTTGCAGCCTCCATTCGCAGAATCAGGAAGACGGCCTGACGCTGTCTCAAGACCGTTTCGGCAGAAAGCTGCTTGAGGCACTGATGCTGTTGGGCAATCAGCAGTCACTGCAATCACGCCAGCAACAGGTTGAATTCGTGGCCCGCTACGCCAACCCCGCGGTCCGCGGCATTGCCAAAAAACTGAAATCAAATCTCGCCCGCGCCGCGTGATATATGTGTACGCGCACCGACAGTTCAGAACTTGAACTGCTCCGTCAGCACGCGCTCGGCCAGGCTGTGACCCTTGTCAAACAGCAGCGTCACCGATTTCTTCCGGTCAATGGCCACATCGACCCGCACCACGTCGCGTACTTCCACATGATCGGCAACCGCAGCGACGGGGCGCTTCTCATCATCAAGGATACGCAAGCTGATCTTGGCATTTTGCGGCAAGATGGCACCGCGCCAGCGGCGTGGCCGGAATGCACTGATCGGCGTCAGGGCCAGCAGGGAAGAGCCAATCGGGAGAATTGGTCCGTCTGCTGACAAATTATAGGCCGTGCTGCCAACAGGCGTGGCAACCAGAATACCATCGCAAATCAATTCGGCCAGCTGCGTGTCACCATCCACATCAATGGCAATTTTCGCGGCCTGGTGCCTCTGCCGCAACAGCGACACTTCATTGAAAGCGATGGCCTGCGTAACCTTTCCGGACTGTGACGTAGCCTTCATCTTGAGCGGATGAATGCGTGTCCGTTCTGCATCGTTTACGCGCTGCATCAAATCCTGCGTGCTGTAGCCATTCATCAGAAAACCAACCGTACCGCGGTTCATGCCATAAATCGGCAAGCCGGCGTCGAGGAACTTGTGCAGCGTTTGCAACATGTGTCCGTCGCCGCCAAGGGCGACGATCACATCTGCATTTTCAGGATCAGTCTCTCCATAAAGCTTGCTCAGGCTTTTGGCCGCTTTCCGCGCTTCCGGTGTTTCTGACGGATGAAATGCCAGTCGATTGAGTGAGGTCGTTGGGTTCATGCTTGGCCTGGAAAACTGCTGTAAAAGAAGCGGATGGACAAGCCGACACTAACCACCTAGCTACTCGCCGTCAAAGACCATGCGACAGATAATTTTATGCACCACTTGCCGCTATTCGGCAGATAGCAAGACCGGACCCGATGGCCGCACTGGCGGCGATACGCTGGTGGCCCACATGCGCGCCCGGTTGCCGGAAGCTGGCCTGAAAGATGTGGAAATCCAGACCCAGGCTTGCCTGTGGAACTGCACCCGACCTTGCAGCGTCATCATGCGCGACGACCAACGTTTTACCTATGTCACGGGCGGCCACGAACCGACCGCGGAGCAGGCCGACGCCATCCTCGAGTGGTTTGCCTTGCATGGCGAAAGTGAGTCGGGTGAAGTGCCCTTCCGGCAATGGCCCAGCCGGATGCGTGGCCATTTCATCGCCCGCATTCCAAAGGTTGAATCATGACGATTACCCTGATCCTTGGCGGCGCGCGTTCTGGCAAGAGCAAACTGGCGGAAAGCCTGGCTCACGAACCCAGAATCTACATTGCGACTGCCCAGGCTTTTGACCGGGAAATGAAGAAGCGCATCGCCGATCATCAAGCCCGCCGCAGCAATGACTGGGAAACTGTAGAAGCCCCGCTGAAGCTAGCTGAGGCAATCAAGAAGCACGACAGGCCCGACAGGTTTATCCTGGTGGACTGCCTCACGCTGTGGCTTTCAAATCTCATCCTCGCCAAGAAAGACTGGGAACTGGAACTGGAAGGCCTCGTTGAAGTGCTGGGCCAGCTCAAGGGACAGGCGGCAATTGTCTCAAACGAAGTTGGCCTGGGGATCGTGCCTGACAATGCACTGGGTCGCCGTTTCCGCGACGCGCAGGGCATCACCAACCAGACGATTGCGGAACTGGCCGATGTCGTTGTTCTGGTCACCGCCGGAATTGCGCAGCAACTCAAAGGACCACAGCCAGGAGGAATAGGGCCCCCGCTAGGATAATCATGCTGCGCTCGAACAGGGCCAGCCCGCGCCCAATGTCAGCACGCGTCATGTCCGCCGATCCATTACCCATCCACGGCAGGTCAACCAACTCGCCATCATAAGCGCGCGGGCCACCAAAGCGCAGGTTGAGCGCTCCCGCCATTGCCGCTTCCGGCCACCCGGCATTGGGCGATCCATGTTTCGAAGAGTCCCTCCACATGGCGGCCCACGAACGTTTCGCCGTGTCAGTCGAATCGAACAAGGCCGCTGCTGCAAACAAGAGTCCCGAAATCCGGGAAGCTGGAAGATTGATGAGATCATCCAGTCGCGCTGCCGCCCACCCGAAATGCAGGTAGCGTTCTGACTTGTGCCCAATCATTGAGTCCGCGGTATTCACAGCCTTGTAAAACACCAGCCCCGGCAAACCCGCAAAAGCATACCAAAGGGCAGGGGCAACGACGCCATCGGACGTGTTTTCGGCCAGGCTCTCAAGCGCCGCTTTGCATATACCGCTCTCGTCAAGTCGTGTCGTATCACGCCCGACAATCCTGCCAACAGCAATGCGGGCGCCGGAAAGTGGTGTGTCGCCCGACCCCAACGCATCAACTACCGCCTGCACATGGTCCCGCAATGACTTTTGCGCAATGAATGGAACCGCGAGAACAACGTTTACAACCCATCCAAACGGCAAGTGCATCGTGATCCATTGCAGCACCGCCGCAGGAACAATAACTGCAGCTGCAAGCGCAACTACACTCATCACACCTTTGAATTTCTGCCGCTCCGCATCTTCCGCGGGCAGATTGAGTTTCTCTTCCAGCCGATCGATCAACAGCCCGATCCATTCGACCGGATGGCCAAGCCGCTTGTAAATGGCGTCCGGGTAGCCAACGAGGTTTTCGACAAGAAGTGCTAGAGCTGCGAGCATGTCACGCCAGATCCAGGAGCGCCGTGAGTGAGACGGCCTTGCTCACATGCTCCGCCAGCGCATCAAGCGTGGCATCAATTTCGTTCTCATAGTTTGAGACCAAACTCTTGGCTCCAATCGCCTCGAGAAAACACGTGCGGAAGGCGTCGCTCGCAAAACAACCATGAAGATAGGTGCCGGCAATTCTCCGGTTCGGAGAAACTGCACCATCAGCTCCGCCTGTCAGCTGGGCAAAAGGTCTCCGGCAATCGGCCCCGCTGGTCTCCCCCAAATGAATCTCATAGCCACGGATTGGCTTGCCGCTCGCCACGTGAGTGCCTGTTACCAAGGTCAACGTCTTGTCGGGGAGCAGCGTTGTTTCAACATCGAGGAGCCCCAATCCCTCGACGCTGCCTGCACGCCCTTCAAGTCCCTGTGGATCGTGAATGCGCTTGCCGAGCATCTGATAACCTCCGCACAGTCCCAAAACGTGTCCCCCGCGCCGCGCATGTGCGTTGATGTCGACATCCCACCCCGCACTGCGAACTGCCTCTAGGTCAGCAATGGTGGACTTGCTGCCCGGTAAGATCACCAGTTTCGCGTCACCGTGAATGGCCTCACCAGCTTTTACAAATACAACTTCGGCTTCGGGCTCAAGCCGAAGTGGATCGAGATCGTCAAAATTGGCAATGCGTGGCAACCGTAGAACGCATATTTTCGTTTTACCAGAATGCTTTGCAGAAGGTTTCTTCCAAGGACCACTGCATCTTCTGCAGGCAACCTGCCAGCCCGTTCGAAATGAGGAACGATGCCCAGACACGTCGTTCCCGTCCGTCGCTCCAGCAATGTCCGGCCTTCATCAAAAAGCGAAATATCCCCATGAAACTTGTTGATGATGAAACCGCGCAGCAGCGCGCGATCTTCTGGAGGTAACAGGTCAAACGTACCGACAATCGAAGCGATGACGCCGCCGCGATGAATATCGCCAATCAAGATGGATGGCACATTGGCAGCCCTGGCAAATCCCATGTTCGCAAGATCACCATGACGCAAATTCATTTCCGCTGGTGAACCTGCGCCTTCAACGAGCACGATGTCATAAGAGTTCTTCAGACGTCCAAAACTCTCCAGTATCGCAGGCATGTAGCGCATCCGCTCGGCAAAAAAATCCCGCGCCGCCATCGTGGCCACGCGTTTGCCATGCAAAACAATCTGCGCACCTGTCGAACTCTCAGGCTTGAGGAGCAGGGGGTTCATGTGCACCGTCGGCGAAACCCGTGCCGCCCGCGCCTGCAGGGCCTGCGCACGGCCAATTTCCCCACCATCAACGGTGACGGCCGCATTGTTGGACATGTTCTGTGGCTTGAATGGCGCAACGCGCCAGCCCTGATTTGCCAGCGCCCGACATAAGCCCGCAACGACCAGAGATTTGCCCACATCCGAGCCTGTCCCCATGAACATGAGTGCTTTCGCGGTCATGGTGCGACAGCGATGACATGGGCATAACTGCCCATCACATTGCCCCTTCGCATGCCAATCATTCCCAGGTCCTTGCCAGCGGCATCCTTGGCGTGAAAAAGAGGTTCAGCCGAATCTTGCGCCACGACACTTGAGTAATGAAACTCATGCCCGCGCAGTGCTACATGCCACAGCGAATTGATCGGTTGGAGTTGGCGATAACCGAGATGCAGCTTTGGTTTGGCGAAACTGGTGGTCACCGGCAGCAACCCTGCCATCGTATGTGCGCAACCATCTGCGTCGACAAGCGCATCCCCCAGCACCATGTACCCGCCACACTCGCCATAGATCAGCGCGCTGGAGCGATGCAACGCGCCCAGAAATGCAGTGTTGGAACTGATCTTGCCGGCGTGTAATTCTGGATATCCGCCCGGCAAATAGATAGCATCGGCATCAGCAGATGGCGCTTCGCCAGCGAGCGGCGAGAAAAACCAAAGCTCTGCTCCCGCCTCGCGCCATCCTTTCAGCACATGCGGATAGCAAAACGAAAACGCAGCATCTCGCGCGATAGCGATCCGGCCGCCAAGCGGTGGAAGTGCCGCTCCGTCAGCATGATTCGAAAATTCCGCTCCGATTTGAAACAACTTGTCAATAATTGTTTCACGTGTGACTGCTGAAGCGACATCTTCAATAACTGCTTCAAGCCTTTGAATCTCTTGCGCCTGAACCAATCCGAGGTGTCTAGAAGGCAGTTGTACAGAGTCAATCTGCCGCACAGCCCCCAACAAGTCAGCACCCACAGCGTCAGAGAGAATAGCCAAATGTCGGTCGGACCGAATCCTGTTCAGCACGACCCCGGCAATACGAACGGCAGGTCGGTAGCTGCGAAAGCCATGCACAAGCGCGCCAACGGACTGTGCCTGATGGCTTGCGTCAACCAGCAGCACCACAGGAAGCCCCAAGGCTTCCGCCAGGTCTGCCGTCGAACCATGTGCACCCGTTGGCCCGTCAAACAACCCCATCACCCCTTCGACGATGACGATATCTTGTCCCTGTCCTGCTTCAGCCAAAAGCTTGCGGCACAGCCTATCCCCCATCGCCCACAGATCGAGATTGACGCAATCGCCACCACTCGCCGCAGCATGGAACTGCGGATCGATATAATCTGGTCCCACCTTGGCGGAACCGACCTTGTAGCCCCGGTTTCGCAAGGCGCGGATCAGACCTAGGGTGAAAAGCGTTTTGCCGCTGCCGGATTGAGGCGCTGCGACAACCAGTACTTTAGCCAATCGGGTTCTCCCGCAAGCCCGGCGCATACCAGTCCAGCACCGAGCGCCAGTCCGAAGCATGGCCAACGACGACGATGGCCGGTGTGGGCGGTTCTTCCCGCGCGATAAATTCCCGCGCTTCGGCAAGTGTCGTGGACGCCACTTGCTGCTGGGGCAGGGAGGCGTTGGAAACGATTGTTACGGGGTCACTGGCGACGCGCCCGCCCTCCATCAAAGCCTCAGCAATCTCGCCCAAGTGCTTGACAGCCATATACATAACGATCACCGGGGCAGCCGTCGCGACCGCTTGCCAATTGACACTTTCGGGCATTTTTCCTGATGCGTCGTGGCCTGTCAGAAAGATCACCGCATGGTTGGTATCGCGATGCGTTGCCGGGATACCTGCATAGGCAAGACCGCCTATGCCCGCTGTAATTCCCGGAACGATGCGAAACGGCACGCCCGCCTTGGCCAGGGATTGGCTTTCCTCACCGCCGCGTCCAAACATGAAGGGATCGCCGCCCTTCAGCCGCAACACCCGCTTTCCCCGTTGTGCAAGTTCGATGAGCCGCAATGAAATATCGCGCTGCACCGGCGATGGCTTGCCGCCGCGCTTGCCTGCATATTCCAGCTCTACCCCGGGACGAACCCAGCGCAAGATGTCCGGGTTCACCAGCGCGTCATAGACCACCACATCGCAGGCTTGCATCGCGTGATAACACAGCAGCGACATCAGCCCCGGTGCGCCAGGACCAGCGCCGACCAGCCAAACCCAGCCGGGTTCGAACACGGGAAACGGCTCTGCATCCAGCCTTGCAAAGCCGGAAGACACGTGTTCCCACTGCTGTGCAGAAATATTTGGTCCCTTTGCCATTGCCCCTTATACAGGTCCTTCATGCGGAACGAAAAGCCCGAAGGCGCATTAAGGCGCGGCTGGACCACGGGGGCTTGCGCCACCGCGGCAACCAAGGCCGCATATACGGCATTGCTGACCGGCAACTTCCCCGATCCCGTAACCATCACTTTGCCAAAAGGCGAAACCCCGGCCTTCGCTTTGGCCCTGCAGGAGTCCGGTAAGGGCTGGGCCCGCGCTGGCATCATCAAGGATGCCGGTGATGATCCTGACGTCACTCACGGTGCGACAATCATCGTGACCGTGCAGCACAAGGGGCAGGGCATGACCTTCAAGGCTGGCGATGGCGTGGGCGTCGTCACCAAGCCCGGCCTCCCAATCGCCGTCGGCGAAGCCGCGATCAATCCCGTGCCGCGCCAGATGATGACCGACGTGGTCCAAGAGCTGGGCGGCGTGAATGTCGAAATCGAAATCTCTGTTCCGGACGGAAAAGCCATCGCGGAGAAAACCTGGAACCCGCGTCTCGGGATCATCGGCGGCATCTCGATCCTCGGCACCACCGGCATCGTCAATCCGTTTTCCTGCGCCGCTTGGATCGCCTCTATTCACCGCGGCATTGACGTGGCCCGCGCCATGGGGCTGCAACATGTGGCCGGCTGCACGGGCTCGACCAGCGAAGATGCAGTACGCGCCCGTCATGATCTGCCACTCGAAGCCATGCTCGACATGGGTGACTTCGCAGGCGGCGTGTTGAAATATCTGAAACTCAATCCCGTGCCGCGCCTCACCATCGGTGGCGGCTTCGGCAAAATTGTAAAACTTGCCCAGGGTGCAATGGATCTCCACTCGGGCCGTTCGCAAGTCGATTTTGCATGGTTGGCCAGCCGCGCAGAGCTGGACCTGCAAAAGCAGATCGAACAGGCAAACTCGGCCCAGCACGTCTTGGAAATCGTCGGCAACGAAATCGCTGAAGTCGTTGCGCATGAGGCATTGCAGCAAGTGCATCGAACCTTGTCAGGCAGCGGCATAAAGTCGGACGTGATCATCGTCTCGCGCGATGGCAAGATCATTGCTCATGCCACGTGAAAGGATTCTGGTCCTCGGCGGCACGCGCGACGCGCGCACGATTTGCGATGCCTTGCATGAAGCCGGGCATGACGTGACGCTCTCACTCGCTGGCGTCACGCAAGCCCCCGAACCCGTGTCATGCCCGGTACGCACCGGCGGCTTCGGCGGCGCTCATGGTCTGCGCGATTATCTGGTGCAGGAAAAGATCAGTGTACTGATCGATGCCACGCATCCTTTTGCCGCACAAATTTCCGCCAACGCCACAGCCGCGGTGCAAGGCTTGAACATCCGTCACCTTCGCCTCGAACGGCCCCATTGGAGTAAGCCTCAAGGCGCTGAATGGATCACAGTGGCATCACCAGAATCCGCCGCAGCAATCTTGCCAGCTGGCGCAAAAATCTTCCTCGCGATCAGGCAGAAAAAACCTCGGCCTATTTTTCAACCGGACAGACGTGACCGGCGTGGTGCGCATGATTGAACCACCTGCTGAACAAATTCCACCGCACTGGAGGCTCATCCTCGCGCGTCCACCAACGTCATTGGAAGACGAAATCGAACTGCTTCGTGCGACACCAAATAACCCATCTCGTCTGCAAGGACTCGGGCGGCCCAACCACGCACAAACTAGAGGCCGCAAGCTCAAATGGGAATTCCAGTCATCATGATCGCCAGGCCGGAAAAGAAGGGGCGAGCGAAGTCACCCTCAGATGCGCTGGTTGAGGTACTGATAGCGAAAAATCACATAAAATGGCCATTTTCCGCATTAGAAGCAGTCAAAAGAAAAACCTGAACGACGCCACCCAGGAATTTCGCTCATTCCCATTGGGTGAGAAATCAGGCGTGGCGAACAACGCCGACCCGGCTCCCAAAGAGGGCAAATTCAATAACTCCGTCGAATTTCCAGAATAAGTGCGGTTTCGGCATTGTCCGGATTAACTGCAATCAAAGATTCAACACAACAACGAAGCGAATTGGAGCCTATCCCGCTTGTCGCAATTTTAGACATATGCTAGATTTTTGATTGCGGGACGGATAAAGGATGATTGCAATCATGCCTATGTTGATGTCCCCTAAATTACCGTGAATTCCAACACAACAGGCGACCAGACCGGGCCATTTGTTTCCATGTTCGCCGATGGAAGCTTAATGTTTTCATGGACTACGCTATCCGAAACCGATGGTTTGAGCAGAGTAGCTTACCGAGAATTCGACAAGGACCTGAGTGCGTCAGCAGTAGATGGGTTCCTGCAAACGAGCACAGTGGGCATAGACGAAAACTCAGCAGCCGGTGTGATTGGACTTGAATCCGATCTTTTTGGTAATACCGCAGCACTGTTATTCAAGACGAGCAATGGATATTCAGGCGGGGCGTTGAGTTATGTTGGTGGACCTTGCCCTGCTGGGGGAGAAAGCTATGACGGAGGTGGCTTGACCGGTTCTGCTCTCTCATCATAGTCGACTTTGGCTACCCCTTGATTGTGCAGGTATGAACAATCCACGGATGGTTTTGACGTCGGTTATAGTCGATTGCCGGACTAAAACGGTGAGCAAATTTTTGTACCCGGTCAACACGACCTTGGTCGGCGACCAAATTGACCCTAGCGCAACATACTCTCATTCGGGACTGTTCTTTTCTTGGACTTCACAACTCTTACCCAGTGGGGGAGACTCTGGAAATTAGAGGTCGCGTGCTCAACGGCAACGCCGATTTTCTGATAGCGAAATCGCAAGGTCACGCCCTTTCGCAAAGCACAGTTGAGGCGCTTTCCAACAAGAATGTGGCGGTGGCCTGGCTTGTCGATGAAAAGACCAGCACATCAATGAATTACTTCAGTTTTCAAAAGCAGCGGCTGCGCTGTAAGTAGAGTAAAGATTGTAGTCCGACGAAGTAACATAACAGCCACAGTTATGCCGCTTACTGATTCGGGTTGTCGCTGCTATGTGCCGCGATGACGTGTGGCGATTTCAATTCCGTGCATGCATGTCGAAGAAATTCTCTTCGAAGGATCGGAAATCATCGCCTCAACAGGTGAGAACCCGAGGCAACTTGCATCTGACCGGGCGCATCTTCGCTTTCCGCCAGCCCGGACGGTCCTTTTATGCCAACGGGTCCCAAAGTGCTTGTACTGGATAAAGAGTTCATGAAGTGAAAGCGAATCGGAATTGTTGCTGTTGCGATTGATCCTGGCACCTTCAACGGAACAGAACTAGCTGATCTTGGTTTGTTGGGAATCTATCCGATAGTATGTATGGGCGCGATGGTGCCGACATTCTTTCGGGGAGGGCTGTCGATCCATCCCCATGCATTGGAGGCAATCACGGAGTCTTCCAGTGTGACAGAAAGTGTGCCGGATTGATTCTGAAAACTCGAACCCAAACTCCCGTTTCGGAAGCGTGGTTAGTTGCGAGCCAGTTTGAGAGGAGATGCCGCGTCTCAAAGGTCAAGTGCTGTGAGGTGGCCACATGTTGCCTCTTCAAATGCGATCAGCGATTCTCGGAGGCGGCCAAGTCTACCCGTCCAGAAACTCCAGCATGTTCCCGGCAACCTTCCGGTAGAAACACGTCCGCCGATTGGTGTGGCAGGCGTTGCCGCTGTGGCTTGGCACCACATAAACCTGGAGTGCGTCCTGGTCGCAGTCGACGCGGATTTCGATGACGGTCAGTGTGTCGCCCGAGCTTTCGCCCTTTTTCCAGATGCGCCCGCGTGAGCGGCTCCAGAAATGCGCCGCACCCGTCTGCTGTGTCAGCGCAAAGGCCTCGGCATTCATGTAGGCGAACATGAGAAGGGTGTTGTCGCGCGCATCACAGACGATGGCGGGGATAAGGCCCTTGCTGTTGTAGCGAAGGTTCAAATACGAAGAAGCTTCCTGCTTCATGGTGGGTTGCCGCAGAATGGTACTGGTCCTCTTGCTGATCAGGAAGGCACAGAGCCTTTACATGTGACGCAACTACTAACTTGCCCAAAATGCTAAACAGCATTTCCTAACGAAGGTTAAAGAGAGATTCCCGACCGTGGCGACCGCGCGATATCCATGAACCGCGCCTGCAGCACGGGATTGGATTTGAACTCCCCGTTGAACTGCGTCGTGATGGTCGCAACATTGGGCTTCTCGACTCCCCTCACTGCCATGCATGTATGCACGGCTTCCACCAGAACCGCAACGCCCCGCGCATCGAGATGTTCTTCGATGGCGCGCGAAATCTGCGCCGTCATCGCCTCCTGGATTTGCAGCCGCCGCGCAAACATTTCCACGATCCGCGCAATCTTTGAAATGCCGACAACTGCCCCATTGGGCAGGTAGGCCACATGCACGCGCCCATAAAACGGCGCGATGTGGTGTTCACAATGCGACGCAAAGGGAATGTCGCGCAGCATGACCATGTCGTCATAGCCAGCCACCTCGCTGAAGGTGCGATCCAGAATGTCGCCGGCATTTTGTGAATAGCCTTCGAAATACTCACCATAGGCTTTCACCACGCGGGCAGGAGTCTCAACCAGGCCCTCGCGGTCTGGATTGTCGCCTGCCCAGGCAATGAGCGTGCGTACGGCTTCTTCTGCCTCGGCCTGTGTGGGGCGCTCAACAGTGTGAAAAACGGGCTTCTGGATGACTTTGGCGTCCATGTGAGGTACCTTGCGTATGGTGTTTCCGGTAACCATCTTACGCACGAGGCGCGAAGCTGGATTGCTTTGAACGCTGTTTTATTTCCGTTCCCCAAGATATTATGATGGGGTAGGTGGAATGGCAAGCAGCGCTTTTCAAGCTTGCAGGATATGGTTATGATCAACGACGTCTACAACAAGAAAATCCTGGGCTACGCAGCGGACATTCCGCACCTGCACCGGCTGCCGGATGCCGACGCAACGGCAGTCGCGCATTCCCGGTTGTGCGGCTCGAAAGTGACAGTCGATTTGAAAATGAGTGACGGTGTGGTGACGGATTTCGGCCATGACGTGAAAGCCTGCGCGCTTGGACAAGCCTCCTCGTCAATCATGGCGCGCCACGTGATCGGATCCGGCAGTGCGGAACTCAAATCACTGCGCGACCAAATGTACAAGATGCTGAAGGAAGGCGGCGACGCGCCATCCGGCAAATGGGCCGAGCTGGAAGCGCTGACACCTGTCCGCGACTACAAGGCCCGCCATGCCTCGACCTTGCTGACCTTTGACGCTGTCGTCGATGCCGTGAACCAGATTGAAGCAAAAGTGCAAACATGAGAGAGAAAAAACCATCAGTCGTGAACATTTCAGAACTTCCCGTTCGCACCACAACGATTTATCCGTCGGCACTTTCGAAGGAGATTGCGGGCCGCAGCAATGTGGCGCTGGGAAATATTTTCGATATTGCCCAATTCGGCGTCAACATCACCACGCTCCAGCCGGGTGCATGGTCATCGCACCGCCACGCGCATGCGGAAGAAGATGAGCTAGCGGTTGCGTTGGAAGGCGAAATGGTTCTCGTCGACAATCTCGGACGACATCCGTTCAGGCAAGGCATGGTCGCAGGTTTCAAGGCAGGAAGCGGCAATGCACATCATGTCGTGAATGAATCCGACAAGCCCGCAAAATTCCTGATAGTCGGAACTCGGTCGGCAACGGAAGCGGTGGTCTACCCCGATGTGGATATGAAGGGCATCAAGCAGGATGGAACCTACGTCCTGTCGCGCAAGGACGGATCAGCGTTTTAAACTTCTTCACCCATCACACGCGCAATGACAAAATAACCCAACACCACCCCAACGATGCCAATCGCCAGCGGCCAGAAAAATCCGAAACCGAAATAGATGAACAGCGCAGCCAAACAGCTGCCAATGGTCATGCCCATGTCCCACCCGCCTTCCGATATGATATTGTAGCGAAGCGGGCAGGGCGATTTTTGCGCCAGATTGTAGATCTGTGAATTGAGCGACGTCGCATAGCTTGGCCAGGCTGCGGAATAGAGCGCGTTGGCCGTGACGGCAATCCACGGGATGTGAAAGCCAAGGCATTTAACCAACGACGAAAAAGCCATGGCGCCGTAGCCAAACTTCGCCGCGTGGATGCCCTTGCCGACATCAATCCACCGCCCCACGAACAGACCCATGAACGCCCCTGTGATGCCGGCCAGCGCCAATGCGCCACCAAACGCCACATAATTGGAACCAAGCGTCAGGAACAGCGCCACCAGCCACACAAAGTGAGTGCCCGACGAGCGCAAACCATCCGCCACCATCAACAGCCGCGCCACTTTGCGCGAGCTCTGCGGCACTGTGACATCCCGCGCAACCTCGACATCCGGGCAAAACAGGAATGGGAGGGCAGCGAGGATCATCGCAATCGATATGAAGCTGAAGCCGACCCACGGATTGAACCAAGTGAGCAGGAACCCCATGATCAGCGGCCCGGCAACCCCGGCCAGCATGGCAAAGAACTCCATGGTGCTCACTTGCGTGCCACGATGCTCGTTGTTTCCAGTGCTTGAAACAAAGGCGTGATACGTCGTCCAGTAAAACGAGCTGCTGACAGCCCAAAATCCCAGATACAGGATGAGCGCCACCCCCAGCCCGTCAACCATCGGCAGGAAAAGGTAGCTCGCTCCCTCGACCATCACACTCACCATCAGCGTCCGCCGCAGGCCAAACCGCAAGACCACGGGCAGAACCGCCAGTCGGAACAGCAACCGCGAGCCGAACATCGCCCCGATACACAGCAAGACGACAGCGGTGCTGATTCCGGCCTTCAACAGGTACACAAAGACAAATCCTTCGCCCCCGGACATGACCAGCGCCTGCAGGCCCGCGTGCACATAGATGTAATTGACTGATTTGTTGGTGAACATTGCCATGGGCAGCGCCTAGTCGCTTTTCTGGGAATTTGGAACAGCTGTCGCGGTGCTTGACAGTGCGCAACGCCTTCTTTATGCCCCGGCTCACCCATTAGCGGATGTAGCTCAGTTGGTTAGAGCGTCGGCCTGTCACGCCGAAGGTCGCGGGTTCGAGCCCCGTCATTCGCGCCAATCTTTTCAATAGGTTGGCGCGCACCGCAAGGGAATTTTTGCGAGAATAAATCCCCAAGAACAAATCAATGTGCTGCGAGCGCGATATCCGCGACGACAAGCGCGTTCAAAAGCCAACGATGAATTACAACGCGCTGTCGAATTTTTATAAAAGCTAGTCGTGTCTTTTAAGAACTTTGCGCACAAGCGGCGAAGTCCATCCGGCATCGCCGACACTTTACGCGCCGGATTTTCCAATTGATTCAGCAAGTGATGCATCGAATTGTTGGTGATATCACAAGCAATTCGACAGACTAAGACTGTCTTAAACTCCAACTCCAATTTTTCGCTAAGTGGATTTGACGCAATGATTTCATGCACTTAATGAGAGCGTGCCACACACAAAAAAAGGGGATGGTATATGATTAGACACTTGGCGCTTTGCGCTTTTGCTGCTGCGGGAACATTCTGGGCGACATCGGATGTGAAAGCAGCAATCGTCGACTTTTCGGCAATCGCACAGGGCAACGGCACAGCTGTTTCCCAGGCTTTTGGTGACACCGCAGTGGTCGACTTCACCTATGCATTGCTGCAAGGTGGCAACAACTGGGGCCAAACAGCCACTGCTGCCGCAGGCAATGTCAACTATTGGAATGGAAACTATAGCGGTGACGATGCAATTTACTCACAAAGCAACGGCAACAAGGTGCAGGTCAGGCTCGACGCAGCGCCGGGCTTCAAACTGACCAATGTCACTTTCGATTTTGGTGCTTACAGCAACCAGAGCCGCACGATGGATTACAGGGTCTATGATGGCCTCTGGAACCAGATTGGTGGCGCCAACAGCTTCTTCTTGACCGGAGCACTGGGCGGCGGCGGCATTTTGACTTATGTCCAGGATTTGTCGTCAATCATCATTCAATTCGGTGACGATTGGAATGTTGGCCTCAACAGCATCAGCTTTGAAACCGCACAAGATGCCAGCGCGGTACCGATCCCCGCTGGCATAATCCTGGCCGGCACAGGACTTTTGGGTCTGGCCGGAACAGGCCGGTTGAAGTCACGCAGGGGCTAAGGCTTCTGCAGGAAAACCGAATCAGTGCGCCGGGGGGCCTCTCCCGGCGCACTTTTTTGTATTCTCTGCCATGCTGGCTCAAACGCTTGCGGAACAGGCGGCACTGCGCTACTTACCCCGGAAATAGGGGTGATGATGTCGGAACTGCATATGCCGGAACTGCTCAGGGACTATCTGCCAATTGTGATTTTCATGGCGGTGGCCGGTGGAATCACGCTGGCCCTGATGATTGCGCCAATAGCAATTGCCTACAGCAAGCCCGACCCTGAAAAGCTCTCTGCCTATGAGTGTGGCTTTAACGCTTTCGACGACGCCCGTATGAAATTCGACGTGCGCTTCTATCTGGTGTCGATCCTCTTCATCATTTTCGATCTGGAAGTTGCTTTTCTTTTCCCCTGGGCCGTGAGCCTTGGAAAGATCGGCCTGTTCGGTTTCTGGTCGATGATGGTCTTCCTGGCCGTCCTCACCATCGGCTTCATCTATGAATGGCGCAAAGGGGCACTCGAATGGGATTGATCGAAACACCCGGTTCAAAATCACTTCAGCCCATTCAGCGCGAATATTTCACCGAGATCAACGCCGAACTCGCTGACAAGGGTTTTCTCGTTACATCGACCGACGACCTGATCACCTGGGCCCGCACCGGCTCGCTGATGTGGATGACTTTCGGCCTGGCATGCTGCGCTGTTGAAATGATGCACACGTCAATGCCGCGCTATGACGTGGAGCGTTTCGGTTTTGCGCCCCGCGCCTCGCCCCGGCAATCGGACGTGATGATTGTTGCCGGCACGCTGACCAACAAGATGGCACCAGCACTTCGCAAAGTCTACGACCAGATGCCGGAGCCGCGCTACGTGATCTCCATGGGAAGCTGCGCCAATGGCGGCGGCTATTATCATTATTCCTACAGCGTCGTGCGCGGCTGCGACCGCATCGTGCCCGTGGATATCTACATCCCCGGCTGCCCGCCAACGGCTGAGGCACTGCTTTACGGTATCCTTATGCTGCAAAAGAAAATCCGCCGCACCGGAACGATTGAGCGCTGATCATGACAGACCTCGCAACACTTGGCGCACATATCGCCGGGAAAACAGGCGCTACGGCAAGCGTGGCCTATGGTGAACTTTGTCTTGCAGCCGATGCCGCCGGGATCATCGACCTCCTCAAAGTCCTGCACGACGACGCCGATTGCCGCTTCGTGTGTTTCACCGACATCACCGCTGTAGACTATCCTGAGCGCGAGAAGCGCTTCGATGTCGTCTATCATCTGCTGTCACCCTATAAAAACACCCGCGTGCGGGTAAAGGTGCAAACCGACGAAGCAACGGCAGTGCCATCCGCCATACCCGTATTTCCCGCTGCGGATTGGTTCGAGCGCGAAGTCTACGATCTCTATGGAATAGTATTTTCAGGCCACCCCGACTTGCGCCGTATCCTTACGGATTACGGCTTCCAGGGTCATCCGCTCAGAAAAGATTTCCCCGTCACAGGGCATGTGGAAGTTAGATACGATGATGAGGCGAAGCGGGTTGTGTACGAGCCGGTCAAGTTAGTGCAAGAAATGCGTCAATTCGATTACCTAAGTCCTTGGGAGGGCACTGAATACTTGCTCCCTGGTGACGAAAAGGCGAAGCAATGACCGAGGTCTCCACCCGCCCGTTCACCATCAACTTCGGTCCGCAGCATCCGGCAGCGCATGGCGTTTTGCGCATGGTGCTGGAACTGGATGGCGAAGTTGTTACCCGTGTCGATCCGCATATCGGCTTGCTACATCGCGGCACCGAAAAATTGATCGAGCAGAAGACTTATCTGCAAGCTGTCCCATACTTCGATCGCCTTGACTACGTCGCGCCGATGAACCAGGAGCACGCCTTCGCTCTGGCCGTCGAAAAATTGCTTGGAATTTCAGTACCCAAGCGGGGGCAGTTGATCCGGATTCTATACTCGGAAATTGGCCGTCTGTTGTCGCATCTGTTGAATGTCACAACCCAGGCAATGGACGTCGGCGCCCTGACACCACCACTCTGGGGTTTCGAAGAACGCGAAAAGCTTATGGTGTTTTATGAACGCGCATCAGGTTCGCGCATGCACGCCGCCTTCATTCGCCCCGGCGGCATCCATCAGGACATTCCGCAAAAACTCATCGATGACATCGGCAATTTCTGCGACAAGCACATCAAGGTGCTTGACGACATTGAAGGCCTGCTCACGGACAACCGGATCTTCAAGCAGCGCAATGTCGATATTGGTGTTGTTTCGCTGGAAGAATGCTTCAAGTGGGGCTTCTCGGGCGTGATGGTGCGAGGCAGCGGTGCCGCCTGGGACCTGCGCAAATCGCAGCCTTATGAATGCTATTCCGAACTCGATTTTGATATTCCCATCGGAAAGAACGGCGACAACTACGACCGCTACTTGATCCGCATGCTCGAAATGCGCGAGAGCGTGAAGATCATGAAGCAGTGCGTGAACAAGCTGTCGTCAGCCGAAGGGCAGGGGCCTGTTTCTTCTTCTGACGGCAAGATCGTGCCACCCAAGCGCGGCGAGATGAAGCAATCGATGGAAGCGCTGATCCATCATTTCAAACTTTACACTGAGGGTTACAAGGTGCCTGCTGGCGAAGTCTACGCCGCTGTCGAAGCGCCCAAAGGCGAGTTCGGTGTTTATCTGGTCAGTGACGGATCAAACAAGCCCTACCGGTGCCGCCTGCGTGCGCCGGGCTTTGCGCATTTGCAAGCGATGGACTGGATGTGCCGCGGTCACATGCTGGCGGACGTGAGTGCCGTGCTGGGTTCAATCGATATCGTGTTTGGTGAGGTGGATCGGTGATCACTTCAACAAGCTACCTCCCATTTCATTCCGCGAAGGCGGAACCGATGGACATATCTGGACCCGCAACGGCTTCAGTGGCGTTGACAAATGGGTTCCCGCTTGAAGGAACGACAACATCGGGAGTAGCGCAAGACACTGATCGAATAGGCGAAGTCCACAGCTGATGGCACCTCGCGCAAAAACACAACCGACGGTGGAGCAATACCTGAGAGCATATCGCGGAGCGCAGGGCCGGTAGAGATGGTCGCTGGCCAAGTGGTGAAAATGGCTGCTGAGGCAGCTAATCATGTTAGATTGAAGGGCAGTGTTTTTCGTGCACTCGCATAGGGAGTTGAGCGAAAAGGCGTAAATTGTGAGGCCTTCAGGAGGAATAACCGTAAAGGTTACCTCAAATGCCGCACGTGAACCTGACGTGTCGGTGCAGTGCGTCGAAAGTCCCTCGACGGCGACAGCTTGTCGCTGGACAAGCCTTTGATCTTTGTCGAAGTTGTCTCCCCAGGTTCAGGCTTAAGAAGACGAGACGTTGAAGCTGCAGAATACTTCCGGCTACCTTCGGTCATGCACTACTTGATCATTGGCCCAAGCGAACGCAGTCGGTGCTATCACCACAAGCGCCTGACCGATGGCAAGATTTTGACGACGCAAATCGTACGATCTGGAAGAATTGAGTTTTTGATCCGCCTGGGATTCCAATTGGATATCAAAGACATTTATCGCTTGAAGAGGTGGAAAGGTGAGCGTGTCCGTCCGCCGCCTCCATCCCAATCAACCCACGGCAGCTTTCGCCTTCACGCCCGAGAATTTCTCTTGGGCAAAGAAGACAGTCGGAAAATACCCCGATGGAAAACAGGCTTCCGCCGTCATTCCGCTCCTCTGGCGCGCGCAAGAGCAAAACGCTGGCTGGGTCACGCGCCCGATCCTTGAATATATCGGCGACATGCTGGGCATGGCTTATATCCGCGTGTTGGAAGTGGCGACCTTCTACACCATGTTCCAGCTAGGCCCGGTGGGTTCGAAAGCACACGTGCAAGTCTGCGGAACAACGCCCTGCATGTTGCGTGGCGCGGAAGACCTGAAAAAAGTCTGCCAATCCAAAATCCACCACGAACCGCATCACCTGAACGCCGATGGCACCTTGTCGTGGGAAGAAGTCGAATGTCTCGGCGCCTGTGTCAACGCGCCCATGGTGCAGGTCTGGAATGATACTTACGAAGACCTGACGCCAGAAACATTGTCCAACCTCATTGATGATTGGCACGCTGGCCGCAAGACGCAAACCGGCCCCCAGAACGGACGTCAATTCTCCATGCCCGAAGGCGGCGGAACTGCACTCACTGATCCTTCGCTCTATGGCAAGCAACGCACCTTCGCCCGCGTTGAAGCGCCGCCGCCGCCAGCTGCTCCGGCTGCACCTGCAGCAGCGGCACCCGCTGTTGCGCCGGCACCAATTGCAAAGCCTGCCCCCGTTGCGCCAGCTCCAGTCGCCGCAAAACCCGATACAGCGCAAGCTGAAAGACCGGCGCTAAAGTTTGCAGCCGCCCCGCCACCAGCGAATTACGTCGACCTGCTGGCGCAGCAGATCAAAGAAAAGAAAGAAATCAAGGCAAGGAAGGAAGAACTCGCAAAAGCTCCTGCCGCAAAGGCAGCCAAGGTCCCCGTTGCCAAAGTAGCCAAGGTTCCAACAAAAAGCGACGGCCCGCCAGAACAGCTGGCAAAACCGCGCGGAGGAAAAGGCGACGATTTCGAACTCATCTGGGGCGTGGGCCCCGGCCTTGCGAGGACGCTGAACAAGATGGGCTTCTGGCATTTTGACCAGATCGCAGCCTGGACCGCAAAAGAATTGAAATGGGTTGATGAAAACCTGAAGGGCTTCAAGGGCCGCGCCACGCGCGACGAATGGGTTCCACAGGCGAAGAAGCTGGCCAAAGGCTGGCGGCCCGACAATGACATCGGCGACAAGCCGACAAGGAAGAAGTGATGCTCGCTGACAAAGACCGCATCTTCACAAATCTCTATGGCCTGCATGATTGGGGCATCGTCGGTGCGCGCCAACGCGGATGCTGGGTCGATACCAAGTCTTTCATCGACAAGGGCCGCGATTGGATGATCAACGAGATGAAGGCATCGGGCCTTCGTGGTCGCGGTGGTGCCGGCTTCCCGACCGGTCTCAAATGGTCCTTTATGCCGAAGGAAATCAAGGAGCGCCCGCATTACCTCGTGGTCAATGCCGACGAATCCGAACCCGGCACCTGCAAGGACCGCGAAATCCTTCGCCACGATCCACACCTTCTTGTCGAAGGCTGCTTGCTGGCCTCGGCGGCCATGGGCGCACACACGGCCTATATCTATGTGCGCGGCGAATACATCCGCGAGCGCGAACGCCTGCAAGCCGCTGTCGACCAGGCCTATGAAGCGCGCCTCATCGGCAAGAACAACGTGCACGGCTGGGATTTCGACATCGTCGTGCATCATGGCGCTGGCGCATACATTTGTGGCGAAGAAACCGCGATGCTCGAAAGCCTCGAAGGCAAGAAGGGCCAGCCCCGCATGAAGCCGCCATTTCCGGCCAATGTCGGGCTTTATGGCGCACCGACAACTGTCAACAACGTCGAATCAATCGCTGTCGCCGGAACCATCTTCCGCCGTGGCGCAACCTGGTTCTCGTCTTTCGGCAATCCCAACAATGTAGGCACGAAATTGTTTTGCATCTCGGGCCACGTCAACAAGCCCTGCAACGTCGAAGAAGTTCTCGGTATTCCGTTCCGCGAGCTGATCGAGAAGCATGCAGGCGGCGTGCGCGGCGGCTGGGACAATCTGCTCGCCGTCATCCCCGGCGGATCGTCAGTGCGCATGGTACCCGCCGCACAGATCATCGACACGCCAATGGATTTCGATTCTCTTTCGAAGTTGAAATCCGGTCTTGGCACGGCAGCCGTGATTGTCATGGACAAGTCAACGGACTTGATCCGCGCCATCGCCCGCCTTGCATATTTCTACAAGCATGAATTATGTGGCCAGTGCACGCCATGCCGCGAAGGCACCGGCTGGATGTGGCGCGTGTTGACACGCATGGCCGAAGGCCGCGCCGAAAAGCGCGAGATCGACATGCTGTTCGATGTGACAAAACAGATCGAAGGCCACACCATTTGTGCTTTGGGTGACGCGGCAGCATGGCCGATTCAAGGCCTCATCAACCACTTCCGCCACGTCATCGAAGATCGCATCGACGAGTACTCATATCGCTCAGACAAAGATGGCGCAGTGCGCCGCATAGCGGCGGAGTGAGAAGATGAAACTGCATCACAAAACTGAAGTCTTGGACGTGAACGACTCAAACCTTTCTGGCTCGTTGTTCAACGATGTGAACATGTCCGGCACGAGTTTCAATCAAATCAACTTCTCTGGTGCGAGCTTCAACGATAGCAACATGTCTGGTTGGAAAATCAATGACGTGAACCTGGCCGGAAGCAAATTGGCAAATGCCAATCTCACGGGCCTGACAATCACCAAATGCCGCATCACCGGCATGACCATCAATGGAATTCTGGTTCAAGATCTGCTTGATGCATATGAGGCGCGCAATGCACCTCGCTGAACTCAACATTGGAAAATTCAAATACCCGACCAGCGATCCGCGCATGGCCGGGTTCATGGATAATCTCGACCGCGTGAATGCCATCGCGGAGCGCAGCCCCGGTTTCGTCTGGCGCTTGAAGGGTGACAACAACAACGCCACGGATTTTCGCCTCCCTTCTTCGAAAGAATGGGGCGACGACATGGCCGTCAATCTGTCCGTTTGGGAAGATGCCAAGTCACTCGAAGACTATGTGTTCAAGACTGTCCACGTTCAATTCTACAAGAAGCGCGAAGCGTGGTTCGATCTTATGGAAAAGCCCCACATGGTTTTATGGCATGTGCCAGAAGGCCATCAGCCGACGCTGGATGAGGCTTATGCGCGCTTGCAGCACTATGAATCAAATGGCACGTCAGACTATGCCTTTGGTTGGGTGGAAGTGATGGACGCAGAGCGCATGCGCCAACTGAGGTGTGCGTAACAATGAATGACAAGCTCAACATGGGAAACGAATTCCCCTCCCCCTTGTGGGGAGGGTTAGGGTGGGGGTCGCTCCGGCCTGTCTTTGCCTGGTTCTATTCAGTTCTGCTCAACCGTCCGACCCCCACCCCGGCCCTCCCCACAAGGGGGAGGGGGAAGTTTTCACAGAGTGCATGCAATGCCTAAAATCAAGATAGACGGCATAGAACTGGACGTCGAAAGCGGCACCACGCTGCTGCAG
Source organism: uncultured Alphaproteobacteria bacterium (assembly GCA_963738595.1). Lineage (GTDB taxonomy): Bacteria > Pseudomonadota > Alphaproteobacteria > Rhizobiales > Aestuariivirgaceae > Aestuariivirga. The sequence goes on from CAVTXF010000009.1 coordinate 66,494, forward strand.
GCCTGTGAACAGGCGGGCGCGGAAGTGCCGCGCTTCTGCTTTCATGATCGCCTGTCGATTGCCGGCAATTGCCGCATGTGCCTCGTGGAAGTAAAAGGCGGACCGCCAAAGCCGCAAGCATCATGCGCCATGTCGGTGAACGATCTCCGCCCCGGACCTAACGGCGAGCCGCCGGAAGTCTTCACCAAGACACCAATGGTGAAAAAGGCCCGCGAAGGCGTCATGGAATTCCTGCTCATCAACCATCCGCTCGATTGCCCGATCTGCGATCAGGGCGGCGAGTGCGATTTGCAGGACCAGGCCATGGCCTATGGCATCGACAAGAACCGTTATGCTGAAAACAAGCGGGCCATGGACGACAAGGATTTCGGTCCACTGGTGAAAACCGAAATGACCCGCTGCATCCAATGCACGCGCTGTGTCCGTTTCACCACAGAAGTGGCCGGCATCAGCGACATGGGCCTGACAGGACGAGGTGAGGATGTCGAAATCACAACCTATCTCGACCGCATCATAACGTCAGAACTGCAGGGAAACATCATTGACCTTTGCCCCGTCGGAGCTCTTACCTCCAAGCCTTACGAGTTCAAGGCGCGGGCATGGGAACTGCGCAAGACCGAAACCATCGACGTGATGGATGCAGTTGGCTCGAACATTCGCGTTGATGTGCGTGGCCGCGAAGTGATGCGTATCCTGCCTCGCACACATGAAGATGTGAATGAGGAATGGATTTCCGACAAGACCCGTTTCGTCTGGGACGGCTTGAAAACCCAGCGCCTCGACAAGCCTTATGTGCGCGATCTCGGAAAGCTCCGCCCCGCGTCATGGGACGAAGCTATGGGCCGCATTGCCCAGAAAATGAAAGCCGCAGGCGCGCAGCGTACCGGCATCATCCTTGGCGATCTCGTTTCAGCTGAAGAAGCCTATGCGCTGAAGGCGATGGCGATGCAACTTGGCATCACCAACATCGATTGCCGTCAGGATGGCACGCCACTTGGTGAACATGGTGGCCGCGCCGGTTATCTCTTCAATTCAACGATTGCCGGCATTGAACAGGCCGATGCGATCATGCTGATCGGCTGCAATCCGCGCATCGAGGCGCCAGTGCTCAATGCGCGCATTCGCAAGCGCGCGCTGAAAGGCGATTGCCTGATCGGCGTCGTCGGCGAAAAAGCTGACCTTACTTATGACTACAATTATCTTGGCGCTGGCCCGGAAAGCCTTGAGCAATTCGTCTCACACGGTGCCATTACCAAGCAGAAACCGATGCTCATCGTCGGGCAGGGCGCATTGGCACGTCCCGATGGTGCAGCGATCCTCGCGATGGTTGCCAAAGCCGCTGCTTCCATGGGCGTGGTAAAGGACGGCTGGAATGGCTTCAACGTCCTCCACACCGCTGCTGGCCGTGTCGGGGCACTCGATGTGTGCGCCCTCCCGGGCGATGGTGGGCTGAACACGCGCGGCATGATCGGTGCCGCAAGCCGCGGCGATCTCGATGTCCTCATTCTCGCAGGCGCAGATGAAATCGACACGCATGCGCTGGGTAAATCTTTTGTGGTCTATATCGGTTCGCATGGCGATGCCGGTGCAAGCCGCGCCGATGTCATCTTGCCGGGCGCTGCCTATACCGAAAAAAGCGGCACCTATGTGAACACCGAAGGCCGCCCGCAAATGGCCACGCGCGCTTCCTTCCCGCCCGGCGATGCCCGCGACGATTGGGCGATCATCCGCGCTTTGGCAGAAACGGTTGGCGCAAAACCAGCATGGACATCGCTCGATGGCCTGCGCCAGGCGATGTACAAGATTGCTCCGCAGCTGATGAAGCTCGACCAGATCGAAACAGCCGACGGTGCAGCACTCTCCGAACTTGGACGTGGAGAGGGCAAGTTCTCACCACAACCATTCACTTCGCCCATCAGCGATTTTTATCTCACCAATCCCATCGCCCGCGCCTCGCGCACCATGGGCGAATGTTCGGCCCTGAAAACCGGACGCAGACTTGAGGCAGCAGAATAATGAAGACAATCGGCATCATCGGCGGCATGAGCGCGGAATCAACAGCGCACTATTACGCCTTGATCAACCAGCTGGTGCGCAAGCGATTGGGCGGGCTGCATTCCGCTGAAACAATTATCTGGTCAGTGGACTTTGCAGAAATCGCCGAGATGCAGGCGCGTGACCAGTGGGATCTGGCGGGCAAGAAATTGCGCCAGATTGCTTACAGGCTCGACCGCATAGGGGTTGATGTAATCCTGCTGGCAACCAACACCATGCACAAGGTAGCCGACGACATTGTCGAGCTGATTGATGTGCCTTTCATCCATATCGCTGATGCGACAGCAGCAAGGATCAAGGCCGCAGGGTTCAAGCGCCCCGGACTGATGGCCACGGCCTACACAATGGAACAGGATTTCTACAAGGGCCGCCTGCGCGACATTCACGGATTGGACGTCATTATTCCGAACGATATCGACCGCGCCGAAACCCATCGCGTCATCTATGACGAACTGTGCAAGGGAAAAGTGAATGAAGCATCACGTGCCTCCTTCCAGCGCATCGCCCAACGCCTCGCGGATGCTGGCTCAGATTGCCTCATTCTCGGCTGCACCGAAGTCGGCATGCTGTTGAACAGTGCCAATGTTTCCATGCCGGTGTTTGACACAACGCATATTCACGCAGAGGCCGCAGTGGATTTCGCTCTCTCGGAACTCGCATTGAAAGCAGCGGAGTAGACCAGTGACAGAAATAGCGGCACTTGTCGGTTGGATTGTCCTGCAAAGCGTGGGCTTGCTGACGGCACTTCTGATTTCGGTTTCCTTCCTCATTTATTTTGACCGCAAGGTCTGGGCCGCGGTGCAGATGCGCCGGGGTCCGAACGTGGTTGGTCCTTGGGGCCTGCTTCAGTCTTTCGCTGACTTGCTCAAGTTCGTTTTCAAGGAAGTGATCATTCCGGACAGCGCCAACAAAGGCGTGTTTGTCCTCGCGCCAATTGTCACCGCCGTTCTGGCGCTCGCTGCCTGGGCTGTCGTGCCGATCAACCAGAACTGGGCAATCGCTGATATTAACGTCGGCATCCTCTATCTCTTCGCCTTGTCCTCGCTCGGCGTCTACGGCGTCATCATGGGTGGCTGGGCTTCAAACTCGAAATACCCATTCCTCGCCGCGCTGCGCTCTGCTGCCCAAATGGTCTCATACGAAGTCTCTATTGGTTTCGTCATCATTACAGTGCTGCTCTGCGCCGGTTCGCTCAATCTTTCGCAAATCGTGATGACCCAGCATGACGGCATCGGCACCATGCTGGGCCTGCCCAATTCGTTCCTCGATTGGTACTTCATCCCGCTATTCCCGATGTTTGTTGTGTTCTTCATTTCGGCACTGGCGGAAACCAATCGCCCGCCTTTCGATCTCGTCGAAGCGGAATCGGAACTGGTCGCCGGCCACATGGTGGAATATTCATCAACGCCATATCTGCTGTTCATGCTCGGTGAATATGTCGCCATCACCCTGATGTGCGCCATGACCTCGATCCTTTTCCTCGGCGGCTGGTTGCCCCTGATCGACATCCCGCCCTTCAACTGGATTCCCGGCGTCATCTGGTTCTTGCTCAAGCTCGTCTTCGTGTTCTTCATGTTTGCCATGGTAAAGGCCATCGTTCCACGCTATCGCTACGACCAGTTAATGCGTCTCGGCTGGAAAGTGTTTCTGCCTCTCTCGCTGGCGTGGGTCGTCATCACGTCCGGCGTCCTTGTCGCATTTGGATGGTTGCCCGCATGAAACTTGAACAGGCCGCTCGCTCACTTTTCCTCAAGGAATTCGTTTCCGCCACGAAGATGGCACTGCGTTATCTCGTGTCACCCAAGGCAACGCTGAACTATCCGCACGAGAAGGGGCAATTGTCTCCGCGCTTCCGTGGCGAACACGCACTCCGCCGTTATCCCAATGGCGAAGAACGCTGCATCGCCTGCAAGCTGTGTGAGGCAATCTGCCCGGCACAAGCCATAACCATTGAAGCAGGCCCGCGCCGCAACGACGGAACGCGCCGCACCACCCGCTACGACATCGACATGGTGAAGTGCATCTACTGCGGCTTCTGTCAGGAAGCATGCCCAGTTGACGCAATTGTCGAAGGTCCAAATTTCGAATTCGCAACCGAAACACGCGAAGAGCTGCTTTTCAACAAGGACAAGCTTCTCGCCAATGGTGACCGCTGGGAGCGCGAAATCGCTCGCAACATTGCCTTGGACGCGAGCTATAGGTAAAGGCGGGCCATGGCAGCTGTAACATTATTCTTCTACTTGTTCTCGATCGTGGCAATTGCCGCGGCAGTGATGGTCGTGACTGCGCGAAACCCCGTGCACTCGGTTCTCTATCTCATTCTGTGCTTTTTCAATGCCGCGGGCCTCTTCATCCTGCTGGGCGCTGAATTCCTCGCCATGATTCTTGTCGTTGTCTATGTTGGCGCAGTCGCAGTGCTGTTCCTTTTTGTCGTCATGATGCTCGATGTCGATTTTGAGGAGTTGCGCGAAGGCTTCCTCAATTACTTGCCCATTGGTGCAGCCGTAGGACTTTTGGTACTTGCAGAACTTGTGCTCGTCGTCAGTACCTGGACAATTTCGCCCGATAAACTAAGCTCAGCAAGGGTCGCAACGCCAAAAGGTGTCTCGAATACCCAAGCCATCGGACAATTGCTCTATACTGAATACGTCTACGTTTTCCAGGCAGCTGGCATGGTCCTTCTCGTCGCAATGATCGGTGCCATCGTCCTTACGCTCCGCCACAAGCAGGGCGTCAAGCGTCAGGACATTGCATCGCAGGTCGCAAGAAATCCTGAAACCGCAGTTGCAATCGTCAAAGTCGAAACCGGAAAGGGCATCTGAGATGATTGGACTTGGACATTACCTCACGGTCGCTGCAATCCTCTTCACCATCGGTATTCTCGGCATTTTTCTGAATCGCAAGAACGTCATCATCATCATGATGTCGATTGAACTCATGTTGCTCGCAGTTAACATCAACCTGGTTGCCTTTTCGTCATACCTGAACGACATGGGCGGACAGATTTTCGCACTTCTCGTGCTGACCGTCGCCGCAGGCGAAGCCGCCATCGGACTTGCCATTCTGGTTACTTACTTCCGCAACCGTGGAACCATCGCGGTTGAAGACATCAACATGATGAAGGGCTGATGCTGAAATCATGATCGAAGCAATCGTCTTTTTCCCGCTGCTTGGCGCGATCATCGCAGGCCTTGGCGGCACGTCGTTGTTCAAGCATCTTGGCAGCGACAACGATGTCTACGCTGGTCACCATGACCACGCGCATGCCGACCACGCCCATGGCGAACACGCTCATGACGAGCACCATGGCCATTACCATGGCCCGATGTGGCCGATGTACCTGACCACGGCATTGCTCTGCCTCGGCGCGATCATGTCATGGATTGTATTCATGGGGTTCTTCAATCTCGAACACAACCCGTCAACCACCGTTGAACTGGGCCGCTGGATTTCGTCCGGCACGCTGGAGGCCAAATGGGCCCTCAAGGTCGACACGCTAACCGCCGTCATGCTCGTTGTCGTCAACACGGTTTCCGCTTTGGTGCATGTCTATTCGCTCGGCTATATGAGCCACGACGAACACCAGCCGCGCTTTTTTGCGTATTTGTCGTTGTTCACATTCGCGATGTTGATGCTTGTCACCTCCAACAATCTCATCCAGATGTTCTTCGGCTGGGAAGGTGTGGGCCTCGCGTCCTATCTGTTGATCGGTTTCTGGTACACCCGCCCCACTGCAACCGCAGCAGCTATCAAGGCATTCGTCGTCAACCGCGTCGGCGACTTCGGTTTCGCACTGGGAATTTTCGGTTGCTACTATATTTTCAAAACTGTCGAATTCGACGCTCTCTTCGATGCGCTTCGTGGCGACTATGCCAAGTCATTCCATTTCCTCAGCTGGGAAGTGGATACATTGACAACACTATGCCTGCTGCTGTTCATGGGGGCCATGGGCAAGTCGGCGCAGTTCCTGCTGCACACCTGGTTGCCGGACGCGATGGAAGGCCCGACACCTGTCTCCGCACTCATCCATGCTGCAACAATGGTCACCGCTGGGGTCTTCATGGTTGCGCGTCTTTCGCCGATGTTTGAGCTGGCGCACAGCGCGCGTGAAGTCATTGTCGTCGTCGGCGCTATAACTGCCTTCTTCGCGGCAACCGTCGGTCTCGTGCAGAACGACATCAAGCGCGTCATCGCCTATTCAACCTGTTCGCAGTTGGGTTACATGTTTGTGGCACTTGGATGTGGTGCTTATGGTGTGGCGATCTTCCACCTCTTCACACACGCATTTTTCAAGGCGTTGTTGTTCCTTGGCGCAGGCTCCGTGATTCACGCGGTCGGCGGCGAACAGGACATGCGCAAGATGGGCGGCCTCGCTCCCCACATCCGCAAGACCTGGGTCATGATGCTGGTCGGCACCCTTGCTCTCACCGGCTTCCCGTTCACAGCCGGCTATTTCTCGAAGGACGCGATTATTGAAAGTGCTTGGGCCTCAGACATGACATTCGGTGCACCCGCCTTCGCGCTGTTGATTGCAGCAGCGTTCTGTACTTCTTTCTATTCATGGCGCCTTGCATTTATGACCTTCAACGGCACGCCGCGCGCTGACGCACATACGATGGAGCATGTCCATGAGAGCGGCAACACCATGCTCGTGCCGCTGTTCATCCTCGGTGCAGGTGCCTTGGCAGCAGGGTTCATTTTCAAAGAATATTTCATCGGCCACGAATGGCAGCACTTCTGGGCTGAGTCACTGGCGCGCGCTGCGGGCGAGCACGATATCATGCACGCCATGCACGATGTTGGTTTCTGGGTGAAAGCATCGCCCTTCATCGCCATGGTGCTTGGATTTGTGACCGCCTACATGTTTTATATCCGCAATCCGCAGCTGCCGATTGATCTGGCTGCAACGCAACAGCCTGTGTACCAATTCCTGCTCAACAAGTGGTACTTCGACGAACTCTATGATTTCATCTTCGTGCGCCCCGCCATGTGGCTTGGCCGCTTCCTGTGGAAAGAAGGCGATGGTCGCGTCATTGACGGGTTCGGTCCCGATGGCATATCGGCAACAGTTTCCGACGCCAGCGCCCAGGTCGTAAAGCTGCAGTCTGGTTATGTCTACCACTATGCTTTTGCGATGCTGATCGGCATTGCAGCCTTAATCACATGGTTCTCGTTCGGAGGCGCACACTGATGAACTGGCCTATTCTCTCAGTCATCACCTTCTTGCCTCTGCTTGGCGCAGCGTTCATTCTTTTTGCGCGTGGCGAAGACGAGGGATCGGCCCGATATGCGCGCTGGGCCGCGTTCTGGACGACCATCGCTACGTTCGCACTCTCGCTCCTCATCCTGATCAATTTCAATTATCAGGAAGCTGGATTCCAGTTTGTCGAAACCCATGAATGGCTCGGCGGCCTCGCCAATTACCGCATGGGTGTTGACGGCATTTCGATGCCGCTGATCATCCTCACCACCTTCCTGATGCCCATCTGCATCGTGTCGTCCTGGTATGTCACCAAGCGCGTCAAGGAATACATGATCGCATTCCTGGTCCTCGAAACACTGATGATCGGCGTCTTCTCGTCGCTCGATCTGTTCCTGTTTTACGTCTTCTTCGAAGCTGGTCTCATCCCGATGTTCCTGATCATCGGTATCTGGGGCGGTCCACGCCGCGTTTATGCAAGCTTCAAGTTCTTCCTCTACACGTTGCTGGGTTCGGTACTGATGCTGATCGCGATGATCGCACTCTTCTGGCAAACCGGCACCAGTGACATTGCGACCCTGATTTCCGGTCAGCAGGTCGTTCCTGTCAACATGCAGAAGTGGATGTGGCTCGCCTTCTTCGCATCCTTTGCCGTCAAAATGCCGATGTGGCCCGTCCACACCTGGTTGCCGGATGCACACGTTGAAGCGCCAACCGCAGGTTCGGTCATCCTCGCTGCAATCCTACTGAAAATGGGTGGCTACGGCTTCATCCGCTTCTCGTTGCCGATGTTCCCGGATGCTTCGCTCTACTTCCAGAACTTTGTTTATGTCCTCTCGGTCATTGCGATTGTCTACACATCGCTTGTCGCGCTGATGCAGGAAGACATCAAGAAACTGATTGCCTATTCATCCGTGGCGCATATGGGTTTTGTCACCATGGGCATCTTCACCCTCACCCGCCAGGGCATTGATGGTGCAATGTTCCAGATGATCAGCCATGGCCTGATTTCAGGCGCACTCTTCCTCTGTGTCGGCGTCATCTATGACCGCATGCACACCCGTGAGATAAAGGCCTATGGCGGTCTCGTGCATCGCATGCCGCTCTATGCCGGCATTTTCATGCTCTTCACCATGGCAAATGTCGGACTGCCCGGAACGTCGGGTTTCGTTGGTGAATTCCTCACGCTGCTTGGCGCGTTCCAGTCCAACACCTGGGTTGCCTTCATCGCAACGTCGGGTGTGATCCTTTCAGCTGCCTATGCGCTCTGGCTCTATGCCCGCGTGATTTTCGGAAAGATGGAAAAGGCGGGGCTTGCCTGGATGCCAGACGTGACGCCGCGTGAACTTGCAACTCTCGCACCCCTGGTATTCTTCACTATCCTGTTTGGCGTTTTCCCCTGGCTTGTGACCGATATTTTTGGTCCCTCAGTCGATGGACTCCTCGGCAATGTAAAAGCAGCGGCAGCCGCCGGTGCATCCCAGATATTTGCGATGAATTGACATGAACGACGTGCTCACACATATCGGCGCATCAGTCGCCTTGCCGGAAATCGCGGTGGCACTCATTGCCATGGCGCTCCTCATGTTCGGCGCCTTCAAGGCCGACATCACTTATCGCATGGTATCAATCCTCGCGAGTCTCGGTATTCTCGTAGCGGTATTGCTCGTCGCCCGAGGAGCAGGGAATTATCCCCAGCTCGCTTTCAACGGATCGTTCATTGTCGATGACTTCGGCCGCGCCATGAAGTTCCTGATCCTTGCCGGCACTGACATCGCACTCATTCTTTCTGCCTCATATTTTTCGCGCGCCGGAATTCTGAAGTTCGAGTATCCTGTTCTCATCCTCTTGGCCGCTCTTGGCATGATGATGATGGTCTCCGCCAACGACCTGATTTCGCTATACATGGGCCTCGAACTCCAGTCACTTGCACTTTATGTGATTGCTTCGATTGATCGCGACAACGCCCGCTCTTCGGAAGCCGGTCTCAAATATTTCGTGTTGGGTGCTCTCGCATCCGGCATGCTGCTCTATGGCGCATCGCTGGTTTACGGACTCACCGGAACAACGTCATTTTCCGGCATCGCGCAGTCGCTTCAAGGCCAAGGCACCAGTCTCGGCGTCATCATCGGCATTGTATTCATGATTGCCGGTCTCGCGTTCAAAGTATCAGCCGTGCCTTTCCACATGTGGACGCCCGATGTCTACGAAGGCTCGCCAACGCCCGTGACTGCCTTCTTCGCTGCCGCCCCCAAGGTTGCTGCCATTGCACTCTTCACGCGCGTCCTCGTTGGCCCGTTCCAAAATCTCGTCGCTGACTGGCAGCAGGTTATCGTTTTCATCTCCATTGCATCGATGATCCTCGGTGCCTTTGCCGCCATTGGGCAGCGCAACATCAAGCGGCTGCTGGCGTATTCATCGATCGGACACATGGGATACGCGCTTGTCGGCCTTGCAGCAGGCAATCAGGAAGGCATTCAGGGCGTTGTCATCTATATGCTGATCTACATGCTGAGCACCGTCGGCGTATTCGCAGTCGTGCTTGCAATGCGCCGCAATGGGAAGCAGATAGAGGAAATTGGCGATCTTGCTGGCCTCGCCCGCACCAACAGTTGGCTCGCAGCAGTTATGGCCGCTCTGATGTTTTCACTCGCCGGCATTCCACCATTGGCTGGCTTCTTCGGAAAACTCTTCGTATTCATGGCTGCAGTGCGCGCTGAACTCTATGTTCTCGCTGTCGTCGGTGTTCTCGCCAGCGTGGTCGGCGCTTTCTATTACATCCGCATCGTCAAGATGATGTATTTCGACGAACCGCAACCCGCTTTCGACCCGGTCGATGCAGAAGTGAAGTACGTGGCGATTATTGCCGGGTTCTTCGCTGTCGTTTTTGCAGTCGTGGCACAGCCACTGGTGAATTTCGCGGCTGTCGCCGCGAAATCATTGTTCTGAGATGACGATTGCAAGTGCGCGTCGCCTTCAACTGACAACTGTCGACTCAACCAATCTTTATGCACGACACCTATTTGCAAAGGGCGAAACCATGCCCTTCTGGGTGCAGTCGGAAGAGCAAACCGCCGGTCGCGGTCGCAGCGGCAGAAATTGGATCTCGGTTCCAGGCAACCTCTATGCGTCCCTCGCATTTGAACCAGCGTGTGAAGCAGCAAGGCTGCCGCAAATTGGCCTCGTCACAGCGATTGCCATTCATGACTGCGTTTGCAATTGGGCACCGCGCGAGCAGGTCAGGCTCAAGTGGCCGAATGACTGCCTCGTAAACGGTGCAAAGATTTCCGGGGTTTTGATAGAGACATTGCGTCTCACTTCCCCGGCAATCGTCATTGGCTGTGGCATTAACATAGCATCGAAACCCGGAAACGTGGACTACCCGACGGCAGCGCTGCACGATTTTGCACCCGAGGCTACGGTCAACTCGGTGTCCGAAAACCTGTGCGCCAGTCTTGAAAAGTGGATTACAGCCTGGAACCACGGTGCGTCATTTGTTGAAATTCGCAATGAATGGCTTGTCCGTGCCAGGTGCTTGGGCGAGACACTTTCGGTCCGGGATGGCGAGACGCGCTCAGCAGGAATCTGCCGAGGGCTGAACACAGACGGCGCACTCCTCCTCGAAAAATCCGATGGGACCATTGCCGCTGTCTATGCTGGCGACGTGAGGCTGGCTGCATGAACGCAAGGCGCACCGCACAGGAGGAGCTCGTCTTGCTGCCACTCGGCGGTGTCGGCGAAATCGGCATGAATTGCTATTGCTATGGTCAGGGCACCATGCGCAGCCGTGACTGGATCATCGTCGATCTCGGCGTAAAATTTGGGTCCGAACGCGAACCGGGCGTCGACGTTATAATTCCAGACATGAGCTTCATGACAGCGCAGAAGGGCGACCTCCATGGCATCGTGGTGACGCACGGCCACGAAGATCATATTGGTGCAATCGCCTGGCTCTGGCCAAAGCTGAAATGCGAGGTCCATTGCACAGCCTTCGCTGCCGAATTGCTGAAATTGAAGCTCAAGGAACACGGCATCGAGGAAGATGTTCCCCTCATTGTCCAGGAAGTCGGCAAGCCATTCAGGCTTGGGCCATTCGAACTGCAACTGTTGCCGGTCACCCACTCCATACCGCAATCCTGCGCGCTTGAAATCAGTACATCCTCGGGCCGTGTGCTGCACAGCGGTGACTGGAAGATAGATCGCACACCAGTCCTCGGAGAACCCTTCAATGAAAAGCCTTTCATTGAGCTCGGGAAAAAGGGCGTCGATGTTCTCGTATGCGACTCGACCAATGTGTTGCGGGAGGGTTTTTCACCATCTGAAACAGATGTCGCTGCAACCCTCGACGACATTGTCGGCGAAGCCCAGGGTCGCGTGATTGTCACCACATTCGCATCGCAAGTGGAACGCATTCAATCCGCCGTTAACGCGGCACGCAAGAACGACCGAGAAGTGGTGGTTGCCGGACGCGCCATGCGCAACACAATAGAGGCCGCCCGCATCTGTGGCCTTCTCAAGGGCTCGGGCGCATTTCTCGACCAGGAAGAATTCGGCTACCTCCCGCCAGACAAGGTCTTGCTGCTCTGCACCGGAAGCCAGGGTGAACCGCGCGCCGCAATCGCCCGCATCGCCGAAGACACGCATCCGAGTATTGCTTTGTCTGACGGAGACCTCGTCATATTTTCGGCGCGCACCATTCCCGGCAACGAAAAGGCCGTAGGCGCAGTCGTCAACAATCTCGCCAAACTGGGTGTCGACATTCTGACGTCGGACGATGCATTGGTGCACACGTCTGGCCACCCCCGGCAAGGTGAGCTGGAGCTCATGTATGGCTGGGTAAAGCCGCGCGCTGTCATTCCCGTTCATGGTGAACCGCGCCACCTGCATTTCCATTCCAGGTTTGCCCAGGCACAAGGTATCGCCAGCGCACCACTGATTGAAGATGGGGACATTGTGCGTCTGGCACCTGGCCCCGTGGAAATCATCGACGAAGCCCATGCTGGTTCATTGCATGTCGATGGCCACCTGATTGTCCCGACCGATGAAGGTCCAGCCAAGCAGCGCCGGAAATTGTCTTTCAATGGTGTGGTCATCATCGGTGTTGCAATCAACGCAAAACACGATCTTGTCAGCGCCATCCAAATACAAATGGAAGGTGTGCCCATGGAAGTCTTGCCACAACTTCTTGATGCGGCAGAAAAGGCCTTTGCTTCCACGCCAAAGCCCCGTCGAAAGGACGAGGAAGTCGTCGCCGAAACAATCAGGAATGCTGTGCGCCGCGCTGCTGACTCGGTATGGGGGAAAAAGCCTGTTTGCAAGGTCGTGGTTCAGCGGATTGACTGAACTTTTAGCGCCAAAAATGCCCGTTTGCGGTGCTATACCGCCGAATCATGAGCAAGAAAGATTCGACACCACCACAACCCCCGAAAGTTGAACCGCTGGAGTTGAAGGACGCGCTTGAAGAGCGTTACCTCGCCTATGCCTTGTCGACCATCATGCATCGCGCTCTGCCTGATGTGCGCGATGGCCTCAAGCCGGTTCACCGCCGATTGCTGCACGTGATGCAGCTTCTTCGCCTCAACCCGGATGCCGCGTTCAAAAAATCGGCAAAAATCGTCGGCGATGTCATGGGGGGATATCACCCGCATGGCGACCAATCGATCTACGACGCACTCGTACGTCTCGCCCAGGATTTCAGTTCGCGTTATCCTTTGGTGGACGGGCAGGGCAACTTCGGCAACATCGACGGCGATAGCGCTGCCGCCTACCGCTACACCGAAGCCCGCATGACCGAAGTCGCGCGCTTGCTGTTGGAAGGCCTTGACGAAGAAACTGTTGATTTCCGTCCCAACTATGATGGAACGGTAGATGAACCCGTAGTGCTTCCCGGCGCGTTCCCAAATATACTTGCCAACGGTGCAACCGGCATTGCCGTCGGCATGGCAACCTCCATTCCGCCGCACAATGTCGCAGAACTTTGCGACGCAGCCATGCACCTGATCAAAACGCCAAATGCCGGCATCGACAAGCTGACCCAGTTTGTGCAGGGGCCGGACTTTCCGACAGGTGGCATTGTCATCGATGACCGAGCCTCGATTGTCGAAGCCTACAGGACTGGCAGGGGTGGCTTCCGCGTCCGTGCTCGCTGGAGTGTTGAAGAACTGCCCCGTGGCGGTTGGCAAATTGTTGTCACCGAGATTCCCTTCCTCGTGCAAAAAAGCAGGCTGATCGAAAATATCGCCAACCTTTTGAACGAACGCAAACTGCCATTGCTCAATGATGTGCGCGATGAATCCGCCGAAGACGTTCGTGTCGTGTTCGAACCAAAATCACGAAACGTAGATGCCGCCGTGCTAATGGAACAGTTGTTCAAGTCCACCGAACTTGAATCGCGCATCCCCCTGAACATGAATGTGCTCTCAGGCGGCAAGGTGCCCAAAGTCATGTCCTTGAAGGATGTGTTGCGCGAATGGCTGGATCATCGCAAGTCCGTGTTGGTGCGCCGCAGTGAGTTCAGACTCCGCGAGATTGCCCGCCGTCTCGAGATTCTCGGTGGCTATCTCATTGCCTATCTCAATCTCGACGAAGTGATCCGCATCATTCGCGAGGAAGATGAACCGAAGCAGGAGCTGATCAGGGCATTCAACTTGACTGATGTTCAGGCAGAGGCAATCCTGAACATGCGCCTGCGGTCACTCCGCAAGCTTGAGGAAATGGAGATCCGCAAGGAAAACAAGGAACTCACAACCGAGCAGGCTGCTCTCAAGAAGCTGATCAAGTCCGAAGATGAGCTATGGACGCGTGTCAGTGATGAAATCAAGGCGGTCAAGGAAAAGTTCTCGAAAAAGACACCGCTCGGAAAACGGCGCACGGATTTCGCTGAACCGCCAGAGATTGACCCCGAACTCACGGAAAGTTTCGCCGAGAAAGAACCTCTCACCGTCGTCTGCTCCGTCAAAGGCTGGATCAGGTCAATGAAAGGTCACCTCGAGGACATATCCGGCCTTTCCTACAAGGAGGGTGACGAAGGAAAATTCGTCGTGCACATGCAGTCGACGGACAAGTTGTTGATGATGTCAACATCCGGGAAGTTCTACACGCTGGAAGGATCAAAGTTGCCCGGCGGACGTGGCCATGGCGAGCCCATTCGTTTGATGGCAGACATGGACGCAACCGACGAAGTGGTTGCGCTGATGCTCTATGAAAAGGGTGCAAAGTTGCTCATTGCGTCGACTGACGGTGACGGTTTCGTGGCTCTCGCAGACGAATGTCTCGCCAATACGCGCAAGGGCAAGCAAGTTCTCAACGTAAAGGCCCCTGGCGAAGCCCTGGTTTGCAAACAGATCGCAGCGGGCTCAGATTCAATCGCGACAATAGGTGACAATCGCAAACTCTTGATATTCAAGCTGTCCGAGCTGCCGGAAATGTCACGTGGCAAAGGTGTGCGTTTGCAAAAGTTCAAGGACGGGAACCTGTCTGATGCGATGGCATTTGTTCATGCAAATGGCTTGAGCTGGATAGATGCATCCGGGCGCAGCTTTGAATTGCAGGATTTTGCTGAGTGGATCGGCGAGCGCGCGCAGGCGGGCAAACTGCCACCCAAGGGCTTTCCGAAATCAAACAAGTTCGGAAAATGAAACACTTTCCGGAGAATGTATCAGAATGGTCCAGCAACTTTGACGCGATAGCAGTTATTCATGGGTATTTTGCGGTTTCGCGTTGCGTTTGATGCAAGTTTTAACTGTCAATAATAGTGGGAGTTAACTCCGGTTTCAGGGTTTCCGAGTAGGAGGGGCATGCGCCATTTCATATTCGAAAGAACAATGACCGAAACTGAGACCAGTCGGGAACTTTGGATTGCTGCAGGGCAGATCGTCGAGCGTGCTGTCGACGATTCTGGTTTGCCTCTGTCAGACCGTGTCCTGTTGCATTCCCGCAGTCACGTAAAACTGGAAACTTCCGGCGACGGTACATCGGCCAAATGGGTCATGTTCTCGGCCAACTGGGCATCCGTATTCTTCATGCGGGAATGGCTCTCGACTTTGCCAAAGCCCTACACCTTGAAATTTTTCATTGCAGGCTGGTTCGAGGAAACATATTCAACCTATCTGGAAGCCCGGGAACGCATTGACCAGTTGATGGCCAAGAGCGACGTTCGCCTGACCGAGCGGGTTTTTACCAGGGAATTTGACTTGCGCGGGATCAACGCGGCACCGCCAGATTTTGAGTTAGCAGTGAATGATGGTGAGGTACCAGACCACAAGACGGTCATGTGTGCGATTGATCCGGTCAACGAGCGGTCACGTGTTGCACGCATTGGGTCGCAGTCAGCCCTTGCCAGTGTCTGGGGCCTGTCTCCGGTTGCTTACCCATGTCTCAGCGGCCACACCTACGACAAGATAGTCTCACGGCCATACTTCGACGTGGTGAAAACCGGTCGCCCACATCATGACCATGTTCTCGCAGCAATGACGCACCCGGATGGCGAAGTACGTTGGTTCGGATATCAGCGTCTCATCCTGCCGGGCAAGACGCGCATCAATGGCCATCCAACAGTAAGTGTGCTTTGTCATAGGGGTGCTGTTGATATTCCGGTTCTATAGCCAGCATCTCGTCGACCAGTTGCTGCAGTCCGGCACTTTTTACAACAGTAAGGTATTCAACCGGATCAATGCCGCTTGAAGCCCACTCCCACTTCAAGAATCCTTTTTCTATGCTTGTATAGCCAATGCGGTTTGGATGCCCGTGCTTTGCCATGTGCTCGCCTGCAAGCCCCCAAATGGCATCAGGATTCCACTTCATCATCGACAGCAGCAGGCCAAGCCGTGTGAAGTGATCGAATATTTTTTTGCTGCGTGTGTGCCGACTGATCCAAAGTTCACCGTGATAGACCAGAAGGCCCCTGAGTGTATTTGCAATGCTGTCTTTGGAAGGGCGTTGTGGACTGGGCACCATTAACTCGCTGCACCGCATGTAAATCCCAATCATGTAAGGCGCACACCAGTCTGAAAGACTGGTTTCAATTCGATCACAACGGAAAGCCTGCAAACCGCAAGTGACCCCGTGCTGATCCTCTAGCGACATCCAGAAGGCGCGGTTCTCGGAAAAATCGCAGGCCTCCGGGTTATGCATTGGTGAAACAGGCTTGGATCGGCAGCGGCGCACAGCCTCATCCAGCGTACCCATGTCGCAGTGCACGCCGACAGAATAGCCAAGCTCTTCCAGTTGCAATTGCAGTTGGACACACAAGCGAGCCAACCCCAAAGGATCCTTTAGTCCTATGCGCCCCATCGTCCTCATTCCACCAGCGATGACTAATCAGTCAACTTGCTCAAATTAAGTCAACAATCAATTAAATTCTGCGTTGATTTGATACAATCATCCAGCAACGTAAAGTTGCCAACCGTTAGAAGTCAACCGCTGCTGCGGCAAGAACCGCGACTTATATTGCATGGATGGCGAAGCCTGGATCCAATACCCCAGGTAAACATACGGAAGATTCAACGATTGCGCGAGTTTGAGAACACTCAGGATCATGTAAGTGCCAAGGCTCCGCCGCGCTTCCGAAGGATCAAAGAAACTGTAGATCATGGAAAGTCCATCATCGAGAACGTCGACAAGGGCAGCAGCCTGCAACACGCCCTTGCGCACACTGCTGGCATTTCGCCTGAACTCAATGATGCGTGTATCGACAACACTTTCATCCACCATGGCCGAAAAATCCAGGACCGTCATGTCGGCCATTCCGCCATCGCCATGGCGCGTATCAATATAGTCGCGAAACAGCGAATAGTTCTCCGATGTCGCCTTGGCGGGCTCGACAAATACCTGAAGGTCTTCGTTTCGCGCCATCACCTTGCGAAATGAACGTGACCAATCGAAATCTTCAACCGGAACCCGGACTGACTGGCAAGCCTTGCATGTGTCGCAAGCAGGCCTGTAAGCGATGTTTTGACTCCGCCTGAAACCACCTTTGGAAAGTTGCGAATTCAAGGCTTTTGCATCCAGCGTAATCAAATGCGTAAAAACCTTCCGCTCAAGCTGGCCTGGAAGATAAGGGCAGGGGCTTGGCGAAGTAATAAAGAACTGCGGAAAGTTTCGCTTTTCAATAGACATGCAATACTGTTTATCCGCTCAAAGAAGGAAACAGCAAGCAAAGTTTGCGTCTTGCAACGACATTGGTGAAGAAGGGGATTAAGAATGACTGTGACCTACGCATGGATCGGTCTTGGCGTCATGGGCTTTCCCATGGCAGGCCATCTCGCACAAAAAAGCGGTGCACCCGTTTCGGTCTTCAACCGCACGGCGGAGAAGGCAGAAAAATGGGTAGCCAGCCATGGAAACCGCGCCGCGGCTACGCCCAAGGCGGCGGCACAGGGAGCCGACATTGTTTTTGCCTGCGTTGGCAATGATGACGATCTGCGCGCAGTGACAATTGGCACCGACGGTGCATTCCAGTCCATGAAGCCCGGTTCGATCTTCGTCGACCATACCACTGCATCCGCCGATGTCGCACGTGAGCTCCATGATCGCGCCAGGAAATTGCAGATTGGCTTTGTCGATGCACCAGTCTCTGGCGGTCAGGCAGGCGCAGAGAAAGGTCAGCTCACAGTAATGTGCGGCGGCAACGCGGACATTTATACAAGGGCCGAACCCGCAATCATGAACTATGCGAGGATGTCACGCTTGCTTGGTCCCACGGGCAGCGGTCAACTTGCCAAGATGTGTAACCAGATTGCGATAGCAGGTCTGGTGCAAGGCCTCGCTGAGGCAATCCAGTTCGGCAAGAAAGCAGGCCTCGAAATGGAATCCGTGATTGATGTAATCTCCAAGGGCGCTGCGGGCTCATGGCAAATGGAAAACCGCCACAAGTCCATGATTGCAGACCAGTTCAATTTTGGTTTCGCGGTAGATTGGATGAGGAAGGATCTGGGCATTTGCCTTGACGAAGCCCGCCGAAACGCCTCCCACTTGCCTGTTACAGCGCTGGTCGATCAGTTCTATTCCGAGATCCAGCAAATGGGCGGAAGCCGCTGGGACACCTCAAGCCTCATCAAACGCCTGCAACGATAAAATCGCAAATTAATGAAAAATATAGACATTTACCCCTGCAAGATGGGGCGAGACACAGGCCGTGGCACGCGCCTATAATGCGAGGCAGACGAATCTTCACCCCATAAGGAACCAAACCGTGCGCCGCATGTTCCGCGTTCTTGCTCTTTCGCTCCCGCTAATGCTCGCCAGTCAGGCATTGGCCGCCAAAATCGATATCACCATCAACAAGGTCAGTCAGAAAATGACGATCAAGGTCGATGGCGACGTAAAATATGTCTGGCCGGTATCGACAGGTGGGTCGGGTTACGACACGCCAAGCGGCAAATTCCGTCCTTTCAGAATGGAGGAGGAGCATTTTTCGGAAGAGTGGGACAACGCACCGATGCCGCATTCCATTTTCTTCACAGGTGAAGGCCACGCTATTCACGGAACTTTATACGAAAAGAGCCTCGGTCGCCGCGCGTCGCATGGCTGTGTTCGCTTGTCACAAGCCAACGCCACAAAGCTGTTCGGTCTTGTGCAAACAAATGGCATGAAGAATACCTCCGTCGTGATCAAGGGTGGATTTTTCGATTTTGATTTTGTCGAAGATGGTCCTGTCTTGCCAAAAGGCTTCAAGCTCGGCAGCAAGCGCACCGCGTCCAATGATACAGCCGTAACCTCAAAAAAGAAAAAGAAGCGCCTGTTCCTGTTTGGAAGATCTGACGGTTAAGGGCGCGCCATAGCTGTCAGGGGCGACTCTTGACAAACCACGCCTGAAATGTGTTTTAGCGCCTGAAACCAGGGAAATTTTATGACTCACCAATACCGGACCCACACCTGCGGGGCACTTCGCGATTCAGATATCGGTACCGAAACACGCCTTTCAGGCTGGGTGCACCGCGTCCGCGATCACGGCGGCGTGCTGTTCATCGATCTGCGCGATCACTATGGCCTGACGCAAGTCGTGGCCGATCCGGATTCACCTGCTTTCAAGGTAGCTGAAACACTGCGCTCCGAATGGGTGGTGCGTATTGATGGTAAGGTTCGGACGCGGCCCGCTGGCACGGAAAATACCAACATGCCCACAGGCCTCGTGGAAGTTTATGCAACAGAGATTGAGGTTTTGTCGCAGGCTTCTGAATTGCCGCTGCCTGTTTTTGGCGAAGTGGAATATCCCGAAGACATCCGCCTGAAGTATCGGTTTCTTGATCTGCGCCGCGACCGCATTCACGCCAATATAATGAAGCGGGGCGCCATCATCGACAGTTTGCGCCGCCGCATGAAGGATCAGGGGTTCTTCGAATTCCAGACGCCAATTCTTACGGCGTCATCACCAGAAGGTGCCCGCGACTATCTCGTACCCAGCCGCGTTCACCCCGGCAAGTTCTATGCGCTGCCACAGGCCCCACAGCAGTTCAAACAGCTGATCATGATGTCGGGCTTTGACCGCTATTTCCAGATTGCAGCCTGCTTCCGTGATGAGGATGCTCGCGCCGACCGCAGTCCCGGCGAGTTCTACCAACTGGACATCGAAATGAGTTTCGTGACTCAGGAAGACGTGTTCAACGCTGTTGAACCTGTGTTGAGAGGTGTGTTCGAGGAATTCGGCGGCGGCATGCCCGTGACGCAAAAATTTCCGCACATCGCCTACAAGGATTCCGTGCGTTGGTACGGCACCGACAAGCCTGACTTGCGCAATCCGATCAAGATGCAGTCCGTCACCGAACACTTTGCTGGCTCCGGCTTCAAGGTCTTCGCCAACATGATTGCAAACGACCCCAAAGTGGAAGTGTGGGCTATCCCGGTGAAGGGTGGAGGATCCCGCGCTTTCTGTGACCGCATGAACTCTTGGGCACAACAACAGGGCCAACCGGGCCTGGGTTACGTCTTCTGGCGCGATGGCGAAGAGGGAGGCGCCGGCCCGATTGCCAAGAACATCGGTGCCGAACGCACAACTGCAATTCGTGATCAGCTGGGACTAGCCGTTGGCGATGCTGCCTTCTTCGTCGCAGGCCAGCCGTCAAAATTCTATAAGTTCGCCGGCGAAGCTCGCACCCGAGCTGGTGAGGAAATGAACCTCATCGCCAAGGACCGCTTCGACTTCTGCTGGATCGTCGACTTCCCGATGTATGAATGGAACGAAGACGACAAGAAAGTCGACTTCTCGCACAATCCATTCTCCATGCCGCAAGGGGGGCTGGAAGCTCTGGAAAGCCAGGACCCGCTCACCATCAATGCTTACCAGTACGATATCGTCTGCAATGGCGTCGAGCTCTCGTCGGGTGCTATCCGAAACCATCGCCCCGATATCATGAAAAAGGCTTTTGAGATCGCCGGGTACCCGGAGGAAGTTATCATCGAGAAGTTTGGCGGCATGTATCGTGCCTTCCAATACGGCGCGCCGCCACATGGTGGCATTGCTCCAGGTGTGGATCGCATTGTCATGTTGCTTTGCAATGAACCCAACATCCGTGAAGTGGTGCTGTTCCCGATGAACCAGCAGGCCCAGGACCTGCTCATGGGGGCACCTTCAGAGGCAACACCCAAGCAGCTCCGCGAACTTCATATCCGCCTTAATCTCCCGGAAACGTGATCGAGATACACTTCACAACCCATGTCGGGGCCATTATCTTCCCCCCAGAATTGACGAGGCGACGCATGAATCGTAAAATTTTCGCACTTTCCGCAGCCTTGCTGCTTGGCACAGGTCTGACACTGCCGACCGTAAGTTTCGCCGTAACATCGGCCGATGAACGGGTCGAGCTTTTGAAGCAGAAGCAGGCCGAAGAAGCCAAGATCGCTGCTGCGCTGAAAAAGAAGAAGGCCATCGAAGCCAGGCTGAAGGCAGCCGAAGAAGCAAAACGCAAGACAGCCGACCAGCGCCGCAAGGCTTCCGTCAAGAAGGACGAAAAGCAGGTCGTCGTCCGTCGTCAGCGCGATTGCGATGGCTTCCTGCAATGCCTGTTCGGCAAGCGCCGCGATGGCGCACGAACCGATCGCCGCCAATTCGGCCAGTTCGCATCATCTTCACAACTGTCTACGCGCATGTCGCGCCGCACAGTGTCTTGGGACGAAACCAGATATCCAGTAGGTTCGTTGATCGTACGCACGCCAGAACGCGCTCTTTATTATGTGAGCGCCGAAGGCGAAGCCATCCGTTACAAGGTCGGCGTGGGCCGTGAAGGCTTTCAGTGGAGCGGCCAATCGAAGATTGTCGCGAAGTCCGAATGGCCCAGCTGGACGCCGCCCCAGGAAATGATCGAACGTGAGGCCGAGAAGGGTATCGAAATTCCGAATTTCATGGAAGGCGGCCCAAACAATCCGCTCGGCGCCCGCGCTTTGTACATTGGCGGCACCATTTTCCGAGTTCACGGTACCAATAACGAATCCTCAATCGGTGGCGCAGTCTCATCAGGCTGCATCCGCATGATGAATGCCGACGTCGTCGACCTCTATAACCGCGTCAAGGTCGGTTCCAGGATTTACGTTTACCAGTAAAGCGCCCGCTATTGTCATTCCCGCGAAAAGCGGAAACCCGACTACGCCATCCCCAGAAAAAATTAAGGCCCCGGAGGCGCTTGCCGTCCGGGGCCGAAATCAATCGAAAGACTGAAGGCTTACTTCTTCTTAGCCTTCTTAGCTTTCTTTACTTTCTTTACGGCTTTTTTAGCCTTCTTAGCAGCCATGATTATCTCCTAGAGATTTAGTTGTTAATGCCCCACAACGCAGGCCTTACTGGTGTGCGATTCATGCAAGGGATCATGTTAAATCCGAACTTCACATTCATCGCGTTTGCCCGTTTGGACCCGTTTGTG
Organism: uncultured Alphaproteobacteria bacterium; assembly: GCA_963738595.1. Lineage (GTDB taxonomy): Bacteria > Pseudomonadota > Alphaproteobacteria > Rhizobiales > Aestuariivirgaceae > Aestuariivirga. Next base: position 88,601 of record CAVTXF010000009.1, read on the forward strand.
TGATTCGGCAATATGCCGAACTACATCTTGGGGTATCGCGCGAGTCTCACTAACAATAAGTAAACGCTCCGCTATTCGCATTTCATCCGTGGACGGATCAAATGTGAATCGCAACGAATCCGCAAAAACATTGCATGAATCAAAGATCATCCGTACACGGATGATTGATTTTTGGACCGGTTTTCACTCTCGGGAGGCGCAAGAATATGTTGCATGCATGCAACACTTTCGTGTCGAAGCGCAGAAAAATGCTGTTGATAACATTCATCGCACTCTCATCAACGTCATCACGCATCATCGACGAAGGAGGAATCGCATGTCATTCGCTCGCTGATAACGGCGACGAACTCACATTGTCAGAGGCACGAAACAAAAATGGCCGGTCAAAAGACCGGCCATATCTCGTGCAGTTATCGAATGCGCTTCACGAACACCCGCTCGTAGACCCGCAGGTGTCGCACTTCAGGCACGTGCCGTTGCGAACCATGGTGAAGTTGCCGCATTCAGAGCAGCTCTCGCCTTCATAGCCCTTCATGCGTGCTTCAGCTCGCCGATCCATCTTGATGGAAGCGACAGGTTCAGCCAGCAATATGCTCGCCTGAACCGGTTCTGCCAGCGCGAGAGCTCCTTCACTGACACGCATCTGCAAGGCGATAGCCGGTGAAGCAGCACCTTGCGGCACAACTGCGAGCCGCGCCATCTGCTTGCTGCGAACAAAACCCGTGGAAAGATACCGCTGCGCCGCCACCGACGGTGCTTTGGCGTCGTCCTCGCTGCCCGTTTCGCCCTTGCCAAGTGCATCAAAGCCGATTTCCGAAGGCTCCACATGCGCCAAATCATTGCGACCGAGGTAGGAAACAGCCAGTTCGCGGAACACATAGTCAAGGATTGACGTTGCATTCTTGATCGAGTCGTTGCCCTGCACCATGCCGGCAGGCTCGAATTTCGTGAATGTGAAGGCATCCACAAATTCTTCCAGTGGTACGCCATATTGCAGGCCAACCGATACCGCGATGGCGAAATTGTTCATCATCGCGCGCAGTGCCGCACCTTCCTTGTGCATGTCGATGAAGATTTCACCCAGTTTGCCATCGTCATATTCACCGGTGCGCAGATAAACCTTGTGTCCACCCACAATCGCCTTCTGGGTATACCCCTTGCGGCGACCCGGCAGCTTTTCGCGCTCGCGCAGCACAATCCGCTCGACGATCTTCTCGACCACGGTCTCAACCCGCGCAGGCACGGATTTGGCGAAGAGAGCATCAACCTGATCCTCGGCGTCGTCATCATCGTTGAGCAATTGCGACGATAGAGGCTGCGACAGCTTCGACCCATCGCGATACAGAGCGTTCGCCTTGACCCCGAGCTTCCACGACAACATGTAGGCAGCAGAACATTCCTCGACCGAAGCATCATTCGGCATGTTGATCGTCTTGGAAATGGCACCCGAAATGAACGGCTGGCTTGCCGCCATCATGCGAATGTGGCTGTCAACCGACAAGTAGCGCTTGCCGATTCTGCCGCATGGATTGGCGCAGTCAAACACCGGCAGGTGTTCATCCCGCAAGCCTGGCGCACCTTCCAACGTCATCGCACCACAAACATGGACATTGGCGAAGTCAATTTCCGACTTTGAGAAGCCAAGATGCACCAGCATGTCGAACCCGAAATCGTTGAGGTTCTCGTCCGTCAGCTTCAGGGCCGTCTTGCAGAACTCTTCACCCAGCGTCCACTTGTTGAACACGAACTTGATATCGAAGGCAGAAGCGAGACCCGCTTCGATCTTCTTGATCTGCTCATCGCCAAAGCCCTTGGCGCGCAACTGCGCGTGGTTGAGTGTTGGAGAATCCGCAAGCGTTCCGTGCCCAACGGCATAGTTGATGATCGCTTCGATCTGGTCAGCGGTATAGCCAAGCGTCCGCAAGGCCTGCGGCACTGCCTGATTGATGATCTTGAAGTAACCACCACCAGCAAGCTTCTTGAACTTCACAAGTGCAAAGTCAGGTTCGATACCCGTCGTATCGCAATCCATGATCAGGCCAATCGTGCCGGTCGGGGCAACAACAGTGGACTGCGCATTGCGGAAGCCATGCTCGCTGCCCAGTGACAAGGCCTTGTCCCATGCAGCACGTGCTGCTGCGGCCAGTGACTTGTCCTTGAGATCATTCTCGTCGAGCGGTACTGGATTGATGCTGAGCTGTTCGTAACCCACAGCAGCGCCAAAGGCAGCACGGCGGTGATTGCGGATGACACGCAACATTGACTCGCGATTGGGACCGTATCCCGGGAATGGACCAAGCTCTTTGGCCATCTCGGCTGATGTTGCATAGGAAACCCCGGTCATGATCGCCGAAATCGCACCGCAGATCGCGCGGCCTTCATGGCTGTCATAGGGAATGCCAGCCATCATCAACAAGCCACCGATATTGGCAAAGCCAAGGCCGAGTGTGCGATATTCATAGGACAGCTGGGCAATTTCCTTGGACGGAAACTGCGCCATCATCACCGAGATTTCGAGAACGATGGTCCACAGGCGAACCGCATGTTCATATGACTCGATGTCAAAAACACCATCAGCCTTGCGATAGCGAATGAGGTTGAGTGACGCCAGGTTGCATGCGGTATCGTCAAGGAACATGTATTCGGAGCATGGGTTTGACGCCCGGATCTCGCCCGCAGCCGGGCAGGTGTGCCAGTCGTTGATCGTGGTGTGGAACTGGATGCCAGGATCAGCAGATGCCCAGGCGGCATAGCCAACCTTGTCCCACAAGGCGCGCGCCTTCAGGGTCTTGACGATTTTCTTCTGCGTCCGGCCATTGAGGTTCCAGTCGCCGTCGGTTTCAACGGCCTTGAGGAACGTGTCGGTCACGCGCACCGAGTTGTTGGAGTTCTGGCCCGAGACGGTACGATAGGCTTCGCCATCCCAGTCTGTGTCATAAGTGTCGAACTTGAGCTCGGTATATCCCTGCTTGGCAAACTGGATGACGCGTTTGATATAATTGTCAGGCACGAGATTCTTGCGCGCATCTTTGACGGCGCGTTTCAATGCCGGGTTCTTGTCGATTTCATAGCAATCATCGCCAGGCCCCTCGCAATTCACGCAAGCCTTCATGATTGCGCCCAAATGACGCTTCACAATCTTGGAACCGGTCACCAGCGAGGCAACTTTCTCCTCTTCCTTCACCTTCCACTCGATATAGTTCTCGATATCTGGATGATCGATGTCGACAACCACCATCTTGGCAGCGCGCCGCGTGGTTCCACCCGACTTGATGGCACCGGCAGCCCGGTCACCGATCTTCAGGAAGCTCATCAGGCCGGAAGACTTGCCGCCGCCCGAAAGTTTTTCTCCCTCACCGCGCAAATGTGAGAAGTTCGAACCCGTGCCAGAACCATATTTGAACAGCCGCGCTTCACGCACCCAAAGGTCCATGATGCCGCCTTCGTTCACAAGATCGTCAGAAATCGATTGTATGAAACATGCGTGTGGTTGTGGATGCTCGTAAGCGGAAGCAGATTTGACCAGCTCCCCGGTTTGATAGTCCACATAATGATGGCCCTGGCTTGGACCATCAATGCCATAGGCCCAATGCAGACCCGTGTTGAACCACTGCGGGCTGTTGGGCGCGCACATCTGTCGCGCCAGCATGAAGCAATGCTCGTCGTAAAAAGCGCGCGCATCTGCCTCCGTGGTGAAATAGCCGCCCTTCCAGCCCCAATATGTCCAGGTGCCAGCGAGGCGGTTGAAAACCTGCTTGGCCGAACGCTCGCCTGTGGTCTTGCCATCAGCGGAATCGTCGGCGACAGAACGCCACAGCCACGAAGGAACAGAGTTTTCCTCAACACGCTTCAAAGAAACGGGAACGCCAGCCTTGCGGAAGTATTTTTGGGCCAGAATATCGGTGGCAACCTGCGACCAGTCAGCAGGCACTTCGATACCATCGAGCCGAAACACTGTCGAACCGTCAGGGTTCTTGATTTCACTCACAGCCTTCCGGAAATCAATACTGGCGTAAGCGTCCTGACCTTCAACGGTGTAACGGCGTTCAATCTTCATGGCCCAACCTCATCTTCATTGTTCTGTTGCACGCCATCCAGCCCGCCCGGACGGCATGATTTTTCCTCTGCGCGCGCGTTTAGGCGCGCACGATTTTGTCGTACGTTGCTACTCTGTATCCGGCGATGTTTTCGCCCCCCGAAAGCCTGTCAAAACCAACCAAACGCAGCCACTTTTCAAGTGTTTACGCGCAGTCCGCCTTGCGACCCTTGGAGAGCATAATAGGCTCGCCTTGTTTTGGCAGTCAATAGCTAGTGTGTTAATGTCGAATTAACACCACATATAGTGGCTCAACTCGATTTCCCTCAAGCTTGAATCATAATCATCCGATTCTGTTCAGAACCTCAAGTCTTCTCGTAGCTTGCATCGACAGGATGTTCAAATCTGTGGAGCAGGGGTGATGTGTGCTTGACTCCTGTCAAGCAGGATTTCGCGAATTCCTTGCGGAAATCGTCTTCCAAAAATGCAGTAGGACGCTACCTAAGAGGAGTCTCACCCATCTGAATCAACTTATAGACGGGGATCGCACTCCGAATCGGGCCGACCATCCACAACAGCGGCAGCGCCAACAGAGTCACTCCGCCCAAAACCATCCAGCACTCATTAATTGCCTGCGTCAAACTCGCCGCCTGCACCAGGTCCATGATGTTCATGAACCCTGTAGGATCATCACTCGCGGGTATCTCGTCCACTGGCACATCAAGAATGGCGGCTGCCGCTGCTGGATCTGTATTGATCAATTCCATGATGCGATCCGAATGGATGGGGCTGCGCCCAAACATGATGGTGTCCATCACCGCGATGCCGATTGCCCCCCCGATGTTACGCACCAGATTGAACAGCCCAGATGCATCATTCACATCGTGCAAAGGAAGCAGGCCCAGTGCCATGCGGATCGGCGGCAGGATGCACATTGCAATGGCAACGCCACGCACCACCTGCGGCCAAAAAACTTCATCATAGTCAGATGCAGGTGTGAGCGACGCATTGAGGAACATTCCCAAGGCAAAAACCGCAAATCCAAACGCTGAAAGCCAGCGCGCATTGAAATACCGGTCCACCAGAACCGTGGCCGGCGCGCTCACCAGCTGCGACAGACCCATGCACAATGTAATGATGCCAATCTGCAGCGGTCCATGATTGCGCACAAACGCCAAAAATACCGGCATGATGTAAACCGCACTGAACAGGCCAAAGCCGAGAATGAAACTGAGCGCACAGCCGAATGTCAGCGCCTTGTCACGCAGGAGGTGAAACAGGATAGGCGAACGTGGCCGCAACACGGAAAACAACAGGCACATCGCCGAAAATGTGAACATCAAGACGGCAGATGGCGACAGCCAGCCCTGTTTTGGTGCTTCTTTGAGTCCGATGATCAACAACGCCAGACAAATGCCGAAGGCCAGCAACGCCAGCCAGTCGATTTCCTTGATGACTTTGAAATCAATGCGCGCTTTGGGAAGTGTAAGGCTGCCAAGCAAGACACTGATAATCCCAGGAACAACATTGATCAGGAACAGCCATTGCCAGGAATAGTGCTCAGTGATCCAGCCGCCGATCAGCGGCCCCAGCGCCGGTGCTAGAACGGCAAGCACGCCCCCAAGAGCCGTCGCAAAAGTCTGCTGGCGGCCTTTCGGAAACAGGAGAAAGATGCTGGAAAAGACAATTGGTATAAGCACACCGCCAGCAAACCCTTGCAGCACGCGCCATGCCAGCAAAGTGATGAAACCACCGCTATAGGCACAGCCGATAGACGCAAGTGTGAAAACGGAAAGTGCCACAACAAACAGCCACCGCATCGAAAACACGCGCATCAACAGCCCGGTCAGCGGAATAGCCACTACCTCGGCGATAATATAAGACGTCTGCACCCAGCTCATCTTGTCGGCACCAATGCCAAGCGCAGTCTCGATCACAGCGAGTGATGTGACCACCACCTGAATATCGAGAATGGCCATGAACATGCCGATGCAGGCAGCGGTGAACCCCACCCAGCGCGCCAGCAACGAGACTTCATATTGTCCCTTGAAATCAGTATCAGCGCTCACAGCCAGTATCTCCACATATATAGAAGTGTAACGAGCGTCCCCGCACCGATGATAATTCTCCGCAAAGTGTCCTGCGAAAACACCCGCAACAATCGTCCGCCAACTAACCCACCAATGACTGCACCTGCCAGCATTGGCAATGTCGCTGCCCAATTGATCATTCCTGACCATATGAAGAACGCAATAGCAGTCCAGTTGCCCACCGCGCCAAACATGTTCTTCATGGCATTGGACGATCGCACCGACCATGATGTTGTCAGCGCAAACAGCGCCATCATCACAACCCCGGCACCTGCGCCAAAGTAGCCGATATAGATGCCTGTCGGCCCAAGCCAGGCAAGCCGCGCTGTCGGCTTGTCCGCCTGCGCAGCACTTCCACCCAGCCACACTTTGAATTGTCGGCCAAATGCAAAGAGCAGGGTGGCAATGCCAATCAGGGCCGGAACGATCAGTTCAAACTGCCGCTCGCTTGTTACAAACAGCAACAGAGCTCCAGCTCCTGCCGCAAGGGATGCTACAGCGAGCGAAATCCAGAAATGGCGGTCCCTCTTTGGCAGTTCCTTGCGATCGGCCAACATGCCGAAAAAATGCCCTGGTGTAAGGGCAAGCGAACTGGAAGCATTGGCAACCGTAGGCGGCAGCCCTGCCGCTACCATGGCCGGAAAGGTGAGGAAAGTAGCGCCTCCCGCCACTGCATTGATGGCGCCCCCCATCAACCCGGCGGCAAACAACATGAACGTCGTCAAATCGACCATTTTAAAAGATTAACTACTCGCTCGTTAAACAGGGTGGAAGGCTGGCCGTTCTTTTGCTTGATTTGCGTTCCAACGGCAAATTGTTTACGGCAATGCTTGCCGTGCTTTGAGTTGATACAAAGAGTTCTATGGAATCTATCCAGTCAGCAATCCAGTCAGTCCTGCCTTTCATGTCGCCAGAATACCTTTCGGCGCATCCTGATCTGGCCCTTTGGATCGTCTTTCTGATTTCGTTCGGCGAAGCACTCCTGATTATTGGCCTTTTCGTGCCTTCCACGGTGATTCTCGTAGGGGCTGGCACGATGGTGGGAACCGGTCACCTCGATTTTTGGCCGGTTTTTATCGCGACTGCTGTAGGCGCAATTGCTGGTGACCAAGTCTCCTACTGGGCTGGCCGCTGGTACGGTGACAAACTGAAGGACATGTGGCCTCTCAACCGCCATCCGCAACTCCTCCTGCGTGGCGAGGATTATGTCCGGCAGCACGGCGGCAAGAGCATCGCAATCGGCCGCTTCGTTCCGGGCGTGAAAGCAGTCGTCCCAGGCATCGTTGGCATGCTCGGCATGAGTCAGATGTTCTTTATCGCGGTGAATTTTTCGTCCGGTCTGGTCTGGACAGCGGCCCACGTATTTCCGGGAATACTGATCGGGCAGGGCCTCGCCTTTGCCGGCGAACTCAGTGAAAGGCTGGTGATCGTTCTGCTTGTCCTGCTGCTTGTTCTGGCTGTTTGCGGCTGGTTGATCCGGCTTGCTGCAGCCAGCATGTCGCCCCGGATCGACAATGTACTGCGCCATCTTTCTGCCTCGGCGCGCCAGAACAAAAACCGGACAATTCAGAGAATTGGAAGAGCACTCTCACCTGAAAGACCAAGTTCGAGGGTAATTGTTCTGTTTTCCTTCGTCACGCTCGTGGCATTTGTCATTCTGATAGACCTTGTCAGCGGTCTGATCCTCAAGGGCGCAATTTCCAATCTCGATCTCACGACCAATAATCTGTTGGCGCATTTGCGCAGCGAACCGGGCGACAAGTTGATGGTCCTGATAACCATGCTTGGCGACAGGCCCGTGATCATGGCCCTCGCTGCACTTACGGTTCTTTGGCTTCTGTGGCGCAGAGCCTGGCGGGCGGCAATTTCCGCCACCGCCGCAATCTCAGTCGCCTATGCCGCCACGCTGTGCTTCAAACCGCTCGAGGCAGCCTCCCGGATACCTGCGGGTGTCACGACCAGTTTGAGGGATGCGTTTGTCTTCCCAAGTGCCCATACCCTGCTGTCTGGCACGGTCTTGGGAATGATCGCCTTGCTGGCGAGTGTCGGTCGTGGCCGCTGGACAAGAGCGCTGATGATCTCGATTTTCGGATGCATCATCATCGCGATTTCCTTTTCGCGGCTCTATCTCGGCGTTAGCTGGTTCAGCGATGTCCTTGGCGGAATTGTGCTCGCATCAATCATCTGTGCAGCATTCGGAATTGTCGTAGAGACCTTGCCCACCCGCAAGCTGCGCCCTTTGAGCTTTCTCGGTGTTGCAACCGCTGTTATGTTTGCCATGATAATTGGATATGCAGCACCGCAGGTCAACGCCAAGCTCGCTCTTTACGCTCTCCCCGAACAGTCAAAATCGGTCAGTCTCGAACAGCTCAAAGATCTGGCAAGCACACAATTGCCGATACGGCGGATCGCACTGGCTGGTAGAAGTTATGACCCTTTTTCCGCAGTTTGGGTGGGTCAACTCGAAAACCTTCGAACAACGCTCGCATCGCAGAAATGGGTTGAAACCACGCCATGGTCCATCGCCAGTGGCATGAAGTACCTCGACACGCACGCTGCCTTGGGAGACCTCGCGCCCCAGCCGCTGCTTCACAAGGGCGAAGCCGCAGTCCTGACGCTGGTTCACAAAACAGATCATGCGACTGACTCGCGATTGGTGCTGCGCGCCTACAATGCCCACATCAACCTCGAACAGGCAGGCAAGTTGTCCCCGATCTATCTGCTACACCTGTCTGAAGAGACACAGCGACCTCGCTTGTTCTTGTTCAACATGCCGCGCCGCACTCCGGTGTCACCGCAAATTGCGCAGGATTTGAACAGCAAATTGGCTGCCGCAGTCGGTGCCAGTGAAGCACAAAAAGGGACAGCAACCTCAAATGCAATACCCGTAATCGTGACGAAATAGAGTGCCGGAACCAGTCGCAATTAAACTTTACCCGGGAGCGCCAATCGGTCATATAGCGCTTGGAGACAAGCAGCCGTGATGACCTTTATTAAACAGCTCCTGACCTGGTGGAATGGCCAAACGCTGAACACCCGTTTCTACACGTGGCGCAAGGGCGAATTCGTCGGCAAGGACGAGCTTGGCAATTCATATTATCGCAGTCCTTCAGCCATACCGGATTCGATCCCCGAACGTCGCTGGGTGATTTACGCAGGATATTCCGAAGCGTCGCAGGTACCTCCAGGCTGGCATGGCTGGATTCATCACCGTGTGGACACTCCGCCGTCGCAGGAACAATATGTGGCGCGCGAATGGGAAAGACCTCACCAGGAAAATGTTACCGGTTCGTCGGCCGCCTATCGGCCACCTGGCAGCATCGCCACTGGCGGAAAGCCCGTGGCAAATGCCCCCGACTACCAGGCCTGGCAACCGGAATAATTTTTGCCGGAGACGCAAAAGCATGAATCTCAGCGCCCGTACCATCGAAACCTTCACAGGACTCGCCGTTGCACTCACCGCTGCAATATTCCTGATCTATGCTTTGCGCACAACGGGTTCAGCGTCTTTTTCGGGACACGGTTATCGCTTGACGGCAGAGTTCGAGAATATTGAAGGCGTGAACGTTGGCACCGATGTGAGATTGGCAGGTATCAAGATTGGTTCAGTCATCGACCAGAAATTGAATCCCGAATCTTATCAGGCACAAATCAGCATGGTCATCGACAATGCGATCTCGCTTTCGGAAGATACAACGGCAAAAATCACCAGTGAGGGCCTGTTGGGTGGCAAGTTCGTCGCCCTCGAGCCTGGTGGAAGTGACGTGAAATTGGGCGATGGTGCGATGATTTCATACACCCAAAGCGCAGTGGATATCTGGTCTCTGATTTCGCAGGCCATGTTCGACAAGGCCGGTTCCAAGCCTGCGCAGGAAACACCTGCGGAGCAACCAAAGGAATGAAGTCGCCAAAGCGTTTGGCAACTTTGGCAGCTAGCCTGTCGCTGCTGACGAATCTGGCGCAGGCGGAACACATTGCCAATCCCATCGGCTTGTTTTCGGGTCTCGACAAGATTACCGCTGTCACTACGATGTTCGAAGCCAAATTGGGCGAAGAAGTGGTTTTTGGCGACCTCAAGATCAAAATGTCAGCGTGCTACACCAAGCCGATCACTGAACAACCAGTCACGGCAGCCTTTGTCCAGATTTTCACTGGCAACAAGACAGCCCCGCAAGACATGATTTTCTCTGGCTGGCTCTTTGCCGAAAATCCCAGTCTCAACGCTTTGGAAAATCCCGTCTACGACGTCTGGTTAACCGGTTGCCGTGATCCGGACGCGCCACCAGTGCCGGTCGAAGCAGCCCCGCCTGCAAAACCCGAAACCGAATCAGCTCAGCCTGAAACACCGGAAGACTGACTTTTGCTGCGTGCGATTTGCAGGATAGTTTCTGCATTCACTGCAAAGTCGAGTTTCAGGAAATCGCCCGGCATGGAGATTGCGGCTTCGAGCATCCAAAGATAGCGTGACTTGGGCACAGCAACCGTTCCGAAACGCGATAGATGTGCAGTCAGAAACTGCGTATCCAATAATCGAAATCCACCATGCTTCAGCCGCGCAACCAGATAGACCAGCGCTACCTTGCTCGCATCTGTCATGCGCGAAAACATGCTTTCGCCAAAAAACGCCGCACCAATCTGAACGCCATAAAGCCCGCCAACCAATTCACCGTCTTTCCAACATTCAACCGAATGTGCATTCCCCATCTGAAACAGGCCAGTATAAAGTCGCAAAATGCGATCATTGATCCATGTGTCAGGCCGGCCGGGAGTGGCCGCAGCGCAATTGGCAATCACTTGCGCGAACGCAGAATTGATACGCACGTCGAACACGTCATGCCGCAGTGTTTGCGCCAGAGAACGTGAAACATGAAACTCATCAAGTGGAAGAACCCCGCGTTCAGGTGGGTCAATCCAGTGCAGTCCTGAAGATTGCGCACTCTCGGCCATCGGAAACACACCGACGCGATAGGCTTGCAGCAGGATTTCAGGTGTTATCCGGTTCACGCGTTTTTGCGCGCAAGGAAACCTTCCAGCCAATGTATGTCATAGTGGCCGTCAATGATATCAGGTTCCCGCAGCAGCTCCTGGAAAAGCGGTATGGTCGTCTCGACGCCTTCAACCACAAACTCCGAAAGCGCACGGCGCAAACGCATCAGGCACTCGGGCCGTGTCTTGCCGAAAACGATCAACTTGCCAATCAGGCTGTCATAATAGGGCGGAATGCGGTAGCCGGAATACAATGCGCTATCGACACGGATTCCGAGACCGCCGGGAAAATGCACAGAATCAACTCTGCCTGGCGACGGCGTAAAGGTGTTCGGGTTTTCCGCATTGATGCGGCACTCAATGGCATGCCCCGAGAAGGTAATGTCGTCCTGCGTCATTGCCAGTTTGGCACCGGAAGCAACCCGGATTTGTTCTTGGACAAGGTCAAGCCCTGTCAACGCTTCAGTCACCGGATGCTCCACCTGCAGGCGCGTATTCATCTCGATGAAGTAGAACTCGCCATCCTCGTAAAGAAACTCGATGGTGCCCACACCTTCATAGCGAAGATCAGCCATGGCGCGCGCCACGCGATTGCCAATTGCACTGCGCTGTTCCGGGTTCAATGCCGGAGAATGGGCTTCTTCGAGAATCTTCTGGTGCCGCCGTTGCAGCGAACAATCGCGTTCACCCAGATGCACCGCATTGCCCTGTCCATCTGCCAGTATCTGAATTTCAATATGCCGCGGTTTTTGCAGGTATTTCTCGATATAGACCTCACCATTGCCAAAGGCAGCCTTGGCTTCGGTTTGCGCAGTCGAAACCGCAATCTCCAGTTCACTTTCGTTGCGCGCCACTTTCATGCCGCGCCCACCACCACCCGCTGTTGCTTTCACAATAACCGGATAGCCAATGTCAGATGCAATCTTTCGCGCTTCATCGGCGCCTGCAACGCCACCTTCAGAGCCCGGCACAACCGGAATGCCCAGCGCCTTGGCCGTGCGCTTGGCTTCAATCTTGTCACCCATCGTGCGGATATTGTCGGCAGAGGGACCGATGAACTTGATCTTGTGCTCTTGCAGGATGTCGGCAAAACGCGCATTCTCCGAGAGGAACCCATATCCCGGATGAACGGCTTCTGCCCCCGTGATCTCGCAAGCCGAAACAATCGCCGGAATGTTCAGGTAGCTGTCTTTTGCCGCAGGCGGCCCGATGCATACACTTTCATCCGCCAGTTTCACATGCATGGCGTCTGCATCAGCAGTGGAATGCACAGCAACAGTTTGAATGCCAAGTTCGCGGCAGGCCCGCAGAACGCGAAGCGCAATCTCTCCGCGGTTGGCAATGAGGATTTTCTCAAACATGAATTACTCGATCACCAAAAGGGCTTCGCCATATTCGACCGGCTGCCCGCTTTCGATCAGTATGCGCGTCACCGTGCCGGAACGCGGGGCGGCGATCTGGTTCATTGTTTTCATGGCTTCGATGATCAAGAGCGTCTGGCCTTCCTTGACTGTCGCACCAACGCTTACAAAATTGGGAGAGGTGGGCGCTGGCGCAAGATAGGCCGTTCCAACCATCGGCGACTTGACGGCGTTGGCAAGGTCATTTGCAGCTGCCACAGCAACAGGCACGGCCGCCGCAGGAGCGGGTCCATGAACAGGTGCAGGCGCAGCGTGAGCTGCCGCCGCAGTGACATGAACCGACTTGGACACCCGTACCTTGGCACCTTGGTGATCAAGTTCGATTTCCGTAAGGCCGGTCTGGTTCAGGATCGCCGCAAGGTCGCGGATAAGGTCTAGCTGCGGATTGTCAGTCTGTGGTTTGCTGACTTTTGCAGCTTTCTTCCGTGCAGCCATCGGTGCAAATTCTCCCTGTAAATGCGGGTTGCCGCTACTGACATACCCCGCGAGTCGACGATTCAATCATTTACAGTGATTTTCGGGCAAGTGCAAAATCGCTGAAATCTATAGCCCGGCGTTTCTAGCACAGCTTGCAACCACCGTTCGCCCGCAGCGAAACCACGTGCTGCATAAGAGTCGAAAGCGGCACATAGCCAGGCACTACCACTTCATCCACGATAAAGGCAGGCGTACCTTCGATCTTCAGCGATTTTGCCAGGTCATGGTTGGCAACGATCATGTCCTTGATCTCCTTGCTGTCCATGTCAGCCTTCATCTTCGCGACGTCTATTCCGAGGCTCGCTGCAACTTCGTCAACCACATCTTGGGTCACTTGCGTTTCTTGCTTGAAAAGCGCGCGGTGCAATTCCCAGTATTTTCCCTGCCTCACGGATGCCAAAGCGGCGCGCGCAGCATAGTCTGATCCCGCACCAAATATCGGGAACTCTTTTATGACAACCCGAATGTTCTTGTCTTCTTCAGTCATTTTCACAATTTCGTCGACGCTCTTTTTGCACCAGCCGCAGTTGTAATCCATGAATTCGACGACAGTGACGTCACCTTTGGGATTCCCCGCAATTGGGTCACTCTTCCCGCCGAAGATGAGTTTTGCATTTGCCTTGAGGCTGTCTGACCGCGCAATCTCGGTCGCTTCCTGCTCTTTTGCCTGCAACTTTTCGCTCATGTCGCGCAGCAGTTCTGGATGGTCCAGGAGATAGTCTCGCACGATCGTCTCGATCTGTTGCTTTTGTTCAGCGCTGATCTCGGTGGCAGCCACTGAACTGACTGCCAATAAAATTGCCAAAGCGGCAAGCTTGAATATACGTATCATGATTACCTCGTGTCTGGGTGATTTTGGCCGAACCTGCGCCGCAACACAATTCACTTCTTCTTGCGTTTGGCAGCCGCCAGAATGTCATCTGCCCGCAGCCACTCTGCAGTTCCCTGCTTGAACTGCGTCTGGGCAAAGGTGGCCTTTTCGACAGCCAGATCGCGGTCCCCCGTCAGCACTGCATAGTCCGCCGTCGCCAATTCGGCGCGCGGCACATCGCCCTTCTGCGCATAGCCTTGCGCCAGCAGCTTATAGACTTGTGGATTGTCGGGCTCCAGCCTCTGCGCCTGTATCAATAGTCGCAACGCATCAACCGCGCCGTCCGGGTTCTGGGCAGAAAGATAAGCTTCTGCTTCCAGAATTTGCAGTAAAGCTTGCTGCGGTAACAGCTTTCTGGCTTCCTGAAGGGCCGGAATAGCCCGCTTCGCCTGGCCATTTTCAAGCAGTGCCTGCCCTTTCAATTCCCAGAAATACGGGTTCTTTGGAAGATCACTGGTCAAACTGTCTATAATCGGCAGCGCATTGGCGATATCACCGCGCCGGAACATGGCAATGGCCCGTGCATAGCGCCCCGGCAGGGACATGTCCGATTTCGGGTAGCGCTTGAAAACCGCCTGTGGTGAATCCATGAAACCGGAAAGCTTGGCCTTGACCAGGTCGTGGCGCAACTGCAATGCGGGTGAATCAACCGCGCCAAAACTGGGCGAAGCTTTCGCTCGCTCCGCCAGTGTCCGCACTCGCTCAAGTGGCATCGGATGCGAAAACAGGTATGGATCGGCATTCTGGGTGCTTGCCAGCGTCTGACGTGCCAGACGGTCAAACATCGTCAACATGCCCTTGGCACTTTGCTTGGTTGATGCGAGATACCGCAGGGCAGACTCATCTGCCGACGCCTCCATTGAACGCTGATACTGCAAGAATCCACGCTGCGCGGTGCCCTGGCTGCCGATGATGATGCCTTGGCCAACCTTGGCAGCTTCGCCGCTGCCGCTGACCGCGCCACCGACCGCTGCAGCGGCTCCAATCAGCATGCCGATGATGCTTTCAGCGCTTGCGCGTCTCAGTTGGTCATCCATGCGCGCCAGATGCCCACCCGCTATATGTCCGGTTTCGTGCGCAATGACGCCGATCACTTCATTGGGAGTCTTGCTCTGCGTAAACAGGCCAGTATGCACGAACATTCGCTGCCCGCCGGAAACGAACGCGTTGATCTGCGGATTGGCAATGACATAAACCCGCACGGATGAAGTAGATAGTCCGGCAATCTTGAAAATCGGCTTGGCATAGAGCCGCAGCAGGCCCTCGATTTCGGCATCCCGGATCAGCGATATTGCTTTTTGGCCGGAGCGTGTTTGTGCCATGGCAGCGCCGCTGCCACCCAGCGCCAAGGCAAAACTCAAAACAACAGCTGTCACGCGGTTGAGCGACGGGCGAAAAAATATCATGGCAAAAAATGTTCCAGAATTGCGGCGCGGCTATGGCCGCGCCGACGTACTGATCATTCAGGTTTGCGCTTGCTCCACCAACCTGCGCGCCTTGGTGTGGCTTCGGTAACAACCGTCGGAGCAGGGGGCTGCCACTTGCGCGGCTCAGGCTCGGCAATCGTATCTGGAATGACGATGACCGGAGCAGCACGCGGTGTCTCACTTTCCGGCTCGGCAAAAGTTTCCGACGGCTCCCGTGGCGCACGTTCACTGCGCTGTGGCCCGCCGTCACGGTCACCACGTTCACGATTGCGGCCTCCGCCACGCGGCGCGCCGTCGCGGTCCTTGCGACCACGATTGCGACCAAATCGCCGCCGCTTGTTTCCATCGCCTGCACTGCCTTCGCCTTGGGTTTCTTGTTCGCCTTCAACAGTTCCCTCGGACATTTCAGCAGTGGCTTCGTCAACTTGCTCAGGTCGGCTGTCGCGATATTCAGGTTCAGCCTGGTTGTCCCGCTCAGACCCGTCGTGGTCCTCAGCTTCTCCTGCATTCTGTAATGTGTCAGAAGATTCAGAACCCTCTTCATGCTGCGCATGACGTCCGCCATTTCCGTTACGGCCACCGCGCCGTCCGCGCCGCCGCCGCTTGCGACCATCGCGCCGGGCTTCTTCAGAACCTTGGGATTTTTGCGATGAAGATGACTCAGAATCGGCGTCAGCCAATTCGCTTTCTTCCTCGGCAGGCATTTCGGTTTCGGCAATTTCGTCATCGCTTCCATCAAGTGCCGAATCCATTTGCACAGGCGTGCTTGCGATCAGTCGGCGCGGTGCTGTTTCCCGCTCAGGGGCCCGCTCGATAATGGCTTGCGTACCCTGCATCTCATTCGCACCAGGAATGACAAAAATCGTGATTCCATAGGTCTGTTCGATGGACAGCAGGTTGTCGCGCTTTTCATTCAGCAGATAATAGACAACATCACGCGCGCATTTGACGGTGAGATTTTCAGCCCGCTTGTTCTGCAGGTAGTCTTCGATCTGCCGCAACACGCCAAGTCCGCACGACCCAACGGAACGCACAATACCACGCCCTTCGCAATGCGGGCAGGTACGGAAAGTCCCTTCGGTCAGGCCGGGGCGCAACCTTTGCCGCGACATTTCAAGCAAGCCGAAATGCGAAATGCGGCCAACCTGAATGCGTGCGCGGTCATTCTTCAGCGCATCTTTCATGCGCCGTTCAACAGCACGGTTGTTGCGATTCTCCTCCATGTCGATGAAGTCGATCACCACAAGGCCTGCAAGATCGCGCAGGCGCAACTGTCTAGCAATTTCGTCGCAAGCCTCGAGATTTGTCTTTGCCGCTGTATCTTCAATCGAATGCTCGCGCGTCGCGCGGCCCGAGTTGATGTCGATGGCAACCAAAGCTTCCGCCTGGTTGATCACGAGGTAGCCGCCTGACGGCAAATTCACCGTTGGCGAGAACAGCGCATCAAGATGGCTCTCCACCTGGTAGCGCGCAAACAATGGGCGCGGTTCCTTGTAAAGCTTCACATTCTTGGCATGCGAAGGCATCAGCATCCGCATGAAGTCTTTTGCTTCTTTGTAGGCGGCTTCGCCTTCAACGATCACTTCATCCACATCTTTGGTGTAAAGATCGCGGATCGAACGCTTGATCAGGCTGCCTTCTTCATAAACCAGCGACGGCGCTTGTGATTGCAGCGTAAGGTCACGCACGCTTTCCCAAAGCCGCATCAGGTAATCAAAGTCGCGCTTTATTTCTGGCCGCGTGCGTTGCGCACCCGCAGTGCGAACGATCAATCCCATGCCTTGTGGAATCTCGATATCGCGTGCCACTTCCTTCAGGCGTCGCCGGTCGCCTGCATCGGTAATCTTGCGGGAAATGCCTCCACCGCGCGCAGTGTTTGGCATCAGCACGCAATAGCGTCCAGCGAGCGAGAGGAATGTCGTCAGGGCAGCGCCCTTGTTGCCACGCTCTTCCTTGACAACCTGTACCAATAGAATCTGCCGGCGCTTGATCACTTCCTGAATTTTGTAGCGGCGGCGATGTTGGCGAGGCTTCCTCTGAGGAACTTCTTCAAGTGCATCTTCTGCACCTACAGAATCAACAGAGCGGCTCTCCGCATCTTCTTCGACTGTTACGATTTCGCCTGCTTCCGCAGTGGGAACTGTCTCGCCATTTTCGGAAGGTGCAGCAAAATTCCGGCCGTCGTTCTCTTCTTCGACATCGTCATGCTCTTCCGGGGCTGCCTCGCTGACAAACGGTTCAGGCTCAGCACTCAGGGCGCGGGCTTCATGTTCACTGTCGTGATCAGAATCAGATTTATCCTCCGAGGAATCGTCACCGTCGTTGTCAGCCGGTTGTTCCGAATGGTGATCATGATCGCCATCATCAGATCCGGTTGCTCCAGCATCACCTTCGGCTTCTTCATCCGCAGCCTCGGCAGCAGCATCTTCTTCCTGCTCCTTGATAAGCGCGAGCCGGTCTGCGATCGGGATTTGATAATAGTCGGGATGAATTTCGGTAAAGGCAAGAAAGCCATGGCGGTTGCCGCCATATTCCACAAAGGCTGCCTGCAATGACGGCTCAACGCGCGTCACCTTGGCAAGGTAGATATTTCCTTTGAGTGGCTTGCGCGAAGCGCTTTCGAAATCAAATTCTTCAATTCGGCTGCCACGGGCCACGACAACGCGTGTTTCTTCGCCATGGCTCGAGTTCGATGAGCATTTTGTTGCCCATGATTTATATTCCTTCGGGCGACCTGACCGCTAGGGCAAAAGCGGTTCCTGTCCGGTGCGGAAAAAAGCACTTGCACGGCGTCAGGTCTGCACATGATGGAGACGAATGTTCAATCGGCTGGCGAAATCAAAACCGGGCAGGCGGGCGTAACCCCCTGCATCTCGTGTTCCAAAGCCGCTTCTTGCCTGCATTGTCTCGCGGTTACTCTTGGTTCACGCATCCGCGCGAACGGTTAAAGTTCGACCTTTGGCCACCCACGGCCATCAGGCTGTTCCATCCCTGTCGGGGATGCATAGCGTTTCGGGCGTGGGCCGACCCCAACAAGGATCATCCGGACCCCACTCCCTCACGAATTCAATGTTTCTGCAACCTATGATCGAGTTTGATCAGTATTTGAAGAAGACTCATCTCTTGTAAGCGGGCACCCGTCGCAATGCAAGCACTCCTGATGGAATTGGGAAACCAGGAGTTAACCTTAAACAAATAGCCGCAATTGGTGTATTGAACCGGCAGGTCAAACTAGCGCACCGATGATTTCACAGCTTTTGCACAACACGTTATCCACAGCTTCATGCATCTTCGTAAGAGTGCTGCTTATCCTATTGATATCTAGCGTAGAAACTAGTCCCAGTTGGAGTCAGGAAGTAACCGTCTCTGGGGCGCGAATCGGTGGCGATGATCAGCGGACCCGCTTCGTCCTCGACCTGAGTCGCAAGGTGGAGTTCCAACTGTCGCAGTCGCAAGATAGCCGGCAATTGCAAATTCTCTTTCCGCAAGGTCAGTTCAGTCTTGAAGAAGGGGCAGGGCAGACGTCACGCGGGCTGATCAAGGGCTTTCGCTACGGATCAGCTGATGGCGGCCGGTCACAGGTCATTATCGACATGCAGCGCCCAGTGGCAATCGCGTCTTCAGAATTGATCGAGGGCATACGCAAAAAGCCGTCGCGCCTCGTAATTGATCTAGAACCTGCCCAGGTCGCACAACCGCAGCAACCCGAAAGTGATGTTTCAAACCTGCCGCTGCAAAAACGGACAATCGTCCTTGATGCCGGCCACGGAGGCATAGATCCCGGTGCGATAAGCCTCAATAAACACTACGAGAAGGACATCGTTTTCGCCTTCGTGAAAGACCTTTCCGCTGCCTTGAGCGCGGGCAGCCGTTACCGTGTGGTGCTAACACGGGACACCGACAAATTTGTCTCCCTTCCGGATCGAGTTCGCATTGCCCGTGCAGCGAAAGCGGACTTGTTCATAGCAATTCATGCCGACACATTTCGCGGCCGCACGGCGCGCGGCACAACGCTTTATACCCTGTCGGAAAAAGCATCTGACGCAGAAGCGGAAGCATATGCCCGAAAGGAAAACCGTGCCGATGCAATGGCCGGCATGGACCTGCCACCCGAAACCGATACGGTGGCCGACGTACTTTTTGACCTGATCCAAAGGGAATCAAAAGGGCAATCAGTTATTTTCTCACAGCTTGCTGCAAGCGAATTGGGCAAGGTCACTCTGGTTGCCCCAAAACCTGTCCGCGCAGCCGGTTTTGTTGTCCTGAAAGCACCGGATGTGCCATCGGTACTGGTAGAACTGGGTTATCTATCCAGCGCCGAGGACGAAAAACTTCTCCTTGACGGGGACTGGCGCAAAAACATTGCTTCAGCGATGGTCCGGGCAATTGATTCCCACTTTGATGCTGTCGACCTCACCACGTCTTCAACCGATAGCCCTGCCTCGCCATCGCCATAATGCAAACCTATCGACAGAAGCAGAACTGTAGGGCGGACAGGCAAATATGTTAAGGTTTCTCGGCTGGTTGTTTGGTGCCGCATGCATGGTATTCCTGGGCATTGCAGGCGCAACCTTTTACGTGATCTGGGACGTCTCGCAGGACTTGCCTGATTATAAGCAGCTGGCGGCCTATGAGCCGCCGGTCATGACGCGAATGCACGCAGCTGATGGTTCGATGCTTGGCGAGTTCGCCGAACAGCGCCGCCTCTATGTCCCGATTGGGTCAATTCCGAAGAATGTCATCAACGCATATCTTTCTGCCGAGGACAAGACGTTCTACCAGCATTCCGGCCTCGACTATAACGGCCTCATGGGTGCGGTATATCGCTACATCGTGGTCGAAATGACAGGCAAGGGACAGATCGTCGGCGCGTCGACAATCACCCAGCAAGTCGCAAAGAACATGCTTGTCGGCAATGATCGCACGGCCACCCGCAAGATCAAGGAAGCCCTCGTTGTCCAGCGCATCGAGAAGGCATTCACCAAAGACCAGATCCTTGAGCTCTATCTCAACGAAATATTTTTGGGCGGCGACAATGTCTATGGCGTAGGCGCTGCCGCGCTATCCTATTTCGGCAAGTCGCTGAACGATCTCGAACTCGAAGAAATAGCATATCTCGCAGCGCTCCCGAAGGGCCCTAACAATTACAATCCTTCCGATCCCAAAAAAGCCGAGCGTGCCAAAATACGGCGCGATTGGGTGATCGACCAGATGGCCGCCAACGGTTACGTGACCCAGGTAGAGGCCGACACTGCCAAGGCGAAGCCGTTCAAGGTTAGTCCCCGCTCGTTTCGCGGGCAGCTCTTTGCAGCGGAAGGATTTGGCGAAGAAGTCCGCCGCCAATTGTTGAAGACCTACGGCAAGGATCGCCTGTCGAAAAGCGGGTTTTCCGTCCGCACCACGCTGGACCCGAAACTGCAAATCTATGCGCGCCAGTCTTTGGCAAAGGGCCTCATCGAATTTGACCGCAAGCGTGGGTATCGCGGCCCCATCAAACAAGTGGTGTTGGATGGTTCAGATTGGGCCGCAAAAATAACCGACACACGCCAGCCATCCGATGTAGCCCCTTGGCGTACCGCGGTCGTCCTTGAGGTCGCCGACCAGCAGGCGACAATTGGCTTGCAGCCGGCTTTGCATGAAGACGGCAAGGAAAACGCAGCCCGCGAAACCGCTGCGATCCCTTTGCAGCTGATGCAATGGGCAAGAAAATATGTCGATGGCACTGAATTGGGACCGGAGATCAAGTCGGCAAACGAAGTTTTGACCCCCGGTGATGTTGTCATCGTTGCCCCGGCGGCAAAGCAGGGCGACTATCATTTGGTCCAGGTTCCCGATGTTGAAGGAGCACTGGTCGCCATGGACCCCCATACCGGACGCGTGTTTGCGATGGTCGGCGGCTTTTCATATGGCGCAAGCCAGTTCAATCGCGCCACTCAGGCAAGACGCCAGCCTGGTTCGTCATTCAAGCCAGTCGTTTATGCCGCTGCACTCGACAACGGCTACACGCCATCCTCTGTTGTCATGGATGCACCAATTGAAATCCGCTTGCAGGATGGCAAGGTCTGGAAACCGAAAAATTACCAGGAAAAATTCTACGGGCCATCAACCTTGCGCCGCGGCATCGAACAGTCGCGCAATGCCATGACAGTGCGGCTCGCCGATGATCTCGGCATGACACGAATCGCTGATCTTGCCGAACGTCTCGGCATTTACGACAAGATGCCGAAGCATATGGCGATGGCACTGGGCGCAGGCGAAACCACCTTGCTGCGCATGACCACAGCCTACAGCATCATCGCCAACGGCGGTAACAAGGTGAATGCAACATTCATTGATCGAATTCAGGATCGCTTCGGGAAGACGGTCTATCGCAATGACCAGCGCGAATGCCCGGGCTGCAACAGCCAGGCTTTCGATCCATCAGCAGATCAACCCTCGCCACCGGCAAACCATGAGCAGGTGATGAATCCCTACACCGCTTATCAGATCACCTCGATGATGCAAGGCGTCGTTGAGCGCGGTACCGGCAAAAAGCTGCTTGCAGTCGGAAAGCCCGTTGCCGGCAAAACCGGCACATCAAACGATGAGCGCGATGCCTGGTTCATCGGCTACACCCCGGACCTGGCTGTCGGTACCTATGTTGGATATGATAACCCAAAGCCCATGGGCAAGAAGCGTACCGGCGGCGAATTGGCAGCCCCGATCGTTGCGGATTTCATGAAGCTGGCACTTGCAGGCAAGGCGGCAATTCCATTCCGTGTCCCTCGTGCCATTGAATTGATTCCGATCAACGTGAAAACCGGCGCGCGCAGCACCTTCGGCGAAGACGAAGTCATTCTCGAAGCCTTCAAGCCAGGTGATGAACCACCGGAAACAACCAGCGTGATCGGCGAGAAGCAAACCGCCAGCACAACCGCCGCCCCGTCACCATCAGCGGGCCAGGGCGTCGTGCTTGTACCTGCCGAAAACGATCCCTCGTCACAACAAACTCCACCGGTACAGGGTCCAAGCGCTCCGGCTTGACGGAAAGCAGTGGCGGCCTCTATTGAGCGCCACGCAAATCAGGTAACTTCCAGAACATGCGAATCGAAATCTCCCGCGCCGTTGACGAAGTCAGGCAGTCCGTAGGACTGCTGAGGAGGCATCTTTGACTGGGATAATTCAATCCGCGAACTGGCCGAGCTGAACGCCAAGGCCGAAGACTCGTCGATATGGAACGATCCAAAGAAGGCGCAGGACATGATGCGCCGCAGGCAGGATCTCGACAACCGCATCAATGGCATTCTCAAGATCGAGCAAACCATCGCGGACAGCAGCGAGCTCATCGACATGGGCGAGGCCGAAGGCGATGCTGGCATTGTCAAAGATGCCGAAAAGGCTTTGCTGTCGCTCAACAAGGAAGTCGCAGCCCTCGAACTCAGCGCCCTTCTGTCCGGCGAAGCCGATGCCAATGACAGTTTCCTGCAAATCAACGCAGGCGCTGGCGGAACCGAAAGCCAGGACTGGGCCTCGATGCTCATGCGCATGTATGTGCGCTGGGCCAATCACAGCGGTTACAAGGTCGACGTCCTCGACGAGCACGTTGGCGAAGAAGCGGGCATCAAGTCCTGCACCCTGCAAATCCGGGGCACCAATGCCTATGGCAAACTGAAGACGGAAAGCGGCGTACATCGCCTCGTGCGCATTTCGCCCTATGATTCGAATGCCCGCCGCCACACCTCGTTCGCCTCGGTTTGGGCCTATCCGGTGATCGACGACAACATCGATATCCAGATCGTGGAAAGCGACCTGAAGATCGACACCTACCGCGCCTCCGGTGCCGGTGGCCAGCACGTCAACACCACCGATTCCGCCGTGCGCATCACCCACGTCCCCTCGGACATCATCGTCGCCTGCCAGGCCGAACGTTCACAGCACAAGAACCGCGCAACCGCGATGAAAATGCTGAAAGCCCGACTCTACGAAGCGGAACTGCAAAAAAAGCAGGAAAAAGTCGACGCAGCCAATGCCAAGAAAACCGAAATTGGCTGGGGCCACCAGATCAGGTCTTACGTGCTGCAACCCTATCAGCTGATCAAGGATCTGCGCACCGGCCACACCAGCACCAGCCCGTCGACCGTGCTGGATGGTGATCTGGATGATTTCATCCAGGCATCCCTGGCCCATCGCGTTTACGGCGAAGGACCGGATTCAGTCGAGGATATTGAATAACAAGGGAATTCAGCAATAATTCCGCCCCGGAGAAAATAACCCTTGACAGCGTACGCTGTTTGTTCTATAACTTGATACATTCGAGAGAGGTGGGTGCAGAAGTTCAATCCATCGATCCGCTTCTTTAAAACACCCTGTCAGCAATCTCCAACCGTACCTCAATCCACTGAGGCTGCGGGATTTTGTGTTCTTTGGGAGTGATATTAAGTCTTCTTAGGGATTTGCGTAGTCAGATGAAACGGTAAAAGGCAGCAAAAAATGCAACTCAGCTGGAATGAAATCAGAAGTCGCGCTGCCGCCTTCGCCAAGGAATGGCACGGCCAAGGCTACGAACGCGGCCAGACACAAACTTTTTACAACGAGTTCTTTGAGGTCTTCGGCATCGCCCGCAAACGGGTCGCGGTCTACGAACAACCGATCAAAGACCTTGCGGATAACAAGCGCGGCTTTATCGACCTCTACTGGAAAGGCGTTTTGCTGATCGAGCAAAAAAGCCAAGGCCTTGATCTGGCTGGCGCGAAAAAGCAGGCCTTTGACTATCTGCCCGGCATCAAGGACGACAAGGACCTGCCCAACTTCATTCTGCTCAGCGATTTCCAGCGCTTCGAACTCTACGACCTGAACACCGGCAAGGACTGGAAGTTCGGCCTGCAGGAATTGCCGGAAAAGGTGCAGGCCTTTTCGTTCATGTTCGGCGGCGTGCAGCGGGAATTCAAGGACGAAGACCCGGTCAATATCGAAGCCTCGGAACTGATGGGCGATCTCTATGACGCGCTCAAGGCATCGGGTTATGAAGGCCACGACCTTGAACGGTTTCTGGTGCGGCTGGTGTTCTGCCTCTTTGCTGATGATACCGGCATTTTTCAGCCGCGCGGCATTCTGCTGGATTACATTGACACCCGGACGACAGAGGATGGCGCTGACCTTGGCCCCAAACTCACCAAGCTGTTCGAGGTACTGAACACCGATCCGGAAAAACGCGCCAAGACTCTGGATGAAGACCTCGCGGCTTTTCCCTATGTGAACGGTGAATTGTTTGCCGAACGCCTGCCCCTGCCGGATTTCAACAGCCGCATGCGGGCCATTTTGCTGGAGGCCTGCGATTTCAACTGGTCGAAAGTTTCGCCTGCCATTTTCGGCTCGCTGTTCCAGTCGGTGATGGACAAGAAGAAGCGCCGCGCCATCGGTGCGCACTACACCAACGAACAGAACATCATGAAGGTGATCGGACCGCTGTTTCTGGATGAGCTGAAAGCCGAGTTCGAAAAAGCTGCTGGCCCGCAAGGACAACAGCCGCGACAAGGCGCTGGCCGAGTTTCAGGACAAACTGTCAGCGGCATCACTTCCTCGATCCGGCCTGCGGCTGCGGCAATTTTCTGGTCATCGCCTACCGTGAAATCCGTGCGATTGGAACACGCAGATCATTCTCGACCGCGTGAACAACAAGGACTGTTCGCAGGCGCCTATTCCAATGTCGATGTGAACCAGTTCTACGGCATCGAGATCGAGGAATTCCCGGCGCGCATCGCCGAAACCGCCATGTGGATGATGGACCACATCATGAACATGCAACTGTCGGAATCGCTTGGGCAATATCTGCCGCGCATTCCGCTGAAGAAATCGCCGAAGATTGTGCATGGCGATGCGCTGGAAATGGATTGGTCGACGGTCTTGCAGCCGGAAGAGTGCACTTACGTGTTCGGCAATCCGCCGTTTCATTGGTGCAAAACTGCAAACCGAGGAACAGCGCAAGCAGGTTCACCGCATTGCGAACCTCGGCAAGAAGAAAGGCACGTTGGATTTTGTCTGTTGCTGGTTTCTGAAAGCGGGAGCTTACGTGAATGCGTGCCAGCCTCTTCCCCTCCCCCTGTGGGGAGGTCGGAGCGAAGCTCCGGGTGGGGGTCGCCAACTGCTGTAGCACCTCCCATCCGGCCTTCCCCGGATTTGCCGCCATCGCCTTATTCCACAAACTCCATTCCCAAGGCGAGCAGGTGGCCGAACTCTGGCCGCTGCTGTTCAACCGCTACGGACTGGAAATCGCCTTCGCCCACCGCACCTTTGCCTGGGGATCGGAAGCGCGCGGCAAGGCCAATGTGCATGTGGTGATTATGGGGTTGACGAAGCGCGAGAATGAGCCAGTTAGAGAAGCGGCTGTTTGACTACGATGACATCAAGGGCGATCCGACGGAGACAAAGGTGAGGGCGATTTCACCGTATTTGTTTGATGGAAGTTTCCTTGGTGATCGACACACCGTTGTGAGGGAACCACAAGTTCCATTTCAGCACAAGTCCGCCCCTGATTACTGGCAGCCAGCCGATCGACGATGGCAACTATATTTTTTCGAGGGCCGAGAAAAACAATTTCATTGGAGAGGAGCCTAAGTCCAAGCTCACTGTTTCGACCCTATGTTGGCAGCGAAGAGTTTATCAATGGTGGAGATCGTTGGTTGCTTCTTGCGCAAGCAGCTAGTCCAAGTGAGCTAAGGTACACTTCCAAAGGTCTTGCGAGAGGATTGAAGCAGTAAAGAAATTCAGGTTGAAAAGCAAAAGGGCAGGAACAGTCAAGCTTGCAGCAACGCCAACTCTTTTTCAGATCAATGAAATACCAAAAAGATTTTCTGTCTGATTCCGGAAGTCAGTTCTGAAAACACGTGACTACGTTCCCATTGGATATTTAAAGCCGCCAACAGTGCCAAGCAATCTGGTTCGAATAATACCTGATGCGACAATCGATCTCTTCTCCCTCCTCACCTCCCGCATGCACATGTCATGGCTGCGCTTTATCGGCGGGCGGTTGGAGAGCCGACTATCGTTATTCCATCGGCATTGTTTACAACCCATTCCCTTGGCCCGACCTTGACGCCGCGAAGAAGGAAAAACTCGCCAGACTCGGCCAGGCCATTCTCGATGCCCGTGCCACCATCCGCAATCAACCCTCGCCGATCTCTATGACCCGCTGACCATGCCCGCCAATTTGCGTAAAGCCCACGACGCCAATGACAAGGCCGTGGACCAGCTTTACCGCAAGGAGCCCTTCAAATCCGACCGCGAGCGCGTCGAATTCCTCCTCGCCCGCTACGAACAAATCACCGCCCCCGCACTGGCGCTGGCGGCACAGAAGCCGAAATCCAAAAGGCGAAAAACATGAGCCAACCCGTCGATATTGATGATCCTGACTATCTTCAGAAAACCAAATGGGTTCGCATCATGTGTGACTTCAGTGCGGATGGTGTGTGGGACAGACAGGGTCGCGCTGAAGATTGTGATTCACTGCCCGTCAGCGAACATCTGAAAGAGATGATCAAGGGATGGCAGGAATGGCACGAATTCTCCGACGACGAGATGGGCAATCCGGATTATCAGTACTTTTGGGATGTGAAGGCATTTTCAGTGATGGGACTTTGCATTGCACGCAAGGTGAAAACCGAATTGCCAGATTGGACAGTCGTTTATTTTGACATGGAAAAGGCCGAGACCACGAAATACGACCGGGACAACAGAAGCATTGAATATGAGTATGAAATTACAATGCCGCCACGACAACAAAACCAACAGCGCGATTAGCGCTTTCACCCCCGCGGGCGCACCACGCGGATTGGTCGCAGGTCTTCACCGTTCATGGCGGGCTGGTTGCTGTTCGGCGCCATTGCTTCAAACGGATTGGCCGAGGGATGGTCACTTGCCAGGGGCGCGCCACGCAACGCAGATCGGCCATGGCGAATCGAGCCATGCAGATAGGCCCCGTCTTCGATGCTGATCGTTTCGTTGGAAACATCGCCCTTGACCTGCGATCCGGCATAAATCCGCACATGTCCGGCATTGATTGGACCAGTGATCATGCCGTGCACATACAAGGCGTCGGCGGAAACTTCGCCGGTGACAGACCCGGTCGCTTCAACAACGCAAACCGCCGCACGAACGCTGCCGATAATCGTACCGTCAATATGCAATTCGCCATCGCACATCAGGTTGCCTTCGATGGTCATGTTGCGTGCAATGACAGTCGGCTCGGTGTGAACATCCTGGTTCGCGCCTTTTCCTGAAAACAGCTTACGCTTGAAAAACATTCTGCGATCAAATCCCCAAAACCAAGCCCCCTCAACCGGAGGTCCGACGACTCAATGCAGGTTAGCTACAGTTTTCACAAATGTCATTGGAGATTTAACGCCACCTTGCAACCGCCCCTGCGCCATCATTTAGCCCCGCTTTATGGGTGATTAGGCCTGCGAGCTCGTTGGATTGGACGCATTGCAATGCTATGTTCGCCAATGCGGTGAGAGCCGCAAGCTTGGGTTGGCGCACTTCAATAGGATCGATACTTGGCAATCAGGTACTTTAGAGCCGCGACTTTGTCGGTGATATCGGTGCTGGCAATCCTCGTGATTGCCGTGTCCTTCCTGTACTGGAAAATCAGTTCGGGGCCGGTGGAACTTGCCTTTCTGAACAGCCGAATCGAATCCGCCATCAATGCCCAACTCGTTGGCACCAGCACCAAGATCGGCCGCACCGTCCTCGAAATGGACACTGAAAGAGGCGTACCCACAATCCGCTTCATCAACATTTCGCTGGTGGATGAAAAGGGTACCGTCATCGCCCGCGCCCCAAAGGCAGGGCTGGAGCTGGACCTCTCGGACTGGATTTCAGGCAACATCAGGCCCAGAAGTTTTGATCTCTATGGCGCGAAGATCAACGCCATCCGCACCTTCGACGGCAGTTTTGAACTGGGCATCGCCGAAGCGCCGCCAGAAGGCGAGGTTGACATCAACTTCAATGATGCCGAACCGCAGTCCACCGAAAAGGCTGACCTGGCAGGAGAACCACCAAAGCCCGAATTCAATCTCGGCAAAAGCCTGATGACGATACTCAACGTTTCCAATTCCGATTCGCCGATTTCAGCCCTCAGCCAAATCCGGTTGCGTCGCGCCCAGTTCAATTTTGAGGACGAACAGAACGACGCACGCTGGTATCTCCCCGAAACTGAAATCGTGATCAACCGGACCGCCGAAGGCCTGGCCCTGCATGCAGCCGGTTCGGTCGCCAGCTCCGGCGCGCCATGGGGCGTGATGCTGGATGCCACCTACGCCCGCGCAACCCGCAAGGCCAATGTCAAAGCCCGGGTCGATAACGTTGTCCCGGTCGATGTGGCAAACAAGATTTATGCGCTTTCGCAGTTCGCGCGCTTCAAGTCGCCCTTGTCTGGCACCGTGAATTTCACCATTGGCAGTGATGGAACTGTCGAACATGCGGAGGGGCAGTTGGTTCCTGGCAAGGGCGCAATTGACCTCCCCAACTATTTCGCGCGCCAACTTGTCATCGACAGCGGCGAACTGAAATTCAGTTATGATCAGGCCAATCCAGTGCTGGAGCTGAAAAACTCTTTCATCGTCGTGAACGGCGCACATGCAGCACTCACCGGTTCTTTCACGCCCTTGCGCGGTCCGGAAGGCAAGTTGAAAGCCGTCAAGATTTCGCTGGAATCAGGAAACACCGCCGCAGACAGTGCCAATCCTGCGCAGAAAAACTTGCTCGAACGGATCACCTTTGAGGGCCGGTCGTCGATTGACGAGCCGAGGCTGGACATCGACGACCTTGTCGCGATGAACGGCCAGACCGGTGTTCGCCTTCGTGGCATCATCAGCGGTGGCGAGCAATCCAACGGATTGCAACTCGCCGGCCGCATGCGTGACATTGACGATGACTTCCTGAAGGCGCTGTGGCCGCCGATAGTCACCCCAAACACCCGCGCTTGGGTGCAGCAAAACATCATCGATGGCCGCATCAGCGAAGGCACGTTCCAGATCAATCTTCCGCCCGACGCTCTGGCGCGGGCGCTGAAAGAGGAAAAGTTTGCACCCGGCAGCATCTCCATGAACATCAAGCTGGCAGATGTGACGAGCCGCTACTTCAAGGGCCTGAGCCCGATCAAGGGGGCAAGTGGCACAGGTGTTTTGGATGATGACAACTTCGATCTCACGATAGACCAGGGCAAAGTGGAACTGGATGGCGAGACAGTGACCATTGACCGGGGTGAATTTCACGCACTGAACCTGCTGCTGGCAGAACCGCCGGGTACCTTTCAGTTTGATGTGTCCGGAACGGCGTCGGGCCTCAGGACGTTCCTTGTCCAGCCTGACGTCAAAAACCTGAACGTAAATCCCGACGCTTTCCCTGACATTGCCGGCAAGGTTTCGGCCCGCATCGCCATGTCACTCCCGCTCATCAAGGCGGTGCCGAAGGAGCGCGTCGACTTCACAGCTGCGCTGAAACTGACCGAGGGAACAATCGCCGATGTCGCTCCCGGCATTGATCTCACCGGCGCAAACTTTGATATCGCGTTCAATGAAGAGAGCATGAGCGCCAAGGGACCCGCGCGCCTCAACGGCGTGTCATCTGAAATCGATTGGCAAAAATCGCGAAAGACCGGCGAAGTCAAAACCACAATCCAGACAACGCTGGATGCATCGACCCAGAAAAAGCTCGGCATCACCATGGCCCCTTACGCCAAGGGCGATATTCCTCTCAAGATCACCTCAACCGGAAAGCTTGGCGATAACGCCCAGATTGAGGCTGATCTGTCTGGTGTCTCGATGTCAGTCGAAGCTCTTAATTGGCAGCGCAAACCGACCAAAGGCACAAAACTTTCGATGTCATTGAAAACCACTGCAACAGGTCGCGTGCTGGACGACATCGACATCGCCGGGCCGGGCGTCGTGATAAAAGGCACTCTGGCGCTTGGCAAGTCCAACACATTCAAACAGGCAAATCTGACCGACGTTCGCTTGGGCGAGGACTATATTTTCACAGCCAAGATAGAACCCGCGGATGGCGCAACGCGTATCACCGTGAAGGGCAATTCTTTTGACGCCCGACCCTACATCAAGTCGATCATCTCGCCTCAGCGCAGTGGCGATGGCAAAACGGCATTGCCCGGCCAGTCCTATGTCATCGATGCAAATTTTGACCGCGTTTATGCCAACCGAGGCGAAATAATCGAGAATGTCAGCGCACAAATGACCACTGCCCGGTCAACAGTGCAGCGCGCAGATATTTCGGGCCGTTTCCTGAGTGGCTTGCCGATTAGTCTCAAACTCACCCCGACAGATGCCGGCAGGGAACTGCGCGTCAACAGCACCGACGGCGGTGCCACGCTGCGCGCTGCGGATTTCTATGGCAAGGTCGCGGGCGGAACACTCGAGTTCTCGGCCAACGTGGCCAATGAACCAGGCTCACCGATACGCAATGGCCAGCTGCGCGTCAGAAATTTCCAGGTGCGCAACGAAGCTGCCCTCGCTGAGTTGGACCGCAGGGGCAAGCCGCGCAAGTCTGGTCCCCGCCGCGATGGTCTCAGTTTCAAACGCTTCAGTCTGAGCTTCAATTCGGACGCGCAAGTCGTTGAGTTGAAGGACATCGAACTCAAGGGTAACGAATTGGGCGCTGTGGCGCGTGGCCGTGTCTACAAGTCAAATGGCGGCCTGGTCATTGGCGGTACCGTTATCCCTGCGCAAGGCATCAACGGCGCATTGGACGATTTGCCGATCCTTGGCACATTGCTGTCAGGCGGAAACAACGAAGGCGTTATCGGAATTACATTCTGCCTCGGCGGCACGATCCAGAAACCCAAATGGCAGATGAATCCGCTGTCGGTCATCCTGCCGGGAATTTTGCGCAAGTTCACCGAATGTCAGTTGCCGAAAGCTGATCGCAACCAACAGGAAATCGGCAGCAGCGAAGTGACAGGTTCAGCCCCGTCACCTTACTGAGCCCTCAGCAACACGTGCTTCTTCTTCCCCATCGAAAGCTTCACTGGCGCGCCGCCAATGGATAGCGTCAATTTCTCGTCAACAACGGCAACGTCATCCACGCGGATTGCACCACCTTGAATGTGCCTGCGTGCCTCGCCGTTAGACTTTGCAAATCCTGCTTCGATGATCGCCTGAATCACAGCAATGGGCGAAGCCACTTGAATGGTCGGCAGTCCTTCCGCACTCACGCCTTCTTCGAATGTCTTCCGCGCCGTTTCAGAAGCAGCATCAGCAGCACCGCGCCCGTGCAACAACGTCGTCGCCTCATTCGCCAAAACCTTCTTGGCTTCGTTGATGTCGGAACCACCAAGCTTTTCAAGTCGCGCGATTTCGTCCATCGGCAATGTCGTGAACAACTTCAAAAAGCGCACCACATCGGCGTCTTCCGTGTTGCGCCAGAATTGCCAGTAGTCATAGGGCGAGCGCATGTCGGCATTGAGCCAGACAGCCCCCTGTGCTGTCTTGCCCATCTTGGCACCAGACGCCAGCGTGATTAGCGGCGAGGTCAATGCAAACAGCTGGTGCGTGCCCATGCGCCGACCGAGATCAACACCATTCACGATATTGCCCCACTGGTCCGAGCCGCCCATTTGCAGGTTGCACCCATGTTGCTTGGCAAGCACTGCGTAATCGTAAGCCTGCAGGATCATGTAATTGAACTCGATGAACGAGAACTCGTGTTCGCGCTCCAATCGCAGTTTGACTAAATCCATTGCCAGCATGCGGTTCACCGAGAAATGCCGTCCAATGTCGCGCAGCATTTCGATCCAGTTGAGCTTGGTCAGCCAATCGGCATTGTCGACCATGATTGCGTCCTTTGCACCGTCACCGAACCGCAGGAACTTGGAAAACACATCCTGGATGCCAACCTTGTTTTTCTCGATGTCTTCCACCGAAAGCATTTTCCGGCTTTCGTCCTTGCCGGTGGGATCGCCAACGCGCGTTGTGCCACCACCCATCAGCGCGATTGGCTTGTTGCCGGTCTGTTGCAGCCAATGCAGCAGCATGATTTGCAGGAGTGACCCCACATGCAGCGAAGGGGCCGTGCAATAGAATCCGATATAGGCCACAATGCTCTTCGACAGCGCCAGCTGGTCCAGCCCGTCAAAGTCGGAACATTGGTGAATGAAGCCGCGTTGCGACAACGTGTTAAGGAAATCGGATTTGAATGTGGTCATAATGAAGTCGGCTCATAAACACATGGAGAAGAAGTGTCAAAACCAGTGACCGGCCCACTGACAAGTATCGGCTTGATGTCCGGCACTTCGCTTGACGGCATCGACATTGCCTTGCTGCAAACAGACGGCGCGAAAATAGTACATCGCGGCCAGTCGCGAACCTACGCTTACACGGATGTCCAGCGGAACCTGTTGCGCGAAACACTCCGCGCCGCCACCTCTATGTCCAACCGGAACGACCGCAACGGCATTCTGGGTGAAGCAGAAGAAAAGCTTACCGATTGGCACGCCGAAGCAGTTCACAAATTTCTCAAGGAAACATCTTTAAGCAATTCAAAAGTAGACATAATTGGGTTCCACGGCCAGACCATTTTGCACCGGCCGGAACACCAGCTCACAGTTCAACTGGGAAGCGGCCAGGCACTCGCCAATGCCACCGGCATCAAGGTAGCCTTCGATATGCGCGCCGCCGACGTTGCCGCCGGAGGGCAGGGCGCACCCCTTGTTCCCGTTTATCACCAGGCACTTGCGGCAAATTTGCCTCATAAACCGGTGGCATTCGTCAACATCGGTGGCGTGGCAAACGTGACTTTCGTCAACGACGACGCCCTGATCGCTTTTGACACTGGACCGGGAAATGCATTGATTGACGATTGGGTCATGAAGCACCACGGGACGGCTTTTGATCACGGCGGCGCTTTGGCACTGTCTGGCAAGGTCAATGCTTCCGCCATGGCCCAATTCCTCGGTGACACTTACTTCGAACTGCCTGGCCCGAAATCTCTGACCGCGACACGTTCGCATCAATCAATCTCGACAATCTGTCACCTGCCGATGGCGCTGCAACACTCGTCGCCGTCACAACTCACTCCATTGCCGAATCACGTCGCCATTTTCCGCACGCCCCAGAGCAATGGATCATCTGCGGCGGTGGTCGCAAGAACGCTGCCATCATGCAAGCCTTGCGCGCGATCCTCACCAATGTCGAAACAGCGGAATTCTTCGGTTTGAACGGCGACTCAATGGAAGCGGAAGCCTGGGCTTATCTGGCGGCGCGCGTTTTTTACAACGCACCGCTGACGTTTCCCGGTACAACAGGTGTGAAAAGTCCACTCACAGGAGGAGTGATCGTTGAGCCTGAAATTTAGGCCCGCACCAATTTGCGGTGAACAAATTGCACCAACCTTCCATCAATCACCAGCAAACCCAGGCCGATAACCGCTGCGCCCGCAATTTCACGCAGCGTCAGTTTATCACCCAACACCAGCCAAGCCATGATGCTGGCTGGAACCGGGATGATCATCGTCACAAGCAACACCACACTGGCACCTGATGTCGCAATGATCCTGAAAAATAGCAAATATGCAAGCGATGTCGAAAGCACTGCGAGCCCAATCAGCGCCCACCAGGTCTCGCCAAGCTCGCCCAAGCAAGGCAATATCGGAAAACAGCGTCACAACAACCATCATCATGATGCTCGAACAAATCAGCTGGCATGTGGCCGAGGTAATAGGCGGAATGCACCCAATTCCTTTTCGCCCACAGCGAACTTGCGCCATAACTCATGGAAGCGGTGAGCACTGCAAATATCCCAAG
>CAVTXF010000010.1:0-40397 GCA_963738595.1 uncultured Alphaproteobacteria bacterium
CCTTGCTCACCGACGAATGGGGCGGCATGGCGGTATCCGGTCCCAAATCGCGCGAAGCGCTTTGCGTCTGGCGTTTCCAGGTGTTGACCTGTCGAACGAAGCGCTTGCCCTACATGGGCGTGAAGGATTCGCGTTCGAGGGCGTAACGGTGCGGCTGATGCGATTGTCGTTTTCTGGCGAGCTGGCCTACGAAGTGCATGTGAGTGCGGACTACACCCAGTCCCTGTGGGAGCACATCATGCGTTCTGCCGCGCCACTCGGCATCAAGCCTTACGGGTTGGAAGCGCTGGCGTCATTGCGCATTGAAAAGGGACATGTTGCGGGGCTGGAGCTCGATCACCGCAACACGCTGGATGATCTGGGGCTTGGCAAGATGGCATCCAAGGACAAGGCCTATATCGGCAAGGAGTTGCGCTTCAGGGAAGAGTACCAGAAGCCAGAACGGTGGTCGCTGGTCGGGCTTGAGCTGTTGGAGCCGGAGAAGAAACTGCGGGGCGGTTCCATCCTGTTTGCGGCCAGTGACGAAATCAAGGGTCATGGTCGCGGCTATGTCACTTCCGTGACGTGGTCCACCGAAT
This sequence comes from uncultured Alphaproteobacteria bacterium, assembly GCA_963738595.1. GTDB lineage: Bacteria > Pseudomonadota > Alphaproteobacteria > Rhizobiales > Aestuariivirgaceae > Aestuariivirga. Next base: position 579 of record CAVTXF010000010.1, read on the forward strand.
TGCAGAAATTCATTGCGCTTGGATTGTTTGACGGCGGCTTGAAGCATGAAGGCGAAGAGATCATCGCTGCCTTTCCGCTGAAGAACGAGCAGGTGAAGCTCAAGATCGTCTCGCCGCATTTTATCGACAAGGACGGAGTTCGGCTGCATGCTTGAACGTGTATCAGCTGTTGCAGGACTTGCGCCGTTTCGAGGTGGTGGCGTTCTCATTTCGGAAAGCCCGGCGCATTCTTTGACGCAAATTGCTGGCGATGCAAAGGCATTGAAGACTGCATTTCCCAGACTGCCTGAAACAGTTGGTACGGGAATTTCCTATGCCGGCAAAACCATCCTGCGCATTGGTCCGCAGCAAATGTGGGTGATTGGCACTGCGCCTGACCTTCATGAGGGATTGTTTGTCACACCACTCAGTTCTTCGCGCACATGTTTTTTGATTGAAGGCACAAGCGCGCGTGATGTTCTGGCCGCGTGTGCCGCGATTGATTTTCATCCGCACGTCTTCAAGCCTGAAAAATATGTGATGACAGGCATTCACCACATGCCGGTGCTTATTCACTGCGCAAGTGAAAACCAGTTTCAAGTTTATTGCCTGCGCACTTTTGCGCTTCACTTGTGGGAGGTTTTGACCGATGCAGCACATTCTTGATCTCAAGCGTTACCCGCTCGACCGGCCCGGTTCGCCCGAGTGGCAGGCGCTTGTTGATCGCTGCAAGGGAGATCTTGCACGCGATGGCATGTTCAATCTCGACAATCTCATGCGCCCGGATGCCATCAGCCGGTGTCTTGATGAAGTGAAGCCCGTTGTCAATACGCTGTCCTTCACGCATACGCGCGAGCACAATATTTATTTCATGAAGACTATTCCTGGCCTTGCCGAAGACCACCCGGCGCTGACCAAGACCAAGACGATCAATCATACTGTGTGCGCCGACCAAATTCCGCAGAGCATCGTCATGCATATCTATGAATGGGCGCCGCTGATTGTGTTTCTCGCTGCGACGATGGAAAAGTCAGCGCTTTATCCCATGCGCGACTGGCTGGCGCGCGCCAATGTGATGACCTATCGCGATGGCGAGGCCTTGAACTGGCATTTCGACCGGAGCGAGTTTACCACCACACTGTTGTTGCAAGCGCCCGACAAGGGCGGCGAGTTCGTCTATCGCTCGGACCTGCGCACGGCTGATGATCCGAATTATGACGGCGTTGCGAAACTGCTGCGTGGGCAGGACCCGGATGTGAAAACCATGAATGTGTCACCCGGCACGCTGAATGTTTTCAAGGGCCGAAATACGGCGCACAAGGTCAACACCGTGGTTGGTCCGCGTGACCGGATTATTTCGGTGTTCACCTATTATGAAAAGCCGGGCGTGATGTTCACGCGCGAGGAACAGTTGGGGTTCTATGGCAGGACGGGTTGAACCTTCGCCACGTCGGCAGGCGTACCATTCGTCAACTTCACAAGATCATCCCACGTCAGTTTGAACACCGCGTTCGGTGTTCCTGCCGCCGCCCAGATGACGTCGAACTTTTGCAAGTCCTGATCCAGCACCACAATGGGTCGCACCACATGCCCCACCGGCGGAACCCCACCGGGTGCCACACCTGCATGCTTCATCACAAACTCCGCATCAGCCGACTTCACCTTCTCACCCAACACCGCACTGACTTTCTTCTCATCCACGCGATTGGTGCCGGAAGCGATGACGAGAACAGGCTTTTGCTCCTTCACCGTCTTGAACACGATGGACTTCGCAATCTGCCCCACTTCACAGCCAACGGCGGCCGCGGCATCGGCGGAGGTTTTGGTGCTTTGTTCGAATTCAACGACGCAGAAGGCGTCACCGAGAATGGATTGGACGTGGAGGGCGTCGGGGTGGGTGGAGGGTTTCAAATGTTTCCGTTCATTGAATCGAGAGAAGCCAGCATTGCGGACTTCAGCCGGTCAATATCCGAAGTCATCGCCTCCCAGAGGATATTGGGGTCAACTCTAAAATACTGATGCCGTGTTACGTTTCCAAGTCCCTTGATCTTAGCCCACTCGATTTCATGATCTGATGTGAGCAGCTCGGGTGGAATGTTACGAATCGCCTCGGAAATGTTTTGTAGGGAATACGCTGCAGCACGCACTTTGACAGGATCGTTCGCAAACGCCTCCAAGTCATTTTCCTTGCGCAACCTGTTGAGAATTTCAATCTCTTCAAGTACGTGCAGAATTCGCAGAGTGGGGTCCTTAACCATCAAAACACGCGGACTGCGTCGACTTCCACCTGTGGGCGAATGGACTCGTCAATACTCAGCCGCGTGCCAAGGTGCACTGGGATACCAAGTTCATTCTCGAACTTGAGTCGCGCTTGTAGCAAATCGAAATACGACGGGACTTTGCTATCAGAAGCGTAGTCCACAAAGAGATCCAGATCGCTTTCGGGTTTGTTGTCTCCACGCGCTCTTGAACCAAACATATAGAGCGCGGTGACGCCACTTAGCTTCAACTCGTCCGCGAATTGCTCTAACTCCATTTTGATTTGATCACGGGTCATTCGCGTAAATTAGCATAACCATCGTCTCAGATCAAATGACGCTCACCCCCGCATCCTCTTGCCTTCCGGATCAAACAGTGGCTCGGTGATCACGCGGGCCTTGCGCATCTCTCCGATGAGTTCGATTTCGAATTCTCCTGCGTCGACCAGTTCCTTTGGAATGTAGCCTTGCGCCAGTGACTTATCGACGTAGTGCGCGTAGCCGCCGGATCGTGACCCAGCCGACGACCTTGCCCCTTGTGCCAGATGGGTTCATCACCCAGCACATCGGCATCGGTGGCCTCGACGATCATCGAGACGCGCCGGAGATTTCCGCCACTCTTCTTCTCTTCCGCCGCAGCCTCACGCCCGATGAAATCATTTTTGGTGAGATCGATGAAGCGGTCCATGCCCGCTTCGAAACCACCGTAGATGGGCCGCAACTCGCGGTACCAGGTGGGGAAGTTTTTTTCGAGACGCATGGAGAGCAGGGCGCGCATGCCGAAGTGAACGATGTTGTGCGGTTTGCCGGCCTTCATTATTGCATCGTAAAGTTTGCGCTGATACTCCGGCCTGACCCAGATTTCGTAGCCGAGATCGCCGGTGTAAGTGACACGGTTCACAATTGCTGGCACGTTGCCGATGTCCATCTTTCGATGGTCCATGAACCTGAATGCGGCGTTCGAAACATCCGTATCCGTCATGGCCTGCAACACGTCACGCGATTTTGGGCCGGCAATTGAAAGCCCAATCATGTTCATGTCGATGCGTTCGATGTTCACAGAACCGTCCGTGGGCTGATGAACCTCGAACCAGCGCATGTGATATTTTTGTGCCTGCGATGACCCCCACATGTAGAAATCATCGTCACCCGCCTTGGCGATGGTGAAATCTCCGATCAGTTTGCCATTGGAGTTGAGCATTGGCGTTAGAATGATGCGGCCCGTTTTCGGCATCTTGTTGGTCATCATGCGCGAGAGGAAACCTTCCGCCCCTGATCCGGTGAAGCGATACTTGGCAAAGTTGGCGATTTCGGTGAGACCCACACCATTGCGCGTGCCCAACACTTCGGCCTTCACATGTGGAAAATCATTGGAGCGATGCCACGAGACGATATCTTTCGGTTCCACACCTTTCGGTGCGTACCAGAGCGGTGTTTCCATGGCCCATGAGTCGCCCATGACAGCACCTTGCGCGAGCAGCACATCATGGAGTGGTGTTGTCTGTTGTGGGCGGGCTGCGGGGAGTTCTTCATTGGGAAAGCGGATGGAGAAGCGCTTGGAATAATTCTCTCGCACTTTTTCATTGGTGTAGCTGCGTGTGGCCCATTCGCCAAAGCGCGCCACATCCATGCCCCACACATCAAAGCCCGGATCGCCATTGACCATCCACTGTGACAAGGCGAGACCAACACCGCCGCCTTGTGAGAACCCTGCCATGACGCCGCAGGCACACCAGAAATTCCGCACACCTTGCACAGGGCCAACGAGCGGATTGCCATCGGGTGTAAACGTGAATGGCCCGTTGATCACCTTCTTGATTCCAGCCTTCGCCAGCACGGGAAAATGCTTGTATCCCAATTCCAGATTGGGTGAGATGCGGTCGAGATCAGGCTGCAATAACTCGCGGCCAAATTCCCACGGCGTCTGCTTCGGCTGCCACGGACGGCAATCCTGCTCATAGGTGCCAAGCACCAAGCCGTTGCGCTCCTGGCGCATATAGATTTCAGACTTGAAATCGATGATGTGGGTGACTTCCTTGCCTTGTGACTTGTTGAACTCGACTACTTCCGGAATATCTTCGGTCACGAGATACATGTGCTCCATGGCGAGCACGGGCAATTCAATGCCGACCATACGGCCCACTTCACGCGCCCACAGGCCACCGCAGTTCACGACATGCTCGGCGTGGATGTTGCCCTTGTCGGTGATCACATCCCATGAGTGATCGCGCCGCTGCTTCAGTTCCTGCACGCGCGTGCCTTGATAAACCTCAGCACCCCCAATCCGTGCCGACTTCGCATAGGCATGCGTTGTGCCTTCCGGATCAAGATTGCCGTCAGCTGCATCCAGCATGGCGCCATAGAAATACTTTTCCTCAAACAGCGGATTGAGCTTCTTCGCTTCCGACAGCGTCAGCAATTCGGTTTCGAGATTAAGATAACGGGCGCGGGCGTGGGCCATTTTCAGCCAGTCCATGCGCTCCTTGGTATCCGCCAAGAACAATCCGCCGGAACGGTGCAGTCCGCAGGCCTGGCCGGAAATTTTTTCCAGCTCGTCATACAGCGCAATCGTGTAGCCCTGCAGCTTCGCCACGTTCGGATCGCCGTTCAGCGTGTGAAACCCGCCCGCGGCATGCCAGGTGGAACCGGATGTAAGAATGTCGCGCTCCACCAACACCACATCTTTCCACCCCGCCTTGGTGAGATGATACAAAACCGAGCAGCCAACAACGCCACCCCCGATGACAACGACACGTGCAGATGATTTCATGAATACTCCCTCGATTTGGACACATGATTAGCTGCCAATTGTGAGCGCTGCAATTGGCTGCGTTTCGCCGTGTGGAAGCCTGGGCCCCGGCCTTCGCCGGGGTGACGGAATGTGAGGCAAGGGAATTCGTCCCCTGTCCATTCACGAACCGGGGCGACGCCATGTCGGGCATCATACAGAACAGAGTCTAGCTGGTATCGGGGAATTGCGCGTCGCGGGCGAGGGCGTGGCATTCCTTCAACACGTCATCAATCTCTTGGGTGGGCTTTTTGCGGCCGCCGGGTGGCGGGCCGGGACGCAGGACAGAGAGCCGCTTGCCTGAACCTGCTGCCTTGTTTCTTGCGAGCGTACGCAGCAATCGCCGCGCCTGCCGGGGCATGTCCGCGAGGGCATGTTTCACGGTTTCAATTCGCCGCAAAACAGTCTGTACACTGATTAATTTTTCAGGAACCGGGGGCGGTGTGGGCAGAAATGTGGGGACCAGGGGGTCGTCATCGAGCAGGCGTATCGACGGCATGACCTTGGGTAGGTCTTGTGTTGGTTCCAGCCATTCCGCGAATGACTCATGACGCGGATCGAACAAGGGGAATGCGGCGCGGCGCGTGCTTGCGTTGTTGCGTTGAACCACCAGACCTTCAGGCCATTTGCTTTTTGCTGAAAGAGTTATGGTAGGCGGCACCGTGAACATTTTTCTTGCGGTGATCAGGATCAGCCGCCGCACAGCAGATTCCAACGGTTTAAGAATCCGCGTCATTGATCGATAGGTCTGTTTCGGCAGCCACACTGTTTCGGACAGTGCCTCCAACACCGCTACAAGTGTTGCAACGATGCGCTGCAAAGCTGCGTGGTTGATCTCGATGGCTCGTGCCCAATCCATTGAGTGAATAAAGAACATAACATGAACAATTGTCAAGGGGGTCGTTTGAGAAGAAGGGGACCTCTCTTCCCATCCGCCTACGCCCAAGGCTTCGGCGGATGGGGCCCTTCTCCCCAGAGGGGAGAGGAAGAACGGTTCCGCCTGTTTCGGGGCTTCACGAGTTCAGCTCACGGCAAATCACGAATCCACTCGCCGGTGATCTTGCCATCTGACCCAAGCACAAAACTCCACTCGATGGTCCCCTTGTCAAATGTGATCCGATACACGTCCCAGCCTTCCTTGTTCACACCTTCGAAATTTTGCGCTTGCACTTCACCCAGAGCCAGCAACATCGCCCTGATGCCCGGAACCTAGGCCGCCACCCCGAAGACATATCCCACGCCTGCCGTGATCGCCATGGCGATGGCACCCCAGAAGGTTACGCGCAGGGTTGCTTTTGCAATTGGTGCGCCACCGGCTTTCGCCCCCATCGCGCCGAGCAGAGCCAGGAACACAATTGTGGTGATGACGACCGCGTAAATTATGTAGGCGGCAGGACTGAGAAGGGCCACGAGCAGCGGCAACGCCGCACCTACGGCGAATGTCAGTGCCGATGTAAGGCCGCTTGCAATGGATTTGCGGCGGTCAAGTCGGAAATGCCGAGTTCTTCTCTTGCATGGGTTTTCAGGGCATCTGTCGCGGTGAGTTCCCGCGCAACAGTCAGTGCAGTTGCAGGTGATACGCCTCGCGATTCGTAAATCTTGGCGAGCTCGTTGAGTTCAAATTCCGGCTGCTCGGCAAGTTCCTTGCGCTCGCGATCAAGATCGGCGTTTTCGGTGTCAGATTGCGAACTGACGGAAACATATTCGCCTGCCGCCATCGACATGGCACCGGCGGCGAGGCCCGCTGCACCTGCCAGCATGATCGCACTCGCCGAAGCATTGGCGCTGGCCACGCCGAGGATCAGGCTGGCGGTGGAAACGAGGCCATCATTTGCGCCAAGCACGGCTGCACGCAGCCAGCCGACGCGGTGGGAGGAGTGGGATTCGATGTGAAGTCTGCTCATGGCGTTCTCTCCTACGGCAATATTGCGCGATCTGGCCAATTTTCGTTGACTTGGATCAAAATTATTCAAGACAAAGTGGAATGTTGTTGGCGGTTGCAACTTTTAGCTTGAAAAAAGAATCGCGGTACGTATGTTTCGTCGCAGGCAATGCGGCGGGGAATGGTGATGCGGAAACTGGGCTGGGGATTTTTCGCCGGGTTATTGGCGGGTACTTTTGGTGTTTCGACGGCTTTGGCCGCTGATCCTGACGGGCAGGTTGGAGCAACCTACGATCGTCCCGCAGTCGAGATCGGCGGGTCGATTGCCGATGATGGCGGGGCTGGCGAGATCAATGTGCTGATGCCGCTGGTGTTCTCGGAAGGCAAGGATCTGCTGTTCTTCGGGGCGGATGCGAAATTCTCCGGCTTTGATGTCAATGACACGGATGACACGGTTTATAATGTCGGTGGCTATCTGGGGTATCGTGCGGCCCTTGATGGTGGTGGCGTGTTGGGCCTGTGGGCAGGATTGGACCACTTCAATACGCAGCTGGACAATGATTTCACGCGCGCCATTGCGGGTGTTGAGTATTTCGGGCCGCAGGTGATTGTGCGGGCCAACGCCTTCATGCCGCTGGATTCAACATCGGGCGAATGGTCCGTCACCAGTGGCGGGTTCATCACCACGTATGACGAGAAAATCCCGAGCGGCTTTGATGCGGAGCTTGGGCTTCGCATGGCTGTGTCCATGGGCAATTTTGCCAAGGCTGGCGAGTTCCGCATTTTTGCCGGTGGCTATGACTTTATCGGGCTGGATGATGATGGCGGCAATGTTCTGGGGGGCCGTGCACGGGCCGAGCTTGATCTTTATCCCTTTGACGCACATCTCGACACGCGGCTGAGCTTCAACGCCTCCTACGCTTATGACAAGCACTCTGGCGATCAATATGGGGCAGGGGTCAAACTCTCCATTCCCTTGGGCGTGACCAACAAGGTCACATCGCATGGCGCGAAGGACGATGTCGTGGCCGAGCTTGATTCATTTGGCCAGGACCTGTTCCAGCCTGTCAGGCGCAACCGCGACAATGTCAGCCGTATCCGCACCAAGAGCCGTGTTCCGGTTGATACTGGCACCGGCGGCGTGGGCGGCGTGACGCTGTCGAATGTCTGTGGCGGGGCATCGGGCTCGCTGGCGCTGAACAGCGGGCTTGGCGCTGCAACCATCAAGCAGGGTGCATTGCTTGGAACGATTGATCCGACTGGAACTGCCACGCCGCTGAACCTTAGCCTTGGCAGCATGGTCGATGGCAATGGCCAGACGCTGACGCAGCTTCTTGCCTCAAGCCCTGAAACAATAAACGCCACACTTACATTCCCAGACAGCACGGTGAATTTTGCAACGCAGGTTGTGCAACCCGCAACTGCCGTTGCCGCCACGTCAAGTGCATCTACCGCCCAGCGGATCACGTCCGCAAGCGTCACCGTCAACGGCAATAGCTGCTCGATGATTGTGGAAACTGAGCCGTATCAAGTGCCACTCACGCTCGCCAATATTTGTGGTGGGCCGGCCGCACCCATCAATGTGGTTGTGACTGGCAGCAGTATTTCTACGAACGCCAAAGTTTCGCTCGCTACAATATCGGCAAAAGTCGCCGCCTCAGGCAACAGTGTTTTGCAGGCGGCTACTCTTGGCAGCTACGTACTGACCTATGATCAAATCACTGGACAACCGCTCACTTACAAAACGTTGAAACTGAACCTTGCGACAATGGTTGATGGCGCTGGCCAGACTCTGACGCAATTGTTGGCGAGCGGACCGACCACACTTGCGACGGTGTTGAATTTTCCGTTGAGCGAATATGATCCAAACGCAGATTTCTATGCGCCCGTAGCGGCGCTGGAGGATCCCTCGGCTTTTCCAGGATGTTCGCAGTATATTTACGGGATCTCACTGACTGTTGGCAGCGACAATCAGTGTACGCTCAATGCAACAGTTGGCATGGCCTGCGCTTCAGACTTGCGACTCAAAAACAGCATTGCGCCACTGGCAGTAACTGCGGCGGGTTTCAAGATCTACAGTTTCAAATACAACAAGAGTTACAAAGGTGATGATCAAAGCTATGTCGGCGTGATGGCGCAGGAAGTCTTGAAGACTCATCCTGAGGCCGTGGTGACCATGCCGAATGGCTTCTACGCTGTGCGCTATGACCGCTTGGGGCTGCGCATGACGACGCTGGAAGAGTACCAGCGCAGGGGCCGGGCAGCGGTGGAAGTTCAACACTGATAACCGGTCCAAGCGCTCAGGCGGCACTCAACAAGCCAATTCCGTGGAGCGGCATTTCGCTCTACCGAGACAAATAGCAAAAGCCCCGTGCTTGCAGACACGGGGCTTTTGAATTTCGAAAAGGAAAGAAGCTTAGATCGCTTCCTTGACTTCCTTGGCAGCGCGGAAGGCGAGCTTCTTCGATGCCTTGATCTTGATCTGCTCTCCGGTGGCCGGATTGCGGCCAAGACGGGCAGGGCGCTTGCGGACCTGGAAAATGCCGAGGCCGGTGACGCGGACCTTGTTGCCCTTCTTGAGGTGCTTGACCGTGAGGTCAACAAAGGCACCGAGAACTTCGGTCATTGCCTTCTTTGACATCTCGTGCTTCTCAGCCAGTTCAGCTGAAATCTTCGAGAGCGGGATTGTCAGGATTTTTTCGTCAGCCATTTTTGGTCTCCTGTGGTTGGTGGCGAATCAAGAATGAACATTTGGTTACCGAGATTCGTTAGGTGTGAAAACCCTTATTTTTCGGGCCTATTTTGAATTGCGACGCAAAAAAGCCAACAGAATGTGGGATTAACGCTTTGTTAATACTTGTGGCGTCTCCAAATATCCATTATTTCAACGACTTAATCCAATATCGGCAAACAGGGACAGGCAAAAACCGCTGCTGAAAAATTATTCTGATGGTTGTGTAAAATCGGTGTGGTTCTTGAGTATCAGTGGGCCGATTGCGTGTTTTGAAGCGAATCGCGCGAGGTTTTCGGCCCGGGCCCGGGCGTTGCTTTGGCCTGACATGTTCTGCTGATGAATGCGAATGTCGACATTGTTTGATGGATCGCGAAGGATGCGAAAGCCGCCGCGAGCCACGCGCAAGTACCAGTCCCAATCCCAATAGTATGGCAACGACTCGTCGAAAATTCCGAGTGTTTGATGCAGGCTGCGGCGATAACACACTGCGGAAATGAGGATCGAGTTGTCGTGCTCCAGTGATTGAGCGGTTGCTTCGCGCGCGAAGATGCGCGGGTGCGGTTCATCAGGAAATTTCATCACGCCATCCGCGAAGGTGAAATCTGCATTGGTGTTCAGCAAGTGCGCGGCGCGCTGCAGGTGATCGGCGTCAATCCATGTATCATCGTCATCCAGAAAGGCGATGAACTTGCCTTTCGCATGGGCAATGCCATTGTTGCGCGCGGGAACGTGGCCGTGCTGATGATTGTCGATGATGGTGATGCGGTGATCGGCGAAGGGTTGTGGCACAACGCTGCCATCGTTGATGACGAGCAGTTCAAAATCAACCACACTTTGCGCGCATACACTCGCCACGGCTTCGCGGAGATAATGTTCGCGATTGCGGGTGGGAATGATGATTGTGAACAGCGGCATGGATCATCCGCTCATAGCCGTGATCAATGCCTGAGCCAATCGAGATTCGGATAGGCAATGGATTCCTTTGGTTTCAGAAAATACTGGCGGAAGATTTCGCCGTAGCCTTGCATCAAATAGCCATTGTTCTTTTTGATCAGCGCTGCGCGTTCGGCGCGGTAATAGGCTGGCAATTCATACCAGGGCAGCGCCGGGCGGGCGTGGTGTGCAATGTGCAGGTTGTTGTTGAGAAAGAGCAGTGACCAGAACAGCGAGGCTTCCACGATGATGGTCCGCTCGCCAAGGTCTTCTGCGGCCTGGTGTTCGCAATAGGAGCGCACCAGCGCCATTGAAATGCCGGGATAGGCGACGAGCAAGTAGTATTGCCAGAAGGGCATGCCTGCGACACCAGTGATCACATAGATGGTGAGTGCCGAGACGCAGAAGAACTTGATCCAGCAGGGGAGGTTTTGTGTGTTGCCCGCTGCGATGACGCGTGCTTCCTGCCACCAGAAGCGGCAGGTGCCGACAGCGGGGCCGATCAACATGCGGCCGGCGAGTGTTTGGTTGATGGTGAACAAGACGCGCTTTAGTGCGCCTGAGGTGGCCCATTCATCCGGCAGGAGATAATATGATTCAGGATCGTGCACCGGGTCGGTGAGGTGAAGGTCGTTGTGGTGTTGCAGATGCGTGTCGCGATAACAGCCATAGGGCATCCAGAAGGTCGGCGAGATGGTTACCAGCCATTCATTGAGCGCGCGTGAACGGGTGGGGTGGCCGTGCAAGGCTTCGTGTTGCAGCGAGGAATGCAGGGTTGCGAGGTAAGCGCCGGTCGGCAAGATGAACCACCAGGGCAATAACGCGTGATAGCCCACGATCAAGGCCAGCAAAAAATAGACGCCACCTACCAAGGCAAGGGTCGGCCATTCAATTCCATACCGGGAAGCTTCGGAAACCTTGTGTGTCGCCATCGTTTCCTGATTATATATCGTGGTGCGATTTCAGCAAGATTAACGGAAAGCCGATGCTGGCCAGTCTTCCCATGTATGATTTTCCCGAGGTTCGGGAGGCGACGGATTCGCTGTGGCAGGCCTTGGCGCGCCGCCTTGGCGCGGGGGTTGCTCTGGACCGAACCATGTCGCACAGCGAAGGCTGGCGGCGGCCGGATTTGCTGTTCAGCCAGGCTTGCGGCTATCCCCTGACCCATGAATTTCGCGGGGTCCTCGCTTACGTGGCGACGCCACATTATGGCGTGGACGGTTGCAAGGGGGCCAATTACCGGAGCATTTTGCTGGCGCGTGAAGCGAAGCCGCTTGTCGCATTTCGGGGGATGCGGGCGGCGGTCAATGCGCGAGACTCGATGTCGGGCATGCTGGCACTCAAGCTGCTGGTTGATCCTTTCACTGAGGTTTTAAGCGGCAGCCATCTGGCGTCCATGGCCATGGTGCGTTCCGGGCAGGCGGAAATCTGCGCGACTGATTGCGTGACGCTGGCGCTGGCGCGGCGGTATCAGCCGCAAGTGGTAGAGGGGCTTGTTGAGGTTGGTCGATCACCACTGGTTCCGGGGCTGCCTTATGTGACGCGGGCTGGTGATGTGCCGAGAGATTGCGGGCGGCGTTGCGCGACGTTTTTGCAGATCCGGCATGCGGGGTCATCTGGAGCGGTTGATGATCTCGGGCTTGTCGGTGCTGGATGGTGCCGAATACGATGTGATTTTGGAGTTGGAGGAGAATTGCAAACGCGGAGATTTGACTTCCCTCACCCCCGCCTTTGGCGGTGCCCTCTCCCTGAAGGGAGAGGGGTAAGAATCAGTCCCCGCCTTTGGCGGTGCCCTCTCCCTGAAGGAAGAGGGGTAAAAGTCAGGTCCGCGATGGGATGGTTTCGTTTTCACCGATCCTTGCGGCGATGAAGGCCTTGTTGAATTCGCAGCGGGTGGCGAATTTTCGCAGCTTCTTGTACTTGGTTTCGGGCCAGAGGTCGGGTACGCGCAGTGCCAGATGGCCGATCATGCAGCCGGTCATGACGTCGGCGTGGGTTATGCGGTCGCCGGTCAGCCAATGTTCGTCGACGCAAGCCGCGTCAAGTGCTTCGAGGCCGGTTTCGATTTGCGAGATGCAGCGGTTTTCCCAATCCTTGCTGATGGATCTTGCATCGTGGAAATAGCGCTCGAAAAACAGGTGCAACACTTTTTCTGAAACGCCGTGAGCCAGGGCCGTGAGCTGCAAGACGCGGCGGCGCTCGGGGCCGCTTTCGGGAATCATGGCGCGGGATTTCCGGCCTGCTTCCTCATCAAGATAGTCGATGATCGCATTTGAATCGATCAGCATTTCCTTCTTGCCGTCCTCCTCCAGGACCAGGACCGGCACGCGCACCAGCGGGTTGTGCAAGCGCACCAGGCCGACATTGCTGAACACCGAATAGGGCTGGCGCTCGAATGGCATGCGATAGGTGTGAAGGGTCACCGCGACGCGGCGGGTGAAGGGGGAATCATATTGGCCGATGAGGATCATGCCTGCAGCCTGCGCAAATCAAGTTGCGTCTGCAACCTCAATCTTGAGCGTCTTGCCCATGGCGGCAAAAGCCCGTTCAATCTTGTTCAGGCTCGTCGCATGCTCAAAGTCCAGCAGCCGTTCGATTTCCTGCCGGTGCAGCTTCATCTTGCGGGCCAGGTCTGCCTTCTTCACTCCTTGCTCGCGCATGGATTCATACATCCGGATTTTCATTTCCGTTTGCAGTGGCAGAGTGATGAAGTCGTCCTTGGCACGGATTTTGGAGGGAACGGGGATGGGTTTTTTATATGGATTCTACTACGCGATCATTTCACGAAAGGCTCCGATGGCATAATGCAGAGCTTCTTCACGTGTTTCTCCAAAGTGATGACTTCAGGGAAATCCGGGGCGGTGACCAAGAAAGTGTCATTGTCGTCGGGAGTGAGTTCAACACGATATCTGATCATTTCAGTCCCAATTGCTTCTTGATGGCTTGAACCAGACCGGTACCTATTTCTTTGCTGCCGTGCATCGGGAAAGAAGTTTCCTTGTCCTTGTACCGCACGATCATGTGGCTCGTGCCGCCCTTCATGTGTAGAACGTGCAGCCCTGTTTCTTCAGCCAGCGGCGGAATTCGGAGTATTTCATCGCTATCCATTTTTGTCAACAGATGTGTTGACAATTAGGATAGACGTGTAAACGCGTTCTTGCGACCAGTCAGAGGTAGAATAGCCATTAATTCCGGCCCGTGACCAAGACCTGTGGGAGCAGATGGTCTCAACAATACGCCTACGTCTTGCACGAATCCAAATTGCCGACTCTAGAAAGTCCGTCTTTTTCATGGGAAAAGCAGAATTCGTTCGATCAAAACAAGGACGAACTCACACAATCTCCAGCAGGGTCAGTTCAAGCAACACAATTGATCAGAACTTGTTTCGTCTACCGCAACCGCTTATCTGCCCGATCCCGCCCGATCAAAGGTAGCAGTGCTGCCAATTCTGGGCCGTGGTCCAATCCGGTGAGAGCAAGGCGCAATGGCATGAAGAGTTGCTTGCCTTTGCGGCCGGTTTTTGATTTCAGAGTTTCGGTCCATGCCTTCCAGGTTGTCTGATCCCAGGGTTCAGGTGGCAATGCGTGGCGGGCGGATGTGATGAAATCGCGGTCTTCGGGGGTGATGACGGGGTTCACATCCTGAGTCACGATATTGGCCCAAGTATATGTATCTTCCAGCTTTTCGATGTTGCCGCGCACCGCATTCCAGAGGTCTTCGGGAATGCCAGACAGGCGATTGGCGACGGCTGAATGGGGCAGCATGTGGAGGAGTTTGGCGTTGAGGCTGTTGAGTTCGGCTTCATCGAACCTGGCTGGCGCGCGTGAGAGTTTGTGCAGGTCAAACCCTTCGATCAACACGGCATAATCTGTACACGGATGAATGTTGTCGGATGTGCCGAGCAAGGCGGCGTGGCTGACAACGGCCATGGCTTCGAGGCCTGTCTCGCGGAAGGACTGGATTGATAGTGAGCCTAAACGTTTTGACATGCCCTTGCCGTCTGCGCCGACCAGCAGGCTGTGGTGGGCGTAAGTTGGTTCCTTGCCGCCGAGTGCCCTCGTGATTTCGATTTGCGTTGCAGTGTTGACCACATGGTCCTCGCCGCGAATGACGTGGGTGATGCCAAAGTCGATGTCATCGATCACCGAGGGCAGGGTGTAGAGATAGGTGCCGTCTTCGCGGATCAACACGGGATCAGACTGCGTCGAGGTGTCGATGTGGACGGGACCGCGGATCAAGTCATTCCATTCAACCATCGTATGAGACAATTTGAAACGCCAATGGGGTTTGCGGCCCTGGGCGATAAAAGCCGCTGTTTCTTCTGGCGTCAGGTTCAGTGCCGGCGCGGTCATAGACCGGGGGAACGCCGCGGGCCTGCTGGCGCTTGCGGCGGCGGTCGAGTTCGTCGGCGGTTTCATAGCAGGGATAAAGGTGGCCGCTGTTGCGCAGGCCATCAGCCAATTGGTCGTAGTGGGCAAAACGTTTCGATTGCCATTCGACACGATCCGGCGTGATGCCAAGCCAGGCGATATCGGTGGCGATGCCGGTTTCGAATTCCTTGGTGGAGCGGGCCGTGTCGGTGTCGTCATAGCGCAGGATGAACTGGCCACCCGACTTTTTGGCGAACAGCCAGTTGAGGATGGCGACACGGGAGTTGCCAATGTGGATGCGGCCCGTGGGTGAGGGGGCGAAGCGGACGATGGTGGTCATGGTGGTTGCGGTAGCCCGCGCGAATGATTTGGTCAAGAATGGCACTTCTGGTAATGAGTCTGGTTTGAGAGGTTCCCATGAAACAGAGACGACTTGGAAAAGATGGCCCCTTGGTGGGGGAAATCGGGTTGGGGGCGATGAGTTTTGCCGGGGCCTGGGGGGCTACTGACGAGACGACGAGCCATCGCACGCTCGACAAGGCGCTGGAGCTTGGCGTCACGCATGTTGATACGGCGCTGATTTATGGGCCGCATGCTTCCGAGACAATGATCGGAAACTTCTTCAAGAAAAATGCAGCGGCGCGCAAACGTTTTTCGATTGCCACCAAAGGCGGGATTCAGCCGGAACCACGCGCCGTGATCAATGAGGCGAAGTTTCTGCGCACGTGCCTTGAAGGTTCGTTGCAACGGTTGGGCGTGGAGCATGTTGACCTTTACTACATTCACCGCCGCGACTGGAGCATTCCGATTGAAGACGTGATGGAAACGCTAGTTGCGTTCAAGAAGGAGGGGAAGATCGGCGGCATCGGCTTTTCTGAAATTTCTCCTGCGTCGCTGGAACGTGCGGTGAAGGTGCATCCGGTGCGGGCAGTGCAGAGCGAATATTCACTGTGGACGCGATTGCCCGAGCTGGGGTTGCTGCAGGCATGCAAGCGGCATGGCGTGGCTTTTGTTGCATTTTCGCCCGTGGCGCGCGGCGTGTTGACAGATACGCCGCCGGATCCATCGCAGTTTCCGGCGAATGATTTCCGCAAACCCATGCCGCGTTTTATCGAGCCGCATTTTTCGCTGAACATGGAGAGGATTGCAGGCTTCAGGGCGTTTGCCAAATCGCGGGGCTGGAAAACGTCGACGCTGGCCAATGCCTGGCTGTTACATCAAGGCGAACACATCATCCCGATTCCGGGAACGCGCACGCCGGAACACTTGGCAGAAGATGCAGCCGCTTCAGATATTCATCTGTCCACGGATGATCTGGCGCGGATCGAAGATCTGCTGCCTGTGGGTTTTGCGCATGGCAACCGATACTCCGATGCACAGCAGGCGGCGAGCGAGTTGTATTGTTGATTTAATCCCGGAAAGTGAACGGATTGAAGACTGGTATGCCCAATGTCTTGAAATCCATCACGTTTCTAGATGCGACGGTAAGGCCATGGGCAATCGCAGTTGCACCTATCAGGGCGTCGCCAATCAGTTGCCCTGATTTCTTGTGCATTATTCGCGCCCATGCGCGGAAGGCGCGGTGATCCATGGGCAAAATGTCATAGGTCGCGATCAACTGTTCCAACCAGGCTTCAATTGCTGCAGCACTTTCGCGGGATTGTTCGCGTGTTAGTTCGATACCTGCCTGCAACTCGCCTATTGTTGCGGCAGAAATGAAGATGGACCCGCGATCCAATCCAGTGAGCCAGGCAACAACGCCGCCATGTGGTTTCTGACGGCGGAATTCTGATACGACATTGGTATCGAGGAGAAACCCCGCTGTCATGTAAGTGCCACTGGTGGCTTGCGTTTGAATCGCTTTGGTGAAGGCAATTGCATTTCCGGGCCACGAGAATGGTTGAGCAGAAAGTCGCGTAAATCTGGCGCAGGATTGTCTGCGTCCTTCTTCCATTCACTCATTGGAACGAGAACTGCGGCTTGCGTACCCCGTTTGGTGATAACTTGCGGGCCTTCCTGCAGGCAAAGCTCCAGCATTTCGCTGAATCGTGCCTTGGCTTCCTGAACTTGCCAGTGTTTCATTGCATCGATTAACCTGTTCTGACTAGTCAGCAGACTAGTCTGAAAAATTATTGTTGTCAAATCAATGCCGCAACATTGGTACCAGCGATGCCGCGAGGGCCAATGCCAGTGCGATGTTGATCGCGCGGAAATAGCGTTGATCGTTCATGATATGACGCAGGCTTGAGCCGAAGAGGGCCCAGCCTGAGGCGCTGGTAAAGCCCATCAGCAGCGCGGTTGCAACGATTGTGGCGAGGCCGGTCCAATAGGCGTGCGGCAGGGTGTAACTCGATATCATCGTCAGGGCCATCATCCAGCCCTTTGGATTGATCCATTGAAACAGGGCTCCCTGCACAAAGGTCAATGGCGGAGATTTTTGCAAGTCACCATCTTCGCGGCGTGTGGCTGTTGCGATCTTCCAGGCGAGCCAGAGCATGTAGGCAGCACCTGCGTATTTCAGGATTGTGTACAGCTGCGGGTAGGTGTCGAAAATTTTCCCGAGGCCAACACCGACGATACCGATCATGAAAGGAAAGCCAATCGCCACGCCAAAGAACCAGCGGCACCGTTGGCTTGAAGCCATGGTTGACGCCGGATGCCATCAACAGTGTGTTATTTGGCCCCGGAGTCCAGGCGGCAATGGCGGCGAAGGTGAAGAGGGCGAGGAAGAGCTGGGTGGTCATGAATGTTCCTACTTTCTCATTCCGTCATTCCGGCGAACGCCGGAACCCAGGCTTTCAATAGGCGAGCTCGTGGACAGTCTGGGTCCCGGCGTCCGCCGGGATGACGGACGAGTGGGGAGTGGTTCATTCGGAAGGGACTAGTGTTGCAATGCCATCAATTTCGTCATGCAAATCTTGCCAACCAGGGTTGAATTGTTCGATCAAGTCCAGTTTCCATTTTCGCTTCCACTCCTTGATCTGCTTTTCCCGCTTTATTGCGGCGTCCATGAAGTGATGATGCTCATACCACACCAGAATCTTGACTTTGTATTTGCTTGTGAAACCCTTGAATACATCATTCTTGTGGTTGGCGACGCGATTCCAGAGCTCACTGGTCACGCCGGTGTATAGCGTGCCGTTTCGTTTTGAAGCCAAGATGTATACGGCTGGAAGTTTTTCGTTTTGCATTTTACCATATGTCCGTCATTCCGGCGAACGCCGGAACCCAGGCTTTCCGCGATCTCGCTGGTTGACAGTCTGGGTCCCGGCGTTCGCCGGGATGACGGCAGTGCTTCGTCACTTCATCTGGTCCCGGTAGCCATTGGTGATCGGGTATCTTCTGTCGCGGCCGAAATTTCTCCTTGTGATCTTCACGCCCGGAGCGGCCTGTCGGCGCTTGTATTCGGCGATGTAGAGCATGTGCTGGATCTTTTTCACCAGTGCGATGTCGTGACCACGGGCGGCGATTTCGGCAATGGGTTGTTCGCGTTCGATGAGACCTTCGAGGATATCGTCAAGCACGTCATAGGGCGGGAGTGAATCCTGGTCTTTCTGGTTTTCGCGCAGCTCTGCCGTGGGTGCCTTGGTGATGATGCGTTCAGGGATCACATGACTTTGAGTATTCCGCCATGCGGCGAGGCGATAGACTTCGGTCTTGTAGACATCCTTGATCGGATTGTAGCCGCCGTTCATGTCGCCGTAGAGGGTGGCGTAGCCGACGCTCATTTCGCTCTTGTTGCCGGTGGTCAGAACCATCGAGCCGAATTTGTTGGAGATGGCCATGAGGATGACACCGCGGGTTCGGGACTGCACATTCTCTTCGGTCACGTCGCGGTTCTTGCCTTCAAACATGGGATTGAGGGCTGACAAGAATCCTTCGACGGGTTCCTTGATCGGCACGACATCGTAGCGCACGCCCAAGGCCTTGGCGCATTCTTCGGCATCGACCAGTGAGTCTTTTGACGTGTAGGCGTAGGGCAGCATGACGCAGTGGACCTTGTCCTTGCCCAATGCATCGACGGCCATTGGCGGCGACGACTGCGCTGTCGATGCCGCCGGACATGCCGAGCACGATGCCGGGGAAGCGGTTTTTCAGCACGTAATCGCGCAGGCCCAGTACGCAGGCTTTCCAGGTTTCCTCTTCGCGCTCCGGGATTTTTGCGAAGTCGCCCTGGCTGCAAACCCAGCCATTGCCGGTGCGGTTCCATTGCGTTGTCACGACGGCTTCCTCGAACATCGGCATTTGCAGTGCGAGGGTGCGGTCGGCGTTGACGATGAAGGATGCGCCGTCGAAGACGAGTTCATCCTGCCCGCCAATCTGGTTGAGATAGACCAGTGGCAAGCCGGTTTCGGTGACACGGGCGATGACGAGGTTGAGGCGGACATCATCCTTGTTGCGTTCGAAGGGCGAGCCATTGGGCGAGAGCAGGATTTCGGCACCGGTTTCTGCCAGTGTTTCGCAAGTTTCTTCGGTCCAGATATCTTCGCAGATGGGCACGCCAATACGCACGCCCTTGACTGAAATCGGGCCGGGCGCAGGGCCTGCCTGAAACACACGCTTTTCATCGAAGACGCCATAGTTGGGCAGATCATGCTTGAAGCGCACGGTTTCGATTCTGCCGTTGTTCAGCAGGGCCACAGCATTGTGCAGCAGTTTGCCTTCGCGCCAGGGGAGACCAATGAGAATTGCAGGGCCATCCTTGAATTCCGTGGCGAGTGCCTCACATGCGGTTTTGCAGGCAGCGACAAAGGAATTGCGCAGTACCAGATCTTCCGGTGGATAGCCTGCAATATAGAGTTCAGGAAAAAGAACCAAGTCGACGTTCTTGAGGGTGGCGATGGTTTCGCGAGCCTTTTTCAGGTTGGCGTCGATGGCCCCTACTGTCGGGTTCAATTGGGCCAGAGCGATGGTGAGATTGTCGGTCATGAGATAGCCTCATAACTGAAGTTTGAGCACTTGCAAAACCAGCCTTGCTTTTGGCAGTGGATACCAGCAAAATCCACATAACACGAATGCACGGAGGACAGGATGCGTCTCGATAACGAAAAACCCAGTGAAAATGTTGAAGATCGCCGGGGTCAGGGTGGCGGTTTCCGCTTTCCTGGCGGCGGCGGGCGGCAGATCAACATTCCGATGGGCGGTCGTGGCGGCGGATTCAGTTTTTCCACCATCATCATGTTGGCGATTGCCTATTTTGCCCTGAAACTGTTGTTTGGCATTGATCTTCTGAGCATGATCAATGGCGGTGGCGGTGGATTGCCGATCCCGCAAAATCCAACCGAATACCAATTGCCTGACAAGAGCACAGACGTTACTGGTGCGCCGGCTGATACGCCGCAGGGCAATGTGCCGAAGACTGAAGCCGCCACAGATGCCGGCAAGGACTTTGTTGCGCGCGTCCTCGGATCAACAGACCGTATCTGGTCAAGCGTGTTCAAGGATCATTTGGGCCAGCAATACCAGAAGCCGACGCTGGTCATGTTTTCCGGTTATGTTCAGTCGGGATGCGGTGCGGCACAGTCGGCCATGGGGCCATTTTATTGCCCGATCGATGGCAAGGTCTATATTGACCTGTCGTTTTATCAGGACATGAAGAACAAGCTTGGTGCACCTGGTGATTTCGCGCAAGCTTATGTCATCGCGCATGAAGTTGGACACCACGTGCAAAACCTTCTTGGCATTGCCGAAAAGGTTACGCGCGCGCGCAGCCAGTCTGACGAGGTTACGGGGAATGCGCTGCAAGTGCGCATGGAACTGCAAGCCGATTGCCTTTCAGGCATCTGGGCTGCGGAGGCAGATGCTTCTGCGAAAATCCTGGAGCAAGGTGATATTGAAGAAGCCCTCAATGCGGCGTCGCAGATTGGTGATGACAGGCTGCAGAAGCGGTCACAGGGTTATGTCGTGGAAGAAAGTTTCACGCATGGTTCTTCTGAACAGCGGGTGCGGTGGTTCAAGCAGGGCTTGCAGGCAAAGTCCTTGAAAGACTGCGATACGTTTGCGGTTGCTGACCTCTAGCCGGCTGCATGCGGATAAGCGGCACCGGTTATCTGCGAAAATGCCGCGACCAAAGAGCTAGAACGAAAAGCCAATTCCGTGAAGCGGCATTTCGCTTAAAAAAACAAAGGGCCCCAATATTGGGGCCCTTTGAATATCTGAGGGTTGATCTCAGGCTGTCTTGTTGCCCATGGCGTTCTTGATCAAGCCAGCAACGACTTGCAGAACAATGCCACCGATTCCAGACGCCGCGAGGTTGCCAATCATGCTTCCGCCACCGGCAGCAGATGCCAATGCCGGAATCAGGCTGCCGAGAATATTGCCGCCGCCCAGACCACCAACAGCGCCTGCGATGGTGTTGCCCAGCGTACCGAGGCTCGCGTTCTTCATTGCGGCACCGCCGACATTTCCGCCTACGGCTCCACCGACAAGCTGAAGAATTAGAGGTAACAGACTTTCCATATATTTACTCCCATTTACACTTGGCCCCTCGGCCAATGAGACAGGACACTAGCATGATTGTTAAGGTAAACAAATTGTTAAGCACACCTGTAAATTGCAGGCAATCAGTAGGCGTTTTGGGTTTTCAGCAATGAAATCGGAGTTTTAGCCAAAATATAGAGGTCCAGGCCCAGTGACCAGCGGTCAATATATTCCAAATCATGCTTAACGCGCTGTTCCAATTTCTCCACTGTGTCAGTTTCGCCACGCCAACCGTTGATCTGGGCCCAGCCGGTTATCCCTGGTTTGACCCTGTGGCGGGCGAAATAACCTTCAACGACCTGCTCGTAGAGATTGCCTGCCGCCTTGGCCTGGGTGGCATGCGGCCGGGGGCCAACAAGCGAGAGTTCGCCACGCAGCACATTGACGAGTTGCGGCAGTTCATCCAGCGATGACTTGCGGATGAAACGGCCGACGCGGGTGACGCGCGGATCGTCCTTGGTGACGAGCTTCTGGGCCTTCACGTCTCCCTGATCGATGTAGAGCGAACGAAATTTCAGAACTTCGACCATCTGGTTGTTGAAGCCGAAGCGCTTTTGGCGGAACAGGACGGGGCCTTTGCTGTCCAGCTTAACAGCCAATGCAACGGCTGCGAAAACCGGTGCGAGAAGGACCAGCATCAGTGCTGCGATGCTGCGATCGACGCAAGCTTTCACGAAAGCGTTCCAGCCGCTCAAAGGCCGTTCGAAAACGTTGAGCAATGGCAAGTGGCCCAAATATGTGTAGGCGCTTGGGCTAAGTTTCAGCTCGGATGCGGTGGCGCTGATGCGAATATCGACAGGCAATTCCCAAAGAAGTTTGAGAATGTGCAGCAAACGCTTTTCTGCCGACATGGGAATGGCGACGATGATGAGATCGATTCGGTGACTGCGGGCGAATATTGAGAGATCGTTGATGTTGCCCAGTTTGCGATGCCAGCCAATGTTTTCCGGGCTGCGACCATCATAGCGATCATCGAAGATGCCGACGATTTCGGTGGCATCACCCGAGTTCTTTTCCAGCAGCTGGACCGCGCGGTCTGCGGCTTCGCCGCCGCCAACGATTGCGATGCGGCGATGGAAGCGGCCATTGGCATAGGCTGCGTTGAGCCACATGCTTCCAGCAATGCGGCTGACAAGCAGATAGAGGCCCGTGACCAAGAGCCAGGCCAGCAGCCATTGTGGCGGAAGTTTCAGCGGCAGCAGGCTGGCCAGTCCGTAGGTTCCAATGGCGACCATGGAGCCAACGGCAGCGCTTTTTATGAATGTCAAAATGGGTTCACGCCAACGCAGCGGTTCATAGAGACCGAAGGCGCGCAGGACGAGGAGTGTGCCAAGAACGAGGACCAGGACGATGTAGATGGCGATGTGTTGCTGCGGGCCTGCCTGCGGGTGTGCAAAATGGAAGGTGGTCAACAATGCGCCGATGCCGAGGACGGTTCCGTCCATGACCTTGGCCAGTCGCTTGATGACATTGTGATCGATAAGCCGTGACGCCATTGTTACCCACACTCTTTGGGCTGACATTAGCGGGCATCGGATTATGGTTATTAAAGCTCGGGCCCTAAAAGTCGGGCTTTTGCCGATGATGACCAATGGAAGGTTAATGTTAAGGAGATGTACCACTGTGACGCAACAAAACAGCCGGGCATTTCTGCCCGGCTGCTGGTGTTGTGTTATGTTATTGGACTACTGGCGGTACTGCTGGATGCGCGTGGTGCGCAATCCGGCAAGGCCGTGGCGGTCGATTGACCGCTGCCAGCTCAAATATTCCTCGACTGTGAGCGTGTAACGCTCGCAGGCCTCTTCCAGACTCAGAAGTCCACCGCGAACTGCGGCGACGACTTCCGCCTTGCGGCGGATCACCCAACGGTGACTGCCTGGAGGTGGGAGATCTGCGATCGTCAACGGGCTACCGTCGGGGCCGATGACGTAATTTACTCTTGGACGCAATTGACCATTCATACTCTAACTCACAACCCTAATACGCAGGGCAACCATCGCGCAGACCCACCATCTGAACAAATAATCAGTAGCAGGAAGCCACTTAACAGCCGCCTAAGCAGTGATGAACAAATTACAAACGGAGCGAGATATGTGGACCAAATCGAAACAATCCGGGACACCAACGCGCCGTCCTGGTTGCATTGTTGCAACTGTCGGGCCAATTAAGGTTCATGAAGATCGATAATGCCATACTGGATGCCGTGCATGCGGCGATGGACTTGCCCGGGCATCCGCGCGAGCATCGGGTTGTTTGCGCGATGTCTGGCGGGGTCGACTCGTCGGTCGTTGCGGGCCTTCTGAAAGTTGCCGGCTATGACGTTGTTGGCATCACGCTGCAGCTTTATGATCATGGCGAAGCGATCCGCAGAAAGGGTGCATGCTGTGCCGGCCAGGATATCCATGATGCGCGGAAAGTGTCGGCAGCGCTTGATATTCCTCACTATGTGCTGGATTTTGAATCGCGTTTTCGCGAAGCGGTGATCGATGATTTTGTGGCAAGCTACCTGAAAGGGGCAACGCCCATTCCCTGTGTCACCTGCAACCAGACTGTGAAGTTTGCCGACTTGTTGTGGAGGGCGAAAGAGCTGGATGCGAGTGCTTTGGCGACCGGGCATTATATCGAGTCACGCGGCAGGGAAGGCACTGCACATCGCGATCTGTTCACGCCGGTTGATATGGCGCGCGACCAAAGTTACTTTCTGTTTGCCACGACGCAGGAGCAGATTGATTATCTGCGGTTTCCGCTGGCCAGGCTTAGCAAGCCGCAAACAAGATTGGTTGCATCCGAGCTTGGACTTTCAGTTGCCAGTAAGCCGGACAGCCAGGACATCTGTTTTGTGCCCGACGGAAAATATGCCGACCTGATCTTAAAGCTTCGACCCGATGCGGCAGAGCAGGGGAATATCGTTCATGTTGATGGCCGCGTGCTGGGGCAGCATGACGGAATCATTCATTATACGATCGGCCAGCGGCGCGGGCTTGGTGTTGCCGAAGGTGAACCGCTCTATGTGGTGAAGCTGGATGCAGCGGCGAAGCGAGTCATTGTCGGGCCGCGCGAGGCCCTGAAGCAAAACGACATCCGTGTATCAAAATTGAACTGGCTTGGGCATTCGCCGATTTCGGGTGGGGCACGGCAGGTCTATGCCAAGATCCGGTCCACACGGCCACCCGTGGAGGCGCTGTTGCGCAGCGATGATACGGGTGCGGTGGTTACGATTGCTGATGGTGAGTATGGTGTTTCACCTGGGCAGGCGTGTGTGTTGTATGAGGGTACGGGCAGTGGTGCGCGGGTGTTGGGCGGCGGGTTTATTGCGGCACCATAGAGCAGATTGAAGTGTTGTCGCCAGAAATCCGGCATGTGTTGCGCAGTGCAACAGGGTTTCCTATAGTGGAAAAAACAGGACTCTGTGTGGCCAAGGTTAATTTCAAGGAAAAGCTGGATCGGGAGGTCAAGAAGGGTATCGCCTGGTCGGTGCATGCCTTTACGGCCAGCGGTATTGTGGCCGGATTTCTCGCACTTGTGGCCGTTCTGAAGAATGATGCGGTTGAAGCCTTCATGTGGCTTGGTGTGGCGTTGTTTGTTGATGGCATTGACGGTTCGCTGGCGCGCAAGGCGCGGGTGACGGAGTATACGCCGAATTTTGACGGTGCGACGCTCGACAATGTGATCGACTATTTCACTTACGTGGCGGTGCCGGCGCTGATGGTTTACTGGTTCAACATGGTTCCGGTACCATATCTGTTTGCAAGCGAGACCTGGAGCCTGATCTGTGCCGTGACGATCATGGCGACGTCGCTATATTGTTTCGCAAATGTCGGGATGAAGAGTTTCGACTATTATTTTGTCGGCTTTCCGGCGATCTGGAATATCGTGGTATTGTATTTCTATCTGCTGAATCCGGGCTGGCTGGTGAGCCTGATCACGGTGTTTGGACTTGCCATTCTTACATTCGTGCCGGTGAAGTTCGTGCATCCGTTGCGGGTGACGCATTGGCGCGAGATTACCATTCCGATGACAGTGCTTTGGGCGGCCATGACATTGGCGCTGGTGATCAGCGGCAAGGACAAAGGGCCTGCGGACGTGGTCTACAAGATCGAACTCGCCCTGTTTTCCCTGACATCCCTCTACTTTGCGACCATCTCACTGTGGCGGACCTTTGTTTTAGGCGACCAAGGCGACGGTGATGACGAGCAGGGCAACGAGGCAAAGGCTGAATAGCTGGTGCTTTCCAGCGGATTTCACCAGCCTGAAATTGAGTTTTGACCCTGCTTGACGGGCGGGGCCAGTTAGACCTATAGGCATGGCACCTTTGGCGGGGTAGCTCAGCTGGTTAGAGCACGGGAATCATAATCCTGGGGTCGGGGGTTCGAGTCCCTCTCCCGCTACCAATTTTTAATTGAAACCTAAACCAGGCCCCGGAGCCTCTCGCTGCGGCGGCGGAGCATTTCGACTGCCGTCAACAGGCCGATGGAAATGATGACGAGAATGGTTGCCACTGAAAGAATGGCGGGGCTGATGGCTTCTCGGATGCCATTCCACATCTGGCGCGGGATGGTTTGCTGATCGGGGCCCGCGATGAAAAGAACGGCGACAACTTCATCGAAGGACGTGACGAAGGCGAAGAGCGCTCCGGAAATAATGCCGGGCAGGATGAGCGGCATGATGACCCTGAAAAACGTTGTCGATGGCGACGCCCCGAGAGACGCTGAGGCACGGATCAGTGATTGGTCGAAGCCCGTGAGGGTTGCTGTGACGGTGATAATCACAAAAGGGATGCCGAGAGTTGCATGGGCGAGGATGATGCCGAGATGGGTGTTGGCGAGGCAACCCTTTGGTGACAGAAAAGGCGAGAGCAATGCGCCGACTGGATTGCCTGGTGCCAAACAGGCCGAGGAATATGCGAAGAACAATCCCGTTGCGATGATGATGATGGGCACGATCATGGGTGAAATCAGGATTGCCATGATGAGGCGGCGGTAGGGCATTTCCGGGCGGGCGAGGCCGAGTGCAGCGGTGGTCCCGAGCAAGGTTGCAAGGATTGTCGCCCAGAAGCCGATCCAGATGGAATTACGCGCAGCCCTGACCCAGGTTGATTCATACCAGACCTGGTTCCACCAGCTCGCGTCGCGCAAGGCATCCTCGGGTGCGTTTACGCCCAGGGTGAGGAGCGCATCGTACCAGCGCAAGGAATAGCCCGTTGGATCGAATGACAGCATTTTCTGCGTGAAACTGAAATATGGCTCAATATTGAACGACAGCGGTATGACGATGAGGATGGGGGCGATCAGGAATACGAAGACCGCTACGCAAATGACTTTGTAAGCGTAGTGCCAGATGCGTTCGAGCGGGGTTGCGTAAATCGGGAGCGCCATGGATTTACCCGAGCTTCAAGCGGTCAATGCCGATCAGCTGGTCGTAGAGCCAGTAGAGCAGAAGAACCGCCGCCAAAAGAACAGCGGCAAGGGCCGCGGCAAGTGACCAGTTTGACCGGTTCATGTGGAAAGAAATAAAGTTCGAAATCAGCTGTCCGTCGGCACCGCCGACCAATGCTGGCGTGATGTAGTAGCCAACGGCGAGGATAAAAACCAGCAAAGAGCCAGCCGCAATGCCTGGCAGTGTCTGCGGCAGGTAGATGCGGCGGAAAGTGGTCCAACTCGAAGCGCCCAAGGAGCGCGCGGCGCGGGCATAGCTTGGCGGGATCACGCGCATGACGGAATAGAGCGGCAGAACCATAAAGGGCAGCAGGATATGCGTCATCACCACGATGGTGCCAGTCTGGTTATAGACCATGGCGACGCGGCTTTCGTCTGCGATGAGACCTGTCGATACGAGAGCGTCATTGACGACGCCTTGCTGTTGCAGAAGGGCGATCCATGCACTGGTACGCACGAGCAGTGATGTCCAGAACGGCAAGAGCACGAGGATCATCAGCAGGTTTGACTTGCGCATTGGAAGCGTTGCGAGGAGGTGCGCGATGGGAAAAGCGAGCAGGAAGCAGATGAAGGTGATTGCCGCTGAAAGCACAAAGGTCTTTACGAAAAGGTAGATATAGATGCGCTGTTCCGGGGCAACTTGTGCCACGCTGCCATCGGCCGCGAAGGTGCGATCAGCTGCGACCATGTAAAAATCAGTGGTCCAAGGCGATGCTGCCTGGCGCATGGCGACCCAGAGGCGTGGATCGCCCCAGAGCGCATTCTGGGCCAGCAGCTTGTCCTTGAATGGTGCCTGCCACTTGGCAGCTTCGCGGGCGGCGGATTTGAACAGCGAAATTGTGCCCGGGAAAGTATAGTTGATGCGCTGGCCAGCTTCGCCCGGGGTTCTTGCCGTTTGCATGGCACCAAGATCGGCGGCGAGAGCGGCATAGGCGCTTTCATCCAGCTCTGAGCCTGCAGGATGGCTGTTGAACCATTGCGCAAGTTCAGGAACGTTTTTCGAAAACGTGTCGTTGTAGACTGAACGCTGCAGCATTTGCAGGATCGGGAAGACGAAAGACAGAAGTACAAATGCGAGAAGCGGAAAGACCAACAGGAATGCACGCCACTTGGCACGGCTTTGGGCATGGGCCAGCGCCTGCTTCAGCGGGCGGCCATCTGCGGTACGCAGTGTTTCTGTGGCGGTCACATTGGTCATCGCGAATACAAAATCCGGGCGCGGAAATTCGAGTTTCCGCGCCCGACGCTCAGATCAGTTGGCGGCGAGCCAGGCGTTGAAGCGCTCGTTCAATTCCGAGTCGCGGTCTGCCCAGAATTGCGAGTCGGTGAGAAGGGCGTTCTTCAAGTTATCGGGTGCCGTCGGCAAATGCGGTGCCATTTCCGTTTTGCCATCCTTGAACATGATCTTTTCCTTCATGGAGGACTTGCGCGATGGGCCGTAAGAGATGTTTTGTGCCTGAGCGCGCAGCCCTTCTGTTGAGGTGGAATACATGATGAAATCCTTGGCCTGTTCAAGATTGGGTGCGCCTTTCGGGATCACATACATTTCGTTCTCATAGGTTTGGCCGTCCCATACGATTTGAAATGGCTTGCCTTCGCTAATCACCGCATTGAACAAACGGCCATTATACGCCGTGGTCATCACAACCTCGCCGTCGGCCAAGAGTTGTGGCGGCTGGGCGCCGGCTTCCCACCAGACAACATCCTTCTTGATCGTGTCCATTTTCTTGAAGGCACGGTCCACACCTTCCGGCGTGGAGAGTGTCTTGTAGACGTCCGCAGCTGGCACACCGTCTGCCATCAGGGCGAATTCGAGATTGCCCTTGGCACCCTTGCGCAGGCCGCGCTTGCCGGGAATCTTTGACGTGTCATAGAAATCGGCTGCCGTTGTCGGTGCTTTGTCGCCCGTCAACTTGGTGGTGTCATAACCAAAAACGTTGGCCCAAACGTCGGTCGAAATGCCGCATTCGGTAACCGCACCCGCAACGAAATCATCCTTGGCCGGTGTGCCGTCAGAGCCTGCCGGTATTGTCGCGGCGTCGATTTTTTCGAGCACGCCTTCATCGCACAGGCGAATGGCGGCGGCATATTCAACCGAAGCCACGTCCACTGTCACGTTGCCAGCTTCGACCTGGGCCTTGATCGGTACAGCAGGGTCATCGCTATCCATCATCTTGGCGGCATTGCCGGTCTTGGCGGCCCAGGGCTTTACGTGGCCTTCTGTCTGGGCTGCGCCATAGGCACCGCCCCATGACATCACTGTCAATTCAGCGCGGGCCGCAATCGTCATGGCGGCGAGGGCCGTGGTCGTCAGGATCAGAATTTTCTTCATGTTTCACTCCTTGGTTCAGTTTATCGTTTTTTGTGTCACGTCGTGGATTTTGAGTCCATGGCGGAATACTGCTGTTTGTGCGGTCAGGGGTCAAGGGCGCGGGCGTCTTGCGGGTGCCAGCCGATCCTGACTTTCTCACCAGGGCGCAGCATTCGCTGGCCTTGGGTATTCTTGCTCTTGATCACGAAATCGTCCGAGCCTGCAACTTTCAGCCGCGTCCGGAAGATATCGCCCATGTAGATAAATTCGACGACTTCAGCTTCTATTGTATGGGCTCCCCTGGGGAGTTCTTCGAGCCTGAATTCCACCCGCTCGGGGCGGATCGAGACCAGGGTTTTCTGGCCTTTTTGACTAACGTTTACCGGGATGGCATCGATCGCTTCACCCGTGGCGAGACGAACAATGCAGCGACCGCCGGAAATTTGTTCTACGGTGCCTGCCAGCTTGTTGTTTTCGCCGATGAAACCGGCGACGAACTGGTTCTCGGGCCTTTCGTACAGGTCAGATGGTGTAGCAAGCTGCTGGATGATGCCATCATTGAAAACCGCGATCCGGTCGGACATGGCAAGCGCTTCGCCCTGGTCATGGGTGACATAGACGACGGTGACACCGAGGCTGTCATGCAGATGCTTGATCTCGAATTGCATGTGTTCCCGCAATTGCTTGTCGAGGGCACCGAGGGGTTCGTCCATCAGCACCAGTTTGGGATCGAAAACCAAGGCACGGGCGAGGGCGATGCGTTGCTGCTGGCCGCCGGACAATTGGGCAGGCCTCCGGTGCGCGAAACTGCCCATCTGCACCATATCGAGCGCATGCTTGATCTTGGTTTCGCGCTCGGCCTTGGACATGCCGCGCACTTCGAGAGGGAAGGCCAGGTTTTCTCCGACGGTCATGTGCGGGAAGAGCGCGTAGTTCTGGAACACCATGCCGATGCCACGCTTGTGTGGCGCGATGTTGTTGATCGGATGACCATCGAGGCTGATTTCGCCATGGGTAGCGGTTTCGAAACCGGCGAGCATCATGAGGCATGTGGTTTTTCCGGATCCAGAAGGACCCAGCATGGTGAGGAATTCACCCTTGGCGATATCGAGATTGAGATTTTTTACGACCAGCGTGATGCCGTCATAACTCTTCTGGACGTTTTCAAAACGCACCATCGGCCTTGTTGATGTCAAATGCTAATATCTCCCTGCAATCCATTTTTGCGTATTATGCACAAGGTCATGGAAGAATCCAGTGTGTGTCACTCGCGACTTTCATTTTATCGGTTTGCAGTTTCTCTTGAAGCCTATTGACGCCTTGAATATGTCTGCAAGTCTCCGGCAAAGATCGACAGCCTTGAATACAACACCGCGTTGGTGCAATCTTTCTTGGATTGTCTTGATATTTACGGCAGCAAAGGGAGCTCCGGTTTCGTTTGAAACTGCGGCGGCAATGCCGGCCGCTTCTCCAATTGCCATGTACTGAACTTCAATGCGCAGTGAGCCATAAGCAACCGGAGACGCAGAAATCCCGATTGTTGCGAGCAGATTTTCGGGACCAGTCTTGGGAAGCATTGCGGCATAGGAAATTTCATATACAGCCAAACTTAAATGCTCGCCTATATCCCGCGTGATGAAGTTTCCCGCATGCCATAATTGCGTCAGTTTACTGTCAATGGGATATGAGCCAAGCGCTATCGAGGCGGTGTTTTCACGTGATGTCATGAGGTCATTTTGAGTGATGGTGTATTGCCCAACCAGTCGGCGGCCTTCACGCAAATATGGTTCTGCGGGCCAGTTGTCGGTTTCCTTAAACTCGTCCGCGCAAAGTCCAAAATTGGCAAACGGGGTCCGCATTTCTTGCGGCACCACCTCTTCCGTTTGCAAGAAGTGGAGCCAGTTCATCATGTAGTCGGCAAACTGTTCATTAAATGCCTTGCGTGCTGCCAGATCGTCAAAATATGCACGGTTTGTTGGCACGTTCATGAAACTGGACCAGCCAGAGTTCAAATCAAACTTGTCAGCCTGGGTTTCTGCTATCTGATAAAATATTGAATTCCGCGTGCCCAGCCTGGATATCCTTGGTTTCCATTCGGTTGCGAACTTGAGAATACCAACAACCATAGACCTCCATGCAGGCGCATACTTCTCATAGTTTGAGCTGGTTTTGAAAGGGACTTTATTGCTTGAGACTTCCGTAATGCAGGGGCGATACGTCAAACTCGGCATGCCGTCAGTGATCTTTCCCCGCGTTGATCCAATATACGGTATTGCGCTGGTCGAATCCGATGTTTCAACAAATTCTACAAACTTCCTTTCCTGCGCGAGGGTTTCTCCGTAGTCCAGCAGATCCTCCATGCCGAGTTTGAAAGGCGCTGAACTTTTTGCAATCAGGTCGCCTGCATAGGATGAATCGACAAAATGATTTGCGCAATCAGTGCCGACTTCAGTTGTCAGACAGGTGATCTCGTTGCCTGTTTTTGCAACAGAGACCAAGTTGGCTTTGAAGCGAACGGTTACGTTTGCGTTGTCCAATAATTGCCGGAACAATTTTTCTGCGACATGAGGCTCAAAACGTGTGGCTGATGGAACTGCATAGTGACTGGCTACCAACTGAAGAAATTTTGCAGGGAAGCCAGAAACCGCGCTCTTTTTACCAATATCAGTTGCTGCAAGACCGTTGGACATGGTGCCGCCGACTGCTGGATCCTTCTGCCATGAGCAATACTTTCAGCCCGGCTTCCGAGGCTGAAATTGCAGCAGCCACGCCAGCCGGAGAACCGCCAAAAACGATTAAGTCGAACTGTTCAGCTCTTGCAGCGTTTGCACAGAACAGCAGCGACAGTGCGAGCAGGGCCCTGCGGCCAACAATAGGAAATTTCATTCGGCGGCCACACGCAGGTTGGCTTTGCCGCCGCCATTCAGCTTGGCATCAAGGTATCTGGCGAAGTCGTGAATTTCGCGTTCGAGCCAGGAGTAGGGGCCGGAGCGGGCGAGAGGTGACGACGAGCCGTTGTGAATACCTTCGACGACGAATTTGTCCTCGGCGTTGACCTTGTCGAAAAACGCGATCGTGGTCTTGCGCCAGTCTTCGTAGTCATCGCCGAGCGCAGCCTTCACCTCGGGAGCGACGAGCGCGCCGAAGCGCACGTGTACTTGTTCGTGCCCCTTTGGCATGAGTGACAAATACCACATGTGATCAGGTGCCAGCACAAACATGTGGGTGGGGAAAACGGTGGGCATCAACGAAGTGTAGCGCCACTTGCCTTCGAGATGGTGGTTGTCCTTGTGGGCGCGACCGTATTTGGCGTTTTCGTCTTTCTCGAAAGTTTGCCAGGTAAATGCTGCGTTGACCTTGTCAGGGAAGGTTGATTGATCGACGGCGCACCAGGCGCCGACAGTTTCGCGGTGGGCGACCGGCAGGTGATAGCTTTCCATGAAATTTTCGGTCAGCAGTTTCCAGTTGGTGTTCCAGACATGGTCCTGCATATCGACCGGCAAATATGTGTCGAGGCGGAAGCGGGCGACTTCCGGTTCGAGGTCCTGCAATTGTTCCTTGACGCTTGGGGCTGAGGGATTGAGCGTGACGTAAATGATGCCGTGCCAGACTTCGGTGCGGATTTCCGGCAAGCGATAGCCCTTCTTGTCGAATTCGGGATCGCGGCCTGCCATGTATCCAGCACCTATCACCTTGCCTTCTGTGTCGTAGGTCCAGCCATGATAGGGGCAGGTGATGCGATGGGTGCAGCCTTTGCCTTGGAGCAGTGTCATCATGCGATGCAGGCAGACATTGGCGTAACTGCGGACCACGCCATCCTTGCTGCGGATGATGTAGACCGGTTGGCCAGCCACGTTCCAGGTGAGGTAGTCACCGACATTTGGAATGTCTGCCGCCATGCCGGGAGAGAGCCATTCCTGCCGGAAGATGCGCTCCATTTCCAGGGCATGAATCTCCTCATTGGAATAAATGGCGGGCGGCACGGTGAAGGCTTCATCGAGCGTGGACTCTGCAACTTGTCTTAGGCCTGCGAGAATCTGCTGGGCGTGGGCTGAAAGTTCCATGCTTTACTCCTGGTCCGTGGCTGCGCCAGAATGGCACAATCCAGGAGAAGTGCAAACGCCAGCTTTGCCATTGCGCTTTGGTCCAGCTTGATAAACCGCTCGCCTTGATGCAATGAACATCATACACCAATGAAGGGACTTACACGCCATGAAAATGTCAGGCAGCCAGACTATTCCTGCACCGCGTTCCGTTGTCTGGAAGGGGCTCAACGATCCGGCAATTCTCAAGCAATGCATTCCCGGATGTGAAACAATTGAGACCAATGGGCCGACCAATTTTTCGGCCAAGGTGGTGGCCAAGATCGGGCCGGTACGCGCTTCGTTCAATGGTGCTGTTACGCTGTCTGAAATCAATGAGCCGGAAAGCTATCGCATTTCCGGACAGGGGCAGGGCGGAATTGCCGGATTTGCCAGCGGCGGGGCTTTTGTCAAATTGACGGAAGTGAGCGCCCATGAAACTCTCATGGAATATGACGTTGACGCGCAGATTGGCGGCAAGATGGCGATGCTGGGTTCACGGCTGATTGATTCGACGGCGCAATCCTTGGCCGGGCAATTCTTTGACAAGTTTGCCTCGGTGATGAAGTCGCAGGCAGCCAAGACTGCTGCTGCGGCGGCAGCGCCTGCGAAGCCAGTTGCAAAGCCAAAAGTGAAAGCAAAGGCGAAAGCCAAGCCGGTGGTGAAAAAGGCGGCCAAGAAAGTGGCGGTGAAGAAACCGGTGAAGAAGGCCGCGAAGAAGAAGAGCAAGCGCTGAAAATCCGATGACACTTGCACGTGCGAGGCGGATGGACCGCGTCAAGCCGAATGCCATTGGCGAACTCCTGAAGCAGGGGGCTGACCCCAGCCTGATTTCGTTTGCCGGTGGGTATCCGGATGCCGAGAGTTTTCCGCGGGCTGAACTCGATGCGGTCTTCCATGACGTGATCAGCGGGGGCGGGCGGCAAGCGCTGCAATATACAGTCGCTGACGGGCCGCTGGCTTTTCGCGAACAAATTGCCGGGCGCATGCGGGCGCGCGGTATTGATTGTGCGGCTGAGCATGTGCTGGTGCTGCAAGGCAGCCAGCAGGGGCTTGATCTCGCTGCAAAGATGCTGGTTGATCCTGGCGATGTGATCGTGACCGAGAGTCCAACTTTTCTCGGTGCTGTGGTTGCCTTCAATCCGTGTGAGCCGCGCTATGCCGGGGTGCGCATGGATGGCGAAGGGATGGACATGAACCATCTTGAGCATGTGCTGAAGACCACTGACAAAGTGAAGATGATCTACACGATTCCGGATTTCCAGAATCCGACTGGTGTGACGATGAGTGCAGAACGGCGGCGGCAGCTGATCGGCCTTGCCAACCGGTTCAATGTTGTGGTGCTGGAAGATACGGCCTATCGCGATTTGCGCTTTGCCGGGGAAGCGCCGCCCAGCATCAAGAGTTCTCGATCGTGAAGGCCGGGTTATCATGCTTGGCAGCTTCTCAAAAATTCTTGCGCCGGGATTGCGGCTGGGGTGGGCTGTTGCGTCAGAAGATTTGATCCGCGATCTTGGCTTGCTGAAGCTTGCCGCCGACACACAGTGCAGCACGGTGAACATGGCGGCGACTTCGCTGTTTCTGGAGCGCCACGACATCGATGCGCATATTGCAAAGTTGCGCGGTGTTTATGCGCGCAAGAAGGCGCTGATGCTGGACACGATGCGGCGGCAGTTTCCGCAGGAGGTCTTGGCGACTGATCCCGAAGGCGGTTTGTTCACCTGGCTGACATTTCCGGACGGTTTTGACACGGAGGTTTTCATGCGCAGTCATGCGCTGCCATCGGCGAAGGTTGCCTATGTTCCGGGAGCATCGTTCTTTCCTGTCAAGCAAGAGGTGAACCATGCCCGGTTCAATTACTCGGGACAGTCTGACGAGAAAATTGTTGCCGGGATGAGTGCACTCGGGGTGTTGTTGAAGCAGGAGTTTGCAAAATCGTGAACGATTTGCTGACGCGCTGGCGCAAGGTTCCGGTTGCAGTTGCCGTCGATGTGAGCAAGGGGGCGTGCCAGATTGACCCTGCCATTCGGCCATTGCGGCCCGCAGGGCAGCAGCCAAGGTTATTCGGATCTGCCGTCACCGCGATTTGTGCGCCACCAGATTTCGGTGCGGTGTTGCGGGCGCTTGATGTGATCAAGCCTGGCGATGTTCTGATGATTGACGCGCAAGGGAACCGCGAGACGGCGATGATCGGTGAAATCCTTGGCGGACATTTGCGACGGCTGGGTGCTGCCGGAATTGTTTGCGATGGTGCCGTGCGCGATGTGGCGAAACTTGCATCGTGGGACGATTTGCCGGTGTTTTGCAGGTCGATCACGCCGCGCGGGCCAACGCGTTTTGATGGCAGAAAAGTGAATGCCGAGGCGACGATCGGTGATCGCGAAGTGCAGCCCGGTGACATTGTCATTGGTGATGACGACGGGCTTTGTGTGTTGAACCAAGACATGCTCCGTGAACTGATCGATGCAGCGGAGGCCAAGCTTGTGATGGAAACCGAATGGTTGAAGCGTCTGGCAGCGGGAAAGACCGTGGCCGCTGCGTTTGGACTAGAACCGTAAAATCCTGAGCCAACGTCCGACATTCATCAGGCTGACGAGTGCGCCTGCAACATAGGTGAAAGCCGCGGCGCGCAGGACACTGCGTGCACCTGGCATGTCTTCGGCGGACATATAGTGCGTGAGCACCGGCAATGCGCGCCTGAAACTTGCGTCGAGTTCGGTTGGCAAGGTGAAAATGTGGATGACGATGGTTGATGCCAGGATGCCGAGGGCGGCAAGAATTTCGGCCATGAGCACGACCGGCGAGCGCGTGAGGGCAAAGACAATCGGCGTCGCCATCAGCAGCATGGCACCTGTCTTCTCGATCATGATACAGGTTTTCGCCAGCTTTTGGCGCAGCAATAGCGGCCGGTAGCCATCGCGATGCTGCACGGCGTGGGCACATTCGTGCGCCGCAACTGCGGCTGCAGTTATTGACCTTCCCTTGTAATTGACTTCGGACAGGCGGACGGTTTTGTCGTCTGGCGAATAGTGATCCTGTTTTGGCCCAGTCGCTTCCACCTTGACGTTTTGCAGCCCCGCCTTGTCGAGAAGTTCGCGGGCCAGTTCTGCCCCCGTGCCGGGGAAATCCGGGCGTTCGACGGCGTATTTGTTCATGGTCCAGTTGATGATGAATTGTGGACCGAAGATCAGGGCGATGAAAGCAATGGCGGCGATGACGATGAGCATGTATGCAAGATAGTGACTGCACCACCATTTGCAAACATTGCTGATTGAGCGACGACATGGCCATTGCTGACACCCGCATCGACGATCTTGAAATGCGCATGGCGCATCACGAAAAAACCATGGGCGAGTTGAATGACGTGATTACCGCGCAATGGAAAAAAATCGAAATGCTGGAGCGGCAGTTGCGGCGCCTCGGTGAAGAGTTGCAGGCGATGGATTCAGGCGAAGGACCGGCGGCCCATCAAAAGCCGCCGCATTATTGAGCCCTCAAAATGGCCACATGCGCGACAGCATTCCGTCCTTGTTCCAGAACTGGTGCTTCAGCGCGGCGATGACGTGGATGATGACGAGTATCTGGGCCAGCTTGCCGAGCAGCTCGTGCGCTTCTGCTGTCCACTCGCCCAAATTCGGCATGAAGTTGAGGCTGAACAGATTGAAGAAGACAACGTTTTCTGTGCCTGCGTGCTCAGTGCCATAGGGGGCAAGGGCCAACAGGCCGAAAACCGGAATGGCGATCATCAGCACGTAGAAGAGATGATGCGTGGCATGTGATGCGATCTGTTGCCAGCGTGGCATGGGCACATCAGGTGGTGGCGTGTGGCCCATGCGCCAAAGCAATCGTGCCAGTGCCAGCAGCAAGACCAGAACTCCGAAAGATGCGTGCGCTGTCGGTCCCCAATCCAGCGGGCCGATGGCAGCCCCACGCGACAGTTTGATCAGGTCTTCGCTGAGGAACAACATGAAGAGCATGATCGCTGCCGTGAACCAGTGCAGCCAGATTGCGGTTTTCGTGAAGCGGTTTGAGGTCATCCAAAATTGCCTTGCAAAAACTGACGGGCCTTATTTCCCATAGTACTCAACCCCGGGCAAGCCTTTGAAGTGGGCGTCGCAGGTGTATAGTGTTGCATCATGCAAATGTGCCGTGGCGTAGATGATGGCATCGGTCGCGTGGAGTTTATGCTCGGTAGAAAATTCTGCTGCTTCGACAGCAATATTCTGGTCCATCGGAACAGCCAGGCAATCGGTGAGTACAGACAAAACCGCTGCTGACTTTTCAGCGTTGAAGTTCCGTCGGCCCCATTTCACCAATTCATAGGTCACCATGGCCGGGATAATGCAGGTTTCCAGTGGATTGATACATTTTTCTGCATGATCGGCGAGTGGGCCATCTGCAAAATATTCGATCCAAAGAGAGGAATCGACAACGCGCATCAGTAGCGTTCGTAACGATCACGATAATTGGTCGTATCTGCACCTTTGGCAATTCCGCGGAGGTCTTTCAATTTGGCAACTGGCACAAGTTCATAGCCACCACCCCTTGGAACGAATGCAAACTTCTGTCCCGGCTTCCAGCCTTGGGACTCGCGCACCTCTTTCGGGATGGAAATCTGGAACTTGCTGGACAAGGTGACGGCGTTCATATTCTTACGATTCCTGATCGATCAAGGAATGGTAAGAATAGCCTGAATCCGGGCTAATGTCCAGATCGCCATCACCCGGGATTATAGACCCTTGCGGCTTCCGGATCGGTGGTGTCGAAGGGGAGGGCCTTGAGGGAGGCCCATAATTCATCGGGGATATTGAAGTTGGCCCAATCGATCGTCTGTTGCACGCGATCCGGCGATGTCACGCCGCAGATTGTCGATGCCACGCGGGGGTCGTGCATGGAGAATTGCAGGGCTGCTGCGCCGACAGGCACAGCATATTGCGAGCACAGGGCCTCAATTGCTGTGGCTCGTGACTTGATGTCGTCGCTTGCCGGCATGTAGGCGAATAGTGGCATTTTTGCTGCTCCCTTGGCCAGAATGCCTGAGGCATAAGGCGCGGCGTTGATCACCGCCATGCCACGTGACCGGGCAAGGTCGAACATGTCGCTTGCGTTGCGATTGAGGAGGGTGAAACGGTTGTGGCTGATCAAGGCATCGAAATCAAAATCGCGGATCAGCGGCATCATGATG
Source organism: uncultured Alphaproteobacteria bacterium (assembly GCA_963738595.1). Classification (GTDB taxonomy): domain Bacteria; phylum Pseudomonadota; class Alphaproteobacteria; order Rhizobiales; family Aestuariivirgaceae; genus Aestuariivirga. The sequence continues at coordinate 39,016 of CAVTXF010000010.1, forward strand.
TCAACGCGGCCGGCGGCGAGGCCCACCGCCTGCACCAATCCTTCTTCCTTCATGCGCATCAATGCGGTGATGGCACCGCCTGGCCTGGTGACATCCTTGAGATCGGACGCGTATTCCGGATCGTGCAGATGCAGCAGTGGAATGTGATCCACGCCGAGTGCCTTGAGGCTTTCTTCGACTGACTGGCGGGCGCGGGCGGCATCGAATGTGTTGGTGTCCATGTTGCGGTCGAGCTTGGAAGAAATGACGAAGCCCTTGGGCAAGCCACCGCGTTCGCGAATGGCATCACCGATGCGCTGCTCGCTGCGGCCCATGCCATAATTGCGCGAGGTGTCGAGGAAACCGATGGGATTGTCGAATATGGCGTTGAGCGTGGAACGCGCGCGCGCTTCGTCCACGCTATAGCCGTAAGTTGCCGGCATGTCGCCGAGGCCGGACGTGCCGAAACAAATGGCGGGAATGGCAAGGCCGGTGGTGCCGACTTTAGTGCGCGTTGCGGGATTGAATGGGGGATGGGGCATCGTTTCCTCTTGGCGTTTTGCGTCTCATATCGCGCGGCAACGCGCCCGCCAAAACAATTCTGCTTCGGAGCGTTCTTTCGATTTCCTGTTGGTCAAGGATTTGTCGGTCAAGACGTATCGGGTCGTGTCACGGTGCGCGCCAGATTGTGGCATTGCGCAAGAATGAGATCAATCTCGCGCTCTGTTCCCTTGCTGTAACCCGGTGGCTTGCCAATCCTGAGTGGCGACAGGGCAATTGACGGCACGCGCCTGGCGCGCCGGGCCTGGAGGCGAACAAGGCGCTTGGCCTGCCGCTGAATATCATCAAGTGCCGATGCCATCGCCTTCAGCCTGAGACAGAGCTGAAGCGCGTTGATGCGCGTATCGGGCGGTGGTTCGGGTGGCCTTTCAGGCAGCGGAAAGAGGGGCGACAGCGGCGGCCTGGGGTCCACCCACCAGATTTTCGGAACCAATGTTGTGTAAGTCTTTGGCGATTGCGTGAAGCGTTTGCGCTTGTCGAAGAGCTGGAAGCTTGCGCTGCTGGCTGATCGGCGACTGGTGAACACGCGGTTTTGAGGGAAGGGCCTTTGCGCCGCTGGTTCGGGTGGCAAATCCTTCGCAGCGATCACTATCAGCCGCCGCAGGGCCAACTCGGCTGGCCGCAACACCTGCGTGATGGCAGTGTGTACCAAGCGCGGCAGCTTCGTTGCATCGAGCCCGCCATAGGCCGCGAGCGCGGCGACGAGCTGGGCCAGCACGCGTTTCAGGGCATCGCGGTTGGTGGCAATGATATGCGGCCAATCGGGCGGGGAGTGAGTGAACATAACGGGAACATATGGATGAATTCGCGGTTGGTCAAGGGGGATTGTGAAGAGGCTTTCT
>CAVTXF010000011.1:0-73637 GCA_963738595.1 uncultured Alphaproteobacteria bacterium
CATGCGGACGACGTCGCCGTAGACGCCGCAGGTTAGGATCAGGAGGCCGCGTTCGAGGCATTTGGCGGCTAGGGCTTTGGCACCGCCTGCGTCGGGTTTGTTGCCGCCGTGTTCGGTCACCATTTCGAAGGCGCACATGGCGCCAAGCCCGCGGATGTCGCCGATGGGCATGCCCTTCTTTTTGGCTTTGATGGAATTGAGCTTCTTCATGATGAGCTGGCCCTGCTTGTTGGCCTTCTCCAGCAGGTCTTCCGTCTCGAAGGCTTCGAACACGCCAAGCGCCGCTGCACAGGCGATGGCGTTGCCGGCGTAAGTGCCGCCGATGCCGCCTGGGTCGGGGGCGTCCATGATTTTCGCGCTGCCTACGACAGCAGCGAGCGGGAAGCCGCCGGCCAGTGATTTTGCTGCGGTCATCAGATCGGGTTCGACGCCATAGTGTTCCATGGCGAAGAATTTTCCGGTGCGGCCGAAGCCGGACTGGATTTCGTCGGCGATCAGGAGAATGCCGTGCTCGTCGCACAGCTTGCGCAGGCGCACCATCAATTCCTTGGGTGCGATGTAAAATCCGCCTTCGCCCTGCACCGGTTCGATGATGATGGCGGCCACGCGTTGTGGCTCCACATCACATTTGAACAGAAGCTCGATGCCATGGATTGCGTCTTCCACCGTGATGCCCTTGTGCTCCACCGGGAACGGCACATGCCAGATGCCTGCGGGCATGGGGCCGAACTTGGCCTTGTAGGGCAGCACCTTTCCGGTGAGCGCCATGCCGAGCAGGGTGCGGCCATGGAAGCCGCCGTGGAAGGCGATGACATCACTGCGGCCTGTGTAGGCGCGCGCAAACTTGATGGCGTTTTCGACGGCTTCGGCACCGGTGGTGACGAGGGCTGATTTCACCTCGCCGGAAATCGGCGCCACGGCGTTGAGCTTTTCGCACACTTCGATGAAGGGCGTGTAGGGCATGACCATGGCGCAGGTGTGGGTGACTTTTTCGAGCTGCTCATAGACGCGGCGCATGACGGCGGGGTGGCGGTGGCCGGTGTTGACGACGGCGATGCCGCCGCCGAAATCAATGTAGCGGTTGCCTTCGATATCCCAGATCTCGGAATTCTCGGCTTTCGCTGCCATGACGCCAGCCCCCATGCCGATGCCACGCGAGACGGCTTTCGAGCGGCGCTCCACCCAGGCCTTGTTGGATCCGGCGGGTTCAGGGGTGAAGACGGGTGCGTTCATGATGTGGCTCCTTGGATCGAGCCGGATTTAGCCAGTTTCACGCACAGCAGGCAATTCCAATTGCGGAGTGGCCTTCCAGTTATTCAGCCGGCGGGTCGTCGAGGTCATCTCCCTCAGTATATTCCAATATGTCACCCGGCTGGCAATCCAGCGCCCGGCACAAAGCCGAGAGCGTTGAAAACCGCACAGCGCGGGCCTTGCCCGTCTTGAGGATCGAAAGATTTTGGATCGAAACCCCAACCGCATCGGCGAGGTCGTTCAGCCGCATTTTGCGCCGCGCCATGATCACATCAAGAGTCACATTGATTGCCATCCTTGCCCCGCTCAGATCGTCAGATCTTGGTCTTGCTTGAGGTTGATGGCCTGGGCAAGTGCTGCCTTCAGCGTCAGTATCAGCATGCCCACGCCAATCGGCACCACATCCAGTGAATAAGTTGGTTCGAAAATCTTGATGTCACCCGTCACCGTGGCGACGTAACTGAGGACATTTGACGCGATCAAGTCAAAAAACGGCCAGACAGTCACCAACAGCCCCAGTTGTCCGAGTGCTGACAGCGAATTCACCACAAACACCCGCCCCTTTGCGAAGCGGTGAATGGTGCTGTGTGCAATGGCGAGAAGCAATGCATAAACCAGGAACTGAGCTGCCAGAAAAATGAGGACGGCGGCTTTGCCGCCACTGGTAAAATTGCGCACCTGGGGGATCAACTCTGCGCAAGCCGCGTTTACATCGGCGATGCCGCTGATGAATGCGCTCTCGGAAAATGTCTGCTGGATGATCAGCCACATGAAAACCAGAAAAGCCATCCAGATCAGCCAGAACAGCCTGTCCAGAAGTTTGAAAAAACTATTTATTTCAGTGTGTTGCATGGAAACGGCAGCTCGCTTGTTTGTCGTATAACATGTATTTTTTAATGAAAATCAATAAATCTGTTGACTTATCGAATTTCATCTCATATTTCATGATTATCATTAAAAAAACTGAAAATCCAGCGACTTTTGATGTTAACCCGAGGAGTACCCCATGTTGTTTTCGTTTAACCCAGACGCTGTTACGGCACCCATCCAGGCCGTGGTTTCCGCCCTGCAAAAAGACTCAAGTGCACCCGCTGCCTTCGGACGAGTGGAGTTTGGCAACATCTCGGTTCAACTCGCAAGGGGCCTGGCCAACACCGACACGGGTGAGAAGGCCGCTGCCAACGACCGTATCGAGATTGGTTCCCAGACGAAAATGATGACAGCAACGGTGGTGTTGCAACTGGTGGGAGAAGGCAAAATTAATCTGGACGCGCTGGCATCAAACTATCTTCCGCAAGGAACGTTGACCGGCATCGCCAATGCGGAAACGGCAACGGTGCGCCAGCTGCTGCAAATGTCATCCGGTATTGCCAACTACACCGACGTCACGGATGCAGACGGCAATCCCGCCTTTCTCAGCCAGTTGCTGGAAAATCCCGCGAAGGCATTCACTCCCGATGATGCCTTGGACCTTGTACGGCAGCAACCGGCGGCTGGAAGAGCTGGTGAGTTCAATTACTCGAACTCCAACTACACTTTGCTGGGCAAGCTCATTGAGAATGTCACAGGCACATCCCTGGGCAAGATTTTCGAGGATCGCATCTTCTCACCTGCCGGAATGAAGCAATCCGATCTCTATGGACCGGACGCTCCTGCCGATTTGGTGCATGGCTACGGCATAGGTCCGGATGGCAAGCTGCTGGATACGACCGCCGCTCGCTGGGACAAATTCGCCGAAGGTGGTGCAGTCTCGACAACAGCAGACATGACCAAGTTCATCCGCGCCCTGCTGGTAGATGGCAAGTTGCTGAAGCCTGCACAGCTTGCGGAGATGAAAAAATATCTGGTGGTCCAGGATACGCCGGACATCGCCTTCAATTTCGGCCTCGGTCTCATAGAGGTAGAGATTCCGGGAAAGGGCAAGTTCTTTGGTTTCAACGGCGGCACGTTGGGTTTCCTCTCGTCAACATTCATGTCGCAAGTGACCGGAGCCATTGCATCAGCAGGTGTCAACTTCGCTGACGCGACAGCAAGTCCGGATGGATTTCTCTTGAAAATGCTGGATGCCGTGCAGGAAAGCGCGGAGTGGAAACCCATTGCGGCTTTCAATGCGAAAGCAGATGTGTTGAAAATTGTGGCAGCCGATGCCGCATCGGCGGGCATTCACTCCGGTGACATGTTCAAGGCAACGTTTGGCGCTGCGACCATAAGCTTGCCACTGCACATCACCGACGTTACCACCCGCAACATCAAGTTCAAAGATGGATCAGTGCTTGTTGTCGGCGACAACAAGGCAGGAAGCGGGGGTGACGGCCTGGCCAACCGCATTGACATCCAACGTGACTTTGCTGCTTCTGCTGGTCTGAACAATCAGGCCTTTGGCCTGGGCGGAGACGACACCATCTCTGGCGGCCGTGGCAACGACAAATTGCTTGGCGGCGGCGGTAATGATGTTTTGGTCGGGCGCATCGGAAATGACGTCCTCTATGGCGGCCGCGGCAAAGACGTAATGACCGGTGGCGATGGGGCCGACCGGTTCGTGTTCAAAACCCTGTTGGACAGTCAGCCTGGACGGGCCAGCAGCGATGTGGTGCGCGATTTCGATGCACGCGATGACAAGATCATTGTGCAGTCAATTGATGCGAGCCCGTCGCTTGCAGGCGACCAATCCTTCACATTCATCGGCATTGAGGCATTCTCCGGTGAGGCCGGTGAATTGCATGTGACCTATGGCAAGCACCAGCGGCTGACCATTGTTGAAGGTGACATCAATGGCGATCGCAAGGCGGACTTCCAGATTGAATTGACCGGCTTTCACAAGTTGCACGCCGAAGATTTCGTGCTCTGAAACCATGGCTTGACGAAACAACCTTCATGGCGGCTTCATCTTAAGGAGACCGCCGTGGAGAATTTTATCAGCAGTTCCGCCGGACGTTTCCGGTTCAGGACTTGTTCAAGTGACCAAAGCTGAGGCGTTGCGGGCCGTTGAGCAGTTCGACATTGGCACCTTCAGGGAGGGCATCATATTCCTCGCGGGTGAGGGAGAAGATGACTTTTGACGTGTTGCCGTTTGCGCCGAAGCGGCTGAGCATAAAGTGGCGGTTGCCGATGTGGAGCATGAGGAGGGAATTGCGCACGGTGATGGGGTGGCGTGCAGCAAGGGTGATGTCGACAAAGTTGTTTGCTGCAGGCGCAATGGCGCTGATCCTGCCGCCATTTTGCGTCGGTTTGCGTTTGGATGATGTGGTGAGGACCGATGTCGATGGCTTGTGCATTGCCAAGGCGCTTCTCGGCGTTACCGGGCGGCGGGATGTGAGTGGTGGCTTTGTTGGTGACGGCTTGGAAAACCTGACATTGGCCAGATAGATCGATCCTTTGGGGGTCTGGTCAAAGATAAAACGGACACCCCTGATCGACGTTCCTTGCGGGACGCGGAAGTCGGCGAGTGGAATGTGTACGGTTTGCAGCAGCGGATGGATGGCCAGCACGGTGAAATCTTCAATCGGCGGAAAGAGGCTGAAGAAAGCGGATCTTCCGCCCACAGGATTGTGGGTCTTGGTGTAGTTGCCGAGCGGGACTGCACGCGTCAACTGGCCATTGTCCTGCACGAGAGCGATGCTGAAATTGATATTGCCTTCTGCATTCACCGGAAAAGCCCGGTTGCAGATGGGGGGAGCGTCGTCCGGGTTTGGCACATCGGGCGTTGTCACGAGGGCCGGGAGAAATATTTCCTGGCAGGCGAGGGCGATGCGAAACTCCAGGTTCTGAAGTGTTGCGAGCGGACGGCCATGGCCCTGGGTCCAGCCGTTTGACTGGAAGTAGTAACTCCTGGGGCTGGGGCCAGGCTTGCGCGCCCAGGAAACTGCATTCACTTTCACCGAACTTTGGTGATCGACGATGTTCTTGTGACGGGTGCGGACGAAGTTCCAGGTATTCGGAACGTACCGCCCACTGAACCCGGTGGGCATGGTAAAGTCATCAACGATACGCATGTTGTGCGCGCTGGCGCTTTCGCTGAACACGCGTTCGAAATTGGTGATTTCCGCCATCTTGCGAGGGAGCGCAAAGGACGGATTGAACAGCCCGGCATAGGACTTGTCGGCTTCATAGCCAAGATGTGCGCGAAAGAATGCGAGCATGGCATAGATGGCGGTCGCGCGTTGTGCGGAGGACCCCGTTTCCTGCAAACTGAACATGGAGGTGTTGCCGTGGCCAGTGCAGTAGGCCGAATCCGATTGCTGCCATTCCGTATTGTAGAAATTGTGATTGGCCCCCCACACGCCGAGCACGGCTTTCATGCCCGGCTTTTCCTCGAACCGGTCACGGATGGTTCTGTTGAAGACTTGCAAAGCGTCCATTGTGTAAACGTCGCCATCGCAAAGCGGAAGCAGCGCTGCCCATGGAATGTCATCGGCATAGAGGCGTTGCCTGGTCTGGTTGGTGACCGGGGCTATTGCGAAAATTCCGCGGAAGGTGGGCTGAGTGCCAAAGCGGAACGGCCAGGGGCCGCCAAGTTCATTGTAGATATTATATGCGGCCAGCACACCTTCGCCACCGCGGGAATGGCCCATCAGTCCGACGTGGTTGAAATCTAGCGTACCCTTTACTTCAAAGCCCAAGGATGCCGGGGCTCCACCCAGGCGATTCCATTCTTCCAGCAGCATCAAGTGGCGCAGAACCAGACGGCCACGCCGCATGTTGAGGTAAAGGTCGTCAATCGTGCCATCGGCACCGTTGATGCCGCGATTGGCATTGACTGATACAACGACGTATCCCCAGCTGGCCAATTTTTCAGCGGCGTAGCCAAGTCCCTCGTGGTTGCGGACAGTCTTGTATCCCGGCGGGCAGGTGCCAGTGGTGCTGTACTGAACGTTGTCATCATAGCGCCCTGGAATGCCCCGGACAACGCGGCCACAGGTTCCATGGTTGCCGTGAAGAAGAACGATCACAGGATAGGGTTTGATATACATGTATTTGGGACGATAGACCCGGGCCCAGAGTTCAGTGACGACGTCCGGATCGACAAATCTGTCCTTGCCGGGTGGAAAACGATACTCGGAGCTGGTGATGTCGAAAGGACCTGGTGAGACCGGGTCAGCAGCTTCGGTTGCTGGCGCGCGTTGCGACATGCCGACAAGAAGCATCAAAATAGATGCAAGCAGACACAAGTATTCCCTGATACTCCGGTCGGAAGACAACAACTCACCTGTATTTTATTCTTGTGTGTAAAGCCGTTGAACGACTTTTTGCTGCTTTAAGCTGGTTTTTGCATGGCTGGCAAATGGCGTTTGAACAGTAATTCGGCGGTTTTGCGCGTATTTGACGGTTGATATCTAACCTTCGATTGCCACGGGTTTGGCCAATGTCAGATGCCGTTGGCCTGGCAGTTTTTTTAAACTGTTGTAATTGCTAGTTTAAATGTGGTTTTGAGGGGTGCGTTGCGCGTGTGCATCACATTCGGCTGAGTTTTGGAGTCGAGTTGATCATGTGGCAAATTTGTGGCTAAGTTCTTTCAACAATTGTTGGGGATGAGATCATCATGGTGTGTGCGTTCCGGTTCGGCTCGGTATTCATTGCTGCCTCCGCGCTTTTCGCGGGTTCTGCCCTGGCTGGCGGGTTTTCAATCCGAGAGCAATCTGCAGAAGGGCAAGGCTCTTCCTTTGCCGGTATTGCTGCCGGCACAAACGGGCTTTCGTCCATGTACTGGAATCCTGCCACCATGGCGCAACATTCCGGCAACGGACTTATGAGCGACGGAAACTTTTCGCTGATCGTGCCTGAATCTTCCGCTGATGACGGCGGACCGGCGCCTGGAGTTGTGCTGCCCGGCCTTGGCGCCAGTGGCGATGTCGGCAGGGCCGCGATCGTTCCGGCTTCCTACTGGCTCTATGGTGTGAACGATCAACTGACAGTCGGTGCCTCGTTGAATGCTCCGCTCGGGCTGACGACGAACGCCGACAATTGGTACGGCTCGCCACATGGCGACAAATCTTCCATGCGAACCTATACGTTCACACCTTCGGCGGCATTCAGGCTGAACGACTTTCTTTCCATTGGTGCAGGCGTGCAACTTGAATACATGACCGTTGACATCAATTCTCGGACGCCGGCGGGCATTGAGTTTTTTGCCGCTGATGGCGATGATTTTGACGTTGGGTTCACCGCAGGCGTGCTGTTTGAGCCTACGGACACGACGGACATTGGCATTGGGTTCCGTTCGAGCGTCAACCACAATCTGAAAGGAAACGGCTTTGTTGCTGGCTTGTTCAATGGCGATATTGAAGCTGGCATCAAGACACCCGAAATCGTTACACTTGGCGTACGGCAGGACGTCAATGACGACCTGCGGCTGATGGCTGGCGTTGAATGGGCAAACTGGAGCCGATTCAAGGAGCTTGCCATTCATGACGCAGCGAGCGGTGGGGTCATTGTGTCGACGTCCGAGAACTGGAAGGATTCGTGGTTCTTTTCGGCTGGCGGAGAATATGACTTGAATGACAAGGCCACTGTGCGTGCAGGTGTTGCCTATGAAAAGTCGCCAGTTCCTGATGCGACCCGTACACCGCGGATTCCTGACAATGACCGTATCTGGCTTTCTGTTGGGGCCAGCTACCAGATTACGGACAAAATGCGCGCAAACCTGGCCTATTCGCATGTGTTTGTTGAAGATGGGGCTGTGAATCTTGCAGCGGCGCCTCCGCTGCCGCCACTTTCAGCGACGTTCAAACAGAATATCGACATCGTTTCGGCTGGCTTTACCGTCGACTGGTAGCTGGCCAGCGAACGCAGCCGGTCGGTGTCCCGCCGAAGTGATTCGGTCAGTGGGTTGCTGGCGACAGCGAATAGCAAGTGTGCCTGTTGAAAAGCGCAAAATTTGTGGGGCTTTCATGCAACAGCATCGGCCTTAAGTTGACGCAAATTTGTGTGACGCGGACTGCAATTCACCGGTTTTGAGGACCGGGAACGTTTGATAATACATATTATTTTCAACGTGTTAATTGTGCATTCTTGATGTTTTTCATGACGTTGGTGGAAGCCGCCAAATGGTTTGCTGCGGGGGCGAATCGTTGACAGATTCCGCGGCGATTAACTATGTTTTCCCGCAAGTGCGGACCGGGTAGGTGACATTGGTTGCCAAAATTCCAGGTCCTGGACGGGAGACACTAATGAACAAGAAACATGCGATTGCGCTGGCAGCCGGAGTTCTGGCTTTTGGAACCTGGGACAGTGCATTTGCCGCTTCAGTTAACTTAACCGACAATTATTGGGGTGGCGATGCCACTTCGCCGAGCGGGCCGACTGCGCCAGCTGACGTCATAGGTGGTGTGCGTTATGGCGTTTCGGGTCTGGTGGTGACACAGACTGGTGCCGATCTCGAGGTGGTCGTCAACACGGCCTATGCCGACAATATCGGGGCCACTGGCACGCGGATCGGTTCGTTGTTCATCGGTAATCCAGAGTATCTCAGTCTTGCCGATGGTGCCACCGATGCCGCAACGGCCACTGATACATTCACTGCCAATCCTGAACGCTTCAGCTATATTTTCGACTTTGACATTGCAAATGCGGATGTCAGGCTCGGCGATAGTGGCACTGCGACGCTGTGGAAACTCAGCGGAACAGGCGACGATGTCGTTCTGTCGAATGGCACAACGTTCCGCAAAAACCAGGCGGTTGACCGTTCCGGCGGAAGTGCCACGGGTGTCATCGGGACATGGAAGGTCACAGCTGGAGCCATTACGTTCAATATCAAGGATCTCTTTGCTTTGGATGGTGTCAACAGCAGCGCGCTGACGCTTGCCTGGACGATGTCTTGTGCGAATGATGTGATTCTGGGCGTGGCGTCACTGCCGCCGCAAGGAATTGATGCAGAAACTCCAATTCCTGCGGGGGCCGTTCTCCTATTGTCTGGACTTGCAGGGCTGGGTGCGTTTGGACGGCGCAAAGCCAAATCCTGATTAACCACGTCTTTTTAAAGCTGACGCCGGCCTTGTGCCGGCGTTTTGCTTTTGAAGCACTCTGTCGCCTTAATTTTGCCGGGCATTTCAAGTGTTAAGCAATTTACGATCGCAAGGTGGCATTTGGCGCGTCAATCCGCTAATCTCGCTTAAAGTGCGAATTAAATACATCTTATCATTCCTTTTGGTTGCGGCATCCACATGAATAACAGCTTTTCTGCGTTCTCGCGGCTCTTTGGCATTTTTGCCATGATCTCGATGTTGTTTCTGGCGGGGTGTTCGACGCCAGAGGAGCGCGCGCAGGCTCACTATCAAAGCGGCAAGGAGCTGCTGGACAAAGGCGAATTCATTCGGGCTGCCCTTGAATTCCGAAACGCTGTCAGGCTGAACGAAAAACTTACGGCGGCCTGGCAGGGATTGGCCACGACGGAAGAGAAGCGCCTCAACTGGCCTGCGGTTTCGGAAAGCCTCAACCGGATTGTTGAGCTTGACCCGAATAATTTTGACGCGACATTCAAGCTTGCGAAATTGCAACTTGCGGCGATCCAGGTGGACAATGCCCTGCGCAACGCCAACAAGGCAAATGAGCTGAAACCCAAGGATTCCGACGTTGCAGCATTGCGTGCAGCGATTTTGCTGCGGCTCAATGACAAAGAAGGTGCCGTGGCGGAAGCCGAACGAGCACTGTCCATCAATCCAGACAATCCTGACGCGCATGCCGTGCTCGCAGCCGAAGCCATGACCAAGGGCAACAGCAAGGCCGCCCTCACGTATATTGAACGCGGGTTGCAGACGGATGCAAAAAACATTGGCCTGCTGTTGTTCAAGGTCAAGCTGTTTGAAGACAACAAGCAAGCCGACAAGCTTGAAGAAACGCTTCGCACCCTGATCGGGTATTATCCGACACAGAAGGAATTCAGGCAGAGTTTGATGACGTTCCTGCTGCAGGCGGGACGCACGGCGGATGTCGAGCGCGAGTTGCGGACATTCGTGATTTCCGAGCCGAACGATACAGGCGCCGGGCTTGACCTGGTGCGGCTTGTGGCGCGCGTCCGGGGACCTGTCGATGCCCGTGCCGAGCTGGAGAAACTTGCCAAGGAACATGCCGACAAGATCGACTATCTGCTTGCCTTGGTGAAACTCAATTATGCCGAAAAGAAAATCGACGAAGCGAACGGCCAGCTTCAGGCTATCATTGACAAGGGCGAGCCGACTGAAAATATTCACCTGGCCAAGCTTCTGAAGGCAGAGTATCTGCGCCAGCAAGGCAAGACTGCCGATGCAGATGTGCTGGTGAAGGAAGTCATCGACAAAGACCCAAAGAATGCCGACGCACTTGCACTGCGGGCCGCATCGCGGATCGAGGCGAATGACCTGGCAGGTGCAGTTACCGATCTGCGTGAAGCGCTTGACCAGAAACCAAACTCGACACAGATCCGGGTTATTCTTGCCCGCGCCTATGAACGGCAGGGCGCCATCGAACTGGCGGTCAATGAATTTGCCCAAGTGTTGAAGGATTCGTCCTATAACCCGGAAATCACGTTGCAATATGTCGACATGCTGCGCCGCCGCGGCAATTACGATGCGATGGAGCAAGTGTTGATCCAGGCTCTGGAGCGCAACACATCAAACATCGTCCTCATTACCACGCTGGCTGAATTGCGTCTCAACAAGGGTGATTGGGCGGGCGCTGCGGTCATTGCCGATTCGCTGATCAAGCATGATCCGACTTCTGAAGTTGCCAAACGCATCAAGGCTGGCGTGGAGCTGGGCCAAAAGAAGTATTCCGAGAGCATTGATACACTGAAGACGGCGCTTGACCCGACCAAGCCTGCCTCATCCGGGCTTATGACTGCCATGGTCACGGCTTACCTGCATGCCGGCAAGGTGGAAGACGCAGAAAAATTCGTTCAATCCTCGCTTGATGCCAACCCGAAGAATGTCGATGCCATTCTGCTGATGGGCAACATCCGTTCAGCGCAACGGCGCTCCAGCGATGCCGAGGCGCTGTACCAGAAGGCCGTCGCATTGCAGCCGAACCAGGCCATCGGTTATTTTTCGCTGGCGCGGCTCTATGCTTCCGAGAAACGGTCTGATGAAGCAGAAGCCACCCTCCTGAAGGGACGGGAAATGGCACCGCTTGATCTTGCATCAAGCATGTTGCTGGCATCGCTTTATGAAGTGAAGGGCAGGGTGGAAGAGGCAATCAAGGTGTATGAGCAGCAGCTTGTGCAGACGCCAGACGTGCTCGTCATCGTCAACAATCTTGCCAGTTTGCTGACTGACCACCATGGAAATGATGCGGACAGCATGACCCGGGCGCAGGCACTTGCGCGCAGGCTGGAGGCTGTTGATGTTCCCCAGTTCAAGGACACGGTGGGCTGGATTGCCTATCTCAAGGGTGATTATCGCACCGCGCTGGTCAATCTGCAGGTCGCCAAAGACAAGCTTCCGGAAGTTGCCGTTGTGCGCTATCACTTTGGCATGGCGCTGGCGGCTGTCAAACGCAGCGACGACGCAAAGGCAGAGCTGGAAAAGGCGAACAGCCTGGTTGGTCCCAATGATCCCATTGGCCCGAAGATTGAGGAAGCGCTCAAGAAGCTCGCGGCACCGGTGCAGTAAGCAGATGACACTTGTGACGGTACAAATCAGGGATAATCGATGAGCAGGGAAGCTCTCCCATATGCCGGAAGGACGACTGGCTTGTCTGTCAGTGCAGGTTTTGCACTGCTCATCGCCATCCTTGTCGGCTTCGCACTCTATTTCAAGGACGGCATTTTTTCGCTTCTTGCAGCCTGGGAAAAACCTGAATACAGCCATGGGCCGCTCATTCCACTGGTTGCCGGATTCCTCATTCTCCGTGAGTTGAGGGATGAAAATCCGGTGACACAAAAGGGCAGTGAAATACCTGGCTTGTTGGTCGTCCTTTTGGGGTTGCTGGTCGGCTTGCTCGGAAACCTGACGCAGATTCCCTATTTCATCACCTATGGCTTGTTGATTGCGCTTGGTGGATTGATCCTTTTGGTTGCGGGCGCGCGGCGCGGAAAGAAATTCTGGGCGGCGTGGGTTTATCTGCTGTTCATGCTTCCCTTGCCCAATGCTGCCTATTGGCAGTTGTCGACCAAGTTGCAGTTCATTTCTTCGAACATCGGGGTTGAGTTCATCCGGGCGATGAGCATTCCGGTTCTGCTTGAAGGGAATATCATCGACCTTGGCATTTACAAACTGCAGGTGGCTGAAGCGTGTAACGGCTTGAGATATCTGTTTCCGCTGGCAAGTTTTGGCTTCCTGTTTGCAGTCTTGTATCGCGGACCATTCTGGCATCGCGCCATTCTGTTCCTGTCGAGTCTTCCGATCACAGTTCTAATGAACAGTTTCCGCATTGGCATCATCGGGGTTATGGTCAACTCCTATGGAATCGAGCAGGCGGAAGGTTTTCTCCACTGGTTCGAGGGTTGGGCCATTTTCCTTGCCTGCATGGCAATTCTGCTGGCTGAAGCATGGATATTGCAAAGGTTGACCAAAGAGCCGAAGTCGGCACTTGCGATGTTGGACCTTGATTCATCTGGTCTCGCCGCCCCTCTCAAGGGGCTCTTTGCGATTTCCTGGACTTCGATCCTGGCGGGGGTTGCAGCACTTTCCATCATTGCGGGAGTGACATGGAGTGTGCTTCCGAAGCCCACTTCAGTTGTGCCTGACCATCTTCCATTTGCGATTTTTCCACTGGAATTTGGCGAGTCTGCTGAATGGCGGGGAGAAATGTTCCGTCATAGCCTGGAAATCGAACAGGTGCTTGCAGCGGATGACTATTTGTCTGTGTCCTACCGCAATGCTGACGGGAAAAATGCGATCAATCTGTTTTCTGCCTTCTACAATTCGACAACTGACGGATCGGGCATTCATTCTCCTGAAATCTGCATTCCTGGAAGCGGCTGGGAAGTGTCGCGGTGGCAGCGGTATGACGTCAAGATGACAGCCGGTAACCGCCGAGACTTAACTGTGAATCGTGCGGTCATCCAAAAAGGGCAAGACCGGCAAATCGTGTATTACTGGTTTGAAATGCGCGGCAAGAATTTTGCGAGTGAATATCAGGCAAAGTTCAGCACGGTTTGGGACTCGATGACCCGGCAGCGCGCTGACGGTGCGTTGATGCGCGTCATCACTCCCCTGTTGCCCGGCGAAAGCGAGGCTGCTGGTGATGCAAGACTAGCAAGCTTCCTGCCCAACGCGCTTACAGTGCTTCCAGAATTCATTCCGCAGTAGGCAAAACAGAGATGGTTGGTGGCGCATGAGAATCGGCTTTGCCTTGCCGGGGTTGCACCGCATTGATCGCGGTGCAGAAATTGCGTTCATGTCGATTGCCGATGAACTTGCCTTGCGTGGGCATGATGTGACCCTGTTTGGATCTGGAACGGCGCGAGCGGGGAAGAACTACAGGTTTGTCCATGTTGGCAGCATGGCACGAGAAAATTTTGAGAACTGGCCGCGAATGCCAATGTTCCGCGACGAGACAGCGTATGAAGAGCTGACTTTTGCAGTTGCACTTTCTGCCAAGTATGCACCTGGCGCGTTTGATGTGGTGGCAGGTTGCAGCTACCCGTTTCTGAATTGGATGTTGCGGCGGCCAGTATTCTTTGGATCGAGGCCCAAATATGTTTTCGTCACGCAGAACGGGGATCATCCTGCGACTGCGGGAAATCGAGAATATGTGCTCTTTGGATGCGATGGCATTGTGTGTATCAACCCGGATTTCCATTCAAACAACAAGGACCGTTGGAACGCGGCCTTGATACCGAATGGTGTAAATACTGTTGCGTTCCGGAATGCCATTGGAGATCGCAAAGGTCTTGGCCTGCCGGAAAACAAGAAGATTGCGCTGATGGTGAGTGCCCTCATTGCCAGCAAACGCGTTGACAAGGCCATCGAGGCTGTTGCGCAGATCCACGATCTGCATCTGGTTGTTGCAGGTGACGGGCCCGAACGAGACAAGGTGGCGCAGCTTGCCGCGCAGTATCTGCCGGGACGATTTACGCGGCTCACTCTTGCGCCAGGAGACATGCCGAAGCTTTATCACTCGGCTGACGTATTTCTTCACACGTCGAAAGCAGAGGCATTCGGCAATGTGTTCATTGAAGCTCTGGCTTGCGGGCTTCCGGTCGTTGCCCATGACATTGCGCGCCATCGATGGGTTATTGGAGAAACCGGGTATTTCGCGGACACTGAAGTTGCCGGGAATACGGCACATGCAATAAGAAGTGCTTTGCAGTCTGACGGCGATGTGCGCAAGGAGCGTGCGGAATGGGTGAACCGATATGACTGGAAGCTGATTGCTGATCAGTATGAAGCATTTTTCGGATCACTAACAGGCGGGAAGAAGCCATGACGTTCGTTACAATCTTGCTGTTCGTTCCTGGAGTTGTGGTTCTCATCCCAACGCTTGTATTGTTGTTCGAAGTCGTCTTCGGTCTTTTTGCAAGCGCAGGCCAACAAACAACATCTGCGGTTGAAGCAACTTCAGCAATTCTGATTCCTGCGCATAATGAAGAAAGCGTCATTGCGGCGACACTTGAGTCTCTGCGCGCGCAGCTCGTGTCTGGCGACCGCATTGTGGTTGTCGCTGACAATTGTACTGATGGCACAGCCAGTGTTGCCCGCAAACTTGGTGCAGAGGTTGTCGAGAGACATGACACGACACGGCGAGGCAAGGGATTTGCCCTTGCGCATGGACTCGAATTCATCAAGTCGCTACCGACCGATGTCGTCATTGTCGTTGACGCTGACTGTATCGTCATGCCGCACACAATCCAGTCACTGAAAGCCGAAGTGGTGAGATCCGAAAGGCCGGTGCAAGGCTTCTCCAGCATGCGTGCGCCAAAAGGGCACGAGAGGCGATTTGCAGTTGCCGAGTTTGCCTGGCGCATCAAGAACAGGCTGCGGCCACTGGGTCTCGCCGCACTGGGTTTGCCATGCCAACTGATGGGGACCGGCATGGCCTTTCCCATGGATATTGCGCGGCCCGAAAATTTTTCGAGCGGGAATATTGTTGAAGACCTCGAGCTTGGAGTGCGTCTTGCCCGGACCGGCAGAGCGCCAACGTTTCTTCCAAGTGTAGGTGTAGCGAGTGAGTTTCCTGTCAGCGAAGAAGGTGAAATCAGCCAGCGCCGCAGGTGGGAGGGAGGTTCATTTGCAATGTTGCTGCGACATGGTGCTCTCAATGTTTTGCACGGCCTTGCATCAGGAAACAAAAATCTGACCGCACTCGGCTTTGACATGCTCGTTCCGCCATTGGTACTTCACGCTGCATTGATCATTCTTTATTCGGCAGTGACGCTGCTCATGGCTTTAGTCTTTGGCACGGGTGCTGTGTGGCTGGCGTTGCTCATCCCTGTGTTGTTTGCTGCTGCAATATGCATAGCATGGTGGTCGCAGGGGCGTGATCTGCTGCCCGTGAGTTACTGGACGCAATTGCTGCCATTCATTCTTGCGAAACTCCGCATTCACGGTGGGAAAGACAAGGGTTGGGTGCGGACCGACCGAACAGGCGAGTAGCCGGGTTACTTCAGAAGGTATCCGATTTTTGCCTTGTTGAGCGCCCAGGTGATTGACGGGTTTGCGCCTATTGCGCGCAAGCTGATGTTGTTTTCCATGCAGTGCTTTTCCGCCAGCATGAGTTCGCCGCAGAAACTGGCGTCGAAGTATTCCAAGCCGGACAGATCAAGGGTCAGGTTGGCTTTGTGCGATGACAAGAGGGCGGTTCGCAATGCGTCGAGCTTGCCTGCAACTGCTGCGCCTGTGAGCGACACTGTCCGGCTGTCAAAGGTTTCTGACGCATTGATTTCAAACTGTGGGTTTGGGCTGCGGTTGCGGCGGAGCCAATATGCCAGGGGAACTACATCGGTGGAAATCAACCGGAGCAGGGCGTTTGCGTCATTCCAGTAGCGGTTGGCGAGCTTGGGTTCTTCGATGATGCGCCAGAACCATTCCAGTTTCAGTTTTTGAATCAGTGGCGGAGCGCGTTTTACGGTTCCTGCGAGGAAATTGATTGTGGCACCGAGGTGCGAGATGACGGGCACGTTGAGATGTGCCATGTTTTGGAGGATCCAGGCCTGGCCTTTCTGTGCACCCAATGCCACGAGAAGAAAATCGGCGTTCCAGCTGTTGATCTCCTTGGTGTGAGACTGGTTGACCATGGCTTGTGCGTCCACGCGGCCGGGGTCCAGAGCGCCGGCACATGTGAGATTTGACGGGCTGGCATTGATCCTGGTCTTGGCACGTTCTGCGGCACCGTTTTCGCCGCCGAAGAGGCCCATTCTTACTTGTCCGCCCATCGCTGCAGGCGATGTTCTGGCCAATGTCGCGGGGATGTCGGATCCTGCCACTCTTTCGGTTGCCGGAATGCCCAACAGCTTGCAGACAATCAGCACACCGATGCCGTCTACAGGACAGAGGTCGCTGCGGATGACGGACTTGCGAAAGGCTTCGTCACTCTGCGCCATGATCAGGAAGTTGAGATTTGGCGTCGAGATAAAGAGTTTTTTGCGGGTGCGCTTTGCCGCTGCCATGTGATCAACGAGGTCTGCCATTGACATGACGTCAACCGGCATGCCCAGCACGCCATAGGTACGCCGGTTCTGACTTTCCGAAACAGTCACGATCAGGGCAGCAGGGTCTTGTCGTATGAGACAGTGAAGAGCACAGAATTTTCGATAATGTGCTCGTTGTCTTCATCGGTGTTGGCGTATTGGTAGCTGAGCTTGGTATTCCAGTCTTTCGCCGGCTTGTAAGACAAGTAAGGCGTGATGAAGAATCCGGTTGTGTCTGCAACGCCTTGCTTGGGACTGAACACGTAGTTTGCCGAAACGCCCCAGGACGTGAGGTCGTTGATGTTGTGACTGACACCCAAATCGAAGTTATATGTTTCCTCTGCGTCGCCCGCATTTCCGACGCTGAAGTTGCGGCTCACTCCGCCTGTGAAAACCGTGTTCTTGAGGCTGTAGGTCGCGGCCAGGGAATAGATCAGGGAATTCGAGACTGGCGCACCTTCTTCATCAATCAAGCTGATGCCGACGCTGCCATTGGCCGCCAAGCGCTTTGTCAGTTTTGCATCCAGGCTGGCCTTGGCCTGGTAGGTCATGCGTTCAGCGGGATTGCGCTGGACAAGGCGGGGCAGGCCGGTTGCCGGATCAAGGGGATTGGGGCGCCCGGTAATGGCATTGCGGGCTGACAGGAACGGTGACGGGTTTGAATAGGTAACGGTAGATGCAAGCGTTGTGGTGTATAGGGGTGAAAGCGTGTGGCTCCACGACAGGCTGCTCGACAGGGATTCTGACGGTTCGAGTGTCTTGATGTCCTGGTATTTGACTGTGCTGTAACTGTTGTTCCAGGAAACCGAGTCTCGCTTGGTCAGCTTGCGGCCAAATGCGAAACTGCCGCCATAGCTCAGCTGCGTGCCTTCTTCCTTGAGGATGATAATGTTCTTGAAAACATCGGTCGAATTGGCGTCGGAGTAGTTGAAGTAGGCGTTGGCCGAGAATGTCGTCAGCTTGCCATTGTGTGTGTACTCGCCAGAAATCCCGGGCAGGTGAGTGGGATCGAACTGACTATCGGCATAGAATTCGGTGCTCGAAACCAGAGTTGGTGTCAGTCGCCACAGGTCGGTTTTGGTCTTGGCAAGAATGTCGACCGACTGGTTTTTGGAAATCTCCAGTCCGGTGGTCTTGTCACGCCCTACAACCGAGCCAAAAATGTTGTCAGTGAGTGTGAGGGTGGTGTCGTTCTTGTAGACGATCGACCAATCAGCTGCGAAAGCGGGACTGCAGGCAGTGCTTGCAAGCAAGCCTACCAGCGCGACCCGGATACCCGACGGATATCCAGCAGATCGTTTCAGCCCCTTCATCTGGGTAGCTACTCGAATATCCGCTTCTCAGGCACAACAATCACATCGCCATTGCGGAGCGTGATGTTGCCTTCGAGGTTTTCACCTTTCTCATAGCGGGAGTAGTCAAACTCATAGACGTATTCCGAGTTTCCAACCTTGCGGTGAATCTGGATACGCTTTGCTGCGCCAAAGGGACCGATGCCACCCGAGAGGGCAATGGCTTGCAGAACTGTTGGTGGACGCTTTTGCTGGACAAAGGAGCCAGGGCGCGCCACTTCGCCGGTGACATAGACTGTCCACTCGGCAGGCTTTGCTGGTTCTTTTGGCGTTGCGTCTTTCTTTGGCGATTCAAGATAGCTGACGGTCACGTCGAGCTCTTCGACATATTTTGGCTGGAGCTTTGCCTTGATGAGGCTTTCTGCTTCAGCGGCGGTGCGGCCTGAAACCTTGATGCGGCCAGCAAGCGGGAGCGCCAAAACGCCATCCGGAGCCACGATTGCCTTGCGGTTCAGCTTTTGATCTTGCCAGACGACGATTTCCAAGGCGTCGCCGGGGCGCAGCTTGTATGTGTCTGCATAGGCCTCTGCACTTGCAAGCATCGCAGTGCCAGCTATCAAACTCTTCAGAAACTTCATGTTTCCCTCACTTTATAACTACCCACACGGTGCTGAGCAGCACCGCGTTCCACCTGATTCATCTCCGGTTACCAAGGATTAACACCAATCTTCGGACCGTCACAACTTTTCCCTGATAGCCTTTGCAGCAGGTTAACTCAACTCCGCCGCCTGAATCTATCCTGCCTGTGTGGCAAAAGGATCAGGTGCGGAATTGTCAATTAACTTCAATGTTTTACCACGCCCCAAATGGAGTTTGGGACGGAAATTCCCGAACTCTGTACCCAAGATTGTACTATTTGCGTAAAAATGAAGTTAATCGTGGTTAGCCGGTGGTTAAGGGGCTGTCCCGATTTGCGCCGATTTCACGGCTTGCGCAGAAGTTCGTCGAAATAGCGGATGGTTTTTTCGAGACCCTGGCGGAGCTGGATCTTGGGCTCCCAAGCAAGGTGTTGCCGCGCCAAAGTAATATCCGGCCTGCGGATCTGGGGATCATCCTGGGGCAGTTCGCGGTTGACAATCGGGGATTTGGAGTTCGTCATCTCGATGACAATTGACGCCAGTTCCTGGACCGTAAATTCGTTCGGATTGCCGAGGTTGATGGGGCCAGTAATCTTGGGTTCGGTTTCCATCAGGCGGAGGAAACCTTCGACGAGATCGTCAACATAGCAGAATGAACGGGTCTGCCTGCCTTCGCCGTAGATGGTAATTGGAATATTTTTCAGGGCCTGAACGATAAAGTTTGAAACCACGCGGCCATCTTCCGGGTCCATGCGCGGGCCGTAGGTGTTGAAAATGCGCGCGACCTTGATCGATACGCCCTTGGTGCGGGCATAGTCGAAGCAAAGCGTTTCGGCGATGCGCTTGCCCTCGTCGTAACAGGCGCGGGGGCCGATGGGATTGACGTTGCCGCGATAGCTTTCGGGTTGCGGATGAACTTCGGGATCACCGTAGACTTCTGATGTCGAGGCTTGAAAGAACCTGGCACCCGTCTTCGCTGCCAGCTGGAGGAGGTTGTCGACGCCAATGAAGTTGGTGCGCATCGTATCGACCGGGTCAATCTGGTAGCGCGGCGGCGATGCGGGGCAGGCCAGATTGTAAATCCGGTCAAACTCGCCATCAAAGCGCTCTGTGATTGACTGGCGATGAAAGGAGATTTTGCGGTTGCCCTTGAAATGCGCGATGTTGTTCAGCGAGCCGGTTTGCAAGTTGTCGACCACGGTGACATCGTGCCCCTGTTCGACAAGCCTGTCGCTGAGATGCGAACCCACAAATCCTGCGCCGCCTGTGACCAGAATTTTCATGGGTTATTGCTCGGCCGACATGGCTGGAGCAGATGCCGGGTCGCGGCCAAGGGACGTATAAATCAGCCCCATATCGCTTGCATCCTGCAGGTTGAAGAGATTGCGCAAGTCAATCATGACCGGTTTGGCCATGGTCTTGGACAATGCCTTCCAGTTGGCACGGCGGAATTCCTCCCACTCAGTAACGATGACCACGGCATCTGCGCCATTCACCGTTGCTGCGAGGTCTGACGAATATGTGAGCTTGTCGCCAAGGATCTTCTTGGCATTTTCTGCGGCGATCGGATCAAAGGCTGTAATCTTTGCGCCGAGCTTCATCAGTTCAGGTACAATCGTCAGTGACGGGCTGTCGCGCATGTCGTCGGTTCTGGCTTTGAATGCGAGACCCAGAACAGCAACATTCTTGCCTTTGATGTCGCCGCCCATGGCAGCGCTGATCTTTTCAACCATGGCGCTCTTGTGCAGGTCGTTGGTGCGTTTCGTTGCCTCGACGATTTCAACAGGTGAGCCAAAGTCGCGGGCGGTCTTGATCAGGGCAGCGGTATCTTTCGGGAAACATGAACCGCCATAGCCCGGACCGGGTTTCAGGAACTTGTCGCCGATGCGATTGTCGAGGCCCATGCCGAGGGCCAGTTCTTCCACGTCTGCGCCGATCTTTTCGCAAAGACGGGCAAGTTCGTTGATGAAGCTGATCTTGGTGGCGAGGAAGGTGTTGGCCGCGTATTTAATGATTTCGGCGGTTTCAACCGTTGACGTCATGACCAGCGGGCGACCCTGACGGGTCAGTGGGCGGTAAAGTTCTTCGAGCAATGCGCGGGCTTTTTCCGAACGGCTACCGACGACGACGCGATCCGGCTTCATGAAGTCTTCAATGGCGCTGCCTTCGCGCATGAATTCCGGGTTCGAAGCGACTGCGAAATGATTGTCCGGCAGGAACTTGCCGATGATCTTTGCAACGTCGCGGCTGGTGCCGACAGGTACTGTTGATTTCGTCACGAAGACTGCGAAGTTGCTTATGCCAGCTTTTTGAATTGCGCGGGCAGCATCTTCGGCTGCACCATAGACATATTTCAGGTCGGCGCTGCCGTCACTTTCCTTGGCAGGTGTGCCGACGGCGATGAAATAAAGCGTGGCATCAAATTTTGCAGCGTCGTTGATGTCGGTCGAAAAGAGCAAACGCTCCTGCGCGATATTTGCCTTTACGAGATCAGAAAGACCCGGCTCATAAATCGGGATTTGTCCCGCCATAAGAGTGTCAATCTTCGACTGGTCCTTGTCGATACACATGACTTCGTGTCCCAATTCAGCGAAGCAAGTGCCAGTTACAAGTCCTACGTAGCCAGTCCCGATCATACAAACGCGCATGTTTTACCTTCCATTTCACGGGCGTTATAGTTGGACTAGCGCATAGTGCAAGTTGTCTTAAAAACAGAGTTATCAGGTAAGGTAAAGCGGTGAACTTAACTGGCCAGCATGATGTCGGCGCCTTTTTCCGCGATCATCATGGTGGCGGCATTGGTGTTGGAAGAGACGACATTTGGCATGACCGAGCTGTCGCAGACGCGCAGTCCGGTGATGCCATTAACCCTAAGATCCGGGCTGACGACAGACCGGGAACCGGTGCCCATGGCGCAAGTGCCGGAAGGGTGGTGATCGGTCTTGGCTGTGTGGCAGGCATAGCGGAAATAATCTTCATCGGACCGGCATTCTGGGCCGGGCAAGCGTTCAGTGAGAATGTATTTCTGCAGTGCCTTGGCGCGCATGATTTCCTGGGCGAGCTTCAGGCCTTTGATTGATTGTTCCCGGTCAAAGGGGTCTGACCAATAATTGGGGTCAATCAACGGGTGATCCTTTGGGTCGTTGCTCTTGAGGCGCACAGTGCCGCGCGAGCGCGGGCGCATGTAAGCAGAGTTCAAGGTGACGCCCGCATTGGTCAGCCTGGCGATGCCGGCTTCGATGCCTGAGCCTTGGCCGAAGTGGAGTTGCATGTCGGCGGCGGGTGCATTTTTGTCGACATAGGCGAAGGCACCGGTTTCGAAGAGGCTTGATGAGGCCGGGCCGGAGCGAGTCAACAGGTATTGCAATCCAGCGAGTGCGCCCCAGAATGGCCTTGCATATTTATCGTATGAATGGTCGCCAGTGCATTCAGCCAGCACGCAGATATCAAGGTGGTCTTGCAGGTTTTCGCCAACCCCGGGAAGATCGTGAGATACTGAAATGCCGACATCGCGCAGATGATCGGCGGGGCCGATACCTGACTGCAGCAAGAGCTTTGGCGAGCCTATTGCACCTGACGATACGATGATTTCCTTCTGAACGTTAATCGTTTGCAGTGTGCCATTGCGCATCACTTCGACGGCGACTGCCCTTCCGCGTTCGATGACCACGCGTCGAACCATCTCAGTTGTCAGCAGTGTGAGATTGGTACGCGACAAAGCGGGCTTGAGGAATTCAACCGCAGTGGACGAACGGCGCGCGTTTCGTTGCGTCAATTGGTAGTAGCCGGCACCTGTGTGATCCGGGCTCGTCAGATCGGGATTGTAGGGAATGCCAAGTTCGACACAGGCTTCGATGAATGCTTCGGTGATGGGAAGTACTGCACATGGTCTTGAAACTGCTATCGGCCCACCGCGGCCGTGATATTCATTTTTGAATGTGTCGTTGTGTTCACTCTTTTTGAAGTAGGGCAGGCAATCCTTGTAGCTCCAACCTGTTGCACCGCACTGGGCCCAGTTGTCGTAATCGAAGGCACAGCCGCGTGTGTAAATTTGTGCATTGATAGACGATCCGCCGCCGATGACCTTTGCTTGCGTATACCAGAAGATGCGATCACCCATGTGCTTTTGCGGAACGGTGGACCAGCCCCAGGATGCAATGCCCTTTGTCATCTTGGCAAAACCTGCCGGGATGTGGAACAGGATGTTGCGGTCGCGGCCACCTGCCTCAATCAGAAGGACGCGGTTTTGCGGATTGGCAGACAGGCGGTTTGCGAGAATGCAGCCTGCGGTTCCGCCACCGACGATGATATAGTCAAAATTATTCTTTGCGGTCATTGCGGAAGTTCTTGCTGTTCAGTTGAAGGCTTCAGTATGGTTGCAGGTGAAAAACGATTGCGAGGACACATGATGAAATCCACCAACGGCATTCCACTTGTTGGGCTTGGCACCTATCCCCTGAATGGCGATGGAGCGACCGAGGCGGTGCGCATGGCGATCAGCGTTGGCTATCGCCATGTCGATACGGCGCAGATGTATGGCAATGAAAAGGCGGTGGGCAAGGGCATTGCCGCGCGTGACGTGGCGCGTGGCGAGATTTACCTTGTGACGAAAGTTGATCCGGGAAACCTTGGTGCTGCCAAGTTTGATGCTTCGGTGCAGCGGTCGGTTGATGAGCTGGGGACGATTCCCGACTTGTTGCTCATTCACTGGCCACCTGCGGAAGATGAACTTGATGCGGTGATTGATCGGTTGATTGCGGCGAAGGACAAGGGATGGACGCGCGCGATCGGCGTGAGCAATTTCACACCGCGCATGATGAGGCGTGCGCAAGACAGGGCCGATGGCCAGATCATTTGCAACCAGGTTGAGTTTCATCCGCTGCTTGACCAAAGCAAGGTGCTGGCGGCGGCGCGCGCGCTGAAAATTGATGTTACCGCGTATAGCCCGATTGCGCGGGGTGCAGCCTTGAAGCTGCCGGTTATCGAGCGCATTGCAGTGGTGCATGGAAGGCCTGCTTCCGAAATTGTGTTGCGGTGGATTGTGCAGCAGGGCGTGGTTGCCATTCCGAAAACCAGCCGCAAGGAAAGTGCCATTTCCAATCTCAATGCCTTGTCGTTTCGGCTTTCGGACGAAGAGATGTCGGCTATTTCGGCGCTCGGCACCAAGGATGGCAGGACGATTGATCCGTCCTGGATGGCCGGAAGGTGGGACAGTTAGACCACATTTGAAAAGCGTTCGACGCATGTCTTCAAGGTCTCTTCAATTGGGTTTTTCCACCAGGTCTTTTCCGAGAAGATCTCCACCTCAACCGGACCATCGAAGCCTGCGGCTTCGACATGGCCACGGATTCCCCGAATGTCGATGATGCCATCGCCCATCATGCCGCGGTCGCTGAGTATGTCTTTCGTCGGGTTGAGCCAGTCGTTGACGTGAAAGCCGAAGATACGATTTTGTGTTCCAGCCCTGGCAATTTCGTGCACGAGGTTCGGGTCCCACCAGGTGTGGTAGACGTCGAACAAGATACCGAGGAACGGATCGCGCGTGATGCCCTCGACGGCATCACAAACATCGAGTGCATTGGCCATTGTGTTGAAGCAGCCGCGATCTGCGGCATACATCGGGTGCATGGGTTCGATGGCCAGCTTGAGCCCGATTGATTTTGCGTGTTCGAGCAATTGCGGAAGCGCGTCCAGCACCTGCTTGCGGGTTTCGTTCATGTTGCGTGAGCCTTGCGGCAGCGAGCCGACAACCAAGGGGAAATACTGCGCGCCGAGCACCGCTGCATCATTCATCATTTTCAGGTTGTTACTGATTGCTGCCTTGCGCTTTTCCGGATCGTGGGAGGGCAGGTAAAAACTGCGGCAGTAGCCTGTGACCTTGAGTCCGCTAAAGCGAATATATTGCGCTATTGCATCAATGTTCTCGTTCTCCAGTTCAACGCGCCAGGGAGCAAGATGGCCAAAGCCCGCGCGGGCAATTGCATCCACTGTTTCACGGATCGGTTTCTGGAAGCCGAGCGTTGCGGTGTTGATTGAACAGAGGTTGAGATTTTCCGAAAGATCACGCATCGGGTATCTCGCTCCTCAATATCGCACGGTCATGAGGCCGCCATCGGCAAGGATGGCCTGCCCAGAAGTATAGGGCAGGAGGCCGGTTGCCATGGTGACGGCGATGCGTGCGACTTCTTCCGGCTTTCCCCAGCGTTTGATGACAGTAATGCCGTCGTCAATGAGCTTGTCGTATTTCGCTTTTGCAGGGGCCGTCATTTCGGTTTCGATGAAACCTGGCTGAATTTCGTAGACGCCGATGCCTTCGTTCGAAAGACGCGTTGCAAACAATTTCGACATCATTGATGCGCCTGCTTTCGAAATACAATATTCCCCGCGTGCGATGGAAACGGCTGCTGCATTGGCAGAGGTGATATTGACGATGCTGCGGTGGGCCTGCGATTTCGCGGCAAGCAGGCGGCGCGCGAATTCCTGGGTCAGAAAAAATGTACCACGCGTGTTGATGTTCAGGCAGCGGTCATAACTTTCGGCAGAGACGTCCAGCAGATCGCCGCGATTGAGGACAGAAACGCCCGCATTGTTGACCAAAGTCGTGAGGGGGCCGAGAGCTATCGTGGCCTTATCGAGCAAGTGTTTGTGGCTGGTGATGTCGCCAATGTCGGCAGCGATTGCGATTGCCTTGCGGCCTTGCGAACGGATTTCGCTGGCAACTGCTTCAAGTTCTGCCCCTGCTTCAACATCGGCCACGGCGACATCGCAGCCTTCAGAGGCCAAGGCCAATGCGATTGCCTTACCAATGCCGCGCCGTGCGCCGGTGACGAGTGCCTTGCCGTTCATTGATCCATTCCCAAGTTTAGAAGAGCTTTTGGTGTGCAGACAATCCGGAGGATGGAATCCGAATTGAACTGCAGCCGGTTTTTCAAAGCGGTCTTGGTCATCATGTCGCGCTTGTAGACAATGGCACCGGTGTGCCGGTTGTTGAGATAGTGGTAACCAACCGCTGCGATCGTTATGAGGATCTGGATTGCGTCAAGGTTCTTGCGGAACAAGCCTTGCCTTGCACCGCGGGAGAGAAGGGATTGCATGCGCTGGATGAAGGGGCGGCTCAACTCTTCGACACGTTTTGACTTTCCGAGATAGGCCGCCTTATGCAGGTTTTCGGTGTTCACCAGCGTCAGGAATTCCGGGTGTGCGATGTAATATTCCCAGGTAAAGGCGACGAGACGGCGGATCGCCGTGACAGGATCGTCCTGTTCGATATGCAGGTCTGCTTCGGCCTCGCGGAACTTTGCATAGGCGTCCTCCAGCGTGTGTTGGTAGAGATCGTCCTTGTTGCCGAAGTAGTGATACAGCATGCGCTTGTTGGTCTTGGCGCGGGTTGCGATGCGATCAACACGTGCGCCATCCAGGCCGTAGAGGGCATATTCGTGTTTGGCTGCCGACAAGATGCGCTTGCGTGTGGCACCAGGGTCTCTGGTTTGAGGGGCCTTAAGTTTTTGCAACATTGGTTTATGAGGGGGTTGAAATAACCATCCGGTTATTTATAAGTAACCGATTGGATATAAGCAAGGGCTTCATTCATGTATGACTATGTCATTGTCGGCGGTGGCTCGGCGGGCTGCGTTCTGGCGGCGCGCCTGTCGGAGATGCCGGATGCACAAGTGCTGATGATTGAGGCGGGGCCTCGTGATACTGATCCCTATATTCACATGCCGGTCGGGTTCTTCAAAATGACGGGCGGGCCATTGACGTGGGGGTTCCAGACGGCACCCTTGCGCCATGCCAACAACCGGACGGCAGTCTATCCGCAAGCGCGGGTGCTTGGGGGCGGGAGTTCCATCAACGCAGAGATCTATACGCGTGGCTGCCCGGAGGATTATGATTCATGGGTCACGGAACATGGCTGTGGTGGCTGGTCGTGGAACGACTTGAAACCATATTTTGTGAAATCGGAAGGCAATACGCGGCTTGGTGGAGCTGACCATGGTGTTGATGGGCCGCTTGGCGTTTCGGATTTGCAGACGCCCAATCGTGTATCGCAAGCCTATGTGCAGGGCTGCATGGATTATGGGATGCCGTTCAATGCTGATTTCAATTCGGGCAAGCAGGAGGGTGCGGGCCTTTACCAGACGACAACTCTGAACGGAAAGCGCTGCAGTGCTGCCACTGGCTACCTGAAACCTGTGCTGGGCCGCAAAAACCTCAGTGTACGGACAGATCTGTTTGTGACACGTGTCGTGATCGAGCACGGGCGGGCCACGGGGGTTGAAGTTGTCGATGCTGGCAGGACGGTTTTCATTGGCGCTGCGCAAGAAGTTGTCGTCACATCCGGCGCGATTGGCTCGCCGAAACTGCTGATGCTTTCGGGGATCGGGCCTGCCAGGCATCTTGGTGACGTTGGTGTCGGCGTGGTTCATGACCTGCCGGGAGTTGGCCAGAACTTTCATGATCATTTTTCAACCGATGTCACGTGGGTTTTGAACGGGCCGCATTCCTACGACAAATACAAGCAGAAGCATTGGGCGTTGTGGGCCGGGATCCAGTACTACGCGTTTGGCACGGGACCCGTTGCTTCGAACATTGTGGAGGCGGGGGCGTTCTGGTGGAGTGACAAGACGGAAAAAACGCCGGATTTGCAGTTTCATTTCCTGGCGGGTGCCGGAGTTGAAGAAGGTGTCGGAACTGTGCCTGGCGGCAATGGTGCGACGTGCAACAGCTATCATACACGGCCACGTTCGCGTGGCAGTGTCACGTTGCGGACATCCAATGCAGCTGATGCGCCAATTATCGATCCAAATTCATTTGCTGATCCTTATGACCTGGACCGGCATATCGACGGGATTAAGGTTACACAGGATGTCGGCCATACGCGCTCGATGAAGAAGTTTGTGGATCGTGAGCATTTCCCGGGACCGGATGTGAAGACGCGCGCGGATTATGTCAGGATTGCACTGGAGAATGCGCGGTCGAGCTATCATCCGGTCGGAACGTGCAAGATGGGTGTTGATGCGATGGCGGTGGTTGATGCGTCGATGCGGGTGCGAGGCATCGAGCGGTTGCGCGTTTGTGACAGTTCGACAATGCCGGCGGTGGTTTCATCCAACACCAATGCGCCAACAATCGCGATGGCTGAAAAGGCCGCAGATCTCATTCGGGGAAACAGGTAGAGAATGTCGAAAGTTGTTACGGCGGCTGCCGCCGCCAAATTCATCCGCGATGGCGATGTGGTTGCCATCAACTCA
The DNA here is from genome assembly GCA_963738595.1 of uncultured Alphaproteobacteria bacterium. Classification (GTDB taxonomy): domain Bacteria; phylum Pseudomonadota; class Alphaproteobacteria; order Rhizobiales; family Aestuariivirgaceae; genus Aestuariivirga. The sequence continues at coordinate 27,974 of CAVTXF010000011.1, forward strand.
TCATCTGGACTCTGCTGTCCTGATCTTGTGTTGAAGGCCATCGGTGAGCGCTTCGATGCGGAGCAACATCCGCGTGGCATTACCACTTTGCACCCGATTGCCGCCGGTGACATGTTCGGGGTCAAAGGCGTTGATCACATTGCCAAGAAGGGGTTGCTGGCGCGCATCCTTGGCGGGTCATATCCTTCTGGCCCTTCGACATCCGAACCGCCGATGATCTGGCAGATGCTTCTCGCCAATGAAATTCCAGCCTACAACGTTCCTTCCGGCATCATGCTTGACATGTTGCGCGAGGCGGCAGCGAAGAGGCCTGGCGTGCTGACGAAAGTCGGGCTTGATACATTCGTTGATCCTGCGCAGGAAGGTTGCGCGATGAATGCGGCTGCGAAAGCTGTTCCCATTGTGCGCAAGGTGCAATTTGACGGTGAAGAATGGCTCTACTTTCCGGCCATTGCGCCGCATGTCGGGATCATTCGCGGCAGTGTTGCAGATGAGAATGGCAACTTGTCCTTCGAGCAAGAAGGTGCATATCTCGGTGCCATGGAAGTGGCGATGGCTGCGCACAACAGCGGCGGCATTGTGATTGCGCAGGCCAAGCGCATTGTGGAGCGCGGCTCGATGAAGCCGCATCAGGTTCGCATTCCTGGCATTCTGGTTGACTATGTTGTCGAGGCGCCAGAGCAATGGCAGACGACACAAACGCCTTATGATCCCGCTATTTCCGGCGAAATTTCCTTGCCGCTGTCATCATTTTCGCTGATGGAGTTCGGCACCGGGAAAGTGATTGCGCGGCGTGTGGCGCAAGAGTTGAAGCGTGGCTGGGCCGTCAATCTTGGCTTTGGTGTTTCGGCAAATGTGCCGCGGGTGTTCATAGAAGAAGGATTGCATGGGCAGGCGACGTGGGTGATCGAGCAGGGTGCAGTCGGCGGGGTTCCTTTGCTGGAGTTCCAGTTCGGCTGTTCTTCGAATGCTGAGGCGTTTGTTCCCTCAGCTTATCAATTCACTTATTTTCAGGCGGCTGGATTTGACTGTTCGCTCCTGTCTTTCCTGCAGATTGATCAACACGGGTCGGTCAATGTTTCGAAACTTGGCGTCAGGCCACATGTGACCGCAGGGGCAGGTGGCTTTGTAGACATCACGGCGCGGGCGAAGAAAATTGTGTTCTCTGGCTTCTTCAATGCGGGTGCGAAGATGGATGTGGTGGACGGAAAGCTTCGCATCGACAAGGAAGGGAAGGTGCGGAAGATGGTCAATGCGGTGGAGCAGGTTTCATTTTCTGGCAAGCGCGCGGTGATGCAAGGGCAAGACATTACCTATGTGACTGAGCGATGCGTGATGAAGCTTTCACAGGAAGGAATTGTGGTGACAGAGATTGCACCGGGCGTGGACTTGCAAACCAATATCCTTGAGCAGAGCGAATTCAAACTGATTGTATCACCGAAGCTCAAGGCGATGGATGCAGGGCTGTTCAATGCAGCCGTGATGGGATTGACGTTGCATGATTGAAGTTTCACATGAGAGTGGTGTTGCGCAGATCACCATTGCGCGGCCGGAAAAGCTCAACGCGCTCACATTCGAAATGATTGCCGCTATCGAGAGAGTGGCTCGTGAGATTGATGCTGACGCTTCAATTCGTGTTGCGATCATCACCGGTGCGGGTGAGAAGGCGTTTTGCGCGGGCGGAGATATTGATGCTTGGTCAAGTATTTCAGCTGAAGATTTTTCACTTTCATGGGTGCGGGCAGGGCATCGTGCCTTCGATGCACTGGCGCGGATGCGGCAGCCATTAATTGCCGCCCTCAATGGACATACACTTGGTGGCGGGCTGGAAATTGCGGCTTGTGCCGATTTCAGGATTGCGGAAGAACAGATCAAGGTTGCTTTGCCTGAGACGAGCATCGGCATCATTCCCGGCTGGTCTGGAACACAGAGACTGGTGCGGCGGTTTGGTTCGCAGGTTGTGCGGCGGCTTGCTGTGGCCGGTGAGATGATGACTGGAACGGAAGCGGGGGCGTGCGGAATTGCCGATCGTGTGGTGGCCAAGGGCAGGGCGCTTGAAGAAGCCCGGTTGCTTGCGCATCTGATCATTGCACGCGGGAGGCTTGCGACATCGCTCACCAAGATGATGATCAATGCTGCTGAGGGCGAGGACCCGGAAGCTGCGATTGAAGCACTGGGTGGCGGAATGGCTGCGGCAAGTGCCGAGTTGCGTGAGAAGGTTGCGGCCTTCAATGCCCGCAAGAAGTGACAATGAAGACCGCTTTGTCGATCAGGAGACTTTCACTGGTTTGCCGGTCTTCCAGCTTTCAGTAGCTGCTTCGGCGAGCTTTTGTGCCTGCAGGCCGTCGAAGCCCGACGGACGCGGGTTGCGATCACCACTTTCAACCGCGGTGATAAAAGTGTTCAGCTCATTGCTGTAGGCCGCCATATAGCGCTCAAGGAAGAAGTTCTGAATCGGGTCGGCCTTGTAGCCGGCAGCGCTCAGCACTTCGACCGTGGTGTTGTGTATGTTCTTCGGATAAATCATGCCCTTTGAACCGTGCACTTCGAAGCGCTGGTCATAGCCATAAGTCGCGCGGCGCGAATTGGTGATGACGGCGATCTTGCCGGAAGCTGTCTGCATTTGCACGGCGGCAGTATCGACATCACCTGCTTCGCCGATTGCCTTGTCGACAAGCGCGGAGCCGAGGGCATTCACAACAACGAATTCCTCACCCATGAGGAAGCGGGCCATGTCGAAGTCATGGATCATCATGTCGGCAAAAATACCGCCTGAACCTTTGACGTATTCAGCTGGTGGCGGAGCCGGATCGCGGCTGGTCACCGTGACGATTTCGACGTTGCCGATTTCGCCAGCGCGGATGCGCTTTTCGGCTTCAGCAAAATTGGGATCGAAGCGGCGGTTGAAGCCAATCATCAGGGTGGACTTGTTTTTCTCGACGACCTTTAGCGTTTCTTCGATGGTCTTCACATTGAGCGAAACAGGCTTTTCGCACATGATGGACTTGCCTGCGTTTGATGCGGCCTGGATTTGCTCTGCATGGAAGCCTGTGGGTGAGCCGATCAGGACGGCATCAACATCTTTCGATTTCATGATTTCTTCGACGCTGGCGACCTTTGCGCCGTATTTTGCCGCGAGCTCTTCTGCAGCCTTGGGCATTGCGTCTGCGATGTAGGCGAGCTTCGCCTTGGGATTTGCTGCGATGGTTGCGGAATGTACCTTACCAATGCGGCCTGCGCCGATGACGCCGAATTTAATCATTTCAAAAATCTCCAATTCGTTGATTATTATTTTGACGCCATCAGTTTCCTGAAGGCTTCCATTTCGGGTTGGGGTGCGCTGACAAGGTATTCTGCTGACGGGTAGGCACCGGTTTGCACTTCATTCACAAATGATTTGAATGCGCCAATGCGGATGTCCTGAATCTTTGCGTATTCGCTGGCGAGATCGGCGTATTTCTTGGAATGGCGCGGAACGTGGCCGGTGTTGTAACCCAGTACATCGCAGGCAAAGAGATATTGGCAATCACCACCCTTGCCGCCGCCCATGGAGACCAGGAAGAGGTTCGTGTGTTTGGCAATTTCTGCAGTGACATCTGGTGGCACAACTTCGATTTCCACTCCGAAAGCACCAACTTCCTCGTAGCGCTTGCAGCGTTCGTAAACTTCCATTGCAGTTGCAGCGGTCTTTCCCACACCTTTGAAGCCACCAGTCCATGTGCAGTAGTGTGGGACCAAGCCGACATGGCCGATCACGGGGATGTAGTCGTCCGCCATGCGCTTGACTGTCGCAAAGGAGGCTGCGCAATAGACTGCGTCAGCACCTGCCTCCATCATCTTGTAAGCCCAACTCAGGTATTCGTCCTGGGCTGCGGGTGCACCGTAAAGCGGCATGCCGGGAACGGCGAAGATCGAGGGTCCAACATCGCGGAATTGTTTCTGCAGCAACATTTCCGGTGGGACCGAACACATGTCGATGCCTGCTGCTTCGGCGGCGGCCAATTCGTCCCAGCTTTCCACGCGCATCATTGTGTATTGGTACTTGCCCTTGTTGGCGCGCACATCTGCTACGGTTGGGCGTTTCCTTGCCATTTGTTTCATCCCTTGAGCATTGTTTTCAGTTGGACCATCGGGTCCTGAAGTTGCGATGCGGCAGGTGCCATGCCTTTTGCAATCATCATCTCGGCCAGCTTGATGTCGCGGGCGATGGAGTTTCCGGGACCAATGCCTGATGCGCCCATCAATCTGCCGTCTTCTGCGGTGTGAAACAGCAGCATGCTGTCGGAAGAAATCGTGCGGGTGATGGTGATGGGGCCTTCCTGGGCCAGGCCTGCGATTTGCAGAGACAGGTCGTATTGGTCCGACCAGAACCAGGGAATGGCGGCGTAAGACTTGCTGCCGCCAGCCATATTTTCAGCGGCGACATTGCCCTGGTCTTGCGCGTTGCGCCATGCTTCCAGGCGGATGCGCTTCCTGTAATGTGGATGAATGAAAGAGCAGCAATCGCCGGCCGCATAAATGTCCGGGTCGCTGGTTTGCAAGGTGTCGCTGACGGCGATACCGTTGTCGACGGCAAGGCCTGCTTCAACTGCGATTCTGGTTTCGGGGGCGGCGCCGATGCCCGCGACGATGGTGCCGGCAGGAATTACTGAGTCGTCAGAAAGCGTTACAGAGTCTTGTTGAAGTGATTTCACACCTTTGCCGATTTGCATGTTCACGCCTGCGGTGACGTGGCGGGCGTGGACGATCCTGGCAATTTCTTCGGGCACGCCGCGCATCAGGATTCGCGGTTGGGCTTCGATGACGGTGACATTGCAGCCGCGTTTGGTGGCGGAAGAGGCAAGTTCCAGCCCGATGAAGCCGCCACCGATCACGACAATGTTCCTGCCGGGCTGGAAGCGATTGCGCAAGGCAACGGCGTCTGCAAAATTCCTGAGCAATAAAGCATGTTCGCCGCCGGGTGTGTTCAGCTTGCGCGGCTTGGCACCCGTGGCGATCAAGAGTTTGTTGTAAGAGATGTCGCCCGCAGTGGTGGCAACTGTTCTGGCGCTGCGGTTGATAGATTTGACTTCGGTCCCGAGCACCACTGTGCATTTAAGGGATGCGGCTATGCCTTCGTCCAACAACCAGATCGGGCTTGGGGAGGCCTCGTCGGTAATTGATGATTTCGACAATGGCGGCCGGTCGTAGGGAAGGAGCTGCTCTTCGCCGATCAGCGTGATAGAGCCTTCATAGCCCGAAGCGCGCAGTGAAATTACAGCGCGATGGCCGGCCATGCCAGCGCCAATGATGACCATGCCGGTTGACATCAGCCGACGTCGATGAAGACTTTGCCGTCCTCAACTTTCACCGCGTAGGTTTTCAGGTTGACGCAGGCAGGTGCGCCTTTGGCTGCACCATTGGTATAGTCAAAACGGCCATTGTGCTTGGGGCATTCGATGATGTTGTCCATTACCAAACCATCCGCAAGGTGGATTTTTTCGTGGGTGCACAGGCCGTCGGTGGCGTAATATTTGTCATCCGGCGAGCGGTAGATGGCGAAGGTGCGCCCAGCGTTGTCGAAACGGATCACATCTTCTGTGTCCACGTCTTCACACCCACAAGCTTTTATCCAGTTTGCCATAGTCAATTCCTCATTCCGCAGCAACGGCGGCAGTTTGTCCGTGCAGTTCCGGCCTATAGGGTTTTGCAGTCGGTGGCAATTCGCGCAGGAGATAGATGTCCTCGCCGCGCATTTGCCGCCGCCAGATGGGGAGCATTTCCTTGTATGCCGCCCAGAACGAGGTTGTTGGTGCGGGCAAGTCTTTCTTGATCATTTCGTGCAGTTTGGGAAGTGCATGATATGGCACCATCGGAAACATGTGGTGTTCAACGTGGTAATTCATGTTCCAATAGATGAAGCGCGAAATGGGATTGATATAGACAGTGCGCGAATTCATGCGGTGGTCCAGTACATTGTCGGCAAGAGCACCATGCTGGGTCAGGCCAGTCAGAACGTGGTGCCATGCGCCATAAAGGCGAGGGGTTCCGACAAGCAATACAGGCAGCCAGGATTGGGTGTAGAATGCCAGGGCAATGGTCAGCGCATAAATTACCGTCCAAACACGTGCTGCCAGGATGACCTTTGGCCATTCCATTTCCGGGATGAAAGTTTTTTCTTCGGCGCTGATTTTTCCTGAGGCATTGATGATCATCATGCGCAGGGTTTCCCAGGCGTCAAGAATGCCAACAAATGCAAGGCCAACCTTGACTGCCACAGGCGGGCGCATGACGGCAATTTCAGGATCCAGGCCAACGATAATCGTATCGGTGTGGTGACGGGTGTGGCTCCAGCGCCAGCGCGTTGGGTTGCGCATGATCATGAAACAGGCGATGTGATAGACCACATCATTCATCCACATGGTCTTGAAAGCTGTCCCATGGCCGCATTCATGCCAGCGTGAGTCTGTGGCTGAACCGTAGAGGACGCCATAAGCAAGAAGCGGGAGGACCGCCCACCAGCTCGGCCAAAGATAGATCGCGAGGCTTGCGAAGATGAGCATTGAGCCGAGCCAGATAATGGTGTCGCGAATGGCAGGCTGGTCGGAGCGCTTCATGAGCTCCTTCATGTCCTTACGGGGAATTTCGGTGTGATACCACTCAGCGGATTTGAGGCCAGCTTTGACGGCACGTTCCGCTTCGCGGCCAATGAGGCCGTAGTCGCGATGGCCGTAATCCTGCGTTGTTACTGCCTTTGCCTGCGTCGCTTGCATCATATCTCTGGATCCCTTGCGGTAGAGTGGGGCGGAAAATATGGGCAGGATACGCGATGGGCAATTGATATCTGCGAGAAAATATCATATCATATCATTTCATATCATGGTCGACCGCCCAACTATCACTGATCTTGCCAAAGCTGCCGGTGTCAGCATTGCGACTGTTGACCGGGTGTTGAACCGCCGCCTGCCGGTTCGTGGCGATACCGCGCAACGTGTGGTCGAGGCGGCAGAGCGTATTGGTTTTCATGCCACCAGTCTTCTGAGGAAGCGGGTTTTTGAGCTGCCCGCGCGGCGGTTCGGATTTTTGTTGCAGAAAAAGAATGTCTTCTATCAGGCGCTGGGTGTTGCGCTCAATGAGGCTTCGCTCGCTGAACTGCGGTTTCAGGTCAAGCCGGTTGTCGAGCATGTAGACGAACTTGAGCCAGAGACGATTGTTGCACGCATGAAGCGCATGGCGGCGAAGGTTGATGCGTTGACCGTGGTTGCTGTTGACCACCCCTTTGTCAATGATGCGGTAGCCGCATTGGTGGAGAGTGGCAAACCGGTTTTTTGCGCGGTGAGTGACCTGTCAGCAATGCAACGGAGTGGATATGTTGGTGCAGACAAGCGCAAATCTGGGAGGGCAGCAGGCTGGCTGATTTCAAAGTTCGCTGGTGGTGAAGGAAAGGTTGGCATCGTGCTTGGCACCCACCGTTATCTTTCCCAGGAAAGCTCTGAAATCAGTTTTCGGAGTTTCATGCGTGAGTTTGCGCCCGACATGACCCTGCTTGAGCCGGTGCTGAATTTTGATGACGATTCCACATCCTATCGGGTTGTTCAGCAGCTCATTGCACGGGAGCCTGACCTTGTCGGCATATATAATGCCGGTGGCGGGCAGGAAGGCATGATCAGGGCATTGCGGGACAGTGGCGCTGCGGCGCGCATCACGGTCGTCTGCAATGAATTGATGGCGGAAACCCGTTCCGCCCTGATTGACGGTACAGTTGACCTGGTGATTGGGACGCCCATCCATCTGTTGAGCCGGAAGGTTGTGGAGATGATGGGGATTGCAACACATGCCATCGAAGGAACTTATGAAAAGCAGAATCCTTATCCGCCTGAACTGATCATCAGCGAAACCGTTTAAGAGATAAGTTTTGATAGATTTTGATAGGTTGTCGCCGGGGAGCATGCTATTCGTTGACACGCCTACCCTTCGGAATAAACTGTTCATTCAAATTCCGGGATGAAATGAAAATTCCATTTTGGAATGATCGCACCGTGCCAATAGAAGCACAGGCGAAGGGAGGGTAAGGCAGCTGGCTTCGCGCCGGTCATTCTCATCTTTTCAAGCCGCGCCCAACAAGCGATTTCCGTTGCTTGTCGGCGTATCAAAAGCGGTGCGCCCAGCAACTTGCCCCATCGTTAAGGGGATCCGGATGAACAACGGGTGCCGCCGGACACCTGACAAAAGGAGCCCACTCATGAAGAAATTTCTTATCGCCGCCGCCATGACAGCCTTGATGTCTGGTTCGGCTTTCGCCGGCAACATTGGTGTTTCGATGGCCAACTCGGATACGTTCCTCACGGTTCTCCGCAAGGGTATCGAGTCAGCTGCCGCTGCTGCCAACCAGCCCGTGCAGATCGAAATCGCTGACGACGACGTTGCCAAGCAGCTGTCGCAGATCCAGAACTTCATCGCCGCCAAGGTTGATGCCGTGATCGTCAACGCAGTTGATACTTCGGCCACAGCACCCATGACGAAGCTTGCCAACGACGCTGGCATCCCCATCGTCTACGTCAACCGTCAGCCTGCTGACGTTGACAACCTGGGCAAGGGCGCCTTCGTTGCTTCGAACGAAGTTGACTCCGGTACGCTGGAAACCAAGGAAGTTTGCCGTCTTCTGAAAGAAGCTGGCAAGACCGAAGCCAACATCCTGATCATGGTGGGTGACCTTGCCAACCAAGCTGCCGTGCAGCGCACCAAGGACATCCATGATGTCAACGCCGGCCCAGATTGCGGCGTGAAGCTCAACGTCCTCGACGAGCAGACTGCTGTTTGGGACCCTGTCAAAGCGCAAGACCTGATGACCAACTGGATCGCTGCTGGCCACAAGCCAGACGCTGTCATTGCCAACAACGACAACATGGCCATTGGTGCCATCAATGCGATGAAGGCTGCTGGCTGGGACATGAAGTCGGTGATCGTCGGTGGCATTGACGCCACACAGGAAGCGCTTGCCTATATGAAAGCTGGCGATCTTGACATCACCGTATTCCAGGACGCGGCTGGTCAAGGTGGCGGAGCCGTTTCCGCTGCCATGGCACTTGCCAAGGGTGAGAAGGTTGAAACGAAGGTTTGGATTCCGTTCCAGTTGGTGACACCCGCCAACATGGGCGACTTCATGGCCAAGAACTAATCGACAAGATTTGAGAAGTGCGCCACTATGGAGTGGCGCACTTTTTTTTATGAGGCACCATGGTTAGTCCATCGACAATGAAGGCTGTTCGCGACAGTGGTGCTGTTCCAGGTGCCGATGTGCTGCTGGAAGTTGATGATGTGCGCAAGGAATTTCCGGGTGTTGTGGCGCTCGACAATGTGAAATTCAAGTTGCGGCGCGGCACCGTGCATGCCCTGATGGGTGAAAACGGCGCTGGCAAATCCACATTGATGAAGATCGTGGCTGGCATTTACACGCCAGACTCCGGCAGTTTCAAACTGCGCGGCCAGGATATCCGCCTCAAAAATCCGCTGGATGCTCTCGAAAACGGCATCGCGATGATCCATCAGGAATTGAACCTGATGGGACCGATGAGCGTTGCCGAGAACATCTGGATCAGGCGCGAGCCGATGAACCGCTTTGGCTTTATCAACCATGGCGAAATGCACCGCATGACGATTGAGCTCTTCAAGAAACTTGATATCGACATTGACCCCGACATTCCGGTGAAGCTGCTGAGTGTGGCCAACCGGCAGATGGTGGAAATTGCCAAGGCCGTGTCATTCAATTCGGATGTCCTTATTATGGATGAGCCGACTTCGGCGTTGACAGAAAAGGAAGTCACGCATCTTTTCACCATCATCCGGGCGCTGAAAGCGGATGGCAAAGGTATCATCTATATCACGCACAAGATGAATGAGTTGTTCGAAATTGCCGATGAGGTGTCGGTGTTCCGGGATGGCAAGTACATTGCGACGAAACTTTCGTCAGACGTGACGCGTGATGACATCATCCAGATGATGGTTGGCCGCGAAATCACACAGATGTTTCCCAAGGAAACCGTGGCAATCGGCGATGTTGTGTTGAGCGTGAAAAATCTGTCGCTCGATGGCGTGTTCAGGGACGTGTCATTTGATGTGCGAGCCGGTGAAATTCTCGGGCTGGCCGGGCTTGTGGGGTCGGGCCGTTCCAATGTTGCGGAAACGATTTTTGGTGTGACGCCTGCCAGCAGTGGTACCATTCATATCAATGGCCAGCAATTGAACATGAGTTCGCCCAATGTGGCGATGGAACATGGCATGGCTTTCCTGACCGAGGACCGCAAGGAAACCGGATGCTTCCTGTTGCTTGATGTGCAGGACAACACGCAAATGGCGGTGTTGCAGAAGCGCTATTTCAAATATGGTTTTGTGCAGCAGAGCCAACTGAACAAGGATTCGAAGGACATTGCCAACCGGCTGCGGGTGCGCACACCTGACATGCAGGAGCCGATCATCAATCTCTCGGGCGGCAACCAGCAGAAGGTGCTGATCTGCCGCTGGCTGATGACAAATCCGAAAATTCTCATTCTTGATGAACCAACGCGTGGCATTGATGTTGGGGCAAAGGCTGAAATCCACAAGCTGATTTCATCGCTGGCGGGGCAGGGTGTTGCGGTCATCATGATTTCGTCGGAAATGCCGGAAGTGCTGGGCATGAGCGACCGCATCATGGTGTTACATGAAGGACGGGTAACGGGGTTCCTGGACCGCAAGGATGCGGACCAGGTCAAGATCATGGAGTTGGCTTCTCATTAAGAGGCCGGGGATACGGGGACTATGATGGCAGAGAAAACAGGTGAGCTTGGCGGAACATCCGCCACGGGTTTGAGCAAGGTGCGTCGCTTGCCGCCGGAAGTTTCAATTCTTGGGGTGTTGCTGGCGATCGTTCTGGTTTTCGAAATGCTCGGCTGGTTCAAGTGTAACTGGGACAGCAGCAGCCTGTGTGAGAGTTTTGTCGCCAACAAGCAGCGGCTCTCCATCATTGTGTTACAGGTGGCGATCATCGGCATCATCGCGGTTGGTGTGACGCAAGTCATCATCACGGGCGGGGTGGATTTGTCGTCCGGATCCATGGTCGGCTTCATTGCCATGGTGGCGGCGAGTTTTGCGCAGTCGGCGACCAATGCACGGGCGACTTTCGCGACGCCAGAGTTCTCGCGATTTGGGCTGAGCTGGTTTCTTGACAGCAATCCGGCCTGGGCGATTTGTGCCGGGCTCTTATTGGGATTGTTTCTGGGATGGCTGAATGGCTGGATCATTGCGAAGACCAAAATTCCGCCCTTCATTGCCACGCTTGGCATGATGGTGTCGGCGCGTGGCCTGGCCAAGTGGTACACACTGGGCCAACCGGTGGCGCTGTTGCGCGAGGAGTTCACCTGGTTCGGACAGAGCTTTGACGTGATGGGTTTTCCGGTGCCGCGCATCGTCATCGTGTTCTTCATTGTGGCGGCGATCTGCCATGTGGCGCTGACCTACACGCGCTATGGCAAGTTCACTTATGCCATCGGGGCCAATCCGCAGGCTGCGCGGGTGTCTGGCATTGATATCGGCAAGCACCTGATCAAGGTCTATGCGGTTGCCGGTTTGCTGTCGGGACTTGCCGGCGTGATGTTGGCGGCGCGGGCGCAGTCGGGCCAGCCCAATATGGGTGTTGCGTTTGAGCTTGATGCCATCGCCGCTGCCGTCATCGGTGGCACGTCGCTGGCGGGTGGCGTTGGCCGCATCACGGGCACCTTTGTGGGCACGATCATTCTCGGCGTGGTAACCTCGGGGTTCACCTTCCTGAAGGTTGGCGCCTATTACCAAGAGATCGTCAAGGGCCTGATCATTGTTGCCGCCGTGATCATTGACCAGCAGCGGCAGAACAAGAAGCGGAAAGCGTGATTACACAACCCAGAAATCATCCACAGTCAGGGCGAGGCCGGCGTCGAGCTTGACGATGAGTTTTGCTGTTGCAGCGCCGGTGCCGTCAGAGTCGTAGCGGAGGTAGCCACTGCTGCTGTTGTAGACAATGCGGTCAGTGGAGTCAGTTGCTTCTGCTCCCACGGCAAAGACTGCGGAGTTCAGCGCACCTGTTGCCAGTTTGGTGAAAATCCTGTTGTCGAGCCAGAGCGTATCATCGGCGATGGAGAAATCCTGTATCTTGTCGATGTTGGCTGATGTCAGCGCGGAATCGAAGACGAACTTGTCGGCACCTGCGCCGCCTTTCAGGCTGTCATTTCCCGTATTGCCATAGAGTCGGTCGTTGCCAGCGCCACCCAGCAGGCGGTCGTTGCCACTGAAGCCTTTCAGGGTGTCGTTGCCAATGCCGCCGAGCAGGATTTCAGATTTTCCGTTTTCGCCACGCAAGTCATCGGCGAGCTTTGTGCCGGAATAGATGCGGAGCTGGCTGTTGCCTTCGAAGGAGTCGGACGTCATGAATTGTGGCGTTTCGCTACCGAGGCCTGAGAAATTCTGCACGGCCTTCAGGTAGAGATTCATGTTGTGCTCGTAACGGCTTGTAACATTGTCCTTATCCGTTGTCGTGCTGTCGAGTGGCATGGTGATGCGCTGGCCCTGATGATCGAATGAGACGAAGGGCGCGTTGTCCAGTTTGGTGAATGCATCTTGCGAGTAGGCGAATTCCAGCATGCGGTCTTCGGGTGCGTCGCCGGAGTTCACCGCACCGGGGCTGCCGAAAGCGGCGGCGATGTATTTCGTTGTGGCCGTGTCGCGCAAGTCCTGCATGGCATATTGCGTCATCGCCGCACCGAGGCTGTGACCGGTGACGAGCACGTCGTCAACGCCATGGGTGGCCGCATATTTTTTCACGGCATCAATGAAGGGTTTGTAGAGCGGGTAGTAGGCGGCCTTCATTTGCGGCCCCCAGCCCAGCACCTTGTCGAGCGAAAAACCATCGGTGCCACGGAAGGCGATGGCCAGTGTCTTGTCGCCATTGCTATCGGTGCGGAGATAGACATTGGCCACAGCACGATCATCGAAAAGGGCGGCGATCTTGCCGGGAACTGTGGCCTTGTAGACGCCCTGGTCAAACGTCCATTTGACACCGCTGCCTGAGGCAGATTGCGCCGCGAGGCCGAAATTGTCGAGCGGCTTGAAGCCATCGCGCGCGATCAAGGTGTTGTCGTAAGCGGCGAGGGCGAATTTCGCCATGGAGAGGATGTTGTTTGTCATGGTGCAAGGTTAGATTTTGAATGCGGCGATAGTTGGGAGGAAGCGGACATGGTGTTTCACCCGCTGTTTGAAAAACGCAGGCTGAAATTAGGTTTGCATGGGTTGATTGCATCAAGACGTGTTGAGCGTTTGCGTGTATTGTTCGGCCAAAACACCGTTTGCGAATTTATGGCACTCAGCGAGGATGAAATCGATGCTGTGGCTGGGTCTGTTACGGTGACCGGGTGGCCTGCCGGGTCGGAGCGGGGTGATGAAGTTTTTTTTGTTTTCGCGCCGCGCCTGCAAACGAATGAGGCGTTTGGCCTGATGCGGGACATGTTCAAGGGCTGAGGCAAACGCCTTGAGGCGCTGGCAGAGGCGGCGGGCACTGATATCTTTACCGCGTTCTGGCTCTAGGAACCGCTGTGGCTCAGGCGGGCGCGCGGCGAGCGGCGTAAACGGCGGGTCGGGCGCTATGAAGGACACGCGAGGTGCAAGGCTGGTATAGATCACGCGTTGTTGCCCAAAACGCTGGCGCGGGTCGAAGAGCTGGAACGACAGGCTTGATGTCGCGAGTTTTGGTTATGCGTTGTTTTGGAATTGTCGGCGGCGGCTTCGCTTTCGAATTTGGGGCAGTTAGTTTCATATGACGCGAGGCAATCACTATCAAGCGGCGCAGAGCTGACTCGGCAGGACGCAGCACCAACAGAATGGTGGAGTGAACCGAGCGCGGAACTTTAAGTGTTTCGGTGCCGCCATGGACTGCCAACAGGGCCACAAGCTGTGACAGAACGGCCTTCAGCGCCTCAGTATTGCGGGCGACGGCGGTGTTCCAGACGTTGTCTGACGATGTGAACATAACGGGAACATATGATTGGGATCGTCAGCTGTCAAGGGGCAATCGCTGGAGTGAGAGTCTTTACGCGTCCGCCACCTCCGGCACTTCCTTCCACCCTCGCCTTCGCGGGGGCAGGTTCTCCTACCCGCCGAAGTGGCGGGTTGGAGGGTAGAACGTTATGCCACCTCCAGCCGCTTCACCTTGATTTTGTCTACGGCGATTTGGGCTATGTCGTAGTGGACTTGCTGGGTGAGCCAGCTGGTTGGGGTGCCGCCGAAGGCTTTGGACAAGCGGACGGCCATTTCAGGGGAGATGCCGCGACGGGCGTTGACGAGTTCTGACAATGAGTTGCGCGAGACGCCAAGGGCCGTTGCTGCATCTGTGATGCTGAGGCCCAAGGGTTCGATGCAGTCGTGAAGCACGATTGTGCCAGGGTGGGGTGGGTTTTTCATTTTGCTGAGGGACACGATCAAATCCTTTCAATGATAGTCCAGATAGTCGACGTCAATTGCATTTCCATTTTCAAACCGAAATACAACGCGCCAGTTTCCGTTCACTGTTACAGAATGAAAACCTGCCCAATCGCCCTTCAATGAGTGGAGGCGGTAACCGGGGAGGTCCATGTCGGCTGGCGATGCCGATGCATCAAGCCGCGCAAGGATGCGCCGTAGTTTTTCAGCGTGATCGGGTCGTACACCACGATGGTCGTCCGTTTCGTACAGACGGCGCAATCCCTTGTGGCGAATGGATGCAATCATTTAGGAAGAGTGTAACCTGACACGTGGCGGGTGTCAATTCAGCTGCTATCTCTCTCTGTGCGGGGCGGGGCTTTGATGTGCGGCGATAGCGGCATTTCAGGCGCGGCTCCACCCTTTGCCCCTCCCTGAAAGGAAGGGAGAGATGCTACCCCACCTGCCCGCGATGGCGCAGGAATGCGTCGGCGAGGATGCAGGCCATCATGGCTTCGCCTACGGGGACGGCTCTGATGCCGACGCAGGGGTCGTGGCGGCCTTTGGTCTGGACTTCTGTGTTATCGCCCTTGGCGGTAATGGTGTTGCGGGCCGTGAGGATTGACGAGGTTGGTTTGACAGCGAAGCGGACGACAATGTCCTGGCCACTTGAAATGCCGCCCAGAATGCCACCGGCGTGGTTTGATTGAAACTCGGGCTTGTTGTGGCGCATGCGGATTTCATCGGCGTTTTGCTCGCCGCGCAATTCGGCTGAGGCGAAGCCTGCGCCGATCTCCACGCCTTTCACGGCGTTTATGCTCATCATGGCGGAAGCGAGTTCGGCATCAAGCTTGCCATAGATGGGAGCGCCCCAGCCAGCGGGCACGCCAGAGGCTGTGACTTCGATGACGGCACCAATGGAGGAGCCATCCTTGCGGATGTCGTCGAGATAGGTTTCCCAGAGTTTTGCGGTTTTGGCATCCGGGCAGAAGAAGGGATTGTTGTCGACGTCTTCCCACATCCAGTTCTTGCGGTCGATCTTGTGCGGACCGATTTGCACCAATGCGCCACGAATGGTGACGCCGGGGATGACCTTGCGGGCCACTGCACCTGCTGCCACGCGGGCTGCCGTCTCGCGCGCTGATGACCTGCCGCCGCCGCGATAATCGCGCAAACCATATTTGGCGTCGTAGGTGTAATCGGCGTGGCCGGGGCGATACTTGTCGCGGATGTCGGTGTAGTCTTTAGAACGTTGATCAACATTGTCGATCATCAGCATGATGGGAGTGCCGGTGGTTTTTTGTCCTCCGGTGCGATCATCACTGAAGACACCCGACATGATCCTTACCGTGTCCGGTTCCTGGCGCTGGGTGGTGAAGCGCGACTGGCCCGGGCGGCGCTTGTCGAGGAAGGACTGGATGTCTTCCTCCGTGAGAAGAAGGCCCGGGGGGCAGCCATCGACAATGCAGCCGATTGCTTTTCCATGGCTTTCGCCAAAGGTGGTGACGCGGAACAGATGGCCGAATGTATTGTGTGACATGATAGGCTTGATTAAGCCTGAATGGCCGTAGCGTCAAACCACTCGACGTTGCTGCCCTCGATAAGACACCAGCAGCCTTGCGGGGTTTTCATTTCCACGAGGTCGCTGCGTGACAGGCCCATGGCATTGCCGATGAGGCAGCGGCCCACTGCACCATGCGAAACGACGATGGTGGGCTTGTTGACCGACTGCTTCCAGGAGGTGGAGCGCATGACGCCATCGGCATAGCTTTCGCCGCCTTCGGGCTGCCAATAATAACGGTCTTCCGGATCGGCTGGGTAAACGGGTGAGGCCTTGAGTTCCCAGAAGGGTTTTGCTTCCCACACGCCAAAGCCCAGTTCGCGCACGCGGTCATCGATGCGGACGCGATGCGAGTCACGCTCGAGCGAGACGACGATATGCGCCATGGTCTGGCGGGCGCGCTTTTGCGGGCTGCAGACAAGTTCGAAATCGGTGAAGATCGATTTGCGTGCGGTCAAGGCGCGGGCGATGGCGCGGGCCTGCTGGTGTCCGGTTTCGTTGAGATCGGTATCAATCGAACCCTGGATCAGTCCGCGCTTGTTCCAATCGGTTTCGCCGTGGCGGATGAAAATGATTGGTGGATGGTCAATCACCGGATTTTTCTACTGTCATGTCTGGTGCATCGGGATTCTTCATGCCGACGATGTGATAGCCAGCATCGACGTGCAGGACTTCACCGGTGATGCCGCGGCTGAGGTTGGAGCAGAGGAACATGCCGCTGTCGCCGACTTCTTCAATGGTGACGGTGCGGCGCAGCGGTGAATTATACTCGTTCCATTTGAGAATGTAACGGAAGTCGCCAATGCCGGATGCAGCAAGCGTCTTGATGGGGCCTGCCGAGATGGCGTTGACGCGGATGTTTTTCACGCCGAGGTCTGCGGCCATGTAACGGACGGAGGCTTCCAGCGCAGCTTTGGCAACGCCCATGACGTTGTAGTGGGGCATCCATTTTTCGGCGCCGTAATAGGTCAGCGTGATCATGGAGCCGCCATCGGTCATGAGTTTTTCGGCGCGTTGGGCAACTGCGGTGAACGAGTAGCAGCTGATGTTCAGTGACTTGTCGAAGTTGGCCATTGAGGTGTCGACATAACGGCCGTCGAGTTCGTTCTTGTCGGCGAAGGCAATGGCATGGACGAGGAAATCCAGCTTGCCCCACTGCTTTTCGATTGTTGCAAATGTGGCGTCGATGGAAGCGGTGTCGGTGACATCGCAGGGGACGACGATTTGAGAGTTCACTTCGGCGGCCAGGGGCTCCACGCGTTTCTTCAATGCGTCGCCCTGAAATGTGAAGGCGAGTTCCGCGCCCTGGTCGGCGCAGGCCTTGGCGATGCCCCAGGCAATTGACCGGTTGTTTGCAACGCCCATAATCAAGCCGCGTTTGCCAGCCATCAAGCCTTTGTTATTGCTCATTATTCATACCGTTGTTTTGATAGAATCCATGTGTAGCGCGGATTCGGGCAATGCGCAAACGATCAGAAGTGGTCTGGTCTTGTTGGGGGCTTGGCGCGTATAGTGGGGGACAGAGGACTGATGATGAAGATTTCGGACTTTCCAACCCTGACCGCTTCCATGGGATTTACGGAGCGGGATGACCCTTTCGGGCTGTTCAAGGACTGGTTTGTGGATGCGGAAAAATCCGAGCCGAATGATCCCAATGGCATGGCGCTGGCAACGGCTGATGAGTCTGGCCTGCCCAATGTGCGCATGGTGCTGATGAAGGACTGGTCGGAGCGCGGTTTTGTATTTTACACCAATTTTGAAAGCCAGAAGGGGCAGGAAATTCTGGCAACCGAGAAAGCGGCCTTGCTGTTTCACTGGAAATCGCTTCGCCGACAAGTGCGGGTGCGTGGACCCGTGGAGCAGGTGACTGCGGCGGAGGCTGATGCCTATTTCAAGTCGCGGCCGCGTGACAGCAAGATCGGTGCCTGGGCCTCGCAGCAGTCGCGGCCGTTGAAGACGCGGTTTGAACTGGAGACGGCGGTGGCGATGACCACGGCGCGCTATGCCATTGGTGAAGTGCCACGGCCTCCACATTGGTCAGGGTTCAGGGTGACGCCTGTATCGATGGAGTTCTGGCATGACCGGCCATTCCGCCTGCATGACCGCGTGGTGTTCCGGCGCGAAAAGCCGGAGGGTGCATGGGTGAAGGATCGGTTGTATCCTTAGTGTACATCTTTTGTATTGACAATTGGCGGCAATTCAGGCTATTTTAAGTCATGGGCCAACATTTGTTCCAATGGAATGAGGACAAGAATGATTGGCTCAAAAAAACTCGAGGACTGAGCTTCGAACTCGTCGTTGCTGCTGTGCATGATGGGCGGGTGATTGTCGACGTGGAACATCACTCGAGGCCCAATCAGCGCATCATCATCTTTGACGGTGGAGACTATGTTTGCGCCGCACCCTATGTCACAGATGGCAAGATCAAATTCCTCAAGACAGTTTACAAGAATCGTGACCTGAACGAGACCTTCGGAAGGAAATGAAATGGACCCCAAAAAGCCTGTGAATGAATTCGACGACCAGCTGGACGACGAGGAGCGCAAAATTCATGCGGCTTTGATGCGCGGCGAGTATGTTGTTTCACCAAATCAAACAGAGATGAAAAAAGAACTGAAACAGGCAGCGCTGAATACGTTGCGAAGGAAGTCCATCACACTGCGTTTGCAAGAGAGTGATATCAGGAGGATGAAAGTGAAAGCCTTGGAGCAAGGCGTTCCCTATCAGACATTGATTTCATCCGTCATCCACCAATTTGCGGCGGGCAGACTTGTCCCAAAGAGCTAATGTGTCCGAGAATCAAAAACGAACCCTGATCCTTACCGGTGCCTCACGGGGCATCGGGCATGCTACCGTGAAACGGTTTTCGACGGCTGGTTGGCGGGTGATTACATGTTCGCGGCATCCATTCCCTGATGATTGCCCGTGGGATGCGGGGCCGGAAGACCACATTGTTCTTGATCTTGCTTCTTCTGCCGATACGGCTGCGGCCATTGGCGTGATGCGCGAGAAGTTGCAGGAGCATGGTGGCAGGCTTGATGCGTTGGTCAACAATGCGGCGATCAGCCCGAAACTGCCGGATGGCGGGCGGTTCAACACGATCAACACGGATGCGGTTGACTGGATGACGGTGTTTCAGGTGAATTTCTTCGGGCCCATCATGCTGGCGCGCGGATTGATCAGTGAACTGACGAAAGCCAAGGGGGCTGTTGTCAATGTGACGTCGATTGCGGGTTCGCGGGTGCATCCCTTTGCGGGGGCGGCCTATTCCACGTCGAAGGCGGCACTGGCGGCACTGACGCGCGAAATGGCAAGTGACTTCGGGCCTATGGGGGTGCGGGTGAATGCGATCTCGCCCGGTGAAATTGAAACGTCAATCCTGTCGCCCGGGACCGAAAAGATTGTCGAGCATCTGCCATTGCAGCGGCTGGGGCAGCCGGAAGAAGTGGCGAAGGCCATCTATTTCCTCTGCACTGAAAGTTCGTCCTACGTCACGGGTGCCGAGTTGCACATCAATGGCGGGCAGCATGTGTGAGCGTTCGCCGGTGGTGCAGCCATAGATGAACCGCCAGGCCTGATACAAAACAGACCAATCCGAACAGGATCAGGCCATCGTGGCCGAGGTGCTGCAGCAGCCATAACAAGACGACGGTACCGGTGAGATTGCCGAGATTTCCCATTTGCGCCATCGCGCCGTTGGCGTAGGCCTGATGGCGGGCGTCGTGATTGAGTTGCGGCACTGATGCAAAGGTTGCGCCCTGCACGAGGCCGAGGACGGCGAATAGTGCAATTGCAACCCAGCCCGACTCCTTGAAAAACCACATGAGGAGCATACAGGCGGCGGACAGCAGGAAGCCCAGCATCACGACCTGAATTGCAGTGATGTGGCGGAGCAGCAGCACGCCTAACGTGAGTGACATTGCGATGCCGGCCAGCGGCATTGCTGATGCTGCGAAAGTGCGTTGATCGGGTGGCAGGAGGCCGGGAAGGACCGTGAGCATTGAGACAAAACTCAGTGTGTAGAAGAGCCAGCCTAGGGCAGGGGCGGACATGCTCGGTGACCGATAAGTTTCGGCATGGCGGGCGATGACTTCGGTAAGGTTGAGTCCGGCAATTGCGCCAGCCTGGACTTCCGCGCGTGGCAGCATTGCCCAAAGTGCAACAGCGACTGCGAGCATTGTTGCGGCGTGTGCGATGAAGAGTGCGGGGATTCCCCAGGCTTTGACCAGAGGCAAACCGACGAAGCCAACCAGCGCAAAGGCCACGCCGAAGAATGTACCCCAGAGGGTCATGGTCAGGGGGCGATCTTTGTCGGTGCTCACGCGCGCGATGAGCGTTGGTGCGGCGACGACGATCAACAAATGCGACAGGCCTTCGACAAAGCGGCTCGCCAACATGAGTGGGAAGGGCGGCAATGTAGCTTGTAGTGCGGACAAGGCGGCGCCCAGCAGCAGAGCCGTGATCAGCGGTTTGCGAAAACCGAAGCGGGCGACGATCATGCCAGTGAAGAGGCCGAGAACGACACCCATGAACGAAATCAGGGTCACCAGAAAACCTGCCGTGGTGCCGTGGCCCGGATAGACGGCTTGCAGTTCCGGAAAGACGAGGCTGATCTTGGCGAATTGTCCCGCCGCGCAAAGACCGGCCAGCCACAAAACGAAGATGAGGCCAAGAGGTGTGCGGGTGGGATAAGGCATGTACAGTCATTGCGAGGTTTCGCTTGAGACTGCAAGTCTGGTTCTGCATAGTTTAAAACATGAAAGGTGATTACACAGATGACCAACCGGAACTTGCGGCCTGAATCAATTGCGGCACATGCGCTTCACTCCACTGACCCGGCGACGGGAGCGGTGGTGCCGCCCATTCACCTGTCGACGACATTTGCGCGGGATGAAAACTATGAGACGCTGATCAAGGATGATTACCAGCGCTCGGGCAGCCCCACGCTTTATCAGGCTGAGGCGATCTTGGCTGCATTGGAAAAGGGCGAGAGCTGCCTGCTTTATCCTTCCGGGATGGCGGCAATCTTTGCTCTTATTGATACGGTTCCCTTTGGCGGGCATGTGGTTGCGCCGACAAACATGTATTATGGCGCGCGTGTGTGGCTGCTGGCGCTGGCAGAAAAGAAGCGCATCACCTTGTCATTGATCGACATGACATCGCTCGAAGAATTGCAGCGCGCGGTGCAGCCCGGCAAAACTGACATCGTGTGGATTGAAACGCCGTCGAACCCGATGTGGGATGTGACTGACATTGCGGCGGCAGCAAGGATTGCGCATGCCGCCGGGGCAGTGATCGGTGTTGATGCGACAATGAGTGCCGCGGTGACGACGCTGCCGATTTCGTTGGGCGTTGACTATGTGTTTCATGCGGTCACCAAATATCTCAACGGCCATTCCGATATTCTTGGCGGGGCACTGATTGCGCGCAAGGTTGATGCAAGGTGGGAGCAGTTGCGGGTGGCGCGCGGCAAGAATTCCGCACCACTTGCGCCGTTTGAATGCTGGTTGCTGATGCGCGGCATGCGCACGTTGTTTGTGCGCTACCGGCAGGCTTCAGCCAATGCGATGAAGATTGCGCAGCATTTTGAAGGACACCCGAAAGTGGATCGGGTGATCTATCCAGGCCTGGCATCGCATCCGGGACATGCCGTTGCGGCGCGACAGATGACGGATGGATTTGGTGGAATGATTTCGATTTTGGTCAGGTCCTCATCCGGGGGCGGGTTTGACGAAGCAAAGCGTTTCTGCACGCGGCTCAACCTGATTATTCCGGCGACGTCGCTGGGCGGTTCCGAAAGCCTGGCGGAGCACAGGAAGACAATTGAAGGTGCAACAAGTCCGGTGCCGGACAACCTGGTGCGGCTTTCCATCGGGATTGAACATTGCGATGATTTGATTGCTGATATTGAGCAGGCGCTGGGGCGGATTTGACAGTTAAACGATTTGTAATCTTTGCCAGCGACGGAATTGGCTGATGTGGGCGTCTCTTGTGTATCAGACACACAGGAGACTAACATGAAGACTTATATCAGTGCCGCCGCCCTTGCCTTGTTCGTTGCAACGGTTGTTCCTGCCCTTGCGCAGGACAGCATGGGGCAGGGTTCAGGACAGACTATGGAGCAGGGTTCACCTGACACCATGCAGATGGCGGATCGCGGACATGGCGAGGGCCGTGGTCACGGTGAAGGACACCGTGGTGGCCATGGCAAAGGTGGGCGTCACATGCAGATGATCGATGCGAATGGCGATGGTGTCATTGGCGATGATGAAGCTGCGACGCTTGCTGATCGTGCCTTCAACCGGATTGACAGTGACGGCAGTGGCGACGTTTCGGTTGACGAGTTTTCAACCGTGCGCGGTGAAGGCCATGGCTGGCGCAACTGGTTTGGCTCAGGCGCACAAAATGACGCGGCAGTTGAAGGACTGAAGGCGAAATTCGCGACGCTTGATACAGACAAGGACAGCAAGCTGACCAAGGCAGAATTCCTGGCCGATGCGAAGACGCGATTCACTTCGGCTGACACGGACAAGGATGGCAAGGTGAGCCCGTGGGAGTTCCGCGCGCAGAACTGATCCACAAGCATGTTTACTCTCCGGGTGCCAGAGCAGGCGGCCGGAGAGTTTTCGTTCACTGCAGATCAGGTGCTTTGCAACGGATGAAAATGTCACCGTAGGTATGGGTGCCGTTGCCTGTCAGGATGCGCGGGAATGTCTGGCGGAAGGCGGTCATGTCGACAAAGTCCGGCCAGAGGAAATGGTTGCTTCCCTGTGGCAATATGTTGAATGAGAGTTCCGACGTTTCGGCAAGTCGCTCGATCAGGGCGAGCTTCTGGCCGCAATCCCTGTCATCCAGATGATACTCAACCGAAAGATAAGGGATGCGGGTTTTCAATCCCTTGATGACTTCGAGCTCGTGGCCTTCGACGTCGACCTTCACATAGTTCGGAGTGCCATGACGCGCGACAAGATTTTCCAGCGTGTTGACGGGAACTGTCGTGGTCGCTCTATAGGGGCTGTCGAGATCAGGATAGAAGCCTGATGCGCCGTGATGATCGCGAAGATAAAAAATTGCCTCTCCCGGGACGGCGCCGAGGCCAACGGGCTCAATCTTGACGCGTTGATTGCCGGCATAGCGGGCGGTGAGTTCGCGGATTGCCAAAGGCTGCGGATCGACGCAAACAACTCTTGCGCCAATCGAGAGCAGGGTCTGGGTGTAGTCCCCGATGTTTGCGCCGACGTCAAAACACAGGTCGCCCGGCTTGACAAATGATGACAGCAGGTGCGCAAGGTTTTTTCGACTTTCAAGGCGGCTGCGGTTTGCAACATGATCCATCAACCAGCGGGCAGGCTTGTAAACACCTGCTGCAATAGCCTTCTGCTTCAATCGTGGAATGATGTGACTCATGAATTTTCCCGCCCTCTTCATGTTGTGGACCTTCCATATTCCGGCAAGCCTCAGGATACGAGTCTGCGCGCAGGCGATGGTGAATAGCTCAAGCTTTAGACATCCCGGGGCAATTTTCGAACAATTGACATCACTTGGGATTGTGAACACAGTCAGTGGATGATCATGAAAGTGGCAGTGGTTGGGGCAGGGCTCATCGGGCGAGCCTGGGCGGTGGTTTTTGCGCGGGGCGGGGCCGAAGTTGCACTGTTTGATTCTGTTGCGGGACAAAGCGAAACTGCCCGGCATTGGGCCGGTGATGCGCTTTTGCAAATGCAAGAATTTGGATTGATTGATGATGCCGCTGCTTGTTTGGCGCGGATCAAGGTCTTTGATCGCCTGGAGGAGGCGCTTGCCGGTGCCGAGCATGTTCAGGAAAGCATCGCCGAGCGGTCAGAGCCAAAGCAGATTCTGTTCGGCGAGATTGAGAAACATGTATCTGCCACTGCGGTGCTGGCAAGTTCTTCGTCTGCCATTTTGCCCTCTGTAATTTTTGGTTCGTTGCCAACGCGGCACCGCGCCCTTGTGGTGCATCCGATGAACCCGCCGCATCTTGTCCCGGTTGTGGAAGTGTGTGGGGCACCTTTCACGACATCTGAGACAGTTGAAAAGACGAGTCGCTTCATGCAGATGTGCGGAATGTCTGTGGTGAAGGTTGAAGCAGAGATTGAAGGCTTCATTCTCAACCGGTTGCAGTTTGCGGTGCTCAATGAAGCGCTGCGGTTGATTGAAGGCGGGCATGTTTCAGCGCGTGATCTCGACAAGACGCTGAAAGACGGATTGGCTTTGCGCTGGAGTTTCATGGGGCCGATTGAGACAATTGACCTCAATGCGCCCGGTGGCATTGCCGATTACATGGAGCGATATGGTGCCACGATCCGGCGCGGCGGTGAGTTGCAGAAGGCTTCGCGAGACTGGACGCCTGCCGTTGCCGATTCACTGGCGCGTGAGCGCCGGGCGGAGGTGCCGCTGGACGCGTTGAGGGATGCGCAGGCACAGCGGGACCGCAGGCTGATGCTTTTGGCGAAGTTCAAGCGAAGTCGCGACTTCAAATCTTGATGTGATCCAACAGCGTTCGGGATGAAGTTGCCCGATGATGGATTTCACGCTAATTGGCGACCATGAAAAAACTTGTTGTGTCGCTTTCTGCCCT
The DNA here is from genome assembly GCA_963738595.1 of uncultured Alphaproteobacteria bacterium. Classification (GTDB taxonomy): domain Bacteria; phylum Pseudomonadota; class Alphaproteobacteria; order Rhizobiales; family Aestuariivirgaceae; genus Aestuariivirga. Next base: position 52,573 of record CAVTXF010000011.1, read on the forward strand.
TGCTTTGGTGTTGGCCGGGGCTGCCTTTGCTCAGGTCAAACTGGATGGAACTTTTGCCGCGCTGAAAGAATGCCCTGCGGTGCAATCGATCAAGAAGGGCACGAATGCGGGCCTTGCTTCGGTTTCGCCTGGGCAGTCTTTTGTGTTGAAGGGCAAGAACAAGGATGACGCGAGCCATTACCTGATCGAGGTGCCGGGTGCCGTGCCGGAGCAGCGGTGGGTTGAGGTTTCATGCGGCACAATCAATGGCGAGGCTGCTGCGGCAAGCGAAAAGCAGCCGCCTGTTGCTGTCGCGCAAAGTGGTTCATTCCATATTCTTGCGCTGAGCTGGCAGCCGGCATTTTGTGAAGCGCATGCCGACAAGACAGAATGCAAGTTCGCATCGGCCGATGACTATGAAGCGAAGAATTTTGCGCTGCACGGATTGTGGCCGCAGCCGCGCAACAATGTGCTGTGCAACGTGAGCGCTGCGGACAAGGCGGCGGATGACAATCATCGTTGGGAGAAGTTGCCGGCTCCGGAGCTGAGTGGCGCAACGAAAGCGGCGCTGGACAAGGTGATGCCCGGCACGCAATCCAATCTCGAGCGGCATGAGTGGATCAAGCATGGTACGTGTTACGGTGCGTCGGCAGAGCAATACTACAAGGATGCCGTGCGGCTGGTAGAGGCGGTGAACGCCTCACCGGTGCAAGCGCTGGTTTCTTCCAATATCGGCAAGATGATCAAGACGGCGGACTTGCGTGCGGCGTTTGACACAGCTTTTGGCAAGGGTGCGGGGCTTCGTGTGCGGGTTGCTTGTGACCGGGACAAGAACCGCCTGCTGATTTCCGAGATCACGATTGGCTTGCGCGGCGATATTGCCGGCGGGGCCGCAATGGGTGATCTGATGCTGGGATCGATGCCGACAGATGCGGGATGCGTGGCCGGGATTGTTGATCCGGCAGGGCGGCAGTGATTGCGCGCCACCTCCCCGGCTCGTGGGCCAGGGAACCGGGGAGGATGACAGAGTGGAGGATGTTACTGCTTTTTCGCGTCGAGTTTGTTGATTGCTTCCACATTGGCAGCGGAGGCGCCTTTGGGATCAAACTCGGAGGCGAGCCAGGTGTCGACGATGGCCTTGGCGAGTTCGGGGCCGATGACGCGGGCACCCATGGTGATGATTTGCGCGTTGTTGGATTTGGCGGCGCGCTCTGCTGAGTATGTATCGTGGGTGAGGGCGGCGCGGATGCCGGGCACCTTGTTGGCTGAAATGCACACGCCAATGCCGGTGCCACAGCAGAGAATGGCGCGGTCGGCCTTGCCGTCAAGCACGGCATTGGCAACGTCAGCAGAGAGATCGGCATAGAAGCCTGACTTGCTCATGTTGCTGATGTCGTGTTGGCCCAGCGCTTTCAGATGCGTTTCGATAACGTCGATGAGTGGCTTTCCGGCGCTGTCGCCGCCAATCGCGATTTTCATGATTTATCTCCGTTTGATTCAATGACTGATTTGACGATGCCGATGTAGCCAGCTGCTTCCCACGCCGAACGGCCGATGAAGAGGCCATCGATGTGCGACTGCGATGCAAGCTCCACGCAGTTTTGCGGATTGACGCTGCCGCCATACAAAATTGGCAGTTTGGTGCCGGTGATGCTTTTCACCAATGTGTCGATCTTCATGTGTTGTTCATTGGCGAATGCCGGCGTTGCGGGAATGCCGCCTTCGCCGATGGACCAGACGGGTTCGTAGGCGATGATGACGTTGCCTGATGCCTTGTCGCTCACATATTTCAGAAGTGCGCGGACCTGTATTTCAAGTGCTGATGCGGTGCGGCCCGAATCATATTCTTCTTTTGTGTCGCCGATGCAGACGAGGGCGGTGAGACCGTGTTTTACAGCAGCCTGGGTTTTCAGCGCCACGGTTTCGTCGGTTTCGCCGAAGTTGGCGCGGCGCTCGCTGTGGCCAATTTCAACCAGTGTTGCGCCGCAATCCCGCACCATCAACGGCGAGATTTCTCCTGTCCATGCGCCCTTGTCGGCCCAGTGCATGTTCTGTGCGCCAACTTTGACGCACGTATCCTTCAGAATATCGGCAACGTCTGCGACATAGGGAAAAGGCGGTATGACGAAGGGCTGGGCGGATTTGGTGTTGGCAACGAAGGAGGTTTTCAGGGCCTGGGCATAGGCGCGTGCCTCGCTTCTCACCTTGTTCATTTTCCAGGAGGTGCCGATCCAGGTCATCTTGTCTGTCATGATGGGGATATATGCGCAAATTGAGTTCCTTGCGCAACATGTTATACCGGGCTCCATGTCCGGTCTTTCCATGCCCAAAGCCGATGCGGCCACCCTTGCCAAGCGCGCGCAGATTGTTGACGCGCTGCGGGCAATTGTGCCGGCTGCTTCGGTGATCGATCATCCCATAGCGATGAAACCTTATGAGTTTGATGCGCTGAGTGCGTTCAAGCAAGTGCCGCTGGTTGTGGTGCTGCCGGAAACAGTTGAGCAGGTGTCAGAGATTTTGCGATATGCGCATGAGCACAGTGTGAAAGTGGTGCCGCGCGGGGCAGGGACTTCGCTGTCCGGCGGAGCTTTGCCGCTGGCAGATGGCATTCTGCTGGGCATGGCGAAGTTCAATCGTGTGATCGATATCGATTATGAGAACCGCTGTGTTGTGGTGCAGCCGGGGGTGACCAATCTGGCGATCACCCGCGCTGTTGAAGAGAAGGGTTTCTACTATGCTCCCGATCCTTCGTCGCAGATTGCCTGCACGATTGGCGGCAATGTTGCGGAAAACTCCGGTGGTGTGCATTGCCTGAAATATGGTTTGACGGCGAACAATGTGCTCGGCGTTGAAGTGGTTTTGATCAATGGCGATGTGGTGCGCCTGGGTGGCAAACATCTGGACAGTGAAGGCTATGATCTTCTCGGTGTGCTGACCGGATCTGAAGGCATGCTTGGCGTGGTTACTGAAGTGACGGTGCGCATTTTGCAGAAGCCTGCGACGGCGCGGGCGGTGCTGATCGGTTTTCCGACGAATGAAGATGCCGGGCAATGTGTGGCGGACATTATCTCCGCTGGCATCATTCCGGGCGGGATGGAGATGCTCGACAGGCCGGCCATTCATGCGGTGGAAGATTTTGTGCATGCCGGATATCCGCTTGATGTTGACGCTGTATTGATTGTTGAACTTGATGGTCCGAAAGTCGAGGTTGATCACCTCATTCATGACGTTGAGAAGATCGCTCTATCGAACAAGGCTTCGATGTTGCGGGTGTCCAATTCGGAAGAAGAAAGGGTTTTGTTCTGGGCCGGGCGAAAGGCTGCGTTCCCGGCTGTGGGCCGCATCTCACCGGATTATCTGTGCATGGATGGCACCATTCCGCGCAAGAAATTACCGGAGGTTCTGGCCGGGATGAACGCCCTTTCCAAGCAGTATGGTTTGCGTGTGGCCAATGTGTTTCACGCTGGCGATGGCAATTTGCATCCGCTCATCTTGTTTGACTCGAATGTGCCTGACGAACTCGACAAGGCGCTGAAATTCGGTGCCGACATTCTGCGGCTGTGCGTGAAGGTGGGTGGTGTGTTGACCGGTGAACACGGTGTTGGCGTGGAAAAGCGCGACCTGATGGGCGAGATGTTTTCCGAGGTCGATCTGGCAACGCAGATGCGTGTGAAGTGCGCCTTCGACGACAAGCACCTGCTCAACCCCGGCAAGGTTTTCCCGACATTGCATCGCTGTGCCGACATGGGCTTCATGCGCGTGTCTGGCGGCAAACTTCCGTTTGAAGGGTTGCCACGGTTTTGACTCTCGCACCTGCAACGGAAATGGAACTGGCGGCGATCATTGCATCCGCAGGCGCGCCGTTTGCTGTCGAAGGTTCGGGATCGAAGCGCTTGCTTGGCCGTGTTGTGGATGCGCAGGTCTTGTCACTGGCGAAGTTTTCTGGTGTCGCGCTATATGAACCAGAAGAACTGGTGATCGAGGTTGGAGCGGCCACTCCGCTCGATGAAATCGAGACATTGCTTGATGCGCGGAACCAGCGGCTGGCATTTGAGCCGCCGAATTATGCGCGGATCTTGCGGAGCAATTCGCGTGGCACGATTGGCGGCGTGATAGCATGCAACCTTTCGGGGCCACGACGGTTGACTGCAGGTGCGGCGCGCGATCACATTCTCGGCATCCGTGGTGTTTCGGGCCGTGGCGATATTTTCAAGGCTGGCGGGCGCGTGGTCAAGAATGTCACTGGTTATGATGTTTCGAAACTGATGTGTGGTTCATTTGGCACGCTGGCGGCGCTGACGACGATTACGCTGAAAGTCTTGCCGAAGCCGGAAGCAGACGTGACCTTGCACGTGAAGGTTCGTGATGTGCATGAGGCCGGGCGGCTGATGCGCGCTGCCATGCAATCTCCCCATGATGTTTCATGTGCGGCCTATGTGCCGGGGCAGGGTGCGGCCTTGCGGCTGGAGGGGATTCCGGTTTCTGTTGCTGCGAGAAAAGAGAGTCTGATCAAGTTGTTGCAAATTTCTCCTGATGTTTTGGATGAAACAGAGTCGCGGAGCTTGTGGTCTGATGTGCGCGATCTTGGCCGGCATGGTGCGGCGCGGTGCTTGTGGCGTATTTCAGTTGCGCCGAGTGAAGGGCCGGGCATTGCTGAAATGCTCGTGTCGCAGTTTGGCGGGCGCTATACACTTGACTGGTCTGGTGGATTGATCTGGTTTGAGACTGACCATGTGCAGGATGTTCGTTCGCATATTGGCACGGGACATGCGTTGCTGTTTGCGGCACCAGACGAGGTGCGTGGCGAACTCGATGTGTTCCAGAGGCAGCCGCCAGCGCTTGCTGGATTGGCGCAACGCATCAAGCATGCATTTGATCCCAAGGGTCTGTTCAATCCATTTCGCATGAGCAAAGATTTCTGATGCAAACCACATTCACGCCCGAGCAGTTGCAAGTTCCGCGCAACCAGGTTGCCAACCAGGTGCTGCGCACTTGCGTGCATTGCGGGTTCTGCACGGCGACGTGCCCCACTTATGTGCTGTTGGGAGATGAACTCGATTCACCGCGCGGGCGCATTTATCTCATCAAGGAGATGCTGGAAAAGGGCGAGGCGGCGACGGCGGAAACCGTGACGCATGTTGACCGGTGTCTTTCCTGCCTTTCGTGCATGACGACGTGCCCGTCTGGCGTGAATTACATGCATCTTGTTGATGAAGCGCGGGCGCATATTGAAGAGACGTATCAACGACCACTTGCGGATCGCATGTTGCGCAACGTGTTGGCTTATGTGATGCCGCGACCGGCGTTGTTCCGGCTGGCGTTGATCGGTGCACGATTTGCCTCGCCACTTTCCGGCGTGTTGGGGCGGTTGGGTTTGCGCCGTGTGGCGGCTCTCCTTGATCTCACGCCAAAGCCCCTGCCAGCGCCGGAACAGTTTGGCGCGCCAGGCGTTTATCCGGCGCTTGGCGTGAAGCGCGGGCGTGTGGCCTTGTTGATGGGGTGCGTACAGAGTGTCATTGAGCCCGGCATCAATGCTGCGACAATTTCTTTGCTGACGCGGCTTGGGCACGAAGTTGTGGTTTCTGGCGAAGAGGTTTGTTGCGGATCGCTGACGCATCACATGGGAAAAGAACAGGATGCCTTGGCGCGGGCCAGGGCGTCAGTTGACCAGTGGACCAAAGCGGAAGTTGATGCTGTGGTGATCACGGCTTCGGGATGTGGCACGACGATCAAGGATTATGGGCACATGCTGCGGCTGGATGATCAGTATGCTGACAAAGCCCGGGCAATCAGCGCCAAGGCGAGAGATATCACGGAATTTTTGGGCGATGCAGACATCTGTGCGCGCGCCACGGGAATACGCGTGGCGTACCATTCGGCCTGTTCGATGCAGCATGGGCAGAAACTGAAGACGCAACCGCAAGCGTTGCTGCGCAAGGCGGGATTTGATGTTGTGGAAGTGCCTGAGGGGCATTTGTGCTGCGGGTCGGCTGGGACATATAATATTTTGCAGCCCGAGATTTCCGACAAATTGCTGTCGCGAAAGGTTGTCAATATTGCGAGGACCGCGCCGCAGATCATTGCAACGGGAAATATCGGCTGCATGACGCAGATCGGCCGGGCGATTGACGTTCCGGTGGTCCATACGATTGAATTGTTGAATTGGGCCTGTGGCGGTGCCAGGCCTGCGAAGCTTGAAGATATTCTGACCTGAGGGGAGTTGCCATGACACGTGTTACTGTTTCGGGATTGCAAGTTGACGCGGTGCTGCACAAGTTTGTGGAAGGAGAAGTTCTTCCAGGTCTTGATGTTTCGGCGGAACTGGTGTGGCAATCCTTTGCAGAGTTGATTGCAAAATTTGCCCCTCGAAATCGCCAGCTGTTGCTGAAGCGCGATGAGATGCAGGCGAAGATTGACGCGTGGTATCGCGGCAATGGCGCGCCGACGAATATGGACGAGTATGTTTCTTACCTCAAAGAGATTGGATACATCGTGCCAGAAGGACCGGTGTTTTCCGTGACAACGGAGAATGTCGATGACGAGATCGCGCGTGTTGCCGGCCCGCAGCTTGTGGTTCCGGTGATGAATGCGCGGTATGCGCTGAACGCGGCCAATGCGCGGTGGGGTTCGCTCTATGATGCGCTCTATGGCACGGATGCGATTTCGGAAGCGGATGGGTGCGAGAAGGGCAAGGCGTATAATCCGAAACGCGGGGCGAAGGTGATTGCCTGGGCCAAGGCCTTGCTCGATGAGGCGGTGCCGCTGGCATCGGGCTCTTGGGCGGATGTGGATTCGCTCAGCACGATCGTCCTCAAGAATCCAACACAGCTTGTCGGCAAGAGCAAAGCTTCATGCCTGTTCAAACACAACGGGCTTCACATTGAAGTTGTGGTTGATGCGACGCAGATGATCGGCAAAAGTGATCCTGCACATATCTCGGACGTCATCATTGAATCTGCACTTACGGTGATCATGGATTGCGAAGATTCGATTGCGGCCGTTGATGCCGAGGACAAGGTTGCGGCCTATCGCAACTGGCTGGGGCTGATGAAAGGTGACCTTACGGAAGAGGTTGTGAAAGGCAGCAAGACGATCACACGCAAGCTCAATCCGGACCGGATGTTCGACGGCGTTACGTTGCGAGGGCGGGCATTGATGCTCATCCGCAATGTCGGGCATTTGATGACGACGCCTGCGGTGCTGGATGAATCGGGTTCCGAGATTCCGGAAGGCCTGATGGATGCGATGATGACGTCGCTCATCGCGCTGCATGACATCAAGGGCCGCCGCATGAATTCGCGCGCGGGTTCTATCTATATCGTGAAGCCGAAGATGCATGGGCCGGAAGAGGTTGGTTTTGCCAATGAGGTGTTTGCATTTGTGGAGCAGGCGCTGGGGCTTTCCGCCAACACGATCAAGATGGGAATCATGGATGAGGAGCGGCGAACGACCGTCAACCTCAAGGAATGCATTCGTGCTGCCAGCTCGCGCGTGGTGTTCATCAACACCGGGTTCCTTGACCGCACTGGCGACGAAATGCACACCTCGATGGAAGCGGGGCCGATGATGCGCAAGGGCGACATGAAGGCCGCGCCCTGGCTGCAGGCCTATGAGAACTGGAATGTTGATACGGGGCTTGCAATGCGGGCTTGCGGGCCATGCGCAGATCGGCAAGGGCATGTGGGCGATGCCGGATTTGATGGCGGCCATGCTGGAACAGAAGATTGCGCATCCGCGGGCTGGTGCCAATACGGCCTGGGTTCCGTCACCGACAGCGGCGACCCTGCATGCCACGCATTATCATCGCGTCAATGTGCATGAGGTGCAGAAGAAGATTGCGTCGCGTGCGAAAGCCAAGCTTGAAGACATTCTCACCATTCCGGTGGTGGCGCGGCCAAACTGGAGTGCTGACGACATTCAGCGCGAGCTCGACAATAATGCGCAAGGCATTCTGGGCTATGTGGTGCGCTGGGTTGATCAGGGCATTGGCTGTTCGAAAGTGCCGGACATCAACAATGTGGGGCTGATGGAAGACCGCGCCACGCTTCGCATCTCATCGCAGCACATTGCCAACTGGCTGCGGCACGGCATTGTGACCAGCGATCAGGTGATGGAGACACTGAAGCGGATGGCGGCAGTGGTGGACAAGCAGAATGCAGGTGATGCGCTTGTATTGTCCGATGGCGGAGAATTTCGAGAACGTCGCTGGCGTTTCAGGCGGCGTGTGATCTGGTGTTCAAGGGGGCGATACAGCCCAATGGATATACGGAGCCGCTGCTGCATGCGTATCGCGCGAAGGTGAAGGCGCGAGAAACATGATCACTGCTTTCGCAAGGTTTTCGCATTCGGCTTTGGCCCGCGCTTTTCCGGTAACAGTTTGCGGCCGGTGGATTGTTCCAATTCCTTGATGAACTCCGGTGCGGCCGCGGGGCGACCGATGGTTTCGGCGGCGAGAATGCGGTTGAGGAATGTCATGTCGGGTTTTTCGCCAAGGTAGGCTCGCATGTCGTCGATGACGCGGCGCATGTCGCGCGTTTCGGTCAGGCCGTCGTCCTTGGCTTTCAGATAGGCGCGCGCACTTGACCAACGCCATTCCTCAGGCCTGGCTGCAAGCTTCGCCTTCACCGGGTTCATCAGCACATAGCGCAGAGCCTCGAACAGGTGTGCGTCATCCATCGGCACCGAGCCGTAGCGGCCCTGCCAGAAATGTCCGGTTGCCTTGCGGCGCGCGTTGATGATGCCCGCATAGGCGCGATTGGCTTTTGACAGGCAGTGGCGCAGTCCGTCTTCATGTTTGGGCACCAGAATCAGGTGCAGATGATTTGGCATCAGGCAGAAGCCGAGGCACGTGACACCCGCTGCCTTGCAGCCTTCGGTGATGAGGCGAAGATAGAGCGCATAGTCCGCGTCGGAGAAAAAAACCTTCCGCCGCCCGTTACCACGCTGGGTGACATGGTGTGCGAGACCGGGGATTACTACACGGGCGAGGCGGGACATGGATACGGTATATCAGGGGAGGTTGGTGGAGTCAATTGAATGCACTGTCACCGTAATTCGCACCGTAATTCGGTGTCACCGTAATTCGGTTGTATGAGTCCATTGCGAGGATTGCCAGCATCAGTTCCTGGGAAATTGTCATTTGTGATATCCTGTTTTAAAGTTTCCGCCGTGAAGTCCTAATGGTGCATCTTTGTCTGTGAAGCCCCCGCCCAGATAGCTTCCATTAAGAGCTGCGAGCCTCTTCAGAAGCTTTTCTATGATTTCATCCGTGACCGGTTCATCCGTAATCTCCAGCGTGATCGACTTGAGCGCGTAGCCCGGCCCTAGCGCTTCCGACACTTTTCCCGGCTTCACTTCCTTGACACTCTTCGGATCATTGATGTCGGTGAAAGTGACGAGCATGGGGCGGTACTGTGCAGGAATGTCGCGCGCGTCTTTCATCTTCTGGATCGCTGCATAGACAGGTCCCCATTTTTTCTCCGGCGTATAGGGTTCTGCGCTTGTAAATGTGGCTTCGGGATAAGACCCCGCCCATGTCAGCTCTGCCAGATACTCATGCGGCGTCTGCTTTGACCCCGACAGCAGCGCAAAAACATATTTGCCGGGAGCAACCTCCACCACAACGGCTTCGCCCTTGACGCTGAACCAGCGCTCGTTGCCGCTCATGGCCTGACGGCCAACGGAAACGCGCACCTCCGTTACCGCAGAACCAGTGCGATCCCCCGAAGGCGTGGCGATGACAACGGTCATTTTCTGGTGCCACGAGTATTCGTCAAGCCCACACCCCGCCAGCCCCAGTGCCGATCCAATCAACGCCATGAAGTTTCTCCGCCTCACGCCACCATCTTTCTGATCGCGGGTGCATTGTCATTCGCGGCTGGCACGCTGGCCTTCCACAACCAGTCTGCGCCTGCGCGCGTATCGGTCACGGCGCTGCCTGCAAGCCCGAAAGCCGTATCCACCAGCGTCTTCTTGCCTTCAATCACCGGCACGCCCGAGCCCGCCACCCGGCCAAGCTCCCACTGCTGGGCACTGAGATCGACCGTCAGCACCGTCTTGCCCGGATCAACCGCCAGAATGCCATTGAGTGCCGCAGGACTTGCCGATTGCAGCACCTTGCCGAAAGCGAGCTGGCCCGCATACTGCATCAGGATATCCGACAGCGCGCCAGAGGCTTGCTTGATCGTCGTCGAGCCGTCAGCCAGCTTCACGATGCCGCCAATGTCATTGGCGTCGTTGAACATCGCGCGAATGCCCGTATCGCCGAACACGCGCGCGCCTTCGTCGATGGCGGAGTAGGCGATGGCGCGGCCCATCTTGCCTGCGGCGCCAGATGTACCAAGCAGAGGAGGCAGACCCAGCATTGCCGCATTCGCAACAGCGTCATTGAAATAAGCTTTCCACAACTGAGGTCCGATTGATTGCCAATCTGTGGTCATTCGCCCTGCTGCCAGTTCGTCTTTGGCAAATTCGAGATTGACGAGCAGGTCCATCATGTGGAGTTTGTTCGCCTGATCGCCAAGGCTGGAATTCCAGGCGGGATCGGCATAGGATTGCATCACGGCCTTGGCGACTTGTCCTTCAAGCGTGTTGGCCAACGCGCCAGGAAGTGGATTGCCATAAAGAAGTTGGCTGACGATGTAACCAACAGTCGGGTTACGCGCGAGTTGCAGGATCTCGCCATCGGTGAACGTACTGGCAATCTGGGAGAAATGTAGAGTGCTCGGCCAGGCGCTTTCAGCAACGGCATTTGACGGAAAATCCTTGGCCCATTGATAAGCGGAAACCAGCCCAAATGGCATGTGGTCGAAGATTTGCGCCTGCGTGCCGCTCAATGCGGCCATATATCCGGCCAACCCGCCACCGAGGGAATGTCCTGTCAGAATCGTGTTCGCCGCTGGTCCCGCCTGATAGGTCGACCCAGTGACACTGTTGTAGAATTGCAGCGCCAGACCCGTCTGGTTCGACGGAATGCCGACACCGGAAATCCAGCCGTTAAGAATGTCGCTGGGTCCATTGGCGCTTTCAAGCAGACTAGGGTTATCTGTTCCACGATATGAAATGATTGTCTTGCCGTTCCATGTGTATGCTTGTGCGGAAAAGCCTGCGGCGGCAGAACCCGCAGGCAACGCGTCGTTGCGCAAAGCTGCGTTGCCGATACTAGATCCAGACGCCCCCAGCGCCGCTAGGTCGAGTCCGGGTAAGTTACCTCTATTATAAGTATCCATAGAAAGCAGAACGAGCATAAGTTCTTGTGAAATGGCCATACTAAGTTCTCCTTAGAAAAAATGTCTTTACTTCAACCGAACCGTTAGATGCATAGCCGCCAGCCAAAAGTGACTTCCAGAAGCTATTCAATCTGTCATTGTCGTCGATCCAAATCAGCCGCTTCGCGATTTCGCCGTCCGTTACCTGCTCATCGGTAATTTCCAGTGTGATACTGCTCAAGCTGTAGCCCGGGCCGAATGCGTCCGACAGTTTCCCCGGCTTCACTTCCTTGACACTCTTCGGATCGTTGATATCCGTGAACGTGACCAGCAGCGGATAATCCTCACGGCTCAGTGGTTTTGATGCCCGGGTCGCCTCCACCCGGTCCACGTCTTCCTTCTTCGGGCTGGCGGCGGCATAGGGATTGATGAACACCTTGAGCGCGAGTGTTTTCAACCGCTCGTCCAGCAGCGCAAACAGATATTTTCCTGGGGCCAGTTCAACAACAACTGCTTCACCAGAATACTTCGCGCCATAGGCTGTCCCCGTTGTCGTCCACAGGGCATCCTCACGCAACGTGAAGTCAACAGCAGTCACCGCCGAACCCGACACTTCACCGTTCGGAGTACTCACTGTCACCGTGATTTTCTGATGCCATGAATTTCCACCCCAACAGCCTGTCAACGCTAGCAAAGAACTGATCAACCCCATGACATCCCGCCGCCTCACGCCGCCATCCTCATGTAACTCGGCGCGTTGTCATTCGCCGCCGCAAAGGAAATCCGGTCGATGATGTCGGACTTGTCGGTGTTCCACAGCCACTTCATGCCGGTGCGCGTATCCGAAAAGCCATTGGTGCCAGCGCGCCCGAATGCCTCGTCGGTCAGCGTCTGTTTGCCCACGATATCCGGCACGGCAGAACCGCCTGCGCGACCAATCTCCCACTGCGGCTGCGAAAGGTCGACCGTCAGCACCGTCTTGCCCGGATCAACCGCCAGAATGCCATTGAGTGCCGCAGGACTTGCCGATTGCAGCACCTTGCCGAAAGCGAGCTGGCCTGCATACTGCATCAGGATATCCGACAAGGCCCCCGCCGCCTGCTTGATGGTGCTCGAGCCGTCGGCCAGCTTCACGATGCCGCCAATGTCATTGGCGTCGTTGAACATCGCGCGAATGCCCGTATCGCCGAACACGCGCACACCTTCGTCGATGGCGGAGTAGGCGATGGCCGTGAGGAGTTTGTACTCGTTGGTATATTCGCCTCCCAAAGTTGGCATTCCGGCGAGTGCGGCATTGGCTACGTTGGCCTTGAAGCCTGCGTTCCACAGTGCATTGCCAATCTCTTGCCAGTCTGTCGCAATTGAGGCCGACTGTGCAAACTGCAGCATCGTATGCAGCGCCATTGAATGCTTCTGGACCATTCCCAGTGTATTGTTGTAGGAATCGAGGAACGTCACCGGTGTTCCTTGCATAATTCGATTTCCGATGACCGAAAGCAGTTCTCCGGTTGTTGCAAATGCTCTCAGGTTTGTACTGGTAAGGTTCTGGACGGGTGCTAGTCCGTTGTAAAAATCTGTAAGTAGTGCAAATCCAAGGGTATTGTTGATGATGCCCAGCTCGCGTGCAGTATTCGCCGCAAGTTCAAATGACATATTGTCGAACAAATAAGCAGACTGTCTGTAGATTGAGCCGATGAAGCCCGCCAGCCCACCGCCAAGCGAATGGCCAGTTAAAATCGCGTTCCCAGTGGAAGGGTCAGTGGTTTGGGTCCCCGTAACTGTCTGGAAGAAATCCGCTGCCATCCGCGCTTGGTCGTTGAAGGGCAAGCCGAATGCTGTGCCATAGCCATTCCAAACATCGCCCCCAATATCGCTCCACGGGAGAGTGACTGGCTCGTCCGTCCCACGGTAAGCAATGATCTTCTGACCGTTCAAGGTGTAGGACTGGGCGAAGAAGCCGGCGGCAATCCCGCCAGGAATGCCCGCTGCTTGCTCTGTTGAGTTCAACCCAATCGTCGCATTGCCGAGTTGGGTTGCAGAAGCGCCTGCCGCTTGAACATCGAGGCGTTGGCCATACCCTCGATTGTACAGAGTCCATTGACATTAGTGCCATGTAGAGTTCTGAAGAAATGGTCATGTTTTAGTTTCCTGCTCTGAAGGATTGCCAGTTGATAGTGCGCAACGGATGGCCTGATGGATATCTAGTCCAGTCGATAAAAATTAGCTTCTGATCGTCCAGCCATTTGCAAATTTTAATGATTTTTCCCTTCGTCACTGGTTCGTCCGTAATCTCCAGCGTGATGGATTTGAGCGAATAGCCCGGCCCGAATGCGTCCGACAGTTTCCCCGGCTTCACTTCCTTGACACTCTTCGGATCGTTGATGTCGGTGAACGTGACCAGCAGCGGATAGTGCTTCTGTGGTATCGAACGCTCCTTGCGAAGTGACTGGAGAACTTCGTAATTCTGGTTTGCGCCATCAGGGTAGCCAGGCACAGGACGGTTTGGCAGATCAGCCGCAAAAACGAGTTCCGCCAGATACTCTGTTGATGTCCAGCTGCCACCTGGTGAAAGCAGCGCGAACAGAAATTTGCCTTGCCCCAGATCGACAAGTGTCGCTTCGCCGTTCACGCCAAAACTCAGCAGGTTGCCCATCATTGGTTTTTGATTCACGCCAGCCGTTACCCGAGTTACCGCCGAGCCCGACCTCTCACCCTGTGGCGTCATCACCGTAACAGTCAGCTTCTGGTTCCACGCGTAAGTATTCCTCCAGCAGCCAGTCAGCGCCAGTGCCGTGCTCAACAACCCCATGAAGTTTCTCCGTCTCACGCCGCCATCTTTCTGATCGCGGGTGCATTGTCATTCGCACCCCCGCCGAAGATGAAGTCGTTGTCTTTCGATCCGGTGATGGTGTCCGCTCCGCCACCTGCGGCGAAGAGTGTGGCCTTGGGAGAGGCGACAACCCGGTCCGGGATGATGGTGGTGGTGGCGGCATTGGTGGTGGCGAAGGCGATGCGGTCGATGACCGAGGTGGTGCCGTTGCTCCACAGCCATTCCATGCCGGAGCGCAGGTCGGAGATGCCGGTTGATCCGGGAACGCCAATGGCTGTGTCGATCAGCGTGTCGCGGCCGAGGATGGTGGGCGGTGGGCCGCTGCGGCCAAGGCTCCACAGGGCGTCGCTGAAATCCACCGTGAGCACGGAATTGTCCGGCGACAGGGCCAGTGCCCCGGTGATTGATCCCGGCACCAGTTGTGACACCTTGCCAAACGCCATCTGGCCGGCAAACTGCATGAGAATCTCGGCGATGGATCCCTTGGCTGCTGTGACCGTCGTCGACGCGTCCGCCAGCTTCACCACCTTGCCAATGTCATTGGCGTCGTTGAACATCGCGCGAATGCCAGTATCGCCGAACACGCGCGCACCTTCGTCGATGGCGGAGTAGGCGATGGCGGTGAGGAGTTTGTACTCGTTGGTATATTCGCCTCCCAAAGTTGGCACTCCGGCAAGAGCGGCATTGGCGACATTGACGTTAAACCCAGCGTTCCACAGGCTGGGGCCAATTGCATACCAGTCAATCCCAATCAGCGAATTGGGCGAAGCGGCGAACTGCAAAATGGTCTGCAAGGCCATCGAATGCAGAGTAATCAGTGAGCGGTAGCCTCCGTTACTGTCGAGAAAGGTGACAGGTGTTGACTGCAATAGACGGTTCACGGCCAGAAACTCTCCGGTCGTGGCATAGGCATGCAGGTTCGTGCCGATGAGCGGCACAGCGGCGGTCAAATCGTTGTAGAAGTCCTTCTTTATATCAACATTGATTGTGCTGAGGAGCTTGGCGTTCAAGGCCGCCTCCTCGAAGGCCATGTTGTCAAACAGATAAGCGTTTTGGCGATAGATGGAACCGATCAACCCTGCCAAGCCACCTCCAAGGGAGTGTCCTGTCAAAATG
The DNA here is from genome assembly GCA_963738595.1 of uncultured Alphaproteobacteria bacterium. Lineage (GTDB taxonomy): Bacteria > Pseudomonadota > Alphaproteobacteria > Rhizobiales > Aestuariivirgaceae > Aestuariivirga. Next base: position 67,705 of record CAVTXF010000011.1, read on the forward strand.
GCATTGCCAGCCGATGGATCAGTTGTCGTTGTATTGGTGACAGTCTGGAAAAACTCCGCCGCCATGCGCTGCTGGGTGTTGTAAGGCAGGCCGACGGAAGACGTGTAGCCGTTCCAGACATCACTTGCGGCAATGTCAGCAATGAGTGATGTCAGGCGGAACTGATCATCGGTGCCGCGATAGGCGATGATTTTCTGGCCGTTCAAGGTGTAGGACTGGGCGAAGAAGCCGGCAGTCTGCCAATCTGTGATATTTATAGAATTGGGAAGGGCATTGACTGTTGCATTACCAATCATAGTAGCTGAAGCCCCTGCGGCGACAACATCTAACCTTTGCCCATACCCTCGATTGTAAGAATCCATCGATAGAAGTGCAAGCATGAGTTCTTGTGAGATGGCCATGTTCAGCTCCTTTGAATAAACGAATTTGAGTAGAGTTGTTCGACTGGTGTCGGTTGGTACCCATCTGGAATCGGTTCCCGGATGGGTTTGACCCGTCCATTGATTGAATTGACCCACGGCAAGAGTTCCAACACGGCACCCTTTGTCACTGGCTCATCAGTAATTTCCAGCGTGATGGATTTGAGCGAATAACCTGCACCGAAAGAATCCGAGAGTTTTCCCGGCTTCACTTCCTTGACACTCTTCGGATCGTTGATATCCGTGAACGTGACCAGCAGCGGATAATCCTCACGGCTCAGTGGTTTTGATGCCCGGGTCGCCTCCACCCGGTCCACGTCTTCCTTCTTCGGGCTGGCGGCGGCATAGGGATCGATGAACACCTTGAGCGCGAGTGTTTTCAACCGCTCGTCCAGCAGCGCAAACAGATATTTTCCTGGGGCCAGTTCAACAACAACTGCTTCACCAGAATACTTCGCGCCATAGGCTGTCCCCGTTGTCGTCCACAGGGCATCCTCACGCAACGTGAAGTCAACAGCAGTCACCGCCGAGCCCGACACTTCACCGTTCGGAGTACTCACTGTCACCGTGATTTTCTGATGCCATGAATTTCCACCCCAACAGCCTGTCAACGCTAGCAAAGAACTGATCAACCCCATGACATCCCGCCGCCTCACGCCGCAATCCCCTCACGGTTGAACGCGTTGTCATTTTTGGCTACACCATCAACACCAGCCCATTTGAACATGATGTCATCGGCAGCATTCTTGAGCGTGGTCCACGTCGAGGTGACAGGCAGCGCCTTGAAGCTCGTCACCAGTGTCTGCAATTGCGTGGCGGCAGCCGTGCCATCACTCATCGCCACTTGCAGGTCCTTGACGTTGCCATAACCCTTGAGCTTGGGGAGCAAAGCTGCCGCTGGCGTGATTGTGGTTGTGCCAAGGAACTTTGTATCAGCCTGGTCGGCGGTGAGAATGACATCCGCGATTTGACCCGTGAGACCACCCGTATAGGTGACAATCGCTTGCGCACTGATCGTGTTTCCACTGATTGCACCAATCGTTGGCACCGTTGTCGCCACCGAAATCGCCGTGATGCCGCTTGCGGCAAGGGTCTGCAGCTCGCCTGCATCAGTCACGCCATTCTGGTTGAGATCGCGCCAGACGCGCAAGTTTGCGAAGTTGGCATCCGTTGCGTTGATGATGTTGTCGTTGTTGAGGTCAGCATAAGTCTTGAGGGCCGCAAAGCCGCTGGTCGTGGCCGTGCCGAACATCTCGCCTTGATTGTCGATCAGGCCATTGCCGTTGATGTCGCGCACCAGAATGCCGTCATCGCTTTTGACCCAGGCCGTCTTCTCGGCGAACTGGTCCACGTCATTGTCGAAATAAACGCCATTCGACTGGCGCGTGAGTTCAAGGCCATCGCGGTCGAGGTCGATGACGAGGGGGTCATTGCCCTGCGGCACCGAGCCGGTGGCCTGCTTCACCGCAAACTTCAGGTACTTGCGCAGGTCAGCCAGCGTGCCATTGTCGGAGAACACGACCTTGGCAACCGCGATGTTGCCTGATGATTGCAACGTGTCGGGAGAGAACGCGTAATCGTTGATCACTGCCTGCCCGCCGCGTCCGCGCAGGAACTGGATGGCGAGCTGGCCGGATTCACCCAAGGCATAGCGAACCGTCGTCATATAGGGAATGCTGATGGCTGTCGCCGCATAGCTGAAGAAAGCCGCAGCAGGTGACGCCGAGATCCAGCCCAGATTGTTCACAGCAGATGCAGCCGATGTCCAATAGGCGTAGTTCGACTCGTTCCACCACTCCTGTGTGCCGCCCGAAAGCAAGAAGCTTCCCCAGGTGACATAGTCATTCACGTCTGCGTCCATGACGAAGGAGTGATTGGAAAGAGCAAACAGGTCGGCTTCGGTGCCGCCGCCATAGAGCTGCGTCTTGAAGCCACTGCCAACGACAAAATCGCTGCCCGCACCGCCATTCACAACCGAGCCGTAACCTCCCGCCTGAAGGAGATCGACACCGTTGCCGCCATTGATGGTGACTGCCCCGGTGTCCGAGCCAATGATGACATCATTGCCATCCCCGCCCGTGATCGTGACATTCACCTGGTTTTGCGTCACTTGGCCAGCCGCCGTGTAGCGGCCTTCGAACTTGTTGTAGATATTTGTAACCCCAGAGGCAGGTCCGCCGAGGACACGCGCATCAAAAAGCTGCTGCTGTTGGAGAGCTGTCAGTGCGCCACCGGGGTTAAGACCCTGGAGGCGGAAGATGTCGTTCGACGCCGAGCCAATGATGGTCTCGAAGTTTTCGAACGTGACAGCATCGATTGAGTACGGACTCAACGGCCTTATGTCCAAGTTCGTTCCAGATGTGCTCCCGCTGAAGTTTATGGTATCGTTGCCCGTTCCGCCGTCGATCTTTACCCCTTTGAGCTGCTGAAACAGCAAAGAATCTTCAATGATGACATTGTCATTGAAATTCGTAAGCGTAATGTCTTCGATTGAATACAATAGGTTTGTACCGGCTTTCGTGTCACCGACGACTCTGATCGCCGGACCGCCGTAAGTTTGCTGCCCCTCATTGCTGATAGAAACATCAACTTTCGTTGTAGAGTTTATGTAAGTAGTTGAATCTTTTCCATCTGTAGACCAAGCGGTCCCTAACGATCCGCCATGAAGGATATCAACGCCAATATTGGTTTGTCCAAGATCAACGGATCGGGCAATGCCATACTGGGTGTCTGCATTCCCATCTGCCAAGAAGCCTGCTCCAAAAAGCCTGTCATCACCATTGCCACCAAAAAGTCTGTTGGCGACTTCATTACCTACTAAGTTATCCATTCCTTTTGAGCCAGTAGCGTTTTCGATGACCGTGTCAAACGCAACGGATACTCCGGACAGGATTTCACTAGTAGTATAGCTAAGATAGCCCTGCCTTAGGTCAATCGTACCTCCTAGGTCGTCAGTCCGGCTAGCAATCGAAATTTCGTCAGTGCCGCCCGTATCCCATATTGAAAGGAACTTCGTGTTTGACAAGTCATAGAGTGTGTTTTCATTTGCCGTGGTGCTATTGACGCCATAGTGATGTTGCAAAACTGCAATATCATACAGGCCAAGGTTAGTTGGGCGTTGTTCGTTCGGATAGTATCCCATCGCAGTGAAGGCACCGGTAATGTCGAAGGTATCCAGATACGGGCCAGGTTCTGCTGGGTTCGGCGGCGTTGCGTAGTTTGCTGGATGCTTTAATCCAAGAGCGTGCAAGATTTCATGAAGTATCACTTTTTCGTCGTTTATGTAAGCAGGCGCGATATAGATATCACCGCCATTGGTAGTTCCCGGATAGTCGATTGTTGTGCCTTGAGTTACTCCGAGACTAACTGCTGAAACACCAATTGCAATGTCACCAACGTTATTTCCAACTTGTGCGACTTCCACAAATGTCAAGTTCGTAACTGCTGATATTTTCTCAAGAATAGAACGAATAATCGATTTCGTCGCTTCTCCAATCGGAGCAACCCCGTTGTTTAGGATTACTCCAAGATTTCCAGGTCCTCCCGCAAAATAATTTGGAAGGAAACTAAGGAATGAATATGATACAGTTTGTGATGTCCAGAAATTGTTCTCATCGTTCGTAATTTGGGTGATGTTTTTGTCTACCACTGCAGGCCCCTTGATCTACTTTGCTAAGTCATTTTAATTCTTAATGTTCGCAAGCGATGCGCCCACTGCCAAAAGAAATTTGTCAAAGACAAAATTCGATACTTCAATATCCGATTCCAAATTCTTGCGATCAATGATATCTAAAAAAGTGCCGTGCCGAGATCCATAAAGACAGTTTAGCGATGGGAAGGTCTCAACTTTAAGTCCGGGCACTATGGCGCACCTCGTCGTTTCAAATACCAACGCGACTGCAGCCGAATTGTTTGGCAAAGCCTTTGCTTGAAAAGTGATGCTAATATAGACCGAGTCCGGTTCCGGTGCGCTATACCAACCTTTCCAGTTTCGTTCGCCTTCGGCCACCTGAATGTTTGGGTTTGCGCTCTTTACCAGATAATCGCGAAATCGCGTTCGGAGGTCAGCAAACAGCCGGTTGCTGTTTATGTTTTGGAAGTCACCGCCGAAACTGTATTCTTCTATATATACCCTGACGACGTGATCAATGAACTGATCCCGGGTTGAGGCATAATTTGGACTTGCAAACAAGAACAATGAAAGCACCACACACAGCGCGAAACGCGAAAGTGAAATTTTCATCGCAGACTACTTTCTTCTAGTTGCATTTGTACCAGACTGCATCTTTTGCAGTGCTTCCCGATCAATCAGCTTCGACACAATCGGATGAATGCGAAGTTCGCAGTCATTCGTCAGCTGCTGAAAGTTCATCACGACCGTCGTTGCCAATTGTGCATCGGGGGCGATCACGTCCAAAAGCCAGTTGATCTTGCTTGAATCCCAGTCACGTTCTGTGGTCATCGCTGCGATCCCCCATATCCCCCTAACGTACTCCGAATTTGACGATCAGAATCATGCCGCGAGCAGTCTATAAATTGCATGATCACAGCCATTAATCAACCTGAAGTTAGCGTTTCTCCGCGAGATTTTTCTTCGCGTGGGCATATCCGTCGCCACCGAAATCGCCGTGATGCCGCTTGCGGCAAGGGTCTGCAGTTCGCCCGCATCGGTCACGCCATTCTGGTTGAGATCGCGCCAGACGCGCAAGTTTGCGAAGTTCGCATCCGTGCTGTTGATGACGTTGTCGTTATTGAGGTCAGCATAGGTCTTGAGGGCCGCAAAGCCGCTGGTCGTGGCCGTGCCGAACATCTCGCCTTGATTGTCGATCAGGCCATTGCCGTTGATGTCGCGCACCAGAATGCCGTCATCGCTTTTGACCCAGGCCGTCTTTTCGGCAAACTGGTCCACGTCATTGTCGAAATAGACGCCATTCGACTGGCGCGTGAGCTCAAGGCCATCGCGGTCGAGGTCGATGGCGGCTCGGTAACCTCCATCGCTGCGATCCCCCATATCCCCCTAACGTACTCCGAATTTGACGATCAGAAATCATGCCGCGAGCAGTCTATAAATTGCATGATCACAGCCATTAATCAACCTGAAGTTAGCGTTTCTCCGCGAGATTTTTCTTCGCGTGGGCATATCCGTCGCCACCGAAATCGCCGTGATGCCGCTTGCGGCAAGGGTCTGCAGTTCGCCCGCATCGGTCACGCCATTCTGGTTGAGATCGCGCCAGACGCGCAAGTTTGCGAAGTTCGCATCCGTGCTGTTGATGACGTTGTCGTTATTGAGGTCAGCATAGGTCTTGAGGGCCGCAAAGCCGCTGGTCGTGGCCGTGCCGAACATCTCGCCTTGATTGTCGATCAGGCCATTGCCGTTGATGTCGCGCACCAGAATGCCGTCATCGCTTTTGACCCAGGCCGTCTTTTCGGCAAACTGGTCCACGTCATTGTCGAAATAGACGCCATTCGACTGGCGCGTGAGCTCAAGGCCATCGCGGTCGAGGTCGATGACGA
>CAVTXF010000012.1:0-92271 GCA_963738595.1 uncultured Alphaproteobacteria bacterium
AAGCAAAAATCTGATCCTCTGGTTCACCATTCTCGCTTTTCATCAATAAGCTGGATCAAGTCAGGATGCTTGGCTACGTGTGCAATTTCCTCCAAGACCACCATAATGTCTTCTCTCTCAACTGTCTCGATAGGGTTCCCGAAGCTAACATCCAGCTCATTGAGCGTCAGCACCGAAGAGATTCAAATTCTGCGCGCTTCCCGCTTCGTCGGTTTTGCGGCAACAGCCTTGAACTGTGCTATCGCAGATTTGACTACATTGCGGGCTGCTAAAGTAAACTCCGCTGGCGGCAGTGACCAGTCCGCAAACTGTGCCTCGCTTTCAAGTTTCTCCCACGTCAACCCTTTAAGTCGCGTTTTCAGTCGAATTTCCTCATCTTGGCGCCTTTTGCCTCCCTTGTTTCGTTATCAAATTGTTCTTGTTGCAGTTTTAGACGATCATTCTTCCATTCGCCATTCGCCCTCAACGGCATGGTTGATGAAATTTGCACCACTGTAGCCCTCATACTTTGCCAATGCATCAAGCTCGGATTGTTGAGGCTTTGCGTTTGCGAGGAATTTCAATTCAACCAGTTCATTCTGGAGAGTTTCGGTATGAACGTGCATAACGCAAGGCTCTCTTCTGTAGAATAGTAAAACCTCTCCTGCACGAGTGGCTCTGCACTTCGTAGTTCGTTGATTCTTGGTGCCCGGCCAATAGTTACGACATCGTACACAATGATTGCTGTGGTCCCATCACCTTTTCCCAGCACCTTGAACATGCCGAATCGATTGGTGCTTGCAGGGACGTCTTTGTAGATTTCCTTGGTTCGAAAAGTGTAGACATCTCCTACGCCTTTAGAGGTGTAGCTAATACTCCTTCTATCAAGAATTTTGCTCAATAATGAGATCAAGGCACCACCTCCACCCGCTTCACCCCCTTCGGCTGCGCAACACACTTCCAGTTCGCATTCGCCTGATGCACGCGCCTCACTCCGCCGCAGGCCGCAGTTTCGGTTTCAGCACTTCGGCCGCCTTCTCCGGATCAGCCGCGATCAATTTTAAAAAACCCTTCGCCGGTGCATCCGGTTCGCTGCGTCCCTGCTCCCAGTCGCGCAAGGTGCCGATGGGAATGTGGTAGCGCTCTGAAAATTCTTCCTGCGTGAGAGCAAGCGCACGCCGCAGCGACTTCGTTCTCGGGACGCGCTTCATCCTGGCGAAATCGGTATCCTTCAGTGGCAGGTTGTCCGGGTCATAAGCTGGCACGAAGTCTGGCGGAGTCGGAGCGAGTGGTTCCCGTGCGATCTCCTCCCAGCCCGTTTCCGTCTGACGAAGCAGCTTGCCGTCACGAGTAGTTTTCACGGTAGTAGTGGTTTTGTTCATCTTTGTCCGCCCTTCGGGCCGATATGAGGCGATAGATTTCGCCGCGCATGGTGTAAACAATCATCAAAATGACGCCTTCCAGCATGGCGAATGCTATCGTGCGTTCCTCGCCATTGTCGCCACTCAAATCCAACTCTTCGACGGCAAGCCTGTCACTTCGCAACGCGTCAGCCGCATCCACAAATGCGACGCCATGTTTCCGCAAGTTGCTTGCGGCTTTCTGATCGTCCCATTCGAACTCCATACTACGGGATACCCGTATCTGTCAAGGCACCACCTCCACCCTCTTCACCCCTTTCGGCTGCGTCACACCCTTCCAGATCGCATTCGCCTGATGCACCGGCGCATTGGCGGGCCGCGATACGAAATCGCCATCTCCGGCCTTGGCGCGCATGTCGCCTTGCTCCCATGCCACCTTGCCGCGCGAGATGACCGTCCTTGGAACGCCTACACATTGGAAGCCTTCGAAGACGTTGTATTCGATCCGGCTCATCTGCTTCTTCGCCGCAATCGTTTTCGTCGCTTTCGGATCCCAGATCACGATATCCGCATCCGCTCCCGCCCGCACCACGCCCTTGCGCGGATACATGTTGAGAATCTTCGCGATGTTCGCCGACGTCACCGCCACGAATTCCTCTTTCGTCAGGCGGCCCGTATTCACCCCCGCCGTCCACAACACCGGCATGCGGTCTTCAAGCCCACCGGTGCCATTGGGAATCTGCGTGAAGTTTTTCGTCCCCATGCGCTTCTGCTTTTGTGTGAACGTCGCATGATCCGTCGCCACCACGCTCAACGTGCCGCTCTGCAATCCGGCCCACAAACTATCCTGATGTTTCTTGTTGCGGAATGGCGGGCTCATCACCCGGCCTGCCGCATAGTCCCAATCCTTGTTTTGGTATTCCGAGTCATCGAGAACCAGATACTGTGCCAGAGGCTCACCCCACACGCGTTGCCCTGCAAGCTTGGCGCGCCTGATCGCATCATGCGTCTGCTCACACGAAACATGCACGATGTACAACGGCACACCCGCCATGTCGGCGATCATGATGGCACGGTTTGCGGCTTCGCCTTCCACCTCCGGCGGACGTGAATAGGAATGCCCCTCCGGCCCTGTCACACCACGCGCCAGCAGATCCGCCTGCAACCGCGCAACGACATCACCATTCTCCGCATGCACCAGACGGCAGTGCGCCAAGCTGCGCACAGCGCTTGAACGAGTTGTAAAGCTCGTCGTCATTCACCATCAGCGCACCCTTGTACGCCATGAAATGCTTGAAGGTGTTGATGCCATAGGTCTTGACCACCGTTTCCATCTCGTCATGGATCATCGGCGACCATTGCGTGACCGCCATGTGGAAGGAATAATCGGCAACAGCCTTCTCGCCCTTGTGCCGCCACGCCTGATACGCTTTCAGCATCGATTCACCCGGTGCCGGCAGGCAGAAGTCGACAACCATCGTGGTGCCACCCGAGATCGCCGCCATCGTGCCGGACTCATAGTCATCGGCCGTCGTTGTTCCCATGAACGGCATGTCGAGATGGGTATGCGGATCAATGCCGCCCGGCATCACATAACACCCGCCGGCATCAATCACGCGTGTCGCCGGAAAGTTTCTCACCAACAGCAACAATCTTGCCGTCCTCGATCAACACATCCGCCCGTTCCGAGCAATCGGCATTGACGATCACGCCGCCGCGTATGAGGGTTTTGGCCATGGGATTTTCCTCCAAATTGATCCTGAAAGATGAACCGGATTGGCCAGATCGTCCAGCCCCCTCCAACCCCAAGCACCACTTGCCACATGATGTTTCCCGACCTAAGAGTCCACAAGACGGAACTTGGCCATTCAAAGTGGCAGGTTGCCGCATTCACATTATGGGAGAATCCGACGTGATTAATCGCAGACATTTCATGGCAACAACCGTTGCCGGTGCAGTCGCACTCGTTGCTGGCGTTCCAGCCCTCGCCGCTGGCGGCCTCATCGGCATTTCCATGCCAACCAAGTCATCCACCCGCTGGATCTCGGACGGCGAATCCATGGTGAAGGAATTCACCGCCATGGGTTACGAAACTGACCTGCAATACGGCGAAGATGACATTCCAAACCAGCTCGCCCAGATCGAGAACATGGTGACCAAGGGTGCCAAGGCGCTCATCATTGCCGCCATCGACGGCTCGACCCTGTCCGACATTCTCGCCAAGGCCCACGCCGCTGGCGCCAAGGTCTTCGCCTATGACCGCCTCATCACCAAGACCGGCGACGTTGACTACTACACGACCTTCGACAATTTCGGCGTCGGCGTGTTGCAGGCCACCTCGCTCGTCAAGGGCCTGAAGGAACGCTTCGGCTCAGTGAAGCCTTGGAACGTTGAACTCTTTGGCGGCTCGCCAGACGACACCAACGCCTTCTATTTCTATGATGGTGCCATGTCGGTTCTCGATCCGATGATCAAGGCTGGCGACATCATGATCGTTTCAGGCCAGATGGGCATGGACAAGGTCGGCACACTCCGTTGGGATGGTGCCGTTGCACAGGCCCGCATGGACAACCTCCTGTCGGCCAACTACACCGACAAGAAGGTCCATGGCGTTCTTGCACCATATGACGGTCTGTCACGCGGCATCATTTCTTCGCTCAAGGGTGTGGGCTACGCACCAGGCGCTGAAATGCCAATCGTCACCGGCCAGGACGCCGAAGTGGCTTCCGTCAAGGGCATGATGGCCGACGAGCAATATTCAACCGTGTTCAAGGACACGCGCGAACTTGCCAAGGTCACCGCCAAGATGGTTGACGCCGCTCTCTCGGGCAAGGAACCAGAGATCAACGACACCAAGACCTACAACAACGAAGTGAAGGTCGTTCCGTCCTACCTGCTCACACCACATGACGTGGGCAAGGGCGACATCGAAACTCTTCTCGTTGGCTCCGGCTACATCAAGGCCGAAGATTTGAAGTAAGCGATTGATTGGGTCCCCTCCCCCTTGTGGGGAGGGATAGGGTGGGGGTCGCTCAGAATTTTCAGAAGGGCAAAGAACCTCTTTCTGCAATACCGTCCGACCCCCACCCAGGCCCTCCCCACAAGGGGGAGGGAGAATGACAAGACGGCACATGCTCGACAAAACCAACCCCATCCTCGAAATGCCCATCCTTGAGATGAGGAGTATCACCAAGACGTTCCCGGGCGTCAAAGCCCTGTCGAACGTCAATCTCTCCGTGATGCCCGCCGAGATCCACGCTGTCGTCGGCGAGAACGGCGCTGGCAAATCCACATTGATGAAAGTCCTGTCTGGCGTTTATCCTGCGGGCACCTATGATGGCGCAATTCATTACGAAGGCCGGGAACGTCATTTCAAGACCATCGCCGACAGTGAATCGACCGGCATCATCATCATTCACCAGGAACTGGCCCTCGTTCCGTTGCTCTCCATTGCCGAAAACATTTTCCTCGGCCACGAAACCGCGAAGAACGGCATCATCAACTGGTTCGAGGCATTTGCAAAGACCAAGGCCCTGCTCGACAAGGTGGGGCTCAAGGAACACCCCAACACGCTGATCACCAACATCGGCACCGGCAAGCAGCAACTTGTCGAAATCGCCAAGGCGCTGAACAAGAAGGTCAAGCTGCTGATCCTCGATGAACCAACATCAAGCCTGAACGAAACCGATTCCAATGCGCTCCTCGAACTCCTGAAAGGCTTCCGGGCGCAGGGCATTTCATCGATCCTGATCAGTCACAAACTCAACGAAGTGCTGAAAGTCGCCGACCGCATCACGGTGCTGCGCGATGGCAAGACCGTGGACACACTCGATACCCACGCTGGCAAGGTCGACGAGGACCGCATCATCAAGGCCATGGTGGGCCGCGACCTGACGGATCGTTACCCGGATCGCCACGCGAGAATTGGCGAACCCATTTTCGAAGTGTCCGAGACTGGAATGTGTTTCACCCCCAGCACGCCGACCGCCAGATGATCAAGAACGTGTCGATGTCTGTGCGCAAGGGCGAAGTCGTCGGCATTGCAGGCTTGATGGGAGCAGGTCGCACCGAATTTGCGATGTCGATTTTTGGCCGGGCCTATGGCCAGAAAATTTCGGGCGAAGTGAAAATCAACGGCAAACCGGCGGATGTGGCAACCATCCCGAAAGCCATGGATGCCGGCCTCGCCTATGTCACCGAAGACCGCAAGACCTTCGGTCTCGTTTTGATTGATCACATCAAGCATAATATCACACTGGCCAATCTCGAAGATGTCTCCAACAATTCCGTGATCGACGAAACCAAGGAACTGTCCGTTGCCAACAAATACCGCAAGGACCTTGGCGTGCGCTGCTCGTCTGTTTTCCAGACCACCGGCAATCTCTCCGGCGGCAACCAGCAGAAGGTCGTGCTGTCGAAGTGGCTGTTCTCCGGCCCCGATATTCTGATCCTCGACGAGCCAACACGCGGCATTGACGTTGGCGCAAAATATGAAATCTACGGCATCATCAACCAATTGGCCGAAGCAGGAAAAGCGGTGATCGTGATCTCCTCTGAAATGCCGGAGCTCCTCGGCATTTCCGATCGCATCTATGTCATGAACGAAGGCCGCTTCGTGGCCGAAATGCCAGCCAGGGAAGCGACGCAGGAAAAGATCATGCGCGCCATAATGAAATCATGGGACAAGTGACATGAGCGACTCTTCAAACCAGACAGCACCGCAAAATGATATCATGCGTTTTGTGCACGCCAATATCCGCGACTACGCGCTGCTCCTGTCACTTCTCGCCATCATGGTGTTTTTCCAGTTCACCACCAATGGCACGCTGTTCAAGCCCGTCAACATGACCAACCTGATCTTGCAGAACAGCTACATCGTCATCATGGCCCTTGGCATGTTGCTGGTCATCATCGCCGGGCACATTGATCTGAGTATTGGTTCAGTTTCGGGTTTCGTTGGAGCCGTTGCCGCCATCATGATGGTGCCGTGGAAAATGGACCCCTTTGTCACCATGGCGGCCTGTATTGCATTGGGCGCGGTGATTGGTGGTGTGCAGGGCTACTTCGTCGCCTATCACAAGATACCGGCCTTCATCGTGACATTGGCGGGCATGTTGATCTTCAAGGGTCTCGCCCTCACCGTGCTGGGTGGTGCGTCCGTTGGTCCCTTTCCAAAATCATTCCAGCTCTTGTCGTCTGGATTCGTGCCGGATATTTTCTCTGTCGAGATTTTCGGTGGACCCTTCAATCTTTTGGCACTCCTCATCGGAGGACTGGTCACCGCCCTCATTATCTACTTCAACACCAAGGAACGCCACGAGCAGCAGTCCCACGGCCTCGCGGAAGAACCCCATGGAATTTTCCTCGGCCGCAACATTCTGATTGCTGTCGCCTTCCTCGGATTTTCATTCCTCATGGCCCGTTACAAGGGCCTGCCCAATGTACTGATCGTGATGTTCACCCTGATCGCACTCTTCGTCTTCATCACCACCCGCACCACCTTTGGCCGCAGGGTCTACGCCATGGGCGGCAATGAAAAGGCGTCCAAGCTGTCGGGCATCAACACCGAGCGCATGACCTTCTGGATCTTCACCATCATGGGCGCACTGGCAGGTCTTGCAGGCCTCGTCTTCGCCGCCCGCCTCAACGTGGCCACACCCAAGGCCGGCGCGGGCTTCGAGCTCGAAGTCATCGCCGCCTGCTTTATCGGTGGTGCGGCAGTTACAGGTGGCGTCGGCAAGATCATCGGTGCCGTGATCGGCGCATTCATCATTGGTGTGATGAACAACGGCATGTCCATCATGGGTATCGGCATCGACTGGCAACAGGTGATCAAGGGCGCCGTCCTCATGCTCGCCGTGTTCCTGGACGTGTATTACAAGAACAAGGGGTGAAGTTGGTCAGGGCGTCGACATCAGGGCAACAAACAAAGGATGTTGCTCTGTAGCAAACGGATTGATGATGGTGACACCCTTCCATTGAAATCCGTGTTGTAAATCTTCTGACAAGAGCACGTCCGTTCCCGCGACCGCCGCAGCACTCAGAATGATGGCGTCAAAAACCTGAAAATGATGCGCAGCGATCAATTCGAAGGCGCTGGCCAAGACATCTTCCGTGGTACTTTGTATCTGGTATCTCTCGAGCCAATAGGCCGCCCTTTGAGCGGCAAATGGCTTTGATCTTTTCGCCTTGCGGATCAACCAGTTTGTGGTTTCAGCGATAGCCTGAACCGGAATGACGAAATCTGAAGACGGGACAACCTTCAAAATGTTTTGCGCTGAAGAGTTTCGGGGATCATCCAGATGACCCTCCGCATAGATCATCACATTGCTGTCAAGTGCACAGAGCATGCAATAGCGTCAATCGTCGTCATACAGCTCATCCCGGGTACCGCGCGTGAGACCAGGAACGGGTTTCGTCGCTTGCAAAATCTCGAGATGCTCATGCTTGAGCCTCTCCATTTCTGCTTGAGAGCGCCGCGAAGGTGAAATGGTCGCAACAATCTTTCCGTGCTTGGTGATGCTCAGCGCTTCGCCCTTCTCGACCCGCTCTAAAAGCTTCGAGAAATCGCGGTTTGCCTCTGTAGCTGTGATCATGCGCATGATGAATATCCAAAAGTAGTGAAATACCTACTTAGTATGAATATCCTCAAATGTCAATGAATGACAGCGTTTGGCCTGGGTCATCATGGACATCAAAACAAGCCCGGAAGTGCCATGCGGCACTTCCGGTCCAGCAGACAGCTTTACTGCATCGCAGCCTTTGTCACCACATCACTCCACGCGCCTGACGGAGCCTTGGTGATCACCGGATCAGACCCACCCTTCATCAGCGTCGCAGCTGTGCGGTCAGCGGCAGCCACATCCAGCGTGCCGTCAGAGCCTTCGGTGAGCTTCGAGATTTCGCTCATCATCCGCTTCTGGTGTTCGATTGTTGCAGCACCAGTTAAATCACTGTCGACCACGATCTGTGCGGCTTCATCGTTATTGGCGCGGGCATAATCCCAGCCCTTCATCGAGGCCTTGACGAATTTCGCCATGGTCGCAACGAAGGCCGGATCCTTGAGCTTGTCCTCGAGAACATAAAGTCCGTCTTCCAGCGTCGACACGCCCATGTCTTCATACTTGAAGGTCACAAGCTGGTCCGCCGCAATACCGGCATCAATCACCTGCCAATATTCGTTGTAGGTCATGGTCGAGATGCAGTCGGCCTGCTTCTGGATCAGCGGATCGACGTTGAACCCCTGCTTGATCACCTCGACACCATCAGCCCCGCCTTGCGTTGCAATGCCAAGCTGGCTCATCCACGACAGGAAGGGATATTCATTGCCGAAAAACCACACGCCAAGTTTCTTGCCCTTGAAGTCTTCCGGCTTGGTGATGCCGGTTTCCTTGCGGCAGGTCAGCATCATGCCCGAGCGCTTGAAGGGCTGCGCGATATTGACGACAGGTGAACCCTTTTCGCGTGTTGCCAAAGCAGATGGCATCCAGTCGATGACAACGTCAGCCCCACCACCGGCCAAGACCTGTTGCGGATTGATGTCGGGTCCACCTGGCTTGATCGTCACGTCAAGGCCTGCCTCCTTGTAGAAGCCCTTCGCCTGCGCCACCATGTAGCCGGCAAACTGCGCCTGCGTGACCCACTTCAATTGCAGTGTCACGTTCTCGGCCATGGCGGCACCCGATGCGATCATCATCGCACCGGCAGCCGCTGCTCTGAGAAGTAGTTTCTTCATGTTTAGTCTCCCTTCAAAAACCTCTTACGTCCTGTAAGATGGATGCCAGAATGTCACCGCCCGTTCGCTGAGAACAAGCAGCGCGTAAAACGCAGAACCGGTCACTGCCGCCAGGGCAATCTCCGCCCAGACCAGGTCAAGGCTCATGCTGCCAAATCCCGTCTGCATGCGAAAGCCCATGCCAGCGACACGAGTCCCGAAGAACTCCGCAACGATTGCACCAATCATCGCCAGCGTCGAGTTGATTTTGAGCGCGTTGAAAACGAATGGCATGGCCGCAGGCAACCGCAGCGAAGCCAGCGCTTGGCCCCAGCTGGCCCCATAGGAACGCATCAGGTCGCGTTCCAGATGTGACGATGCCGACAGCCCGGCAATGGCGTTCACCAGCATAGGAAAGAACGTCATGATCACGACAACAGCGATATTTGGAGCAACGCCCACGCCAAACCACATCACCATGATGGGGGCAACGCCAACGAGTGGCAGGACCGAAAAGAAATTGCCGATGGGCAAGAGCCCGCGCCGCAAAAACCCAAAACGATCGCACAGCAGCGCCACCCCAAGCCCTGCGGCACAACCAATGATCCAGCCGGGAACCACGGCCTGAAGCACGGTCTTTACGAAATCATAAGCCAGCATCGGAACCTCTGCCGCAATCTTTGCCCCGATCACCGAAGGTGGCGGCAGCAGGATGGGGGAAATCGGAATGCCCCGACACAGTCCTTCCCACAACAGCAGCATCACAAGGCCGAATAGCGCAGGGGCCGCAAGCGCTTTCACCCGGCTCATGGCTTCACCCCCATGCGCATGAGCGTTTTCCGCTCGGCAAAGCCGACCAGCCAAACGAGCGCTGCCGCCATCACGGACGCGGCAACCAGCGCCGACCAGATCATCATGGTCAATCCATTGTATGATCCAACCAGCAACCGAGCCCCGATTCCGGCCACCGCACCGGTCGGTAGCTCGCCGACAATGGCACCGGTCAAGGCAATCGAAATCGCCACTTTCAGTGATGTGAAAAGATAAGGCACCGCCGCTGGCATCCGCAATGTCCACAAGGTCTTCCACGCCGGCGCATTATAGGTTCGCATCAGGTCACGGTGAATGACATCCGGCGACATCAGCCCCTTCACCATGCCAATGGTGACCGGGAAGAAGCACAGATACATCGAAATCAGCGCCTTGGGCAAAAGTCCCGTGAGGCCCACCGCCCCCAGCACCACGATGATCATCGGCGCAATCGCCAATATGGGAATTGTCTGTGACGCAATGATCCACGGCATCAAGGCCTTCGACAGCAATTTTGAATGCACGATTGCGATCGCCAGCACAATTCCCAGCACCACGCCAAGGGCAAAACCAAGCATCGTCGAAGACAATGTCACCCAGCAATGATACAGCAAGGACTTCGGCATCCATGGCTTGATCGTGAACACCGTATTCCACAATTCGACGAGAATCTGGTGCGGGGCCGGCAACACAGGTCGTGTGTGGTTCCATGATTCCTGCAAAGTCGCAGCCACCCCGCCACCCGCCGCCGCGATTTTCGCCTCCGCCACAACTGCATTCATCGGAATACACGCGACATACCAGAGCACCAGGAGAATGAGGCAAATCGCAAGGACTGGCATGGCGCTATGAGACCCCTTTCCCATCAGGGAGAGGGCATCTCGCGAAGCGAGCGGGTGAGGGCCGCGGCGTCTAATCCTCATAACTATGTCCTGCCCGCAATCCCTCGCGCACCCGTTGCGCCACTTTCAGAAACGCTGGCGTCTCGCGAATATCCAGCGACCGGTCGCGCGGAAAATGTGTCTCGATCACATCAATGATCCGGCCCGGCCGCGGGCTCATCACCACAATTTTCGTTGACAGAAATACCGCTTCCGGAATCGAGTGCGTGACAAACACCACGGTTTTTTGTGTGCGTGCCCAAAGCTCAAGCAATTGCGCATTCAACTTGTCGCGTACAATTTCGTCGAGCGCCCCAAAGGGCTCATCCATCAGCAAAAGCTTTGGATCAAATGCCAGTGCCCGCGCAATCGACACCCGCTGTTGCATGCCGCCTGACAATTGCCAGGGAAATTTTTTCTCGAAACCTCCCAGATTGACCAGTTCGAGATTGCGCGATACCCGTCCCGCCACATCATCCAGCCCCATGATCTCGAGCGGCAGCGCCACATTGCGTTCCACCGTGCGCCACGGGAACAATCCCGGCGCCTGGAACACATAGCCATAGGCGCGCGCCAGGCGCGCCTGTTCCGGGCGCATGCCGTTGACGGCAATCGATCCGCCGGTTGCTTTTTCAAGATCGGCAATGACCCGCAGCAGGGTTGTCTTTCCGCATCCCGACGGCCCGATAAAGGAAACAAACTCCCCTTCCGCCACGTCGAGATGGACCTTGGACAGGGCGTAAACCGGCCCATCATCTGTGGCAAAGGTCAGGCTCAGATCCCGTGTCGCAATCACCGTCCCGGCCAATGACGTCTCCTGAAAATAGTCTATGGTTTTGATTGATGCTATAGTTTGTTGACCATGCGATCAAGAATGAACCAGCCAACTGTCGTTTCAACCCACCTTCTTCCGCCTTGCGGACAATTCCGTCAACGATACCAATATAATTGGGACGCATGTTAACACGACTTAAACCTAAGATCGCGATGACTGGGTGGGGCCGTCTTGCGGCCAAAGGAGACCGGACTTGCCCGTCGAGGCACTCGAAATACTCATGTTGGGCAACGACAACCCCACCACCTGGATCATCTATAACCAGTTGATCCAGTATTTTGGGCTGTTCCCCATTCTGGTCGAGGAACCGGTTCCAAAGCGCGTGCTGTTCCGCAATCGCCTTCGCAAGCTTGGCCTCGCCAACGCCGTGAGCCAGGTGCTTTTCATCCGCACAATCCGCGCCTTTCTGAACCGCAGGGATGAGCCGCGCATCAGTGAAATCTGCGACCGCGCCAATATGGACCGCACACGTCCCGTCACGCCATCGATCAGCAACATCATCTCCGTCAATAGTGAGGAATGCCGCGAGCAGCTCAAAAAGCTCAGGCCCCGCATCATCATCATCAACGGCACCCGCATCATCGGGAAGAAGACACTGGAAGCAACAAACGCTGTCTTCATCAACACCCATCACGGCATCACCCCGCAATATCGCGGTGCCCATGGGGCCTATTGGGCCCTCTTCAACAACGACCGCGAAAATTGCGGCGTCACTGTCCATCTCGTCGACGAAGGCATCGACACCGGCAACATCATTGCCCAGGCCAACATCACACCCGAAGCCAGAGATAGCTTCGTGACCTATCCCTATCTGCTCACCGAAAAAGCCCTTCCGCTTCTCGTGCAGGCCATCAGGGATGCAAGGGACAACAAACTTCAGACCAGAAAAGCCTCAGGCAATTCCGCCGTCTGGTATCACCCCGGATTTTTCCAATACCTGATGGGTTGTCTGCGGGGCCTGCGTTAAACAATTTCGATCTTCGCAGGGTCCCAGTCTTTCGGTTCAGGATACTGCGGGTCCATCTCTTCCAGCGTTTCTCGCACGATCCGTGCAATGATCGCACTGCGCACCCATTTCCGGTCCGCCGGGATCACGTGCCACGGCGCATGTTCCGTCGAACATTTCCGCACCATCACCTGATAGGCATCCATGAACTGGTCCCAGATCTTGCGGTCCTCAAGATCACTCGGATTGAACTTCCACCTCTTGGCCGGATCCTCGATCCGGTCCTTGAGCCGCGCAGCTTGTTCATCCTTTGAGATATGCAGCATGAATTTCAATACGCGTGTGCCACTCTCCGTCAGCATGCGTTCAAACTCATTGATCTGGTCGTAGCGCTTTTCAATCACATCGGCCGGTGCAAACTTGCGCACCTTGACCACCAGCACATCTTCGTAATGCGAGCGGTTGAATATCCCGATATAGCCACGCGCTGGTGCCACCTGGTGAATGCGCCACAGATAGTCATGCGCAAGTTCCACATCGCTTGGTGCCTTGAACGGCTGCACATGAACGCCAATTGGCCCGCATGTGTTGAACACGGTGCGCACCGTGCCATCCTTCCCGGAGCAGTCAATGCCTTGCAAGATAACCAGCAGTGAACGCTTGCCTTCCGCAAAAAGCCGGTTCTGCAATTCGTCAATCTTGGCTGCATCGCCCTCGGTCCGCACCCTGGCTTCGTCCTTGTCCTTCAGGCCGCAGGTGTCCCTTGTATCAATGGCGGAAAGATCAAACCCTTTTCCGGTCTTGATCCGGAACTGGTCTGAAAGCGTCTCTGGCATGGTCATTTTCCTTTCGTTAAGCGAAGGTGGCCCAAGCTCGTCTTGATTGCAACAACCCTTCAGCGCTATCGCTGACCCAGCCCAGACACAGGATTCGACCTTGACCAAGCCCCCCTCCAATGCGCCGCAGATGCAGGCCCCGGCCTATCGCCTGCCAGCCCTTGATCCCGATTTTGTTCTGGGCGATTCCACCCGCGGCATCCGCTTTCAGCTCGAGTACCAGAAAGCCGAAGAACACCTGCGCGCCTGGGGCGTGGAATCAACCATCGTCGTCTTTGGTTCGGCCCGCGTGAAGCCGGGAGCAGCCGACGGCTGGTACGATGGTGCCCGCAAGTTTGCCGAGATCTGCTCCGAAGAAGGTGGCGCAAAATACAAGACAAAGCCGCTTTACAATGTCATCGCAACGGGCGGCGGCCCCGGCATCATGGAAGCCGCAAATCGCGGCGCTTACGATGCAGGTGCTCCCTCCATCGGCTACAACATCACCTTGCCGATGGAACAGGAACCCAACCCCTATTCGACACCCGATCTCACCTTCCGCTTTCATTATTTCGCCATGCGCAAGATGCATTTTGCCATGCGCGCTGCGGCCCTTGTGGTATTCCCCGGCGGCTTTGGCACCATGGACGAATTGTTCGAACTCCTGACACTCCGGCAGACTGGCAAGATGACAAAGCCCCTGCCGGTGGTGCTCTATGACTCAAAATTCTGGAACCGCACCATCAATTTCCAGAGCTTCGTCGATGCCGGCCTCATCGGAAAGAAGGACATCGATCTCTTTTCCTTTGCCGACACGCCGCAACAAGCCTGGACCGAGCTGCAACGCTGCGGCCTCGAAATCCCCAAGGACGAATGAAGGACGAATAAATGACAATCAAGCTCAGGTTCCACGGCGCTGCCCGCACCGTGACGGGTTCCAACTACATGATCGAGACCGACACCGCCAAGGTGCTCATCGATTGTGGCATGTTTCAGGGGGCCAAGACCGAAACCGAGCTGAACTACCGTCCCTTCCCTTACGATCCAAAATCAATCACCGCCCTTGTCCTCACCCACGCCCATATTGACCACACAGGGCTGGTGCCGAAACTGGTGAAACACGGCTTCAGCCAGAAGATTCATGCCACGGCAGCAACGGAAGACCTGTGTTCGATCATGCTGCCGGACTCAGGCTTCATCCAGGAAATGGAAGTGAAGAAGCTGAACGAGCGCAATGTCCAGCGTGGCCGTCCGGAGGTCGAACCGATCTACGTCCTCGATGATGCGATGAATGCACTCAAGCTCTTTGCAAACCACCCCTACGAAACCTGGTTCTCGCCGGCCCAGGGCATGCGCATGCGTTACTGGAATGCCGGCCACTTGCTGGGCTCGGCATCAATCGAGGTTGAAATCGAACGTGCAGGCAAAAAACCTCTGCGCATTCTCTTCTCCGGTGACATTGGTCCTGATGGCAAACTGCTTGAGCACGACCCCGAAGCCCCCAAGGACTGGGATTATGTCATCTGCGAATCGACCTATGGCGGCAAGGACCGTTTCGAACGCACCCTCGACAAGCGCCGCGACCTTCTCGCCACCGAAGTGAACAAGGCCGCGGCCCGTGGCGGCGTGCTGCTCATCCCGTCATTTGCCGTGGAACGCACCCAGGAAGTCGTCACCGATCTTGTCTGGCTGATGGATCACAACAAGGTGCCGCGCGCCAACATTTTCATCGACTCACCGCTGGCCAGCAAGGCCACCACCATTTTCCGCAAACATGCAGGCGAGTTGGAAAATGGTGCCGATCTCGCCAAGGCTTTTGCATCGCCCAATGTCAGGTCAACCGAGAGCGTCGAAGACTCAAAGGCTCTGAACCGCTTCAAGGGATTTCACATCGTCATCGCAGCCTCCGGCATGGCCGAAGCAGGCCGCATTCGCCATCACCTGCGCAACAGGCTCTGGCAAAAATCAACCACCGTCATGCTGGTGGGCTTCCAGGCCGCTGGCTCGCTTGGCTCGCTGCTGGAAGCCGGCGAGAAGCGCGTCAAGATCATGGGTGAGGAAATCAACGTTGCGGCGGCGATCACCAGGATCGAGGATTATTCCGGCCACGCCGACGGCCCCGAACTGGTGCAATGGATCAAGGAACGTCTGCCGGTGTCTCACACGATCTTCTTGACCCACGGTGAAGAGGAACCACAAGTCGCCCTTGCCAACAGTCTCAAGGGCCTCGTCCCGGATGATTGCATCATCCGCCCGCGCCTCGATGATGTCTACGATCTTGAATCACCAACCTGCGCGCTGCTCGAAGCAGAGACCAAACCCCGCATCGACCCGACATCGGTTGCCACCCGCGACTGGAACAATGATTTGCAATCGCTTGTCCTCGATATCGATGAACAACTGAAAAAGGTCGCTGATCCGAAACAGAAAGCCGTGATCGTCAGAAGACTGAAGCGTGCACTTGCCAGCAGCGACGAAGGTTGACCTTGGCCCGGCGGCGGCTCGCGCGCCCTACTTCTTCAACAGCCATTCATGTTCCTTGGCATTGTTGAATTTCCAGGTGCGCACCGGACCCGCCATGACGTTGAGATAGTACAAGTCATAGCCATGGATCGTCGCACAGGGGTGATAGCCTTTCGGCACCAGCACCACATCACCATCTTCCACCGCCATGGATTCATCAAGCTTGCGGTCATCGGTGTAGACGCGCTGGAAGGCAAAACCCTGCGGCGGATTGAGCCGGTGGTAATAGGTTTCCTCCAGCAGTGATTCATGCGGCAGGTTGTTCTTGTCATGCTTGTGTGATGGATAGGACGAGGTCGAGCCATTGGGCGTGATCACCTCGACCACGAGCAGGCTTTCGGCGCGCTTGTCCTGTTCGGGCAGGATGTTGCACACATAGCGCGTGTTGGAACCAGACCCACGCGTTTCAATCGACAACGTATCAGGTGCGATCACAAACGCTTCATGCAAGCCCTTGGCCGGTGCGGTGCACACATTGAGTACCAGATCGGTCGTCGCGTCCACCTGCCACTTGGCTTTCGGTGGCACATAGACTGACCAGGGCTTGCCCTCGAAGGGATTCATCCGCGCACCGATCTCGCCATAGTCCTTGCCATCAACCACGACGCGGCCCTTGCCTGAAATCAAGACCAGACAGGTCTCGCGCTGTGCTTCCAGCCCCTTGGCTTTCTGGCCTTTGGTTGTGCGCCATACTTCATGGCCGACATATTTCCACTTGGCAGATTGCGGCGTGACGTCAATCACCTTGCCACTGCGCCTTTTCGCTTTCACCAGAAGTTTTGACATGGTTCAGCTCCCGACCCGTTGCGCCTTGGCACCTTTTTTCCACTTCGCATGGGCATCGCGCACCTGCTTGCGTGAAGACACTTCGGGGATGCCGACCTCCCACCAGGTACCACCAGCGTCCGTTGATTCCATCGGATCGGTGTCAATCACGATGACCGAAACCTTCTGGGCTTTACGTGCCCGTTTCAGCGCCTGCTCAAGATCGGCAAGGGATGAAACTTTTTCTGCCATCGCCCCCATGCTCGACGCATGCTTGACGAAATCAATCGCATGGTTTTCGCCTTCAACCGTATTGTAATCGAAGAGATTGTTGAATCGCTCACCTCCGGCGGCATGTTGCAGCCGGTTAATGCAGCCAAAGCCGCGATTATCGGTGATCACCAATGTCATATTTATACCGAGCATCGCTGCCGTCGCCAACTCCGAATTGGCCATCATGTAAGTGCCATCGCCTGTCCACACCACGACCTCTCGCTCGGGCCGTGCCAGTTTCACACCGATGCCGCCCGCAATTTCATAGCCCATGCAGGAGAACCCATATTCCATGTGATACGAGCCCGGATAACTCGCCTCCCACAATTTGTGCAACTCGCCAGGCATCGAACCTGCCGCACACAACACTGTCACATCGCGACCCAAAGCGCGTTGCACAGCACCGACAACCTGAGCATCCGAGGGCTTCTCCGCATTTGATGATTTGGTGTATTTCGCAACCGTTGTAATCCACGCCTTGCGCTCGGTTCTGGCGCGTGTGGTCCAGGCCGACGGCGCTTTCCACTTGCCAAGCTTGATCGACAATTCCTCCAGTCCGACTTTTGCATCCGCCACCAGCGGCAGGGCCTTGTGCTTTGTCGCATCGAAGACCTGGGTGTTGAGGCCAATGATCTGCCGCGAGCGGTTCTTGAACAGCGCCCATGACCCCGTCGTGAAATCCTGCAGCCTTGTACCCACTGCCAGGATCACGTCAGCCGTTTCGCACAGATTATTGGAAGCACCGGTTCCGGTCACCCCAACGGCCCCCATGTTGAGCTCGTTGGTGAAGGGCAGCGATGATTTTCCGGCCTGCGTTTCAACAACCGGAATGCCATGCGTGTCCGCAAAGGCCTTCAGTGTCTCGCTCGCTTCCGAATAGAGCACACCACCGCCGGCGATGATCACTGGTTTCTTGGCCGCCTTCAATGCGGCAATCGCCGCAGCAAGTTCGTTTTCATCAGGCCGCGGTCGCCGCGTCGCCCACACCCGCTCGTCAAAAAAATCGCTTGGATAGTCGAAAGCCTCAGCCTGTGTGTCCTGGCACATCGACAATGTCACCGGGCCGCAATCAGCAGGATCAGTCAGCACCGTCATGGCGCGGTTGAGCGCCGGGATCAATTGTTCGGGCCGCGTGATCCGGTCGAAGTAGCGCGACACCGGTTTGAAACAATCATTGGCCGTCGCCGTGCCATCGTTGAAATCCTCGATCTGTTGCAACACCGGATCAGGAAATCGCGTGGCAAACACATCGCCCGGCAACAGCAAGATCGGAATGCGGTTGACGAAAGCAACGGCGGCGGCTGTCACCATGTTGAGCGCACCCGGCCCGATCGATGTCGTGGCTGCCATCATCCGCCTCCGGTTGCTGGCTTTGGCAAAGGCAGTCGCCGCATGCGCCATGCTCTGCTCGTTATGCCCACGATAGGTCGGCAATTCCTTGCGATGCGCAAACAGCGCTTCACCGATGCCTGCCACATTGCCATGGCCGAAAATCGCCCACACGCCGGCAAAGATCGGCACCTTCTTGCCGTTGATCAACGTCATCTGCTGCGTCATGAACCTGACCAGCGCCTGGGCCGCCGTAAGCCTGATTGTCCCTGTCATCTCGTCCTCCCGCAGCTTACGCGCGCTTTTGTGCTTTGTTCCACAGCTCAACCAATCTGCCAAACCGGTCCGCCATCATCGTGACGGCGGCATCATCGCCGATTGATCCACTGAACCATTTCTGTGCCGCTTCGTTGAAGATGGTGCGTCCGACGGCAAAGCCTTTGACCTTGCTGATGCCACTCACCGCCTGGAAACCTTTTTCCAGAACTTCTTCCGGCGCTTCAAGCCCCAGAAGGACAATACCGCGGCAATAAGGATCGCAGGAATCGATCACCGCGCTGATTTCCTGCCACGCCTTGGGCGAAGCCTGCGGTTCAAGCTTCCACCAATCTGGCTTGATGCCCTTGGCGTAGACGTCGGCCATGGCGCGCGCCGTGGTGCGGTCATCCAGGGGCCCATTTTTGCTGGCGATGATCTCGACAAGCAATTCGCGCCCCACGCGCCGTGCGGCCTCGTAAATCTGCCGGTAAGTCGCCAACTGCTGCTCTTTCAGTTCTGGCGGATCGTCCGGATGATAAAAGGCCAGGCACTTGATGCAATGATCGACCGGCCATTCCATGAGCCGCGACCCGACATCCTGGGTATGCTCGAGGCGCAACGGGCGCGATCCAGGTTCTTCGAGTGGCCGCCCGACCCATAGCCCAAGCTTGGCCGCATCAAACATCGCTGCCCGCCCATAGGTATCATCAAGCAAGGTGCCAAAACCCGGCTTGCCACCCGAGACCCTGGCAATCGCCTTCATCGCCAGCTGTTTGAAAGGTGCAATCCGGTCCCGCGATGCACCAATCTTGTCCGCCATGTCTTCCAGTTGCTTGCGATGATCGATGGCAAAGGCCAGGAGGCTTGGCCATTCACCGCGCCGTGTCGTCGCCCAGTGAATGTGGTTGAGGTCCTCATCCTTGCGAAGAGCCAGGTGCCTTGATCCATTGTTCAGAAAGTATTGCAGCTCTTCGAAGGTCACGTATTCCGGTGAACACAACAGCCGCGACACTGCAAAGGCTCCACAGGCATTGGCCCAGGTTGCACAGGTTTCATAAGGCTCGCCCTTCAGCCAGCCGCGCAGGAACCCCGACATGAAGGCATCACCTGCTCCCAGCACATTGTAGACTTCAATCGGGAAGCCCTTGCCGACCAGTCCCTTGTCCAGCGCATCGGGAATGGCATCGGGATAGACCACGCAGCCCATGGGTCCGCGTTTCAACACGATCACGCCCTTGGAAAACGAGCGGATGGTTTTCAGTGCCGCAAGTGTGTCTTCAGTGCCGCCTGCAATGTGCACTTCCTCTTCCGTGCCAATGATCAGATCGCAGTCAGCGAGAATTGATTGAAGGTGCTGTGTGACCTTGTCGGATTTGATATAGCGTTCTTCACCCGCAGCATGGCCTGCCAGTCCCCAGAGGTTGGGCCGGTAGTCAATGTCGATGATGATCTTGCGCCCGGCCTTCTTGGCAATGGCCATGGCCTTGCGCTGGGCTGCATCGGTATTGGCCCGGGCAAAATGTGTTCCTGTCACCAGAAGTGCGCGTGCTGATAAAACAAACGCCTCATCGACGTCAGCGGCCTCAAGTGCACTATCCGCGCAATTGTCACGATAGAAAATCAGCGGAAAAGACTTGTCGTTTTCGACCGCCAGCAACACCAGCGCTGTCAGCCGCTGCGTGTCAGTCACAATGCCGCGCGTGGAAACGCCTTCGCGCGCCATTTGTTCCAGCACAAAGCGCCCCATTTGCTCGTCGCCAACCCGTGTGATCAAGCCGCTTTTGAGGCCAAGCCGCGACTGTCCCAATGGCAATATTGCTGGGTGAACCGCCCACCGACTTGGCAAAGGAGCCAATGTCTTCGAGGCGTGAGCCAATCTGTTGCCCGTAAAGATCAACCGAGCAGCGCCCCATGGTGATCACATCAAGATCGGGAGCGCCAGATTGGGACCGCGTCATGTTCATGCCTCTTTGGTACATTTCCGGGAATGAAACAATTTTTCCATGTCAAAGTCAATATGGAACGTTCATTCCGTATCTGTTTCGAATGCTTCAAGTCCTTTTGCCCCGCCGCTCCGCCACCGCGACGGTTAATGTCATGGCCAGTGCAAGTGTCGCCGCCAGCGAACGAAACCCTTCGAAATCCGCCTCACGCACTTCCAGCCACACCTTGGCCAGGGGAGCAAGCGGTGACAAGGCTGAATCCGTGATGGCCACCACCGGCACATGCCGCTTTGCAGCGCTGTCAGCCAGTTGCGCTGTTTCGCTCGCATAGGGCGCAAAGCTCACGGCCAGCACACAGTCACGTTTCGTTGCAAAACTGATGGCACTCAGCCCCAGCGTACCCTTGCTCTCAACCAGCACATTCTTAACCTCAAGCTTCCCCCAGGCATAGGCGATATAGGCGGACACCGCATACATCCGGTGCAGTCCGATCACATAGATCGTATCGGCCTTCGCCAAGGTATCAACCGCCTGGTCCAGCAACTTGCTGTCCAATCTCTCGCGCAACGCATGAATGGAATTCTGCGCCGCCTCGCTGAACCCGTCAAAGATCAAGGTCGACTTGCTGCGACTCCCCGCATGTTCACGCAGATGCGCAATACGCTCATCATAGTTCAGCACCCGGTCACGCAAACGTTCCCGGAACACCTCCTGCAGGTCTGAAAATCCGTCATAACCCAATGCCTGGGAAAACCGCACCAGTGCCGATGGCTGCACCTCGGCACGTTCGGCAATCGATGCCACCGTTCCAAAGGCAATCTCGTCAGGGTTTTCCAGTGCGTAGCTTGCAACCTGCGTCATGCGCCGTGGCAATTGCGCGGCACGCGCCACGATCAGGGCTTTCAGGCTGGCAAAATCACGCGGTGCGGAAGCTGGTTTCATCCACAGCAAATAAACATGGCAGCAGGTCAATCGCAACAAAAATGGAACAGACATTCCATCCGGACCACAAAATGCAACGGGTGACGAATCCCTGCCGCTGGCCTATGTCACACGGATGTCGCTTCGCAAACCTGCCTTCATCTTTGTCTTTGTCACCGTCGCTCTTGATATGCTGGCCATTGGCATCATCATTCCAGTGCTGCCGAAGTTGATCGAACACTTCATGGACGGCAATACGGCAAATGCGGCAACCATGGTCGGCCTCTTCAGTACCATGTTTGCCGCAACCCAGTTTTTTGCCGCTCCTGTGCTCGGTGCGCTTTCCGACCGCTATGGCAGACGGCCAGTGATCCTGTTGTCCAACCTCGGACTCGGCCTAGACTATATCCTCATGGCATTCTCGCCCAATCTCTGGTGGCTATTCGCCGGTCGCCTGATTGCAGGCGTCACTTCCGCCAGCGTGTCAACGGCCGGTGCCTATATTGCAGATGTCACCGCACCCGAAAAACGCGCCCAGACATTCGGCATGCTTGGCGCTGCGTTCGGTTTGGGTTTCGTCATCGGCCCCGCCATCGGCGGCATTCTCGGCGACATGGACCTCCATTATCCTTTCTGGGTCGCCGCCGCCATGAGCCTCATCAACTTCACTTACGGCTACTTTGTCTTGCCTGAATCACTGAAGCCAGAAAATCGCAGTGCCATTTCCTGGGCCAAGGCCAATCCGGTTGGCAGCGTCAAACTCCTGCTCTCCAACCGCCAGCTCTGGAGTTTTGGGTCGGCGATTTTCCTTTCGCAACTGGCCCACACCGTTCTGCCGGCAATATATGTGCTCTATGCTGGCTACCGTTATGGCTGGGGACCAGGCGATATCGGCTGGCTTCTCGCTGCTGTCGGTGTGTCCACCATGATCGTGCAAGGTGCCCTGGTAAAGCCAATCGTCAAGGCCATAGGCGAACGCAAGGCGGCGCTTATCGGTCTCATTGCCGGTGGATTGGGTCTTGTCTGGTATGGCAGTGTCGCCCAAGGTTGGCTCGTCTGGCTGGGCGTACCAGTGGCCGCCTTCTGGGGATTGTTCAACGCGACGTCACAATCCATCATGTCGCGCAATGTCACGGCACTCGAACAAGGAAAGCTGCAGGGTGCCAATGCCTCGCTCATGGCGCTTGCCAACATCATCGGGCCCTCGCTGTTTGCATTCGTCTTTGCATCAGGCATTGACCCGAAACTCGCACTCAATCTGCCGGGACTTGGTTTCTGGCTGGCAGGCGCAATCCTCTTTGCGGCCTGCGGCATCACTTACACCGTCACGCGCTCCACTGAAACGCGCCCATGATATGGTCAGGATACGGATGAATATCCGCTTCTGACATGCCTGCCGAGACGCCCTGTTGGATCATGAGTGTCACAAGTCCAGCGGCCCGCCCGCCAGCCACGTCATGTTCCGGACTGTCGCCGATGCACAACACCCGGCTTGCGTCTGGCACCTTGGCCCGGGCAAATTCGTAGATCTCCGGAAAGGGTTTGCCCACCCGGCGCACCCTTCCACCCATCTTCTCATAGACATCGGCAATGGCACCCGGTGCCGGTTGAAAGCCATGCGGTGAAAACATCAGCTTGTCGGGATTGCAGCACACTGCCGGAATCGTCAGTCCACGGAACATGTTTTCATAGTCTGCAAGCGACGTTTCCGGCGCATTCGATCCCAGCATCAGGATCACCTCGGCATCGCGCGGGTTGTCCACAAAGGTGAAGCCGTCAAACCCATAGTCCTCTCCGCGTTTGCCCACCAGAAAGGCCCGCTTTGCGTCAAGCGTCTGGTAGGCAACCTCGCCTGAACTCACGCAATCGACAAAATGTTCACGTGGAATTCCGATTCTCACGGTACGTGTAATCGAGGCTTGCGCCCGCTTGCCCGAATTGGTCATGATCACCACCGGAATGCCGGATGCGTGCAACTCCGCCATCGCCCGCGCCGCACCGGGATAAAGCGTCTGGCCATCGTGAATGACACCGAACTGGTCAATCAGCATCGCATCGAACTGCGAAGCGATCTCCCTCAGTCCCTCAATTCTCATGTCCAATTCCCCTCCACGCCAGCCGCGCCACCCCCATCGCCGCATGCTCACTGGCAGCGTCTACTGCCGGAACGCCGAGCACCTGCAAGCGGATTGTGGTCCATTTCTCATTCGCCGCACCACCACCCACCGACCGGATGGAACGCAAGGGCGAGGCGCCCAGTTCCGCCAGCCGCCGGTAGCCCAAGGCTTCAATGCCTGCGATGCCTTCCAGGATCGCCTGAAAATATGCACAGGCATCATCAGGCTTGGGCACCATCCGCGGTTCCAGTGCAGGATCATTGACCGGAAACCTTTCGCCGACCTTCGACAAAGGATAGTAATCGAGCCCTGTCGGCATGGCAGGATCAATTTGCTCTGTATACTGAGCAATTTGCTCTTTGGTGAATTCCTGCGCCAGAACCACGCCACCCGTGTTCGATGCGCCACCCGCCAGCCATTGATCGCCAATGCGATGCGAATAGATCCCGTAGTGTGGCGCAAACACCGGCGTTGCCGAGAGGAGTTTCAATGTCAGCGTCGTGCCAAGCGACGTGACGCCATCACCGGGTTCTGCCGCACCGCTGGCGAGAAACGCCGCACAGCCATCCGTCGTCCCGGCCACCACAGCAACATCGCGCGGCAACCTGAACTGGTTGGCGACGGCAGACGATATTGTGCCAATGCGCGTTCCCGCTGCAACCACGCGCGGAAATTTTGCGACATCAAAACCAGTCTCCCTGATCCAGGCAGGCCATGCCCGTTGTATCGGGTCATAGCCGCTCTTCAGCGCATTGTTTTCATCGGTCACATCAAACACGCCGCAGAACTGTCCCACCAACCAGTCGGCCTGATGCACGATGCGGTGATTTGCGTCTCGCATCTTCATGGCCCGCGCCAATGGCGAAGTGCCGCCAAGTGCCGCCGTCTCGGCGGGTGCCACAGCCGCCACGCGCTGCACAAATTCGGCTGCGGCAAGGTCATTGTACATCGAGCCAATGCCGACCGCTTTCCCCGCCGCATCGACTGGCACAATCGTGCCTGATGTACCGTCTATAGCCAGGGCCAGAATCTGCAACCCCGACATATCCAGTGCAGCGAAGGCCTGCACCACGGCAGCCCACCATATCGCGGAATCCTGCACGGCACCGCCGCTTTGCGCAACTGGCAGAACCATCGGCGCTTGCGCCATCGCCAGCAAAGCTCCGTCCCGCCCGCGCGCCACGATCCGCACGCCCGACGTTCCAACATCAATGCCGAGAACGGCCTCTTTCATTTCAGTGAAACGCGCTCCACTCCGGTGTCAACGGGGCATTCATCGTCAGTGTTTCAAGGAGCGCGTGCATCAGTGGAAGCTTCAGGCCGCGGGAAGTGATCAGCCCACGGAGGGATTGTGCGCAGGCCACGCCAAGTTCTGCTCCCTCGATCGTTTCACCCTGCATCGGACCGGCTTTCACCTCGCCATAACTCAAGCCCCGGCCCAGATTGTTGCCAAGCCTGGAATTGCGGCCCGCCTGGCATGTCACATAGAGATCACCAACGCCGGGCATGCCCCAAACACTTTCGGCTTTTCCACCCAACGCAAGCGAAAGCACCATCAATTCGCGCACCGCCTGGTCAAACAGGATGGCTGCGGGATTGTTGTTGCGGGCCTTGTTCTCGGTCACCGGCAACGTATCGAAAGCGCCATGCGCCCAGCCCACGGCAATGGCGAAAAAATTCTTGAAGGCCGCGCAGACTTCAACGCCCATCATGTCGGTCGAAGCGCGCGGATGATAATAATTTGTCTCAAACGCCTTGCAGAATGATTCAGCCAGATAGGATTCACGCGACACGATGACCGTGCCCGTTTGCCGACGCACGGCCAGCTCTCCCGCTATGCACGGCCCCGCGATGGCCGCGACCGGCACGTCGAGGTCTCGCGCCACCACGTCCGGCAGCGCTGACAATGTATCATTTTCCGGATGCATGCCCTTGGTGATCATGATCACCGGCAACTTGCCTTTCATCACCGACCGCAACTGCGCAATGGCCCAGGCCACACCGGCGCTGGCCACACCGAGCAACACGAAATCTGCATCAGCAATCGCCTCGCCCAATTCGGTGTGGCGAAACGCCGTGACATTGGCAGGAAGCGTCACATTGAGCTTCGGATGGAAATTTCTGGACCGCACGCTGGCAATGATGTCGTCATCCAGATGCGTGCCAACGAGCTGCACCTTGATGCCGCGGTCACCGAACGGCAGGCACATGGCCGTACCCATCACCCCGGCACCGAGAATGCAGGCGGTTTTCATCGGATCGCTTTGCCTGTCTCGGCGTCGAACAGGTGAACCTTGTCAAGACGCGGTGCCAGTTGAATGTCGTTGCCGCGCACCACGTCCACACGGTCGCGGATCACCGCACAGACTTCATCTCCACCGGCATCGGCATAGACATGGATTTCCGGGCCGGTCGGTTCAGTCACCACAACCTTGGCTGCAAAACCCTTGGCCAGATCGATATGTTCCGGCCGCACGCCGTAAGCCACCTTCTGGCCTTGCTTGGCACCATGCTTCTTGGGCAGCGGCAACTTCACGCCACTGCCTGTCACCACGATTGTGCCCTCGACCGTGCCGCGCAGAATATTCATTGACGGTGAGCCGATAAATTCCGCCACAAACAGGTTGTCGGGATGATCATAAACCTCGAGCGGCGATCCCTGTTGTTCAATCACGCCATCGCGCAGGATGACGATCTTGTCGGCCATGGTCATGGCTTCGATCTGGTCATGCGTCACATACACTGTCGTCGTTTTCAATCGCTCATGCAGGTCCTTGATTTCGGTGCGCATCTGCACCCGCAATTTTGCATCAAGGTTGGACAAGGGCTCGTCGAACAGGAACACCGCCGGGTTGCGCACAATGGCACGCCCCATTGCCACGCGCTGCCGCTGACCGCCCGATAGTTCACGCGGATAACGTGCCAGATAGGGATCAAGATTGAGAATGCGCGATGCCCATGTCACTTTCTCGTCGATCTCGCTCTGCGGTTTCTTTGCCAGCACCATCGAGAAGCTCATGTTGTCCTTGACGTTCATATGCGCATAAAGCGCATAGTTCTGGAACACCATCGCGATATTGCGGTCTTTTGGATGCATGTCATTGACCCGCGTATCGCCAATGCTGATATCGCCGGAGGAAATTTTTTCAAGTCCCGCAATCGAGCGCAGCAAGGTCGACTTGCCGCAGCCCGATGGCCCCAGCAACACCACGAAAGAGCCATCCTCGATGTCGAGATTGACCCCGTGGATGACTTGCACGTCCCCATATTTCTTGACGATATTGCGTAGTGTAACCGATGACATGTGCTTGTCCTTACTGCGCATCGCGCGCGAGAAAATCATCCAACAATCCGGCATCATCCGCAAGGTCAAGATAGGACCAGCGGTTGCGTACATCACGCGCGTATTTCATGGCCTTGCGCCAAACGCCAACCGGCAGGCCAAGCTCGGTCGCCGTCGTCGGCCCACCCGCCGACGCGATGATGCGGGCCAGCTCATCCGGATCAATCATGAACGCCTTGCATTCTTCACGCAGCTCAGGCCAGATCGCCTCCAGCCTCGCATTGAACTGCTTCGCCCCCAGTTCGCCAAATGCCTTTTGCTTTGCTTCACCAAACATCATCCGTCCCATGTCTTCGCCATAGCGCGCGACAAAGGTGGTTTCTGAAATCTGCGTCGGCCGGATTTTCGGTGGCCGGTCCAGCGCAAACAGCTCCTTGTGCAGCCGCGCAATGGCGATTGATGCCACGCCCACCTGTTGCCCGTGCTTTGAACCAGGATGATCGCGCCCGGCAAACATGTCGATCCAGTGTGACACCTGATGCTCGCCCATGGAGCCGGCATGCGAGGTGCCCGATATCACATTGCCGAAGCCTGAAAAAATCATGACACGATAGAGATGCCCGTTGGCTGCAACCGAATGTTTGGCAAGATCGGCAGCAGACGCAATCATCAGTGGTTCGTCGGCTTCCAGCAAATCATAGCAGGTCTTGGAATAGCGCGAGCCAAGCAGCCGGAACGCACTCCACCATTCAACCTGCGCCACTGGCCGGCACAGGGAATCCGCAAGTCCCGCCGCCGCAAGCCAGGTCGGCGCATTGGCATTTACTTTCAGGTCGACAAATACCCCACGCGGTGCATGGGCTGGCAGCGATGTCTTGTAACCATTGTCCAGCGTGACGGACGCCGTGCCTGCTGCATAGCCATTCATCGAGGCTGCCGTGGCAAAGGCAACATATTTTCTTTTATCCTTGAAGGTCGCGTATTTCACCGTATCGCAGAGCGAACCAGACCCGACGACCACGATGGCATCAGCGTGCCGTGTCTTGTCCTGCATCAATGCAATGGTCGGTTCGTCGCAATGCGTGTCGCCCGGAAACACAATGTCATCGACCGTGCCAAGGCCTTTCATCTCTTTGGCAACCCGCCGCCCCATCGCCTCATGTGTATTGGTGTCGGAGACAACCGCAATCCGCTTGCCGATATTCAGGGGTGCCACGACATCCGCCGCCCCGCCGTCAAGGTTCTCTTCAATGCGGATGGTCTCGAAATCCACCTTGGCGGGCCGGCCCGTTTCCGGATCTTTCCAGCGCCCGAGAATGATGTCGTCGAAGCCTTCGTTCCAGTTGGTCTTGGTTGTGGTCATGGGTGTTTCGCCACAAAATCCTGCATCGATGCGTTCCACTGCGACAGCGCCGGCCACAGGGCGCTGTAGACCGGCAGGAGCTCGGCATAGGCCTTGTTCTGTTTCGTCCGTGGACGGAAGGTCTTGACCGGCTTTCCCGACATGGCAGATGAAGCATCAGCGATGGTCCTGAACCATCCTGCACCTTTCGCAGCTGCCATGGCCGCTCCAAGCGCCGATGCCTCTGCCGTTTCCAGTCGTTTCACATCGCGCCCCGAGGCATCGGCGATGATCTGGCACCACAGGTCGGATTTCGATCCGCCGCCGACAACCGCGAAATGATCAATGGGCGTTGTCGCAGCAGCGGCCTGGTTCGTCATCATCGCCTGTTCCAGCGCCAGCGATTCCATCAGCGCGCGATACACATGCCCGCGCGTATGGCTGCCTGACAATCCTGCGATCACGCCGCGTGCTCCCGTATCCCAATAGGGCGTCATGCAACCCGACCAATAGGGGATGAGCGCAATGCCACCTGCGCCAATGGGGGCTGCTGCTGCTTCATCCTCAAGGGCTGCAAAGATTTTCGGGTTCTTGGCCGGGTTCACCTTGAACATCCGTTCCACCATCCAGTTCACCAGAAAAGTTCCGGTGCGAATGCAGGTTTCAAAGATGAAGCCGTCCTCTCTGACCGCCATCAGGGTGCGGAACGAAGGATCAACTGCGTAGGTTTTTCCATAACTGCCCGACACCGCAGCCGTGCCGAGATTGAGATAGGCGCGTCCCTTGACGAAGATATTGGCACCCGTCCCGGCACATTGCCCGTCCCCGCCACCGGCCACCAGCGGCGTGCCCGCGCGAAGCCCTGTGGCTTTCGCCGCAGCTGCGGTCACTTCGCCCAGGACTTCGCCGGGCCGGAACAGTTTCGGCAATTGTGCCCTGCGCAGATGCACGGCCTTCAGCAAGGAATCCGACCAGTCATATGCGGCAACATCAAGCAGGCCCATCGGATCAGCCGATGCAATCGATGTATGCCAGTTGCCGGTCAGGTAATGCGCCAGCACTCCGGACACCTCCGCTGTCATCGCGGTCTTGTTCCACATTTTCGGCATATGTTTGTGAAACCACAGGCAGCGCCCGATGCAAGGTGTGACATCCGATGGTTTTCCGGAAATCCTGTGCAACTCTTCTTTTCCAATCAGCGACGCAAGCTCCTTCGCTTCCGCCGCTGATCGTTCATCAAGCCACAAGGTGCCGGGTCGCAGGGCTTTGCCTTTGGCATCAAACTGCGCAAAACTTTCGCGCTGGTTCGACACGGCAATGGCGGCGATCCTCCGTGCACTGATTTTTTTTGTCACTTGTTTCAATGCCGTCGCAAGTGACCCTGTCCAGTCGGCAACCTCCTGCTCCATCCATCCGGGTTTGGGATTGGAGAGTGCAATGGACGCCCGCCCCTCCGCCACCACAGCCCCGCGCCGGTCAAACGCTATGGCCTTGCAGGCAGTGGTCGAGGAGTCGATTCCGATGATAAGGTCAGGTTTCATGCGTTCAAACAAATTCCCCTCCCCCTTGTGGGGAGGGGTAGGGGTGGGGGTCGGACGGTCATTCAAGCATTAGTTCGTAAGAATTCTGAAAGGCCCGAGCGACCCCCACCCTTAATCCCTCCCCACAAGGGGGAGGGAAAAAGTGAGTGTGAATTACAGCAGCCCGGCGTCCGCAACGGCGGCATCAATCGATGTCGCGATCGCGTCCATGCACTTCTTGGCGTCACCGCCGAAGTCCTGGCCGGTCAGCAACTTGCCGAGGTTGACCGGAATCTCGTTGTTCGAGAAGCCAGCCCAAAGCGGCATGTCGGGTTCGGAGGCCATGTCGTTGTCGATGATTTCCTTGACGACAGGCAAGTGCCGCGTCGTACCGGGACCAACAACTTCCTTGGCCTTGACGCGTGGATCGGAGAACGACGACAGGCGCATGGGGGCGAAACCACCGCCCAGGGTGCAACGTGTCATGATGTCCTTCGAGCAGGCCCATTGCATGAATATCCAGGCTGCATCGAGGTTTTTCGAATATTTGGAAAGCCCGAGGATCGAACCGCCCTGGTGACCAGCGTTTGGAATTTCTCCAAAACCGGCATCAGCAGCAGAGCGATAGGCTGGACCGCGCACCGGACGCTTGGCCATCCACAGGCCTTTAACCTTGGAGTCAGCAGCATCCCAGCCGGGGAAGAATTCATCCCATGAGTTGACCAGGGCAATTTGCCCCGAGGCACCCATCTGCCATTGGCCATCCCATGTCGAGTTGGTCGATTCTGGCGGAGAAATCTTCAAGAGTTCCTGATAATATTTCAGGCCCGCAACACCTTGCTCATCATTGCCCGAGAACTTCTTGTCCTTGGTGAAGATCGAGCCGCCGGAATTCCACACAACCTGCGTCCAGTCGCATTCCAGCGAATAGTGGCCAGACTTGGCCTGCAATCCGGTGCCGAACATGCCGTTGCCTTTTTCAGCAGCATAGATTGCCTGGGCCGCAGCCATGAATTCTTCTGGCGTGTTGGGCGGAGCAAGCTTCAGCTTGTCGAAGATGTCCTGGCGATACATGGTCGTCATGATCGGAATATCGAATGGAATGCCGACCCAGTGGTTGTCATACATGGCAAGGCCGTTCACCAATGTCTTGGAGAAGTCATCCCAATCCATGCCGGGCAAAGCCAGTTCCGGCTTGTCCTTGTAATAGGCAATTGGATCAACCGTGTCCTGGCTGAACGTCGCAACCCATGACTGATCAAGATAGTAGATGTCATAGGAACCAAGCTGGCCCTGCACGTCTTGCGTGGCCTTGGCGAGAACCTGTTCAAGCGGAACGATTTCAATTTCGACTTCGATACCGGTGAGTGCCGTGAACTCGCCCTTCAGCTTGTCGAGCACCACCGTTGGTGGGGTTGCTTCCGAGGTGTAGCGGATCTTGGCACCCTTGAACTTTGAGCCGACGTCCTTGAGCCAGGCATTGACTGCCGGATCGCCAGTCTCTTCAGCAAAGGCTGAATCGATGAACAGGCCGCGGTTGCGGCGCTGGTTGCCGAGAAGTGCAACGTTGAAAGCCGAGAAGCCAACACCGGCCATCGCTGCTTTCTTGAGGAACGAACGCTTTGAAATGCGCCGTGCCGCATAATCCTTCGCGGTATCTATGATGAAAGTCTTCTTGTCGTACTCTTTGAAACTCATGGTTTCCTCCTGGGGTTTAAGAGCATTTCCTCGTTCGCGGGGTCACTCTTTGAGAGAGCCGAGTGTTAGTCCGCGAACCAGATGGCGTTGCACCAGCAAGATGAAAATGAAGCCGGGGATGACAGCCGCTGTGCCCAGCGCCGTGATGAAGCCCCACTCATTGCCGGTGGAAGTAACAAATGTTTGGATCTTGACAGGCACCGTGCGGATGTCCGTCGTCAGGAAAAGTGAAAGCAAGAATTCCGTCCACGAAAACACGAAGACCAGAACGGCGGCCGCAGCAAGCCCGCCACGCACCATCGGCATGACGATCTTCCAGAACGTCTGAAGCCGCGTGGCACCGTCGATCATCGCCGCTTCATCCACATCTTTCGGCACATCGTCGAAGAAGGATTTCAGCAGCAGCACGGCAATCGGCAAATTCATCAGCGAATAGATCACCATCAGGCTGACCCACCCGAGAAAGTAATTGTCGGTGTCGCGCATGCCTGCAAATTTGAACGTCAACACCAGCGGGAAGATGATCGCAATCGGTGGCATGAAGCGCTGCCCCAGAACCCAATTGAGAAACGCATCGCGCCCGCGAAACCGCATGCGCGACAGGGCATAGGCCGCAAGCACCGCAATGATCATGGTGATCACGGTAGCGCCCAGCGACACCACGATCGTATCGAGCATCGACGACCGCGAGTCATAGGCCTCCGTACCGGCAACCCCCATGCCAAGACCGTCGTCAATGGCAAGCTGCGACCGCGATCGGCCCAGCAGCGTGACGGCATAATTGATCAGCGTCGGCTTGAAATTGAACCACACCACCTTGTCCTTGTCGAACACCGCAGCAATGGGCTTGATGGAAGTCAACGCCCACCAGAAGATCGGGAACATGAACAGGCCGGTGACCAGAACCGCAACGGCGTCACGCACTATCTGCCAGGGGCGCGAGAGTTCCATCAGCAGCGTCCCTCATCCGGCGCGGCGCGCCACCTTCTCCATGAAGGGAGAGGGAATGTCGCGGCGCGAAGGGGTGAGGGCCGAGAGAAAATGGTGCACCAAGTCTTCACAGCTTCACCTTGAACACTTTCATGAACACCGTCGAAGTGACAATCACCAGCAGCAATGTGAGCAACGCAACCGTTGACGCCAGCGGAAAATCCGCATTGCCGAAATAGATGCGCCCCGCATAGCTCGTCATCGTTTCCGTGGCCGTGCCCGGACCCGAATCCGTCATCACCTTGATATAGTCAAAGGCCCGCAGCAGATCGACGCCCCGGATAAGAACAGCAATGGCAATCACCTTGCTCATCATCGGCAAGGTTAGTTTCATGAAAGCCTGAACGGGCGTGGCACCATCAATGGCCGCAGCCTCAAACGGCTCCTTCGGCAAGGATCGCAGTCCTGCCAGCATGATCAGTACCATGAACGGTGTCCATTGCCAGATCTCCGCCAGCAGCACGCCAGCCATCGCCGTCGAGGAATTGCCGAGAATCGTATAACCCTGTGGCAACAGCCCGAGCGCCATGATGCCCTTGGCAATCACGCCAAACGATCCATTGAGCATCAGCAGAAACATCATCGCCGTAACGGCGGGCGGGATGACCAGCGGCAGCGTCATCAGCGCCCGCATCACGCCATAACCCTTGCGGTCCTGGTCCAGCAGCAGGGCAATCAGCATGCCCAGCGTCAGCTGAAAGAAAATTGCGATCCCTGTGTACATCAAGGTATGCACCAGCGCGTCCCACATGCGCGGATCATGCAAAATCTTGGACCAGTTATAGAGCGGATCCAGAACCTCGCGCCGCGTTGCCGCGTTCTTGCGATGCAGCGACGACCAGATCGCCGCCAACAACGGGTAAACCCCGAACACCACCATCAATGCCGACGCCGGCAGCAACCACGGCAATGGATGCTCTGAGGTCATCCACCGCGGCAACCATGGTGACTTTTGTGAAACAGCTGTGGTCATTTTTCGGGGCTTCTTGGGCGTTTCCTAGCACAAACCTGGCGCAAGGAAAATTCGAACATTCGTCCCCACGAAAAGCAATGTGTATCAGAAGGCTAGAATCGAAGTCCGCAAGTGTCAACACAACATACTTCATGACACGCGCAATACTTGCAGAGCCTACTTCTTCTTCTTCTTTGCCACCATCACGCTGGCATCGCCGCGCTTGGCGGGTGCGATCACCGCAAGCTTTGCAACATCGACATCAGCAAGATCATCAGCCTGCTTGCCATAGGTTCCAAACCGGTTGAGAACCGTCGCCATTTCAGCCTCGCTCAGCACCACTGGCTTGCCCAGCACCGAAGCCGCCCAATACTGGTGGCACAGGGCTTCTATCTCGCCGGCCCGCCACAACGCCTTGTCAAGATCGGGACCAAAACAAATCTGCCCGTGATTGGCGAGCAGCACCGCGCTGCGCCCTTCCATCGCTTTCAGCATTGTGTCGGACAGGGCCTGCGTGCCAAACTCGGCATAGTCGGACACCCGCAGCGTTGATCCACCCGCAACACCGATCATGTAATGAAACGCCGGAACTTCCTTGCGCAGGCACGCCAGCGCCGAAGCATAGGTCGAATGCACATGCACAATGGCATTGGCTTCCGGCCGCGCCTTGAAAATATCCATATGCATGCGCCACTCGGTCGACGGCAGGTAATCACCGCGATAACCGCCATCGAGATCCATTTCGACCACATGATGCGGCTTCATCTTCTTGTAGGGAATGCCTGACGCCGTGATCAGGAAACCATCCGGCGTGCGCACCGACACATTGCCTGACGTTCCCTGGTTGATCCCCTCTTCATTCATTGCAAGGCATGTCTTGATCACGTCTTTGCGCAGATCGAGGTATTTGAGTTTGGACATCGGGGGGAACTCCATGTGAATTAACAAGTGAAAGACTATATGTAAGGCATCCCTATCGCACCTCTGCGCCAGCGAGACAACGCCATCCCGTCACCATGCATGTTTGGCACGCATACCGGCCCTCATGACAACGCGGTTCCAAAATGTCACATTGGGTAAATGCAACACCACCCGCCCCGTGCCATTGCCGTAGCTGATATCGGCTACACCAACACCAAGCTCATCCTGTTTTCGGGCGATCTCGGGATTCTGGCGGAGCGCAAGATCGCCAGTCCGCATCACCAGGGCAGCCATTACCGCGAGATTGATGTCGAACCCATGCTCGATTTTTTCGCCACGGCCATTCCCGAGCTCGACCGCATCGCACCCATCGACAAGATCGTGACCTCGGCCCACGGTGCCTGCATCGTCTGCCTTGACAGCGCGGGAAAACCCTCGGTTCCCGTCATGGACTACATGTCGGCCCCTCCACCAGACATCATAGCGTCTTATGCCGCACAATGCCCGGCTTATGCTGAAACCTATTCGCCGCAGCTCCCTGTGGCACTCCTCCACGCCATGCAGCTTTATTGGCAAAAGCGCATCCTGCCGGAAGCCTTCGCCCGCACCACAACAATCCTTCCCCTGATGCAATATGTTGCTGCCCGTCTCGGCGGCACACGCGCCACTGAAATCAGTTCCATGGGCTGCCAGAGCCATCTCCTCGACATGAACACCTTCGGGCCAAGTTCGCTTGCCAAAGCCGAAGGCTGGGACAGCCTTTTTGCGCCGCGCCGCAATGCCTGGGACACGATTGGCTCCTTGCATGAGCAATTTCGCTCCCCGGATTTTCGCGGAAAGGGCGAAATCCTCACCGGTGTCCATGATTCCAACGCCAACTACCTGCGCTATCTCTGCGGCGGCCTTCAGCGTTTCACCTTGCTCTCGACCGGCACCTGGATCATCGGCTTCAACGGCGAAGCCGACATCAAAAACCTCAACCCCGACAGGGACATCGTCGCCAATGTTGATGTTTTTGGTCGCCTTGTGTCCTGCTGCCGCTTTTTCGGCGGCAAGGAATTCGAGATCTTGAGTGATGGTTCAACGGGCTCTGACGCCACTTTAGAAGATGCCATAAAACTGATTGAAAACAACGTGATGGCGCTGCCAACTTTCACCGATAGCGGCGGCCCCATGCCGGGCACGGCCAAGCGTGGAAGAATCATCGGGGAAGCGAAATCGCCTGCCGCCAAAGCCTCGCTCGCCTCGCTCTATTGCGCTTTGATGGTTTCAGAATCCCTCGATGCCGTTCAGTCGCAACACGACATCATCGTCGATGGCCCCTTCGCCGAAAACCAGGTCTTCCTGCAACTCCTCGCCAGCCTCCGCCCCAACCAGAAACTCCGCGCTTCCACCCTGCGCGATGGCACGACAGCTGGTGCGGCCTGCTTGGCCCTCTTCACCCCTCGCCCTTCAGGGAGAGGGCGGCACGGAGTGCCGGGTCAGGGAAGTCTCCTGCCAAGAATTGACATCAGCATGCGCCATATCCAGCCAGCGCCGTTCCAACTCAAAACCTATCAGCAAACCTGGCGCAGGGAGTCCCTCACATGACAGCAATTCTCGATCACGTCGGCTATACGGTGTCTGATTTTGCCAGATCAAAGGCGTTTTATCTGAACGCTCTCGCACCACTGGGCATCACGCTGATCATGGAAGTCGGCAAGGAATTGACCGGCGGCAGCGAGCATGCAGGCTTTGGCATTTCCAAACCCGATTTCTGGATCGGCACCGGAAAAGCCGCATCATCTGGCGTCCACGTCGCCTTCATCGCCAGGGACCGCGCCACCGTTGATGCATTCTACAAGTCAGCCCTCGCAGCCGGCGGTACTGACAATGGCGCACCTGGTCTCAGGCCGCATTACCACAAGGACTATTACGGCGCCTTCGTCCGCGATGCCGACGGCAACAACATCGAAGCCGTTTGCCACACGCCGTAAATACCCTCTCAGCCAAGTCTGGACGAACCCCTCGGGCTTGTGGTGAAAGGGGAGGCATGTCTCTTTCTGCTCCCGACTATGGCCGGTCCCTGCGCGGCCTCGGCGTCAACCTCATCGTCAGCGATGTAGGCCGCGCCATTGCTTTCGCCACCGAAGTCCTGGGGGCCACGGTTTTCTTCCGCACCGATGTATTCGCCGCCATGAAACTGCATGGCGCCGATTTCATGTTTCATATGCCGCAAAGCTATCGCGGCAACGAACTACACGCCACCCTCACCTCCGATGCACCGCGCGGTGTCGGCGTCGAGCTGCGCTGTTATCATGTCGATCCCGATGCTGCCGAAGCCAGCGCCCGCGCCAAAGGCTACACCATCCTCGCTGGTTCCCTCGACAAACCCCACGGACTGCGCGAATGCATGATCCTCGACGATGACGGATTCGTCTGGATACCATCACGGCATTTGAAAACCGATGCAGCACCTTGACCTTCCCAATGGCTATTACCAGTTGCCCAAAGGCAAGCTGGCAAATGTCGCAACCTTCCTCGCCATGCACGAACTTCCAAAGCGCGATCTCTCACCTTTCCCGCAAACCCTGCGACTGGCAAAAATCAATCCCACAGACCTCGCCACCTACCGCATTTGGTTCAGGCAGGTCGGCGAAAACCTCATGTGGTTTTCCCGCATCATCATGCCGGACGAAAAACTCAACGCCATCCTGTCACATCCCGATGTAGAGTCATTCGCACTGATGCAGGGCGACGAATTCTGCGGACTCCTCGAACTCGATTTCCGTTCCGCCCCCGAATGCGAACTCGCCTTCTTCGGCCTCATTCCGGAAAAACTGGGGGCAGGCCTCGGCCGTGCCTTGCTGGACGAAGCTTTGCGCCGCGCCTTTGCCAGGCCCATCACCAGACTGTTCGTGCACACCTGCACCTTTGACCATCCGGCGGCCCTGCCATTTTACATCCGTTCCGGCTTCAAACCGGTGTCTGTCAGCGTTGAAATCCACGACGACCCACGCTTGACAGGCAAACTTGCACGCAATGCGTGTCCGCAGGCTCCGTTTATTACCTGATTTTGCCAAAATTTCCTTTCTGTTAAGCCCATCGCAAGTATGGCTGTTGCTTCACGATGAACAGTCTTTCGCATATTTTTGGCTCACTCTTCAGCCCAATGGCCCTGCAGCTTGCGCTGGTTGCAATCCTGTTCGGCTTCATGCGCCTGCGCTTCGTGGTCAATCCCAAGGTGAGCCTCAAGATCAATGCTCCGGCAGAGCGGGTCTTCGAAGCCATTGACGTCGTTGATGGCAAATTCAACGACTATGGCAATTCGCGCGTCCTGCACACGCTGGTTGATGCCGCCGAACGGCTTTTCAAATTCACCTACACAACCATTGTTGCAGGTGGTCGCGAACGCAAGTTCGAAGCCCTGTTCCGCGTTGCCGAACGCGAACCTGGCAAATGGCTCAGGCTGGAGCGTGCCGGGATTGACGGCAAGCCGCACAACAACGAATTGCTGGTGATCGAACACAAACTGGTGCCGGACGAAAACGGCACCCGTCTCAACACCGAATATCAATGGGGCCCGCGCCCTATACTGGCACAGCTCCTGGCCCGCATCGATTTGTTCGGCGGCAGCCACCGCCTGAAAGGCCTCATCGAAACCGGCATCCCCAATGAAAGCACCTATTTCCGGCTCTCGGCCCTTCTTGCCTTCGGATCGGCCATCATCACCTTTGTTACGTTCTATTTTGCCCTGGCGATGTTCCTGAAGAGCAGCACGATGGGCCTGTTGATTGCATCGTGTGTGCTCTTTTCCCTGTTCATCCACGAGTTCGGTCATCTTTTGGCCTACCGCCTGATCGGCCAGCCCTGGGGCCGCATGATGTTTCTGCCATTCCTTGGCGCCATTGCCATGCCGCGCCTGTCGCTAGAGTCACAATCGCAAACCGTCTTTGCCGCACTGATGGGACCGGGCTTCAGTGTGCTCCTGGCCCTCTTGTGTGTTGCCCCGATTTTCCTGACTGACAATCATGCCCTGATCATCATCGCGCTCGGTCTCGGAACCGTCACCGTGGCGCTGAACATTTTCAACCTGATGCCGATTGAACCACTCGATGGCGGCATCGCGCTGCGCTCGATATTTGCAGCAGTGATTGGCAACAAGGCACGCTTTGGACTTCTGGCCTGCGGTGTGCTGATTGCCGCTACCGGCTATGTCATGGGCCAGATCATCGTTGTCGTATTTGGTGTCATCGCCATCGTCGCAAACCTGCGCCAGCGCAACATTGATGGCGGCCTCGAAAAACTGACCTCGCTGCAAGTCGCCATCGGCATTTTCGGCTATGTCACAATGACTTCTGCCTATGTGACACTGCTCAGCTTCTTCTATGGCAGAATCATCCAGTTCAGCCTGTGACGCAAATCTCTGCCTATGACGCCGCCCTGGCCGAAGGCCGTCTGAAACCGGATGCAGCCCAGCGTGAAGTCTGGCACCGACTTGATGTCTTGCGCGAGCAACTGGACAACGGCCAGAAAACCTTGTGGCAGCGCCTCACCCGCACCAAGCTGAAATCGCCGCGCGGCCTTTACATCCACGGCGAAGTGGGTCGCGGCAAGACCATGATGATGGACCTGTTCTTCGCAAC
Source organism: uncultured Alphaproteobacteria bacterium (assembly GCA_963738595.1). Classification (GTDB taxonomy): domain Bacteria; phylum Pseudomonadota; class Alphaproteobacteria; order Rhizobiales; family Aestuariivirgaceae; genus Aestuariivirga. Next base: position 38,802 of record CAVTXF010000012.1, read on the forward strand.
AGTAAAAACGACGCAAAAGCGCCGCATGCATTTCCACGCCTTCATGCAGGACGTCCACCGCCAGCGTTCCGCCCTGAAGGGTGAAGACGTTATCAACCGCATCGCCGACACAACAGCAAAACAGGCGCGCCTCCTTTGCCTCGATGAGATGCAGATCACCGATATCGCCGATGCCATGATCATCGGCCGTCTGTTTGAGGCACTGGAAAAACGCGGCGTGTGTTTTGTCACCACCTCGAATCTGCCACCCGAAGACCTCTACAAGGACGGCCTCAACCGCCAGCTGTTTTTGCCCTTCATCCAGAAGCTCCGCGACAACCTTGATGTCATCTCCCTTGCCAGTCCCCACGACTATCGCCTGGGCCGCGTCAAGTCGCACGAAACTTTCATCGTGCCACCATCGCAAGCAAAACTCGACGGCATCTGGAACACCTTGACCGATGCGGCGGCGGGATCCCCGCGCGAGCTTGAGGTGCTGGGCCGAAAACTGCATGTACCGCTCACCGCCCACGGCTGTGCGCGTTTCACCTTTGCCGAGCTTTGCGAAAATCCGCTGGGACCCGCCGACTACCTGGCAATCGCGAAAACCTTCCGCACTGTTTTTGTCTCAAACATTCCCGTTCTCAATCCCGACCAGCGCAACGAGGCCAGACGCTTTGTCCTGATGATCGACACATTTTATGATGCCGGAACACGGCTTGTGGCAACGGCACAGGCCGAGCCGGAAAAACTGCACCCCAAGGGCAGGCACGGTTTTGAGTTTCAGCGCACTGTCTCGCGCCTGAAGGAAATGCAGTCCGCCTCATGGTGGGGCAAGCCCATTCCCGAAACTTGAGATGAACCTGAGTGGCGCACCTCAATTCATCGCGACAGCGATGCCCTTGAAGCGCAACCATAACAGGGCTAGAGACCAGTCATATCGCACTGCAATATTGAGGAACACATGGCTCGCAAGAAAATCGCTTTGATTGGTGGTGGCATGATCGGGGGCACCTTGGCCCATCTCGCCGCACTTCGTGAACTGGGCGACATTGTTATTTTCGACATCGCTGAGGGCCTGCCGCAGGGCAAGGCGCTTGATCTGTCACAGTCCGGCCCGGTGGAAGGCTTCGACGCCAAACTCTCCGGCACCAACGGCTACGAAGCCATTGCCGGGGCTGATGTCTGCATCGTGACAGCGGGTGTGCCGCGCAAACCCGGCATGAGCCGCGACGATCTCGTCGGCATCAATCTCAAAGTCATGGCAGCCGTCGGTGCGGGCATCAAGGCCCATGCACCAAACGCTTTCGTCATCTGCATCACCAATCCTCTGGACGTGATGGTCTGGGCCCTGCAGAAATTTTCAGGTCTTCCAACCAACAAGCTGATCGGCATGGCCGGCGTTCTCGACTCGGCTCGCTTCCAGCATTTCCTCGCCGAGGAATTCAAGGTCTCGGTGAAGGATGTGACAGCCTTCGTGCTCGGTGGCCACGGCGACACCATGGTACCACTGACCCGCTACTCGACAGTCGCAGGCATTCCCGTGCCCGACCTCATCAAGATGGGTTGGTCGACGCAGGACAAGATCGACAAGATCGTCCAGCGCACGCGTGATGGCGGTGCCGAAATCGTCGGCCTGCTGAAAACCGGGTCAGCCTATTATGCGCCAGCCTCATCCGCCATCGCCATGGCCGAAAGCTATTTGAAAGACTACAAGCGCGTACTGCCCTGTGCCGCACATCTCACCGGCCAATACGGCGTCAACGGCACTTATGTCGGTGTACCCGTCGTGATAGGTGAAAACGGTGTGGAACGCATCGTCGAAGTGAATTTGAACGCCGAGGAAAAAGCAGGCTTCCAGAAGTCAGTTGATGCCGTGCATGGCTTGATGGCAGCGGCAAAGGCGCTGGATGCGAGTTTGGCGTGAATCTAAAGGGACCTCTCTTCCCATCGCTTGCGCGATGGGCCCCTTCTCCCCAAAGGGGAGAGAAAGAAGGACTTTTTCTCTCCTCTGGAGAGAAGGGGCCCGCGCCGCAGGCGCGGGAAGAGAGGTCCCTCCGCTCAACGGGTGAAAAGGATTTGTCATGAACATCCACGAATACCAGGCCAAGGAAGTCCTCCGCGCATTTGGCGTGCCGACAGGAAAAGGCGCACCTGCCTTCACCGTCGATGAAGCCGTGAAAGCCGCAGAAGCCCAACCCGGTCCGGTCTGGGTCGTCAAGGCCCAGATCCATGCCGGTGGCCGCGGCAAGGGCGGCGGCGTCAAAGTGGTGAAATCCTTAGCCGATGTCAAAACCGAAAGCGCCCGCATCCTCGGCATGCAGCTCATCACCCCGCAAACCGGGCCGCAAGGCAAACTGGTGCAGCGCCTCTACATCGAGGAAGGCACAGCCATTGCCCGTGAACTTTATCTCTCCATGCTGGTGGATCGCGCCACCTCGCGCATCGCTTTCATCGTTTCGACCGAAGGCGGCATGGACATTGAACAGGTGGCCCACGACACGCCGGACAAGATCGCCACCATCCACATCGATCCCGCAACCGGCCTCATGCCCCACCACGCCCGCGCGCTTTCGAAAGCGCTAAAGCTCGACGGCCCGCAAGCCAAGCAAATGGCAAAACTCGCAAGCTCGCTCTACAACGCCTTCGTCGACAAGGACATGAGCCTGCTCGAAGTGAACCCGCTGGTGGTCACGAAAGATGGCAATCTCGTTTGCCTCGATGCCAAGATCAACTTCGATGGCAACGCCCTCTTCCGCCACCCGGATATCGTGGCACTCCGCGATGAAACCGAGGAAGACCCCAAGGAAATCGAAGCCTCGAAATATGATCTCTCCTATGTGGCACTCGATGGCACCATTGGCTGCATGGTCAATGGCGCAGGCCTTGCCATGGCGACGATGGACATCATCAAGCTCTACGGATCAGAACCCGCCAACTTCCTCGACGTCGGCGGCGGCGCCACGAAAGAGAAGGTGACAGCCGCCTTCAAGATCATCACCGCCGATCCGAAAGTGAAAGGCATCCTCGTCAACATCTTCGGCGGCATCATGAAATGCGACGTGATAGCCGAAGGCGTCATCGCCGCAGTGAAGGATGTGGGGCTCAAGGTGCCACTTGTCGTCCGCCTCGAAGGCACCAATGTCGAACTCGGCAAGGACATCATCAACAAGTCGGGGCTGAACGTGATTTCAGCGGATGATTTAAATGATGCAGCCAAGAAGATTGTGAAGGCGGTGGGGGCTGCAAATTGAAGCAATGGATCAATTGATCGCGACGTGGGTTACGGGCTTTCAGCTCTTGGTCCACTATTGGCCTTAGTAATGTTTTGGAATCTGTGTCGGCTTGGCTGAATGTTGTATTCAATTTTGTTGATAGAAATCGTTTCTTCGCAAAAATCATTTACTACTGATGGCTGTTGCAGCCGCGATTGTTGCGTTACCACTACTCGGAATGTATCTCATTTGGGGAAAGTGGATTTTTCTTCGGGATGGCTGCCATTCTTTGCATTCGGCCCCATACTTTTGCTGCTTCACCCAAAGATTATTTCGCTCTTGTTTGGACTGCTCGTCGCGACAATCGCGAGAGATACATATTTCAAAAGTGAAAATCTAAATTCTACGACAATCAGTAGGCTTCCGGCCGACACAACAACGCCATCAGTTCCAGCGATAGGCCGGAATGCCGCTTTCTTGATTTACCAACATATACCAACATACCCATCTTGACATTACACATATTTGCACATAAATTTTATGTGGAATTATGTGGAGGCTAGAATGCCCAATATCACACTGGCGATTGAAGAGAAGATCCTCAAAGCTGCCCGGGGCCACGCAAAGGCTGAAGGCATGACTTTGAACGGCATGATCAGAAAATTCCTTACCAACGAGATCGAAGGCAAGAAGCGGATCGAAGAAGCTCGCAAAGGACAGATTGAATTGATGGAGAAGTCTACGGCTCGTTTGCCTAAAGATTACAAATTTGACCGGGAGGAGTTGTACGGCTCACCTGAAATTGTAGTTCCCAAAGAGCTTTTGGAGGCCGCGCGTAATGTTGCCAAAGACAGAAAAACAACAGTGACTGCACTTGTGTGCGAATACCTCGCAGACGTCACCGACAGGAAAAAACGCGCCCGGGAAGCCATGGCTGAACTAAAGGAGATGAGTTTGAAAACCAAGGCACGCCTCGGTCCCGACTTCAAGTTTGATCGTGCGAGCCTTTATGAGCGATAAGGCATTCATTGATACAAACATATTGATCTATGCCGCCTGCGGCGCGACAGACGAGCCTGTGAAATGGGCCCGCGCTTGGGAAATCATACGCGACGGAGATTATGTTGTGTCGGGTCAGGTTATGGCCGAGTTTTACGTTAATGCGACCAAGAAAGACGAACGCAAAAAGTTTGAACCTTTGGAGTTGTCGGAAGCTTCTCAATGGATAGATGATCTTGCGTCAATCGCGGTGGTTCCGGTCGATCAATTCATTGTGCAACAAGCAGTCCGGTATTCACAGCGATTCAAAATCAGCTATTGGGATGCGGCACTCATCGCGGCCGCTGAGAAATATGGCTCAAAAACCCTTTATACTGAAGACCTGAACCACGGTCAAAAATACGGCTCCGTCACAGTCATCAACCCATTCAAGGTTAGCTAACTCATGTCCATCCTCGTCACCAAGAAAACCAAAGTCATCTGCCAGGGCATCACTGGCGAGGCTGGAACCTTTCACACCCAGCAAGCCATCAACTATGGCACGCAGATGGTTGCCGGCGTCACACCGGGCAAGGGCGGCAGTAAGCATCTTGATCTTCCGGTCTATGACACCGTCGCCGAAGCCCGCGACGCAACCGACGCTGATGCGTCAGTCATCTATGTGCCGCCACCTTTCGCCGCCGACGCCATCTCGAAGCCATCGAAGCGGAAATTCCGCTCATCGTCTGCATCACCGAAGGCATTCCCGTCCTCGACATGGTGAAGGTGAAGCGTGCCCTTGCAGGCTCCAAATCCCGGCTCATCGGGCCGAACTGTCCGGGCGTACTGACCCCCGGCGAATGCAAGATCGGCATCATGCCGGGCAATATCTTCAAGAAGGGCTCTGTCGGCGTCGTCTCGCGCTCGGGAACGTTAACTTATGAAGCCGTATTCCAGACCACCAATGCAGGCCTGGGCCAAACCACGGCGGTGGGCATCGGCGGCGATCCGGTCAAGGGCACCGAGTTCATCGACATTCTGGAGATGTTCCTCGCTGACCCCAAGACCGAGAGCATCATCATGATAGGCGAAATCGGAGGAAGCGCCGAAGAGGAAGCCGCCGAATTCATCCGTAAATCAAAGGTTAAAAAGCCGATGGCGGGCTTCATCGCGGGACGCACCGCCCCTCCCGGCCGCCGCATGGGCCATGCCGGCGCCATCATTTCCGGCGGCAAGGGGGATGCAGGCTCCAAGGTTGACGCCATGAAACGCGCCGGCATTGCCGTGTCGGATTCGCCTGCCCTTTTGGGTGAAACCCTCATGAAAAAGTTGAAGCGGAAATAATTCGGTCATAAATAGACCGTAAGACGAAGCTTTAATCACAGGGGCGATTGCGCCCATCCTGCATGGTGACAATGAAGTCATGAGCAGGGGTGACGGAACGGACGGACCGATGAACAAGACCGAGCAAAGGGCAGCCTTTGAGGAAAGCTCATTCCTCTATGGTGGCAATGCCCAATTCGTTGAGCATCTCTATCAGCAATATCTCGCCAATCCCGCCGCCGTGGATCCCCAGTGGCGGAATTTTTTTGCCCAGTTTGATGACAGCGCCCAAAATGATGGTGGACCACAAGCGCCCAGTTGGCAACGCAAGGACTGGCCCGCTTCGCCTGCAGATGAGCGCACCGCTGCCCTTGATGGCAACTGGGTCGCACTTGAAAAGCTCCTCGCGCCAAAAATCGAAGCCAAGGCGGCCAAAACTTCGGCACCTGTAGCAGTCGCTGCCCCGCAACAATCAGCCGACGACATCCGCCGCGCCACAATGGATTCGGTGCGCGCCTTGATGTTGATCCGTGCTTTTCGCATGCGCGGCCATCTTGCGGCTGATCTCGATCCACTGAAACTCAAGGCTCCGGAAGACCATCCCGAACTCGATCCGGCAACTTACGGCTTCCTCGAAGCCGACCTCGATCGTCCGATTTTCCTCGACAAGGTATTGGGCCTCGAAAGCGCCACCATGCGCCAGATCCTCGACATCGTGAAGCGCACCTATTGCGGCACCTGTGCGGTCGAGTTCATGCACATCACCGACCCCAAGCAAAAAGCCTGGCTGCAGGAACGCATCGAAGGCCCTGACAAGGACATCACCTTCACCAAGGAAGGCAAGAAGGCCATCCTCAACAAGCTCATCGAGGGCGAGGGCTTCGAGAATTTCCTCAACGTGAAATACACCGGCACCAAGCGCTTTGGCCTCGACGGCGGAGAATCAATGATCCCTGCCCTTGAACAGATCATCAAGCGCGGCGGCAATCTCGGCCTTCAGGAAATTGTCCTCGGCATGGCCCATCGCGGCCGCCTCAATGTTCTGGCCAACGTCATGGGCAAACCCTATTCGGCGATCTTCCATGAATTCCAGGGGGGGTCATCAACGCCCGACGAAGTGGAAGGCTCTGGCGACGTCAAATATCATCTCGGTTCATCGTCTGATCGTTCCTTCGACAACAACGTCGTGCATTTGTCGCTCACGGCAAATCCATCACATCTCGAAATCGTCGACCCCGTTGTGCTGGGCAAGGCCCGCGCCAAGCAGGACCAGCGCGGCGACAAGACCCGCACCTCCGTTTTGCCATTGCTCATTCATGGCGATGCAGCTTTCGCAGGCCAGGGCGTGGTTGCGGAATGTCTCGGCCTCTCCGGCCTCAAGGGCCACCGGTCGGGCGGTTCCATTCACTTCATCGTCAACAACCAGATTGGTTTTACCACCTCGCCCATCTGGTCGAGGTCTTCGCCTTATCCAAGTGACATCGCAAAGATGATCGATGCACCGATCTTCCACGCCAATGGCGACGATCCGGAAGCGGTCGTCTTCGCTGCCAAGGTTGCGATTGAGTTCCGGCAGGCCTTCAAGAAGCCGGTCGTCGTCGACATGTTCTGCTACCGCCGCTTCGGCCACAATGAAACCGATGAACCGGCTTTCACCCAGCCGCTCATGTACAAGCGCATCAGCACCCACAAGACAGTGGTGAACATCTATGGCGAGCGCCTCATTGCCCAAGGCGTGATCACCCAGGACGAGTTTGATGCAATGAAGGCGGACTACCGCAAGCGTCTTGATGACGCCATGTCGGTGGCGACAGGTTACAAGGCCAACAAGGCCGACTGGCTCGATGGCCGCTGGGCTGGTCTCAAGACTGCTGCCGCCCAGGACGACGAGCGCCGTGGCACCACTGGTGTCGATGCCGCAAGACTCAAGGACATCGGCCTCAAACTTACCAAGGCACCAAAATCCTTCACCGTACACAAGACCATGCAGCGGGTGCTTGACGCCCGCCGCAAGATGATTGAGGACGGCTCAGGCATTGATTGGGCCATGGCCGAAAGCCTGGCCTTCGGCACATTGCTCGACGAAAGTTTCAAGATCAGACTGTCCGGCCAGGACGTGCAGCGCGGCACCTTTTCGCAGCGTCACGCCGTCATGATCGACCAGCAAACCGAGAAGCGTTACACGCCGCTCAATCATCTCAAGAAGGACCAGCAGGCGAAGATCGAAGTCATCAATTCGATGTTGTCGGAAGAAGCAGTACTCGGTTTTGAATATGGCTATTCGCTGGCCGAGCCCAACACCCTCACCTTGTGGGAGGCGCAATTCGGCGACTTCGCCAATGGCGCACAGGTGGTCTTTGACCAGTTCCTGTCATCAGGCGAGCGCAAGTGGCTGCGCATGTCGGGTCTCGTCTGCCTTCTGCCGCATGGCTATGAAGGCCAGGGCCCGGAACATTCCTCTGCACGGCTTGAGCGCTTCCTGCAAATGTGCGCCGAAGACAACATGCAGGTTGTCAACTGCACGACCCCCGCCAACTACTTCCATGTGCTGCGCCGTCAATTGAAACGCGACTTCCGCAAACCGCTGATCATCATGACGCCGAAGTCACTGCTGCGCCACAAGCGTTGCACCTCAACACTGGCGGAACTCGGCGAAGCGACAACCTTCCACCGCCTGCTCTGGGACGATGCGCAATACCTCACCAACGAAAAGATCAAACTGGTGAAGGATGAAAAGATCCGCCGTGTCGTTCTGTGCAGCGGCAAGGTCTATTACGATCTTTACGAGGAACGCGAGAAGCGTGGGCTTGACGATATCTATCTCTTGCGCGTCGAGCAGCTTTACCCCTGGCCGCACAAGGTCCTGGCCCAGGAACTGGCGCGCTTCAAGGGTGCCGAATTCATGTGGTGCCAGGAAGAGCCGCAGAACATGGGAGCCTGGAGTTTCGTGCAGCCCGGCATCGAGCGCGTGCTGGATTTCGTCAAGGCAAAGAATCCGCGGCCGCGTTACGCAGGCCGCGCCGCCAGTGCATCAACCGCAACCGGATTGATGTCGCGCCATCTCAGGGAACTCAAAGCCTTTGTTGATGAGGCCCTGGCATAGCACGCGTATTTCCCCTCCCCCTCGTGGGGAGGGTTAGGGTGGGGGTCGCTCCGACCCCGCAGAATAGTGATGAACTAAACTTGCACCACCTTCCGATCCCTACCCCGACCCTCCCCACAAGGGGGAGGGAGAAGAATAAAGAATGACGAGGCAATCATGTCCAAAGAATTCAAAGTTCCAACCCTCGGTGAAAGCGTCACCGAGGCAACCATTGCCAAATGGTACAAGAATGAAGGCGACGCGGTGAAGATCGACGAGCCGCTCGTCGAACTTGAAACCGACAAGGTGACTGTCGAAGTGCCGGCACCTGCATCAGGCAAGCTGGAGAAAATTGTCGCCAAGGCAGGTACGACCATCGCTGTTGGCGCATTATTGGGAACAATTGCCGAAGGTGCAGCAGGAGCTGCGCCAAAAGCTGAAGCACCAAAGCCTGCCGCCGCACCTGCTGCGGCACCGGCCGCGAAATCCGAGCAAACCCTGTCGCCCGCAGTGCGCAAGGCCGTTGTTGAGAACCAGCTTTCACCGGTCGAGATTGCGGGCTCAGGCAGGGATGGCCGCATCACCAAGGGCGATGTGATCGATCATCTGGCCAAGCCAGCTGCGGCACCTGCCACCCCCGTGGTCATGCCTCAAGCCCAGCCAACAACACAGACAGGTGGCGAAGAACGCGTGCGCATGAGCAGGCTCCGCCAGACCATCGCCAAGCGCCTGAAGGACGCCCAGAACACCGCCGCCATGCTGACGACGTTCAACGAGGTCGACATGACGGAGGTGATGGCACTCCGCAACACTTACAAGGAAACATTTGAAAAGAAGCACGGCACCAAGCTGGGCTTTATGGGTTTCTTTGTGCGCGCCTGCATTCAGGCCCTCAAGGATGTGCCCGCGGTCAATGCCGAAATCGATGGCGAGGATATCGTTTACAAGAACTACTATCACGTGGGCGTCGCCGTCGGTACCGACAAGGGCCTTGTTGTGCCGGTTGTCCGCAACGCCGACCAGATGTCGCTGGCAACGATTGAAAAAACCATTGGCGAATATGGCAAGAAGGCCCGCGATGGCCAGCTGACCATCGCCGAAATGCAGGGCGGCACCTTCACCATTTCCAATGGCGGCGTCTACGGCTCGCTCATGTCCACACCGATCCTCAACGCTCCGCAATCCGGCATATTGGGGATGCACAAGATCCAGGACCGCCCCGTGGCCCTGAACGGCCAGATCGCCATCCGTCCCATGATGTATCTGGCATTGAGCTACGACCACCGCATCGTCGACGGCAAGGAAGCCGTGACCTTTCTGGTTCGGGTCAAGGAGAACCTCGAAGACCCGGCACGGGCGCTCTTGGATTTGTAATTACATTGACGTACATACAAAAATGTAGTAACAATGAGACACTTCACTTGGGACCCTATCAAAGCAGCCTCTAACCTGCGCAAACATGGTGTGTCGTTTGAGGAAGCAGCGGGAGTCTTCGCCGATCCGCAGCATGTGCTGACGATCGACAATTATGACAGCGGCGAGGAACGTCTGAAAATAATAGGATTGGCTGGGGGACTGTATTTGCTGACGGTCATTCACACGTCGATTGATGAGGTTGGAGATGAGTACATCAGAATCATTTCGGCGAGACAAGCCTCGCCCCGCGAAGAAAAAATCTATTCCGAAGGGTTGGGTCCGCTATTCAATTGATCTGGAGAATCCGCCGCCTTTGACAGAGGAACAAAAGGCCCAGCTCGCAGCGTTGAAGGATCGTGAAATAGATTTCAGCGACATTCCAGAATTCGAAGTCTGAGGATTTCACTTTTACGTCCCGCGGAGCATTTTACAAGCCGCGCAAGGAGTCGATTACCTTGCGCGTGGATGCAGATGTGTTGAATTGGTTCAAGTCAAAGGGACCCGGCTATCAAACACTGATCAACGGCCTGTTGCGCGGCAATTATGCTGAAGGAGATCAAGAAATGATGCCCGACCACCGCATTGTTGATGGAAAAGAAGACGTGACCTTCCTTGTAAGGATCAAGGAAAACCTCGAAGACCCGACTCGGGCGCTGTTGGATTTGTGAGACAACATGCTTGCCATTCGAAATTTCGGTCATTTCTGGAGTCGTGAACTCGTTGATTGGGGTAGCCAAGGCTATGGTCTCAAAGGATCGCTGAGAGGTTACTATTTGCAGGACCGAAAGCCGTTTCAGGTCGACTTCCGTGACCAAATGGGCATTTATGTATTATTCACGTCCAACAGAGACGTCGTCTACATTGGCCAAGCGGGGGCGGGTGACCAACGATTGTTCAACAGATTGCGCCATCACACACGAAATCATCTCCGGGATCGATGGACCAACTTTTCTTGGTTCGGCCTTCGAGAGGTAAACAAGAATGGCTCACTTTCTGAGCATCAAACTCCTGACAGCAGATGCTTAAGCACCAACAGATACGCGCTGGATGAAGTTGAGGCGGTGCTCATTCAATTGTTTGAACCTCGTCTGAACAAACAAGGACCTCGTTGGGGCGACGATACGACTGAATTCTTGCAATACGTGGAATCAGAATGGCTAAGTGAGGAGCGCCAGACGCCTGATGAGAGATTGGTTTTAGAAGTCAAAAAATCAACTAAACAGATTCTCGACGCAATCGAAGAACTGGAGTCTTAGCATGCCCCACGATCTCATCATCATCGGAACCGGCCCCGGCGGCTATGTCTGCGCCATCCGCGCGGCACAACTCGGCATGAAAGTCGCCGTCGTCGAAAAACGTGCCACCCATGGCGGCACCTGTTTGAACATCGGCTGCATTCCATCCAAGGCCTTGCTGCATGCGAGCGAACTCTATTACGAGTCAAAACACGCCTTCGCCAAGATGGGTATCATCGGTGAGAACAAGATCGACTTCACCCAATTGATGAAATTCAAGCAGGAAGCCATCGACGGCAACACCAAGGGCATCGATTTTCTGCTGAAGAAGAACAAGGTCGATGTCATCCGCGGTACGGCGAAGATACTGGGCGCCGGCAAGGTCGAGGTTGATGGCAAAACCTACGAAACCAAGAACATCGTCATCGCCACAGGGTCTGATTCAGCCAAACTAAAAGGCGTGGAGATTGACGAAAAGCAGATTGTCACCTCAACAGGCGCTTTGACACTCGAAAAAATACCTGCCCATCTCGTGGTCATCGGTGCCGGCGTGATCGGTCTTGAACTGGGTTCGGTCTACGCCCGCCTCGGTGCAAAGGTCACCGTCATCGAATATCTCGACCGCATCCTGCCTGGCATGGACACGGAAGTCGCCAAAGCCTTCCAGCGCCTGCTCGAAAAACAGGGCTTCGCCTTCAAGCTCGCCAGCAAGGTGACGTCAGCAACCAAATCCAAATCTGGCGTCTCACTCACCGTTGAACCCGCCGCTGGCGGCACCGCAGAAACCATCACCTCTGATGTCGCCCTCGTCGCCATTGGCCGCAACGCTTACACCGAAGGCTTGGGCTCAAAAGAAGCAGGCATCGCAACGGATGAACGCGGCCGCGTGATTGTCGATGATCACTTCGCCACCAACATTCCCGGCATCTACGCGATTGGGGACGTCATCCGCGGCCCCATGCTCGCCCACAAGGCCGAAGACGAAGGTATCGCCGTTGCAGAACTTCTCGCAGGCCAGGCGGGACATGTAAACTACGACATCATCCCCGGAGTCGTTTACACTTCACCTGAAGTCGCCTCCGTCGGCAAGACCGAAGACGAGCTGAAAGCAACCGGTATCAACTACAAGGCGGGCAAATTCCTTTTCCTCGCCAATGGTCGCGCCAAGGCAAACCAGACCACTGATGGCTTCGTCAAAATTCTCGCCGATGCGCGCACCGACCGTGTGCTCGGGTGCCACATTCTGGGGCCGCAAGCTGGTGAATTGATTCACGAAGTTGCCGTGCTGATGGAGTTTGGCGGATCTGCCGAAGACCTGGCCCGCACCTGTCATGCGCATCCAACCTTGGCGGAGGCTGTGAAGGAAGCTGCTCTTGCTGTTGCCGCGCGCGCGATCCATTCATAATCGGTCAACCAAAGGCCTTGCTTTAGGCAATTCCTTAAGCACGGATTCACTTCTGCCCCCCATGCTGCTGGTGAATTAGGACGGGCTGGGTAGAACACAGCAAAAGTGGATACCTGAACATGGACGAACGCAAAGTGGATATTGTCGTACTTGATGACGATGTGGATTTGTTGACCAGCATTGCCGAATTGCTGGCCGACTGCGGCTACAAGGTGAAGGGTTTTTCCGATCCTGAAAGCGCTGTCGAATTTGCTGTCGATCAGCAATTCACCGTTGGTCTTTTCGATTTCCGCCTAGGCAGTGTGAAGAACGGACTTGATGTCGTGGAGACCCTGCAATCAATGGGGTCCAAGGCGGAATTCGTCATGGTCACAGCAGATGTCGATCGCTCGACACAGATGCGCGCCATGGGCCTCAAGGTTTTCGATTATATGCGAAAACCCGTGCAGCCAGATGAACTTTTGTCGACCATCGAACGCGCCATCCAGCAGGCTCAATTGAAAGCCGCCTAAGCGAAAACCCGGATTAACGTCTTGCTTGCCCCTAAACTCCCGTTACCGGTCTTGGCTTGCTGCCATCCGTGAACCGCGAGAAGCGGAAGGGCTGTGGGTCAACACAGGGTGTCTGGCCGGTCACAAGCTCGGCCATTAGCTTTCCGGCACCAGGACCAATGCCAAATCCATGGCCAGAAAACCCTGACGCCAAATAGAGTCCGGGAATTTTATCGATCCGGTCAATCACCGGAACCGTATCCGGTGTGGAATCAATCATGCCGCCCCAGCGCTCGGCAATCTGCATGTCCTTGAAGGCCGGATACCAGTTCCGCAAGGCACCTGCGGCTTGATCCATGATGTCCTGATAGGGTTCGGGATCAAGAATGCGCACCTCTTCAAACGGCGTCACCTCATCGAGTTTCCAGCGCTGCTTCATATGCGCCTCGTCAATGAAACGTTTGCCGATGCGCAAGCGAATTGATTTCCGTTCAAGCATGAGGGTGGGCAAAAAATAAAAAAACTGCGTGAAACTCGCAGGCGTGATTTCCGCCACTGAAAAATGATTGTGCGCAATGGTAAAGCCGCCGTCGCGCCGCTTGCGCACCGCAAATTTGTTTCCCGAGAAAGTCCGCGTGATCCCCGCATCAAGCGGCGCTGTTCGCATCACACTGTTGACCACACCAAGCTGCGGAAAATGGACATCCAGATTGCCGAGAAACCGCCTTGACCAATAGCCGCCGGCCAGCACCACTGTGTCAGTTGCAATCGACCCTCTTTCAGTCACCACAGATGAAACACGCCCCGCCGATGTGTCCATTCCGCGTGCCGCGCACCGCGTGAAAACTTTCCCGCCGGCCGACTGCACGGCGCGCGCCATTGCCGGAACAGCAATGAAGGGTTCAGCCCGCCCATCGTCAGAAGTAAACATGCCGCCAGCCCAGGCCCTGGCACATCCGGGAAACAGTGAGGCAATTTCATCTGGCCGCACCATGCGCGTGGCAAGCTTGTGCGGCGCTGCATGGTTGCGCTGCCAGCTTTCCTTCTGCGCAAGGTCTTCGCCGGTTTCAGAAAGATAGGCGATGCCACATGGGTTCCAGCCGGTCTCTCCATTGATCCGCGCATTCATGCCGCGCCACAGTTTCAGGGATTCCTGAATCAACGGGATCTCGCGCGGATCGCGGCCCATCTGCCGGCACCAGCCCCAGTTCCGGCTCGACTGTTCCGCCGCTACGTCACCCTTCTCGACCACCACCACATCAACGCCGCGCTCGGCAAGCTCAAGTGCTGTTGCAATTCCGACAATGCCGGCACCGATGACAACTGCACCAGCGCGCTTTGGAAACTCCGTGGACGGATGAATGAGGTCTATGACCGGCATCACTCCCCCATCGCCTTGCGATACTGCGCGACAAGGTATTCACGGTTGACTTCGGTATAGACCTGCGTTGTCGACAGCGACGCATGGCCAAGCAGTTCCTGCACCACGCGAAGGTCAGCCCCGTTGCCCAACATGTGTGATGCAAAGGAATGTCGCAGCGCATGTGGCGTTGCCGTATCCGGAAGGCCAAGGGTACCCCGCAGATACGCCACCCGCAATTGGATGATGCGTGGCGACAAGGGTCCGCCTTTAGCGCCACGAAACATCGGTTCTCTAGGATTGAGCGCATACGGGCACTTCGCCAGATAGTCCGCAACAGCGGCGCGCGCCGCATCAATCAATGGCACGAGACGCGACTTCTGCCCCTTGCCGGTCACCACCAGCGGCTCCCGCGCAAACTGTTCGGGCGTCAAACCCAGCGCTTCCGATATGCGAAGGCCACAGGCATAAAGCAGGATGAGCACCGCAGCGTCACGTGCCGCTATCCACGGCAGCGCTGCCTCATCATCAGCAACAACAGTCATCTCCGCTGCAGCATCCTTGGCAACGGGCCGCGGCAGGCGATGTGGCAACTTGGGCGAGCGCACGGCATCAAGTGCGGTATTCTCAAAAAACCCCTGCTTTTGCGCAAAGCGAAACAGTGAGCGGATGGCAGAAATCTGCCGCGCCAGACTGCGGCTCTCGATCCCGTCACGCCGCCGCGCCGCCATGAAGGCCCGAAAGTCCGAGGCATCAAGCCCCCGCAAGACGGAAACACCAGCAATCTCCCCCAGATGCTCTTTGAGGAAGTGGCCGAACTGCCGGATGTCCCGTCCATAGGCTTCGCAGGTTTTCGCGGCCATGCGACGCTCCACCTGCAGCGACACAAGCCATGCCTGCGCCACGTCAGCCGCATCCTCCGCAAGACCGAACCGCTCCATCCGAAATCAGACGACGCTCTGTCCGGTCTTCTTCCAGTCCGCCATGAAGGACTCAATGCCCTTGTCGGTGAGCGGATGCTTCACCAATGACATGAGAACGGAAGGCGGTGCGGTTGCATAGTCAGCACCGATCAATGCGGCTTGTTTGATATGGTTGGCAGAGCGGATCGAGGCCGCCAGAATATTGGTGGCAAAATCATAATTGTCATAGATCTGCCGGATCTCGGAAATGAGTTCCATGCCCTCGAGGTTGATGTCATCAAGCCGCCCGATGAAAGGCGAGATGAACGTCGCACCGGCCTTCGCCGCCAGCAATGCCTGGTTGGCCGAAAAGCACAAGGTGACATTGACCATCGTGCCTTCCGACGACAATGTCTTGCAGGCACGCAATCCATCGACGGTCAGCGGCACCTTGACCGCGACATTCTTCGCAATCTTCCGCAGTTCATGGCCTTCCTTGATCATCCCCGCATAATCAAGAGCCACCACTTCGGCACTCACCGGTCCTTCGACAAAGGAGCAAATCTCGGCGATCACCTCCTTGAAAGGCCGCCCCGATTTTGCGATCAGCGATGGATTGGTGGTAACGCCATCGACCAGCCCCATCTCTTGGGCCGCGCGAATGTCCTTCACGTCTGCGGTATCAACAAAAAATTTCATCTCACATCTCCTTCAATAAAACACCGCATTGCGCCTTCGCGGCGGCAAGCAAGGCATCCATAAAACGCTTCGTATCGGTCTTTGGCAAGTCTCGCCCGTCCAACCGCACGACATTTGAAACAATGCGCAGTGAATTGGTGACGAACAGGCCATCGGCTTCTTCCAGTTCATCGCGGTCAATCGACCGCACCTCTGCGGCAAACTGGTCAATCAGAACCCGCCGCATGATGCCGGGCAAAACCCCATCCTGTTCCGGTGGCGTCACCAGCTTGCCGTCACTGATCATGAAGACATTGGCAATGGATGTGCAGGCCACAAGTCCATCCTGGTTGAGCATCAGGGCATCATCAGCACCCTTGGCCTTCGCTTCCCGCGCGGCATAGATGTTGTTGGCATAGGACGTTGTCTTGTGCCGGTCCGAAACGCTCGACGGATTGCGCCGCAGGCTCGATATTGCGAGCGCGACATCTTTGCCGGTGAGTCCCGTATCAAACGGCGCGAGTGACACATGCAATGTGGGCGCAACGCATTCTGCGGCAAGTCCACGTTGCGTCACACCGCGCGTCACTGTCAAACGCATCACATGCGGCGCTTCACTCACCGCAGCGATCTGCCCGAGGATACTCTGCTCAAACGCCTCGCGCTCAAACGGAATATCCATCTTGCGCGCCGATTTTTTCATCCGGGTCAGATGCTCATCAAGCCATAATGCGACACGATTTGCCACGAGGCATGTTTCAAACACGCCGTCACCCAGCAGAAATCCCCGGTCATTTTCGTCGATCAAGCCGTCACCTTCAGAAAATTGCGCAACATGTCATAACCATGTTCCGTCATGATTGATTCAGGATGGAATTGCACGCCGAAAGTCGGATGCTCCTTGTGCCGCAAACCCATGATTTCGCCATCGTCACTTTGCGCCGTCACCATCAGCGCCGTGGCCTCCAGCTTTTCGACAATCAGAGAATGATACCGGCCCACCGAAAACCGGTGTGGCAAGCCTGCAAAAATGCAGGACGCATCATGCGTGATCTCGGATGAGTCACCATGCATAGGCCGCTTCGCCCGCGCCACGCTACCACCAAACACCTCGCCAATCACTTGGTGCCCCAAACAAATCCCGAGAATCGGAATTTGCCCGGAATATTCACGCACGATGGCCAGCGACAGCCCCGCCTGCTGCGGTGCGCATGGCCCCGGCGAAATCACAACCGCCTTTGCAGTGAGATCACGGGCCTCAACATCATCATTGCGCTTCACCGACACGCGCTCGCCCAATTCTTCAAAATACCGCGCGATATTGAATACAAAGGAATCATAATTGTCGATGATCAGGATCATGGTGCAAAGGATTCCAGAATGCGTTGCACCTTGAGCCTGCTCTCGTCAAACTCTGCGGGCGGATGCGAGCGCGCCGTGATGCCACCACCACCTTGCACCCGGATCCTGCCATCCGAAATCTGAACCGTGCGAATTGCAATATTGAAATCGCAGTGACCATTGTAGCCAAGATAGCCGATGGCCCCGCAATAGACGCCACGTCCCATGCCTTCCAGTTCATCAATGATTTCCATCGCACGGATTTTTGGCGCACCCGTGATCGATCCACCGGGAAACACGGCGCGCAACAAATCCACTTGACTCAATCCATCACGCAAGTCACCCGTCACCACGGAAACAAGGTGATGCACATTGGCGTAACTCTCGAGCCCGCACAGCATGGGTACCCGGACAGTGCCGGGTTTCGAGACACGTGACAGGTCATTGCGCAACAGGTCTACAATCATCACATTCTCGGCCCGGTCTTTGCGCGAGGCCAGCAGCTCCGCGACCAGCTCAGCATCACGCGACGGATCAACATCGCGCCGCCGCGTACCCTTGATCGGTCGCGCCTCTGCTGTTGTGCCATCAAACGAAATCAGCCGTTCCGGCGATGATGAAATCACTTTCACATGATCATGATCAAGCAGCGCCTGAAACGTTGCCGGATTGCGCGCGCGCAAAATCTTGTAGAACCCATAAATATCGAAATCATGAGGTAGCGCAGCTGACAGACACTGCGTGACATTCGCCTGAAAAATATCACCATCAAGAATGTAATCGACAGTCTGCTGCACCGCCGCTTCATACTGCGCCCGCGTCATGTTGGACCGGAAGCCCGAAACCAGATGGGTGCCAAGTGGTGCAGGCTTCTGTTTCAGCAAATCCTCCAGCGCATCCATCTGGTGTTCACAAGCAGCAACAATCCAAGCCCGCTCCTGCATGTGATCAAACGAAACCACTGTCTCGAAATCATGCAAAACCAGATCCGGCACCAGTGGCGCGCGCGGCGCAATCCGCGCCTTGGGCTCAAGCTTCCGCCCGAAATCATAAGACACATAGCCTGCAAGCCCGCCCTGGAACGGCGGCAGTCCCGCCACATGCGGCCTGGCCTTGCGCTTCAGCAAATGGGCGGCTTCCTCCAGCGATGTCACGGTCACGGCAGGATTGACGGCCAGAAACGAATAGCGCCCCAGATGTTCATGCCGCTGAACACTTTCCAGAAGCGTCAGCGCCCGCTCGCCCTTCAACCGCCGCGCCAGCGAAAACGGTTCAGCGTAGACTATTTCCCGCACCTGCGGCGCTGCCAAAACCTCGTGTTTCATGGCACTAGATATAGGGCTGGAAGCGCCTCATCTCAAAGTCTATTCCAGTCGCAATGACGAACGATTCCGCCCCGGACACCAAAGTATTTGCAGAAGTCCTGCTGCCCCTCGCCTTGGACACAGCCTATACCTATGCCGTGCCCCAAGGCATGGCGCTGCAGCACGGCGCTTACGTCGAGGTGCCGCTCGGACCCCGCTCCTACATTGGCGTCGTCTGGGAACTTCGCCCGGCGCGCCCCACCAACATGAAAATCCGCGATGTCGCGCAAGTCTTCGACATGGTGCCCATGCCGGAAACCCACCGCAACTTCATCGAATGGCTGAGCCAATATTATCTGGAGCCCAAGGGCAACGTACTGCGCATGGTGATCCGCGTGCCCTCGGCCTTTGCGCCACCGCGCGAACTCACTGCTTACCGCGCTACAGGCGAAACCCCGAAACGCATGACACCGCAACGCCAGCGCATTCTGGAGATCGCAACGGAAATGCCGCTGCGTGCCATTGAACTGGCCCAAGAGGCGGGAGTCGGCGTGAGCGTGGTGAAGGCGCTCGCCAAGGATGGCGCGCTCGAGGAAGTGGCGCTTCCCGCGCATCGGCCCTTCAGGGATCCGCACCTCGAAAACGGTACCAAGACTCTCTCCGATGATCAGCGCGCCGCCGCTGAAATTCTCAAAGCCACCATCGGCACCAGCAAGGTCACATTGCTCGATGGCGTCACCGGTTCCGGCAAGACCGAGGTCTATTTCGAAGCCATGGCGGAGGCCTTGCGGCGGGGCAAGCAGGTCTTGCTGCTGCTGCCGGAAATCGCACTCACTGCAACATTCCTGAAGCGCGTCGAAGATCGCTTCGATTGCGAGCCCGCAGGCTGGCATTCGGATTTGCGGCCGCGCGAACGTGAGCGCGTCTGGCGCGGCGTTGCCGAAGGCCGCGCCAGGATTGTTGTGGGTGCACGTTCGGCATTGTTTCTGCCTTGGCCCAATCTCGGCCTCATCATCGTCGATGAAGAACATGAACAGGCCTACAAGCAGGATGAAGGTGTGTCCTATCATGCACGGGACATGGCCGTGCTTTACGGCACCAAGGCCAACTTCCCCGTGGTACTTGCCTCTGCCACGCCATCGCTTGAATCCATCGTCAATGTTGATCGCGGCCGCTATCAGCTGGTGAAACTGGTGGACCGCCACGGCCGCCCGGAACTGCCCGAGATCAACATGATCGACATGAAGCAGCAGAAGCTGGAGCCGGGCGCGTGGCTCTCAACCCCGATGCTGGACAATGTGAAGGCGGCATTGGATGCTGGTGATCAGGCCATGTTGTTCCTCAACCGCCGCGGTTACGCCCCCCTTACTTTGTGCCGCGCCTGTGGCCATCGTCTCGATTGTCCAAATTGTGCGGCGTCACTGGTGGAGCATCGCTTCCGCCGCATCATGATGTGCCATCACTGCGCCCATCAGGAACCGGTGCCGCAGGCCTGCCCAAAATGCCAGACCGAAGGCAAGCTGGTGTCGGTCGGTCCCGGTGTTGAACGCCTCGCTGAAGAAGCCGTGAAGAATTTTCCCGGTGCCCGCATCGCGGTCTTGTCGAGCGACATTTCACGCGGGGTGATGCTGCGCGATGTGCTTCGGGAAGTAGAAGAAGGTATGCATAATCTGGTGATCGGCACACAGCTTGTGGCCAAGGGTCACCACTTTCCATTCCTTACCTTTGTCGGCGTTGTCGATGCCGATCTCGCGCTTGAGTCGTCTGATCCACGGGCAGGCGAGCGTACCTGGGCGCTGATGGCGCAAGTGGCAGGCCGCTCGGGTCGCGGTGCAAAGCCGGGCCATGCCTTGGTGCAAACCTATTCCCCCGATCATCCCTTGATGCGCGCCCTCACCTCAGGCGATCGCGATGCCTATTTCAATCAGGAAAAACTGATCCGCGAAAATGCCGCGTTACCACCCTATGGCAGATTGGCCGCACTGATCATCTCCGGCACCGACGCGTTGGAAACCGAACGCTTCGCCAAATCCCTCTTGAAAGTCGAACCCGCAGGCGAAGCCATCACCATCCTCGGCCCCGCCCCCGCCCCCATCTCCATCGTCCGCGGAAGATACCGCTGGCGCTACCTCGTCAAAGCCAAGCGCGACGTGAACATCCAGAATTTCCTGCGCCTGTGGCTGAAGGATGTGAAGCCGAAGGGATCACTGAGTTTGCAGGTGGATGTGGATCCGTACAACTTCTTGTGAGGAGGCAAAATGGACGCTGCTTGGATTTGCAAGCTTAACGGTGTATGAGCGGGTGAACAACGACATCAACTTGCCCCAAAGATCGTCACCCCGGCCTAGGCCGGGGCGAGGCTTGAACGACAGCAAGGAAGCTTGATCCCGGCCTTCGCCGGGATGACGGTGGAGGGAATGGTTCAAGCAAACCTCCACTCCATCCGGTTCTTGTACGTCTCCCCCGGCCGCAAAATCGAATTTGGAAATCCCTTGTGATTGCACGCATCCGGATAATTCTGTGGCTCGATCGCGATGGCTTCATACTGATGCAGTGGCCCGCGCTTTCCCGGAAACACGCCGTTCCAGTGGAAACACGTATACATCTGCATGCCCGCTTCCGTGGTCCACACGTCCATCTTTCGGCCAGAGGCAGGATCGCGCAATGTCAACCCGCGCCGCAACGTTCCACGCTTGCCGTTGAGCGCCCAGCAATTGTCGTAGTTCTGGCCGACCAGTCGCATCGCGCGAAAATCCCAACGTGTGCCCGCAACATCAGGCAGGGCACCGCTCGGCAGCAGGATGTCATTCAACTCAACATAACGATCCGCCTCGATCGACATCTCATGCTCAAAAGCTGATTTTCCGCCGATCAAATTCCAGTAGCCATGATTGGTCAGATTGATCACCGTCGGTTTTGTTGATGTGGCCTTCATGTCCAGTGACAGCACCTGGCCCTTCAACACATAATCCGCCGTGACCTTCACCTCACCCGGAAACCCCTGATCGCCATCCGGCGAAACCAGCGTGAAGCGAATGCCATTGTCGATCAGCTCGTGACCCCAATGCCGCAAACCAAAATTATCAGGCCCGCCATGCAATTGATGCGCCCCAAAAGTCGGCAGCACCTTGTGCGCAACGCCATCAATCTCAAACGTCGAATGGGTGATCCGCCCCGCATGCCGCCCGCACACAATGCCCGTGGTCCAGTCTCCGCTGAGAAATTCTGCATCCGTGCCGCCACCCATGACGACATCAACACCATCAATGACCAGCGAGACCAGGCGGGCACCCAGTGTCGAAAATCCTGCGGTAATGCCAGGCGAAGAAAGTTCCAGTCCCATCATGTCCTCCCGTTTTCCGGAGCCTAGCTGATGCGCCGCCATCTGTCACTTGCGCGGCATCGCGAGATCAGCCACTTTGCTCGCCGTGAAACCATATCTCTACCTCGCACCTGCCCTTGCCGTGATGACGCTCTGCGGCATCATTCCGCTGGCTTTCATTTTTTTCTATTCACTGCACGACACATTCTCCGGCAACGACTTCGTCTGGGTCGGTGGCAAGTGGTATGGCGAGCTTCTGTCAAGCGGATCCTTCTGGCTGGCGCTGTTGCGCAGTTTCTGTTTTTCGGCCCTGGTTCTGGCGATTGAAATTCCTCTCGGCATCTACATCGCAATCCGCATGCCGCCGAAGGGCAGGCTCGCCAACCTCCTCATCGTGCTGATGGCGATACCGTTGCTGGTGCCTTTCATCGTCGTGGGATTCCTGTGGAAGGCCATGATCATTCCGAAAGCCGGCCTCATCTACGAAGCACTGAACCTCGTTGGCATCAAGCTCAACATGGACAACCCTTTTGTGTCGTGGATCGTACTGCTGGCCATGGATACCTGGCATTGGACCAGCTTGGTGGTGCTGCTGGGCTACGCCGCCTTGCGCACCATCCCGGAAGATTATTACCGCGCCGCCCGCATTGATGGCGCGAATCCTTGGTCAATCTTCCGCCATGTGCAATTGCCGCGCCTGCGTTTGGTACTCATGATCGCCGTACTGCTCCGCCTGATCGACAGTTTCGTGATCTACACCGAAGCCTATATCCTCACCCGCGGGACGCGTGATCTTTACACCACCTTCCTCAGTCAGGAACTTGGTGCAGACAGCGCTCGTCCAGTTTGATCTCGGCGAAGGCAGCGCCATGGCCGTGATCTATTTCCTCATAGTGCTCGCATTGTCATGGATGTTTTTCACCCGCATCGTACCGACCCGGAAAAACCACCATGCTGCATAAACGTTCTGCAGCTCCCCTGATCTATGCGCTGCTGTTGTTGACGCCGATCTATTGGCTGGTCATCATGAGCTTCAAGACCAATGGCGAAATCATGGGCAAGCTCACAGCCTGGCCGCAAGATCCGACCCTGGCAAATTTCAGCGTGATTTTGTCTGATGCCGCCTGGGGCATGGGCTACGTCAATACGCTGATCTACGTCCTGCTCAATGTGTTGATCTCTGTCATCGTGGCACTGCCTGCGGCCTATGCCTTTGCGCGCTTTCGTTTTCCCGGCGACCGCATCCTGTTTTTCGGATTTCTGTTGTTCCGCATGATGGCACCCGCCGTGATGCTGGTGCCCTTCGTGCAGATTTTCTCCAATCTCAATTTGATCGACACACACATCGCCGTGGCGTTGGCCCATTGCATATTCAACGTGCCGATTGCCATCTGGATTCTCGAAGGCTTCATCGCCGCGGTGCCGCACGAGCTTGATGAAACAGCGCACATTGATGGCTATTCGCAACTGCAGTTCTTCCGCCGCATCCTTCTGCCGCAGATCGCACCCGGAATCGCTGTCACGGCATTTTTCTGTTTCATGTTCTCATGGATTGAAGTGCTTCTCGCCAACGGGCTCACCACCGTGCACGCCAAGCCCATCGCAGGCATCATGACCAGGGCAGCCAGCATCATGTCGGCCAACACGGCACTCCTCGCGGCGGCCAGTGTCATCGGCCTCATTCCCGGCGTGATCCTCATCATCGTGATGCGAAAGCACCTGGCCCGCGGCTTTTCGCTGGGTCGCGTGGTCTGAGGACAAATTCCAGACTAGGAAAAAAGAACTTGACAGCGTACGCTGGGAGTGCTATATTTGGATATTCTCGACAATTCCGTATTCACTGTTTTCAATTCGGCCTGCTGACACATCCTGTCAGCGGGCCGTTCTATTTGCGACCGCTCATGACCTATTCACAAAATCTCTGGATATTTTTCATTCTCGTACTGGGCATCATCATCGTGCCCGGCATGGACATGTTCTTCGTCATCGCCAACGCCCTGACAGGCGGCCGCACGCGAGGCCTCGCAGCCACCGCAGGCGTCATGCTGGGCGGCGTGTTCCACACGATCTTCGCACTGATTGCTGTCGGCGTGTTGACCACTTTGCCGACAACCGTGTTCACCGTGATCCTGCTGGCCGGTGCCGCCTACATGGCCTGGATCGGCTGGACACTGGTAAGAAGCTCCATCACTGTGGCGAGCCTCGGCAGCGAAGGTGCGGCATCCATGCGGCAAGCCTTCACCCAAGGCTTCATCACCTGCGCCCTGAACCCCAAGGCCTACATGTTCACGCTGTCCGTCTACCCGCAGTTTATGCTGCCCAGATACGGGCCAATGTGGGCGCAAGCGATGGCCATGGGCGTGATCACGGTGCTGGTGCAGGGCGGAGTTTATGGCGGACTGGGACTGGCCGCGGCGAAATCGCGGGATTTCCTGACAGGCTATCCGGCGGTGACGATCTGGATTGGGCGCGTGGCGGGCGCACTGTTCCTGGCGGTGGCCGCGGCGACGGTGTGGCGGGTGGGGATGGGGTGATGTATTCTATTGCATACATTGCGGAATGTATGCTATCGAGTACATTCCGCAATGTTCGCGATCGCATACATGAGACATGTTATCCATGAGAACACCCAGAGACATCGGCGCACTCATCAGAGACCGCCGGCAAGCGCTCGGACTTGACCAAGCTGAGCTCGCCGACCGCATTGGCGTCGGCAGGGTTTGGGTCAATCAAGTGGAGCGTGGCAAGCCGGGCGCAAGTCTGGTTTTGGTCCTCCGCGCATTGGCGGAAGTCAATGTTGAAATGAGGGGCGTGCTGGATAATGGAACAGACCAGTCATCAACAACCACCCCTGTTGTCAGTCCGGACATAAATGCCATCGTGGAAAAAGCGCGAGGCAAGCCCCGGCCATGAATGAACTTGTGGTGCTGCTGGATGAACGTGAAGTCGGCAGAGTGAGCCAGCTTCGCGGCCGTCTGAATTTCACCTACGCCCCAAGCTGGAGTGACGCCCTAGGTGCGTATCCGCTTTCACTCTCCATGCCTCTGGCGGCAGCCGAACACCCGCACGCCGCCATTGAACCATTCATCTGGGGACTGTTGCCGGACAACGAACTGGTGCTGAGCAATTGGGCGAAGAAGTTTCAGGTGTCCGCCCGCAATGCCTTTGCGTTGATCAGCTATGTGGGCGAAGACTGTGCAGGTGCCGTGCAATTTGTCTCGCCCAAAAGACATGATGCGCTCATCAACTCTCCACCCGCCGAAACACTATGGCTGACTGAGGCTGAAGTAGCGGCCCGTCTTCGCACGGTCAGGGCTGACGCAAGTGCGGGGCGAACACCCAGCGATACCGGACAGTTCAGTTTGGCTGGCGCGCAGCCCAAGACTGCACTGCTCTTCGATGGCCAGCGCTGGGGCGTTCCTTCAGGTCGAACACCGACAACACATATTCTGAAGCCACCGTCGGGAGAGTTCGACGGGCATGCGGAAAACGAACATCTTTGCCTCAAACTGGCGCAAGCACTTGGGCTTCCAACAGCCCAAACTGAAGTCAAAAAATTTGATGACACAACGGCGATTGTAGTCACGCGGTATGATCGTGTGGACATTCAAAAATTGTTAGCCTCAACAACCGCACAAGTCGCTGCAAAGGCGGCAGAAGCGGCAATGCTCGCAGGCTCAACAGACCCCGATGCAGCTCTGAAAATAGCAAGTCATGTTGCAGAAGTGACAGATCTAACAGCGTCATCCAAATCGCTATCAGACTTCTCAAAGACAACCCCTGTGTACAGAGTTCATCAAGAAGATTTCTGTCAGGCCTTAAGCATCTATCCTGCGAAAAAATATCAAAATGACGAAGGCCCCAGCCCGAAGCAGATCATAGAACTCTTGCGGTCAAATGTTTCAAGCGCCAACAGGACAAAGGGCATCCGGCTTCCAAATGCAAGTGAAGACGACGTGCTGACATTTGTCGGCGCCCTAATCTTCAACTGGCTCATCGGCGGCACCGACGCCCATGCCAAGAATTATTCGCTGTTGATTGGCGGCGGCGGAATGGTGCGATTGGCGCCGCTCTACGACATCGCCAGCATTCTGCCATATCCCAACATCGATCCGCGCAAGGCAAAACTCGCGATGAAAATCGGAGACCGTTACGGATTGATGGAGGTCTCACTGTCCGACTGGCGCAAACTTGCAGCAACCAACCGCATTGACGCAGACCGTGTCATCGAACGCATCAAAGCCATGGCCAAGGAATTGCCAGATAGGCTGTCAGATGAAGTGAAACGCATGCATGAAAGCGGGTTGAGGCACGTAGTGATCAACAAACTCGCCGAACTCTTACCAAAGCGCGCTGCAGAAATTGCAGCGATGTGATCTCCAATGATTTTACAGCGAAGGCCCGTCATCCCGGCGAAGGCCGTCTCGCAATATCCCGGCGAAGGCCCGTCATCCCGGCGAAGGCCCGTCATCCCGGCGAAGGCCCGTCATCCCGGCGAAGGCCGGGACGAGGCTGAAGCAACAAACATGATGTTCGTATCAATCTCATCATGGAGATCGCGCCAGTCCGGGTTCATCTCCTCGATGAGACGAAACTTCCAGTCGCGGTGCCATTTCTTGAGGAGCTTCTCGCGGGTGATCGCGTCTTCCATGAAAGGAAAATGCGCATACCAGACAAGTGTCTTGATCTGGTGTTCCTTGGTGTAACCATCGAAACGCTCGTTCTTGTGATCACAAACACGTAAGTAAAGCGCCGAAGTTACACCAACATACATCGCACCGCGATACCGGTTGGCCAGGATGTAAACCGCCGGAGCTTTCTCAAACTCACCCATATCGGAACATTATTGGATGCATCCGTTCCGTCAACCAGCCTCGTCCCGGCCTTCGCCGGGATGACGGTGGGAGGGGGATTGTAGGGTGGGTAGAGTGAGGAGGAACGAAAGCACTGAGAATCCTCACAACCCACCCCAAACCCGTAACTCCGGTGCTGCAGGAACACACTCCACTCCCCCCAGTCCGTCACCCCGGCGCAGGCCGGGGCGAGGCTATAACAATACTACAAAACTGGCTTGCCGGGACCATTCGAACCGGGAAACTGATAGCCCATCTTGGTAACCACACTCACCACCTCTCCGCACAGCTCAGCTGTTCCAAGTTGTACTTGCTGCAAATACATCACGTCCATTCTTGTGTAATTGGCCAGCTTGTCATTCTTTTTTACAAAGAAAGGGAGCGCTTCGCCTTCGCCATTTGGCTCGCGCCAAGAAGCGTGGCACAAGAGATTTCGGAGGTCTTTGGCCTTGTTGAGGTCAACGATAAGATTGCCTTTCTCAACATCTCTTCCAAGAATCCAAATGTTGCCACAGAGCGACCTAACCACTCCCACAATTCCTTATCATGGCGATGTGTTGGAAAATACATTGGTAGTTGAGCTAAATTCACAATTGTGCCGGTCACCTCAATGATTATCCCGCGGCACCGGATGCACTTTCGCAATCCGCCGGAACTTCGTCGCACCCTTCAGCACCATGCCTTGGGCCAGTTGGTCGGTCTCCTTGCGGAAAATCTCCTGCCATGGCGTTTGTGACTCCGGCACTTTGTAGCCGCCCGCTCTTTTCCAACGCGGCGCGGCGTTTCGCCAACTCTGACTCGCTCACCAGCATATTGCAATCGCCAGTGTTGAGATCGATGCGCACCATGTCGCCGTTCTTGAGCAATGCCAGCCCGCCACCAGCGGCGGCTTCCGGCGATGCATTCAGGATCGACGGCGAACCCGATGTTCCGCTCTGCCGTCCATCACCAACGCAAGGCAGTGAACGAATGCCTTTTTCGAGCAGATAA
Source organism: uncultured Alphaproteobacteria bacterium (assembly GCA_963738595.1). Lineage (GTDB taxonomy): Bacteria > Pseudomonadota > Alphaproteobacteria > Rhizobiales > Aestuariivirgaceae > Aestuariivirga. The sequence continues at coordinate 66,676 of CAVTXF010000012.1, forward strand.
TTCGGTGCCCGCATGTTGACGACTTCCGCCGCACCGGGATAACCCAAGGGGCCAACACCGCGAATGAACAGAATGGTGTTCTCATCGACATCGAGTTTCTTGTTGTCGATGTTGGCGTGATAATCCTCCGGCCCGTCAAACACGATTGCTTTTGCTTCAAACGCATTGAGGTCTTTCGGGTTCGACAGATAGCGCGTGCGGAATTCTTCCGAGATGACGCTGGTTTTCATGATGGCTGAATCAAACAGATTGCCTTTCAGCATCTTGAACCCGGCATTCTTTTTCATCGGGTCGTTGAACGCGCGGATCACCTTGCGGTTCCACGAGAACTTGCCCTTGTTGTTTTCGCCAATCGTCTTGCCATTGGCGGTGATGCAATCCTCGTGGATTTTTCCGGCCTCGATCAGTTCTGCGATGACGGCGGGAACGGCACCAGCGCGGTGGAAATCTTCACCCAGGTATTCGCCCGCCGGCTGCATGTTGACAAGCAGCGGCAAGTCCAATCCCTGCTGTTCCCAATCAATCACATCGAGCTCGACGCCCAAGTGCCGCGCAATGCCGTTGAGATGGTTGGGCGCGTTGGTGGACCCGCCAATGGCAGTGTTGACGCGGATGGCATTTTCAAAGGCTTTACGTGTCATGATCTTCGACGGCGTCAAATCCTCATGCACCATTTCGACAATGCGGCGGCCTGTTTCATACGCCATCTGCCCGCGCTCGCGGTAGGGTGCGGGAATGACAGCATTGTACGGCAGACACATGCCCAAGGCTTCCGTGAGCGAGTTCATCGTCGAGGCCGTGCCCATGGTGTTGCAATAGCCGGTTGATGGCGCGGATGAGGCGACGAGATCGACAAAGCCGTTGTAGTCCAACTCACCCGTCGCCAGTTTCTCGCGCGCCAGCCACACGATGGTGCCGGAACCCGTGCGCTGCCCCTTGTAATCGCCGTTGAGCATCGGGCCTGACGAGAGAGCAATCGCCGGAATATCTACCGTCGCCGCCGCCATCAAACAGGCAGGCGTGGTCTTGTCGCAACCGATGGTCAGCACCACGCCATCCAGCGGATAGCCGTGCAGCACTTCGACGAGCGACAGATAGGCGAGGTTACGATCAAGCGACGCCGTAGGGCGCTTACCCGTTTCCTGAATAGGATGGATTGGAAACTCCATGGGGATTCCCCCCGCTGCCGTGATGCCATCGCGCACGCGGCGCACCCAATCGACATGGGCGCGGTTGCAAGGTGAAAGATCCGACCCCGTCTGCGCAATGCCGATGATCGGCTTGCCACCCTGAAGTTCGCCCTGCGTGAAACCGTAGTTGAGATAGCGCTCGACATAGAGCGCTGTCATGTCGGCATTGTCCGGATTGTCGAACCACAGTTGCGAACGGAATGTGTGGGGCTTCTTGCTCTTGTCGGCCATGGTGTTTTCTGTCTCCGGTACAATAAGGTCACCGCTAGTTAGCGCGCAGCCGCGGGCTTTGTCCACCGAACCGCTAAACCACATTTGGGCCTGAGGGTTGACGCTCCGGTTGACGCCGCCTAGTTTTCTTGAAGGACGGAAAATCATCATGTTAAATTCGCGTTTGATGCAAGCTGTTGTCGCGGTCCTGCTGATCATGCAGGCCTGCATGACCAACGCTTGTGCCGAAGGGAAAAACCCGGATGAAAAACACATCATCCAGTTTCCCCTTGAGTATATGTGGCGGAAACTTTACCAGCCGCGTCCGGGCATAAAGGCGATGGCCATTGCCGATAACGGCGCCTTCGGCATTTCATACAACGAAAGTTTCCCTGCCTCTGCCGAAGCGCGGGCCATGGAAAAATGCACCGAGCAAAGCAAGTTCCGTTCCCTGCGCCAGTCAAACGTGTCCGAATGCCGTTTGCTCTCGCTGCAAGCGGATTGGAAATTGGCAAACCTCGAGGCCGATCCCGACTGGCAGAAGCCGCGTGAAGGCCGCGACATTCCCATGCGCAAAGGCCGCAAATATCTGGTGAATGGCGGCACATCCAAAGGCATCATCCTGCATGTGCATGGCTGTGACGGCACGGGCGCAAAAATATTCTCCGACGTCTGGGGCGCTTATTTCAACGCCTTGGGCTATGACTTCTATGTGCCTGACGGTTTCGCGGTCAAACGCCCGAAACCGGTCTGCGGATTCTCACATGAATTTCCGGCCGAACAGGTCTCTGAAGTCTGGCGGTTGCGCGTGGCCCAAACCCAGCGGACACTTGCTGATCTGCGCAAGGTCAATCCCGGCAAACCGCTTTTCCTCTGGGGCCATTCTGAAGGTGGCTTGATTGTTCAGATGGTGGAGGCAGATGTTGCCGGTATCATCGTCTCCGGCGAGGAATGTGGAGCCCTGCAGGCCCCGCCCGCGGCACCTGCAAGCGTGCCATTCCTCTATCTCTGGGGCGAATACGATCAATACGTGAATGGCTTGGGCCTCTTCAAGGTGGATGAGGCGGCAGCCGGCCATTGTCGCAAACTCATGCCGGACCACACGTTTTCCCATGCCATAATCGAAGGTCGCGGTCACAATCCCTTTCCCTGGAACAACAAGATCAATGGGGCCATTGCACATTTCCTGAAAGGCGAGCCCAGGCAGATAGCTTCTGCGCCACGCAGCACCAGGATGAGCAAGTTCTGGAAACAGACCAGACCCGGCAAGGCCTATCGCAAGGCACAAGGCCACCGTGCGGCTGCAATCAATGCAACGGGCAGGTCCTATCTCGTCTGGGGCCTCGACAATGAGGAAGACGCAAGACAACTCGCCCTTTTCGGCTGTGCCAACAGCACCTCACGCAAGACCAACATCTTCCGGTCTGGCAAACACCTCTGCGCCGTGGTTGATGTGAATGGCAAGGCTCCGCAATAGCTGCGCCCACGAGGACTCGACGTGAAGCGCGCATTGATCGCTGGAGCTGCTTATTTTTTGATGTTGTTTGCCTTGGGCTTTGTCTTGGGGACAATCCGCGTCATTTTCGTCACACCTATCTTTGGCGAACTTGCCGCAACAATGGCGGAAGTGCCCGTGATGCTGATGGCCGCATTTTTTACCTGCCGCTGGACGCTGCAGCACTGGCAGGTTCCACGCACGATTGGTACCCGTTGGACCATGGTTCTGTGGTTCCTTGCACTGCTGGTCGTTTTTGAAACTTTTTTGGGCACGGCACTTTTTGGTCGGTCACTCACCGAACAATGGGCGGCACTAACGACGCCTGCAGGCATGCTCGGCCTGTCTGCCCAGATTGCAGCAGCGCTCCTCCCGGTTTTTATCAACGTTGATCGGGCCAGATGACCGTTACCGTAGCCAAACAAAATTTGACCAAATGAACAAAATCTGTTATCATCAAGCAAATCACGGGGAGAAAACCGGATGGCACCGAAGAGCGCAGACATTTCAGGCAAGCGGCTGAGCAAGTCACAATACGCCGCGAACTTCGCTGACCTTCATCCGCCACTGAATCCGCATGAAGCGCTGGTCGAAAGTGACCGCTGTCTCTTCTGCTACGACGCGCCCTGTCAAACCGCCTGCCCCACATCAATCGACATCCCGCTTTTCATCCGCGAGATTCAGGCGGGCCATCCGAAGTCTGCAGCGAAAACGATTTTCGACCAGAACATTCTGGGCGGCATGTGCGCACGTGTCTGCCCCACCGAAACACTGTGCGAAGAAGTCTGTGTACGCCAGGTGTCAGAAGGCAAACCCGTCAAGATCGGCCAGCTGCAACGCTACGCAACGGACGCCGCGATGGGCGACCGGCATCCTTTCGCGCGCGCCAAATCATCCGGCAAGAAAGTTGCTGTCATGGGATCAGGCCCCGCAGGCCTTGCCTGTGCGCATCGCTTGAGCATGCACGGCCATGATGTCACGATCTTTGAAACCCGCAAGAAGTCTGGCGGCCTCAACGAATATGGCATTGCATCATACAAATCCGTCGATGGGTTCGCCCAGAAGGAAGTGGATTTCGTTCTGTCATTGGGCGGCATCACAATTGAAAACGGCAAGAAGCCGAAACTTGCCGAACTGCAAAAGTCTTTCGACGCGGTTTTCGTCGGCGTAGGCCTCGCAGGCGTCAATGACCTCGGCATCAAGAATGATGACATGAAGGGGATAGAAGACGCCGTCGACTACATCGCCGACCTGCGCCAGGCCAAAGACCTCGCGAAACTCCCCGTGGGCCGCAAGGTCGTGGTGATCGGCGGCGGCATGACGGCCATTGATGTCGCCATTCAATCCAAACTCCTGGGTGCCGAAGACGTAACCATCCTCTATCGCCGTGGGGCCGAACAGATGAAGGCGTCCAAATTCGAACAAGACCTCGCGCAAACCAAAGGTGTCAAGATCAAGCATTGGGCAGCACCCAAAAAAGTGATCGTCAAGGGCGGCAGGGCTGCGGGCCTCACCTGCGATTACATGGCGGTGAAAAAAGGCAAGCTGGTTGTAACGGGCGAGACTTTTGACATCGCAGCCGACATGATTTTCAAGGCCATTGGCCAGAACTATGTTGACCCCACATCAGGTGCGTTCAGACTGGTGAATGGCCGCATTGCAGTCGATTCCGAAAAGCGTACCTCTGTCAAAGGCATTTGGGCCGGTGGCGATTGCGCCGCAGGCGGCAAGGACTTGACCGTCGCCGCTGTCGATGATGGCAGGCGCGCAGCGGAGAGCATTCATGCGTATTTGTCGAATTAGTTCTCACCCCTCCCCAGAGGGAGGGGCAGGGGTGGGCGCCTGCCGCAAGCATTGTTCTGTGGCAGGCACCCGCCCCCAACCCCGCTCACAAGGGCGGGGAGAAATATTGGAGTGATCCCATGGCAGACCTTCGCAGCACTTTTGTCGGCATCAAGTCACCCAACCCCTTTTGGCTCGCGTCAGCGCCGCCCACGGACAAGGAATACAATGTTGTCCGCGCTTTCAAGGCTGGCTGGGGTGGCGTTGTATGGAAGACCCTGGGTGAAGAAGGCCCCCCCGTCGTCAACGTCAATGGCCCGCGCTATGGCGCCATCCACGGGGCCGACCGCCGCCTGCTCGGCCTCAACAACATCGAACTGATCACCGACCGACCACTCGAAATAAATCTGCAGGAAATCAAGAAGGTCAAGCGCGAATGGCCCGACCGCGCCATGGTCGTTTCCCTCATGGTGCCGTGCGAGGAAGAACCCTGGAAAAAGATTCTTGCCCGCGTTGAAGAAACCGGAGCCGATGGCGTGGAACTCAACTTCGGCTGCCCGCATGGCATGAGCGAGCGCGGCATGGGCTCCGCCGTGGGGCAGGTGCCGGAATATATCGAGATGGTGGCCCGCTGGTGCAAGCAGCACTCGCGCCTGCCGGTGATCGTGAAACTCACACCCAACATCACCGACATCAGGAAACCCGCACAGGCCGCATTCAAGGGCGGCGCAGATGCCGTGTCGCTGATCAACACCATCAACTCGATCACCCATGTTGATCTTGATTCATTTTCGCCCATGCCATCAATCGATGGCAAGGGTTCGCATGGCGGCTATTGCGGGCCTGCGGTGAAGCCGATCGCGCTTTCGATGGTTTCCGAAATTGCCCGCGACAAGATAACCAGGGGCTTCCCCATCTCAGCCATCGGCGGCATCACCACCTGGCGCGATGCGGCAGAATTCATCTCCATGTCGGCAGGCACCGTGCAGGTGTGCACCGCAGCCATGACCTATGGCTTCAAGATCGTCGAGGAAATGAAATCAGGCCTCGCCCGCTGGATGGATGAGAAGGGCTACGCGACAATCGAGGATTTCAGGGGCCGCGCCGTGCCCAATGTCACCGACTGGCAATATCTCAATCTCAATTACATCGCCAAGGCAAAGATCGATCAGGACGCCTGCATCAAGTGCGGCCGCTGTTACGCCGCCTGCGAGGACACCTCGCACCAGGCCATCATGAAAGAGAAGGACGGCAAGCGTCACTTCGAGGTGATGGACAACGAATGTGTCGCCTGTAATCTGTGCGTCGAGGTCTGCCCCGTCGAAAACTGCATCACCATGGTGCAGCAGACGAGCGGCACCGACGCCCGCACCGGCAAGAAAATCACCCCTGACTATGCCAACTGGACGCAGCACCCGAACAATCCGTCGCGCAAGGTGGCGGCGGAGTAATGACGTCAAAAAATTTATCTTTTGCCCTCCCTCATATGGGGCATGCGCAGCCGCTTGCGCTGATTTAGGTATCCTCACGACGCCGGAGGAACCCAATGAAGGTCACAGCTCTCCCGATCCAGCCGCGCCACAAGGCACGCGCACCGCAAGGCACCATGTTGGCCAATCCCGGCCAGCTCTACAATGCCGGCAATGCCTTGGCGATTTTCGGGGCACTTTTGAGTTGCTCCGTCTTTGCCGGCATCCAGAAAATCTCTGTTGCCCAAAGCATTGGAAGTTTCTTTTTCGGCAGCTTGCCCGCACTCCTTGCAACCCTGGCATCCGTGATATTCTGGGTCAGCGGCATGAAATATGCCGAAGCCTGGAAACACGGGTTTCCGCCCCGGGCGCGCGCCAACGCATCGGGTCATGCACTGTCAACGCTGGGCGCGTTGCTGATTGGCTTTGCCCTCATGGCCATGGCGCGAAGTGAAGTGGCGCTCGCATTGGCAATTGTTGCAACGATACTGCATGTCGGTGGCAAGTGGGGCAGCTGGACTGCGCCAGACCATGACGCCCATTTCAAGCCCATGCCATTTTACAGCCGCGTACCCTATGTCACCTCGCTCTGCCTCGACATCAGGTCAGACTGGTTGAACAGCAACACCACCGTTGATGGCGTGCCGCAAATGCTGTTGCCGCTTGCCCTGATCTTTGCAGCTGCATTCTGGGCGCGAGCCGATTGGTGCTTGTTGCAAAACTCAAAATAGTTTGGCCTTGAGCGCTCGGCCGCTTTCCGCCAATGAAGGCCATGTCGTCTGCCACATCGCTGATCCTGAAGAATCCGCAGCTGCGCATCACGACGCTGTCGCTGATGTGTTACGCCGCGACCATAGCATCAACAACGCCATTTCAGTCAGTCATCGGGATCAGGGAATTCGGCATCAGCGATACCGGATTCGCGCTTTTGATGTTCGCCAGCGCCATCGTCAATGTCGTGACCTCTGTCTGGCTCGGGTCGGTTTCGGACATGATATCGAGCCGCAAGGCGCTCATTGTGGCGCTCTCGGCATGCGGAGTGCTGGGCTACGGGTTGATCTTCGCGGTCCCCTCAAAATTGGTATTTATGGCCTGCATGCTCGTCCTCGTGCCAGTGGCGCGAGTGGCCTATTCGCTCTTGTTTGGCGGCCTGAGACGTGAGCTGAACGAAGCTCCTGCGGCAACAATCGCATCCGTCAACGCCACAGCGCGCGCTGTCGTTGCCTCCGTCTGGATCGTCGTTCCCGGCTTGGTTGGCTGGTGGCTGAAAGATTCTCCAAGCCTGTTGCCGGCCTTTTTGGTCGCAAGCGCAACATCACTTGGCATAGTCCTCATCTACGGAAGTCTTGGCAAGCCCGCGCAAACCATGCAGCAAGAGAAGACGGGGTTTCTCGCATCCCTCGCGCTGATTGCCACAGCGCCCATCATCTTGCGCGTCCTGGTGATCGCCCTGGGCTCTGGCGCGCACACGTTGCACTCCACGTTGCATCCTTTGATCATGACGGGCCCCGCCCACGGCACGACGCGTGATATTGGCATCTATGCCGGCCTGCTCGCCGCGCTCGAAATTCCGTTCATGTTGGTGTGGGCCCGCGTCGCCAACTGGAAGAGCATCAATTTTGCCTTGATGCTGGCACTGTTGGTTTACGCAATTTATGCCGTGCTCATGTCCTTTGCTTCCGCCCCTTGGCACCTCTATGCGATAGCGGTCCTCAACAGTTGCGGGGCTGCGGCGGTGTTGTCACTGCCTGTCACGGCCTTCCAGGATCTGATGAAAGACCGACCGGGGTTAGCAACATCCCTTGTCCCCGTCATGACATTCACCGGGTCTCTGATCAGCTCGGCAGGCTTTGCCCTTGGCACCTGGATCACCGGTTATTCCGGTACCGCTTTCGTCATCGTTGCATTGTGCCTGACAGGTGCTGCCGGACTGTTCTGGCTCGAGCGACCCGCCGCCGCCCCAGCCGATGCCCCTTGACCCAAATCAAATCATCCCCATGTGAAGGAGTGCAGACTGCTCTCATCCACATGGAGGACTGTCATGGCCTATAAAACCATTCTTCTCTGTCTTAATGAACTTGGCCGCGTGCCGCAGCTGGTTGAAGCGGCGCGCAAGCTTGCCACGACCTTTGATGCCCATATTTCCGGTCTCTATGTCATACCGGGTGTGCAGGTCTATCCTGCTGCAGGCTATGCCGCTGCACCGGATGTGTTTGATGGCACCCGCAAGCATTACCAGAACCAGCTCAAGCAAGTACAATCGCAGTTCGAGACCGGCATGAAGGCCGACGGCATCAGCTTTGATTTCCACGTCATTGATTCCGACATGCCGATGATTGTCAACGAAGTCACCCGTCAGGGCCGCAATGCCGACCTGATTGTTGTGTCAGCCACTGACCGGAAGGCCTATGACGGCGTTGAGTTCGATTTCGTCGAACGTCTGGTGATGACAGCAGGCCGCCCCGTACTCGTTCTGCCGTTCCTCGGCGAGGCCAAACTGGCACTCGATGAAATCATTATTGGCTGGGACCACGGCCGCGAAGCTGCACGCGCTGCCTTTGATGCCTTGCCTTTCATGCAAGCCTCGAAACGCACCCGCATCCTGCAGATCGATCAACCCGCGCGCGGTGAGATGCAGGGTGCAACCCTGGCAGAATCACTGGACCGCCATGGTGTGAAAACCGAGATCACCAACGTTACCTCCGATGGCATGACAGCGGGCGAAACCATTTTGCGCGCCGCATCCGACCATGGCGCGGGGCTGATTATCGTTGGTGCCTATGGCCACAGCCGCTTCACTGAGTTCATTTTCGGCGGCGTTACCCGCCACGTCATCCACCATCTCGACCGGCCGATTTTGATGAGTCACTGACATGTTGAGCAAGATCAGATTGGAACTCGCCCGCACCAAGGACCACCCCGAGGGCTCAAACGCAATCGGGTATGAATTCACCGCCCCGCTGGATGTCACCGGGCACATCGATTCCGATGCCTGGCATGCCCACAAGGATCACTGCCGTGTGCGCCGCTTCCGGCCGGGCGAAGAGGATGATATTGGTCACTTGATCCGCAAGCCCGGCGGCTCATGGGCTTTCCACTATGACATCCACAGCGACGAGGAAGACGACGAGAGCGGCTACCGCTTTGGCAATCACGTGTTTCGGCAGGGCGAATACGTGTCAGTCAAGGAAGGTGACGACCTTCTGGCCTACCGCGTGACCAGGGTGGCAGACACCTGACGGCTCAGCCGCTGCTCTGCGAGAACCACCGTTCATACAAGCGGTCATAGGTGCCGTCCTCGCGCATCTTGAGCAAGGAGGCATTGACCTTTTTGCGCAAGGGCGAACCGGCAGGAAACATGATGCCGTAGTTTTCCCGCTTGAAGATCGGTCCGGTCACCCGCACCCGGCCTTTGCCGGTATTGGCGGCATAATACTGCAGAACTGGAGCATCGAAGACCACGGCTTCCAACGCATTTCGCTGCAGGTCGATGAGTGCCGATTCAATCTTGTCGTGCTCCATCGGCATGATGCCGCGATCAGACAGATACTTCGAGGCCGTTGACCCCCGCGTCGTCCCCACCCATTTCCCAACCAGGTCTTCGGGCCCGCGAATGTTGCTTTGCAATTGGCCGACGGTGATTGATGCGGTCAGCGAGGCGGTAAAGAACGCCATGAAGATGACGCTGACCAAGATCGAGATCGCCGACAGGAAGCGGCCCAGTGATGATCGCGGAATGTCGGGTTGCTGCCCTGCCGTCGCCCCGACCGCCCACCACATTGCATGGAAAATGCCGGGGATATAGTTTTGCGAGAACAGGGGATTGCCGTGCTTGCGTTCGGCAAGCCAGACGACATGCGCGGGGATGATGACGAGCGCCGCAAGCAGCCCCAGCATGATGGGCAATGCACCGGTCGAAAGCATGTCAATCAGGCGCCGAAAGCTGAAACCTTCGCTCGCCCCTTCCCGCACCATGATCTGCAATCCGCCTTCATAGATCGGTTGCGAGAAATCGAACTTGCTCTCACGTTCCGACGTGATGGAGATCGCAGCGATGGCCGCCTGCGCCTCATTGCCCTCAACTGCGCCGAGGATTCCCTTGATGTTGTTGACTTCCTTCCATTGGAATTTCAAACCTGCATCCTCGGCGATATACTCCCACAGGGCCGCAGAAAATCCGGTAAATCTGTCACCATCCTTGATGATGAAGGGCGGTAACACGCGGGTTACAACTGTAATGGGTCCTTGCACACCGGCTGACGAATCCTGTGCCTGGCCCGGTACCGACAAAAAAACCGCCACCGAAATCAAACAGATCAGCGCGTAAATTCGAGCCGGCAGAACCGCTACTTTGACCACACATGTCCCCTTCAAATCGGCACTGACACATACAGGCCCGGGCCTGCAAGGGCAATTACAACTTCGCGGTCAAATATTGCGCTTCTCAAATCGCAACAAGCCGACAACTTTACCTTTCGTGCCGCCGTCAGCGGGATGGTTCACCCCATCAAGCACCTGCACCTCTCCGAAGTCAAAAGGCGAAACACCCTCGAGGCAAGCTGCATTGACCCCAAATTCATGGGGGTTCGAACGCCGATTGTGATGCGTGTAGATGCCACAGACAGAGCAGAAATAGTGTTTCGCGGTTTTCGAATTGAATTGATAAAGCGTCAGCTTGTCTTCACCCTGCAGGAACCGGATGTCACCAACCTTTGCGGAGACTGCCACTGCACCCCGCATCCGGCAGAACGAGCAACTACAGCGACGCGCCGTATTCATTCCATCGACCAGCCTCACCTCAAATTGGACAGCACCACAGTGACACGACGCTTTCATCGGTAAATCTCCCCTTTGGTCCTTTGCTATACATGATTTGCAAATCGATGTTTCGTGCAATCGTTCCTGTCATGTAGTCATGACGCGATGCAATTCAGCTTGGAACACGACGCAACGGTATTCCTGGATTGGAGGACTTTGACGGTTGAAGCGGTTCGAGTTACAAAAGGGGCACCAGCTCAGGAAATACTTGATGGTCATGATAACCGAAATTGAGGACTATTTTTCGAAAGGATGTGGACGCTGCGAACGCTTTGCCACGACAGAGTGTTCGACACGGAAATGGGCGCTTGGCTTGATCGATCTGCGCCGGATTTGCCTCGCTTCGGGTCTATCCGAGACTGTCAAATGGGGACACCCATGCTACATGCATGGCGACCGCAACATTGTGGTCATCGGTGCCTTTCGCGGCGATTTTCGCATCAGTTTTTTCAATGCGGCCCTGATGAAAGACCCCGAAGGCGTGCTTGAAAAATCGGGACCAAATACGAAGCACCGGGACATGATCCGCTTCATGGACAATACGCAAGTGGCGGAGATGGAGCCGATCATCCTGTCCTGTTTGAAGGAGGCAATGGGCTATGCGGAGGCGGGACTGAAACCGCCAAAAGCTGAAGGTGAAGTCATATTGCCTGATGAGTTGGTCGAAGCATTGGATTCTGATCCTGAATTGGCGGAGGCTTTTCACGACCTGACCCCCGGGCGCCAGAGGAGTTATGTCATCAATCTGAACTCGGCCAAAGCTTCTGCAACGCGAATTTCACGCATCGCCAAGTTCCGCGATCATATTCTCGCAGGAAAAGGCGCAACCGAGCGGTGATTTCAGTTTCCAAATCTGCTTCTCGCGAAATTGCAGATTATCAAGCTGTGACACAGCCCGGTTAAGTCCCTTGATCTGTTTGGTCCAACCCGCTAGCTCACCAACAAAGTCCAAACCATCCGAGTGACCTTCATGCCCTCTTACAATCTCTTCCTCCTCCCCGGCGACGGAATTGGCCCTGAAGTCATGGCCGAAGTCGAAAAGCTCATTGCCTGGTTCAATCAACAGGGCATAGCGAAATTCGAAACCGAGCGCGGGCTGGCTGGCGGCTCTGCCTACGATGCCCATGGCAAGGCCATATCGGAAGAGCACATGGCGCTGGCCATGGCATCTGATGCGGTATTGTTTGGCGCAGTCGGTGGCCCCAAATGGGACAAGGTCCCTTATGATGTGCGCCCCGAAGCAGCCCTCTTGCGCCTGCGCAAGGATCTGGGACTCTTCGCCAACCTGCGTCCCGCCATTTGCTATCCGGCACTGGCCGACGCCTCTTCACTCAAAAAGAACATCGTCGAAGGCCTCGACATCCTCATCGTGCGCGAATTGACCGGTGGCGTATATTTCGGCGAGCCAAAAACCATCACCGATCTCGGCAATGGCCAGAAGCGCGGCATCGATACACAAGTCTATGACACGTTTGAAATCGAACGCATCGCACGCGTTGCCTTTGATCTCGCCAAGACGCGCAAGAACAAGGTGTCATCTGCCGAAAAGCGCAACGTCATGAAGACTGGCGTGTTGTGGAACGAGATCGTCACCCGCATCCACAAGGACGAATATCCGCAAGCCCAGTTGGAACATGTACTGGCAGACAATTGCGCCATGCAGCTCGTCCGTTGGCCCAAGCAATACGACGTCATCGTGACCGACAATCTTTTCGGCGATATCTTGTCTGACGTCGCCGCCATGCTCACGGGCTCGCTCGGCATGTTGCCATCAGCGGCACTGGGTGCGCCCGATGCCAAGACCAAGCGCCGCAAATCCATGTATGAACCCGTGCACGGTTCTGCTCCAGATATCGCAGGCACCGGTGCCGCCAACCCCATTGCCATGATCGCAAGCTTCGGCATGGCCATGCGCTATTCCCTCAACATGGGCGATTGGGCCGACAAACTCGACGCCGCCATCAGTGCCGTATTGGCCAAGGGCCTGCGCACCAAGGACATCGCAGGCGATCAACCCGCCAACACCAACACGCAGCAAATGGGCGATGCCGTGCTGCAAGAATTGCAGGTCATGGCCTGAGCCGCTAGCCTGAGGAGCAAATGTCGACCTCCAGGTCCAGGGCTCGGGAAGAAACCCATTGCATAAAGATGAGATAAATCCCGACGAAATTTCTGCCCCGTCGCATCACCGCTACGGCAAGAAATTATTGGCCTCTCTGGCACCCGGACTTTTTGTTATCCTCTGGGCTTCTGGATTTGTCGTGGCCAGGCTCACCGCTGGCCATGTGGAACCAATCTCGTTTCTGGCCTATCGCTTTCCCCTGGCAGCGATGTGCATGTTGGCGCTTGCCATGGTCTTTCACCAACCGCAAGCAACCTTTCCACTGCGCGACAAGCTGCACGCCGCAACCGTCGGATTTTTCCTCCACGCACTTTACCTCAGTTGTATTTACTGGGCCGTCACCCACGGTCTTCCCGGTGGAGTGAGCGCCTTGATGGGCGGACTGCAACCTCTGCTCACGGCCTTTATGGCCAGACCGATGTTGCGTGAACGTGTTGATGCAAAACACTGGCTTGGCCTAGCAGTGGGAATGGCGGGTGTTGCATTGGTGCTGTCACCGAAATTTTCCGTGTCAGCCCTGGATGGCATCACGCCAATCACCGCAGGCATCGCATTCATGGGTATCGTATCCGCAGCCTTCGGTACGGTTTACCAGAAGCGTTATTCAACACACATGCCATTGCTGCCATCCATGTTCTGGCAATATGCCGGCGCATCAATGGCTGTCGTGCTGCTCGCATCTCTCACGGAAAATTTTGGTTTCGACGGCAGTCTTCAGGCCTGGGCTGGCCTCGCCTGGGCAGTGATTATATCATCCGTCTGCAACATCCTCATCCTGATGTACCTGATCCGCGAAGGTGCTGTTGCAAAGGTGTCGACCCTGATCTTCCTCGTCCCCGGTGTCGCAGCACTCATCACCTTCGCAATGTTCAACGAAACCCTGACGCTGCTCCAGATCACTGGAATGGTTGTGACGGCAGCAGCCGTGATCATCGTCAATCGCAAAGCGGCGTCATGAAGTCCAGACTGGCAAACTGACGACCACCGCAGCCGCAATCAACAAGAAGCACACCCGCCGAAATAACTCTTCACTGGCGAAACGGAACAGCAGTGAGCCGCCGAAAAGTCCAATCCCGTAGCCTGGGCCAACGATCACGGCGAGCCTGAAGACCTCACCTGTAAAAAGTTGCCCCAAGGCATAGCTGGCTATTGAAAGCAGCGTGGTGGCAAAGAAGAACACAATGAAAAATGCGCGCATTGGCGCGGCTGCATTTTTTCCGCCCATCAGATAGGCAACGACTGGAGGCCCGCCCAGCTGCGCGATACCCGTAAAGAGCCCGGATAGGCAACCAACCAGCACAGTATAGCGCGGCTGTGGCTCACCCGAATAACGCCACCCTGAAACCAGCAAAGCCAACATGGAAATGGCCAGCACGGCAATCATCCAGCGCAGTGCCAGTGGATCAGTTATCGCCAACAGCCAGCTGCCAAGCGGCACAGTGACGGCCGCCCCTAAAGCCATCAATGCCACTTGCTGGAGTTTGACTTGCGCAAAGGCCGGGCGGATCATCGGCGAGGTAAAAGCCAGGTCGATCACCAACAACAACGGCGCTGCCACCTGCGCGCCAACCAACGCGGATGCAAGTGGCATGAAAATCAAGGCCGCGCCAAAACCGGAAAACCCGCGCGCCAGACCTGCAACAAGGGCAATGATGCAGAGAGAAATCGCGTGAGGCGCAGCATCAGTCATCTGATTGAACCGAGCCTGCTCGCGACTTCACGATCTTGCAATTCAAGGTTTTCAGTTAGCTGTTGCGTTTTCTTGCAGCAAGTGTGCGCAGCCGCAATGCGTTCAGACGAATGAACCCCGCAGCATCTTTTTGATCATAGGCACCACGATCATCTTCAAATGTCACAAGATCATTCTTGTACAGCGACTTCACCGACTTGCGACCGACTACAATGACGTTACCCTTGTACAGTTTGAGCCGCACCGTGCCCTCAACATGGTCTTGAGACTTGTCGATCATTGCCTGCAGCATCTCGCGCTCCGGTGCGAACCAGAATCCGTAATACACGAGCTCCGCATAGCGCGGCATGAACGAATCCTTGAGATGCGCCGCCTCGCGGTCAAGCGTCAGAGACTCCATCGCGCGGTGCGCAACCGAAAGAATGGTCCCGCCCGGAGTTTCATAAACGCCACGCGATTTCATGCCGACGAAACGATTCTCGACAAGATCAAGCCGTCCGATGCCATTGTCATGGCCCAGCCGATTGAGCTCGGTGAACAACACATGTGGTGCCATTGCCTTGCCGTCGATGGCCACGGGATCACCATGCTTGAATTCAATTTCAACATAAGTCGGTTTGTCGGGGGCATCTTCCGGTGCAATGGTGCGCTGATAGACGTATGGCGGTGGTTCTTCCCACGGATCCTCCAGCACTTTGCCTTCGGACGATGAGTGCAGCAGGTTTGCATCAACTGAAAACGGTGCTTCACCGCGCTTGTCTTTCGACACCTGAATCTGGTGTTGCTCGGCAAACGCAATCAGATCAGTGCGCGATTTGAACTGCCATTCGCGCCACGGCGCGATGATCTTGATGTCAGGGTTCAGTGCATAGGCCGTAAGCTCAAACCGCACCTGGTCATTGCCCTTGCCTGTGGCCCCATGCGAGATTGCATCCGCCCCAGTTTCCTCGGCAATCTCGATCAGTCGCTTGGCAATGAGTGGCCGCGCGATTGATGTGCCCAAGAGATAAACACCTTCATACACCGCATTGGCGCGAAACATCGGGAACACAAAATCGCGGATGAACTCCTCGCGCACATCTTCCACAAAGATTTCCTTGATGCCGAGGAGCTCGGCTTTCTTGCGCGCCGGTGCCAGCTCGCCGCCCTGCCCAAGATCGGCCGTGAACGTCACAACTTCGGCATTGTATTCGGTTTGCAGCCATTTCAGGATGATCGACGTATCCAGCCCGCCGGAATAGGCGAGAACGACTTTTTTGATTTTCTGCTTGGACATGGACGAACCCTTGGCGATTTCCCGTTCCGCCTATCATGCACGTCGCCCTTCCACAAGATGCCTTGCCTGCCTATGGTGGGACAATGGTTCAAGATTGCAGACCCTTGCCGTCACTCCGCGACCTTGTGGCAATGTTGATTGTCGCCTTGTTCATGTTCCCGATTTTCTGGACAGCTCTCGATTCAGTGAAGCCGGTCGGTGCCATTTATGACAAGGATCGCGTCGTCCTGTTCAATTTCATCCCTACTTTATCGAATTACTTTACCGTCCTCGGGGCCGGACCCGAGGCTTTCGATTCACGACCGTCGCTGTTCAATTCCGCCATTGTCGCCGTTTCGGCAACGCTGCTGGTTTTGCTGATCGCACTGCCTGCCGCCTATGCGTTCTGGCGCTTTCTGCCGCATCGCAAGAAGGCGACAACGGCAATCGTGCTCTTCGCCTGGATGCTGCCACCGATTGCCTTGATATATCCCTTGTTTCAGCTCTACCACGCCACGGGGCTGTTCGACACGCGCACCGGACTGATCCTGGTCGAAACCGCGATCCATCTGCCTTTCGCCATTCTGGTTCTGAAATCCTTTTTCGACGATCTCCCGCCGGAGATTGGCGAAGCCGCCATGCTCGATGGCGCAAGTGACTGGCAGGTCTTCACCAGGGTCTCTGCCCCGATGATCAAGGGCGGCATCACCGCAACCGCCATCATACTTTTCATTTTCTGCTGGACCGAATTTTTTCTGGCACTTTTTCTCTCGGCCTTTACCAAGCTGGTGCCAGTGCAGATCGCCATCATGAGCAACGCCATGGGCGGTTCCACCATGGCACTCTCGACAACCGCTCTCGCACCGTGCTTCATTTTCGTGCTGATGGTGCAGAAATATCTGGTTCGTGGATTTTCACTGGGATTGCAGCGGTGAGCTTGTAAAATAGCCAAATCTAGCTCATCGACGACAACCGCTCCTTCGCCCGAACCCGCATGCTTTCGCTCTTCAACTGCCCGCACGCCGCCATGATATCCCGGCCACGTGGTGTGCGCACCGGCGAGGCATAGCCGGCACGATTGACGATCTCGGCAAACGTCTCGATCGTCTCCCAGTCAGAACATTCATAGGCCGTGCCGGGCCACGGATTGAACGGGATGAGATTGATTTTGGCAGGAATGCCTCTCAGCAACTGCACCAGGCGTTTTGCATCCGCGGGTGAATCATTGACACCCTTCAGCATCACATATTCAAACGTGATGCGTCGCGCGTTGGAAAGTCCGGGATAATTCCGGCAGGCTGCGATCAGTTCGGCAATGGGATATTTCTTGTTGAGCGGCACCAGCTTGTTGCGGATCTCATCCGTCGTGCCATGCAGCGATATCGCCAGCATCGTGCCGATTTCGTCTCCCGCCCGCACAATTTCCGGCACCACACCGGACGTCGACAAGGTGATCCGCCGCTTCGACAGCGAAATCCCTTCGCCGTCCGAGGCAATCTCCATCGCCTGCTTTACATTGTCGAAATTATACAAGGGCTCGCCCATCCCCATCAGCACCACATTGGTGATGTAGCGGCCCGAAGATGGCGGTGATGGATTGGCCTCAAGCTCATCCGGCCAGTCATGGATGGCATCGCGCGCCAGCATGATTTGCCCTACGATTTCCTCAGCCGTCAGGTTGCGCACCAGGGTTTGCGTGCCTGTGTGGCAGAATGTGCAGGTGAGCGTGCAACCGACTTGCGATGAAATGCACAGTGTGCCGCGGCCTTCTTCCGGAATATAGACGGCCTCGATCTCGTGCCGCTGGCCGCGCGCATCCGGTGCCAGCCGGAGCAGCCACTTGCGCGTGCCGTCATTCGAAACCTGTTGCGTCACCACGTCCGGTCGCGTGATCACGAAAGCCTCGTCAAGCTTCTCGCGCAGCTCGCGTGAAATGTTCGACATCAACGCAAAAGACCTGACACCCTTGTGATAGATCCAGTGCCACAGCTGGTTGGCGCGCATCTTGCGCTGCTTCTCGGGAACCGCCACCCGCGCCAGAATATCAGCCAGCATCTCGCGTGACAGCCCCACCAGTGTTGGCCGCAGGTCGTTCTGGATATAGCGTTCAGGCAGGTTTGAAATAAGCGTCGTCATGGGCCAAGCCCTTACTCTACTTCGACGGCCCCGACCATAGGCCCCAGTGGCACCAGCCCGTCAGCCCGGCCAAGCTCCGGCGCGTAAAGGCTCGACACCGAACCATCAAAAAACAGCGCGTTGGGACATAGCAACTGGTCGCGGAACAGCGCGGCAAAATCGTGAAAATTCACCGGAACGTCGCTGATTGCAAAGACCACTGTTCCGTCGTCGCGCACCCCGACACCATTGCGGATCTTCTGGCTCACACCGGTGGGCGAAAATTTCGGATGAAGGGAACCGCCAATCACCAGCATCGGCCCGGACTGCGTGGCAAAATCAGGCACAATCCGGAGCTTCGCAAAACGCTCGGTCTCAACCACCGCTGCCTTGCCACCCGCGACATAAAACACCCCATTGGGCTTCAGGTGAAAATTGCCAGCGCCATTGCGCCGGTTCAGCCTGTGCACCTCAACACCATCTTCAACATAGAGCCCGATGGGCCGCAATGCCGCATCAAACATTCCGGCATTCATCGCAAACACCAGCTTGCGCCCCTGCTCGCGCACCAGATTGTCAAGCGCACCAAACGTCCCCAGCGGAGCGCCCGTATCATCCAGATTGAAGGTTTCGATCTTCACCCGCGCCGGATCAAATTCGCAATATGTGTAAGTGCCATCACTGCGGCATTCGGAAAACGCAACAGCGCTTGTCGCACAAACCCACAAGAAGGCAAAGAGCAGCCGAACCATCATGGCGGGATTACTTGCAGGTAACGTCAATCTTGTCGATGGCAGCAGTAAGTCCAGACAGCGAATAGCTGTCGGTCGTTTCAGTGCCACGTGTCGATGTTCCGATGATCTTGAGAGACCCCCCGGTCTTCATCGCGGAGACGATTTCCTTGTCGGTCTCTGCCCGGTCGGCCCAGGCCATGTCACCCGCTGTGTAGAGCACGAATTCCTTGTCATCGACTGTAAGCTTCACCGTCGAGGCTTCCTTGAAGGGATAGCCGATGATCGTTGAAATCTGTCCGCGCACATTGCGTCCCGGCCAATGTGTCACCATGAAATAGATGGGATCGCGTTTTACTTTCTTGGCCGCCTCACTCTTCTTCGGTGCCGAGAAGGCATAACACACCCGCGTGTCTTTGGTGCGATAGGTGAAGGCCTCCCAGTCACTGAACTTGCCAATGGACGTGGGCTCCACCGCCATTGCAGCGCCAGCCGAAAGTGAAAGGCCCGCAAGCGAACCAAGGATAAGACGAAAAATCATTTGTTAACCATACCGCCGAAAATCTTAACAACTCGAAAAGCAGTTGTTGTGACGCCCGATTTCGGCTCAATAAAGGCAAAGCGTGCAGTCAGACGCAGTGAGCCAGTGCAGGTAGCCGATTTCGGAATGTCATCCGGAGATTGATCACAAAATAAAATCCGCAGCAGTCAGGGTGAACAGTCCCTTCAACTCAATCTGGAAGTCCACAATACCATTGCCATCCAAGTCTCCGGAAACAATCGTACTGCCATTTGCATTACCCGCAGCACGGAGTTCTCCGGCAATCTTATGGAAAGCCGAGTTGCCGATAAAGCTAAACGCGTTGTTGTTGGCGGCTTTTGTCGAGGCATCAAGCGTGGCAAGATCTATCCGATCCACTGACTGGACAAAATCGGTGATCACATCACGTGTTTTCAAAGTTTTACCAAAATCAGCAATCACATTGAAATCAAACTTGTCTACCCCTGCGCCACCAATCAAACCATCACGGCCTTCTCCGCCAATCAGAATATCGTTGCCGCCATTGCCCCGCAGGGTATCATTGCCTTTGCCACCCTTCAGCGTGTTGCCCTCGGCATCCCCCACCAACATGTCTTTGAAACTTGAACCAACAATTCCTTCTATATCTTTGTAAGTGTCACCCCTGGCCTCTCCCAGGACACCAACATTGATATCAAGCCTCGCATCCACGCCTGCTTTGGCGTCGTCAAATCTTATGATATCTGTCCCCGCTCCCCCCTCAATGACATCTGCACCTTCACCGCCAAAGAGCAGATCATTGCCGTCGTCACCAGTTAACAAGTCATTGCCAACAAGTCCTCGAAGGGTATCGTTCCCTCCGCTTCCATTGAGGACATTGAAAAGGGCATTGCCGACCAGGGTGTCAGCAAATGCGGAACCGGCAAGACCTTCAATGCTTAGGAGCTGGTCAAATTTGGCTTCGCCGGATATGCCGTCACCAGATTCCAGATTGACCTTAATTCCGGAAATGGCAAAGTCATAACGCGCAAAGTCATAGCCGTTTCCGCCATCGAGAATATCGGCACCCTCGCCACCCCAAAGGCCGTCAGGATCATTGCCCCCCCTCAAAGTGTCGTCGCCAGCGCTGCCGCCAAGAAGATCAACACCAATGCCGCCTTCTATTCGGTCATTGCCTGCGCCTGCTGACAGAATGTCACCGCCGTCATTGCCATACATGAAAACAGCCTTGGTGCTGGCAAATTTCATCCGGATTTCGTCGTTTCCGTTCGACCCTTGGAAAATTTCGATCACGTTTTGCGCAACAGCCACGTGTAAACCATCTCCAGAAAAGCGGTTTCCTTCCAGGTCAAAGATGGAACCATTGGTAAATTGCAAAGTATCAGTGCCGGATACATCGCCGATTGTGGTCATGTCTGCCAGGCTATCAATCAGGAATTCGTCGTTACCATTGCCACCGAAAACGGTGTTTGTGCCTGCTCCGGCGTAAATGAAGTCATTGCCATTACCGCCATCAATTCTGTCATTTCCACCATATCCCTTGATGCTGTCGTTGCCTTCACCACCCAACATGAATTCGCTGCCGGCATTCCCCCAAAGGATGTCGTTTCCTATTCCTCCGTCCATTCCCTGGCCATAGGTATCTGTTTCCTTAAGGATTATAACATCGCCAGAATCTGAGCCCCGAAAAAGTTCAATTTCAGCTCGAATATTTATACCGGCCAAAACACCGCCAAAAGTGCCAGTGCTGAAATTCGCTTGTGCCTGACCGCCAAATACAAGCGTGTCAACTCCAGCTGTGTCATCAATTGTAGTACCGTCAGCACCCGATATGACAAACGTATCGTTACCAGAATCTCCCCGGAGAAGTTGATAGCCCCCGGGCTCCGTCGGATTGGCATAAAGAAAATCATCGCCATTGCCGCCGTTCAGTATATCTTTGCCCTCCCCACCGAAGAGCTTGTCATTGCCGTCTTCGCCATTCAGTTCATCGTCGCCGCTAAAGCCGTACAATGTGTCATTTCCTGATCCACCATAAAGGTAGTCATAAGAACCGAGATCATGCCCCAGATATGGCCGTGCGCGGATTATGTCATCGCCTCCAAAGCCATACATTTTGTTGATTTTGCTGCTGGTGGACCAGAGCTCGTCGTTGTTCTCTGTGCCATTTATGATGTCAGTAAACGCCATTTTCACTCTCCAGCAAGCAAGTCACGAAGTGCAGGGACTATTCCCGCAGTCCATCACTTTTCAGTGCGCCATGATCCCGTCATCCCCCATATGGGGTAGAGGAAAGAATATTCCTCGCAGGCATACATAATTGAAAGGGCGACCAGAATCCCGCGCGCACTGTTCGCTTTCGTATCGCCATGTCTTGCGCTATCCAATTTCCCATGCAAGAAAAAACCATCCTCATCACCGGCTGCTCCACCGGCATTGGCTATGTTTGCGCCAGGGGCCTGAAAGAAAAAGGTTGGCGTGTCTTCGCAACCGCCCGCAAACCTGAAGATCTGGCGCGTCTGGAAAGCGAAGGCTTGGAAGCCTTGAACCTTGACTACCGGCATTCAGCCTCTGTCCAGGCCTGTGCCGCAGAGGTGGAAAGACGCACGGGCGGAAAACTCTACGCACTCTTCAACAATGGGGCCTATGGCCAGCCCGGTGCAGTGGAAGACATTTCACGCGCCGTTCTGGAAGAACAGTTTGCCGCGAATTTTTTCGGCTGGCACGAATTGACCCGCGCCTGTTTGCCCATGCTGCGCGCCAACGGTGAAGGCCGCATCATCCAGTGTTCGTCCTTGCTTGGCCTTGCTGCCCTGAAATTCCGCGGTCCCTACAATGCATCGAAGTTCGCCCTCGAAGGCCTGACCGACACATTGCGCCTCGAATTGCGCAACACGCAAATTCGCGTCGTCACCATCAATCCGGGGCCCATCGAAAGCGACTTCGTGAAAAACGCCCGCGCCGCATTCGAACGCAACATCGACATGTCGCAGTCGCACTACAAGGCGGATTTCGAACGCCAGCGCCAGCGGCTGGATCGCGGCGGCAACACCCGTTTCAAACTTCCGGCCTCTGCGGTTTTAGCCAAACTGGAAATCGCACTTGAGAGCCGAAATCCCAAGGCCCATTACTATGTGACAACGCCGACATGGCTTGTCGCCATCGCCCGGCGTATCCTGCCGCAATCGATCCTCGATGCATTCCTCAACCGCATCTCGGACAATTGAGCGGAATCTTATGAACACTCTCATGATCATCGCCCTGGCCGCCGTGGCAATCGTTCTGGTGCTAGGCCTGTGGAACATGATGCGTGGCGGCTCTTCCAGCCGCTCGCAGAACCTGATGCGTTGGCGCGTCATCTTGCAGTTTGCCACCATCATCATCATGTTGGCGGCCCTCTGGTTTACCCAAAGATAGCTCTTGAAACCGGCGTCTTGCACCACCATTTGAAACTCCGTTCGACCGGGGAGGATTTTCTGATGGCGCAAACGACAGACGAAACCACCGTGGCCAATGAGTTTTGGCCCAAGCTGGCAAAGAACCTGGCGCGCCTGCCCTTTGCAGAAGAAGTCGTGGCCGGTTATTTTTGTGCCTTCGACAAGGCGACTCCGCTCAAGGTCAAGGGCACGCTGCTTGCGGCTTTGGCGTATTTCGTCATGCCATTGGACGTCATCCCGGATGTTCTGTTGGGCCTGGGTTTCACTGATGATCTTGCAGTCCTCATGACTGCCTTCAGCATGGTGAAAGGCCATATCAACGCCACGCATCGCGCGAAGGCGAAACAGGCATTGGACAAGATCAAGGAAGAGCGGGCTTAACCGACCTTGGGAGTGACCGCCGGGCCGCATGAGTGGACCATTGTACGCCGTTGCAACTGCCTTATGATGACGAACGATGAAGGGCAGATCCTTTTACCCATTTTTACTTTTCTCCGAAGCTGTGCGCCGCCTCTTCGCCGACGAAGCCATTCCGCTGGCTGGCAACATCGCTTTCCGCTCGGTCTTCTCGCTCTTTCCATTTCTCATCTTTTTGACAGCCCTCGCCGGCTTTTTCGGCAGCGACGACCTCGCGGAAAAAGCAGTGTCATTCCTGCTCGGCACCGTGCCACCGCTAATCGCCAAGCCATTGGCCGGAGAAATCCGTTCGATCCTCACCGTGCCGCGCGCTGATCTTCTCAGCATCGCCGCACTCCTCACCATCTGGAGCGCCATGTCCGGCATCGACAGCATCCGGGTCGGGCTGAACCGCGCCTATGATTTCAAGGAGCACCGTTCGGCAGCTTATCTGTATGCCATGAATACCCTCTTCATTATCGGCTCAGCGCTGGTGCTGATCGCCTTCTCCTTCCTTCTGGTTTTTGTTCCCATACTTCTGACCTTCGTCGAAAAATATGTCCCCGCCCTCCACCCTGCCTTCACCGCACTTGATCAGCTGCGCTATCCGGTCGCCATCGTCCTGCTGTTTGCGAGCCTCTACACAGCACACCGCGTTTTGCCAGCAAGGCGCATTCCGCCAAGACAGGTCCTGCCGGGCGTGGCCCTGACCGTGTTTGTGTGGATCATTTTGACGACTTTGTTCTCGCAATGGCTGGTGAGATTTGACAGCTTTGCGTCAACCTATGCCTCATTGGGCGGCCTTTTCGCGGCCATGTTCTTTGTCTATCTCGGCGCGCTCGTCCTGATTTTCGGCGGTGAAGTAAACCGTGTGCTCCAGAACATTTCAGCAAAGACCGCGGGCAAGGCACAGCGCACTGATGTCAATGCGCCATCAAAAGCCAGGTCTTAACCTTCTGTTAGCCATGGCCAGACCTTTTCGGGCAAAGTTACGAATTTCTCATCGCCATCCGATACAGACTGACCGTGTAACGGAAACTGCAAATGTCGCAACTGATATACATATTGGAAGCCCCACTGCACTGGTTACCTGTTGGCAGCTGGACCAGCCCCTCGCGGCTGCTCCTGATCGTCATCCTGTTCACCATTGCGGGCACCTATTGGCTGGTGCGCATCCTGTCTGGTGCCAAGACAGTCACAGGTCCGATCTGTTTCTGGGTTCTCTTTGCCTGTTCGATGGGTGCAAACCGTCTCCTCAGCCAATATCGTCTCCCAGGCAGCAACGAGTTGCAGCAGACGATTATCTACACAACGATTGGCATGGTCACAGGCTCGCTGATCCTGCTTGCCACCTTGCGTGCAGCAAGCCGCGGCGAAGGTTGAGGCACCACGGGCAAACATTGACGCCCTTACGTGCATCCCTTAAGAGCGCCCGCAGAAAGTCAGATATTCCTTGCTCCATATCCTGAAAGCCATCGTTGTCGGAACTCTCTCTTATTTGGTTCGGCGACTGGGCATCTCGCTGATCCTGTTTGCCTATCTTTACGCGCAGCATTCAGACCGCTTTGCAAAACTGGCCGGGAGCAATGCGCCGGGCTATTCGCACATCTGGCTCGCAGGTCTCGTGATCGCCTTGGGCATCCTGATCATCCTGTTCCGTTCGCTTTTCACCCATTATTCTCAGCGCCTCGATGCCAGGGCCCTGCCGCGCATCGACCAGCTGATGTTGCTGCACATGAATCGCGGCGACTTTTCGGTGATGGGGTTGCGGGCCAAGTCGCGCGCCGCACTTGAATGTGCCAAGGGCCTCATGCTGATGCTGCTTCTCATTGTCCTGTGTGCGGCGATCGCACGGCCGCTGGCTGTCATTCTTGCCATTCAGGTCCTGTCCACAATTGCAATCAGTGTCGCGGTCGCTCGCCACCCGGTTGAACATGGCCAGACCTCGCCCTGGGCCAAAATGCGCTCGCAGCCGGATCACTACATCGAAATTCTCATGATGGTCGGGCTGATCATTGGTTTTCTGCTGATCACCCAGAAGGGTGGCCTGATCAGCGGCACAGTCCTGATCCTGATGATCGCAAGGTTCAGCGGTGCGCTGCGCAATGCTGCGGTTCACATGATCAATCTTATCCGCTGGCACAATCGCGATATTGCCACCTGGGCACGCCAAGAGGCTCAGAAAAGCAAGAAACTGGGTCAAGCCCAGCGCCTTGCCAAAAAAGCCCAGGCCGCCGTCAAACCACCCCCTAAACCACCTGAAAAAGCACTGGAGAGCCCGGCGGGAACACAGCCAGAGAACCCGCCAGACCAAGCGCCCGGGAACGCACCTGCAAACGCAGGTGAAACACAGCCCGGAACGACTG